>CAWHVY010000014.1:0-596783 GCA_963832925.1 uncultured Acidimicrobiaceae bacterium | reverse complement strand
CCTGGGTTTCCTGGAGACTTCCGAACTTGGAAATCTCACGCCACCTTGGCTTGATCTGACAGAGAGTACTCCTCCTCGACCTCGGCCGGCGTGCTGTCGTCGAGCTCGCCATGGAGTCGCTCTTCGTTGAACCACGACACCCACGCGCACGTGGCGACCTCGAGGTCGTCAAGTCCTCGCCAGTGCCCACCGTTGTCCGCGAGCACTGCAGGATTGCGATGCAGCTCGGTCTTGAAGATGCCCATGACCGATTCGGCCATCGCGTTATCAAACGAATCGCCGACGGTGCCGATTGACGCAGAGACGCCGAGCTCGTCGATGCGGTCGGTGTAGGAAATACTCGTGTATTGCGATCCCGCGTCCGTGTGACAAATAAGTCCGTCGAGTTTCGTGTGCCTCGTCCAGGCGGCCATGTTGAGCGCGTCGACGACGAGTGACGCGGTCATGGTGCGACTCGCTTTCCAACCAACGAGTCGCCGGGAGAACACGTCGATGATGAAGGCCACGTAGACCACCCCGCTCCACGTCGAGCAGTAAGTGAAGTCGGCGACCCATAACTCGTTGGGACGAGAGGCGACGAAGCTGCGCTGCACCAGATCGGGGGCACGCAGGTTGTTCTTGTCGGCGTGGGTGGTGAAGCGCTTCTTCGCACGTGACGCCCCGCGAATACCTTGGCGTTTCATGAGCCGCTCGACCTGGTCGCGACCACAGTCGAGCCCGCGACGCTTCGCGGCCTTGGTGAGTTTGCGTCGTCCGTAGACAGAGTAGTTCTTCTTCCAGAGGGCCTCGAGGGCGGGACCGAGTTCTTCGTCGCGCACGTGGCGCGCCGACGCGGGCCGTGACTTGGTGTCGTAGTAGGTGGAGGGGGCGACCTGCAGTTGGGCGCAGATCGGCTCGACTCCCCAACGACGCCCACGGGTCTCCAAGTCCCGGTGGGCGTCGATGAAGGTAACTACCTCTTCTGTCGGCGGTCGAGCTCCGCCCCGAAGAAAGTTGCCGCGGCTTGCAAGATGTCGTTCGCCCGCTGCAACTCGAAGTTTTCTTTGCGCAGCCGCTTCAGCTCCTCACGCTCCTCGGTAGTGAGGCCCGGCCGAGCACCCGCGTCGATCTGGGCTCGCTTCACCCAAACGCGCAGCGACTCTTCACCCACCCCGAGTTGTCGAGCCACCCTCGAGATGACACTTTTGTCGCCGGGATCCGACCGCTGAAGATCAAGGACCATGCGCACGGCACGTTCCTTCAACTCAGACGGATACCTCTTATATCCAGTTCGCTTCTTTTCCATGATTCCATCCTCTCTCCCAAGCGGGAGAGCCTCCGGAATTCCCAGGCCGATTCAAACCTTTGAGTAGGGCGAGAATCGATCGCTTCGAAATGGGGACTCAATGGAATTATCAGAAAATGAAGTGCGAAAGCGTGCTGCGGCCGATCGGTTGGAGACCAATTCAGTCGGCGGTGATCGGTCGCACGATGCGGATCTCGATACTGCGTCGCATCGATTGTGAACGCTGAGGAAGCTGCGAAGTTGGTTCGAGAACTCCAAAGCTCGAGCAACTGTTCACATCCGATTCGCCTTCGTGGTGAGATCATTAATACTGCAACTGGCGAGGTTTCAGAACGCGATTTAAAGGTCGCGTGCAAAGACAGGCGTGAAGTTATCTGTCCAGCGTGCTCGTACCTCTACAGAGCTGACGCCTGGATTCTCGTGTCCACCGGACTCGTTGGTGGCAAAGGCACGCCCGTCGTCGTCGGAACGCATCCGCGACTCTTCGTCACGTTGACGGCTCCGTCATTCGGCGCTGTCCACACGATTCGAGACAGTGGCAACTGTGTCGCGCGGTCCCGATCTTCGAAGTCCCGTTGCGTCCACAGCCGGCCCATCTCGTGCTCACGGCGACATACGGAGAATGATGCCGAACTTGGTCGACCACTGTGTGAGAAGTGCTTCAACTATCGAAGCGCCGTCTTGTGGAACGCGCACGCGTCACGGTTGTGGAATAACACCATCCAACTAATTCGTCGATTGTTGGCCGCAGAGGGAGGCGTCGGGCAACCGAATTTGGGCACGGTCGCTCAATTGCACTATTTGAAGGTGGCCGAGGTGCAGCGTCGTGGTCTGGCGCACTTCCACTGTGTGCTGCGCTTGGACGGCCCCGAATCGATTGATGTTGAACCCCCAACGTGGGCGACAGTGGAACTGCTCCAACGGGTTGTTCGCACGTCGATCGAAAGAGCGCAGGCGCCCGATGTTGACGGACGGGCGGTTCGGTGGGGCCGCATCTACGACATCCAAGACCTTGCGGGTCGAGAGGAGGAGGCCGTCAAGGTGGCCGCCTACGTTGCCAAGTACGCGGCGAAAACTACAGACGGCTCTAAGGAATTGGCGCGACGGTTTCGCTCGCGACGTCAAATCGTGACACTCGTCGACGATCCCCATTTGAGACGTCTGGCCCTCACCGCTTGGGATTTGGGCGGTGATGTGAAGTACGAATCGTTCCGGCTCAAGGAACACGCCCATACCTTCGGATTCACGGGGCAATTGATTACGAAGTCGAGGGCGTTCTCGACTACCTTCGCAGCCCTCCGCAGCGCTCGAACGGAGTACATGGCCGGCGAAAGGGACGGCGACCCCGTCGAAGGCACATTTCACTTCGAAGGTCGTGGCTACGACGATCCTCGCGCGACCCAGCTCGCCGAGCTCTTCTTCACGTTCGAGCGAGAGCTCAAGGCCGAGGCCCGCGCAAGGGAACGCTCGAAGCCCGAAGAGCCTTCGGGCTGACGAACTTCCCGCTCAAATCGCACCGAGAGGACAGATTGCAGCGATTGTGCGCGACCGTTGGAATGTGGTGCCCAATAGAGATCACGAGTCGATGACGGTGCGATGACGTCGAGGCGACACTTCGGAACGGTTCGTAAGCGGTCATCAGGACGATGGCAGGTCGTCTATCGCGTCGAAGGTCGCATGTACTCGGCGGGGGCGTACACATTTAAGGCCGATGCACTCGCGTGTCTTGCAACGATTGAATCGGATCTTCGCCGCGGAGTGTGGATCGATCCTCGCGCTGGCAAGATGACGCTTCGCGTGTACGCCGAAGAGTGGCTCGACCAACGCAACGATCTCGCCTTTCGCACGAAGGAGCTCTACACCTATCTCCTCGAGAGCCACATCATTCCCACCCTCGGAAACGCAACCCTGATCGGTCTGGCGCCGTCGAAGATTCGTAGTTGGCACTCAAGTCTTGCTCGGGACCATCCTTCGACCGCAGCCAAGGCATATCGACTCCTTTCTTCGATCATGAGAACCGCGGTGACCGATGGATTCCTCGTTTCGTCTCCGTGCAAAGTCGCTGGAGGGGGAGTGGAGCGACCTGCTGAGCGCCCAGTGGCGACCGTTCAGGAGGTTGAGGCTCTGGAAGCAGCGATGCCGGAACATCTTCGTCTCATCGTGTTGCTCGCGGCGTGGTGTCAACTTCGTCGCGCGGAGCTGCTCGGCCTCCGGCGAAAGGACATCGACCTCACCAATGGCTCGCTCAGAGTTGAACAGAGTCGAACCATCACTATGCATGGAAAATCCCTCGTCAAAGAGCCAAAGTCCGATGCCGGGCGGCGTACAATTGCCGTTCCAGGATTCCTGATTGCGAGACTCCGGGATCACCTCGACCGTTTCACTAGTCCGGAAGCGGACGCCCTAGTTTTCATGGGCATCACCGGCGTACCGTTGACCGGGAACGTTTTACAGGTTGCTTGGCAGCGCGCACGCACGAAGGTCGGTCGAACAGACCTGCGCCTGCATGACCTACGACACACGGGCTTGACACTGGCAGCAGCGACAGGTGCGACGACGGTCGAACTCATGCATCGCGCTGGACACTCGTCGTCAGTAGCCGCGATGCGCTACCAGCACGCGACCAAAGATCGCGATCGAATCATTGCTGACGCACTGGGTGAAATCGCCAAGCCGATTGGTGAACAACCCACTTCGTGAGTCCGTTTCAAAATTTCTCCTTTCACACGCTCTGTCTCGCCGTTTTTGGATGCCGAACTAGCTCGTCCGGAACTCACGTTTGGGCACCTATGGGCACTCCAGAATTTAGTTTGGGCACCTATGGGCACTTCACAGCGGTCTCTCGTGGTCACTCGTGGTCACTCGTGGTCATTCAAAAGTCGTTGAAACCATTGCACTCTCAACGAGAAGCCTGAGAGCGGGTGACGGGAATCGAACCCGCATGGCCAGCTTGGAAGGCTGGAGCTCTACCATTGAGCTACACCCGCGTGTCTCGCTTGAGACCCGATGCAGTCTAGGCCACGTCAACTCTCACACCTCGGTGTCGATCACTCCACGGTTTGAGGCAGGATGAATTGATGAACGTCAGTCGACCCGGATCCCTTCTTCTCGATCGTGCCGTGGGAACCGTCGTTGGAGGGGCGATTGGGGACGCGCTGGGCGCTGGATACGAGTTCTCTGCGGCTCCTGAGCCGTCCGAGGTCACGATGCTTCGCGGCACGTTGACCAGAGAACCAGCCGGCCACTGGACCGATGACACAGCAATGGCGATCGCCATTCTCGAAGTCGCGGCGCGCATGGGAACGCTCACGTCGCCGGCCGCTGTAGCCGCGGTGGGAGCGCGCTTCTTAGAGTGGTTTGACTCAGGGCCGCGTGATGTCGGTAACCACTCGGGAAATGTCTTGTCACGGGCTGCGTCGGGAGGACATCTGAAGGAAGCGGCTGCTCGGGAGCAGGTCCTGAATCCGGATGCGGCGGGCAACGGTTCACTCATGCGCACGGGCCCAGTTGCCCTGGTACATCGTGGTGATGACGAGCAACTGGTTGAGGCCGCAACCCTGATGTCCGAACTCACGCACCCGCATCCCGACGCCGTCGCCGCGTGCGTCCTGTGGACCATCGCGATCGACAGAGCGATTGCCACCGGCACGATCGAAGGTCCGCGGGCAGGACTGCACCTCATCGACGAGTCTCGACGGCGGTTCTGGTCCGACAAGATCACTGAGGCCGAAACGAAGGATCCTCGCGATTTCTCACCAAACGGTCACGTCGTCGTGGCGCTGCAGGCGGCGTGGTCGGCCATCCATGCCACTCGCCGCGCCGATGACCACTTCGTTGCGGGTCTGCGCCGGGCCGTCTCGATCGGCGACGACACGGACACGGTGGCCGCGATCGCGGGATATCTGCTCGGTGCGTGCTACGGGTTCAGCGCGGCCCCGCAGGAATGGAGCGATGGACTTGCGGGTTGGCCGCCGACCTACGGCGTCGGCGAACTCGTCCAACTGGCGACCTCGGCCGTGGAACTCGGCATCGAGGACGTCGATGAGTAGAGGGAGAAATGCGTCCGTTCTGCACGTCGTGCGTCAGCTCTCAGATGAGCGTGATCGCCGCCACGTCGCGAAGTGAAATCGGAGACCGTTCTCCACGTACGGTCCATCGTCGTCTTCCAACTCGAAGGTGTCGGTGAACTCTGGGAAGAACTTCGTGCACTGAAAGTCTGCGTCCAGTTGCGTCAGCACTAACTCGTCGGCGCGTGCCAACGAAGCGTTGAAGAGTGCAGCGCCACCAATGACCCACACCAACTCGTCGGCGTGCTCCTTGAAAAACTCGTCCACATCAGGGATTACCGTGAATCCCGTTCGCAACGATCCGGTGTCGGGACGCGCGACCACGAAGTTCTCTCGATCGTGCAGCGGTCTGTCGTACTCCAGGTATGTGCCGTAGCCCATCACGATCAATCCGTTGGCGGTCACGTCGTGGAACCGCTTCGTATCGGTGGGGATCTTGCCCTGCCATGGGATGCCCTGGTCGTTTGCGATCCCACGGTGAGTGTCCATCGCGGCAATCAATTTGATCATCGATTCTCACATTCAGTCATTCTTCGTCGCTCGCAATCGTAAGTCAGCCACGGATGCTCAGCGCCTTCAAAGTTGTGTGGAGTTTCGGACCTCTTGACCGGGGACACTTCCTGACCTATACAGAGGTTGGAACAAGTGAGGGGGAAGAACGATGAGTGACTCGATGGGAAGTTCTGACAGCGTTGATGGGGACGCCGTCGACGCGGACGACACGGTCGACGAAGAATCAGTTGGTGGTGCTGACAGCACGGACTCCGACGCCATCGGTGGTGGCGACACCACGGACGATGACCTGATGGGTGGACCCGACGCATCGGACTCTGACGCGTTGAGCTAACGCTCACAGGAGTTGACGCGACTGCGGACCCTTGTGGACGGTCGCTGTTCCACTACGCAAGCGGTGGCGCACGGCTCTCGTCAGACCTTGGTTGCCCGATGGCGCCGTTAACGTGAAGGCGTGGAGGAGGCGACGTTCTACGACCAGGTCGGTGGTCACGAGTTCTTCGTGCGATTGGTCGAGAACTTCTACGCCGAGGTCGAGAAGGACGAGCTCCTTCGACCCATGTACCCGGATGACCTCGCTGAATCGAAACACCATTTCGAGATGTTCTTGGAGCAGTACTGGGGCGGACCGAGGACATACTCCGAAGCGCGGGGACATCCGCGACTGCGGATGCGACACGCTACGTTTCGTATCAATCGCGCCGCTCGCGACGCCTGGCTCGCCGCGATGACGACGGCGTTGGCGTCCGAACGAGGTCGCGTGAGTGACGAGCAACTGAAGGAACTGACGGAGTATTTCGACATGGCCGCCCATCAAATGCGCAACGTCTGAGAGGAATTCACACGCCATTCACCGGCGAATGCTGTGACATCTCGCGTCGGAGTCTTTACGCTTGAAGTGTGGCTCCACGAATGATCTTGCGCGAGGGCGAGGTGAAGATCATCTCGGTGACGCCCGTTGCCCGCGGCACGGTTCGTCCCTCACTCGTCACGGTCATCATGATCGCGCTGATCATCTACGGCGCGAAACACGTGCACTTCATCCACCAACACGAGATGCTCTTTGGTCTGATTCTCGCCGGACCGTTCATGCTCGTGGCGCTGACGAGGACCTGGCGCTGGCGCTCGCACAAGGTGCACGTGACGAACGAACGCATCGTCGTCGAAGGCGGCGTGCTGCACCATCAACGCAGCACGGTCGACCTGCGCGATGTCATCGCGCTGCGGGTCGATCAGCGAGTGGCCGAGCGCCTCACGAGGCGTGGCGTCGTCATTCTCGAGACCAACGCGGGCTCGGTGCTGATCGGCAAGCTTCGCCATCCGGGCGCGCTCGTTCGCCTCATCGAGGCCGAGCGGGCGAACAACCAGGTCGACCCGGTGCCCTTCGACACGGTCTTTGGGTACGAGGATCCCGAGCCCTTCGACTATGAGGTCCGACCCCGGCGGCATCGCGGCGACCGCTTCATTGAATGAGCCAGGAAATCTCCAAGTACCGTGACACTGTGACAACTCGCTACCGATGCACCGCGTGTGGGAATCTGACCCGATTCGACGTCGTCGAGACCACGTCAATCCGGTCGTTCCATCACTTCACCGTCGGCGGTGAACTCTCGGTCGAAGAACCCGAGATCATTTCGAAGAACGTGGACTCGGTGACGTGTCGATGGTGCGGACACGGCCGTGCGGTCGAGCCCCTCATCGAATCAAGTGACGTCTGAGTTCAACGCCCGGTCATTCGACCGACCTCGCGAACGCGGCGCCCCGAGTGCGCTGCGCGGTCACTGGTCCGGTGGCGATGAAACGGTTCTGGATCTCACGGACCTGACGCTGGTGGTGGCGGTCAAGTCGAACTGCGACGGGTGTCGAGAGTTCGTCAACGCGGACCTCGATGGACTCCACGTGCCGATACTCGTGGTGAGCGCTGCCGATGACGAGGCCTCAGAGTGGCGCGACGCGCGACGTCCGGTCTTCGTCTCCCGCGACGCGTTTCGACTCCTCGACGTGCGATCCGCACCGTTCTACGTGCTGGTCGATCCCCTCAACGGACGGGTGGTGACCGAAGGCGTGCTCTTTGGACCTTCGCAAGTGGCTGCGGAGATCGCACCGTTTCTCTGAGTTCGTGTCACAGGCACCGTGCAAAGTGGTTGCAACTGAAGGGTGCCACGATGAATAGCGAGATCGAACTTTCCATTAGTTGTCACGACTGCGTGCGACGCGGCACGCCAGACTGCGCGGACTGCCTCGTCAGTTTCGTCCTCGGCGAAGAGCCCGACGAACTGGTGATGACCGCCGAAGAGGCCGACGTCGTCCAACTCTTCACGTCGCAGGGCATGATGCCGCGCCTGAAGTTTCAGCACCGTTCGACGATCACGGAGTGACGCTCGCCTTTGGGCCGTTGACTAGGTTGTTCGCATGCCTCGGCACTTGCTGGTGACCAACGATTACCCGCCAAAAACGGGCGGCATCCAGGTCTATCTCCATGAACTGTGGCGGCGCCTCGAGCCGGACCGTGCGGTCGTGTTGACCGCGTCGTCGGCGCCGGGGGCCGAGGCCTTCGACGCCGCCTCCGAGCTCGTGATCGAACGCATTCCGAAGAAGACGCTCTTCGTGCCGACCTGGCGGGCGAAACGCTTCATCGAATCGGCGATCAAGCGACACCAGCCCGATCTGGTCCTGATCGATCCCGCGTGGCCGCTCGGGCTGCTCGGCCCGAGGCTCTCCGTTCCCTACGGCGTCGTCGTTCACGGATCGGAGGTCACGGTGCCCGGCCGCATTCCGATCGTCGCCTCGACGATCCGCTACGTGCTGCGCCACGCCGCGGTCGTGATCTGTGCCGGCACGTACCCCGAGTCCGAGGTGCGCCGCATCATCGCTGAGTACGCGCCGCCGATCATCCAGGTGCCGCCGGGCGTCGACACGTGGCGATTCACCCCGCTCGCGCCCCCGAGCCGTGGCGAGGTCCGTACGTCGCTGGGGCTGAGCGAGAGCGCGTTCCTCGTCAGTTCCTACTCGCGTTTGGTGCCGCGAAAGGGAATGGACACCTTGATTCGTGCCGCCACCCGACTGAAGGGTCAGTTCCCGAACCTCCAGGTCGCCATCGGTGGTGCCGGACGTGACGAGAAGCGGCTGCGTGCCCTCGCACAGAAACTCGGCGCGCCCGTGGTCTTCCTCGGTCGAGTGCCCGACGACGTCCTACCCGAGTGGCTCGGCGCAAGTGACCTCATGGTGATGGACTGTCGCAGTCGATGGTTCGGGCTCGAACAAGAGGGTTTCGGCATCGTCTTCGTCGAAGCGGCGGCGACGGGCATCGCACAGATCGCCGGTCGATCGGGCGGTAGCCACGAGGCGGTGCAGAACGGCGTGACGGGATTCGTCGTCGGCGATCCGAGCAGCGACGATCTCCTCGCGAAGGCGATTCGAACGTTGCTGGTGGATGATGAGCGCCGCCTCGCCTTCGGCCGAGCCGCGCGAGCGAACGCGGTCGAACACTTCGATTGGAACGCCTTGGCCGCGCGACTTTCCAATGAACTCGCGGTCTTTGACCACTTTGGGAGCCCACAGGCACTGCCCTAAGGTGAGAGCGGAGGAGGTGCGGTGTCACAACGAGCCACGGAATCGATCACGGTTGCTGCGTCGCCCGAGACCACCTACCGGGTGGTCGCCGACTTTGAGCACTACGCCGACTGGGTCTCGGACCTCAAGCGCATCGACGTCCTCACCCGCGACGATCAGGGGCGGGGTCTTGAGGTCGAGTTCCGAGCCGCCGCCTTCGGCCGTTCGACCACCTACACCCTGCGCTACGACTACAGCCACGCGCCGGCCGAGCTCTCGTGGCATCAGGTCGAGGGCGACCTCACTGAGACCCTCAACGGTCGCTACACGTTCGAGCCGGTCGGTGACGAGACCTACGTCACCTACGACCTCGAGGTGGAACTCCTCGTGCCGATCCCGACGTTCATCAAATCGCGCGCCGCGTACCGGATCCAGACCCAGGCGCTGCGCGAGCTGAAGGCGCAGGCCGAGCGGGCCAAATGATCGACGTCGCGATCGGCGTCGACGTCGGGGGAACCAAAGCGCTGGCCCTGCTGGTCGCACGCGACGGTCGCGTGCTCGCGCAGGCGCAGGCACCGACGCCGCACCTCAACAGCGACGACGTCGGCGCGCCGACGGCCGCGGTCGTGACCGAGTTGGTGAAGGACCTCAGCGCGCACCAGGGGCTCGATCCCTCGTCGCTGCCGATCTGCATCGGACTGCCGGGCATGATGCGCCGCGACGGGCGATTGGTCTACGCGCCGAATCTGCGCTCGGCCTCGGGCGCCGACCTCGGTTCCTTGCTCAGTGTCTCCCTCGCCAGTTCGACGGTGTTCTGCGAGAACGACGCGAACTGCGCAGCGCTCTGTGAACACGAATGGGGCGCCGGTCGGGGCATCGATGACTTCGTGATGGTGACTCTCGGTACTGGAATCGGCGGGGGCATCATCGCCGACGGCCAACTCATTCGGGGTCACAGCGGCTTCGCGGGCGAGATCGGCCACATGGTCGTCGTCGCGCGCGGTGCGGCGTGCCTCTGCGGTGGCCACGGGTGCTGGGAACGCTACGCCTCCGGCGGGGGACTCAACCGACTGACGCGCGAGGCCGCGATCGACGGTCGACTCCCGGAGCTCGTCGCTCTGCGCGGCAACGCGGCGGCGGTGCGTGCCGAGGACGTCACGGCCGCGGCGGCGCAGAACCTCGATGAGGCCGTCGTGCTGATGAAGGAGATCGGGTGGTGGCTGGCGCTCGGTCTCGCGAACCTGGCCGCGATCGTGGACTGCGGCCACTTCGTGATCGGCGGGGGACTCTCCATCGCGTCCGATCTGGTGCTGCCCGCGGCGCGCGAGTACCTGGTCGACCTCGTCGAGGGCTACGCGGCGCGCCCGGCGATCACACTCACGGCGTCGATGTTCGGTCCGCGTTCGGGCGCGATGGGCGCCGCCCTCGTCGCCTTCGAGCGAACGTCGTGAGACTCGGCGCCTTGCTCCCGACGTTTCGTAACGGTGCCGAGGACGCGCTCGCCTTCGCCGCCGTGGCGGCCGAGGCCGGCGTCGACGGTCTCTTCGCCTACGACCACCTCTGGCCGATCGGTTCGCCGACGCGACCATCGCTCGCGCCGTTCCCGTTGCTCGCGGCCGTCGCGCAACGACACGACGTGGTGGTCGGCGCGCTCGTCGCGCGCGTCGGCCTCGTCGGGACGGCGCACCTGGTCGATGAGTTCATGACGCTCGAACGGGTGGCGCCGTCGCGAGTGATCTGCGCGCTCGGAAGCGGCGACAAGTTGTCGGCGGCGGAGAATGCGGCCTATGGCGTGGCGGCGCGAAGTGCCCACGAGCGACGCGCGATGATGGCCGAGACGGCGCGTGCCCTGAGCGGCGCCATGCCCATCTGGTTCGGGGCCGGCAATGACGAGACGAATGCCGCCGCGCGCGAGGTCGGCGCGACGATCAACCTGTGGGACGCAACGCCGCAGCGCGTGCGCGACATGACCTCAAGTGGCGAGGTGAGTTGGGCCGGTCCGGCGCCCGAGGACATCGCCGCGACGCTCGGCGCGCTGCGCGACGCCGGATCGACGTGGGCGATCTTCGCGCCCGGCGTCGACGTCGAGGCGCTGCGACAGTGGCGCGCGGAGAACAACGACTAAAATCCCTAGATGGAATTCCGTCGCGTCAATGGCCTGCCGCCCTACGTCTTCGCGCAGATCAACGGCCTGAAGGCCGAGGCGCGTTCGAGCGGGCGCGACGTGATCGATTTCGGCTTCGGCAACCCCGACCTGCCGAGCCCGGACGTCGCCGTCGCCAAGCTGGCCGAGGCGGCGAACAACCCTCGCAACCATCGCTACAGCGCGTCGCGCGGCATCCCGAACCTGCGACTTGCGATGGCGAGTCGTTACAAGGCGCTCTTTGACGTCGACGTCGACCCCGATACCGAGGTCGTCACGACGATCGGCGCCAAGGAAGGGTTGACGCACCTGATGTGGGTGCTGCTCGGCCCCGGCGACAGCGCGCTCGTCCCCAGCCCGAGCTACCCGATCCACCTGGCGGGTCCAGGGTTTGCCGGCGCGACGGTGATCACGGTGCCGATGCTGGATCCGGGAGCGACCACGAACGACCCGGGCGACGATTTCTTCGCCGGCCTCGTGGAGGCCTGGGAACGTGCCGAGGTCAAACCGCGGGTGCTGATCTGTTCGTTCCCGCACAATCCGACGAGCGCGTGCGTGGACCTCGCGTTCATGACGCGACTGGTGGAGTTCGCACTCGAACGCGACTTGATCGTCTGTCACGACTTCGCCTACGCCGATCTGGGCTTCGACGGGTACCGGCCGCCGTCGATCCTGCAGGTGCCGCGCGCGAAGGAGTGCTGCGTCGAGCTCTACACGCTGACCAAGTCCTTCTCCATGGCCGGGTGGCGCGTGGGCTTTCTCGTCGGCAACGCCGAGATCGTGGCGGCCCTCACGAAACTGAAGAGCTATCTCGACTACGGGACGTTCCAACCGGTCCAGATCGCGGCGATCGTCGCGATGAACGAGGCGACCGAATACCCCGAGCAACTGCGCGTCATCTACCAGTCGCGTCGCGACACGTTGATCGAAGGACTGAACCGCATTGGCTGGGACGTGACGCCACCGCGGGGATCGATGTTCATCTGGGCGCCGATTCCCGAACCCTACGTGGAGATGGGTTCGCTGGAGTTCGCTCGGTATCTGATCGAGTCAGCCGACGTGGCGACGAGTCCGGGCGTCGGTTTCGGTGAGGGCGGCGACAGCCACGTGCGCTTCGCGTTGATCGAGAACGAACTGCGAACGTCCCAGGCGATCCGCAATCTGCGCAAGTCACTGACGAAGCTCGGCTGACCTCCTTTACGGCGTGCCGGCGTGGGCGACGTCGACGCGCACGGTCTCGATGCGCCCGTCGGTCGTGTCGGCGATCTCGAATCGATCACTCGATCGGCACGTCATGATGAAGAGCGTCCGACCGTCCGTGCCGCCGAGCATGCAGGCGTAGGCGTGTTGGGAGCAGGTGACGGTCCCGGTCACTTCGCCGCCCTCTCGCACGCGAACGCACTGGCGCGTCAGCGCGTTCGCGAACCAGATCTGACCCTCGGCGTCGAGGCACATTCCGTCGGTCGCGGCCATCTCGAGCGGCGCCCACGTGCGGCGATTGCTCAGTGTCCCGTCGGCACCGACGTCAAAGGCGGTCTGTTTCGAGCCGAAGGTCTCGCCGACGATGAGAGTCGCACCGTCGGGCGTGATGACCGTGCCATTGGGGAAGTCCATGCCCGCGATGACTTGGATGATGTCGCCCGCGGGGTCCAAGACGATCAGGTTGGTCGAGGGCGGTGGTTCGGCGATGAATCGTTCGACGCCGAGCTCCTTGAGTCGAGCGTCGAGGTCGAAGCCGAAGTTGCCGACGTAGCTGTAGCCGGCCGGTGAGACGACCATGTCGTTGGCCCAGAACTCGCAGTACTCACTGATGTCGGCGAAGACACTCACCTCCTCAGCGTGGAATCGCAAGACCTTCTGATCGGTCATCGAGACACACAGCAGGTCACCGTCCGGCAGCCATCCGAGACCGGACGGCTGCGTCGCGACGTGGTGCTCCAGCACCTCGTCGGCGCCGTCTTCGGCCATGGAGAAGATCGCGTGTCGGTAGAAGTCGGAGTACCACAGCCGACCCTCGTGCCAGCGCGGTCCCTCGCCGAAACCCAGTCCTTCGCGCACCACCGTTGCGGTGTACTCCTTCATATCCCCCCGATCGACGTGACTCGAAACTACTTCAGGCGTGCGCGAGTGCACGGCGCCACTGCGCGTAGCCGAGATCGACGACGAGCGGGTCCTCCGGCTCGAACCGCCGGTCGTAGGTCCAGAGTTCGCCCAACGCTTCGAGTGAGGTCCACAGACCGACCCCGAGCCCTGCGATCGTCGCCGCGCCGCGTGCCGTCGCCTCCAATGACGTGCTGCGCAGTACTGGCACTTTCGAGTTCGTCGCCTGGAGTTGCAGCAAGAGGTCCATCGCGGCCGCGCCGCCGTCGGCACGCAGTTCGTGCAGGTCGATGCCACCGTCGCTGAAGGCGTCGGTCATCGCACGAACCTGATAGGCCAGTCCTTCGATGAGGGCGCGCGCGATCTGACCTCGACCGACGCCACGGCTGAGTCCGGTGATCGAGCCGCGCGCGTCGCTGCGCCAGAACGGCGAACCGAGTCCCGTGAAGGCCGGCACGAACTGCACGCCCGCCGAGTCACTCACGCTCATCGCGAGCGCTTCGAGGTGCGATGCCTCGTCGACGAAGCCCATCTCGTCGCGAAGCCACTGCACCGCGGCGCCCGCCACGAAGGCCGAGCCCTCGACACAGTACGTCGGCGGTGTGTCGCCGAGATCCCACGCGATTGACGTGATCAGTCCGTCAAAGACGCCGGGATGTTCACCGCCGACGTTGGCCAAGATGAAGGCACCGGTGCCGTAGGTGGCCTTCACGACTCCTGGCGTGAAACAGGCCTGACCGAAGAGCGCCGCTTGTTGGTCACCGAGGATGCCGGTGATCGGAACACCGGCCAACTCGGGCACCACGTCGCCGCTCACGACGCCGAAGTGCGACCGCGACGGTTGAATCGTGGCGAGCATCGCGAGGTCGACGCCCAACAACGTGCTCATCGGCGCCGACCACCGGCGCGTCGTGAGATCCATCAGGAGTGTTCGTGACGCGTTGGAGGGCTCGGTGACGAAGACGCCGCCGTTGACACCGCCGGTGAGCCACCACGTCAACCACGTATCGACCGTGGCGAAGCTGGGTGCCTCGAGTGCGTCCATCGCACCGTGCTCGAGCAACCAGCGCATCTTGGTCGCCGAGAAGTACGAATCCAAGACGAGTCCCGTCGTCGAGCGAACGAGGGGACCCTGGCCGCGCGCGTCGAGTTCCTCGCAGTACGCAGCCGTGCGTCGGTCCTGCCAGACGATGGCGCGGTGGGGAAGTGCGCCCGAGGCGCGGTCGAAGGCGACCGTTGTCTCTCGTTGGTTGGTGATGCCGAGCGCGACGATGTCATGGCCGTTCTCTCGGGCGCGCTGGGCGACGTCGCGCAGTGTGGCGACGCAGAGAGCGGCGATCTCGCTGGCGTCGTGTTCGACCTCACCCGGTCGAGGGAAGTGCTGCGTGAGTTCGAGGTAGGCGGTGTCGCGGACGGTTGCGGTCGCGTCACAAGCGACGCAGCGCACGCCCGAGGTGCCGGCATCAAGCGCGAGAACCAGTTCCATCGGCGAAACCCTACGAGGGTTACCGGGTGGTTTTTGGGTAGATCACTGGGTGAAAAATAATTGTTTCAAAAACAATCAAAATTGAGTTGACGCGGTGTAATTACAGTGCTGTAATAACACAGCATCTTGCGACGAGAAGTGGTCTGACCACTACATCTTGTGGCCGAGGGGGAACTGGGTAGTAAACTGGACCTCCCGACTCCGCCGTCGTGAGAGGCATGTTCTTAGTGTCGGTTTCGGCAAGAAAAGAGAGATTGAAATGGCTATCGCACCTCAGCGACTGGGAATTGGCATCCGCCGCTACTTCACCACTGACGACCGACACCCCTATGACGAGGTGACCTGGGACCGTCGTGACGCGCGGATCTCGAACTTCCGTGACGGCTCGGTCGCCTTCGAGCAGTTGAACGTCGAGGTGCCCTCCAGCTGGTCGTTCAACGCCACCAACATCCTCGCCCAGAAGTACTTCCGCGGCACCCTCGGCACCGACGAGCGCGAGACCAGCCTCAAGCAGGTGGCCGATCGCATCGTCGACACCATCACCACCTGGGGCATCGAGCGCGACTACTTCGTCGACGACGAAGAGGCCGAGGCCTTCCGCGCCGAGCTCAAGCACCTCCTGATCACGCAGAAGGCCGCCTTCAACTCCCCGGTCTGGTTCAACATCGGCGTGAAGGGCGTGCCCCAGCAGGGGAGCGCGTGCTTCATCCTCTCGGTCGAGGACTCGATGCGTTCGATCCTCAACTGGTACACCGAAGAGGGCATCATCTTCAAGGGCGGCTCCGGCGCGGGCGTCAACCTCTCGAAGATCCGCTCGAGCGCCGAGATGCTCGAGGGCGGTGGCACCGCGAGCGGTCCCGTCTCGTTCATGCGTGGCGCCGACGCCTCCGCCGGCACCATCAAGTCCGGCGGCAAGACCCGTCGGGCCGCCAAGATGGTCATCCTCGACGCCGATCACCCGGACATCGAAGAGTTCATCTGGTGCAAGGCCAATGAGGAGAAGAAGGCGCGCGTCCTTCGCGACAACGGCTTCGACATGGACTTAGACGGCAAGGACATCCACTCGATCCAGTACCAGAACGCGAACAACTCGGTGCGTGTCTCGGACGCGTTCATGGACGCCGTGATCGCCGACGCAGACTGGGAGCTCACGGCCCGCCACGGCGGTCGTGCGGTCCAGACCGTGAAGGCGAAGGACCTGTGGCGCCAGATCGCGCGCGCCGCGTGGGAGTGCGCCGACCCGGGCCTCCAGTTCGACACCACGATCAACAAGTGGCACACGTCGTCCAACACCGACCGCATCAACGGCTCGAACCCCTGCTCGGAGTACATGCACATCGACAACTCGGCGTGCAACCTCGCGAGCCTCAACCTGATGAAGTTCCTCCAGGACGACGGCAACTTCGACGTCGACGCCTTCAAGCACGCGATCGAAGTGCTCTTCAGCGCCCAGGAGATCATCGTCGGTGCGGCGGACTACCCGACCGAGAAGATCGCCGAGAACTCTCGCAAGTTCCGCCAGCTCGGACTCGGCTACGCCAACCTCGGAGCGCTCCTCATGGCGTCGGGCCTGGCCTATGACTCCGATGAAGGTCGTGCCTGGGCCGCGGCGATCACCGCGTTGATGACCGGCCACGCCTATGCCGTCAGTGCACGTACCGCCGGGCGCATGGGTCCCCACGAAGGCTATGAGGAGAACGCGACGCCGATGCTCGATGTACTGCGCATGCACCGCGACGCGTCGTACCGGATCGACGAGGCGCTGGCGCCGGCTGAGATCTTGGAGGCCGCCCAGCGTTCGTGGGAAGAGGCCGTCGACCTCGGTGCTCGCCACGGCGTGCGAAACGCCCAGGCCTCGGTGCTCGCTCCGACCGGCACGATCGGCCTGTTGATGGACTGTGACACGACCGGCATCGAGCCCGACCTCGGACTCGTGAAGTTCAAGAAGCTCGTCGGCGGCGGCAACATGGCGATCGTCAACCAGACGGTGCCGCGCGCGCTGCGCAAGCTCGGCTACACCGAGGACGAGATGACCTCGATCGTCGCCTACATCGACGAGAACAAGACCATCGTCGGCGCGCCGGGCCTCAAGGCCGAGCACCTGCCGGTCTTCGCCTGCTCGATGGGCGACAACACGATCCACTACCTCGGTCACGTGAAGATGATGGGCGCGGTCCAGCCGTTCATCTCAGGCGCGATCTCCAAGACCGTCAACATGCCCGAGGACGCCACGATCGAAGACGTCGCGAACCTGCACATGGACGCCTGGAAGCTGGGCGTGAAGGCCGTCGCGATCTACCGCGACAACTGCAAGGTCGGTCAGCCGCTCTCGACGGCGAAGAAGGACGGCGACGAGTCGTCCTCGTCGGTCACCGCCACCGACTCGGTCGCGGCCGAGTTGTTCACGCGCATCGAGCAGCTCGAGTCGGAGTTGAAGCTCGCGAAGTCCGAGGCCCAGCACGTCACGATCCAGGCGATGCGCGAGCGCATGCCTCGTCGTCGCGTCTCGACGACCTTCGCCTTCCGCGTCGCGGACTGCGAAGGGTACGTCACGGTCGGTGAGTACGAGGACGGTCGACCGGGCGAGGTCTTCATCAAGGTCTCGAAGCAGGGGTCGACGTTGGCCGGCATCATGGACGCCTTCTCGATCTCCATCAGCCTCGGACTCCAGCACGGCGTGCCGCTGGCGACCTACGTGCGCAAGTACGTCAATATGAAGTTCGAGCCATCAGGCATGACCGATGACGCGGACCTGCGCATCGCGACCTCACTGGTGGACTACATCTTCCGTCGTTTGGCGCTGGACTACTTGACGCGCACTGACCGCGAAGAGTTGGGCGTGCTCTCCTCGAGCGAGCGTATCCAG
Organism: uncultured Acidimicrobiaceae bacterium; assembly: GCA_963832925.1. GTDB lineage: Bacteria > Actinomycetota > Acidimicrobiia > Acidimicrobiales > RAAP-2 > RAAP-2. The sequence goes on along the minus strand of CAWHVY010000014.1, from coordinate 578,771 downwards.
CCGACGCTGCCCGAGGTCGCGGAGCAAGCGACGCCTACGGTGAACGCCGACGTCCAGCCAACGCTCGTCGACTTGAGCGAGAAGCCGATCCCGCAACCCACGTTGTTGAGTCGCGACCAACAGCGCGACGCGCCGATGTGTTACCAGTGCGGCAACGCGATGCAGCGAGCGGGCTCGTGCTACGTGTGCTCGAGCTGTGGTGCCACGAGCGGCTGCTCTTGACCACGACGTCACCGCGGGGGCGACCGCGTCGCTAGACGTAAAGGTGAGCGACCGATTCCTTGGGTTCGCAGGGCTCGTCGACCGGTGTCGTGGCGTCGACCAGGCGTTCATCACTTGCTGCACGGCGCTGCGCCGCACTCGCCACCGCGACTGCCAGTAGGACGATGAGTGGTCCGCTGTTCGGGTCGGTGGCCTGACCGGACGTCAGGTCGCCGAGTCCTTGAAAGAGGAGCCAGCCGGTGGCGGCAAGGATCGCACCGACAGCGATCGAGAGTTGTCGGGTCGCTCCCGGCACCAGGGCCCAGACCGCGACGAGCACGCACAGAGCGACGAGCGCTGCCGGCAACCATCCGGGAACGGTCATTCGCGCGAGGTGGCGATCAATGGCCGCGATCCACTGTGGCGCGCTGGATTGTGCACTACGAAGCATCATGGTGAACGACATCGCAGAGTTGTTCGCGCTGATGAGTTGGAGTCCGGCACCGGTGAGCCACAACGTGCACCACGCCGGTATCGCCAGCCACGACGGGTGCTGGTCCCTTCGCGCGTCACCGGTTGGCCACGCGATCACCGCGATGACGGCGTAGAGCAGAGCGCCACCGGGTGCGCCGGAGAGCAGCGTCAGGCCGGTGACGAGGCCGCCCAGTCCCTCGCCAATGACCCACACCATGAGAGCCCACGCAATGGAGCACGCGAGTACCGGGCGAGCGAAGCGGCGAGAGAAGAGCCCGATACCGAGGGCCAGCTGAATCAGTGCGAACCCGGCGTTGGCGATCGCGGGGTGCACCGCCACCAGTGCGGCAATCGCGTGCAGAGGTAGCGCGAGGACAGTTGGCAGTCCGTCGCGAGCTGGCCCCAGGATTCGGCGAGCGAACTCGGCGCTGAACATGAAGGGCTGGCACTGGAGCAGGCCGTCGAGCAGCCACAGTACGGCCAGACTGATTTGAAGTTGGCGGCGGGTTATGGACACGGTGCTCCTTGATGCGTCATGCCGACGACCGTTGTGAGAACAACGGTCGTCGGCATGACGTCATGAACAACGATTAGTTCACTGAGAAGTACAGGAACAGGTTCGTCGGGATGATCGGCGTGGTCAACTTCTTCGTGACTTGCTGATTGAGGAATGCGAAGGACTTGTGTGCCACGATCGCGTTCCACTCCTTCATGCTGGTGACGCCGATGACCTTGACGTCCCACCACTCAGCTTTTCCACCATTGGTCGTGGTGATGAAGTGCTCGTGACCCGGGGTCGCGGAGTCCTTCAACGCAGCGGTGAGTTGGGCAGCGGTGTACTGGGGATAGAGCGCCTTGAGGTCCGGCTCGAGTCGACTGAGGTCGATCGTCCCCGGGTGGTCCACGCAGACCAGTGCGGTCGGGCATTCCATCGACATCATCGGCACGGTGAAGCCGAGCGGCACCGCGATGTACAGCGGGTCGAAGTTCTTCGCGGGCGCCACCTTGTAATTAGCACCTGCCTCGCAACCGGAGCTCGCGCCTGATGAGACGGTTCGGTCGCAGTAGAAGCCCTTGGAGTACGTGAAGCTGACCGTGCCGCCATTGAAGAATGACTGGGTCATGCCATACTCGCTGATGCCCATTCCCTTCGATGTCGCGTTGCTCGGTGTTGGAGTCGTGGACGCTGCAGCCGCAACGCCGACGCCGCCCGCCACGAACATCGCGACCGAGGCTGCGAGGATTCGCCCGCGTCTTGTGTTGATACGCATTATTAATGTCCCTTCTCTCCCGACCACTTTGATCGGGCAATGTACTTATTCGTCGCCGAGTGGGGAGAAGGATGTCGATCGAGCGAAGAATCCTCGCCACGCGGCGACCAGTACCCTTGATGACCATGGCGACCGATCGTTCCGCGGAGGATGACGCCGTGTCGGAGGATTGGTCGCTCGGTCTGATATTGACCGTGCGCTCCCCGGATCGAGTCGGTATCGTCGCGAACCTGGCCGCCGCCGTGCAGGCGTCGGGTGGCAACATCATCGAACTCGATCAACACACCGACGTGGTCGAAGGTGACTTCGGATGCCGCGTCGAGGTCGCCGGCGGCGTCGACGCCCGAGGTCTCGCGGATCGACTCGACGATCTGCGCACGACCCTCGCGATCGACTTCACGATGACGCCGCTCGCGAGACCCCGAGCGCGCGTCGCGGTCCTGTGCTCAACCACGCTGCACTGCCCGAGCGACCTCATCGCACGGAGTGCCATTGGACAACTCGACTGCGACATCGTCGCTCTGGTGAGTGATCGGACGACCGGTCGCGAACTCGCCGAACGCTACGACGTTCCTTTCACGTATCTACCCGTGGGGGACGATCGCACCGATCAAGAACGTCAGCTGGGGGTGGTACTCGGGGAATTGAGCCCCGACTTGATCGTGCTGGCTCGCTATATGCGGGTCCTGCCCGGTTGGCTGGTCGAGCGCTACGAACACCGGATCATCAATATCCACCACTCGTTCCTGCCGGCGTTCATCGGATCCAACCCCTACGCGCGAGCCCACGAGCGCGGGGTGAAGATCATCGGTGCGACCGCGCACTACGTGACCGCTGAACTGGACGCGGGTCCGATCATTGCCCAAGACGTCGTGCATATCTCGCACCGCGACGACGTGGCCGATATGACGCGCCGCGGCGCCGACATCGAGCGCTCAGTCCTCGCCTCGGCGATCCGGCTGCACCTCGAGCAGCGGGTCATCGTCTTCGGTACTCGAACATGCGTCTTCGACTGACGCGCGGGGTCACTGCGCGTACGTGAAGCCGTAGTGCAAGTGAACGAGGCCGCTCTGGAAGTGCGTCACGTCGAGCAACGAGAGGTCAATCCGCTCCTCACCGGGCAGTACGGGCGTGCCGCCCCCGAGCGTGATCGGCACGACGTACAGATGCATCTCGTCGACCAGACGCGCTTCGATGGCCTGACTCGCGAGATGCGGCCCGGCGATCGACAGATCACGCGTCGAGGCCTCCTTTAACTGTCGCACCGCATCGGGCACGAAGGCGTGTTCGAGCGTCGTTCTGGCGCTGGACACATGACCGAGTGTCGTGGAGTACACGATCTTGTCCTGCGCTCGCCACGTCGCGGCGAAGTCCCTCGAAGCGTCGTCGTCATCGGACGAGCCCTGCGTCTCCCAATAGACCATCACCTCGTACATGCGGCGCCCATAGAGGACGGTGCCGGTGTCTCGTTCGAGGTCGTTGATGTAGGCGCCCGCTTCGGCGTCGGGCGCGCCCCACCGGATGTCGCCACTTGGGTCGGCGACGTAGCCGTCGAGTGACGTGATCATCGAATAGACCAACTTCGCCATGGCGTCACGATAGTTCTGAGAGCCGTTGTCCACCGTCTGATCACCGTCGAGACGACCAGGGCGCCGGGGCTCGGTTGCCCACGCTTCGACCTCGGAATCGGACGCGCCAGGAATTTTCACAACAATCACATCCGAGACCCGAACGTCTACGGATACTCCAAGAACCTAGAAGGAGGATCAATGAAAGAAGTCAGCAGGAGGATGTTCTTCAAGCAAGCCGGCACGGCCGCGGCCGTGGCCGCGGTCGCGACCACCGTCACGGTGGGACCGTCAGGCGTGGCCGGCGCGGTCACCGGCGCTACGACCCCCAAAGCCGCCGACATCGCGCCCCAGGACGATTTGCGCGCCGGCGAACACCTCGTCGCGCGGGTGAAGAACGCCCGTACCGGTGAGATCAACCTCTTCATCGGCCAAAAAGAAGTCACCATCCACGACCGCAAGGTCGCCGCCCGCCTCATTCGCGCAGCTCGTTAGAAAGGTATCGACCAATGTCATCACACCGCGAAGCACCAGAGATTTCCAAGGACCCCGTCGCCGACAGCACCGACCTCTACGCCTTCATCAGTCCCGACAAAGCCAATACGGTCACCTTGATCGCCAACTACCTGCCGCTCGAATCTCCCGCGGGAGGTCCGAATTTCTATGAGTTCGGCGACGACGTCCTCTACGAGATCCACATCGACAACAACGGCGACGGCTACGCCGACGTCACGTACCAGTTCAACTTCGAGACGGTGAACACGATCCCCTCGACGTTCCTCTACAACGTCGGTCCGATCGAATCGCTCAACGACCCGCACTGGAACCGACGTCAGTTCTACTCCGTGACGCGCGTGACGCCGAACGGATGGCCGCAGCTGTTGGCCCAGAACGTCCCGTGCCCGCCGTGCAACATCGGACCACTGTCGACGCCCAACTATCCGGCGCTCGCGAGTGCGGCCGTGCACGCTATGTCGAACGGCCGCGTGGTCTTCGCCGGTCAGCGTGCCGAGGCGTTCTTCGTCGACCTCGGTGCGATCTTCGACCTGGGTGACCTGCGACCGATCGCCAATCTGCACAACACCTTCGGGTTGCCGGCGCTGAGCGCGGCCGCGGGCGTGAACTCCCTCGCGTCTTCCAACGTGCACAGCATCGCGATCCAAGTACCGATCACGGACATCGCCGCCAACGGCGTGGCTCCGACGAATTCGGCCTTGGCCTCGGCGAGCGTGGGTGTGTGGACGACGGCGAGTCGCCAGAAGGCGCGAGTCTGGAACCCCGGTTTCGGAAGGAACGACGACACGGGGCCGTACGTCCAGGTCTCGCGGCTCGGCAACCCGCTCTTCAACGAGGTGCTCGTGCCGCTCTCCCAGAAGGACCAGTGGAACGCGTCGCCGCCGTCCCAGGACAAGTTCTTCGCGAACGGTGTCGCGCACCCCGAGTTGGCGGGACTGCTCAACGTCCTCTATCCGGGATACTTCACGAACTTGGCGGCCTACTCCAAGCCACGCGCCGACCTCGAAGCGATTCTGCTGACCGGAATCCCCGCGGGTGTCGTGAGTCCGACGTTCTCGACGTTCACTGGAGCCACGCAGGCCGACATGTTGCGACTCAACCTGGCGATCCCCCCGGCGTCGACGCCGAGTCCGATGGGCGTGCTCGGCGGCGACGTCGCGGGTTATCCCAACGGACGACGCGTCACAGACGACGTCGTCTCGATCGAGTTGCAGGCGATCGCCGGCATCACGATCCCGCTGGTGGACGCGACGTACACCAAGGACGCTGCGATCGCCGACGTCAGTGACGGCGACACCGGCGCCGGGCTCTCCCTGTTGTCGAGTTTCCCGTACCTGGGTACGCCCTACAGCGGCTACAACACGCCGGCCTGAGCAACGAAACGTCGACAAGACAAAGGAGCAGTACATGTTTATAGGTGAAATCTTCGGGCCTGATCTGTTGATCGTGATCATCGTGCTCGCGGTACTTCTCTTCGGAGGTGCGGCGATACCCAAGTTCGCGAAGAACCTCGGATCGGCCAAGACCGAGTTCGAGAAAGGGCTGAAGGCATCGAAGTCCGCGAAGGCGGAACTCGACAGTGCGGTGACGCGCGTCACCACGCCCGACAACCACGCCTAGCTATCGGTAGCCACCGTTTCGACGACAACGCCCGCGTCGTCGAAACGGTGGGCGCCGTGTTGTCGTCGAACGACCTGTCGGAATCCTCAGATGAATGGTGCGGGAATCGTGGGTCCCGCGGGGCCGAGGTGAGCGCGTTCGCGCAGCACGGCCTCAACGGCGTCACAGTCGTCGGGCGTGATGAACGCCTTGACCCTCTTGCCGAGATCGAGCACCAGACCCTCGTGCTTGGACATCCGCGCGCCGTCCCAGTTCGCCCAGTACTCCATATTGGCGGTACCCCAGATGCGGGCCTTTCCTTTGAGCGCCGCCAACGTCACGCGTTGGACGCCCTTGATGGAGCCGTAGGGCACGCATTTGGATCCCCAGGGGTAGTAGTGGCGAATCTCCAGCGTGGCGTCACCGCAGATGATTCCCTTGTCCCGGTACGTGTCGGCCATTCACTCAATGTACCGTGACCTCGAAAGGCGGGCGTCAACGTGAAGAACGTCTGCGTTATCGTCCGTTCAGGCGCTCGAAACGGGGGACGGGATGAGTCAGGCCGAAGAGTCACTTGACGTGATGAGTGACGCCGACACCGTGGCCGGGGTCATGCGCGGTGACGTCTTCGTCTCGATCGAGGAGTTGATGTCGCGCGCCCGTCGCGCCGCGAGCGGACTTCGCACCCTGGGCGTGGAGCCGGGTGGATCGGTCGCACTGTTGTTGCGCAACGACCACGAGTTCTTCGAGGCGGCCTTTGCGGCGTCGGCCCTCGGTGCGGCGACCGTGCCGATCAATTGGCACGGGAGCGCAGACGAAGTGGCCTACGTCGTGAACGACTCCCGGGCCGTGGTGCTCGTCGCGCACGCTGACCTCGTGCGTCACGTTCGCCACGCGCTGCCCTCGGTCACGATCCTTGGCGTCCCGACGCCACCGAGCATCGCGGAGCGCTTTGGGATCGACGACGAGGACGCGACGTTACCGAGCGACGTGACGCCGTGGTCGAGCTGGCGCGACGGGTTCGAGGAACTCACCGATTCTCATATCGGCGATCCCTTGTCGATGATCTACACCTCGGGCACGACCGGACATCCCAAGGGAGTGCGCCGTCTGCCGGGCACGAACGACGGCTCGCTCGCCGTTGACTACATGACCGAGGTCACCCGGTTGTTCGGGGCCTGGCCTGGTATGCGCACGATCATCGCCGGGCCGATGTATCACTCGGCCCCGTACGCCTACGCGCTCGTCGCCGCTCGCGCCTACGGAGCGCTGCTGGTCCTCGAGGACCGATTCGATCCCGAGGAGTTCCTCTCCTTGATCGAACGTCATCAGATCACCTCGATGTACATGGTGCCGACGATGTTCGTTCGCCTGTTGCGATTGCCACGCGAGATACGCGACCGCTACGACATCTCGTCGCTCCGTCACGTGTCCCACACCGCCGCGCCGTGTCCGCCGGAGGTGAAGCGCGAGCTGATCGAGTGGTGGGGACCGATCGTCGACGAGTTCTACGGCAGCACCGAAGTGGGTTTCATCACTGGCTGCACGAGCGAGGAGTGGCTCGCCCATCCGGGAACGGTCGGACGCCCGCTGCCCTCGAGTGACGTCGCGATCATCGGCGACGACGGTCCGGTGCCGGTCGGGGAGTCCGGTGAGGTGTTCGTCCGCGCGCGTGCGAACTCGGACTTCACTTACTTCGGCAAGGACGACGCACGCGCCGAAGTGGAACGTGACGGTCTCATCACCTGCGGCGACATCGGCTTTCTCGACGCGGACGGCTTCTTGTATCTCTGTGACCGCGCGCGCGACATGATCATCTCGGGCGGCGTCAATATCTATCCGATCGAGATCGAGGCCTGTCTCTTGAAGCTTGCGGGGATTGCGGACTGCGCGGTCTTCGGCATCCCGGATGACGAATACGGCGAGTCGATCGCGGCCGCGGTGAAACTCGACGAGGGTGCGAACCTCAGCGACGATGAGATCCGCGCGCACGTGCGCGCGCACCTGGCGGGGTTCAAGGTCCCCAAGGTCGTCACGTTCCACGAATCGCTGCCGCGTGAGGACTCCGGCAAGATGTTCAAGCGAAAATTGCGTCAACCGTATTGGGAAAACGCTGGCCGCTCGATTTGATCGCGCGGATAATAATGACATAAGTAATGGCGCGTCCACCTCGAGCGCGCAGGTGCCGTCGGTAAAATCGGGCTATGTCGGAATCCGGGGGTCCAGCCCCGCACGTACCGAATCGAGACCGACTCGAAGCACTCGGCCAGGCCGTGGACGCTCGCCAGGCCGGACCCGGACCGCGTCACCGCCAGCGCGCTCGGCGATCGCCCACGAAGATCATCCTCATCACTCTCGCCACCGTCGTCGTCGTGATCGTCGCCGCGGTTGCGGGGGACTACTGGTATATCAACCACCTGATCAAACGCGTTCAGGTCACGACGATCTCACCGCAGACCTACGACAACTCGGAGAACATCTTGCTGGTCGGCTCCACCACGCGCTGCGGACTCAAGGTCCAGAATGCCGCTTACGGGCTGTGTTCACAGGGCGTCACCGGTGTCAACAGCGACGTGGTCATGATCTTGCACCTCAACTTGACGACCAACCAGGTCTCGATACTCTCGCTGCCCCGCGACATGTTCGTGCCCAACGCGCGCAAGGATGGTGCGAACAAGATCGACGCGGGTCTCTACAACGGACCCTCGCAACTCGTCGCGGCCATCCAAGAGGATTTCGGCATCCCGATCAACCACTACGTCGAGTTGAATTTTGACACCTTCGCTGACGTGGTGAACGTGCTCGGCGGCATCAAGATGTACTTCCCGATGGAGGTCTTCGACGCGTACTCCGGTCTCTACGTGCCCCACACGGGATGTATCCAGCTGAACGGCACGCGCGCGTTGCAGGTGGTGCGCGCGCGCCACCTGCAGATCCGGATGCCGGGCGACGGGACGGACTACCGTGACTGGCCCCAAGAGGCGCTGTCGGACCTGGCGCGTATTCGCCGCGACCACGAGTTCTTGAAGGTCCTCGCCGACGCGGTGAAGGCCAAGGGCATCGCGAATCCCGTGACCGACGAACGACTCGCCACGTCCGTCGCGCGGTATCTCACCGTTGACCAGGCATTTAGCACGAGTGACCTGCTCAGTCTCGCCGAGCACTTCCACGGCGTCTCGGTCGGTTCGGTGCCGGAACTGACGGTGCCGGTCGTGTTGGTCGAGACGCCCGGCGGCACCGGTTACCTCTATCAGGGTTACTACTACGGCGACGTCGAGTTTCCGATCGATCCCGGTGTGGAACAGACGATCGACCGATTCCTCGACGTCGCTCCGAGCGTGAACACGATGAACGGCAAGGCGCTCCCGAAGCCGTCGAGCTTCACCGTGTCGGTGGTCGACGGCACCGGCGTCGCGAACCAGGCGCACGTCATCGCCGCGGGACTGCGTCGACGCGGTTTCGTCATCCACGGTGTGGGAACCGCCACCCCGTTTGGTACTCGAGAAGAGACCGTCGTCTATCACGCCAACAACTCGACGGCGTCACTCGCCGCGGCCCAGGCCGTCATCCACACGATCGAGGGCCCGGCGGTGATGGCGCTCGGTCGCACGACAGCCGGCGCGACGGTCACGGTGCTCACCGGCTCCGACGCCAGTGTCCTTCCGCCACCGCACAAGACCGCGACGACGACCACGACGCTCAAGAAGAATCACGGTACGGTCACGACCACGACGACGAGGCCCTCGACGCAGATCACCGTGGTCGACCCCACGGCGGTCAAGCACGACACTGACCTGTCGGCGCCGACCGACGTCGTGCAGTCGCTGCAGCCGTGGGACCCACGCTCGTGCGGACCGAACGGCACCGAAGGACCGTAACCGTTTTGACGTCAGGTGGAGGCGCCAAGGCGCGCGGCTGCGTGCACTACATTCCCTAGTCATATGAAGCGAATGATCCTGGGGCTCGTGCTGCTCGCGGTTATCGTGGCCGGGATCGCGGTCGTGGCGACGCGAAACTCTCCGGCCAAGGCGGCGCCGCCCGCGCTCTCACATACCATCACGGCGACGCCGCGCGCGATGTCTGAACTGAAGACCGCGTTCCTCGCGTTCAAGATTCACAACAAGGAGATGCTCCGTACCGACCGCATCAAATGGGGTCAATTGATCTCGCCCTCGGGGCCTAACAGGCCGCTACTCGCCTATGACGCGGTCGATCATCGCGACTGGGCGCTCGCGGCCTTTCAATTGATCCTCCCGGCCAGCTACAGGGCGGAGGTCTCGTTCCAAGACGGCGGGAGCATGGGCATCTTCAGCAAGGTCGGTTCCGGGACGTGGGTGATGACCGGATCACCCGGCTTCCCGCTCTGCGCGAAGGACGTGCCCCCGGTCGTCGCGCACCTCTGGGGCCTCAAGAACTACCCCGCCTGCAACTAGGGTGCCAGCGGGTTCTCTCGCCTGAATTGGCCTCCGAAAATTCCCTCGTTCATTCCGGCAACCTGAGCGCTCTTTCAGTATGCTGAGAAAAATCTGACCCCAAGATCTCGGGTCAGCGCACACTATAAGGGGTCGCTGTGAGTGATGTTCCTGGCAAGTCGTCTTTCTCGTTTGATATGAAACGTTGGTCGCAAGCTGAGCGCACCACCGCAATCGCAACGCTGGTCCTGTTTATATCGCTCTTCCTTCCCTGGTACACGTACGGTCCGTTCTCGCTGGACGGCTTGTGGCACGGCTGGATGTACCTGGCGTTCCTCATATGCCTGGCAATCCTCGTGTATTTGGTCTCTCGCGCGGGATTCAGCGAGATGCCGTTCAAGATGCCCATCACCGGCGTTCAGTTGTTGCTGTTCGGGTCGGTCATCAATCTGGTCCTCGTCGTGCTCGCCTTCATCGACAAGCCGGGTGGAATCACCTACAGCGGTATCGGTTGGGGATGGGGAGCCTTCGTCGGCTTGATCGCCGCCGTCATCGCCGCGGTGCCGTTGGGCGTTCCCGCGCTTCGTGCTCGAAAGGGCTAAATCAGTTCGTCGCGCGAGCGACGTCCGGCACGAAGTTCCTTGCGCCACACCATCTTGAGCGCCGACCAGTCGTCGTCGAGCGCAGCGACCTTGACGTCGACAAGTCCGAGGGGCAGCACGGCACCTCGGACGACGTTGTCGGTGAGATCGGACACGTGACCAGCGGCCTTGCGGGGCCACGCGATCCACAACGCACCGTCAGTGGTGATGGCGGTTGACAGCTCGGTGATCCGTTGGTTGAGCGACGTCGCGTTCTGGAAGAAGGCCACCACGACGTTGGCTGGCGTAGCGCTGCGTCGACGAGTGACGACGACGTCCTCCGGAAGATCGGCAATCGACCACTCGTGAGGTGCGCCGAGCAACTCCAACCGCTGCCCAGCCCTGATTCCAAGTTTCGCCGCCAATGGCGTGCCTGAGTAGCCGGGCGTCACGGCGTCGATTGTACGGCGCTGCGGCGTCGATACATGGTCTGCGGGATGTCGCGTCACAGCGGTTTAGTGTTTGTCATCTATCGAAGTTGACCGGAGGTTCTCGTGCGACAAGGCCTGTTCTTCCCCGCCTTTGACGGCGTGGCCGGCCCCCACCGGCTCGTTGCGTTAGCGAAGATCGCCGAGGCGAGCGGGTGGGATGGCCTCTTCCTCTGGGACCACCTGCTCTATAACGGCGACGTCACGGAGATCCTCGACCCCTACATCGCGCTGGCCGCCATTGCGTCCGCGACCACGACGCTGCAATTGGGCGCCATGGTGACGCCACTGATTCGCCGACGGCCCCCAGTCGTCGCTCGACAGGCCGTCGCGCTCGACTTGCTCTCGAACGGTCGTCTTGTGCTCGGCTTCGGTATCGGTGACGACGGCGAGGTGGGGGAGCTCTCGAAGTTCGGTGAGGCGACCGACGCCAAGCAACGCGGCCGAATGCTCAGCGAGGGACTCGAGGTGCTCACCGGACTCCTGTCGGGCGAGGCGGTGCACCACGTCGGTCAGTATTACCGCGCCGACGGCGTCACGTTCCGTCCGACCTCGGCGCGACGCGGCGGTATTCCGATCTGGCTCGCCGCGCGCTGGCCGAACGCCGCGCCCATTCGGCGCGCCGCGCGCTACGGCGGCGTCTTCATCATCCAGATGAACGACCCCAATGACGTGGCCGCGTTGCGTCAGCAATTGACTGATGCCGGTGCCGACCTCGAGCACTTCGACGTCGTGGTCAGTGGCTTCATCGGCGACGACCCGTCGCCGTGGGCGAAGGCCGGCGTCGATTGGTTCCTCAACTGGATCGGTCCGTATCACATGGACTACGACGAAGTGCGCGAGATGATCGCCGAAGGACCCCGGGCGATCCTCTAGAGGTCCTTGCGCCAAGCGACCATGGCGCCGGCGACGTGCGCACCGAGTGCCTCGTTCACCGCGATCATCGGCGTGTTCAGTTTCGAGTTGAAGGTCGTGATCTTCGTCGTCGGGTAGGCGCCCGCTTCGAGCAACCGCATGGTCGTCACCTTCAACAGTGCGCCCAGGCGATGCCCACGGTGGCGGCGAACGACGAGCGTGTCCCACTGGTACGCGGTCTGGGGCTGGTCGCGCGAGACCGTGAGTTCGCTGTAGCCGACGAGCTCACCGGAGGTGCGGTGCCGTGCAGCGGCGACGAGCAGGTCGCGTCCCATCTGGTTCGTCGTCGCTTCGTGCAGACGCACCCGCGCGGCGTCCCAGTGCTCGGCCTCGACGTCGAGGTCGACGTGGGGCGCTTCGGCCGGCATGATCGCCGACAGGTGTGCCCGGCCTTCCACGAGTTCGTCGGGCGTCGCATTCGTCCACGAGAGGATCTCGTAGTCCTCGGCATAGGGACTCCACTCATCCCAGAGACGGTCGAGCTCGCCGTGCGGGCGCGGCCACGGTAGGTCGCGACGGACGTTCTCTTCACCGATCCGGTAGCCGTGACGCGCGGCGAAGGATCGATTCGGTGCGCTGCCGATCTCGCGCGAGCCCTCGATGACGAAAATCAGGAGAGTCGGCCGACCCAACGCCCGCGCGCAATCTTCGAGTTCTGCGAGCAGCGCCGATCCGTAGCCGCGCCGACGTTCCTCAGGGTCGACGAAGAGGTTTCCCTCGATGAACGCGAGGTTGTCGTCGCGAGTGACCTCGAGCGCGCCGACGGCGACGGGACTGACGAGCGACGGTCCGTAGGAGTAGAGACGAAAGTACCGGGGCGCCGTCTCGTCGACGGATCGTGCGCGCCACTCATCCGGGTGCCAACCCTGACCTCGTTCGCCGTCGCGGGCTTGCTCCGAGCGTTGCAGGACTCCGAACCAAGCGTCGAACTGCGCATCGTCCCTCGCGTCGATGCGACCGACGATCATCTCGTCTACTCGGTGGCGACGGGAGCGACGAAAGGCGTACGGCCGTCCTCACTGTCACTGAGGAGGTGTCGCAGGCGCAGCATCAGCGCGCCTCCGATGAGTGCAGTGAGGCCGGTGCCCAGCGGCCACCAGTTGCCCAAGTGCTCATTGAAGTAGAACGCCGTGATCGCCGGAGCGAGCGTGCCCGAGACACCCCACGCGAGTCCCGCGGCCGAGTTGTAACGTCCTCGCAAATGTTCAGGAGCGATCTCGTTCACGAGCGCCGGGCCGACGGGGGAGAGCATCGTCTCGCCGAGCGCGAAGATGACCATCGAGATACAGAGTGACACGATCGCCAGGAATTTCGGCAGGGCGAGCGCGGCGTCGAGGATCACCCAGAAGACGAGCCAGAACAAGGCGACCGTCGCCATTACCTTGGTGCGACTGCGACCTTCGATGCGATTGAGGACCCACAACTGCGAGCAGACGATGGTCGTGGTGTTGAAGAAGAAGATGACACCGATGACGTGCACCGGCAACTTCAAGTTATTGACCACGAAAAGGCTGAAGCCCGCCTCTTGAGAACCGTAGCCACCGATCATCAACACGACGGCGGCGAGTACGTAGCGGCGCAGTCGTCGGTCCTTCAGGACCTCGCGCCAACCCTCCTCGCGGAGCTTCTCGTCGTCGCGATGCTCCTTGATCGGTCCGCCGTAGTGCCACAGCGTCAGCACGATGATGCCGCCCAACATCGTGATACCAGCGTTGAAGGTATAGAGCAGGACGAACGACGCCGGGTCGTGGAGATTGACGATGCTCGCTGACACGAGACCGCCGAAGCCGATACCCAGGTTTACGAGCATGAAGTTGAAGCCGAAGGCTCGCTGGCGATGTTCCGAGGGAACGATCCGCGATAGCAAGGTGCTGCTCGGACCCCATCCGGCACCGCCGAACAATGCGAGCAAGAGCGCCGCGACCGTCGCCTGGGATTCGGTGTGCGCGTGCGCCCAGAGGATCAGTGACGCGGCGTCAGCGACGACGGCGATCATGATGACGCGAACCGGGCCGAATCGGTCGGTCAAGGATCCCCACAGCGGACTACTGCAAATGCCCACGAGCGCTGCCGCCGACAGGAGGAGCGTGGCGAAGTCGGTGGAGAAACCCCGCACGTTGTGCAGGTAGATGACGAACAGTGACAGCGTGAGGCCCTGACCCATGCACGACACGAACGTGCCGGAGTAGAACCGGCGCAGTGGGCCGGTGATATTGCTGCGAAAATCAGCGGGAACGAGCGTTTCGATCAATTTCACGAGACGTTCAGGCTACTGGGCATTGACGTGACGATTCTGTTAAACACCGCTCGTGATCTGCGCGGTGCGCGGGCCGGCGTGACGGCGCCACGGGTTGAACTGTTCAGTCCGGGGCGAGCGCCAAGGCTGGTCGACACGGCGACAACGTAGCGCCGTGCTGTGACAGTTCGAATCGTGGACGACCGCGACGATCGGGGCGCGCGAACGTCACAGCGTGCCTTGTGCGGCGAATCACAAGTAAGTAGATTGGCGCAGGTCACGGAGTATTACGCTTGAACACGTAACTCACCTCTTTAGGTGAGCGAAAGGCAGTAGATGGTCCTTAAGAGTTCCCCGAAGAGCCGTACCGATCTCCTCTGTGAAATTGCGCCCGACGTCGAGCGCCTTTACAACCGACATCTCGAGGCACCACGCCTCTGGTATCCGCACGAGCAGATCAACTGGGGCGAGGGCGAGAACTTTGCCGACACACCGTGGGATTCTTCGCAGTATCCCCTCAACGAGGGCGTGCGCAGTTCGATCTACGTGAACCTGCTCACCGAGGACAATCTTCCGTACTACACGCACACCCTGCTCTCACACGCCCCGAAGGGACATCCCATCCTCGACTGGAATCACCAGTGGACGATGGAGGAGAACCGACACGCCATGGTCATGCGCGACTGGGTGCATATCAGTCGTTGCATCGACCCGACGCTGCTCGAAGACGGTCGTCGAGTGCAGATGAAAAAAGGCGAGGTGCCACAGCCGAAGGACATGGCTGAACTCATCGCCTACGTCTCGTTCCAAGAGCGCGCCACCCAGATCGCACACCGCAACACCGGTGCGAAGCTGCCGAAGGATGACAAGATCGGCCGTAACGTCTTGGGTCTCATCGCCGGCGACGAGACCAAGCACTACCTCTTCTACCGCGACCTCACGCTGGCCGCCTTCGCGATCGATCCCTCGACGATGATGATTGCGGTCGCCAAGCAGGTCAAGGACTTCGCCATGCCCGGCACTGGCATCCCGAGTTTCACGCGCCACGCGGTGCGTATCGCGCGAGAAGGCATCTACGGTCTCAAGCAGTTCCTGCGCGACGTGCTCGATCCCGTACTCGGTCTTTGGGACGTCGACCACTTGGCCGGACTCAGCGCCGAGGCCGAGAAGGCCCGCCAAGATCTCAGTGAGTTCATCGCGAAGTTGGGCGAGGGTGTCGAACGCATGACGCAAAAGGCCGCCGCGGCCGCGCTCCTCGCATAATTCGCCGTCGCTCGACACCCGCCAGCGCACCTGACACGGCTCGTTCACGGCACGATCTCCTTCGTGTCGTTGCCTAGTATTTGGCAACGTCAAGGAGGGTCCGGTGGGACTGAGCTTTCAAGAGGCGAACGCCGTGGTCGGTGGCCCCGGCAGTCCATTCGAGATCATCAGTGTCGAACGTGACGGCGTCATCAACAAGAACTTCAAGAACGCGCCCGCCACGCTGCGCGAGCTCTTCGATAGGGCGAGAGGCCTCGACCATACTTTCATCGTCTACGAGGACGAGGAGTGGACCTTCGCCGAAGTGATGGACGAGGTCGACGCCTTGGGATACGCGCTCGTGCACCATTACGGCGTCACGCCGGGGGACCGGGTCGGCATCGCCATGCGCAACTACCCGGAGTGGATCATCTCCTTCGCCGCGATCCTCTCGATCGGAGCGATCTCGGTCTCGATGAACGCGTGGTGGACCGGTCAGGAGATGGAGTACGCGATCAATGACGCGGGTCTGTCGGTCATGATCGGCGACACGGAGCGCATCGAGCGCGGCGCCGACGCGTGCCACCGGGCGAACGTGCGAATCCTCGGTGTACGCCTCGACGCACTGGCGCCGCTCGCGGAGCACGTCGAGCATTGGAGCGACGTCGTGGTGCGCGGCGTGGCGATGCCCGAGGTCGAGCTCAGCGCGGACATGGACGCCACGATCCTCTACACGTCAGGCACGACGGGATTTCCCAAAGGTGCGGTCTCGACGCACGGCACCATCTGTCAGACGGTCTACGCGTTCTCATCGGCTGCGGCCGTCCAGGTCACCCGACGCGGGCCGGAGGCGTCCTCGGGAAGCGGACTGCCGCCGGTCTTCATCTTGATCGTCCCGCTCTTTCACGTCACGGGCTGCATCCCAGTGATGATGTCGTGCTTCAGCGTGCATTTGAAACTCGTGATGATGTATCGCTGGGAACCGGAGCGGGCCCTGCAACTCATCGAGCGACACAAGGTGACGAACTTCGTGGGCGTGCCCACGCAGTCCTGGGACCTGATGGAGTCGCCGCACTTCAACGACTACGACACGTCGTCCCTGGCCTCGATCGGCGGTGGCGGCGCGCCGGCGCCGCCGACGTTGATGAACCGCATCGACGGCTCCTTCAAGAACGGACGCAGCGGACTCGGCTACGGCATGACCGAGACCAACGCCTACGGCCCCCGGATCGAAGGCGACGACGCCGCCACACATCCGAACTCGACCGGCTCGGTGCCCACACTCGTGATGGACGTCGAGATCCGCGACGATGAACTGCGAGCGCTGGCGACCAACGTCGTCGGCGAGATCTGGATGAAGTCCCCGACGCTGATCCGCGGTTACTGGCGAAAGCCCGAGGCGACCAAGGAGACGATCGTCGACGGATGGCTGCGCTCAGGCGACCTCGGTCACATCGATGACGACGGCTACCTCTACGTGTCGGACCGGGTGAAGGACATGATCCTTCGCGCGGGGGAGAACGTCTACTCGGCCGAAGTGGAGGCCGCGATCTACGAGCACCCGGCGGTCTACGAGGCCGCGGTCTTCGGACTACCGGACGAGCGTCTCGGCGAAGTCGTCGCGTGCGCCGTGATGTTGAAGCCGGGCGAAGCGTTGACCGAGGACGAATTACGGGCGCATCTCCAGGCACGACTCGCGAATTTCAAGGTCCCGTCTCGCGTCGCCTTCACCGACACACCGCTGCCGCGAAACGCGGCCGGCAAGTTCTTGAAGCGTGAGATGCCGGGGGTCTACTTCCCCTGAGCCGACGCGATCGCCTTTTGCGCGTACTCCGCGATATTCATGGCGTCGAGGTCGGCGAGATCGAACCACGCGGCGTGGTCGGTGGTGCCGTGGACCTCGTGGTGGAGTTCGCCGCCGGCTAACTCCACGGTGAAGAGAATACGGACGGTGTGGATCTTGTCACCGTTGTCGCGGCGTCGAACGTCGCTCGTGACCCCTAACAGCGTGGGCCGCTGGACCTCGAGTCCGGTCTCTTCTCGGAACTCGCGGATCAACGTGTCTTCCGGCGCCTCGCCGAAGTCGATGCCGCCGCCCGGCAGCCACCAGAGCGGTGGGACGTGGCGCGGGTTGGAGGACCGGACGAGGGCGACTCGCCCGGCGTCGATGAGGACGCCGTAGGAACGGACACTGGTGTGCTGCTTACTCATGGATGTACTGACGTCCTCACTC
Organism: uncultured Acidimicrobiaceae bacterium; assembly: GCA_963832925.1. Lineage (GTDB taxonomy): Bacteria > Actinomycetota > Acidimicrobiia > Acidimicrobiales > RAAP-2 > RAAP-2. The sequence goes on along the minus strand of CAWHVY010000014.1, from coordinate 561,035 downwards.
GGTGCCGGTCCATTGCACCTGACCCCGAGGGGTACGTCGAACCGGCTGTCGTTCGTCAAATTCTAGGCGACGCCGCTCGGCCGACTCCGTGGCGCGACCGCCGCACGGCTACGCGGGGGTGACGTGTCGCTGATCGAATCGTTCGGCACAGCGCGGCGAGCAGAAGTAATAGTCGACCTCGTCGACGTGGCGCGTCGCGGCTGGCGCCGAGGTGTCGACGGCCATGCCGCAGATCGGATCGATGGCGAGGGTTCCCGACCTGTCACGACGCGCCAGCAGCCAGAGCGCCAGCAGCGTCGCCGTCGCAGTGATATTGAGTGCCAGCGTCCAGCCGAGTGGAAAGTCCCCGCCGGCGAATCGCACGTGGTGCGACGTGGGGGCCAACGAGGTCAGGTGGAACAGTCGGTCGACGAGGAAGCCGCCCACGGTCATGACGAACCACAGGAGGCCGAACAGGCGCACTGCCGCGCGGGTCCCGTAGAAGCGGCGGTAGATGAGCAGGAGTGGGAAGGTCACGAGGTCAGCGAAGACGAAGCTGATCACGCCGCCGAAGGCGACGCCATGGGCCCAGAGCGCCGCGGCGAGCGGGATGTTGCCGACCGAACAGACGAAGGAGAGCACGGCGATCAGGGGCGCGATGGTCACGTTCTCAAGGACCGTCCAGATGCCGTGGCCACTGAGGAAGAGGTGCGACCACCACTGGTTCGGCACGTCGGCCATCAGGAATCCCGCGACGATGAATCCGGCCAGGAGCTCTTTGCGCACCATCGTGAAGTCACCGAGGCTGAACGTGGCGGCCCGACGGTATGAGCCAGGGTCACCCAGGCGTTCGCGCATACTCTGGCCGCTCGTGGTCATCGCCGGCGGCGAATCGCGCAGTACGCGTTCGTGCAGCAGCGTCTCGTAGCGTCGCGAGAAGACGTAGTGCGTGCAGCAACTCAGGAGCGCGATCATCACGACGCCGCCCACGAACTGCGCGACCACGAACTGCCAACCGAGCAACAGGTACACGACGATGCCGAGTTCGATCACCAGGTTCGTGGAGGCGACCATGAAGACCAACGAGTTGGTCCACGACGCGCCTCGCGCGAACAGCGCGCGCGACATCGCGCTCGCGGCGTAGCTGCACGATGACGAGATCACACCCAAGATCGAGGCCTTCGCCACGGACGTCACATTCGTGCGACCGAATTGGCTGCGCAGGCCGTCGCGCGGCATCAGACTCTGGACGACACCGGAAATCGTGAGGCCAAAGACCAGGGGCCACCACGTGATCCAGAGCATCGCCGCGGCCTCGCGTAGGCCGTGGCCGACGCCGTGGAACACGGTGTGGACCGAGGCGAGCACGACTTAGCGCGTCGTGGGGAAGCCGAGGTCGATCTGGGACTCCGAAGGTTGTGGCCAGCGCGTGGTGATCACCTTCGCGCGCGTGTAGAAGGCGAAGCCCTCGGGGCCATAGATGTGGCTGTGGCCGAACAGGGAGTTCTTCCATCCACCGAAGGAGTAGGCCGCGATCGGTACGGGAATCGGCACGTTGATGCCGATCATGCCGACACTGACTTCTCGCGAGAACAATCGCGCCGCGTTGCCGTCGCGCGTGAAGATCGCCACGCCGTTGCCGTACTGATTGGCGTTCACCATCTCGACGGCGTCGGCGTAGGTCGCCACACGCGAGACACTGAGGACCGGCCCGAAGATCTCGTCGTCGTAGGCCTTCATCCCCGGCTGGACGCCATCGAGCAGGCAGGGTCCGACGAAGAATCCTGGCTTCTCGGACCACGAGGTGCCGTCGCGCACGACGGTGATGCCGTTGCTCGGCGCCGAGGTCACGTAGTTCGCGACGCGGTCGCGGTGTTCTTTGGTGATGAGCGGGCCGAAGTCGCTGTTGGGGTCATCGCCGGGGCCGACGACCAACTTGTCGAGACGGTCCGTGATCCGGCTGATGAGGTCGTCGGCGACGTCACCGACCGCGACGACGACGCTGATCGCCATGCACCGCTCGCCGGCCGAGCCGAAGCCGGCGTTGATCGCCGCGTCGGCGGCGATGTCGAGGTCCGCGTCGGGAAGGACGACCATGTGGTTCTTCGCGCCGCCGAGGGCCTGCACCCGCTTGCCGTGCGCGGTACCGGTCAGGTACACGTGGCGCGCGACCGGCGTGGAGCCGACGAAACTCACGGCGTCGATGCCGGGGTGTTCGAGGAGTTGGTTCACGGTGTCAGCGTTGCCGTGCAGCACGTTGAAGACCCCACTCGGCAGACCGGCGTCGCGAAGGAGCTCACCGAGTCGCACCGAGACCGACGGGTCGCGCTCGGACGGCTTCAAGATGACGGCGTTGCCGGTCGCGAGTGCGTTGGCCGTCATCCACAGCGGCACCATGATCGGGAAGTTGAACGGCGTGATCGCCGCGACGACGCCGACCGGTTCGCGCACCGAGTGGACGTCCACGCCGTCGGCCACTTGACTCGAGAAGTCGCCCTTCATGTGCTCAGTGAGGCCACAGGCGTACTCGACGTTCTCGAGACCGCGTGCCAGCTCACCCTTGGCGTCAGCGATCGTCTTACCGTGCTCGTGGGTGATCAGCGCCGCCAACTCATCGGCGTGTTCGACGAGGAGCTGGCGCAACGTGAAGAGCACGTTCGTGCGCTGGGAGAGCGTCGAGTTGCGCCACGACGCTGCGGCATTTCGGGCGACGGCGACCACGTCATCGACGAGGTGGGCGTCGGCGATCGGGACGTGCGCGGTGACGTCGCCGGTCGCGGGATTGAAGACCAGGAGATCGCCGGCCCCTTCCACGCGCTCATCGTTAATGAAATAGGGAATGGTCCTCATCGATACCTCTTTCTCACCCGCCAATCTAACGGTTTGCCCGCGTTTCACCGTTTAAGGTTTTCACCATGAGCGCCGCGCCAGAGAGTCGGTCGTTGCGCGACGCCGCTGCGGTGGAGCCACTCGGACCGGGACGGTACGCCGCGGTGATCTCCGACGATTACACCGTCGCCGGGCACCCCAACGGTGGCTACCTGCAGTGCCTCTTGGCCAACGCCGCCCTCGCCGCGGCGATCGACGAGGGCGCCCCCCACGTGCACGCAACGGCGGTGACCACCAACTACGCGATCGCACCGAATGTCGGATCCGCCGAACTCCGTACGTCGGTGCGACGAGTGGGTCGGAGCGCGTCGTTCGTCCATGTCGAACTCGTCCAGGACGGTGCCGTGACGACCGAGTCATTGGTCGCGCTGGGCACCTTGGCCGAGCACCCGAGCGTTCGCTATCGTCACGCCACACCACCGGAACTCGCGCCGGTGGAGCAGTGCGTCGCGCGCACCGTCGTCGAGGAGGTCAAACTGATGCGCGTCGCGGACTTTCGCCTCGATCCCTCATCGGCGACGTGGCTCGACGGGGTCGCCAGCGACCTGGCCGAGGTGAAGGGCTGGCTGCGGTTGAACGACGGCGACGTGGGGGGCTGGGACGCCTGGACCCTGCTCTTCGCGAGTGATGGTCTTCCCCCCGCCACGTTTCCCCTCGGATCCTCGGGTTGGGTGCCGACTCTCCAGTTGACGTCCTACGTGCACCAGATCCCGGCGGGTGAGTGGCTGCGCGCGCGACAGTGGTGCGTCGTCATCACGGACAGCGTCGTCGAGGAGCGCTGCGAGTTGTTCGACGAGCGCGGTGAACTCGTCGCGACGTCCAGCCAATTGGCGATGGTCCGTTTCCCGAGTCGCGCCGAGTGATGAGTGCACGCGTACTCGACGACGGATCACTCTTCATCCGAAATCGACTGACGATTCCTTCGGACGAGGTCGTATTGCGCGTCACCACGTCGGGCGGGCCCGGCGGGCAGCACGCCAATCGTTCGCTGACGCGCGTCGTCGCGTCCTTCGATGTCGAAGCGTCCGTGGTGCTCTCGAACGCCGATCGTGTGTTGCTGATGGAGAAGATCGGCCCCGTCGTGCGAACCAGCGCGAGCCGATTTCGGTCGCAGGGACAGAATCGCAGCGCCGCGCTGGAACAGTTGACGGAGAAGATCGCCGTGGCGCTCACGCGGGCGCCGCCGCGTCGCGCGACGAAACCCACCAAGGGCTCGAAGATCCGTCGCGTGGATGATAAGAAGGCGAGGGGTCGAGTGAAGCAACAGCGTCGACGACCGACCGATGACTAGCGAACCTTGTTGAGGTGCCGCGCGATTGCCTCGAGAGCCGAGTGGACCAGCCCATCGAGACCCGGGTCAGCGTCCTCGTGTGGTCCGCGGATCGGCGTCAGCGAGGCGTAGCCGGCGACGAGCAACGCGCCGTCTTCATCGGCGTCCTCGTCACTGACGTCACCGATGTCCGGTGTCGCCGCACCGAGTCGCAGCGTGAGTTCACCGGCGTCGCCGAGGCCCTCGCCCGCGACTGCCGGGCGAGCGGACTTCACGACACCGGCGCCGGAGATCCGACCGCGTCGCACGCCCTTCATGTCGGCCGCCGACAGGTTCGGCACGTTCAGATTGAACAGCGTGCGCGACGGCGCGTTCATGAGTTCTTGCAGCACCTCGATGGCGACCTCGCCGGCCGTGTCGTAGTGGACGTTCTCACCCCACTGGACCGAGACCGCGAGCCCCGAGAGACCGAGCTGCGCCCCGGTGAGGATCGCCCCGATCGTGCCGGAGTGCAGCACACTGCGTCCCACGTTCGCGCCAGCGTTGATACCCGAGAGGATGAGGTCCGGTTGGAACTCGAAACTACCGACCGCGCCGAGGATGGCACAGAGGGCCGGGGGAGCCTCGAGGGAGTAGGCGACGAGCGACTCGGCGCCGGTGATGACACGCCGCTCGTAGTTGACACTGGGATGGGAAAAGACGTCGCCGACCGCCGCCGACATTCCCGAGTGATTCCTACTCGGCGCGACCACGATCGCCTCGCGGACCTCACCACCGGGCGCCTCGTCGATCCAACGCGCGACGTTGCGCGCCAGGACCTCGAGACCGGGGGCCTCGATGCCGTCGTCGTTCGTTATCAGGATTCGCATACGGCGTACGATAACTGGCGTGCGTTACCTGTCAGTGATTAAAGGGAAAAGTGGCTGATGCTTCCATCCGGTGAACAGATCGCCATCGCCCACGGCGACGAGCGAGCGGTGATCACAGAGGTCGGCGCGACCCTGCGGACCTTCGTCAAGGGCGGCCTGGCCGTCATCGAAGGCTTCGCCGGCGAGGAGGTCCCGACCGGCGCCCGCGGCCAGGTGCTCTATCCCTGGCCCAACCGCATGGGTGACGGGGAGTGGTCGTTCTCGGATCGCGTCGCTCGACCGACCATCGACGACGTCGCGCACGCGACGGCCATCCACGGACTCGTGCGCTGGCGACCCTTTCGCATCGACTCGGTGAACCAGAACCGCTGCTCGTTGACGTTGCTCTTGCACCCGTCGCCTGAGTATCCGTTCCTCAGCGAGATCAACGTCACCTATCACCTCGGTCGTCTCGGTCTCACGGTCACCACGACCGTCACCAACCGCGATGACGTACCGATTCCCTTCGGCGTGGGCTTTCACCCATATCTCGCCGTGACGACGCCGACGATCGAAGGGGCCGAGCTCGAGGTGCCGGCGACGGCCTACGTCGCGGTGAACGACTGTCAACTGCCGACCGGGGAGATCTTGCCGGTCGCGGGCGGCGACCTCGACTTCACGAAGCGCAAATCAGTGAACGGTCACACGCTCGATACGACGTTCACCGAGCTGGTGCGCGACGATTCGGGACTCGCGACGGTCGTGCTCGTCGACTCGACGGGTGGAGAGATCGAGTTGAGCGTCGACCGAAACTTTCCGTACCTGCAGGTCTTCACGGGCGATCACCTGGAGAAGGGCCGCCGGCGGACCGCCGTCGCGGTCGAACCGATGACGTGTCCTCCGGACGCCCTGCGCAGTGGCAAAGACATTGTGGTCCTCGAACCCGGTCAGCACTGGGCCGGTTCGTGGCGACTTCGCCGGCGATAACTATGGACCGCGTCGTGTTGGTGACCGGATCGACGAGTGGCATCGGCGAAGCGACCGCGTTGCGCTTCGCCGACTCGGGCGACCGCGTGATCTTCAACTCCGCGCGCAGTCGCGAGGCCGGCGAACGGCTCGCCGCGTCGACCACGGACGCCCTCTACGTGCAGGCCGACATCGCCAAGGCTGAGGACTGCACGCGGCTCGTGGCCGAGGTACTCGAGCACTACGGCCGCCTCGACGTGCTGGTCAACAACGCCGGGACGACGAAGGTGATTCCCCACGCCGACCTCAACGCCGCGTCGCTCGACGTGTGGCGTGACATCTTCGAGGTCAACGTCTTTGGCACCTGGAGTCTCTGTGTCGCGGCGATGGAGGCACTGCGCGAGAGTCACGGCGCGATCGTGAACGTCTCGTCGCTCGCCGGTGTGCGTTCGGTCGGCTCGTCGATTCCCTATGCCGCCTCGAAGGCCGCCGTCAATCACATGACCGAGCTACTCGCCAAGGCCGTCGGCCCCGAGGTGCGCGTGAACGCCGTCGCACCGGGACTGATCGCGACGCCCTGGACGCAGGACTGGGACGGCCAACACGGTTTCGTCGGCGCCGTCGCACCGTTGCGACGAAGTGGTACGCCCGAGGACGTCGCCGACGTCATCGTCGCGCTCGCCGCAACGCCGTACGTCACGGGCCAGGTCGTGGTCGTCGACGGCGGGCTCGGTCTCGCTACCTAGGTGGCGGTGGCACGAACAGGCGGATCAAGCGACACAGCACGGCCGTCATCGGCTGGATGAGGTAGCGATTGCGCAGCGGCCGATATGGCACGCCGAGGAGCTCCACTTGCCATCGCGACATCAAGGCGAACGAGGCGCGCACCAGCAGCCAGTTGACGGAGCGACGAAGTAGGCCGCGTTGGACGCCACGAATCACGAAGTCACGCGCGACCGCGCCGTCGGCGCTGAGGCGCAGTTCCGGACGGAATCGCTGAATCGTGGCCGCCAACGCCGCGACCGACCGCGGCGGGTCGATCATGCCGAGGTCGAGTGCGAGTGTCGCCATCTCGTTCACGTAGCGGTCGGCGTCGGCGTCGCTCAAGGGCACGGTGCCGTAGCGGCGATAGGCACTCAGGAACATCGAGGTCTCGGCGGCGTGCACCCAGGCCAACAGGTGCGGGTCGTTGGCGTAGTAGGGGATTCCGTCATCGGCGACGCCCCGAACGACCTGGTGCACCGCGAGGACGCGCTCGATCGAGGCGTAGGCCTGGGCTTTCGTGCCGTAGGTCGTGAAACCGATGAAGTTCGCCGTTTGGAGCAGCCGCCCGAGTGGGTCCTCGCGATAGCGAGAGTGCTCCGCGACCCCGGCCATCGTGTGCGGGTGCAACATCTGGATGAAGAGCGAGCCGAGGCCCCCGACCAGCATCGGTGGCAGGTCACCGTGGATGACGCGCGCCACGCTGTCGAGGGCGAAGTAGGCCTCGTCGGGATCGGTGCAGCGCGGTGGGGGATCCTTTGAGAGTCCGATGGCGCCGCGGATGTCGCGATTCACACGGCGCTGCACTCTGGTCAGGACTTCACTGGCCACCTGGTCCGACTCCGCTCTCGCACATGTCCCGCCAGACTATGGTGCACTGCTTTCAATTCATGCAAGGTTCTGGGACACTGGTTGTATGGCCTCCACCCAACCACTGCGTCGCACGACGACCGAGGGTGACGTCCAGACCGAGGACGCGGTCGAGACCAAGAAGCCGTGGAACGTGATCGTGTGGAACGACCCCGTGACGCCGATGACGGTCGTGGTCGTGATCTTCAAGAAGATCTTCGGGTACTCGAACAACAAGTGCACGCAGCTGATGTTGGCCGTGCACCACGAGGGTCGAGCGCTCGTGTGGTCGGGGCATCGCGAGCGCGCCGAGAGCTACTGCGTCAAGCTGCAGGTCTCGGGCCTCCAGAGCACGATCGAACAGGACAACTAGTGGCCGGTGGGAAAGTCTTCACCCGTCGTCGCGACGGACGGGTTGAAGTGCGCATCAACGACTATGGACGCTCCGTCGTGCGCAGCGCCTTCGCCAACGTGCTCGCGGCCGAACGCGACCCCGACCACGAGTGGCACGTGTCGCTCTCCGGTCCGATCGACCCGAGCCTCGATCATGACAATCCGGTCTCGGTCCTCGCGCGCCAGAGCGAGACCTCGACGAACGCTGAACTCGCGAGTCTCACCGTCGACGAGCAGTTCTTGAACGACGCTGAAGCGTGGGTCTGGCTCACGACGCTGCAGGTCGCGCTGCGCTCGACCGCCCAGACCAACGGCCTGCTCACCGATGAGCAATTGGAGGCCGCCGACGCCGCCATGCTCGAGTACGTGCGCACACTGCAGTCATTGCTGTTCGACCTGGCCGCGTGCTTTTAATCAGCCAAACAGCGTGACAAATCTCGGACAATTCACATAAATTCACACGAATTTCAACGTTTCGCGCGAATCGTCGTTCTAGTCTGCTGGGCATGACGGCCGCCTCAGATCGACTGGAACTGTCGCGCCTTGTACACCGCTTCGGTCTCGGTCCCAAGCCCGGTGAGTTCCGCCAACTCCTCGACGCCGGCATTCCCCAAGCGCGCACGAGGATCCTCGCGCACCGCGCCGACCCGGGTCTGCACGCACTCGTCACCCCGCCCTACCCCGACATGGGCCAGGCACCGTCGGACCCGACCGCGAGTGCCGCGTACTGGACCGAGGTCTGGAATCAGTCGCTGTCGGTGGCCATCTGGTGGATGGATCGCATGACGTTGGCCGACTACCCGTTCATCGAACGCATGACGTGGTTCTGGCACGGTCACTGGGCGACATCGATCTCGAAAGTCTCCTACGCGCGACCGATGAAGATTCAAAACGACCTGCTCCGCAGCCACGCGCTGGGCAACTTCGCGGACATGTCGCGAGCGATGGTCCAAGACAGCGCGCTGATCTACTGGCTCGACGGCGAGGAGAACGTCGCGTGGTCACCCAATGAGAACCTCGGTCGCGAGTACATGGAGCTCTTCACCCTGGGCGTCGGCAACTACACCCAGACCGACGTCCACCAGGCCGCCCTGGCGCTCACCGGCTACAACGTCGACCTGACCGCCGGCACCAGCACCTTCATGGCCAAACAGCACTACGACAAGCCCGTCAGCGTGCTGGGCAAGCGCGCGGTCCTCAACTCGCGCACGTTGAGCGACTGGATCGTCTCGCGACCCGAGAACGCCAAGTTCATCGCGCGTCGGATGTGGTTCCGGTTCATCTCCACCACGGTGCCGCCGCCGCCCAATCTCGCCTCGATCTTCGAGAGTCGTGAGATTGCACCGCTCATCAACGCCATCGCGCGCGACCCCGCGATGCGCCTGCCCCAGTACTCGCAGGCCAAGTCGCCCGTCGAATGGTTCGTCTCGGCCTGTCGCGCGCTGCGCGTGACGCCGTCGAAGTTCGGGGATCCGGGCGACCTGACCTGGCTCCTTTCGTCGATGGGCCAGTTGCCGTTCAACCCACCGAGCGTCGGTGGGTGGCCCTATGACGAGGCGTGGCTGACCGCTGCCGCGATCCAGTACCGCGTCGACCTCGCCGAGACGCTCGTGCAAAAGGGGGACCTCACGCCGATCACCTCCGTGAAGAAGTCCGAGATGGTGCAGGCCGCGGCCGACTGGCTCGGCGTGGCCAAGTGGAGCGTCCGTACCGAGCGCGCCTTGAATCAGGCCCTGTCGGACCCGTCGCGCTTCGCCTTCCTCGCCATCAACGCACCCGAGTACTTGGTGAACGCATGAGCGGCTGCGACTTCAACCGCCGACAGTTCCTCAAGTACACCGGCGCGGCCGGTGCCGCCACGGTGGCGGCGACGCTGAGCTTCGAAGAGATCGCCCAAGCCGCGACCGTGGCGCCGTTGCCGGTCGGCACGCCGATCCTCGTGATTGTCACGCTCTACGGCGGCAACGACGGGCTCAATACGGTCGTGCCGTACCTTGATCCGGCCTACGCGTCGAACCGACCGGGGATGTCGCTCAGCGCGTCCGAGGTCTTGCCGCTCAGTGACTCACTCGCGCTCAACGGCACGATGACCGGATTTGAGTCGCTGTGGAATGCGAACAAGTTGGCGATCGTGCTCGGCACGAGTTACCCCAACCCGAACCTGTCGCACTTCTCGTCGATGGCGATCTGGCAGACCGCGTCGCCGGTCGAAGAGATCTCGAGCGGATGGATCGGCCGCTACCTCGACGGATTGCCCCACGATGCCTTCCGCGCGATCGGGGTCGACTCGACGCTGACGCCGCTGCTCGCCGGTAACAAGCGAGTCGGCTCGATGGTGCCGGTGAGCGGCCTGCAGGTGCCGTGGGGTTCGATGGCCACGCAGATGCAACTGCTCGCCGACCCGTCAAAGCAGGACACCGCACTCGTCGCCGACGCGGCCAGTTCCATCGGCGACCTCTTCTCCCTCGCGGCGACCTTGACGCCGGTCCTCGCGACCGCACCACCCACGAGCGCGACGCCGCTCGCCCAACAGCTCGACGTCGTGGCGAACATGATCACCGGGAACGTCCCGACGCGCGTGTACTCGGTGTCGCTGAGCTCCTTTGACACCCACGCCGATGAGCTCGCGCTGCAGAACGTGTTGATCGGTCAAGTCTCGGACGCCATCACCGCGTTCCTGACCCAGATCGACGGGACGCCACGCGCTAATGACGTCGTCGTCATGGCCTACTCCGAGTTCGGACGCCGTGTCCAGGCGAACGCCGGCGGCGGCACCGACCACGGGACGTCGGCGCCGGTCTTCGTCGCGGGCAACCGTGTCGCCGGCGGCTTCTACGGCGAGCAACCGTCGCTCACGAACCTGAATCAGGGAGACCTCGCAGTCGTCGTGGACTTCCGCGACATCTACGCCTCGATGCTCGAAGACGTCCTTGGCGCCGAGGCCCCGCCCATCTTGAACGGTTGGAAGACGAAGCTCGACCTCATCGGTCCGCCTCAGTCCTCGACGACAACGACGACGACGCCGTCGTCCTAGCGCGTCACCGTCGAGCGGTTGGCGAAACTACGCCCGCGCCTGGGCCACGACATCGTTGATCGACGCGACCATCTCGTCGGCGCTGGCACCCGGACCGAAGACCGCCGCGATGCCGGCTGCGCGCAAGTCCTCGAGGTCGTTGCTCGGCACGATGCCCCCGACGATCACCGGGATGTCCGATCCCCTCGAGCGCAATGCCGCGACGACCAGCGGCGCGAGCGTCAGATGCGCGCCTGAGAGCATCGAGAGTCCGACGACGTCGACGTCTTCTTGAATCGCATTGATCGCCACGGTCTCAGGCGTCTGGAAGAGCCCGGTGTAGACGACCTCCATGCCGGCGTCACGCAGCAGCCGCGCGACGACCTTGATACCGCGGTCATGTCCGTCGAGGCCGACCTTGGCGACGAGGACGCGGATCACAGTGACGGCACCTCGACGTGGCGACCGAAGACCTTCTCCATGGCGCCCATCATCTCGCCGACGGTGACCTGTGCGCGTGCGGCATTGATCAACGCCGGCATGAGATTGACCTCAGGGTCCTCGGCGTCTTTCGTCAATTCCTCTAAGGCCAACAGCACCTTCTCGTCGTCGCGGCGCTCGCGCACGTCAGTGAGTCGATCGATTTGCTTGCGTTCGTCCTCATTGGTGATGCGAAGGATCTCTAGGTCCGCGTCGTCGTTGCCCTCGGTGAAGTCGTTCACGCCGACGATGACGCGTCTGCCTTCATTGAAACTGCGCTCAAGGACGTAGGCCGACTCAGCGATCCGTCCCTGGAACCAGTTCTCTTCGATGCCCCGGATGCAACCTTCGAGCATCGAGCCCTCGCCCATGGACAAGATCTCGGCGAAGATCGCCTCGGCCTCTTCGGCCATCTCGTCGGTCAACGCCTCGACGAAGTACGAGCCGCCGAGGGGATCGGCGACGTTGGTCACGTTGGTCTCATGCGCGATGACTTGTTGGGTGCGAAGCGCGATGCGCGCCGCCTTCTCGGAAGGAAGCGCGAGCGCCTCGTCCATCGAGTTCGTGTGCAGCGACTGTGTGCCGCCGAGGACGCCGGCCAGGGCCTCGATGGCGGTGCGCGCGATGTTCACCTCGGGCTGTTGGGCCGTCAACGAGACACCGGCCGTCTGGGTGTGGAAGCGCAGCTTCCAGCTGAGTTCATTGGTCGCCTGGTAGTGACCGCGCATCCACTGGGCCCAGAGTCGTCGTGCGGCGCGGTATTTCGCGATCTCTTCGAAGAAGTCGATGTGCGCGTTGAAGAAGAACGAGAGGCGCGGCGCGACCTCATCGACGGAGAGACCGGCCTGTTGGGCGAGCTCCACGTAGGCGAAGCCGTTGGCGAGGGTGAAGGCGAGTTCTTCGGCCGCCGTCGAGCCGGCCTCGCGGATGTGATAGCCCGAGACCGAGATGGAGTTCCACTTGGGCATCTCGGCCGCGGTGAATTGAATCGTGTCACGCACCAGTCGCATGGACTGGCGCGGCGGGAAGACGAACTCCTTTTGGGCCTGGTACTCCTTCAAGATGTCGTTCTGCAACGTGCCGCCGAGCTGGGCTCGCGGCACGCCGCTCTCCTCGGCCTGGGCGACGAAGAGCGCCAGCATCACCGCGGCGGGGGAGTTGATCGTCATGCTCGTCGTGATGGTCGCGAGATTGATGTCGGCGAAGAGGTCACGCATGTCGGCCAGGCTGTCAATCGCCACACCACAGCGTCCGACCTCGCCCAGGGCCATCGGATCGTCAGAGTCCAGACCCAGCAGCGTCGGCATGTCAAAGGCCGTGGAGAGGCCTTGCCCGCCGGCCGCGATGATCTCTTTGAAGCGCTGGTTCGTGTCGATCGCGGTGCCGAAGCCCGCGAACATCCGCATGGTCCAGAGGCGAGATCGGTACATACCGGCGTGCACGCCGCGGGTGTAGGGGAAGAGGCCCGGGAACTCGGCGTCGCTGGCTGGAACTTTTGGACCGTAGACCGGGGCGAGGGGAATGCCCGACATCGTCGTGAAGGTGGCGTCGCGCATTGAGGACGCCTCAAAGAGTTCGAGCCACTGGTCGTAGGCCGAGCGGGTCATATGGTCACCTCCGGACATCGTGTCCATGCGTCAGCATAGGTTGAGCACCTTCGGGCCAAAGTGGCGCGCGAACAACCGGGCGCGGTCGCTGCATGAATAGTTGGGGCAATTCACCGTAGGCTAGAGACCATGTCCTTTTCGCTCCGTCGCCGTTGCCAGCTCCTCTCACTCGTCCTTGGCGCCGCCGTGGTGGTCGCTATGGCGCCCAGCGCAGCCCAAGCCTCGGTAAAGAATCCGACCACCAAGTCGGTCCTGAAGGCGACCCAAAAGGCCATGTCGACCGTGACCGGCGTCCACATCTACGTGTACTCCAAGACCGGCACCGACTCCAGCGTCGTCATCGTCGATATCGGCGCCACGTACGGCCAGGAGTCGATCGTCTCGGGCAAGAGCCACGTGAAGATCATCGTCACCCCGCTCGACGCCTACTTGAGTGGCAGTCCGACCGGCCTCACGACGATCATGGGTCTCACCGCCGCGCAGGCGAAGAAGGTCGGCACGCGTTCGGTCGTCATGAAAGAGGGCACCGCGCCCTACACGAGCTTCCAGGGCAACCTCACGACCGGGGTCCTCGCGAGCATCCTGCCGGCCTCCAAGGGCACGAAGTTCAAGGTCGGCGGCGGCGCGCACTCCAAGGACTATCAGCTCTCGTGGAACACCGCGGCGACGGCCTCGGCCGGTGCCACGAAGAGCGTCTTGACGATCTCGTCGGGCGCACTCACGTTGCCGGTCAAAGAAGTGATTACCGGGAGCACTGGTGGCGGGACGACGACGTTCTCAGACTGGAATGAGCGCGTGACCGAACCGACGCCGCCCGCGGCGGACACCATCCCCTACGCGTCGATCGTGGCCACCAAAGCCAAGGCTGGTTGAGCGACCTGAACGGCTCGATCCTCGGGCCCGCGCGACGTCAAGGTTCACGCAGTGACCCTGAAGAAGTTGCGCACCACGACGACGTTCTTTGGGAAGTGCGTGAACCGCTCGTGTCCGATGATGCCGGACCACGCGCTGTTCAGCGACGCGGGCGCTTCCATCCACATCTGGGTGCAGTGCTGATCCCACCACGTGTTGAGCAGCACTGACTGGGCGGACATCGTCTTCACGACATTGCCGCGCGCCTGGAAGAACTCCGCGAAGTCAGCCTTTGGTACTTCAGGTCCGGACGATGTCAAGGACGTTTCCAGCGCGCGATACGTGGATCGCTCGTGGGCCGTCGCCGACCGATCAGAGTGGTGCCAGACCTCGACGAGGTGGGTGAGGGAGTACATGTGCTGGCAGTAGCGACCGGTCGACCCCCACGGTCCGATACCCAAGGGGTACTCGGCACCGGCGACCAGTCGACCGGGACCGACCACCACGACCGAGACGACGAGCAGGAACAGCATCGCGACGAGGAACTTCACGAGGGCTCTCATGATGCGAATGTAGACCGCTGCCCGGTGACTTGTTCCAAAGTTGCGAAAACGTCACACGCTGGCGTGGCGCGATGATCGCCGTTCACTTCAGGGCGACGAAACGGGCGACTTCTCTCCGGCGCGCACATGAATCGAGAGATGATTCGATGCGGGCGGCAAGGGGCACGTGGCAAAGTCGGTGTACGCGCACGGTGGGTTCGTCGCCCGATTGAAGTCCAATACGACACTCTCATCGTTGGCGACCCTCGCTGTGAGGAAGCGACACGCGGTATAGGTCTCGGTGCCCGCGGTCAAGTCGGTGAACACGATGAAGAGTTCGTCGGGACCTTCATCGTTGAAAGCGACGAGACGATGGCGCTCTCCGGCGAGTTCGAACTCGACGTCTCCCGGCGATTCATAGACGTTCTCAAGGCCCTCGACGCTCGCGCCGACGGTGATCGACCGTGGTGTGTCGTTGGGGAGGAAGGTGCCGCGTGCAATCCAGTCCTCGCTCGGCGCGTAGGTTGGCGTTCCCGTGTAGCGAGTTCGCACGACGTTGTCCGGATGACGCGGCCGGATCATGAACTGTTGGTCGCGTTGCGCGATCTCCACGATCGCATCACCGAACGACGCGCGGTCCCCGTGTTCGTCGATGTCGCCGAAGCGGTAGACGCCACGGACGTGCGTGTCATTGACCAGCAGGTCCTCGTCATCGCGCAGTGCGACGTTGACACCGGTGCCGTCACTCAACCACTCGCCGGGCACATCGTCAAATCGCTGGGGATCGCCATTGAGCCAATGCAGTCCCGTGATGGCGAGGAACCCGAGCGGACGCGCCCGTCGCTTCTCATGGTCGCGGTGCCAGCGCTCCCACTGCGCGACAAAGTCATTGGAACTCACGTGTCACCTCAAAGAGACGGTGAAGGCTGCCTAAAAGCCGGGCAGTTCACTCGGGACGGCTTCTTCGACGGAGATGTGCGCCTGTTGACGCAGTGGGATCTCCTTCATGAAGAAGGCGATGATGAAGGCCACCACGGCGAACGGGATCGACACGATGAAGACCGTGTGCAACGTATGGCTGAAGGCATTGATGACCAGCTCGCGCGCCGGCGGCGGCAGTTTGGCGATCTGCGCCGGGTTCTCCGAGATGTCCGAGCCCCCGATCAACTTCATGAGCGCGGGCGAGGCCGTGGCACGCAGGTGCGTCAGCAGCTGGCTGTTGAAGACCGCGCCGAGGATGGCCACGCCGAAGGCACCGCCGATGGTGCGAAAGAACGTCGCGGTCGCGGTCGCGGTGCCGAGTTGGGAGTGCGGCACCGAGTTCTGCACCGCCACGACGAGAACCTGCATGACGAGCCCGAGTCCGAGGCCGACGACGAACATGTCGATCGCCGCGAAGCCATAGGACGTACTCGGACCGAGTTGGGATAGGAGGCTCAGTCCGAGCGCCGTCACCGCGAGGCCGATGATCGGGAAGATCTTGTAGCGCCCCGTGCGCGAGACCAGTCGACCGCTCACGATGAAGGTGATGAGCATGCCACCGACCATCGGGAGCAACTCGAGACCCGAGGACGTCGGCGTCGCGCCGTGCACGATCTGCAGGTAGAGCGGCAGGTAGACGATGGAACCGAACATCGTGAAGCCGATGGCGAAGCTGACCGCCGAGGCCGCCGAGAACGTCCGGTTGCGAAAGAGACCTGGCGGGATGATCGGTTCGGCCACGTTGACCTCGACGAAGCAGAAGACGACCAGCACGGCCGTACTGACGGCGCCCATCGTGATAATGGTCGGCGAACTCCAGGGCCAGCCCTTGGTGCCACCCAGGGTCGTTACCAGGATCCAACCGACGACGCCGGCCGAGAGCAATGACGTGCCCCACCAGTCGATCTTGTGGTGGACCTTGTGCACCGGGATGTGCAGGACGGCCGCGATGATGAAGAGCGCGACGATGCCGATCGGCACGTTGATGTAGAAGATCCAGCGCCACGAGACGTGCTGGGTGAAGAAGCCGCCGGCGAGGGGTCCGAGGATGCTCGAGAGACCGAACACGGCGCCGAAGTAGCCCATGTAGCGGCCCCGTTGCCGAGGAGGGATGACGTCACCGATGATCGCCTGGGAACCGACCATCAATCCACCGGCGCCAGCGCCCTGGATCGCTCGGCACAGGATGAGTTCGAGCATGTTCTGGGAGAGGCCCGAGAGAATCGATCCGATCAAGAAGATGACGATCGCGATCTGGAAGAACTTCTTGCGTCCGTAGAGGTCGCCGAATTTGCCCCACAGCGGCAGCGTGATCGTTGACGTGATCAAGTAGGCAGTGACAACCCACGACAAGTGGTTGAGGCCGTGCAGGTCGGCCGAGATCGTCGGCAGGGCGGTCGCCACGATGGTCTGGTCGAGGGCGGCGAGGAACATACCCAGCATGAGCGCCGAGAGGATCACCAATATGCGGCGGTGCTCCTCCGGTGAGAACTCATGGTCCGCGGGCGCTGCTGCGACGACGCGGTCGAGGTCATCAGTCACGTTCTTTCTCCATTTCATTCGTTAAGGCGTGTGCGAACTTGTCCAGCGACGATGAGAAGACCGACACTTCTTCTCTGGTCCAACCCTCGAAGAGCCGAGCGAGGCGCTGATTCACCGCGACCATGATCCGTTCGATGGTCTTTTCGCCGGACTTGGTCAATGAGACGCGCTTGGCACGCTTGTCGTCGGTATCGGGCTCGATGGTGACGTACCCGAGTCGCTCGAGTTGTTGCACCTTGCGCGTCACGGACGGTGTGTCGACACCGAGGAGTTCTGCGAGATCGCTCACGCGCGCCGGCTCTCCATGCGCCCGGAGTTTGAAGAGCAGGGCGGAACCAGCGCGATCGAGTCGAACGCCGGCTTCTTGCAAGAGCAGCTCGTGCGGCCGCGAGAGAGTGAACGCTCGAGAGAGGATCGTCATGCTCGACGCGACACGACGGAGTTCGTCGGACGAAAATGGAACGGCCTCAGCCACGCTTTGGGTAGTTGCTTTCGGCATGCAACTAATTTAGTGACTGGCTCCTTCGTCGTGACCTGGCGACGTCGTCGCTCTCGCATCCGTGTCGTTCATGAGCTCCCACCAGGTGAATTCAGATCCGGCGGCGAACCCCTACGAACCGAGTCGTCGGTACCAGAGCCGCCACGGCGTCGAATGGCCCTGCCACACCGCCGGTCCCTTCGAATAGGGCGGCCCGACGTGGCGGCGCTGCGAGGCGGAAGTCTCGTCGACCTCGTAGGCGGCGAGAAATCTCGGCGCACCCAGATAGGGGGCTTTGATCGCTTCGACGAGTTCATAACGCACCGCCCGCAGTGCGTGACGGCGCTCGGCGACTTCGACCAGGTGGACGTTGGTATAGAAATCGTTGAACACGATAAGTTCCTCGTCAGTGACGTCCGTGGGGGGATTGACCCCCAAGAGGTAAATCGCATAAGGGTGCGTCGTCACTGGTGCGGTCTCAGCGATCTGGCGATACGACACAGACCAGACTTGTCGCAGTCCCGGGTACTCGGTGTCAGAAGCTTTCTGTTCGGTGTCACCAGTGCTCGAAGTCAACAGCTGCGGCGGACGAAAACCGCGCGCGGCGACAGCAATGAGTTCGTATCGAGCATCAGTGCTCGGGAACGCCGGCGCCGAATCTTCGAATTTCTCGAGTGCGTCAGCTACGGCATGAGCACCGCTGCGCAGGTCCCAGCCTTGCCACACAACGAGGTCAGACGAGTTGTCTTTCACTCTCGCAGACTACGTTGGTCGCGAACGAGTCACCGACCCCGGAGCGTTCGGTCCGGGGTCGGTGACTGTCTAGAACTGGCTGTAGTGCACGTTGACGGACTTACCGTTGCTCAACGTGATGCGAAAGACGTGGACGCCGTTCGGTGATCCTGAACGGACGGTCACGCGAACGATAAGTCGCTTGCCCGTGTCGTGAATCACCCGCGCCGTGGTGCCGCGACCAACGCTGCTGATGATTTTCGGTTGTCCGAAGAAGCCACTACCGATGATGGTCACGTTGACGGTTCGACCGACCCACGCGCCGCCGACCACGCTCGTCGCGCGCAGGGGCACTTTGGAGATGGCCGAGATCACGAGTGAGCCCGCGGTGTAGTTATAGGTCGAGGCGTAGACGCCTTGGTCGGCGCTGGGTGTCACGACGACGGTGGCGTTCGCGGGCAGCGCGAGATACGTGCCGACCGCCGACGGAGCGACGGTGGAGGCGGCGTAGACCGTGGGAGCGACACCGGTGTAGGTGAAGGTGTCCTTGGTGACCGTCGCGTGGTCGGCGGCGGTGAGGCCGGTGACCACGGCCACGACATTGACGGGCTGACCGACCGTCACGTTCGTGGCTCGCGCCGAGATCGTCAGCACGCCCGGTGTGATGACACCGGAGTGGGCGCCGACGGCGGACGTGAGGTAGTCAGTGCCGTTGCCCACTGCAGTGATCGTCACGTAGTACGTGTCGCCGGGGGTGAGGCTGCTGATCGTCTCCGAGCCCGTCGTGTCGCCCTCGATGGCCTTCACGAATGAGCCGTCCTTGGCCAGGCGCACCGTGACGGTGCTGGACTTGGCGTTGGGATTCGGCGTGAAGTTGACCTCGATGGCACTAGGTGAGACGAGCGAGACCGACGGTGCCGCTGGCGTGGCCAAGGTCTCGTCGACGGTGATCTGTGGTGACTTGGCCAAGTTGGTCTCGGTGCCGCCGGACGTTGACTTCTCCATGGTCGTCCACGTGGCGGTACCGACACTCGTCGTTGCCGTCGCGCCAGGTCCTTTGGCGGCCTTCGAGCCGTAGTCAATCGTGAGGGTCGCGCCAGAGGAGAGGTTGACGCCGAGTACGACGATGGTCTGACCATCAATTGAGAGCGTGCCGGTGCTGGCGGTCGTGTAGCCGGCCGATGTGCCGGTCGTCGACGGTGCCGACCATCCGTTGGGCACGGTGAGGTGGACGCCGCCGGCCGAGACCCCGCCGGTGGCGGCGGTGTAGGTGAACGTGAGTTCGTGACCGGTCGAGCCGTAGGTGACGCTCGTGGTCTTGGTCGTCATGGTCCCCGTTCCGTTCTCCGCGGCGGCACTCGCCGTTGCGGCGACCCCGAGCGTCAGTCCTGAGGCGACGAGGAGCAGTGGGAATAGCCACTGGCCAAGCGTGCGAAGCCGTGGACGATGGTTCGTTGGTTCCATGAGTGGACCTCCATGTAGGTGCAACATCGTCGATCTGACGATCTTCATGCAGTGCTGCAATCGCGGATCACGTGACTGCACCAGGGTTCGGAGCACAGATAACTAACGCGAATGTCCTCGTAGTTGAGGGTTGATTCGACCCTACGGGCGGTGCGCCGCGATAAATCGGCAGTGACGCGAGGTCTCAGGCAATTCTCAATGTCGCGTCAATGAATTCCGCCGTAACAGAATCGACATATTGACGTGGCGTGTGCACGTGGCCGAGGACGACGACACGTTCTCGCCACGCTTGCGCTCTCAAGGAATGAAAGTACGTCAACTCCAGTCGAGATCTTCTCCGTAGTCCGTTGCGCCCAGTACCTCCTCGACGGCGCTGAGGGAGCTGATAAGTGCCAAGGACGTTCGTTTGACAACACAGCGGTGAACGACGAGACTGTGCAAAATTTTGGCCAAGGAGACGACTTGAGGTTTGGAGTCCAACGCGCGTGCTCCCTCGCACCAGTCATTCATTGGCGAGCCACACTCGCCGCGCGCGCTCACGCCGGAACCGTGTGGGTCGTCTCGGTGAGCGTCGCGTCGTAGGCAGGATTGGATGAGCCGAGCGCGGAGAGTGCTAGGTGCCTGCCAGATCGGTGGGTTCGGACTTATCCTGATGACCGCGTGGCTCACGTTTGCTCCGCTCAGCGCTGCGGCGAGCAGTGTCAACGTCAACATTGTTCGAGACGGGGACTTCGCGACTCCTACGGCGAGTGGGAACTATCAAACGTTCGTCGGCGGCAAAAAGCTAGGACCTTGGCACGTGAGCGGGAATTCGGTCGACCTTGACTCGGGAAGCTTCATCGCGCCTTCTACCGGGGCCACGCAGGATGTCGACCTCTCGGGCACGAACTACGGCGGCAGTAGTGCCGGCGGCCTCTATCAAAACCTTGCAACCGTCCCCGGACAGCAGTACCTCATCACGTACGAAGAAGGGGGCAACGACGGAGGACCACCATCTGTCAAAAATCTGACGGTGAGCTTCGGGGGGAAGGTGCTCGGCACTACCAACTTCGTTGTTGGCACAAGTCCCGCGTACGCTCGGTACACCTTCGACGTCGTCGCTACCTCGGCGAACAGTCGCCTCGCCTTTTCGTCCGACGTGACCACGTTGTGGGGGCCACTGCTTGATGACGTTCGCGTCGTGCCCACCGACGCGAGCGATGTGGCGCCAATCGCCGGATCGCTCGGTACGCCGAACCAGATCTTCCACTCAATGGGGCACAACCTCATCAATGGTTCGATCACCGTCGCCGCCATCCTGTTCATCACCTTCCCGTCGAGCATCTTCAACCAAACGTTCTCGGCCAATTACGGAGAGATCCTTCTCATCATGGGCAGTATCCGTCGCCGCGTGAGGCGGGTGTTCGGGCTAAGGAAGAAGGTGAACCATCCGGGTGCCGAGCCAGTGAGCGCGTCGGTCGCGAGTGCCGCGGTAGCGACGGCCGCGACCGAGCATGTCGCCAGCGTGAGTGCGCAGAACAACGCCGCGGACATGCCGGGCCGATCGAGCCGTCCGTGGTTCTGCGCTGTGCTCGTCGCGGGCGCCATTTTCGGCGGACTTTTGAATCCCACGTTCGGATTCAACGAGCGCACGTTGGCGGATATCGGAGCGACGCTTATCGCCTTCGCGCTGGCGACATATATCGGCTGGTTGATTGCGACGGCCTTTCGGAAACACCATCACTATCCGGTACGCACCTACCTGCACGCACTCCCGCTCGGCCTCGTGGTCGCGGCCGTGTGCGTACTGATATCGCGGTGCACGAACTTCGAACCGGGATACCTCTACGGCGTGGTGGTGAGCGTCGCGTTCGTTGAGACCCTCGAAGAACGGCACAACGCGCATCTGATGGCAATTTCAGCCCTCTCGATGCTTGGAGTCGGCTTGGTCGCGTGGTTCCTTTGGATACCGGTGAACCATCTCGCACTCGAACACAGCCACAACGTGATCTTCGTCGTTGTCGATGACGCACTCGCTTCTATCTTTGTGGCAGGTCTCGTTGGTACTGTGATCGGACTTTTGCCATTGGAGTTCATGCCGGGCGGGACTATCGCCAAGTGGCGCAAGGACGTCTGGGCCGCCGTCTTCTTCATCGCGCTTTTCTTACTCGTGGAAGTTGAATTGCGGCCTGCGGCTGGTCCAACGCATCCCGGCGGCGCGCCGATAGTCACCGTCGTCGTGCTGTTCGTCCTCTTCGGTGGTGGCACGATGTGGATGCGACATTTCTTCGCGAAACGCAACATCACAAAGAGCGATCAGGTCATGCCCGTACCTTGGAGCGCGAGGTCCGCGACGGACGCTCCGGAGCGGCCGGCGTAAATGAAAGACCTTGGCTGACTCGCCGGTGGCCAACGCAGCGTCGACAAAAACTTGGTGCGCCGGCCGGGACTTGAACCCGGAACCTGTTGATTAAGAGGCTAATGCTGGCCGCTCCAACTGCGACTCACCAATCGTCAAAGACGGCACATCAAATGCGTATCGAGCATTTCCGCTCAACTTGCGAGCATCACTCCTGATTGAAGGTAGTAGCTGGCAGCCGTTTGTCTTGGATGGGACCAATCATCGAGTCCGCGGCATGGACCGGCAGGAAGCGCCTGTCCTTCGGTAGGAAACCGAACACCAGGTTCTCCACGACGAAGCCCCTCCGCGACACGTAGCCGTCGTCGTATGGGAAATATCGTGACCGTCGCCTGACTCGGCGACGACGACTCGGCGGCGATTGCGCGCGGGCGACTCCATGGATATCGTAGGACGACCGCGGCAAAGGGGGATCGTGGTGGAGTCAGATTTACGGCGGCGCCGATGGGGAGTCGTTGGAATGTTGGTGACGGTCCTGGCCACGACCGGACTCGTTGGCGTGTCCGCCACGGCTGCCTTGGCGATGCCGCACGGCGTCACAGTCGGGCTACACGCGAGGACGTCGGATACTCCGGTGGCCTTCTCTCAGCTCCATCTCGATCAACCTGGGGGGACCTTGACGCCGGGACCGTGGACGATCACGGGAGCGCCCGTGTGTTCGAGTACGCTCACCCCGCCCGGCGCCGAGACCACGACGGCTGCACTCACTGAGGATCTCGGTCGCGAAGGTCTGATCAAGGCGCTCGAGTCTTACCTCGAAAAGGCGGAGGCCGAAGGAGGTGCGGGTCTGGCCAAGTGGGCCGGCGTCTTTCTCGGCGCGGCGATCGAGGGGCACGAGTATCACGAGATGCTCGGAGCGATGGAGATGTTCTTCACGAAGTTCGGCGTCCCCGGTGTCGGACTCGGCTACACGGTCCACGACACCCAGGTCGTCTCCGCCGGACCGAGTCACTCGTTCGTGGACGCGTTCGTCGGGAACCAGCACTTAGGCGTCGGTCCGACGGGTGTCGTCTTCAAGTACGCCCAAGTGCTCGCCGATGACGACAAGTCGCGCCCGATTGACGGCTACCAACTCATTCACATGAAGATCTATGACGTCTCGTACTGTCCCTTCGGCGGCGACTGTCCAACCTACGCGGGGAAAGACGTGCAGTCATACCTCTATATACAGATGTGGTCGACCCAAGATGTGAACGGTGACCAGATCAATGGCTGGCACTTCAGCTTCCTGACCTCCTATCAGGCCAACTCGTGGACGCAAGCGCTCGACAAGGGTTAGCCCTTAACCGATAGCGACTCTTTCGATTGCTTGACAAAGAGGGGAGTCGATCTGGCAGTTCGAATTCTCTTATGACCATTTAGGCATTTAAGTGGCATTAAGCCGTGGCCATCGCCTCACTGATCCTCTGGAATAAGTGGCAGTATAAAGTTCTATACTACCACTTACCATCGTAAGTGGTAGTATAGAACCGTGAGTTACGAGAGAGAGTCGAAAAGAACCACCGAAGGCGAGCCATTTGCCGTCTCTAGACATGAAATGAACTCGTGGCCCCCTATCACCTACGAGGAACGTCGCCTGAGTAACGAGGATGAAGAAATTGCGGCCTACGGATCACGTCGTGATCGCTTGTTGGCGAGAGGACCATACTTTGCGGCAGTTACGCCAGCGATCGCAAACGTTCGCTCAATAGATATCCCGTCGGACGTCGTCGCTCTCGCGGAAGAGGCCTCCGCTGACATCGCGAGGTTCGACCAGGAAATCGGCTCAGAGTTCGCAAACTTTACGTCCATTCTTCTTCGTTCTGAGTCAGCCTCGTCGTCTGAGATTGAGAATCTCACGGCCGGCGCGACGGCAATTGCGCTCGCCGAGATTGGCGACACTTCAAAGCGCAACGCATCCATGATTGTCGCCAACACGACAGCGACGAATCGAGCACTAGAGCTCGCCGATCGACTCGACGAGGCGTCAATCATTGCAATGCATGAGGCGCTACTCGGCGATACCCATCCCGAGTGGACAGGTCAATGGCGAACCGACCAAGTGCGCATTGGTGGGACATCCGTTCACACTGCTCGCTTCGTCCCACCTCATCAAGACCGCGTTCCGGAGGCAATGACTGATCTCTTGGAATTCATCCAACGCCTCGACCTACCGACATTCGCGCAGGCCGCAGCGGCTCACGCGCAATTCGAGACGATCCACCCTTTCCCTGACGGAAATGGTCGAGTAGGGCGTGCTCTCATTCACGCCATGTTCAAGCATCGAGAACTCACTCACAACGTGACAGTGCCGGTTTCAGCGGGTCTCCTGTCGGACATCGATGCGTACTTCGATTCATTGAATGAATACCGCTCCGGCAACGTCTCGGCAATCGTCGAACTCATGGCACGAGCGTCGTTCTCGGCCATCAAGAACGGGAGAGAACTCGCGGCGAACCTCCAAGGTTGCGAGGACGATTGGCATGCTCGTCTGAAGGCGCGATCGGACTCATCGTCATGGAGGATTGCCAATCTCGTGTTGCGTCATCCGGCGATCGATTCTTCCTTCGTCCAGCGCGAACTATCCATTGGAGTTGGGATGGCAAATCGCTCAATTGGTCAGCTCGTGGATGCCGGAATATTGACCGAGGTTTCGGGATTCAAGCGCAATCGGAGATGGGTTGCTTCCGAAGTGATCGATGCTCTCGACGCGTTTGCGGTGCGGGCTGGTCGACGCCAGAGGGTCTGACAACGACAACCGAACCACCGACTGACGAAGCACTTACACGCACGCGAACCGGAACGAGAACACTAATCAGTGCGCCGGCCGGGACTTGAACCCGGAACCTGTTGATTAAGAGGCTAACGCGGAACGGTCCAACTGAGTCAGGGATCAAGTCAACGACGTCAAATCAAGCGCGAATCGTTCATTATCGTTAAGTCTCCAAAGTTCTCACCTGATCAGAAGAACCCCGTTCTGTTGGCCCCGGCGCTGGTCTCCAATGTCATTGGTTTGCCATTCGAACATCTGCCACAATCGTTCTCAAGTTGGCTGTGGTGAAACGGATATGACACGTTGTCCAGTTCGGAGGAAAGAATGCAAATACCGAAAGCTTTTCGCAGTTGCGTATCGTACGTGTATTACAAGAATTCAAGATCTGAATTCAAGGTGGCTGGCACTTCGTTTTTCGTCGCCATCGTTCAAGACAATCCTGACGATCCGCCATTTGTCTACGCCGTAACGGCACACCACGTAATTGCCAAAATCCACCGATTGTCTCGGGATGGCATGGTGCACCTCAGAATGAACCGACACGACGGAACCTCAACAATGGCCGCCGCTCCAGTTGACAAATGGATCAGACATCCCGATGTGCATGTCGATGCTGCCGTATTGCCTATAGCTCCGTCAATCGAACGCATTGACTACACCGCCATTCCGATAAGTCGCGCGTTAACCGCTGAGGAAATCGAAACATACAGTGTTGAGCCAGGAGATGATGTCTTTGTCACTGGCCTGTTCCGACATCATTACGGAAAGGAGCGAAATATCCCAGTCGTCCGTATTGGTGCTATCGCTCAAATGCGCGAAGAAGACATTGATGACGAAAGCCCCTACGCGCCGGTTGATGGATACTTGATCGAAGCCAGATCAACGAGCGGACTCAGTGGTTCGCCTGTCTTTCTTCACGTTGCGTATCCCCGTTGGATTGATGGAAAGTTAACTCAAGCCTTTGGCTCAATTGACGAAGGCGAGACAAATCCGGTCTTCTGGATGGGACTGATTCACGCACATTATGATGACCAACTCGACGGAGCAGAAGGCATTAACACCGGCGTTGCGATTGTCGTACCTGCTGACCGGATTGTTGAAATCTTGGAGACGCCTGAAGCCGTGAACAGGCGAGTTCCATAACTGTCAAACTTGTCGCAATTGAGTGGTCTGAAGCCCGGCGAGTTGCGCTGGGGTAGTGTCGCATCAACCACGCCGTCTCGACTGAGGAGCAAAGTTGAAGATTGACGCTCATCTCACATCAATTGAGGACATCTTCCAGTACAAGAAGATTGAGGTACCCCCATTCCAAAGAAACTTTGCGTGGTCAAAGGATCAGGTTGTAAGACTCTTCGATTCACTGGAGCCAGCATTCGCTGATAACGACGAATCTCCAATTTTCCTAGGTCCGATTACTGTATTTAGCCCTTCACTGGGCGCCGATCTAGGCGTACTAAGACTTGTAGACGGACAGCAACGAATCACGACGTTTAGTCTGATCTTCTTCGTCATCCGCGATTTGGTTACGTCATTGAGCGATGACCTAATAATCGATGCTGAAGGTAATGGCTTTCATTTGTCCTCCAAAATGGAAAATGTCACCCTTGATTCGTCAGGCGTTCCTCGCTTGGAAGTTAACTATCAGATTCGATCCGTCTACAAGGACTACATATCCGCGCACCCTATTTGGCGGAATGCAAATGGGAAGAACCTGAAACCGCGCGGGAAGAACCTGAACCTGGAAGATCGCGCGAATACAGAAGATCTGAGGTCGGCCTATTTTGCAGTCGAAAGAATCCTTCGGAACGAAAAGTGGTTAGGAGCAGTGCCGGCAGGTTCCGACGATGTAGTCAATTTCAAAGAACGGGTACTTCGTCTTCACAAGATATTGCTTGAACAGTGTCTGGTTGTACAGATTGCTGTCGATTCATATGAGTCCGCTTTTGATTTGTTTGAGACGCTGAACGATACGGGCGTGGATCTGACCCAGAGTGATTTGGTGAAGTCGTATCTACTAGCTGAAGTATTCAAGAGCGGTGGATCTACAGACGAAGAGAGGATTGCGAAGGCCACAACTTGGAGGTCTGTCTGGGATGACGCTGTTAAATCACTAAACGAAGCTGGCGCAAAGTTTCCGAGCTTCCTTCGTCACTTTCTGATCGCCAGAGATGGGGATCGTATTACGGATCGTAAGATTTTCACGAGGGTAAAGCAGATTGTCGAAGTTGATGGGGTTGACCCTGCACGAATGATTAAAGAAATCTCAGATGCCGCAGTGCACTACAACCGAATCGTGACGGCTCAGATTCATTTTGGTGAAGAAGGTTCGCTGCCGACGAAAGAGCAAGAGTCAATTAATGAATGCGCATGGAGACTTGAGAAACTGGCTGAAACATACAGAATTGCCGTGCTTTGTGCCCTGCTACAAGGTATCTCGAAGGAAGAGCTCTTACGCCTCATTCGCGTGATCGAGGCCTTGACCTTTCGACTAATCGTAACTGGCGCAGGTGGTCAGGAAACTGAGAACAATTGGGCGTCGGCTTGCAAGAAGATCAAATCGCATTCTGCGGTCGTGGATGGCTTTGGCGCAGCTCGCAGTGAACTTCTTTCGAAGTTGCCAAGCATCGCTCCGTTCTTCGAAACTCGATCCTCAAAGAAGGAATTGATTCACTATGTGATGACGAGGATTGGATTTGAGGTTGCGCACGTGTCAGACCGGCGCAAGATGACAATTGAGCATCTCGCACCCCAGAAGCCATTGGGCACTGCGTCTGAGACGTACTGGTATGGACATGTTGCTCCACTCTTGCCGACGAATCCTGAAGACGAAAACTACGTTGATTTTGTTTCGAAGTGGGGGAATCTGACGCTACTCGAGATGTCACTTCAACTCACCACTTTGAATTTCGATTGGTCACGTAAGAAGGCAACTCCTGGACTAGGTGATTCAACTTTTGCTTTGACGACCGATCTAATCGGATTCGATGATTGGACCTCAGATCTCATTGATGAACGCAGTGATTGGATCTTGGCCAGAATTGACGAATTGACGTCTCAGGAGTACTTGGACGGAGTATCGCTCAGCACGGCGGCCAGTTTCTCCGTGCATCTCTTGTAGCCAATCACTCGACTTCGTGCGCAGGGGAGCAACCACTTTCGCGTTCTAGAGAAGTTCCGGCCAATGCCCGCACTTGATCTAGGGAAGCGCACATCGGCGTTGGATTCTCACCTTTAACGGTGCTTATGTCACTTGAATGCCATTCGATTCAGAAATTCATTCTTCGATTTCTTCGTGGCGTCTGAACCTTCTCGGATTTTTTCGAATGGGCGTTGCGTTAACTCCATCTGTTCGAATAGGAAACGCTTCGGCATCGGCAATCATGAAAAGCGGGCGATCCGGGTCGGGGAAATTCAGACCTTCCAAACGGCTTTCATCCTCCGGATTGCAATAGATCTCGTTAACTGCATTCGAAACGACCAACTGGTTTATCATCCGCATCCTTTCCGTATCATGGGTTCGTACAACTTCGAAGCCGGAAGTGCCATAACCCCCTAGGACGAGAGCCGACCGTCTATCTAAGGGCAGAATTATTTCATCAGCGTTGGCGACTCCAACTCCCGTTCCTGGAGTCGCGCTCGGGGAGGTCAACACCAATGGTCGGTCGGAGAGAATTAGTCCCGGATCGCGAAATCGGTACAACTTGATACTGCGATCCGTATAGAAGGGCAAAGTCCATAGAGCGGCGTCGAACATTGTGACAATGAGATCATTCTGATGAGGAGTGATTTCGATGTCTTGAAGTGACGTTGCCAAATCAACCAGTTCATTCACTTCGTCTTCTGCTGGTTCGCGTCCCTCCTTGCGCAAGAACTGTTCGCGAATCAACTCCGGGGAACTCTTTACAAGTAGATCCAATTTGAAAGCCTGATCAGACATCGCCTCGAGAGTTCGTCTCCTTCGCGGATCTCTTGTGTGCAATACGGACATCCACATACAGAGCGTCTCGCGGTCGTTGGTCGCGATATTTCGATTTTGGTCAACGTATTCTTTCAAAATCGACGCCGTTACTCCGTCGAGTTCGGCAAGTATCGTCTCAAATCCGACGTTCTCACCCACAACATTGTCGATAGTCGTGTAGAAGTCTGAAATGACCGCGATGTCACCGACGTGACCCAAACGGGGTCTAGTTCCGTTGGTAGGTATCAGAGCAATTGTGAGTCACTGTTTGCAAATCGCCGCTCAAAGAATTGCGGGATGAAGTGATGCCGTTTGGAGTCGCCAGGTTCGCGGCCCACTCGAGATTTTTGAAGCAGGCGGTCAAGTCGAATTTGATCTACTGGTGAAAGTGGTTGACGAAATCGCTGGCCTCCTAGGGGGCCACCTACATCGTCAACTGCTGCCATCAATCGCTCGGTGAAACGCGATCGAGATTGACGTATCGTCCTGTTAGTCCAAACCCAGAATGGTCACATGGCACCCATTGCCAGGTTCCGACGGTTCGGTGAATGAACTCTTGTGCGTCCCAACCAAAGTACTTTGAAATGCGCTGCGAAGCTTCGTTATATTTGATGCCCAACTTGCGAGCGACGGTTTCTATCAAGAGGGTGAGCGGCGGACCTTCTAGATCGATTCTTCCTCGATACTCCGGTGGGATGGAAGGCACCAGATAAACATCTTTGCGGCACTTGTAGTAGCGCTCTTGACTGTATTTAACCGTCATCTGATTTTCCTCCGCCACCTGCCTGATTGCATCGCTCGCACTCGCCCCGTCTTTTCGCAACGCGTCAATTCTCACAACGAGTTCTTCAGGTGAAATGTACGAAATGAGCCCTCGTCTTTCTTCATCTGAGAGTGCGACTCCATGTGCAGAGAGGATCGGTCCTAGTTCCTCAATCACAGCCTTTCGTCGCCTTCCGCGCTCCACAAGCACTAGGCCACCATCTCTTGACCGGTTGAAACGAATCGGCGTCCGACGGTTCGTACTGCCTCGCGACTAGCCCCCTTCTGCGTAACCGTCTCTACTTAAAGCAATATCGTGGTCTAAACCCAAAATCTATCTGTCTAGCGGCCCCAATTCCTTGCATCTAGCGCAGTCACATTTTGAGTTTCGTACTTCTCTGTCTCCTTCATCTTCTTTTCCAATGTTTTACATCTCCGTTCGAGTTCACTATTTCGCATGTAGACGTAACTGCCCATCAATGTCCACAATCTACTTATGAGCCACCAACTTTATTTAACCAGTCCTATGTCACATCAGCCGTTATTTCTGAGCACGCTGTAGTTCGCAGCTGAATCTAGATTGTCCATATCTACTGTCTAGAGATTGTGTGACAACAGCGCCATCTCCTGCATTGTCATTTCAGATCTAGGTAACCTAAGAATTCCGCTCGGAGCTCTAAAGATCTACTGGACGCAGAGTCAAATAGGAGAGCACAATGAGCAGCATCGATGAGCTGTCCGACCTATACCTCTACTCGTTTGTATTTGCCTAGTAATCGTACTCTCTGGTTGAGCGTTTTTGCAAGACGTCCCAATACTTGAGATCATTACCCCCAAGTGTGATTTGTCTAATCTTTAGCGTAGTCCATCAAACTCTGTAAAATTCATCGTTCCCTACCTGCTGCCTGTCTGCCTTCTAGCCGCCATTTATTCAAAGCAAAGCAATAATCTCTCCTCGCGCTGTAAATCTCTGTAGCCCTTGCCACTGTAAGAACAATCTTCGTAGAAGATTGCTAATCCTTACCTATATCTGTCCTCTATCTCTATATGTAGATCACCGAAGACTACCTCAGAGAACGTCTTACAGTCTTTGTAATCTGTCCAGTTACTGATCTCAGCAATCTCCACTACTACCTTTTGCCCAGTCTTCCGCCACTTAACACTATTTACTGTTCTAGTACTTTGCAATCACTTCTATACCTGCACAATCCTAGCCTGTCTTGATTTACACCCTCTGTCTAGTCTTTTCTAGCTAGTAGAATTCTGCCTAAACTGTGCGTCTTTCTATCAATTTTTCGCAGTTTCTCTTAGCGAAGAGAGATTCCAATTATTCTATCGATCACGAAGGTAAGTACTCGTCAAACGCGCAAGTGCAGTTCAGCGAAAAACGATGATGTGTATATCGTCTATCGTCTAACTAGAGCGCCGCTATTGATCACGCTGAAGTGTGAACTCTCGCTAATTAATTATATACCAGCGTCTTCTAGCTGTACCTTGCAGCGTAGATAGAATTGCCCTTGCATCTCATCGCCTACCAGACATCTAAATCTCCTGCTGAACTGATTGCATACCAGTTTACCAGGGCATTGATCCAGATGCAACCATTGATAAGGCTCAACAAGCACTTTCGAATTCCGGTGGTTCAAAGCGCAGGACAGACGTCGCCCACGCGCTACGCCTGAGAAAGTCACGATCGTGACATCAAACAACCGTCTCAGGTTTCCGGTTCCCCCTTTAGGGGAGTTCCTGAACCCATCGAGACTGACCGGTTCCCGTATGTTCCTCGCATTCGTCGGACGAATTGAAGTCCGTTGCAGAGTCTTCAATTCCAAGCGTTTGAAGCGAAAGACGGTCGGGAGCCCTGTCAGGAGTTCCGGCGAGTTCCCAACGCGTTTCATCTGTTTTGATTCCCAACCGCTCCTCAAAAAATACTTAGGAAGGAAGTCAAAAAGTGGATGAAGCATCCGATCGCTACAAATTGCTACTTGAATTGAGCCCTGGACAAGGACTTGCACTGGAGGTAATCGATCGAGGCGGGACTCATGCCGAAGCTGCCGAAGTCGCCGGCGTGGACCGCACAACGGTCAGTAGGTGGATGTCGAAGCATCCAGCTTTCATCGCAGAACGCAATCGGCGTCGGTTGGACCGGTTTCGCGAACATGAAGAGCGACTCGGCGTCATCGATCGTCTCGCGATTGGCGCGATTCAAGGTGAGATTGAAGACGGGAATATTGAGGTCGCGATCATGTGGTTCAAGGCCCGGGGACTCGCTCAAATGACCCTGGAGTCAATCGGACCGACCGACCCCGTGGAGGTGATCAATCTACGAAAGTCGGCGCTTCCCGACCCCATCTTTTCGTTTCTGAACGATCGCGACGGCACGAATATCTTGAAAGCGATTGATGCCGTTTGGACCGACTTGAACGGACCACCCGATCCGACGGTTCAAGGTCGCGATTCTTGGGCTGATTACCTCGCTGAATTGGAACCTGAAGACGTGCAGAACTGGGGGAAGACGAGTACGAGGAGTTGGCCTTCAACGTGGACACTCGTATTCCGGTAGTTCAGGAGCAGCTGAAGAGGTTGGGCATCGAATCTCGAATCAACGAAATCTCATGATGCTTGCCCGAAGTACGGTGAGCGAAATTGGTGATGCCGATTTCGATTTCTTACCGCGTATGTGTGAGGCTCAAGAGGTTAATCGTGCGTGTCTCCTGATTGGAACTCCATTGGTGGGCACAAAGGACCAACGACGGGACCAGCGTTTTCTCATGCGGCATCAACCAGTCGCATGTATGTTGGTAGTGGACGGGAGGTGCGCTAACACCCCCCGCCCTGTCCGAACACCTGAAATGACCAGGAGCCGAACATGAGAAATGTAGTTCGCCGCGATAGTGGCACGTCCAAGTCCACCAAGCGCCGTGCAAACGGCGAAGGGTCGGTGTCGCTACGTCCTGACGGGTCGTGCGACGTGCGGGTCAGTCTCCCAGGAGGTCAAAGGAGACGCAAAGTCGTTCGCCGGCTTCCTGACGAGTCGAAAGCGCAATTCCTGAAACGAGCGGGAATGATCGCGGAGTCGATGCAGAAGGCCGTGGAACGAGGCCACGTTGTACTTTCTGGCCACGTCTCAGTTGCGAATTATTCGGAAATCTGGCTAGGGCGTGAAGTTGAGAAGTCCAACGCTGGTCGTGGATTGGCGCCCTCTACGTTGAACTTCTACCGGCAGGTGTTTTCCCTGTACGTGAATCCGCACCTGGGATCGCGAGCGTTGCCCACATTGACGACTCAAGACGTTGAGACGATGATGAACAGCCTCGCGTCATCGGGACGAAGCCCTCGGACCATTCAGGCAGCGCGTAATGCTCTCAGTCGCCTTCTGAGTGACGCAAGGCGTGATGGCCTCGTGGAGGCGATAGTTACGACCGACGCCAGTCACGTTCGACGAGTACTTTCGGACGACGTAGGCCCGATGTCGAAGGCTCTCGAGCCTGAACAAGTTAAGAGGCTCTTTGAAGTCGCCACGGGGACGCGTTGGGAGCCTATTCTCGCTGTGTTGGCGCTACTGGGCCTTCGTCGCGGTGAGGCGTTGGGATTGACATGGAGTGACGTTGATCTCGAAGCAAACATCATCACAATCCGGCATTCGCTGGCTCGCGTCACCGTTGAGACTCGTTCCCACCTCGTACTTGGTCCAACGAAGACACGAAGTAGCCGGCGCCCACTTGCACTTCCGCCGGTGCTAACGACTCTTCTTCGGTCATGGCGAACTGAACAGTCTCGGCAGAGGCTCAAGGCTGGTCAACACTGGGGAGCGGGTTGGGCCGAAGCGGGACTCGTCTTTACGACTCCGTTGGGCACTCCAATTGACCCCGACAATTTGCGCCACGCTTTGGACAAGCTTGGCCAACAAGCAGGAATTGGCCACGTGCACCCGCACCAACTTCGCCACTCAGTCGCATCGGTGCTAATCGCGAACGGACATACTCCTCCAGAGGTTGCAAAAATGCTTGGGCACTCGAGTCCTTCAATTACTTTGAATTACTACGCCCACGCGTTCGACGAGGCGTCCGTTCGTGCAATCGACACTGTGAGCGACGCGTTCACGCAAGTTGCGACAATGACCAAGTAAACGAATGCGATGAATTGACATCAACTCTCGTACGAGTAACTTCAATCTGGGGACCGCAGTGGAGTTCGAGAGAAGTCAACGATGATTTCGTTCGATAGCCCGTGTCGCTCAACTAAGTGCCACATCCCTGACGCCGCCAGATCAGGATATTTGTGAGGACCGACACGAACCGATTTGATTGGCAACCTGACGAGTTTGCCTTCTGCATTGCGAGGTTGGAATCGAATATACGGTACGGCCATATGGTTGGCCACTCGAAAATTTACCGTAAACGGTTCGTCGGGAAGGGTTTGAGGCAATCTTGGCCGAACCCATACCAATCTCCATTCCTTCTCTTCTGCGAAAGCCT
Source organism: uncultured Acidimicrobiaceae bacterium (assembly GCA_963832925.1). Taxonomy (GTDB): domain Bacteria; phylum Actinomycetota; class Acidimicrobiia; order Acidimicrobiales; family RAAP-2; genus RAAP-2. The sequence goes on along the minus strand of CAWHVY010000014.1, from coordinate 527,040 downwards.
CGTCCTTCATTGAGATCGCATGCCATGCGAACGATTGCGCAAAAAGCGTGGACTCAACGTGAGGTTTCGTTCTCGCGTCGTTCTCGAATGCTTCCAAATACATCGACAACCACGACTTCACAAGTCCGTAGATTCGTCGCGTATGTTCGGTCGCGCTGTAACTCACTTGAACTAGCGCCAACTTGCCGGGTTGGCCACTAATCAGTTCGTTGAATTTCACGGCGTCAAAGCCGATGGATAGTCCGCCAGACTTCCCGTACGCACGCCATTGGCTCAGTTGGTCCTGCTCTGAACTGAAACATGAAACGAAAACTTCGATGTACGAATGCAGGTGTGAGAGAACGCGCTCTATTGGAAAAACCGCTTTTTCCAATCTGTCAGTCTCTATCGAAATGAACTCTGGATCATTCCTGGCTTCGGGCAATGTGCGTCTCAATATTTCGGCGGCGTAGCGTATCTCTGATTCATCATTCATGAAAACTGCGTTTGTTGCCCAAAGCTCATTGGACTCGAGAATGCTCACAACAGAATCCGTCGAGGTGTAATGAAACAGACGGTCGGGCGGCTCAGCATCCAAATCGAGCAACTCATCACGTGACTTGCTCATGAATGCGAGACCGTCCAGCATGGTGGCAGTCACAACATTTGTCTCACCATCGTTTACTTCCGCAACGGACATTTGAATCCCTTCTGACAGTCAGGGCCGTTTATCACTAATATCGAATAGCCAAAACCCGTATGCTCAGGCTTGCCTTTGGCAACCATAAGCGCAAAATCCGATGACCCATATGCGTAAAGCATGTCAATCCTCTAACTTAAAGTTCTCGTCGGAGTGAATAATGAATTTCGCCCGTCGTGCCACTCGGGGGAGAATTCGATGTGAAAGGTGTCGTATATGGCGAATACGATTGGCGCAGTTCCCGACGACGACGCTGCATCCGCCCCCGGCGTAAGAAGTTCATTGTCACTTGGCACGGTCGGTCAAGTGATCGCTTCTTCCGTCATCCTGTTGCCAGTGATTGGATTCCTGGGCACATCGTTATCGCTGTATCTAAATAGACGTGTGCGAAGCTATGGCGCATTCTCCGTGGCCCTTGATCATTCCGTCCAATGGCTAGCTTGGCGCGGCGCAATTTCATTTTTGGGACTTGGTATCTTTGGTCTCGGCGCGCTCACAGGTTCACTTTTCAGTCGCGTCACAATCGGAAGACGATTAAAAGGTGATCAGAGTCCACACCGCAACAGGCTTCGAGGCGTCACGATAATGGCCTTCGGTGCAGTTTTGTTCCTGCTTCCTCTCGTGTTCATCGACTTCGTCATTGGGACGATCGCGATCGTGATGTCCCCATTACTTGTTTGGTCGATAGTGAGACAACCTCCTCAAGATCGATTGAGATTTCCTCGACTATGGCTTCCTTTAGCGATCCTTGCTCTTGCCTCGACGGTCTCGGTTGCGGTGATTCCGAATCCACTTGAAACGGGTCTTGTCACTTTTTCGAAGGGAGTCAGTATTCCGAAAGGTGTTTACGCGGTCTTGGGCAGCGATGGAAGTCAGACATTCCTGCTCGCCTGCGCCAAGAACATGCCCTTGGTTTCCGTCAACAACAATTCGATACTTTCCGTTGTCTACGAGGTCGGCAGCGGCTCAGCCCCTCTACAGGGCCTTTATCAAATCCTAAGAAATGGTAGGTCGCCGGAGCTCGGAGCCGTCACACAGTGCCCGCATTCCAAGTGACACTCTTAACCGTTGAAAGTGAGTGAGACTCTTCCTAACTCTCAATCGATTTTGAATGCTTGCCGCCACGCGATTCATGAGCGACCACTTCTATCGCCAACGACGGAGGCTTAGAATTGCCTGCGCGGACCAGGGCACGAATGGAGGGCAAAGTGGACGCAATTCAACCAAATGCTGCGACAGAAGCATGGAAGGTCTCGAGACTCTTGGACGCGAACCATGCTCCGGAACTTGACCAGGTGAATGCCGCTTGCAGAGTTTGTGGCTACCTTACGGAGTCCATTTCATTGGATCGGCACCTTCATTTGATTAACGCGGACGACATCTTGGGAGCTACGAAATGGATTGAGTCCCAAAACGCCCGTTAGGTCTCACTTGGTTGATAGGCCCTACCGAGACGATGAAAAAATCTCCAAACAGCGTGCGACTCCGTTGGTCTCTATTCAAAATTTGTCTCCTATTGGTCCTTCGGTTGGTCTCGGGACATGCTCGATTCGCAACCGAGATGAACGAAGGCCATAGATGGCCTGAAAATTTTTGGTGCGCCGGCCGGGACTTGAACCCGGAACCTGTTGATTAAGAGTCAAATGCTCTGCCAATTGAGCTACCGGCGCGTGTCGAGTCTAACCACACGTCGGCACCTCAAATGACTAGCTGTGCTGGACGGCCTTCACCTCGAGGAATTCCTCAAATCCATATTCGCCGCGCTCGCGGCCGAAGCCCGACTGCTTGTAGCCACCGAAGGGCGCCACCGTATTGAAGGCGCCTCCGTTGATGTCCACCTGACCGGTGCGCAACTTGCGCGCGACTTCGATGGCCTTCTCTTCGCTGCCCGCCCAGACGCCGCCCGACAGTCCGTACGCCGAATCGTTGGCGATCGCGATGGCCTCTTCTTCTGTGTCATAGGGGATGATCGAGAGGACCGGACCGAAGATCTCCTCTTGGGCGATGGTCATGTCGTTGCGAACGTCCGAGAAGATCGTGGGCCGGATGTAGTACCCCTTCTCCAATCCCTCCGGTGGCTCGATGCCACCGCAAATCAGCCGCGCACCTTCATCGATGCCCTTCGTGATGTAGTTGCGAACTCGCTGCTGTTGGGTGGCGCTGATCAGCGGGCCGAGCATGCTCGAACCGGTGATCGGGTCGGCGGGCGCCAGCCCTTCGGCCGCGGCGACCGCGAGATCCTCTACTTCTGCCAGTCGCGAACGCGGCACCACCATACGGGTCAGCGCCGAGCACGTCTGACCGGAGTTCATGTACGCGGCGAAGACACCGTTGCCAACCGCTGCCGGGAAGTCTGCGTCCTCGAGGATGATGTTGGCCGACTTACCTCCCAACTCGAGGGCGACGCGCTTCACCGACTCCGAGGCGAGTTGCATCACGCGCTTGCCAGCGCGGGTCGATCCGGTGAAGGACACCATGTCGGTCTTCGGGTGCGATACCAGGGCTTCGCCGACGATTGGTCCGAATCCGGTCACCATGTTGAACACGCCCTTAGGCAGTCCGACTTCGTCGATGATGTCCGTGAGGATGAAGGCGTTGATCGGCGCCACCTCGCTCGGCTTGAGAATCACCGTGCATCCGGCAGCCAGTGCCGCCGAGACCTTGAGAGAGATTTGGTACAGCGGGTAGTTCCACGGCGTGATCGCCGCGACGACACCGGCGGGCTCGCGCAGCAGCGTGGAGTTTCCAAGCTCCTCTTCCCACCGGAACTCCGCTGCCCGTGCCCCATTTTCGGCGAACGCCATCGTCGGCAGTCCGACCTGGATTCCCTTGGCCAGCATGAGTGGCATACCGACCTCATTGGCGATCACCAAAGCGATCTCGTCGTCTCGCTCGGCTAACTTCTCCGAGATTCGCGTCAGGTACTCGCCGCGTTCCTTGGGACTGGTATTGGCCCAACCGGTGAAGGCGGCGGCGGCTGCTTCCACAGCGAGGTTCGCCTCCTCGACAGTACCCGCAGGGACCGTGGCGAACACTTCGCCGGTGCCTGAGGTTGTGACGTCGATGGTCTCGGTCGAGCGGGCCTTCACCCACTCACCGTTGATGTAGAACGAATCACGAACGATTGTCATTGCTCTCTCCCGTCAAACCTCGCGCGAGGCTTCCTCAGCGAAATCTACTCGCCGGTACGAGGTCGCGCGACAAGAAAAGAACACCCGACTCCATCGGTCGAACCGGGGGAGTCGGGTGTTACGTGGGGTGAGCGACGGGGGTCGAACCCGCGGCCTCCAGGACCACAACCTGGCGCTCTAACCAACTGAGCTACGCCCACCAAGTCAGTCCAGTATTGCACAGGGCTCTTCGTGTGGGCCAAGAATCGATGCGTCGTTCAGTACGCTTAGCGCTACGCCCCTGTAGCTCAACTGGATAGAGCAGACGGTTTCTACCCGTCAGGTTGCGGGTTCGACTCCTGCCGGGGGCACCACCGCTTCGCATTACTCTGCCTGCAAACGACGCAGCCCTCACACGATGTTCGTGTGAGGGCTGCGTCGCAGGTACTCGATGCTGGTACTAGTTGAAGTCCCTCGCCAACGCGCCAAGGTTCGGAATACCGAGGCCGGTCGCCTCGTTGTAGATCGTCCCCGGTGTGCCGGTGTAGAAGAGGTTGTCATTGCTCGTCCCGGCCTGTGACAGCGGCGTGAACGGGGAGTTCCATCCCTGTGCTGCGCCGTAGATCGTCGGATTCCAGAAACCGACTCGGTGACCCAACGCGGAGTCGATCAGCGCCGTGGTGCCGTTCAGTTGCGGTGCGACGAAACTCGTACCACCCCAGCCCCCTTCGAGAATCGGTCCCGGCCCGTCGGAATCGGTGAACGAGGGGGAGTACTCGAGGTAACCCGTTTCAGGGTCAGCGTCGGTGGAGAGGTCGGGTACCGCTCGTCCGTTACCAAATCCGTGGCTCACCGAGGGCGTGGCGTTGAAGTTCCAGGCTTCCGGCAACGTGAACGGGGTGCTGGTGTTGCTGATGTTCGTGTAGTCCGTGGGCTGGAGGTACTGCACGCCAGACCACAGATGGGTACCGGACACGCCTTGCTGATACGACGGAGTTGCCTCGATGGTGCTGAAGCCGCCGCCACCTCCCGCAGCCTCGGACTCAGCAATTTCTGATTCTGGCAGACCGGTGATCGTGGCAATTGGCTGCCAGATGTAGTCCCAACCCCATGCACGCTGCGCGCTCACGGTCACCGGCGCGGTGAGACCTGTACCAGTGTCTAAGAACGTGGCACTCCACGGCAACGTCGTGCCACCGCCCGTCGTGATGTACGGACTGTTACCAGGGGAGTCGACGGTGAGCTCCGTCGTGCCCAGCTCGTCGCTGTCGTCGTACGCTCCCGCGTCACCCGCAGACACGAATCCCGACTGACCTTGAATCGCCATCTCTTGGAACATCTCGTCGAACGCACCCTGGTACGCCGTCGTCTCCTCGCCCTGAGAGATCGCGTAATTAATCACGCTCTCTGACTCGCCCCAACTGCACGAAATCGTCGAAGCGATGTTTTGGCTCGCCGCTTGAGCGAACGCGTCAACGAATCCAGAGTCAGTGTTGGGTGCTTGGTACACGATGACGTTCGCACCAGGTGCGACGGCACCCGACTGCTCGACGTCAAGGTCTGTCTCGCCGGAACCGGCGTCGTACGACGTCAAGCCGGGTGGAATAGTCGGACCGTTGTCGACGTTTTGCACCGTGACCGTTCGACCGGTGTTCGGGATGTTGGCGACCGTGTTCCAGAAGACTTCGGGGGCGCCGACGTCGAGCGCGGCCAACGTGACGATGCCGATCGTGACACCCGAGCCGTTGGCCTGGTGCTCGAGTCGGTTGAGACCGTAGTTGGATTCGAAGTCCTGCGGAAGGTTGCACGCAGCCGGCAGACCTGCGAGGGCCTCGCACGCCGATGCGCTCCACGCGGAGGTCGTCGTACCGCCGGTCGCGGTGACGTGTGCCGGCTTGGTTGCTTGCACAGCGCTACTGGAGAATGGCGAGTAGTTCGTCAGTCCGAGGACTCCTTCGACGAACGACGCCAAGCGATACGGCAGTTGCGGATCGGTCGTTGCACCATGGAACGTCTGGGTACCGCCACCTCGGCCGAAGCCGCCGGTCCAGGGCGCGTGATACTGATCCTGGGTAACGGACAGGGCGGCGTTGTACTCACTGGCAGTTCCCGTCGTACTGATGTCGATGCCATTGGCGTAGGCGTTCGACGTAATGCCGAATCCTGAGAGATAGCTTTCCAAGGCATTGATGTTGCTCTGAGTCTGTCCGAACTCCTGCGCGAACTGGCTCACGGAAAGGAAGTTGGGGTCGCCATTTTCGACCTCCCATGACAACAGACCGGCATTGCGCTCGTCGAGGATGAACGACACTTGCTCTGACGTATTTCCAGGTACACCCGTGAATGGTGTCGCGCCGGGCACGGCAGTCGCCGAAACGCCTTGGGCGACTGGCGTCCACGAGTTTGGATTCGAGCCGCTTGCACCGGCTGACGCCGCCAGCACCGGCGATAACGCCAGTGTCATCGCTGAAAACGCGACCACGGTGCGAAGCCGAAATTTATACCGTCCCATTACTCCCCCATGACTAAGAGAGTGGTGAGATGTTCGCCACCCTCGATCTCGACCCAGTCGAGTACCCAAAGTCGAATGGTGCAGATTGTAGCGACGGGGTGAGGGTGGCCGCGAAAGCGCAACTTTCGTCGATTTCGTGTCGTATTCGTTATTCACGCACGATGCCCGCGTGTCACGGACGTGACACGCGGGCATCGAAGTGGAGGGACTGCTTAGTGAGAACCGCCGAAGCTGTAGGGAATCGCAGCCACTTCGTCTGATTCGACGTCACCGTTGATGTACGGCGTCCCGAGGGCGACGTCGTCCACGAACAACGTCCCGGAGTCCCGAGATCCCGGTCCCGAAGGGGTTACGGTCACCGTGATCGTGGCGGACTGACCCGGCAACAAGTACACCGGGTCAAAGCCGTTCGAATCGTTCGAACCGTAGGTGATGCCTTCGATAGTCGTCCAGAGGTCACCGGTGCTCGACGTGATCGATGGGTCAAAGGCCTGCGTCACGACGTTCATGCTTGCGCTCGCGGTGACGGCTGGCGCACCCGTCGCCGGGTACGGTCCGATCTCCGAGGGGTTCAAGGCCCAATAGCCAGGACTGATCTCAGGTTCCGTCAATGTCACGTTGGCGCTGTTGCCGTGGATCCCTCCGGTGGTGTTCCATCGACTGTTGACCCCTGGAGAAATGTCCGGGTCGCCAGGGAAGTACGACGAGTCGAAGGTGACCGGTGCCGAGCCGGTGATGCTCGCTTGGAGTTGCGTCGTCTGGGACGGCACCACGAAGACTGGGAACGAAAGTCCTCCGCCCAGCGGCAAGGTCATGTTGGTATCCGAGCCGTTTTGATCGGGCAAGCTCATGGTGACGTTCTGGTTCAGTCGCGGGTCGACGAAGTACTCCTCGGGCGAGTTACCCGTATTCGTGACGTTGACGTTGTACGTCTGAGTGCCGCTCGAGTTGTTGTTGTGACCGAATGAGTTACTCGGTAGGTTGCTCGAGACGCTGACGCCATTGAAGGCAATGGTGCCAGTAAACGGTTCGGACAGCTCAAGACCAGACACCGGGTTGAGCCAGTCGACGACGACGGACCACTCACCGGGAATCGGATTGACCTTGTAGAGTTGCGCCGCCGAACTGTAGATACCGTTCCCTGGGGGGTACTGCGTGACGTTGGTCGAGTACCCGACGGTCTGACCATTGGGATCGACGAGCTGGGCGATGAACTCATCGTCGGGGTCATTCGCGAGGGCCACACCCACGTCGAGGTCGCTCAGGCCCCACGGCACGTTGAATTGGTACGTATTCGTCGTGGCCGGGGCTCCGGCGCGGCCGTTGCCGCCCGTGAGAAGACCAGTGAAGGTTCCGCCATTGCGGCCGGTTTGCACCAAGGTTCGTACCGTGACCGGCACGGTCGTCGTGCCGTAGGGACTCGTCACCACGACCGACTGACTGGCATCACCCGAGACGTTCGAACTCGACAGTGACAGGTGCGCGTAGGCGGTTTGTCCAGGGCCGACGTTGAGCGTCGACGGGAAGACGTTGGCGCCCTGGGTGTACGTGTATGTGTTGGCACTCCACTGGATCGGTCCACTGGTGCCGGCAGCGTTCGCGGCGTCGGCGTTGTTCTCGGTAAAGAACTCAGCGGTCCACGTACCGGGCATTGGATTCGTCACCTCGACTTCGCCATAATCCCCGAGGCCCTGCGGCAGCGAGTACGCCGCGTAGGTCCCGTCGGGCGCGAAGAGCGCGAAGTGCAGCAACGATGACTGGCCAGTGTCTTGATAGTCCGCGGCGAACTCGAGTCGCGACAGGTTGCCGCCAGTCGAGGGAACCGTGAAGTTCTCGTCCTGATACACCTCGTTGACGCCGCTCCAGATCGGGAACGTCCCCGTGTTGGCCGGGCACGTCGGCGGCGGTGTGTCAGTCGTGTCGGGCTGCATGCAAAAGACGCCGGACTGCGGGTCCAAGGGTGTCGTGCCGAGTGCCCTCGTCGAGAGGTTCACGTTGACCGGTGATGATCCCGTGTTCGTCACTTGCACCACTTGGTTGGAGGTCTGACCCGGGTTCTGGACGACGTTGATCTGACCCGGGTTGAGGAGCAGTCCGCCAGAGGCATTGGAGTTGTTGTTGCCGCCGCCAAAGCCCGAACGAATCGACCGAGCCTCTTTCACCGCGGCGAGGACGTTCAAGAGTCCGGCTCCTTGCTCGGTGGCCGGTGCGCCAATGTCCGTTGCCGTGCTCATCAAGATCTGCTTGACGAGGGCTGGAGCGGGGTCCTGACCGTTGTGCGTCGAAGCGTAGGCAGAGATGACGTCAGCGGCGGCGCCCGCGGTCAGCGGTGCCGCTTCGCTCGTCCCGCCGAAGAGGTCGAAGCCGGTGCCCGAACCATTCTCGGCCGTGCAGTCGGTGAACAAGGTGCTGTTCACGCCACAGAGGTCCCAGTTGAGGTCACCGGGAGCGACGATGTCGACCGTGTTGCCGGACTGCGAGTAGCCACCAGATGACAGCGCCGAGATGTTGTTGTCGATCCACTTGCCGTTCCAGATCGGGTTGTTGATGCCACCGTCGGTCAACTGCGCGTAACCGCGGAACGTGGTCGAAGCGCCCACACTGATGACGTAGGGGTCCGTCGCCGGAGAGCCGATCGTGCTCGTGACGCCAGCGTCACCCGAACTCACGACGACGGTCACGCCGGCCGCGACCGCGGCGTCGTCAGCGTCACGTGTGACGTCGAGCGAGGTGTCGGGGAACTGGTTCGATCCGAAGGATTCGTTGATGACCTTGGCGCCACTCTGCACGGCGAAGTTGATCGCTTGGAGGAAAGCCGACTCCGTCGTGTCGTTGTTCTCAGAGAACACCTTGAGCGCCTCGACGCTGGAACCAGGTGCGTCGCCGACGATCTTGATGTCACAGCCCGTCGGCAGTGGGTGCGCAGATGAGACGTACGTCGACAGGTCGTAGGCGACGTTGCCTTGCGCCGCGATCGACCCCGCGTCGCCGAACATCTCTTCGCCACCCGTCGGGACCGTACTCGCGTCGCCCGAGAAGTCGTACTGGGTCACGACCGGCTGTCCTGGTGTTCCGTAGGCGGCGTTGCGAGTGAAGTCAGGATCGGTCGGGTCGAGACCGTCGGCGATCGTGGCGACCTTCACGCCCGCGCCGTCGTTACTACCCAACTGCGACGGGGTGGCATTGATGTTCGTCAAGGCTTCGGGGTTCAGCTGTGGGTTCGCCGCCGTGCCGCAGATGCCGGGTCCGGGCGACGGCGTCTTGGAAGTGATCGAGTGCGACGCCTTGATCGTTGCCTTCGGCGTCACCACATTCGACGTCGGGGTGGGTCCAGGAATCACTGAGTTCTTCAGTACCTGTGACACGGCAGCGTTGGCCGCCAGCTTCGCCGCCTCGGCCGATGAGATTTTCGCCACTATCGCGTTCAAGATGCTCAAAGACTTGATACCCGTCGCACCGTTGGCGCGCAGCGACCGGATGATTGGCGCTTGCTCGGCTTTGATGGCCGCGCTGCGAGCGGCCGAATGCGGCGCGAGCGTGCTGTTCTGATTGCGCAGCATGATGATCATTTCGTGCGACGGTCCCGACGCGCGCGCAGCGGCACTGCCGGGAGCGACGTCGACCAAGAATGCGCCGCAACTCACGATCACGGCCAGGCCGGCGATGCCGACTCGTCGAGACAAACGTTCTTGTAACTTCATGAAACCCCCAAAGTTCATCGGCCATCCATCGTTGATGGTCGCGGCCACTTGTATAGCCCATTTACGCGAGGTCTGCCCCAGGCCCCCCGATCGAAAAGTGAGGGTGAAAATGTCACGGGTGCGAGTAATTCGCATCGCCCACGGGCTGGTCCGGCCCACTTCCCGGCCGCCTCACGCCCGGAATGGACCTGAAGAAGTCGTCGCACGTGCGCGCAAGATTCCTCAAAACCGGAACTAATCCTCAGTGGGGATCAGTTGAGAGCGGAGAGCCTTGAGGGCGTGTAACTCGTTGTGCAGTGGCCGGTCGATCCGTCAAGTGAGACCTGGACTGAGACCCGTACCAGTTCGTACTTTGCGACCGGCGCCACTCTCTGGTTGAGTCGGGCAATCCCGGCAACGTTGGCGGGGCCGACCGTGCCCATCGACCACGAGCGCGCCGCCGCGCTTTCCGTAGCGCTCACCTCGGCATGCGGACTCGTCTTCACGTCAATGGTCACCATGCCGTAGGAGTTGAACCGGGTGTTCAAGACAGTGGCGCGACATCCAAGTCCCGACGCTGACGCGGGGCCAGCGGCAACGAACGCACCGGCAAGAGAGATCACCGCGACAACGGTGACACTTACTGCCCATCCCACCAATGCGATGAGAGACATCCTCACGGGTCTCATACTTCTGAGGCTACCAACTCGACATCGAAAATGTCTCTATGAATGGCATTTGAATCCCCGATGTGCATTCGTGAAGAGGAACGGACTGGGCCATTTCCCTTTTCTTTGCCGCCGACGCAGTTCTGTAAGAAAGTTGTAATCATTCGCCGCGTTGCCAACCGGCGCACACCATCGAAAAGTATGGTCCTCGGACGGGTCGGGTGACCTGCATCCTTCGCGTCGACGAAGGGACGTCAACAGCAGCGAAGGACAGTGATGATTCTCAAGGGGCGAGGGACTCGTCGGGGGAGGGTGACACGCGTGACGTGCGTGCTCGCCGTCTGCTCGACGTTCGGCCTCGCCCTGTCGTCGGTCGCCGGTGCCCTTAACTACAAGTACGGCGCGCCGGTCAACGGTTTCTCCACGTCGAGTTCGTGTCCGTGGGTGGCGCAGTCGCGCGACCACGCCAAGAGTGACGTGGCACTGGCCAATGAGGTCCTCTCGCGCATGACGCTCGCCCAGCGTGTCGCGTTCGTCGTGCTCTCGACGTATCCGCCACTCGAGAATCAAAATCTTGGCGTGCCGGCACTCTGTATCCCACCGCTCTCGCTCTCCGATGGTCCAATGGGCTTGGCGAACGGACTGACTGGCGTCACGTCGTTTCCCGCCGAGTTGGGACTCGCGGCGAGTTTCAATCCGTCACTTGTGCACGAAGTCGGGGCCGCGATTGGTCATGAGGCGCGCACCAAGGGGATCTCGGTGATTCAAGCACCGGAGCTCGATCTCTTTCGCGTGCCGGTTGACGGCCGCGGTTTCGAGACCTACGGCGAGGATCCCTACCTCGCGAGCGTCCTCGGCGTGGCCGACGTCGAGGGGATCCAGTCGACGGGCGTGATGTCCGAGGCCAAGCACTTTGGCGCCTACACCCAAGAGACCGCGCGGGCGCGACTGAATCAAGATGTCTCGGCCCAAGCGCTGGCCGAGATTTATGATGCGCCGTTTCGCGCGGCGATCAAAGAAGGCCATATCGCCGGCATCATGTGCGCCTACGGTCGACTTAACGGCGTCGACACGTGCGCCAACCCGTCGATCTACACGACGCTGCGCTCGTGGCACTTCACAGGCTTCGTGCGATCGGATCAGCGCGCGGCCCACAGCGTCGCGTCCGCCTTCGAAGCCGGTATCTCACTGGTGAAGCCCGCGTCGGTGGACCGCCTCGAACAAGACGTGATCTTGGGCCAGGTTCCCGTGCGCGACCTCAATCGTGCCGTGCGCTCGGTGCTGGTCCAGATGTTCCGTTTCCACGACATCGGTCGACGCGTACGTGACTCGATCTTCGCGCCGGCCTCGACACCGGCGCACGTGGCCGTGGCCCTTCGCGCTGCCGAGAGCAGCGTCGTGCTCTTGAAGGACAACGGCGTGTTGCCGCTCGCCAGAACCGAGCCGTCAATCGCCGTGATCGGCTCGGACGCCAACCTCGGCGTGGTCGACGCCGGCGGCGGCAGTTCAATGGTGATTCCGCCCTACGTGATCTCGCCACTCGCCGCCCTTCGCCGGACATTCGGCCGGCGTCACGTGATCTATGAACCGGGCGGTCCGATCACTCAGGACCTCGACGCATTTCAAGGTCTGCACGTCGTGAGGGGACATCCGCTGAAATTGGTGACGCCGCTCCATCAGTTCGGCGAACCGGGCAAGGCTGACCTCAAGATCGAAGAGGAGCCGAACGTGACGCCGTATGTCGTCACCGCCGACTCGCCACGTCACGGACGCTTCTGGATGAAGTGGAAGATGACGGCTCGCGCCAGAGCGACCGGCACCTTTGACCTTACGATGCAACAGTACGGCGACACGTGGCTGTATCTCAACGGGCACCAGCTGCTCGGGTCGCCCGGACTGCACGCGCGTAACGACATGTCGACCTCGGTGCAACTCGTGCGCGGCCACGTCTACACGTTCGGCGCTCGGTGGTACGCCGTGACGCACCACGTACCGCCGAGGTTCTCCATCATCAACGTGACCCCGCAGATCAAGGCAGCAGTGGCTGCGGCGAAGGACGCGAAGGTCGCACTGATCTTCGCCGGTGACGCCACGACCGAAGGTGCTGATCGACCGAACCTGAACCTGCCGGGTGATGAAAACGCGCTCATCGATGCCGTGGCGGCGGTCAACCCGCACACCGTCGTCGTACTGAATACCGGCGGCGCGGTCTTGATGCCGTGGCTGGATCACGTCGCGGCGGTGGTCGAGGCGTGGTACCCGGGACAAGAAGACGGCGCGGCGATCGCCGCCGTCCTGAGCGGCGCGGTCGACCCCTCGGGGCGACTGCCGATCACCTTTCCGGCGAGCAACACGCAAACGCCCGAGCGTTCGGCGAGCTTGTTCCCAGGCGTCGACGGCACCGTGCACTTCGGGTCGGACCTCGACATCGGCTACCGGTGGTATCAGGCGAACCACGAGACGCCGCTCTTCCCCTTCGGCTACGGACTGGACTACACCACCTTCACGCTGTCCGATCCCGCGATCGCAGCCAACGCCACTGGTGTCCACGTCCGGGTCGCAGCGACCAACGTCGGCGCGCGAAGCGGTGACGACGTCGTGCAGGTCTACGTGCGCGATCCGAGCAGCGCCGACGAACCGCCCGAGCAGCTCTGCGCCTTCGCGCGCGTCGACTTGGTGCCGGGCCAAAGCGGCGTCGTGCAACTCACGATTCCCTGGTCCCAGTTGCGGGTCTTCAATCACGGGGCCTTCACGTTGGTCCCGGGTGTCTATGGAATCGGCGTCGGACAGTCGTCGTCCGACATCGAGTTCCTATCCAACGTGCACACGACCGCCTGACGAGCATCGCCAGACGTTGCTTCGAGGTGATCACGACCCGTCACCGATGACGACGGCGTGCGAAACTGCGCTATGACCACCGCCACCATTGCCGTAAAGGGAAGCGCGAGCGATGAGGTTCCCGCGGACTACGCCATCATCCATTTCGGACACCAGTTCGATGCGTCGGCTCGCTCCGAGGCCCTGGCCGGCGGCAACGCCGCCATTGCCCACTTGCGTGAGACCGTTGCCACCCTCGGGGCCGGCGTGCGAGAGGTGACGTTCCAGTCGTTTCACGTGGCAGAGACCTATGACCAGGTGGGTCCCGATCACATTCGAGAACACACTGGTTGGGCTGCCCAGGTCGGTGGTCAGTTGGTGGTCGACGCCGGCACCGTGCCCGCCGCGGTCGCTGAGCTCATCAAAGCAGGCGTGCGCACTCACCAACTGTCCTGGCACCTCGACCCGGCGACGCGGCTCGCGACGCATCGGGCGGTGCGACGTGAAGCGGTCGCCGATGCGAAGGAGGCGGCGAATGACTTCGCTCTCGCCCTCGGTGCGGAACTGGGGAGCCTCATCACGCTGGCCGACCCGGGACTGCTCGGCGCTGCCCACAACGGTTCACGTACGCTTGCCGCGTCCGCGACGAGAGCGTCGGCCACCTCGTGGGATGAGCACGTCGACGTCGATCGCGCGTTGATCACGATCGCGGCGAACGTCGAGGCGAGTTACGAGGTGACGCTTCCGTAGGGGGAGCGACCGCCGTTCACTCCGCTCGGGCGTGCACCGGAATCGACTGCGCAAAGTTGAAGAGGTCCTCGGGGTCACGCGTGCTTTTGATCGAAGCGAGCCTCGACAGGTTCGCTCCGTAGTAGGCGCGCTGCCAATTCTGGAGCGTGGGATCGATGTAGTTCTGGTACGCGCCGGTCGACGGGTCAAAGACGTTCGCGCCGAGCCACGTGAGCCACTGTGCGCCGGCCGCGATCACTGACGGTGACGTGTAGCCCGACCACGAATAGGTGGCCTGGATGCAGGCCAGTTTGTCGCGGTGCACGAAGGCCGTCGCGTCGCTCGCGACACGATTGATCGCCCCGCCGTAGGCGTCGAACGCGAGGCCACCGCCGACGGTCGGGGCCTGGGCGTGCAGGTGTTCGACCGCACCGATGCACGCCGCAACCGTCGCGTCATCCATCGGAGCGTCAACGTAACTCGACTTCGCCGAATAGGCCTCGCGACTCAGTCGGCCGGAGGGGTTCTGAGTGGTCAAGTGGCAGGCCGCGATCGAGAGTCCCGAACAGCCGGCCTCGATCTCCATCGCCCGCACGTAGCTGTCGGCGCCGACGAAGGAGTACGACGGCGCCGAGCCGATCATGGACTTGAGCGGCGCGAGCACACTGTCGAGCTGCGCGGGCGAACCGCAGAAGACCCCCGCGATCTGGGGGAGGTAGCCGTAGGAGCCTTGGGAGAGCAGTTGACAGTTCGACCACAGTTCGTCGGGGGCCGTGTCGATCCATTGACCCCAGGCGCTGACCATCGACGACGCCTCAGACCACGGATACTGCAGGGTGAACAAGGTCACCTCCGGCATCGGATGGACACCAAAGTCGAAGGACGTGACGACACCGAAGTTGCCACCACCGCCACCTCGACAGGCCCAGTAGAGATCGCTATTCGTACTCGCGTCAGCGCGAATGATCCGCGAATCCGCCGTCACCATCGTGAGGGATTGGATGTTGTCGGTAGTGAGTCCGAACTTCCGACCAAAGACGCCGATGCCGCCACCGAGTGCGAGCCCCGCGATGCCGACCGTCGGGCACGACCCGCCCGGCAAGAGCCGTCCGGCATTGCCGATCACGTTGTAGACGTCGATCAACTTGGCGCCGGCACCGACGCGCGCCGTGTTCGCGGACGTGTCGACGCTGATACCCGCCATCCGACTGACGTCGATCACCAACCCGTCGGTGTTGGAGTATCCGCCGTAGCTGTGGCCACCCGAGCGCGGGGCGATCGCGACACCGTGTGAGGTCGCGAAGTCGATACAACGCGCCACGTCATCCGGCGTGGCGCAGAAGGCGATGGCGCGAGGATGGAGAGCGACGAACTTCGAGTTGTACAGCAGACGGTCGATGGCGTAGCGAGGGTTCGACGGCTGGATCAGCGCGCCGGTCAAGGTGGCCGCGAGTCGTGCCCACGATGCCGCGGTCGCCGGCCCGGAGGTCGTCGTGGTCGTTGAGGGCGTGGTCGTGGTCGTCGTGGTCGGCGCGCGCCGATCTTCGAGGTACACCGCGCCGACGGCGGCTGCTGCGGCCACCGCGCCGACACCAAGCGTCCGCCGGAGGAACGTTCGACGGTCGTGCGGGGTGCGCTTCTTGAATGAGTCGTGTGGAAAGGATTGACGGGGAGCATCGCTCATTGGCACAATCCTGACAGTCGAGGCGTCGATACGAGTGATCGTGTGGTCCCGATTCGATTCGCGGTTCTCGACGTCGGCCACGACGCGGCGTGCGCGACGGTCCCCGGCGCCATCAATACCTCAACGACGCGGGTCGCTCGTTCGCGACCCGCGTCGTTGAAGTGTTGCGTTTCTGTGGGTCGCACGACCTCTGAGGTCGATCGCCTCGAAGCTCAGTCGATCAAGAGTCCACTGGGTGCCACATCGCACCTCCATTGGACGAGATGATCAACTCCGAGGTCGTGGCCGACGTCTCGACGATGGCGTAGCCGAGATGTGATGACGCGAACGTGACGAATTGGATCACGGGGAAGAAGGACATGAGAGGTGTTGCGAAGACGGATCGCCACGTCTGGCCGCCGTTTTGAGTCAGATAGAGGTGGTCGCTGGTCTTCATGCCGTGCGACTGCGCTTTGGCGACGATGATGCTGTACCTTCCGGGCGAGGCGGGCAGACTCGCGAGCCAATCGAGATACGCCGATGACCCGTCGGCCACGACTTGGGACGTCGCGGTGAACGTGAGTCCCGCGTTGTGTGACGTGAACACCCAGTTCGATTGGAGTTTCAGGTAGGGCGGCGTCCCGCGTGCCACGTGATCACCGAATCCACCAATCGTGCAGACGTCCACCAACGACGTCGCACTCGTGGCGACGGGTACCGCGAAGCCGCCGCCCACGCTGTCACACGGGGAGTTCCACGTGACCCAGCGTCCGGCGTCGGTCATCCGAGCACTGGCGGTGACGCCTCGGTCGTTACCGAGCATCAGCCAGCCGTGGTCGCCCTTGAAGATCAATGCGCCTTCCATGTCCGAACCGCCGGCCGCGGAGTGCAGCGTCGGCGTCGTGACGCGCCGCCAAGCATCGGTCGAGACGGGTGAACGCCAGAGACCGAACGTGTCGCCGCGCCAACTAATCGCGTAGACCCATCCTCGGCTCGCGGACATGGTGACGACGTTGTCCTGCATGCCGAGTGCTTTCGTGTCGACGTCGGACCACGTGGCGCCACCGTCGTGCGTTGACCAGATCTCGGCGTCGTACGTGTAACTCGTGTCCGCGACGTCGCCCGGTTCTCGTGCACCGTAGATCCAGCCGTCGTTCGCGTTCGCGAAATAGACGTTCTGTTGCACCAGAGGGAAGTAGCTCGACGTCGTCGGACTCGCGACGGTGCGCAGTTCCGACGGCAGGGGAAGTTTCGTCCAGGACGTTCCGTCGTTCTCGGTTTTCTTCACCGCGACACAGAGCGCCATCGCACAGTGATAGCCCGTCAAGATCCAACCCTCACCGGAGGACAGGAACGATGCCGACACCGGCGAGGAAGCGATCGTCGAGGAACCAGCGTCGACGGACGTGGCGACGCTGGTTCCTACCGAGGTTGTTGACAGGCCCAGTGTGATCGCCAGACCAGCGGCGACACGTCGAAACCAGAACCGGGAAGATCGCACGTCGTCATTATCGCAGTGGCCGGTCCGAGTGACTCCAGCACGACCGGGTATTCATTTCTTCGCGGCGTTCACCTTCACGGCCTCACGGATGATCGCTTTCAACGTGGCAACTGGAATCTTGTCGTCCTGGGCGAAGTCGATAGCGCGTACCGTGCCACTGTCCAGACGTGCGTTGAAGAGTTTCTTCGGGTCCTTGACTCGCGCCCCCTTGGGGAACGTGAGTCGCACGACGTTCTTCAGCACCTCACCGATACACACGATGCCGTCGAGCGACCAGACGGGCACGCCCTCCGGTTTGGAGGGTTTCTTCCACTTCACCTCTTCGACGACCGGATTGGCGCTCAGGACGATCTCTCGCAGTTGCGACAGCGTCTCACCTCGCCAGCCCGGCGATTTCTTGATGATTGCGTCTACTTCTTGACGTGCACTTACCACCGTGGACCCCATTCGTCGCGCTGCTGCATGGACTCATCCCTCGAGTCGGGGCGCCGGGATTCGAACCCGGGACCTCCTGGTCCCAAACCAGGCGCGCTAACCAAGCTGCGCTACGCCCCGTGCCCACCATCGTTGCACATCGAGTGAAATCGACGTTCGCGCCGCGTGCTTCGTAGGCTGGCGACGAGAACGAGAGGAGGTGGCCGTGGCCTACGAATGGATCATCGACGCCCTCGATACGACGTGGGATTCCATCGACCGATTGGTCCGGCCCCAGTCGCCAGAGCGCTACGACGCACCGACGCCGTGCCCCGGTTGGAGCGTGAAGGATGTCCTCAGTCACCTCGTCGGTTTCGAGCGGATGCTCCACGGTGAACCGGTACCGCAACACCACGGAGAGTGGCCCAACTACGTGCACAATCCCGTCGGCGAGTTCAACGAGGCCTTCGTGCAGGCCAACCGCGACAGGCCAGGCATCGAAGTCCTTGACGACTTTCGCGCACAGGGTGCCATCTCGATCGCGGCGTTGCGCGCACTCGATGACGAGGCGTGGGAGAAAGTTGGGTGGAGTCCGGAGGGGGAGCGTCCCTACCACCGATTCCAAGAGACGCGCGTGGTCGACAGTTGGATCCATCTCCAGGACATACGCGACGCGCTGTTGCAACCGGAAGACGACCACGGTCCCGGCGAAGAGATCGTCGTGAACCGCTTCGAGTCGGCGCTGCCGTACGTCGTGGGAAAGCGGATGAAGTCGCCCGACGGCACGTTGGTTCGAGTGAACCTGAGTGGACGTCTTGCCCGATCGGTGCTCATTGGCGTCGTCGACGGACGCGCGGTCCCGCTGCGTGAAAGCACTGAGACGCCAACTCTCGAGATCTCGACTCCGGTCGCGTTGTTCTGGCGTCGAGCGGCGGGACGGATCAGCGCCGCGGCGTTCCTCGCGGCGTCGGCAACGGACGTTCGTGGTGACCAGGCCATGGCGATCGCTTTGGCGGACGCACTCGTCATCATGATTTAAAACATCGGCAATGGCACGGTTAGGATGGCATCTCCTATGCGCGCCACGACCACCCTTTTAGACAACAACAAAGTCATGCTCACCGTCGAAATCGACGACGCCGAGATGGCAGAGGCCATGGATTCGGCGGCCAAGGTGCTCGCCAAGCAGGTTTCGGTCAAGGGATTTCGCAAGGGCAAGGTCCCGAAGAACGTGCTGATCGCCAATATCGGCGGCACGTCGGTGCTGCGCACGGAGGCAATTCGTGAGTCCCTACCTGACTTTTATGCCCGCGCTGTCGCTGACTCGCTGATCGACCCGATCGGCCAGCCGGAGATCAACATCACCGCCGGCGAAGACGAGGGGCAACTCACGTTCGAAGCCGAGGTCGAGGTGCGTCCCGAGATCTCCATCAAGGGTCAGCGCGAGTTGCGCGTCACGATTCCCTCGCCGGTCGTCACCGACCACGAGGTCGACGCGCAGATCAACCGCTACCTCGAGACCGACGCCGTGCTCAATCCGGTCGATCGTCCGATCGTCACCGGTGACCTCGTGACGATGGACGTGCACGTCCAACAGATCGCGACCGAGGCCGAGCCGCTCGACATGACCGACTTCATGTACACCGTCGGCACCGGCTCGATCGCCGAGGGAGTCGACGAACTGATCCTGGGTCTCAAGGCCGGCGAAGAGCTCAAGATGAACGCTCCAGTCGGTGACGGCGTCACCGCGACCTACGAGTTGAAGTTGAAGCAGGTCCAAGAGCGCGTCTTGCCGGAACTGACCGATGAGTGGGTCGTCGAGAACTCGGAGTGGTCGAGCGCCGAAGAGATGCGCGACGAGATCCTCTCCCAGATGCGCCGTCGCAAGATCGTCGAGGCGCAGATGTCCCAACGCGACGCCGCGCTCATCGCACTGAGCAACCTCGTCGCCGAAGAAGCCGCGCCCGACGTCCTCATCGACGCTGAGACCAACGAACGACTGCACGACCTCGGCGAACGACTCGGCGCGCAGAAGTTGACGCTCGAGATGTTCCTGCAGGTCACGAATCAGACACCCGAGGACTTGCTCGCGACGCTGCGTCAAGACGCACTGCGTGCGGTGCGCGTCGACCTCGCGATGCGAGCACTCGTCGCGGCCGAGCATCTGGAGGCGACGCCCGAAGAGATCGAAGAGGAACTCGAGCGCACGGCGGCGGCCATGGGTGTCGAGGCCGAACTGTTGCGCGAGAACCTGCGCAACTCGGGTCGCGTCGTCAGCTTCAGCGCCGAGGTCTCGAAGATGAAGGCGTCCAAGTGGCTCAGTGAGAACGTCACCTACGTCGACCCCGACGGCGCCGAGATCGACGCTGCGTTGTTGCGTGCGGACCAGTCCGACGAGGGCAACGACCGCGACGATGACGAGGGCGACGACACAGATGACACCGACGAAGCGGCGGACGCTGACGCCTAAGGTAGTCGGGTGAACGAATACTTCAAAGCCCAGAACTACCTCGTCCCCACGGTCGTCGAATCGTCGAACCGCGGCGAGCGTGCATACGACCTCTACAGCCGACTGCTGCGTGAGCGCATCATCTTCCTCGGCACCCCGATCGACGACACGATCGCGAACTTGATCTGTGCGCAGATGCTCTTCTTGGAGTCCGAGGACCCCGACAAGGACATCAACCTCTACATCAACTCACCGGGCGGGGACATCACGGGCCTGCTCGCGGTCTACGACACGATGAAGTACATCAAGCCGAACGTCTCGACGTTCTGTTTCGGTCAGGCCGCCTCGGCCGCCGCGGTCTTGCTCGGTGCCGGTACCAAGGGCAAGCGCTTCGCGTTGCCGCACGCGCGTGTCTTGTTGCACCAACCGTGGGGCGGCGTCGGGGGACAGGCCTCGGACATCGAGATCCAGGCCCGGGAGATCTTGCGCATGAAGGACATGTTGAACGACATGCTCGCCCAGGACACCGGTCAGTCGGTCGAACGCATCACGAAAGACACCGACCGCGACTTCATCATCAGCGCCGCTGAGGCCGTGGAATATGGACTCATTGACGAAGTAATCACCGCCCGGCCGTAGGTGCCCGGAATTGACCTTCTTGCCTCGTAGGATGGTCGCGGCGGAGGTCATGTCGGAGGAAATCAGTGGCGAAGTTCGGTGAAAGCAACGACCTTATTAAGTGCAGCTTCTGCGCCAAGGGTCAAAAGCAGGTAAAGAAGCTCATCGCGGGACCCAGCGTGTACATCTGCGACGAGTGCATCGACCTGTGCAACGACATCATCGCCGATGAGTTCGGTGACCGACCCGAGTTCGTACTCGATGACCTGCCCACACCCCGTGAGATCTCGGCCTTCCTCGATGAGTTCGTCATCGGACAGGTCGAGGCCAAGAAGATCCTCGCCGTCGCGGTCTACAACCACTACAAGCGCATCCAGACCGGTCCACTGCACGAGGACGACGTCGAGGTCGCAAAGTCCAACGTCTTACTCCTCGGACCGACCGGCTGTGGCAAGACGTTCCTCGCCCAGACGTTGGCCCGCATGCTCAACGTCCCGTTCGCCATCGCCGACGCGACCGCCCTCACCGAGGCCGGCTACGTCGGTGAAGACGTCGAGAACATCCTGCTCAAGTTGCTGTCGGCGGCCGACTTCGACGTGAAGCGCGCCGAGCGCGGCATCATCTACATCGACGAGATCGACAAGATTGCGCGCAAGGCCGAGAATCCGTCGATCACGCGCGACGTGTCGGGCGAAGGCGTGCAACAGGCGCTGCTCAAGATTCTCGAAGGGACCGTCGCGAGCGTCCCGCCCCAGGGTGGCCGCAAGCACCCACACCAGGAGTTCATCACCATCGACACCGCCAACATCCTGTTCGTCGTCGGCGGCGCGTTCGCGGGACTCGAAGAGATCATCGAACGTCGCCTCGGCACGAAGTCCATGGGCTTCAACCAGCCCGTCGAGTCCAAGCGCAAGGGCGACATCGAACTGTTCCGTCACGCGCTGCCCGAAGACCTCGTCAAGTTCGGACTCATCCCTGAGTTCATCGGACGTCTGCCGATCGTGAGCGCGGTGCAACAGCTCGACCGCGACATGCTGATTCGTGTCTTGACCGAACCGAAGAACTCGCTCGTCAAGCAGTTCCAGCAGGTGCTCGCGATGGACGGCGTCGAGTTGGTCATCGACGAGGGCGCGCTCGAGGCGATCGCCGATCTCGCGCTCGAGCGCGGCACCGGCGCGCGCGGACTTCGTTCGATCCTTGAAGCCGTACTGCTCGAAGCCATGTTCGACGTCCCCGGTCGCACCGATGTCGTGCGCTGCGTGGTCACCGCGGAATCGGTGCGCGACAGGGTCGCGCCCGAGTACGAATTGCGAAAGGCGACGCGCACCCGTCGCGCGAGCTAACGCGTGCGATTCACGTCGTACGTCGACGCGCTGACGTGGCTCGAATCGCACGTCGATTACGAACGCGTCGCTCCCAATCGACGCGAGACCCCTACGCTGCAGCCGATTCGCGACACGTTGGCGATGCTCGCCGATCCCCAGCACGACTATCCAACGATCCATATCACCGGCACCAATGGCAAGGGCACCACGACGACGCTGACCAGCGCGTTGCTCAGTGCCACGGGACTGCGTGTCGGGGCCTTCACGAGTCCTGACCTCCACGCGATCAACGAACGCATCGCGGTGAACGCCGAGCCGATCGACGACGAGGAGTTCATCGGGCTCCTCCAGCGACTGGCCGACGTCGAGTCAGTGAGCGGCATCGCGCTGACGAGATTCGAACTCTTGACCGCGGCGGCGTTCTTGCACTTCTCCGATGAAGGCGTCGACGTCGCAGTCATCGAGGTCGGCATGGGTGGGACCTGGGACTCGACGAACGTCATCGACGGTGTCGTGTCGGTTCTGACGAACGTCGATCTCGATCACACCGCGGTACTGGGCACGACCATCGCGGAGATCGCGAGCGACAAGGTCGGAATCTTTCGCGCCGACGGCATCGCGATCGTCGCCACGACCAACGCCATCGTGGTCGAGATCGCCCAACGCCGCTGTGATGAACTCGGTGCCGACCTCTGGCTGCTGGACGAGTCGTTCACGTTGGAACAGAACGAGCTGGCCGTTGGCGGACGCGCGATCACCTTGCGCACGCCCTTCGAGCGATACGACGAGGTGCTCGTGTCGTTGCACGGCATCCACCAGGGCGTCAACGCCGCGACGGCGATCGTCGCGACGGAGGCGTTCCTCGGCCGTGCACTGGGCGACGAGATCGTCACGACGACGCTCGCGAAGGCGCGGATGCCCGGGCGTATGGAGCTCATCTCGCGCAATCCGATGATCGTCGTGGACGGCGCGCACAATCCCGCCGGTGTGAAGGCACTCGTCGCGACACTCGACGGCGCGTTCCACGTCACCGGACAACGACGCTGCGTGCTCGGCATGTTGAGCGGTCGTGACATCGATGACATGGTCGAGCCACTCGTCGCGCTCGGCTTCACGGAGTTCCACTGCTGTGCGCCCCACTCACCGAGGGCGGTCCCGGCGCACGAGGTCGCCGACGCGGTGCGTCGCCACGGCGGTGTCGCGTACGAACACCCAAGTGCCGCCGCGGCGTTGGCACACGCGCGCGAGCGCTCGACCGACGAGGACCTCATCGTGGTGGCGGGCAGCCTGTACCTCGTCGCCGAGGTCCGTGGCGAGGTGCTGCGGGTACGCTCTCGTCACCTCGCCTAGCGACGAGTAGATTGCTTCGTCGTGGATAGAACGCTCTTCATCGTGAAGCCCGACGGCGTCGAGCGCGGTCTCGTCGGGGCGATACTCGGCCGGATCGAGGCCAAGCAGCTGCGCTTCGTCGCGGCCGAACTGCGTACCATCGACCTCGCCACGGCCGAGCGGCACTACGCCGAGCACGCGGGCAAGGAGTACTACGAGAAGCTCGTCGCATTCATCACCCAAGGTCCGTCGCTCGTCACCGTCATCGAGGGACCAGAGGACACGTGGCAGGTCGTTCGCGGCCTCATGGGTGCGACGAACGCGAAGGATGCCGCGCCGGGAACGATTCGTGGTGACCTCGCGATCGGACATCGTGAGAATCTCGTTCATGGTTCAGACTCTGTCGAGTCTGCACAACGCGAGATCGAAATCTTCTTCCCTCATCTGGTCTAACGACGTTTTGTGGACCCGAGTGGGTCTCGTGTCCTAGCCTTGTAGGTGAAGAGGGCATCGTCGTCACTACTTAAAGGGTCTTTATGGTTGATAGTCGTTTCTCGCTTTTGGGCCGTGATATGGCCGTCGACCTCGGCACAGCGAACACGTTGGTCTACGTACGGGGCCGCGGCATCGTCTTGAACGAACCCTCCGTGGTCGCGGTCGACGTGAAAGACGGCAAGCCGCTCGCCGTCGGCGCAGAGGCGAAACGGATGATCGGTCGCACCCCGAGCAACATCCAGGCCATCCGCCCCTTGAAGGACGGCGTGATCGCCGACTTCGAGATCTGCGAGAAGATGTTGCGATACTTCATCCACCGCGTGCACCAACGTCGATTCGCGAAGCCGCGCATGGTCATCTGTGTACCGTCGGGCATCACCGGCGTCGAGCAGCGCGCCGTCATGGAAGCGGCCGAGTTCGCTGGTGCACGCAAGGCCTACATCATCGAAGAGCCGATGGCCGCGGCGATCGGCGCGGGACTTCCGATCCACGAACCGACCGGCAACATGGTCGTTGACATCGGCGGTGGCACGACCGAGGTCGCCGTCATCTCACTCGGCGGCATCGTGACGAGTCAATCGATTCGCGTCGGCGGCGACGAACTCGACGAAGCGTTGATCGCCTACGTCAAGAAAGAGTTCCAGTTGGCGCTCGGTGAACGAACCGCGGAAGAGATCAAGATCCAACTCGGTTCGGCCTACCCGCTCGAAGAGGAGTTGCGCGCCGAGATTCGCGGTCGTGACCTCGTGACGGGTCTACCCAAGACGGTGATCATCTCGACCGAACAGATCCGAAAGGCCATGGAAGAGCCGGTACAGGCCATCGTCGACGCCGTCAAGGTGACGCTGGATCGCACGCCGCCGGAACTGTCTTCTGACTTGATGGAACAGGGCATCGTTCTCACCGGCGGCGGCGCGTTGCTCGCCGGCATCGCCGCGCGACTCGAGTACGAAACCAATATGCCCATCATCGTGGCCAACGACCCACTCAACTGCGTGGCGTTAGGAAGCGGCATGTGCCTCGAAGAACTCGACGTCTTCGCGCGCATGTTGAAGACCAGCCCTACGCGCTAACCCGTGGCCACGGATCGGACGAGGCGTCGCACGTGGACGATTGGCGCCACCGTCTCGGTACTACTCGTGGTCCTCTATCTCAGCGGCGGGGTCGTGTCCGGGCTGCGCAGCGCGGCGAACTTCGTCACCTCGCCCTTCACCTGGACCGTCAATGAGATCGCGCGCCCGATCGGTCACATGTTCGCCGGCGCCATCAACTACAGCGACGTCGTCTCTCAGAATCAGAAGCTCCGTTACGAGCTCGGCCGGGCCGAGCTCAAGGCCAACGAGACCTGGGCGGAGAACCGACAGCTCGAACAACTGAGCACGCAGCTGAACGTGCCCTTCGTCGGATCGCTGCCGACGGTGGCGGCCCAGGTGACCGAGCTGTCACCGACGAACTTCGCCGCGACCGTCGATATCTCCAAGGGCCGCGACAATGGGGTCATGGTGGGGATGCCGGTCGTCGCCAACGGGGGTCTCGTCGGGACGGTCACCGCGACCACGCCCCACGGGGCGACGGTGCAGTTGATCACCGATGTGAAATCCCTCATCGGTGTGACCTTTGGATCAGGGCAAGACCTCACTGATCATCAGCGGTCAGGGCGTCAACAACGGGCTTGGCGCCACCGCGGTGCCCCTGGCCTCATCGGTGCGCTCCGGAACCGTGCTCTCGACCAACGGTCTCGACGGCGGGCTCTATCCACCGGGGCTCCCGGTCGCCTCGGTCGCAAAGGTCACACTCACGCCGGGGGCGGCCACGTACAACCTCTCGCTGCACCCGTTGGCGAACCTGCGCGACCTGGTCTATCTCGACGTCGTGCTGTGGGAGCCTTCGACATGACGCGTGCGCTGATCCCGGTCACCGTGGTCACCATGTTCATCGTCGGACTGCAACTCTCGGTCTTCTCGACGTGGCGATTCGCTGGCGTGGTCTTCATGCTGGTGTGGCTCTGGCCCTTCACGCTCGGGCTCGCCGGCTTCACGACGCTCTCGTTGTGCGCGGCGGTCGTGGGCGGCGTCTTCTTCGATACGCACGCCACGACGCCGTTCGGTCTGACCGCGATGGTGGGCGTCGTCCTCGCTTTTGGCGCGTCGCGACTCGGCAAAGAGGGTGTCGGCGACCTCGACTCGGCGGCCTGGTGGGTCACGCCGATTCTCGCCGCCGCGGCCGGCTTCGCGGCGCCGGCGATCTACACCGCGGGTGGCGTGGGCGTCTTGAACTTCTCGCTCTGGCACGGCAGCCTCGTCAACTCCATGATCGTGAACGCCGTCGCGTTCTTCGTATTGGCGCGCCCCGTCACGCGCCTGGCGCGACGAGTCGGCCGCGTCGGCGTGCGGGCCTATCGATGAAGGGCTCCTGGCGAGACCGGCCCTCCGGTTCGCGGTTCTCACGCCTCTGGCGACCCTGGGAGTCACTGCACCCCTTTCGCGGCAAGGGTCGCGCGATCAACGAGCCGAAAACGGTCGGCATCCGGGACCTCGTCGCCCCGCCCGGAGAGGTGAAACTTCGGCCGGAGCGTCGTTGGTACGTCATCGGCGGTTTCTTCTTCTTGTTGTTCCTGCTGCTCGTCGGTCGGCTCTACGTGCTCCAGGTGAAGGACTACAAGCAGTCCACGAACGAGGTGTCGCAGCAACGCGATCCACACGGCCACGATCCCGGCCTCGCGCGGACTGATCCTCGACCGCACGGGTCAGCCGTTGGTGAACAACGTGACGACGGTCGAGATCCGTCTCTCGCGTGCCGAGGCCACGTTGAATCCCTCGATCGAGGGCACGCTCGCGTCGCTCACCGGACTCAAGGTCGGCCAGATCGCCAAGGACCTCGCCAACAAGGCCTACGACCCGTATCAGCCGGCACCAATCCTCGCCAACGCCCCGGCGACCGTCGTGCAGTTCATCAAACTGCACCCGAGTGAGTTCCCGGGCGTCTCGGTGCTCGACGTCTCCCAACGCTCCTATCCGCTGGGTGGCAACGTCGGTGCCCAGGTCCTCGGCTACGTCGGTCCGATCACGGAGAACGAGATCAAGGCCCACCCCGGTGCCGGGTACCAGACCGACTCGACGATCGGCAAGACCGGTATCGAGGCCTTCTACGAGCAGTATCTCCGCGGTCACGACGGCACCCAGAAGATCAAAGTGGCTGTCAATGGCGCAGTGATCGGCATCTTGAAGACGACGCAACCTCGAGTGGGTGACTCGGTCGTGCTCAACATCGACGGTGGACTGCAAAAGGCGCTGGACGGGATCTTGAAGTCCGACATCTTGCACGACCGAACGGTGCCCGACCCGCGCTCCGGGCACCTGCCCCAGGCCATCAACGGCGCAGCCGTCGTGCTCGACGTCAACAACGGAGCCGTGCTCGCGATGTCCAGTTACCCGTCGTACAACCTGTCGTCATTCGTGAACGGCTTGAGTGACTCGCAGTTCCACCACCTCTTGGCCGTCGGCGCGTTCAACAACTACGCGATCCAAGGTCTCTACACGCCGGGCAGCACCTTCAAGATGATCTCGGCGACGGCTGAGATGCAAACCGGCATCCTCTCGCCAGGAACGTTCATCGACGACACCGGCAGTTTCCGGGTCCCGGGATGCAAGTCCAACCCTCGTGGCTGCGTCTTTCACGACGACGAAACCACGGGCAACGGCGAAGTCGACCTGCCCCTCGCGCTCACCAAGTCTTCGGACTACTACTTCTACAACTTGGGCTATCTGTTCTGGTCGCAGCAGTCGCGATACGGGCAGACGCCTATTCAGAACGTCGCTCACGAGTACGGACTCGATCAGTACACCGACATCGACCTGCCCGATGAGGTCGAGGGCCGCGTCGACTCGCCCGAGGTGCGCAAAGAACTCCACGCCGAGGCGCCGAAAGCATTCCCCAACGTGAGTTGGTACACCGGGGACAACATCGAGATGGCCTTCGGGCAGGGCACGACGGCGCTGACGCCGATCGCCCTCGCGAACGCCTACGCGACCTTCGCCAATGGCGGCACGCGCTACGCGCCCGAAGTGGCGGCCGCGATCGTGAACGCACATGGCCAGACCGTCATCCGCTACGGTCCGCGTGTCCTCGGTCACGTCAGCCTGCCGGCGCGCGTGCGCGACCCGATCCTCCAAGGTCTCGAGGGCGTCGTCATGAGCCCCGAGGGAACGGCGTATCTGCCGTTCAAGCAGAACATCAACTTCTCACTCTCGGCATTCCCAATCGCCGGGAAGACCGGTACCGCGACCAACGGTGGCATCGGCATCGAACCGAACTCATGGTTCGTCGGCTTCGGACCAGTGACGCACCCGGAGTACGTCGTGCTCTGCGTGATCGACGAGGGTGGTTACGGCGCTGACGCCGCGGCGCCGGTCGTGGCGAGGACCTTCAACTATCTCGTGGCGCACCCGATTGGGTCCCTGAAACTCAAGCACATCTTGACCACACCGACCACGACGACCACGAGACCACACTCTTCGACGACCACGACGGCGCCGACCACCACGACGACGCACTGACTCGATCGAGATTCGCCAAAATACGGGCGCGAACACGGTGGCGGGCGTTCGTGCGGGCGCCGTCGTCGAGTGAGCACCCCCATGTAGTGTCGCGCTATGGGGCCCGCACTCCCTCGTCTCGCCGTGAAGGCCGGACTTCCGCGTGCGATTGCGAGCGCGGGCAACGGGCGTTGCGCAGTGGCCCTGCGAGCCTCGACCTAACTCGACCATGGGTCATCTGCACGTCGAACGACACCGCACGATGGAGTCGCGGGGTGCACGCGACATGAGTCGTGCTGATGGCTGGCGAGGACACCAACGCTGCACTCATCGCGCCGGTGTCACCGTGGTGTCGATACTTGTCTGCGGCGCGGCAATCCTCGTCAACGTGCCCGTCGGTGGCGCGGCCGCGCGAAACGCTGGTTCCATGACGACGATGATCGTCATGCTGCGCCCTTATGAAAGTGCGCTGGCACCGAGTGCTGCGGCACGCGCCGCGGCCATCACGTCTGAGCAGGCGCCGATCATCAGGTCGCTGCACGAGAGTGGGGCAACCGACATTTCCGCGTTGAGTGCGATGAACGCACTGGTGGCCAAGATGTCGATGGCGGAGGCACGGTTACTCGCTGGCGAGCCCTCAGTGGAGCACGTGCTCGCGAATACCGTCATCCCGGGACCCGTGACGAACTCCAGTCCGCCGCCAGCCGTCGTCGGCGCCAAGATCAATCACGACCCGACGTCGAAAGTGACCGACAGCTCAACGTGCGGGACCGCGAAGGATCCGCAGCTCAATCCGGAGGCGTTGACGAACATCAACGCCACGCCCGCACAGTTGGGGAGCAACGACGGTGCTGGTGTGACGGTCGCCGTTCTCGCCGATGGACTCGATACCAACGATCCGGACCTGCAGCGCAACGCGGCATACGGGACGCCGGGTCAGCCGGTCGTGCAGCAGATTGACTTCTCGGGCGACGGGACGAACGCTCCGACACAAGGCAACGAGGCCTTTGGCGACGCCAGTTCAATCGCCGCCCAAGGGAACGTTGTCTACGATCTCTCGCAGTACGTGTCACCGGCGCATCCGTTGCCGAGCAACTGTGACATCAAGATCGTGGGTGTCGCGCCGGGGGCGACCGTCGAGAATCTGAAGGTCTTCGGCACCGACGACGACACCACCGAGTCGGGATTCCTCGAGGCCATCAACTACGCGGTGACCAGCGGGGCGAAGGTCATCAACGAGTCCTTCGCGTCGACGAGCTTTCCCGACACCGCACTCGACGTCACGCGCGACGCGAACGACGCCGCCGTCGCGGCGGGCGTCACCGTCGTCGTCAGTGCTGGCGACGCGGGAAACACCAGCACCATCGGTTCGCCGGCCACCGACCCCGACGTCATCAGCGTCGGCGCGAGCACGACGTTCCGTGCGTACACGCAGTTGACCTACGGCGGCATCAACGATCCCAACGCGAGCGGCGCGTACGTCGACGACAACATCTCGAGCCTCTCCTCGGGCGGCTACACGCAGGCCGGCAACACCGTCGACCTCGTCGCACCGGGTGACCTCAACTGGGCGTTGTGCGGCGCCAGCCGGATCTACGCCGACTGTTACAACGAAAACGTCGTGGGTTCGCCGATACAGCTCTTCGGCGGCACGAGTGAGTCGGCGCCGTTGACCGCTGCAGCCGCGGCCGACGTGATCTCGGCCTACGCCTCGACGCACGACGGGCAAGACCCAACGCCGACCTTGGTGAAGGAGATCTTGATGAGCACGGCGAGCGACATCGACGCACCGGCGACCGAGCAGGGCGCCGGCCTCTTGAACGTGCTCGCGGCCGTGAAGGAGGCGAGGTCGATCGACGACCCGACCTCGAAGAACGCCGGCGGGGGCTTGCTCCTCAATCCGGGTCAGGTGAACGTGATCCAGAATCCTGGTGACACGTCGAGTCGATCCGTGCAGGTCACGAACACTGGCCCCGATCCCGTCACGGTGGACCTCTCGACCTGGACGCTCTCGACCTCGCCGATCGGCTATCAGACCGGCGACTTCTGCATGGAACCGGGCGCGCCGAAGCCCGCGTGTCCGGGCAATACTGGCTCATTCCCCATCTGGAATGGCGCCGAGGACACGTATCAGGACGAGCACTTCACCGTCCCGCCGACGAACGGTCTGTCGAGACTCGATTTCGCGGCCGACCACACGTACACCGGTCAGGGTGCGCTGCTGAATTTCGCGCTCCTCGAGCCCAACGGCGCCTACGCCGCCTACTCACTGCCGCAGGGACTGGGGGACTACGGCGAGGTCGAAGTGGCGAACCCGCCACCCGGCAGATGGACCGCCGTCTTCTTCACCCAAAACAGCATCGGCACGAGCGGCGTCATCCGTTGGAGCGCCGAGACCTTGACCTACGCCGCCGGCGCCACCGTCGAGCCGTCGTCACTGACACTCGCACCCGGCAAGACCGGCGTCGCCCAACTCTCGATCACGAGTACGGACGTCTCGGGCGATTCCAGTCAGTCCCTCGTCGTCTCAAGTCCCTATGGCACGACCACGGTCCCGGTGACGGTTCGAACGACGCTCGCGCTGAGCGATCATGGCGGCGTGTTCAGTGGCGTGCTGACCGGCGGCAACGGTCGCGGCGCCCAGGCCGCCACGAGTACGTTCGCCTTCAACGTGCCCTACGGCGAGCGCGACCTCGACGTGAGTGTCGCTCTCGCGGACGATCCCCAAGACGCGTTCATCGCCGAACTCATCGATCCGAACGGCCAAACCGTGAGTTACTCGACCAATGCCGCGCGTGACAATCAATTCGGTGATGCGACGGCGAGTCTGTCGGCGGATCTGTACGCGTTGGACCCCGTGAGCGGGGCGTGGTCACTGCTCGTCGAATGGCTCAATCCCGTGTCCGGGCTGCAACTCAACGAGCCGTTCTCGGGCACGATTCAGTTCAACCAGGTCGACGTCACGAGCGACCTGCCCGACGGCACGGCGTCACTCGTGAGCGGCGCCATGCAGACCTACGAGGTCCACGTCGCGAACACGGGCAACGCCCCCGAGGAGTTCTTCCTCGATCCCCGTTTGGATCAGACCGAGACCATCAACCTGGTCGATCAAAACTTCCCACCGACCGCGCAGAACATGACGTTGCCGTTGGCCGCGGGACTCTACTTCCCGTATTACACGGTGCCCTCGCAGACGACGCAACTGCAGGCGAGCATCACCGGCTCCGCACCCGTGACCTTCGACCTGCAGTACTCCCAGGGCGACCCTGACATCTCACCTGGCGTGAACGACGGTCTCAACGCGACAGGTTCGGTGCACGGCGACAGCGCGGACATGACGCTCAGCGAGCCCGAGGTCAGCGCCGGCACGTGGTTGCTCAATCCCGACGAGATCGGTCCGTACCCGAGTACCGGAGCGCCAACGGTCACGGCGAGCGCGAACCTTCGCGCAGTGACGCAGACCTTTGACAAGTCGATGACCTCAACGACGGGGGACATGTGGTCAGCACTCAACGGACTGTCGAGCGGCTTCGATCCCGTGTACGTGGCTCCTGGAACCTCGGCCACCATCACGGTGCGCGTCGCACCCACCGACGCGCCCGGGACCAGGGTCACCGGAACGCTGTACGTCGATGACTATGTCCTGGGCAGCACGTTCTTTGACGGCCCGGTGAATTCGGACGAACTGGCGGCGATCCCGTACAGCTACGTCGTGTCGCATTGACCACACTGAAGGACGCCTCGCTTATTTGGGCGATCCACCGCGGCGTCACAGACTCTCGACATACTTGTCGCGTCGCCGTGCCGGCGTTCGACTGAAGGAGACCCATGGCCGTCCGATACCAACTCGTCATCAACTGTGTCGGCCACCCGGAGTCATTGGCCCGTTTCTGGGCCGAAGCGCTCGGCTACGTGCTCGAACCGCCGCCCGCCGATTTCGCCACGTGGGACGACTGGCGTCGCGACGTGGGTCTGCCGGAATCGTGGCTCGGGCGCGGGACGGACTGCATCATCGACCCCGACGGCGCGGGCCCGCGAATCTGGATCCAGGTCGTGCCCGATCCGAAGACCACGAGCAATCGACTCCACATCGACGTCCACGCGAGCGGCGGGCCAGAGCAGCCGATCGAGACTCGCAAGCAGCGCGTCGACGCTGAAGCGCTGCGCCTGTGTGCACTGGGGGCCACACTGTTGAGCGACCTCAGCGAGGAACTCGAGGCGGGCGTCGACCACTACGCCGTCGCACTGAAAGACCCCGAAGGCAACGAGTTCGACATCAACTAACGGCTGTCAGTCACAATCCACCCCGCCGGAACTGGGCGGCGGGCAGCCAAATCGCTGGTCGGAGTGGCTCGGCGAGTATCCTGATTGCGTTGGGCGTTTCTGTGCAAAATGTGCGGAGCGCAAAAAGATCGCAGCAGTTGCGCGGTGCAGTCGCACTCCGCTCTTGCAGGCATTGAGGACTACACGTGGTGCACGGCAGTGAAGTGACCCTATTTATTACCGGAATCGTCACTCTCTTGTTGACCCGTCACGCCACCTCTCCCAACACCAGCGTCGTCCACCATCTAGGGCACGTTTCCACCCCCGTAAGCGCGGCGCGTTGCGCCCCTCTACCTCAGAACTCAAGGAGTACCCGTCGTGAGCGACGAAACCAACACTCAACCCGCATCGTCGTCTAGCCCCCGCATAGGCGACACTCGACCAGCACCCCAGATCGGCGACACGCGACCATCGAGTTCGTCGACGTCATCGAATGGGCAGGCGCCGGCTCCGGCGCGCCAGGGACAGGGCCAGGGACAAGGACAAGGCGGCGGTAATCGTCGTCGACGAGGCGGCCGTGGTCGCGGTGGCCAAGGTGGCCAGGGCCAAGGTGGCCAGAATCAAGGCGGTCAAAACCAAGGCGGTCAAGGTGGTCAGCCGCGCAACCCGACCCGCACGTTCGACTCGCCGGTCGAGGCGTCGGCACCTGAGGCCGCCGGCGACGAGAGCATGGTCGGTCGTGGCAAGAACAAGCGACGCCGCGGCGGCGAACGCCGCACCCGTGCGCAAGGTCGCTACCTGATGTGCGTGCACACCACGAAAGAAGCGACGCACATCGCGACGCTCGAGGGCCGCACGATGGTCGAGTACACGGTCGCCAAGGCGGCCGACGAGACCAACCAGATCGACGGCAACATCTACGTCGGTCGCATCCAGAACGTCCTGCCGGGCATGGAGTTGGCCTTCGTGGACATCGGCATTCCGAAGAACGCCGTGCTCTATCGCGGTGACATCTCGTTCGATATGGACGACGTCGAAGGCACATCGGCCAATGACAAGCGCATCGAGCAGATGATCAAGTCGGGACAGACGATCATCTGTCAGGTCACGAAGAACGCCATCGGCGCCAAGGGCGCGCGACTCACGCAAGAGGTCTCACTTCCCGGACGCTTCGCCGTACTGGTGCCGAACTCGAGCACCATCGGCATCTCGAAGCGTCTGCCCGATGGCGAGCGTCGACGCCTTCGCAAGATCATCGACGACGTGAAGCCCAATCGACACGGCATCATCATCCGCACCGCCGCCGAGGGTGTGACGGCCGATGACCTCGCGCGCGACGTCAGCTCACTGGCCGAGAAGTGGGCCGCGATCGAAGCCGAGGTCGCCAAGTCGAATCAGCCCCGCCTCGTCTATCGCGACCTCGACCTCGCCGTGCGGGTGCTGCGCGAAGAGTTGAACGACGACTACCGCGGCGTCTTGATCGACGACCAGGTGCTCTTTGAGAAGGTTCGCGAGTACGTGATGGCGGTCAACCCCGAGTTGGCCGATCGCATCGAGTACTACGACCGCTCGACCGAGGAGTTGCCGCTCTTCGAGCGCTACTTCGTCCATGAGCAGCTGCACCGGGCGCTCGACCGAAAGGTCTTCCTGCCGTCAGGCGGATCGCTCATCATCGAGCGCACCGAGGCCCTTACCGTGGTCGACGTCAACACCGGCAAGAATGTCGGGACCACGAACCTCGAAGAGACCGTCTTTCGCAACAACCTCGAAGCGGCCGAAGAGGTGGCGCGCCAGTTGCGCCTACGCGACATCGGCGGCATCATCGTGATCGACTTCATCGACATGGAATCCAAGGCCAACCGCGAGGCGGTGGCCTCGGCACTGCGCCAGGCCCTCTCACGCGATAAGACGCGCACCCAGGTCTTTGACATCTCCGAGCTCGGTCTCGTCGAGATGACGAGAAAGCGCGTCAATGAGGGCCTCTTGGAGTCCGTCTCCAAGGTCTGTGCCGTCTGTGACGGTCGCGGTTTCGTCGTCGAGACGGGACTCTAGAGAACGTGCGACTCGCCACATCGGCTAGTATTGAAACCCTATGTACGCCGTTATCCGAGTAGGCACATCCCAAGAGCGCGTCACCGAGGGCCAAGTCGTCCGCGTTGACCTGCGCCCCGAAGAGACCGGTGCCGAAATCAAGTTCGAGCCCGTCCTCTTGGTCGACGGCGACTCCGTCGTCGCCGGTCCAGGACTGAGGGGGGCGTCGGTGACCGGCACGATCCTCGGTGAGGAGAAGGGCCCGAAGATCCGCGCCCTCACCTACAAGGCCAAGTCGATCCAGCGCAAGCGCTGGGGTCACCGCCAGCACTACACGAGCGTCGAGATCACGAAGATCTCGCCCAAGGCCTAGGAGAGAGCGATGTCCAAGACCAAAGGCGGCGGTTCCACCAGGAACGGCCGCGACTCCAACGCCCAGCGCCTGGGCGTCAAGACATTCGACGGAACTGTTGTAAAGACGGGGAGCATCATCATGCGCCAGCGCGGAACCCAGTTCCACCCCGGACGCAATGTCGGGATCGGCAAGGATGACACCCTGTTCGCGCTCGCTGAAGGAACCGTGAAATTCGGCTACCGAGGCGGCAGAAAACTGGTTGACGTTCTCGTCGGCTGAGTTTTCCTCCTAAATCAAGAAACCCCCGGGCATTGCCCGGGGGTTTCTTGATTTAGCCTGAACTACGCGCCCTTGACGGCCTTTTTGAACGTTGATCCAATGGAAACCTTTGGAGCATTGGAAGCCTTCACCTGAATGGCTTCGCCAGTCTGGGGATTACGGGCCGTGCGGGCCTTGCGGGCCACACGCTCGAAAGAAAGGAAGCCCGACAGAACAATCTTCTCACCCTTCGAAACATTTGAAACCACAACATCTTCTAGGGCCTTGAGGACCTCAGCCACCGTGTTCTTGTTTGCGCCGCTTTCGGCAACAATCGCATCTACCAACTCGGCCTTGTTCACCGGTCGACTCCTTACTCTTCGTTGAAACGGACTGGGAGTGTTCCCAGCAACCGGAGCCATCTTTACGCAAAACGAGGGAAATATTGGGATTTCTGATAAGAAATCGCGGTTTTCGAACGATTCGGAGTCACAAAAGTACTGGTCAAACCCAGTTTCACAAAGTCGCGTGTAAATGAATCGTAATGAATTTCCCCTCCGCGAGCGCCAGAAAGTGGCCAAATCACAAGAAATCAAGGTATTTTCGCGTCGCGCTCGTCGGCGTAAATAGAGTGACGACGTGACGACGTCGTGCGCACTCTGTGGATGTGTGGGTGTGCG
The DNA here is from genome assembly GCA_963832925.1 of uncultured Acidimicrobiaceae bacterium. Lineage (GTDB taxonomy): Bacteria > Actinomycetota > Acidimicrobiia > Acidimicrobiales > RAAP-2 > RAAP-2. Next base: position 490,929 of record CAWHVY010000014.1, on the reverse strand, counting down.
TGTTCACCTACTGGCAAAGTGTGACGACGCCACCTGTTGTTGTGTCGCAACGCCGCTGCAGACAATGGAATCGTTGGCATCGCAGGTGCGTTACGCCATGGAGAACGTTGATCTTGAACTCATGGGAGAACTGCTCGCACCGAACGCGCGTTGGGGGGCGCCCGAACAAGCCGTGCCGACCTGTCGTAGCGCCTCCGAGATTCTCGCGTGGTACGAACTGGCGCGAGCGAGCGGCGTTCGCGCCGATATCACCGAGATCGTGGTCGTCGGCGACAACATCCTTGTCGGACTGAAGATCCTCGCCGCGGCGCAGACGAACGCCGAGGTCAACACCCGATGGCAGGTGTTGCGTGTGGACGACGGTCGCGTCAGCGAGATCCGCGGCTACGAACGACGTCGCGAGGCGCTGGCGTTCGCGACGTCAGGCGTCTCGCAGTGGAGTGCGTGACCTCGAAGGACTGCGCGTCGAGATTTCCAAGCGAGAAAAGAGTTTTCGACGTCGAGCCGTAGGATAGAGGGGTGTCCACCTTCGTCGATTTTGCACAATTGCACGCCAAAGCGGGCGACGGCGGGGCCGGCTGCGTCAGTTTTCGCCGTGAGGCCCACGTCGCCAAGGGCGGCCCGGACGGTGGCGACGGTGGCAAAGGCGGCGATGTCTGGATCGTGACGGACCACAATCAGGCCTCACTGCTCGGCTTTCGCGACCACCCGTTTCGTCGCGCGACCGACGGCCAACACGGCACTTCCAAGCGCCAGCACGGCTCACGGGGCAAGGATCAGATCGTCATCGTCCCGGTCGGGACCATGGTCTACAGCCGTGAGGGCGAACTGCTCGTCGACCTGAACGGTCCGGGGGACCGATGGTTGGCCGCCGAGGGTGGCCTCGGTGGCCAGGGCAACAATCGGTTCCTCTCGAATAACCGTCGCGCGCCGGCCTTCGCCGAACAGGGCGAGCTCGGACAGGAACGTTGGTTCAACCTCGAGTTGAAGTTGCAGGCTGACGTCGCGCTCATCGGGTTTCCCAATGTGGGCAAGTCCACGTTGATCGCACGGGTCTCGGCGGCACGACCGAAGATCGCGGACTATCCCTTCACCACGCTGGTGCCGAACCTCGGCGTCGTGCGGGTCGGGGAGCGCACCGGTCGTCGCGACGACGCGACGGAGTTCGTGATGGCCGACATCCCCGGTCTGATCGAGGGCGCGGCCGAGGGCCGCGGCCTGGGGCACGACTTTTTGCGCCACGTGGAGCGCGCGCGGGTGCTCTGTGTGCTGCTCGACCTCTCAGAGCTGGCACCGATGTCGCCGCAGGATCAGCTGGATATCTTGTTGCGCGAGCTCGGTGACTACCAGGCTGACCTGCTCGCGCGACCTCGGTTGATCGTGGGCTCCAAGGGTGACGTCGCCGCCTACGAGATGCCCGATGTCCTCACGATCTCGTCGGTCACCGGCGAGGGCATCGACCAACTGGTCAACCAACTGGCCGCGCTCGTGGTGCAGGTTCGCAAAGAAGAGCTCGAGCGCATCGAGCACGAAGTCGTCGTGCACAAACCGCTGCCCGATGAGATCACCGTCGAACGCGCGGGTCCGAACGAGTGGACCGTGGCCGGGCGACCGGCGATCCGCGCCGTGCGTTTTCAAGACCTCACCGACGACGAAGCATTGGCCGAGATCGTGCGCCGTCTGCGAACCCTCGGCGTCGACCGGATGCTCACGCGCGCCGGCGTACGTGACGGCGACGTCGTCACCATCGGACCACTGTCCTTCGAGTGGTGGCGCGATGACGTGAGCGCGGGACTCGACCGCGGCGATCACCACCGCGCATCGCGACGAGAACGACTCGCTCGACACGGCCGACTCGACCTGGGCGACAGCGATGGCGACGCGTAGCCTCGTCGTCAAGATCGGCACCTCCTCGGTGACCGACGCCGAAGGCGGCGTCTCATTTGGCGCACTGGTGAGCGTGGCGCACGACGTGGTGGAGCTGCGCGCCCAAGGGTGGACCGTCGTCGTCGTGACGTCGGGCGCGATCACGGCGGGGTGGTCCGAGGTAGGGAAAGGCCGACCGCGACCGACCGACAGCGTGTCGCTGCAAGCCGTCTCGGCCGTCGGCCAACCACTCCTCATGCACGCGTGGCGCGACGCCTTCGCCGAAGTCGACGCGAGCGTCGGTCAGGTCCTGCTCGCGCCGCTCGACTTCAGTCACCGAGGACAGTACTTGCATGCCCGCGGCACCCTGGAGGCGCTGCACTCGCTCCAGGTCATCCCCATCGTGAACGAGAACGACGCGGTGGCCGATGAGGAGATCCGCTTCGGCGACAATGACCGGCTGGCCGCGCTGGTCGCGAACCTCGTCGGCGCATCGCACCTCGTGCTCTTGACCGATACCGCAGGGCTCTTGACCGCGGACCCACGTCTCGACCCGACCGCGACGCTGATCGAAGAGGTGACGGCCTTTGACACCGAACTCGTCGATCTCGCCGGCGTCAGCCGATCGGGTGTCGGATCTGGCGGCATGGCCTCGAAGCTCGCGGCCGCGCGCATGGCGACGTGGTCGGGCATCACGACGGTCATCGCGCCGGCCCACGCTGAGCACGCGCTGTTGCACGCGGTCAGTGACGCCGCCGGCTTCGGCACGACGTTCCATCCACGACCCGAGCGCCTCTCCGCGCGCAAATCGTGGATCGCCTTCGCCGTCGCGAGTCGCGGCGCGCTGTTCATCAATCAGGGCGCCATACAGGCACTCGAGCACCACGGACGCAGCCTCCTACGCGTGGGCATCGAGTCGCACGCCGGGAACTTCGCCGAAGGTGACGCCGTCGAGATCAAGGGACCCGAGGGCCAAGTCGTCGCCAAGGGATTGGTGCGCGTGAGTGCCGAGTCCTTCCACGAGAGTGATGACGTCGTGGTCCATCGCGATGACCTCGTGCTCCTCCGTCGCTCCTGATGTCAACCATTACGATTGCTCCATGTCACTCGCTGGGTTGAACGCGCAAGGCCGCGCCGTCAAGGCGGCCGCGGCCGTCCTCGCCCAGGCGAGCGACGAGCAGCGCTGTGCCGTTCTCTTGCACGTCGCCGAGCGATTGCACGAGACCCGCGAAGAACTACTGGCGATCAACGCCGGCGACGTGGCGGCCTACGACGAGTCCGGTGCGGGGGTCGACCGCCTCACGTTGACGACCTCGCGCATCGACGCCATGGCCGACGCGCTGTGCGAGATCGCCCGCTCACCCGATCCGCTCTTTGAAACAGTCGACCACGATGTGCGACCGAACGGACTGCGCGTCGAACGAGTGCGCGTCCCGCTCGGCGTCATCGGCGTGGTTTATGAGAATCGACCGAATGTGACGAGCGACGTCGCGGGGCTGTGCGTGCGAAGCGGCAACGCGGCGTATCTTCGGGGCTCGTCGACCGCGTTGGCTACCAATCAGTTCATCGTCTCGCTGTGGCGCGACGCCCTCGACAAGGAAGGACTGCCCGCCGACGGCGTCGCCCTGGTCGAGGACACGTCGCACGAGACGGCGATCGCCTTCATGCAACTGACCGACGTGCTCGATTGTCTCATCCCGCGCGGCGGGCCCAGTTTGATCGCGGCGATGCGCGAACACGCGCGCGTGCCCTACGTCCTGGACGGCGACGGCAACTGTCACGTCTTCGTCGACGACACCGCTGACCTCGAGAACGCCGTCGACATCGTGCGAAACGCGAAGACCTCGCGACCGGGCGTCTGCAACGCCGCCGAGACGGTGCTGGTGCACCGTGCGGTCGCGGCGGAGTTCTTGCCGGCCCTCGCGAACGCGATGCCCGAGGTGGAGCTGCGCGCCGATGAGCGGGCGCGACAGATACTTTCCGACGCGACACCCGCCAGTGAGGACGACTTCGAGCGCGAGTTCCTCGACCTGATCCTCGCCGTGAAGGTCGTGGACTCCCTCGACGAGGCCATCGCGCACGTCGCGCGCTACGGCACCGGCCACAGTGAAGCGATCCTGACGCGCGACGAGGCCAACGCCGAGGCGTGGGTGAAGCGCGTGGATGCCGCCGCGGTACTGGTGAACGCCTCGACGCGGTTCATCGACGGTGGCGAGTTGGGACTGGGCGGCGAGGTCGGCATCTCGACCCAGAAGTTGCACGCCCGAGGTCCCATGGGACTACGAGAACTGACCTGTCTCAAGTGGGTCGTACGAGGAGAAGGACAGATTCGATGACCGCACTGGACCCGCGCGAGGAACTCGCCAAACGACTCGGACTCGACGAGGTGCCGCCCGTTCGCTTCGACTCGGCGAAGGACGTCCTGCACCGGCTCGCCGAGCACGACTATCTGAGTGACGACGCGATCGCCTCGGTCTGTTTCCTCGCCGACCGCCTCGCCAAGCCGGTCCTCGTCGAGGGTCCCGCCGGTACCGGCAAGACCGCGCTCGCGCGCGCCGTCGCCGAGTCCATCGGCGCGCGACTCATCCGATTGCAGTGCTACGAGGGACTGGACGACTCGAAGGCGCTCTATGAGTGGAACTACCGAAAGCAACTGCTGCGCATCCAGGCCGGTCGACCCGAGGGCGAGGGCACCGAGGACTGGGAGCAACTCGAAGAGGACATCTTCGGTGAGGAGTTCTTGCTCACGCGCCCGCTCCTCGAGGCGATCTCGGCCAGTGACCCGGTCGTGTTGTTGATCGACGAGGTCGACCGCGTCGAACTCGAAACCGAGGCGCTGCTGCTCGAGATCCTCTCGGAGTACCAGGTCTCGATTCCCGAACTCGGGACCGTGCGAGCCAAGCAGATCCCGATGGTCTTCCTCACGTCGAACAACACGCGCGAACTCTCCGAGGCCCTGAAGCGTCGTTGTCTCTATCTCTACATCGGCTACCCGAGCGTGGAGCGCGAACGCGACATCATCGTCTCGCGCGTGCCCGGCATCACGAGCACGTTGGCCGAACAGATCGCCCAGGTCGTGCGCTCACTTCGCACCCTGGACCTGAAGAAGGCGCCGTCGGTCGCCGAGACCCTGGACTGGGCCCGTACGCTCGTCGTGCTCGGACGCTCCGAGATCGGCGACGAGGACGCGGCCGAGACGCTGCACATCTTGTTGAAGTACCAGAGTGACATCGAGCGCGCGACGAAAGAGCTCCTCGGTCGGCCCAAGCCCGGTGCTTAACCTCCTCGGCGATTTCATCGGCGAACTGCGCGCCGCGGGCATCCCGATCTCGATGAGCGAGCACGTCGACTCGGCCAAGGCCATGGAGGTGATCGACCTCTCGGACCGTTCACTGGTCAAGAACGCGCTCGCAGCGACGTTGGTGAAGGACGGCGATCACATGCCGGTCTTCAATACGGCCTTCGAGGTCTTCTTCTCGACGCGTTCGTGGGACGCCGCCTCAGGGTTCATGGACGACGTCGACACCGGCGACATGGAACGTGAAGGCGCGGCCGGCGCGACCGGCCCGGGCCAGTCGCGCGGCGAGGGCGGTGGCGCGTCGAGTTCACTCAGCGCACAAGAGCTCGCCGAACTGCTCTTTCGAGCACTCCGCGACGGGGACCGCGAGGCGCTGCGCTTGGCCGCCAACGAATCCGTGACGAGGTATGCCGGCATGGAGCCGGGCCGACCCGTCGGCGGCACCTACTACCTCTATCGCACGTTACGGAATCTCGATCTCGAGAACCTAGAACGACGTCTGACCGCTGGGCACAGACGGCGGGGACCAGTTGGCCGAACGCTTGGCGCGTGAGGAGGCCAAGGCGCGCATCGAAATGTTGAAGGCGGAGATCGAGCGCGTCATCCGTGAGCGCCTCGTCGAGGACCGCGGCTCCGAGGCCCTGGCCAAGTCCGTGCGCAAGCCCCTGCCCGAGGACCTCGACGTCATGCACGCCAATCGCGACGAGATGGCGCAGTTAGAGCGTGCCCTGCGGCCGCTCAGTCGCAAACTCGCCGTGCGACTCGCGCGACGGCGACGCCGACGCCGACGCGGCCCGGTCGATCTTCGTCACACGGTGCGCCGGAGTCTCTCGACCGGTGGCGTGCCGATCGACCTGCGCTTCAAGCCGCCGCATCCCGCGAAGCCGGAGATCTTCGTCATCGCCGACATCTCGGGCTCGGTGGCGTCCTTCGCGCGCTTCACGCTGCACCTGGTGCACGCGATCAGTTCACAGTTCTCCAAGGTCCGTAGTTTCGTCTTCGTGGACGGACTCGACGAGGTCACGCAACTCTTCGAAGGCGTCGACGACCCGGCCGAGACCGTCGCCAAGATCAACGCCGAGGCCGACGTCATCGCCTTTGACGGTCACTCGGATTACGGCCGGGCGCTGCTCAGCTTCCACGACCGGTTCGCCAAGGACGTCACGCGTCGCTCGACGATCCTCATCCTCGGTGACGCGCGCAACAACTACCACCAGGCCCACGCCGAGGTGATCGCCGACCTCAAGTACCGCGCGAAGGCCGTCTACTGGCTCAATCCCGAACCGACGGCGTACTGGAACAGCGGCGACTCGATCGTGAGCCAGTACGCGCCGTACTGCGAGAAGGTCATCGAGTGTCGTACGTTGCGTCAACTGGAACGCTTCGTCGGAGAATTGGCGTGAGCGACGCCGAGGACAAACGACTTCCGCCGACGGGTTTTCGCCAGCGCGGGCCGAAGCCGTCGGGCTCGCGGCTGCTGTTCATTCGCCACGGTGAGAGTTACGCCAACGCCGACGGTCTCGCAGGAGGTCCACTCGGTGACGGTGGCCTGACGCCGCTCGGCCGCCGTCAGGCCCAGGCCCTCTGTGAGCGACTGACGACGAGTCGTGAACTCGACGCGGCGACGGCGTTCTACACATCGGCGCTGCCGCGGGCGATCGAGACCGGCGAGATACTGCGCGCCGGGTTGCCCGATGGTCTCACGCCGATCGTCGACGCCGGTTTGAACGAGATCAGCGTCGGCGAGGGTGACGGTCTGCCGTGGGCGCAGTACGTCGAGAAGTACGGCGCGCCCGACTGGGACCTGACGCCCGACGCCCTCACCGCCCCGGGCGGTGAATCACTCCTCGGCTTCCACGAGCGATGCCGCGAGACGATTGTTCGACTGGTTGCGCGACACCCCAAGGAGTTGGTGATCTGCGTGTGCCACGGCGGCGTCATCGAACAAGCGATGAAGATCTATCAGGGGGTCGGTCCTGAGGTGCGACTACGCCCGCGCATCGAGAACTGTTCGATGACCGAGATCGAGTTCCGCGAGGACTGGCGGCGACTCCTGCGCTACAACGACCGCGCGCCACTCCCGGCGGAGTAGCGCTGCAAGAACTCCGCGACGTGAAAGGCCATGTCGAGGCTCTGGGTCGCATTGAGACGCGGGTCACAGATCGATGTGTAGTTCAGTTCGAGGTCGACTTCATTCAGGCGTGAGCCACCGCCGAGGCACTCGGTGACGTTGTCACCGGTCAGCTCGACGTGCAGTCCTCCGGGCCACGTGCCGAGACTCGACAGGGCCTCGAAGAACTTCGACGTCTCAGAGAGCACGTCGTCGAAGCGGCGCGTCTTCTGTCCGCCCGAGGCGACGAAGGTGTTGCCGTGCATCGGGTCACAGGCCCACACGACCTCGCGACCTTCGTCGCGGAGCGACTCGACGAGCGGCGGGAGTTTCTCCTCGACGAGCCGGTCACCCATGCGCGAGATCAATGTCAGTCGACCGGGACGGTTCTCGGGATTGAGCACGTCGACGAGGCGCAGCAGTTCGTCGGTCCCCATCGTCGGGCCGACCTTCAGGCCGAGGGGGTTCGAGACGCCGCGCAGGAACTCCACGTGCGCGCCGTGCAGCTGACGCGTGCGGTCGCCGATCCACAGCATGTGCGCCGAACAGTCGTACCAGTCGCCGGTGAGTGAGTCGCGACGGGTGAGGGCTTGTTCGTAGGGGAGTATCAGCGCCTCGTGACTCGTGTAGAAGTCGACACCCTGCAAGGCGCCGTCGTCGTGCAGGTCGATACCGCAGGCCTTCATGAACTGCAGGGCCCGCTCGATCTCATCGGCCACGACCTCGTAGCGCTTGCCCTCGAGTGAGTTCGCGACGAACTCCTGATTCCAGGCGTGCACCCGCGAGAGCGCGGCGAAACCGCCGGTGGTGAAGGCACGTAGGAGATTCAGCGTCGCGACGCTCTGGTGATAGGCCGCGAGGAGCCGCTCGGGATCCGGTCGGCGCGACGCCTCGTCGAAGGCCTCACCGTTGACGATGTGGCCGCGAAAGGCCGGCAAACGCTGGCCGTCGTGCTCTTCGAACTCATCGGACCTGGGCTTGGCGAACTGTCCGGCGATGCGACCGACCTTGATGACCGGGACGCCGGCTGCGTAGGTGAGCGCCACGGCCATCTGCAAGATGACCTTGAGCTTGTCGCGGATCGAGTCGGCCGAGCCTTCGTCGAAGGACTCGGCACAGTCGCCGGCCTGGAGGAGGAAGGACTTGCCGTGAGCGACGAGTTCGAGGTGCTCGAGGAGTTGGCGGGCCTCGCCGGCGAAGATGAGCGGTGGCTTTTGCGCGAGCGTGGACTCGACGCGCGCGAGGTGGGCCTCGTCGGGCCAGGCGACACCCTGGGCGGCGTCGCGCGTTCGCCAGGTGTTCGGGTTCCAGTCGGGCGAGGACTTCTCCATCCATCAATGGTAGAGGTTCTCTGAACATTCCTTCGTTCGCGCCCTAGTCTTGGCGCGTGAACATCCGTCGAATTGGTCTCTTCGGTGGGACCTTCGACCCGCCCCATTTCGGTCACGTCGCCGCGCTCAGGGCCGCCGCCGCCACTGGTCGATTCGACCTCATCGAGGTCACCGTCGCGGGCGATCCCTATCGCAAGCGACTCGAGGGCAACGTGCGCGACGCGAGTGTTCGACTCGCCATGGCGAGGGCCGCCTTCGCCGACCTTGACCTCGTCGAGGTGTCGGACCGCGAGATCCGCCGTGACGGACCGTCCTACACGATCGACACCGTGCGCGAACTGCTGAAGGATTGTGATGCAGCCGATCTGATCGTCGGCGCCGATCTCGTCGAACAGTTGAACGCGTGGCACGAGGCCGACGAACTGCGAACGTTGGTTCGCGTGGGCGTCGTGCCGAGACCGGGCGCGCCCTCCATCGTGCCTGATGGTTGGGTGAGCTACGAGATCCCGATGGACCCGGTCGATCTTTCGAGTTCGTACGTGCGCGAACTCGATCCGATGTCGTCGGTGCTTCGTGATTTTCTCCCGGCGCAAGTTATTCCGCTCTACCAGGGCGCTCGAGGCTAAAGTCTGAGCATGGCAGTGCGACTCTTCGACGTGACCGAACCCCAGCCGACGAGGCTACGAGGTTTGGAAGCAGCGCCGAAGAGTCGAAGAGAAGTTCGTCGCCAGAAGCATCGATACGCAATCATCGGCGTGGCCTCACTTGCCGTCCCCTTTGTGGCCGCGCTCGTCGTACTCGGGGTGTCCCACTGAGTGTCTTGGTAGTCACTTGGTAACGAATGGCGAGAACGCTCGCGGCCCCTTCTCGGGATTCGTGGCCGCGCTCGTCAACGCCGCGGTGATGGCGGCTGAGGACAAGCTGGCTCGCGACACCGTCGTGCTCGACCTGCGCGAGTTGGTCGACTCCTTCGACGCCCTCGTCGTCACCTCCGGTCGCAACGACCGACAGGTGCGTGCCATCGCCGAAGAGGTCGAGCGACTCGTGGCGATCGCACTGAACGTGAAGCCCCTGCGCGTCGAAGGCTGGACCAGCGCCGAGTGGATCGCGATTGACTACGGCGACGTCATCGTGCACGTCTTTGACGAGGCGGCGCGTGAGTACTACGACCTCGAGCACCTCTGGAGCGCGGCACCGGCCTTTCGCACGCAGGGCATTATCTAGCTGTTCGTGAGGTGTTGGAAGTCCACGGGTGTCACGAGCCGCTCCTCGTGTCCACCCGGTATCGGTAGGTCCTCGGGCACGCCGCCGACCGTGATCTCGATCCCCTTGACCGCGATGCCGAGCGTGAGTCCGACGTCGCGCGCGGTCAGGACCATCTGACCGACGGCCAAGACCTCCTGACCACGAGGGAGTTTTGCGAGCGTCGTCGCGAGGTCCACGTACCCGACGTCACCTCGAAAGCTGGCCGAGAGGATGATCAGGCTCTTGGGCAACGCCGAGGTGTAGCCCGCGAAGGACTCGATCTTGGTGGGACCAATGATGAGTTGGCGAAGCACGGACTCCAGGACCGGCGGTGACGGGACGATCCGGCTCGACGGCGCGAGGTGACCGGTGACATCGACAATGTAGACCGGTTGGGAGATGAAGTGCACACTCCCGTTGTTGGTTCCCGGGATCGTCTTGCAGCGCAGGCAGAAGGGGACGTTCTTGGGGGCGATCGTCTGCGGCGATGACGTCGTCGACACGAGCGTGCACCCTGACAGGGCCATCGCACCGACGAGGAGTCCGAGCAGCGTGCGTAGTCTCGTCATGCGTCACTCGTGACGATCGGCAAGAGGATCTGAAAACGGGCGCCGCCCTCGGGACTCTCGGCGACGGAAATCGTGCCCCCGAAGGCACGCACGTGATCGGCCACCAGCGCGAGCCCGAGACCGGTGCCGCGCGCGATGCCGCGGTCGTGCGCCGCGCGTCCGCGAAAGAATCGCTCGAAGACCTGTTCTTGTTCGTCGCTGGGCACGCCCGATCCGGCGTCGTCGACGTTGAGCGCGAGCAGCACGCCGTCGACGTCGATTCGCAGCGCCACCGCGCCTTCGGCGTACCGGTGTGCGTTGTCGATCAGATTCGTGATGACACGTTCGAACCGGCGACGGTCCACGCGCACGAGCGGGTCGCCGACACCCTCGGCGATCTCGACCGGCGGTTCATCGATGCCGTGGCGTCGCGCGGCCGAACGAACCGATTGATGTACGAGTTCGATGGCCGAGAGCGTCTCCATGACGAGCGGTACCGCGCCGGCGTCACTTCGCGACATCTCGAGCAGGTCTTCGACCAGTGACTGGAAGATCGAGAGGTCGGCGATCAAGAGATCCAGACTCTCTTGTCCCGGCGCCGTCAGATCGTCGCGGTGTTGTTGAAGGACCGACGCTGTCGTCGCCAACGTCGTGAGCGGGGAGCGCAGTTCGTGACTGACGTCGCTCGCGAAACGAGCGTCGCGCTCCAAGCGCTGCACGAGTTGACTGACCATCTGATTGAAGGACTCGGTCAGTTGGCGCACTTCGCGGTCGGCGCGCTTCACTTGCAGTCGCGTGGTGAGCGCACCGTCGGCGATGAGCGCGGCCGCGAAGGAGACCTCTTCGAGCGGGCGCACCGTGCGTCGCGAGACCCAGATGCCACCACTGACCCCGACGACCGTGGTGAAGATCGCCCCCAGCGTGAGCACGAGCGCCAACAGCGCCAACGTCTGCTCGAGTTTCTTGAGCTGGAAGACCTCGAAGACCTGGGTCTCGACCGAAGGGATCGGCACGCCGACGACGAAGATGACCTTGCCCCCGGACTCGATGGTCTGATCGGTCGCGTGATCGTTGGCGACCAACTGGATGGTGTGCTGCGAGACATCGAGCGTGGAGGCACTATTGGACCTCGCGAGCCACTCGCCGTGGGTCTGGACGAGGACGTTGGAGGCGGTCGCTTTTTGGATCGAGTTCAGGAGGTTCGAGAGCTCGGTGGGCGAGGAGTAGAGCGTGCTGCGCACGAGTGCCGCGTTCACGTAACTCTGGCGCAGGTCGGTCTGTTGCTGGTTCGAGATGAGGATTCGCTTCACGCCGAAGTAGGTCAGTGAGGCGAAGAGCGAACTGAGGATGAAGGCCCCCAGTCCGAAGGTCACGAGGAGGCGAAGTCGGAGACTCCGTCGTCGCATTAGATGACCAGCTTGTACCCGGTGCCCCGAACGGTCACGAGAAAGATCGGGTTGGCCGGGTCCGGCTCGATCTTCATGCGGAGCCGGCGGATGTGCACGTCGACGAGGCGGCTATCGCCGAAGTAGTCATAACCCCACACGCGCTCGAGCAGGTCCTCGCGTGATAGCGGCTTGCCGTTGTTCGACGCGAGGTCGGTGAGCAGTCGGAACTCGGTCGAGGTGAGGTGCAACTCGGACCCATCGCTCTGGCGCACGACCCCCTCATCGGGGATCACGTGCAACTCCCCGAGTTGGAACGCGCCGGTGCTCTTCTCGGGTCGACGGCGTAGGTGCGCGCGCACGCGCGCCAACAACTCCTCGGGCACGAATGGTTTGGTCACGTAGTCGTCGGCGCCGGACTCCAGTCCGAGCACGACGTCGGCGGTGTCGTCGCGAGCTGAGACGATCACGATCGGCAGGTCGCTCGAACCGCGAAGCGATTGGCAGGTTTCGAAGCCGGACATGCCGGGCAACATGATGTCGACGATCGCGACGTCTGAGGCCATGCGATTGAACATCGCGATGCCGACCTCACCCGACGGTGCATCGTCGACCACGAAGCCCTCACCTTCGAACATCAATCGAAGAGCGGTGCGGATATGGTCGTCATCTTCGACAATCAGGATTCGCGACACGTAAGTCCCCCTCTGAGTACCTGACCACCTTACTGAGGTCCAGTAGTCGTTCAGATGTCGTCGTTAGGCTTGACACGTGTCATCAATTCGTAACGAAGCACGGGTGTGGCACTTAAAGGACTACGCGGTCACGCTGCGAGCGACCGACCGGGCCGAAGCGACACAGACGGCCTATCTCAGTGACGTCGACGCCTTCATCACGTGGGCCGACACCCGGGGCATCGCGCGTCCCCGCGACGTCACGATGCGAGTGTTGCGTGACTACCTGGCGTTCATGACCGAGCGCGGTGACGAACGCACCTCGATCATCCGCCGGCGCGCGTCGCTCCGGGGTTACTTCAACTGGATGGTCCAGCGCGATCATCTCGAGGAGAGTCCGGCCGCGCGTCTCTCGGCGCCGCGACCAAATCACCGCTTGCCGAAGATCGTCGTGCGTGAACAACTCGACACGCTCCTTGACGACGACTGGGGCGATGACGACTGGGCGACGTCGGACCGCGCGGTCTGCGAGGTCCTGTACGGCGCGGGACTTCGCGTCAGCGAACTGTGCGGGCTCAACCTCAACTCGATGGACTTTCGTCAAGGTCTCGTGCGTGTACTCGGCAAGGGCCGCAAGGAACGCATCGTGCCGCTGCACCGTCGGGGACTCGACGCCGTGCAACTCTGGATCGAAGACGCCCGCGAGGACGTGATGCGCGCCGACTCACCGCCCGAGGCGCTGTTCTTCAACCGACGCGGCAACCGGCTCGGACCGCGTGACGTGCGCCGGATCCTCGACAACCGGATCGCGCGCGGTCACGTGCACCCGCACGCCCTTCGTCACACCTACGCGACGCACCTCCTCGAAGGCGGCGCCGACCTGCGCGTGGTCCAGGAACTCCTCGGTCACGAGAGTCTTACGACCACGCAGATCTACACCCACGTCTCGAAGTCGCGTCTCCAGAAGGTCCATCACGACACCCACCCGAGGGGATGACGGCACCGAGCGGCTAGGATGGTCCGGCTCTCCCGCAGTGGGCGGGCTATTGAGAAATCGCCGTGGTTTCGTACGGTCGCCTTCGGGTGCACCACGGGGATCGAGTAACCGAACGGAAGGAAATTGTCGTGGCCCTCGTCACCCTGCAGGAACTACTGGACTCCGGAGTTCACTTCGGACACCAGACCCGCCGTTGGAATCCCAAGATGCGCCGATTCATCCTCGGCGAGCGCAACGGCATCTATCTCATCGACCTTCGAAAGACTCTCCTCGGCATCGAGACGAGCTACGCCTACGTGCGTGACCTGGTCGCCGACGGGGGAGTGATCCTCTTCGTGGGCACCAAGAAGCAGACCCAGGGTCCCATCGAGGACTATGCCAAGGCCTGCGGCATGCCGTTCGTCAATCAGCGCTGGCTGGGCGGCATGCTCACGAACTTCGCCACCGTCGCGGGACGAGTGAAGCGCATGGTGGAGCTTCGCTCGATGCAGCGCGCCGGCGACTTCGACAACATGCCCAAGCGCGAGGCCCTTCGCCACAGTCGTGAACTCGAAAAGCTCGACCGCAACCTCTCCGGTATCGCGAACCTCGACCGTGTCCCCGATGCCATCTTCGTGATCGACACGAAGAAGGAGCACATCGCGGTGACCGAGGCCCGCAAGCTCGGCCTGCCGGTCGTGGCGGTCGTCGACACCAACTGTGACCCCGACGTCATCGACTACGTGATCCCCGGCAACGACGATGCCATCCGATCGGGCGCCCTGCTCTGTCGCCTGATGGCCGACGCCGTCACCGAGGGTCGCTACATTCGACAGAACCGTCCGGTCATCTCGAAGCAGTCCTCGGCGCCGGCCAACAAGGCCGCATTGATCGACGAGTCACCGGTCGTCAACGACGCGGTCCTCGAGACGCCGGCCGAGGAAGTCCCGGTCGACGTCGCACCGACGGTCGCGCCCGATGACGCACCGGAGTTGGTGAGCGAGAGCACGCCCGAGCCCGTCGCCGATGCACCGGTGGCCGAAGCACCGGCACCCCCGAGTGAGGACGCCACGGGCGCCGACGCCAACACCGAGTCCGACGAAACCGCCAACGCCTAAATTTTTTAGCTGAGATTCAAAGAGGAGATCAAGGTGGCAATCACCGCGAAAGATGTACAGACGCTGCGCCAGGCAACCGGCGTCGGGATACTCGACGCCAAGAAGGCGCTCGAAGCGAACGACGGCAACATGGAAGAGGCCACCAAGTGGCTGCGCGTGCAGGGCATGGCCTCGGCCGCCAAGCGCGCTGAGCGTGAGGCCGGCGAAGGCGCCGTCGCCGTCGTGCGCAACGGCAACGTCGCGGCGATGGTCGAGATGCGGTGCGAGACCGACTTCGTCGCCAAGTCCGAGGAGTTCGTGACGCTCGTCGACGAGATCGCGGCGCGCGTCTGCGCTGACGGTACCGACGCGGTCTCTCAGTTCAGCGACCAGATCGAGAAGATGCTCACCACGCTGAAGGAGAACATCTCGATCGGTCGCGTCTATCGACTTGAGGCCGGTGACGACGAGGTCGTCGACACCTACATCCACCACCAGGCCGGTCGCGGCGTCAATGGCGTCATCATCGTCGTGAAGGGCGCCTCGGAAGAAGTGGCGCACGAGATCGCGGTACACGCCGCGTTCACCAAGCCCCAGTACCTGAATCGCGCTGACGTTCCCCAGAGCGAGATCGACAAGGAGCGCGCGACCGTCGAGGAGATCTCTCGCAACGAGGGAAAGCCCGAGGCCGCGCTGCCCAAGATCATCGAGGGTCGCATGAATGGTTGGTTCAAGGACCGCGTCCTCACCGAGCAGAGTTACGTGAAGGACGAGAAGCAGACGATCGCCCAGTTCCTCGGCAGCGCCTCGATCACGGCGTTCGCGCAAGTGGTCATCGGGGGCTAGGTCATCACCGTGCGCCGCGTGGTCTTGAAGCTGTCCGGTGAGGCCCTCGCCTCGGCCGCGAGCGACGAGACCATCGACGCCTCGACCGTCGACTTCTTGGCCTCGGAGATCGCGAACGCGATGGAGCGCGGCGATTTGGAACTCGCGGTCGTCGTCGGCGGTGGCAACATCTGGCGCGGCGCTACGGGTGCGATGGCTGGGATGAATCGAGCGAACTCTGACCTCATGGGCATGCTCGGCACGGTCATCAACGCACTGGCCCTGCAAGACGCGATCGAGACCCATGGACGGCCCACTCGCGTGCTCTCGGCGATCGGGATGGATCAGGTCGCCGAACCCTACATCCGTCGTCGCGCGGTGCGACACCTCGAAAAGGGTCGCGTCGTCATCTTCGCCGCCGGCATGGGCAACCCGTATTTCACGACCGACACCCCGGCGGCACAGCGCGCCGCCGAGATCGAGGCCGAGATCGTCTTGAAGGGCACGCACGGCGGCGTCGACGGGGTGTACTCCGAAGACCCGCGCGTCAATCCGAACGCCACGAAGTACGAAGAGCTGTCTTTCGACGAGGTCATCTCGCGCGACCTTCGCGTCATGGACATGACGGCGATCACGTTCTGCAAGGACAATCATTTGCCGATTCGGGTTTTCGACCTGATGGCCGAGGGAAACTTGGGTCGCGCGCTCGACGGTCAGGCCGTCGGTACGCTGGTGAAGTAATGGAGAACGAACTCGTCGAGCTGGTGATGCAGGACACTCGTGAACGCATGGCGAAGGTGATCGAGCACGCCAAGTCCGAGTTCTCCACCGTTCGTACCGGTCGCGCCTCGTCCGCGCTGATCGAGAACGTGCTGGTCGACTACTACGGGTCCGAGACGCCGTTGAAGCAACTCGCCAACTTCTCGGTGCCCGAACCACGCCTACTCGTCGTCTCGCCGTTCGACAAGGGTTCGATGGCGGCCATCGAAAAGGCGATCGGCAACGCCGACCTGGGACTGAATCCCTCCAACGACGGCATCGTCATTCGCCTCACGTTCCCGTCACTCACCGAAGAACGTCGCAAGAGCTTCGTCAAGGTGGTCCACACCAAGGCCGAAGAGGGTCGCGTCGCCCTTCGGGGATGTCGCCGTCACGCCCGTCAAGAACTCGAGGCACTGGAGAAGGACAAGAGCATCTCGAGTGACGACCTCGAGCACTACGAGAAGATTCTTGACAAGATGACCCAAGAAGAAGTGGCCGTGGTAGACGCGCTACTCGCTCACAAGGAGCAGGAACTACTTGAAGTCTGACGACGACGACGGCACGCTCTTCGATGAGCCCACGGGCGAGATGCCCGTCGTCTCCTCGACTGACTCGCGCGTGACGATCACCGGCGCCGAGATCGCCGCCGACGCGGCCGACGAGACGATGATCATCGATCCGACGACGTTGCTGCCCCACTGGACCGACGCCCCGACCGGCCAGGTGCCGATCGTCGTGGCACGTGAAGCCGCCGACAGCGACGACCCGTGGTCGGCCATTCCGGCCCCGGCGTGGCGCGAGGGCGAGGCCGACTGGGTGGCCCACGAGGACCAGTTCGATACGGCGATCCTGGCCGGTGAACAGCGCGAGGACACCGCGCGCCCGTGGGAGTTCACCGAGACCGACTCGGTTCCCGAGGATGAGGTCGTGACCGAGGCGCCGCGTCCCGAACCGGATCGCATCGCGCGCACCCGGCGATCGATCTCGAGCAATCCACTGGCCGGACGCGCCGTTCGCCAGAGCAACGACCGCAACTTCTCCCGGGCCCTCGCGACTGGCGTCGTGCTCGCGGCCGTCGTCTCGGGTGTCTTCTTGCTCGGCGCGCTGCCGGTCGCGGCGATGGTGCTCGTCGTGCTCGGACTGGCCGGTGCTGAGGCCTACGCCGGCTTCCGATCGGCCGGAGCGCACCCCGCCACGGTGCTCGGCATCGTCGCGATCCTGACCTTGGGCGTCGCGGTCTACAACAAGGGGCTCAGCTCGGTGGGCGCGATCAGCGTGCTCCTCGTCATCTTCGGTTTCGTCTGGTACCTGAACGCCGGGCGACAGGTCGACGTGTTGGACGGGCTTGGCGCGACGGTCTTCGTCTACGTGTGGATCGGCGTCATCGGGTCCTACGCGCTGCTCTTCGTGGCGCCGCGCAACTTCGTCGGTGGCCATGGTCTGTCGTATCTCTTCGGGGCGATGATTTTGACGGTCGCCAATGACTCCGGTGCGTTCATCATCGGCCGTCAATACGGCAAACGGCCACTCAACAAACTGCTGTCGCCGAACAAGACGCTCGAGGGCACCGGGGCGGGCACGATCGTCACGCTCATCGTCGGCGCCTTGATCCTGCCGATCATGAGCGTCTGGACGCGCAAGGCCGGCATCGAAGCGGCCGTCGCGATCTCGATCGTCGTGCCCCTCGGGGACCTCTTCGAGTCGATGGTCAAGCGAACGATTGGCGTGAAGGACCTCGGGCGACTGCTCCCCGGTCATGGCGGACTGCTCGACCGCATCGACGGACTGTTGTTCGCGCTCCCTACGATGTACTACCTCTGTCACGTTCTCAAACTGGGCTGACGATGCCCAGCGTGCGGCGCAGCGTCGCGCTCTTGGGAGCCACCGGATCGATCGGGACCCAGACACTTGACGTACTGCGCGCGGAGCCCGACCTGTTCGAACTCGTGGCGATCTCCGGCGCGGAACAACTCAACGGACTCGCCGCGATCACGAATGAGTTCCGCGTCATGCGCGTCGGCGTCGTCAGCGACACGCATCGCGACACGCTCAGAGCGCTCGTGGCGCCCGACGTCGACATCGTGGTCGGGGACGACGGCCTGACGTCGCTCGCGGCCAGCGCCGACATCGTCGTGAACGCGGTGCTCGGATTCGCCGGACTACCCGTGACCCTCTCGGCGTTAGCCGCCGGTAAGCGCCTCGCGCTCGCGAACAAAGAGTCGCTGATCGCCGCGGCACCGCTCGTCGCGAAGGTCCGCTCGACGCCGGGCGCGACGTTGCTCCCGGTCGACTCCGAACACTGCGCGATCCATCAGTGTCTGGCGAGCTCACCGGGCGAGCCGGGCTACCCCGACGTTCGTCGTTTGCTGCTCACCGCGTCGGGTGGACCATTTCGCGGCTGGTCGATCGATCAACTGCGAACCGCGACCAAGGCCGACGCACTGAATCATCCGACGTGGTCGATGGGACCGAAGATCACGATCGACTCGTCGACACTGATGAACAAGGGTCTCGAAGTGCTCGAGGCCTCTGCGCTTTTCGGCATCGACGTCGAACGCGTCGAGGTCGTCGTGCATCCCCAGTCGATCGTGCACTCGATGGTCGAGTACGTCGACGGATCAGTGCTCGCACAACTCTCGCGCCCCGACATGCGTCTGCCGATCGCGTACTGCCTGGGCTTGCCCGTTCGTCTCGACCACGGCTATGGCGCGATCGACTTCACGAAGGACCTCGAGCTGACGTTCGAAGCGCCCGACCCGAAGGCCTTCCCGGCGATCGGCCTGGCCTACGAGGCGTCGCGACTCGGGGGAGCGGCCCCGGCGTGGCTGAGCGCCGCCAATGAAGTCGTCGTCGCGGCGTTCTTGGCCGACGAGATCGGGTGGTGCGACATCATCGATGTCGTCGCACGTGTGATGGACGGCTACGTCGACGATCCGCTGGATTCGTTGCAGGACCTGGTCGCGAATGACGCGACCGCTCGAGCGCGGGCTCACGGTATCCTCAACCCATAGCCATGGAATCGAATACCGAGACCCGTCGGTCCCTGCTACTACTGCTCGTCGGCACGGCCGCTGTGGTGGCGCTGCTCACCGTGTGGGCAGGTTGGGCGCTGCCGCTCGTGATCTTCGCGATCATCTTCATCGTGATGGCCCACGAGTTCGGACACTTCATCACGGCCAAGCGCGCGGGCATGAAAGTGACCGACTTCTTCGTCGGCTTCGGTCCGGTCATCTGGTCGACGACCATCGGCGAGACGCGCTACGGCGTTCGGGCCATTCTCGCTGGCGGCTACGTGAAGGTCCCGGGGATGACTTGGACCGAGGAGATCCCTGAGGCCGACGAGCAGCGCACCTACCGCTCGGCCTCATACCCGCGAAAGGTGCTGTTCGCCTCGGCCGGCTCGCTGATGCACGTGGTCATGGCGCTGATCCTCGTGTGGGCCGCGATCACGTTCGTGGGTCTCCCGTCTAATAGTCGCGTTGGGGTCGGTGACTTCACCACGTGGCAGGGACACACGCAAACCGCCGCGCAGATGGCCGGCATGAAGATCGGCGACCAGATCGTCGCCATCGACGGCACGGCGATCACCAGCGACAATCAGTTGATCAACGTGATCAGTCACGACGCCGGCAAGAGAATCGCGATCTTATTGCGACGCGACGGACGCGAACTGACCGTCCATGCCACACCCGTCCTCGGCACCACGATCAAGGTAGACGGGAAACCCTTGGACAAGCACGGCTACCTCGGCATCGGCATCGAGAACTTTGGAGCGCGTAACACGTGGTACGGCGCCATCCCGGGATCGTTCACCGAAGTGGCTTCGCTCATTAGTCTGGGTGCACACGCCATCGTGCACGTCTTCTCGCCGGGCGACTTCGCGAGTCTCGCGCATCAGGTCGCGTCGCCCGCCGCGGCCGTGAATCCCCACAATCAAGACACCCGACCCGACTCGATCGTCGGCGTCGTTCGAATCGCGGTCCAGACCACCCGAACGGGTGCGGGTCAACTTCTGATAATCCTCGCCGCGGTCAACATTTTCGTCGGCATGCTCAACATGTTGCCGATGTTGCCGCTCGACGGGGGCTACGTGGCGATCGCCACCTATGAGCGGCTGCGAACTCGACGCGGCGTGCGATACCACGCTGATATCAACAAGCTCGTGCCTTTCGTGTACGCCTTCATGGCCGTCCTACTCTTCTTGTTCGCCACGACGCTCTACTTGGACATCGCGCACCCCATCAACTTCTGAGTGCTTCATAAGTAGCGCGAACGGGCAGACTGGAGGGGTGGACGTCACCGCCAGCCCCCTGAGTCCCCGTCGCAAGACTCGTCAGATCGCGGTGGGGTCCGTCAAGGTCGGCGGGGACGCGCCGATCTCGGTCCAATCGATGACGACGACCAAGACCGCCGACGTCGAGGGCACACTGCAGCAGATCTACGCGTTAGCTGGCGAAGGCGCCGACATCGTGCGCTGCACGTGCAATGAAGTAGCCGCCGCCGAGGGACTCGCACAGATAATCCCGCGCTCACCCGTGCCCATCGTCGCCGACATCCACTTCCACGTCGAGATGGCGCTCGCTGCGTTAGAGGCCGGCGTGCAAGGTCTTCGCCTCAACCCCGGCAACCTGCGCAAGCCCGCAGAGATCAAGCTGGTCGCCTCGGAGGCAAAGGACCGCGGCGTACCGATTCGCATCGGCGTGAACGCCGGCAGCCTGCACCCCGACATCTACGAACGCTTCGGTGGCGCAACGCCCGAGGCGCTCGTCGAGTCGGCACGACTGGAGCTCGCCTACTTCGAAGAAGTCGGCTTCGACGACGTCAAGATCTCGGTGAAGGCATCCTCGGTTGCGACCATGATCGCCGCCTACCGACTCGCCTCTGAGACCTTCGACCACCCGCTGCACCTCGGCGTGACCGAGGCTGGACCGCTGCCCGGTGGACTCTTGAAGGGCACGGCCGGCATCGCCACGTTGCTCGCTGAAGGCATTGGCGACACGCTGCGCTACTCACTCACGGCCGATCCGGTCGAAGAAGCGCGCGCCGGTCGCACGTTGCTCGAGGTGTTGGGGCTGCGCGAGCGCAAAGGACTGGACCTCATCGCCTGTCCCAGCTGTGGTCGCGCCGAGGTCGACGTCATCAAGGTTGCCAACGAAGCCCAGGCGGCGTTACAGGCCTTGAACCTGCCGATTCAAGTAGCGGTCATGGGGTGTGTCGTCAATGGTCCCGGTGAAGCCCGTCACGCCGACCTCGGCATCGCGGCCGGGAAGAAGCGCGGTCACCTCTTCATCAAGGGTCAGATCGTGCGCGTCGTCAAAGAAGACGAGATGGTCGAGGCACTCGTCGAAGAGGCGACGAAGATCGTCGCCGAGGGCGTCGAGGCGCGCCTCGCGGCGCGTGACAAGAGCGCCGAGGCCGAGGCCGAGGCCGACCGCGCGATGTTGCTCGATGACCGCGGTGCCGACGCGAATCACGCGAGCGAACGCATCGAGAAGATCCGTCGTCGCGCCGAAGGCTAAATGTTTGCTTGAGTAGGCTGTCGCCACGAATCAAAGGAGAATCGTGGCCGAGAGTGTGCTGACCCCCCAGAGCGAAGACTTCCCGCGTTGGTACCAAGACGTGGTCGCCAAAGGCGAGATGGCCGACAACGGCCCGGTGCGCGGCACGATGGTCATTCGCCCCTACGGGTGGTCCATCTGGGAGCGCATGCAGTCCGAGATGGACGCGCGCATCAAAGAGTCCGGTGCCCAAAACGCCTACTTCCCGCTCTTCATCCCGTTGAGTTACTTCCAGCGCGAGGCCGAGCACGTCGAGGGATTCAGTCCCGAGCTGGCCGTCGTCACCCACGCCGGCGGCGAGGAACTCGCCGAGCCGATCGTCGTTCGTCCGACCTCTGAGACCGTGATCGGTGAGTTCATGGCCAAATGGATCCAGAGCTACCGTGACCTGCCCCTGCTGCTCAATCAGTGGAGCAACGTCGTTCGTTGGGAACTTCGCCCGCGACTGTTCTTACGCTCCTCGGAGTTCCTCTGGCAAGAGGGTCACACCGCCCACGACAGCTACGAGGACGCC
Source organism: uncultured Acidimicrobiaceae bacterium (assembly GCA_963832925.1). GTDB lineage: Bacteria > Actinomycetota > Acidimicrobiia > Acidimicrobiales > RAAP-2 > RAAP-2. The sequence continues at coordinate 468,740 of CAWHVY010000014.1, read as the reverse complement.
AACGCGTTCGCGCAAAAGATCCACCTCGAGGTCTATAACGACTTCTTGGAGAACGTGCTCGCCGCGCCCTCGCATCTCGGCATCAAGCCGCCGAGCGAGCGGTTCCCGGGGGCGATCAACTCGATGACCGCTGAGGCCATGATGCGCGATGGCAAGGCGCTGCAGATGGCGACGACTCACGAACTGGGACAGAACTTCGCGCGCGCGTTCGACATCTACTACCAGAGCGAGGCGGGGCAGGCCGAGCTGTGCTTCACGACGTCCTGGGGCGCGTCGACGCGCATGGTCGGCGGACTGATCATGCTGCACGGTGACGACGACGGACTCGTCGTCCCGCCGCGGTTGGCCCCGATACAAGTGGTCGTCATCGCGGTGCGCGACGAGCCTGAGGTGAACGAGGCCTGCGAGAAGGTCGCGTCATCACTCAAGGCGGCCGGTGTTCGTGTGCAGATCGACCGAGGTCGCGGGACCTTCGGTCGACGCGTCACCGATTGGGAGATCAAGGGTGTGCCGTTGCGCATCGAGGTCGGACCGCGTGACCTCAAGGAGGGTCTCGTCACGATCGCGCGGCGCGATGACGCTACGAAGCGTGCGGTCGCCGTCGACGCCGTGGCCGCGACGGCACCGTCGTTGCTGGAGGAGATTCAGGTCGCGATGTTCGGCGGCGCGAAGCAGCGCTTGGCCGACGCGACGCGTGACGTCGACGGGATCCCCGATGCGATCGAGGCCGCCGAGAGTGGCTTCGCGCGACTCGACTGGTCAAAGGTCGGCGAGTCGGGCGAGGCAGCGTTGAAGGCGCAGGCGATCACGGTTCGTTGCTTGCAGCGCCGTGACGGCTCGATGCCGCAGAATGACACCGAGGACGACCTCGTGTGCATCGTGGCGAAGTCATACTGAGTGACTAGGGCGCGAGTTGCGCTCTCGTCGCGACGACCGGCGAGATGCCGAGCGACTGACCAGGTCCGCGTGAGGAGCCGTCGCAGTAGGGCATGACGCCCGCCTGGTCGCCGCCGACGTGTTCGACGAATGGTTCGCCGGTCGTGTAGGGCGCGAGCAGATAGAAGAACGATGAGATGTATTTCTCACCGAGGTCACATCGGTATTTGGCGACGATGAAGTACGCGTGCGCACCGGGCACGAGGCGCACGAGTTTCGGTGATTGACGTTTGAAGTAGAGACTCGTGTGCACATAGCTGAACGTGAGTAATCGACCAGCGCTCGTATAAAATCGCACCGTCGGATAGCCGTGAATGTTGCAGAGTCGTGCACTGACGTTTGTGATCGTTATCGTGAACGCCTCTTCACCGCTAGTCGCTGATACCGCGCCCGGTCGCGAAAACGTCAACTGGTTTGCGTTGCATTCGATTGAAGTTTTGATCGTTGTCGTCGTAGTCGACTTCGAATGTGCCGCCGATGCTCCGGCCGTGGGGCCGACCAAGACTGCGACCACGACAAGGGCTGCCAGGTAACCAATCGACCCACGCGGACGCGGAGCGATCGGCGGCATGCGACGAATCTAATAGGGTCACCGGCCCCCCGGGAGGGCAGCCTGAAGATAAGAATTTTCGATGAATTTGGGCCTCGCCGGCGACGGATTCCGATTGTCATCAGGGGCGAGAAATGCTACAATTGCTACCTACAGTCCGCTCAGGACGTATGGACTCGTTTAAGCGCGGGCCTCGGGCCCGCGCTTTTTCTTTGTCCGGACGTCCAAACGGCGCGAAGGAGAGGAGACGGTCGTGGATTTAGAGACACCACTGCGATCCCTCCTATCTGAACTCGGCCTCGACCTCTACGACCTGGAAATGGTCAAGGGGACCCTGAACGTCGTGGTGACCAAGGCGGGCGGCGTTGACTTAGAGGCCCTCACCAAGGCCAATCGAGCGGTCTCGGAGTGGCTCGACGTGCACGATCCCATCGCCGGTCGCTACACCCTGGACGTCTCGAGTCCCGGTCTGGAGCGCAAACTTCGTACGCCGGCGCATTTCGCGTCGAGCATCGGTGAGGTCGTCACGCTGCGCGAACGTCGCGCTGATGAACCGACGCGACGACTCGAGGGCACCGTTGTTGCGGCTGACGAAACGTCGGTCACGCTCGACGACGGCGAACACGGCCGCATCGTCGTGCCGATTGACGCTATTGAACGCGCGCGCACCGTTTTTAAGTGGGGCGCCGAAGCGAAGCCCTCGCCGTCACGGGCGAAGTCTGATGCTTCATCGACGAGGAAGGGGTAGGCATGGCGAACTTTGAATTCCTAGAAGCGTTGGGACAGATTGCTCGAGACCAGAACATCGACGAAGGGGAGTTGCTCATCGCACTCGCCAACGCGCTCCTCGCCGCCTACAAGCGACGTCCCGACTCAGCCGAAGACGCCGAGGTCGAGATCAACCCCGAGACCGGTGAGATCAAGGTCTGGGGTCTCGAGCTCGACCTCGACGGCAACGTGACGCGCGAGTGGGACGCGACACCCGAGGACTTCGGACGCATCGCGGCGCAAACCGCCAAGCAAGTGCTGATGCAACTCATTCGCGATATCCAGCGTCGTCAGATGTACGAGGAGTTCGCGAACCGCGAGGGTGACATCGTCTCGGGGACGGTCCAACAGAACGACAACCGCTACACGTTGCTCGACCTCGGTCGCGTCGAGGCGCTGTTGCCCCAAGCCGAGCAGATCGCCTTCGAGCGCTACGAGCACGGCGCGCGCATCAAGGTCTACATCGTCGAAGTGCGAAAGACCAACAAGGGTCCCCAGATCGTGGTCAGCCGCACGCACCCGGCGCTCGTCGCGAAGTTGTTCGAGATCGAGGTACCCGAGATCGCCAACGGCATCGTCGAGATCAAGGCGCTGGCGCGCGAACCCGGTCACCGCAGCAAGATCGCCGTCGCCTCGAATGATCACATGATCGACCCGGTTGGCGCGTGCGTTGGGGCGCGCGGCAGTCGTGTGCGCAACATCACCAACGAACTGCGTAGCGAGCGCATCGACGTCGTGCCCTACAGCGATGACCCCATCGAGTTCATCCAGGCGGCTCTGCAGCCGGCGCGGGTGCGCGAGGTCCGGTTGGATGAGACCGAAGGCATCGCGACCGTGATCGTGCACGACCAGCAGCTCTCACTCGCGATCGGCAAGGAGGGGCAGAACGCCCGCCTGGCCGCACGCCTCACGGGATGGCGCATCGACATCCGTTCTGAGAACGAAGGCGTCGAAGAAGAAGTGGTCGAAGAGGTCTGGACCGACGGCGACGTCGTCGTCGATGAGACCATCGTCGTCGTGCCCGGTGACGACGGGGAGAGCGCGGCGATCGTGATTGACGAGGTCGTCACCGACGCCGACGGCGACGTCGAGGAGATTGTGCTCGTCGAAGCGATCGAACTCGCCGACGGCGACGGTACCGAGGCGGACGCCGACGTGGTCGTGGAGGACGAGGCATAGCGCCCCTACGCACGTGCGTGGTCTGTCGAAAGTGCCGTGACGACGCCGAGATGACGCGAGCCGGGCGGTCCGAAGGATCGTGGTATCTCGGTCGAGGTCCCGGTCGCGGGCTTTGGTGGTGCGACGATACGTGCGGAACGGCACTACGCGTAGGACACCTCGGGCGAGCCCTAAAGTCCGCGGCGACCGAGGATGACCTCGCCGCCCTGCGCGCCGTGGAAACGGGTCGCGGACTGCATTAGCGATGGTTGTGGAAGAATAGATAACTGTGCTCGCGAAAGCGGGTACGAGAAGCAAGGGAAGGTTTTGGCCCAGAAGAAGATCCGTGTGCACGAGCTCTCAAAGGAGCTCGGTCTCACGAGCAAAGAGCTACTCACGCTCGCCCAAACACTCGGCATTGGTGCCTCGAGCCCCTCTGCGTCGATTGAAGACGCCCAGGCCGACCGGATTCGACGTCGGGCCGACGCCGACGGGCTTCGTCGCGAGGTCCAGCCCGAAGAGGCCGCCAAGGCGGCTAAAGCCACCAAGGCCGTAAAGGCCACCAAGGCCAGTGGCGCCACGAAGGCCGCCGCGCCGGTCGCCGAGCCGGCCGTCGTCGAAGCGCCACCCGCGCGGGTGAGTCGCGTCACGAAGCCCGCCGAACCGGCCGACGCGTCCGAGACCGCGCCCGCGGAGACCCCTTCGGCTCCGGTCGCCGCACCTCCGCAAGTCGTTCGCAGTCGCGCCCCGGTCGTGAAGCCCGCGCCGTCTCGCGCGCCGTCACCGAGCGGCCCGACGACCATTCGTCCCACGCAGCGTTCCGTCTCCGGCGAGGCCGGTGAGGGCGGCGCGCCGTCGACTCGTCCGCCACTCAGTTCGACCGGCCGTCCGATCCCACCGCCGCCCGGTCGTCCGATGAGTGCGACGGGCCGCCCGATCCCGCCGCCGCCCGGCGCACGCCGGCCGATGGCGCCCGGCGCGCGCCCCTCGAGCCCTGGCGGACCGCGACCGATGAGTCCTCGACCGAATCCCGCCTCGCGAACCGGCGGACCGACCTCGCGTCCCGGCGGCGCCGGTGGCGGATTTTCCGGCCAGCGTCCCGGCGCACCGACGACCGGCGCACCCGGCGGTCCGAATCGCGGTGGTCCGCCCAGTCGCGGCACCGGCGGTCCGCGCGGATCCCAGCGCAAGGCCACGCGCCGCCGCCGCCGCAACGTCGAAGAGCTCGAGCCCACGCAGATGACGACCTGGCAGCCGAGCAGTCTGCCCGTGCCCGATGGCGAAGTGATCATCGAGCGCGGTTCGACCGCGAAGGACGTCGGACCGAAGCTGAATCGCAGCGCTGCTGACATCATGCGCTTCCTCTTCTTGCAAGGCGAGATCATCACGGCCGTGCAGAGTCTGAGTGACGACATGATCGAGCTCTACGCCGCCGAAGTTGGCGCGGTCGTCCACATGGTGGACCCCGGAGAACAGCAAGAGGCCGCGTTGCTCGCGAAGTTCTTCGACGAAGACGACCAGGACGACGAGATCCCGGCCGCGCCACGTCCACCGGTCGTCACCGTGATGGGTCACGTCGACCACGGCAAGACGCTCCTGTTGGACAAGATCCGCCAGACCGACGTGGTCGCGGGCGAGGCCGGCGGCATCACGCAGCACATCGGTGCCTACAAGGTGCAGTGGAAAGGCAAGGCGATCGCCTTCATCGACACGCCCGGTCACGAAGCCTTCACCGCCATGCGTGCGCGCGGCGCCAAGGTGACCGACATCATCATCCTCGTCGTCGCGGCCGACGACGGCGTCATGCCCCAGACGGTCGAAGCGATCAACCACGCCAAGGCGGCCGACGTGCCGCTCATCGTGGCGGTCAACAAGATGGACAAGGCCGACGCCAACCCAGACCGCGTGCTCCAACAGATCAGTGAGTACGGACTGGTCCCCGAGAAGTGGGGCGGCGACACGATCGTCGTCGAGATCTCGGCGTTGCAGGGCACGGGGATCGATGAGCTCCTCGAGCAAGTCCTGCTCGTCGCCGAGATCGCCGAACTCGCCGCGCGCCCGACCGGTCGTGCCGTGGGTACGGTCTTGGAAGCGAACCTCGAAGTGGGCCGCGGCCCCGTCGCCACCGTCATGGTGCAAAAAGGACTGCTCTCGGTCGGTGACCCCGTCGTCGCCGGCGCCGCCTACGGCAAGGTGAAGGCACTCATCAACGACCAGGGCAAAGCGATCAAGTCGGCCGGACCCTCGACGCCGGTCCAGATCCTGGGCTTCAGCGAGCCGCCATTCGCCGGTGACGAGATGCGCGTCGCCCACGACCTCGCCCACGCGAGGTCACTCGCCGAGGCCCGCGCCCAGCGCGCGCGGCTCATCGGCCACCAACCCGTCGCCGCCACCAGTGGCGCACGCCTGGAGGACCTGTTCGAGCAGATCCAACGCGGCGAGACCGCGACGCTCAACATCGTCTTGAAGGCCGACGTCCAGGGCTCGCTCGAGGCGTGTACCGAGTCACTGCGCAAGCTCGAGCGCGACGACGTGAAGCTCGTCATCGTGCACCGCGGCGTCGGCGGCATCACCGAGAACGACGTCCAGTTGGCCAAGGCCTCCAACGCCACGATCATCGGGTTCAACGTTCGACCGGACAAGCGCAGTCGCGACCTGGCTGAGAACGAAGGCGTTCAGATCCGCACCTACGAGATCATCTACAAGTTGATCGAAGAGATCGAGGCCGCCATGCTCGGCCTACTCTCGCCGGTCTACGAAGAGATCGTCACCGGCGAGGCCGAGGTGCGAGAGGTCTTTCGCGTGCCGCGCATCGGCGCGATCGCCGGATGCTTCGTGCGCGACGGCGTCATCACTCGCGGCTCCAAGGTTCGCTTCCTTCGCGAGGGAACCATCATCTGGAAAGGTTCGATCACGTCACTGCGCCGCTTCAAGGACGACGCACGTGAAGTGGCGTCCGGTTTCGAGTGCGGTATCGGACTCTCCGACTACCAAGACCTCAAGGCCGGCGACATCATCGAGACCTTCGAAGAGCGCGAGATTCCTAGAACGGCCTAAGCCATGGCCCGTTCATCTGGATCACACCATCCGTATCCGCGCTCCGCACGCGTCAATCAGATTCTGCGTGAAGTCATCTCCGATGAACTCACGAGGATCTCGGACATCGACGACCGCATCGGTATCGTGACGGTGACCGGCGTCGAGACCACGCAGGACCTCCGTCAAGCCATGGTCTTCTTCGACTCCCTGACCCCCGAGACGCGCCTCGCGCTCGAAGAGCGCCGGGCCCAGATCCAGTCGGCCGTGAACGTGCAGACGAGGTTCAAACGGACCCCGAAGCTCTCCTTCATGGCCGACCCGGCCGTGGCGAGCGGTGAGGCCGTCGAAGAGATCATCCGTCGCCACAATCATGACGACGAATAACGGTTTGCTCCTCGTCGACAAGCCGCAGGGACTTACCAGCCACGACGTGGTCGCGCGCGTGCGCCGCATCTTGCACGAAAAGAAGGTCGGACACGCCGGCACGCTCGATCCGATGGCGACCGGACTTCTGATCCTGGCCGTCGGTCCCTCGACGCGACTCCTGCGCTTCGCGCAGTCCGAGACCAAGCACTACGCCGGTGCGGTCAAGTTCGGCGTCGCCACCGACTCACTCGATGCCGACGGCGCCGTGGTCGACGTGCAACCAGTCCCCGAACTCGGTGACGCGCGGGTTAACGCCGTCGCGACACAGATGCTCGGTCGACAGCTGCAGACCCCGCCGATGGTGTCGGCCCTCAAGGTCGACGGCCAACGCCTTCATGAACTGGCGCGCCGTGGCGTCGAAGTCGAACGTGCGCCACGAGAGATCACGGTGACGTCGTTCTCACTGAGCGCCACTGACGACGTCGCGGTGTGGCGATTCGACGTCCACTGTTCGGTCGGCACGTACGTGCGGGTGCTGTTGAGCGACCTCGCCGAACGACTCGGCACGATTGGCCACCTCGTCGAACTGCGACGACTGGCGAGCGGTGCGCACTCGGTCGAGGACGCGTTGAGCATCGAGGCGCTCGCGACGGCCGTCGAAGAAGGTCGCGAGGTGCTGGCGTCGCCGGCGAAGTTCGTGACGGCGCTCGAACACGCGACCTTGAGCGACGACCAGATCCGTGCCGTGCGGATGGGACAGCGCGTGTCGATCGCCTCTGACGCCACAGGTGAGATCGCCGCCCTGGACGGCGAGGGCGAACTGGTGGGGATCCTGGTCCGCCGTGGCGAGACATGGAAGCCGGAGTTGGTACTGTCGATGCCCGATGAATCGGCACGCGGGTAGGTTGCGAACGTGATTGTGGTCCGAGACGGCGAGGCGTCCAAGCTCTCGTCGGATGATTCGGTGATTGCCATCGGCGTCTTTGACGGCCTGCACCTCGGTCATCAGGCCGTCATCGACATGTTGTTACATCTCGACGGCGAGCGCGCGCGCGACGCCGTGCCCACCATCGTGACGTTCGATCCACACCCCGCGCTCATCTTGGCACCGGAACGCGCACCGCGACTCCTGGGCACGTTGGATCAGCGCCTCGAGGGCTTCGAGGCGCTCGGCATCGAGCAGGTTCGCGTGATCACGTTCGATCGAACACTCGCCGACGAGACAGCGGCGGACTTCATTGGTCGCGTGTTGGCGCGAGAACTGCACGCGTGGGAGATCGTGGTCGGTGAGGACTTCCGCTTCGGACACAACCGCGCGGGCGACGTTGCGCTGCTGAGCGCAGAGGGCCAGCGCTACGGTTTCGGGGTCTACGAGGCGCCGTCCTTCGGCGAACCGCGCTGGAGTTCGACGGCGGTGCGCCACGCGCTGGAGCTCGGTGACGTCGCGGGCGCGACGGCGCTGCTCGGTCGTCCGTTCGTTCTTCGTGGTCGGGTCGAGCACGGCGACGCGCGCGGGGGAGCGTTGGGCTTCGCGACGGCGAACGTCGCGACCGGACCGCATCAACTCGTGCCGCTCGAGGGCGTCTACGCGGGCGCGGCCAAGAGCCTGGACGGCGTGTGGCGTCCCGCGGCGATCTCGATCGGCACGCGGCCGCAGTTCTACGAGGACGGACCTCTATTGGTCGAGGTCCACGTGCTCGGCTATGAGGGTGACCTCTATGACACGGTCCTCGACGTCGCCTTCGTGCAACGGCTCCGCCCGGAAGCGGTCTTTTCAGACGTGGACGCGCTCGTCGCCCAGATCGGTCGTGACGTCGATCAAACCCTTGAGATATTCAAGAAGTTCTCGAGCTTCGACAAGACGCTGCTAGAATAGATATTCGGTCAGCGACGCTGACTATGTGGGTCGTCACGTTGGCGACTTGCTACGAGACATCCGACTCATAAGGCAAATAAAACGTTATGGCTGAGAAGCAGCAGATCATCAAGGACTTTCAGGCGCACGCAACGGACACGGGTTCCCCCGAGGTCCAGGTGGCGATTCTGACGGACCGGATCGCCCACCTCACCGAGCACCTCAAAGTCCACAAGGGCGATCATCACACGCGCCGTGGACTCATGAAGCTCATCGGCCAACGACGCCGCCTGCTCGACTACGTGCAGCGCGGAAATGTCGAGCGCTATCGCGCTTTGATCGGCCGTCTCGGCATTCGTCGCTAGCCGAACGGCACGTTGACGTCGTCAACGTGCTCAACACATCCGATCTTCGGAGGCCAGTGGAGAACAGTCGCGAATACGCGAAGGTTGCCCACTGGGGTCCGGGCGGAGTGTTGCTAACCAAATAGGAGCAATACCAATGACTGACGCAATCCGCGTAAATAGCCCCATCTCGGGCACCGAAAAGACTTTAAGTTTTGAAGCGGGCCACCTGGCCCAACTGGCCGACGGAGCGGTCGTCGCGCGCATCGGCGACACCATATTGTTGGCGACCGTCGCCGCCGCCAAGAGCGTTCGCGAAGGCATCGACTTCTTCCCGCTCACCGTCGACATCGAAGAGCGCGCCTACGCCGCCGGCAAGATCCCCGGGGCGTTCTTTCGCCGCGAGGGAAAGCCCTCGGACCAAGCGGTGCTCACCTGTCGACTGATCGACCGGCCGCTGCGACCTTCGTTCCCGAAGGGATTTCGCAACGAGGTCCAGGTCGTCGGCACGATCTTCAGTGCCGACCAGGAGAACCCGTACGACGTGCTGGCGATCAACGCCGCCTCGGCCGCGTTGATGATCTCGGGCATCCCGTTCGAGGGTCCGATCGGCGCCGTGCGCATGGCCTACACCACCGATGGTGAGTGGGCGCCGCACCCGACGTACCAAGAGGGTGACGCCGCAACGTTCGAACTCGTCGTCGCCGGGCGCGCCCTGAGCGACTCGTCCGATGCTGACGTCGCGATCATGATGGTCGAAGCCGGTGGTACCGAAGGGTCCTTCGAGAAGTACGCCGACGGCGCACCGAAGGTCTCGGAAGAGGTGCTCTCGGCCGGACTCGAAGCATCCAAGCTCTGGATCCGCGAATCGATCAACCTCCAGCGAGAGCTGGTGAAGGAGTTCGTCGCTGCCCGTGGCGCCCTCACGCCGATGGCCTACCAGACGATCGCGGACTACCAGGACGACGTCTACGAGAGCGTCGAGAAGATGGGCGCCGCCTCACTGTCCGAGGCGAACAAGCTCACGACCAAGGCCGCGCGCAACGAGGCACTCGACGCCGCGACGGCCTCGATCATCGAGCACCTGAAGGACGAGTTCCCGAACCGACTGGGCGAGATCAAGGCGGCCGTTCGATCGGTCACCAAGAAGATCGTGCGACGTCGCATCGTGGACGAGGGTGTTCGAATCGACGGACGCACCGTGACCGACATCCGTCCGCTCTCGGCCGAGATCGACCTCTTCCCGATGACGCACGGTTCCGCGATGTTCCAGCGCGGTGAGACCCAGGTCGTGAACGTGACCACGCTCGGTATGCCTCGCATGCGCCAGCAGCTCGACACGATCGGACCCGACGAGTGGCGCCGCTACATGCACCACTACAACTTCCCGCCGTACTCGGTCGGCGAGACCGGCCGCGTCGGCATGCCCAAGCGTCGCGAGATCGGCCACGGCATGTTGGCCGAGCGCGCGTTGATTCCCGTGCTGCCGAGCGAAGAGGACTTCGCCTACACGCTGCGCGTCGTCTCGGACGTCCTGCAGTCGAACGGCTCGACGTCGATGGCGTCGGTCTGCGGTTCGACGCTGTCGCTCATGGCGGCCGGCGTGCCGATCAAGGCGCCCGTCGCCGGTATCGCGATGGGCCTCGTCTATGACGAGGGCAAGTACGTGACGTTGACCGACATCCTCGGTGCCGAAGACGCCTTCGGTGACATGGACTTCAAGGTCGCCGGTACGGCCGACGCCGTCACGGCGTTGCAGCTCGACACGAAGATCGACGGCCTCCCGGCCGAGGTCCTCTCGAACGCGCTGGACCAGGCCAAGACCGCGCGGTTGCTGATCCTCAACGTCATCACGGACACGATTCCTGAGCCGCGTGCGCAGGTCGCCGAGGTGGCACCGAAGATCGTGTCGCTGCAGATTCCGATCGACAAGATCGGTGAGGTCATCGGCCCCAAGGGCAAGGTCATCAACACCCTGCAGCAAGAGACCGGTGCGGACATCGCGGTCGACGACGACGGTGTCGTCGGCACGGTCACGATTGGCGCCAAGGACGGTCGCGCGGTCGAAGAGGCTCGTCGACGTATCGCCATGATCCTCGACCCGCCCACGCCCGAAGTCGGTGCGACCTACCAAGGTCGCGTCGTCAACATCGCGAAGTTCGGCGCGTTCGTGAGCATCATGCCTGGGCGTGACGGACTGCTCCACATCTCGAAGATGGCGCCACTCAACGGCGGCAAGCGCATTGGACAAGTGGAGGACGTCCTCGAACTCGGTCAGGCGATCGAGGTCAAGGTCGATGACATCGACCCGCAGGGCAAGGTATCGCTCTCACTGGTCGGCGACTTCCCCGAATCTGAGGAGAGCGACGCTCGTCCGCCACGTGCACGTGACAACGACCGCGGTGATCGCGGAAGCCGGGACCGCGACCGTGGTCCTCGTGACCGTGCGCCGCGCGACAACGCCGCGCGCGAGACAAGTGCTCGCCCGACGGCGTCATCCTCATCGTTCGAGGCGGCCTTCGAGGCTGAACTCGCCGACGAGATCGGTGACCTGGGTCCCGGTGGACCGGCCTTCGTCGATGGCGACTCGTCACGTCGCAGTCCGCGACCGCGCCGCCGTTAGTCGTTCGTAGCCCGTGGTGTTCGGTCCTCGCGACCGTGCAGCACGGGCTTCGTGCTTTTTCGTAGCGTGGAGCCAATGAGTCTCGTCACGCCGTCGCATTCCACGAGGTGGTGGCGTCCACTCTCGATCGTCGATCGTCGGGCGCTCTACGCCATGCTCGTCGTGCCGACGTTGCTCTTCGTCATTCCTGCGCTGCTGGGTCATCCCGCGATCGACGGCGACAACCTGATCCAGAACTTCCCGCTGCGCGTCCTGGCCGGTCAACAGATCGCCTCGGGCCACCTCCCGCTGTTCAACCCGTTGACGAACTCCGGTACGCCGCTGCTCGGCGGGCTGAACGCCGGCGCGCTCTATCCCTTGACGGTGATCTTCGCTTTCGTGCCACCGATCGCCGCGTGGCTCGTCAACTGCATCGCGGTCTATCTGATCGCCTCGACCGGGATGTTCGCCCTGTTGCGTTGGCACGGTCTGCGCACGCTCTCCTCGTTCGCCGCGGCCATGAGCTTCGCGTACTCCGGCGCGATGATCGGCCAGCTGGTTCACCTCGGTGTCGTCCAGGGATTTGCCTACATTCCCTGGGCCGCACTGATCCTGATCTCGCTGTCGCGCCGGCTCTCACTGGAACCGGCGTCGACGCCGTGGCGCCACCTCGCGCGGATCGCCAAGCCCTGGATCTGGGGCTACGCACTGCTCTGGGGACTGACCTTCTTGACGGGTGAACCCCGTGGCATCGCCGAGATCGAGTTGTTGACCCTGACGATCGGTCCGACCGTGTTGGTGTTGCGCAGTTCGTACTGGATCCAGACGTGGCGCGGGCGCGTCGCCTACGTCGTCGCGCTCGCGGCGGGACTGGCGTGGGGGTGTGCCATTGGCCTGGTCCAGCTCTTGCCAGGTTGGTCGTTCATCGGCCTCTCGCAACGCTCGTCGGTCAGCTACAGCTTCTTTGGCGCCGGTTCACTGGTCGTGCGTTGGACGTCACTGCTCTTCATGCCCGACATCATGGGCGGCAACGGCGCCCTCGGGCAGGCCAATTACTTCGCGCACTACAACCTGCCCGAGGTGACTGGCTACGCCGGGCTGTTGGCGCTGCTCGCGACCTTCGCCTTTCTCACCCGAATGACGCGACGCGGCTGGAAGGGCGAGGACCGGGACTACGTCGTGTACCTCGTCGTCCTCATCGTCGGCCTCTTCGCGGCGTGGGGTTCGTACACGCCGCTCGGGCACCTCTTTCGCCACATCCCGCTCTACGGCAACACACGACTGCAGAGTCGCAGCATCATCGTCGCCGACTTCGCTATGAGCGTGCTCTTGGGGTGGTGGCTCCATCGCCTTCAGACCCGGCGCACGGCCGAGGCCGGGCTCGAGGCCACCAAGAAGTGGTTGACGCTCGCCCCGGCATTCGTCGTCGTCGTGCTGTGTGTGGGACTGTTCGTCGACGGACCACACATCGTCTCGTGGCTCGGCGTCTTTCCGCCCCAAGTGGACCTCGTGCACGACATGCGCGTCTCGTATACGTTGCACCTCGTCATCGCCGCGCTCGCGGTCTTCGCCCTGCTGCGCTGGCGACAGTCGCAGCATCTCATGAAGGTCATGCTGGGCGTCTTGGTGGCCGACGTCGTGGTGTTCTTGCTCTTGAGTGCGACGGCGGTCTTCGGAGGCAGTGGTCCGACCGAACCGTCCAGCACGAACGCGGTGGCACTCTTCGGCGCCAACGGTCGATTCGCTCTGGTCGATCAGGGCGGCGCCCACCAGCACCAGTTCCAGGCGCTTGGCGTTCCGAACATGAACGTCTTCACCAAGTTGGCGAGCGTCCAGGGCTACGGCTCGCTCATTTCGACGATCTATGACGACGCCACCGGCACCCATCCCCAATCGGCCGTCAACGCCTGTCGTCTCGCCGACGGAACCTTCACCCAACTTCGCCTGTCGTCGATCGCGGTGACCTTTGCCGCGCTCAGTCGCAACATCATCGTCCCGGCACCCGCGGCACCGAACTGCAAGAGCCCGCCGCCGTCGAACGATGCGAATCGCTACTTCGGCCAGATCCTTCACGCCACGAGCGTGCAGGTGCACGGACGCGGCGGTCGGCCCATCTCGACGGGTGAGGTGACCTTCACGTTGCTCGACTGGAACGGTCGCGGCGTCGGACCCGTACTGCACGAGGCCGGCGCCAAGGACATGACCTTCACCATCAAGGGTCGCACGATCAACGCGGCTGGCTTCGAGCTCTTCTCCAAACAGAAGGTCTCCATCGGCACGGCGTACGTGACCCAGCGCACGCCGGTGGCCGTCACCTATCAACTCAACTCACCGATGCAAGAGGCTCTCGACAGTCCGAAGTGGCAACTCACCGACACGGTCGGCACGTTTTCGGTCTTCAAGGCCCGAACCGTGAAACCGACCGTCTGGCTGACGCGCCCGCAGGACGGCTCACTCTCGAACGTGAAGAACGCCGCCTACGGCGACACCTGGGTCGACGTCAACGCGACAGCACCGGTCACGTTGGTGCGCTCCATGGCCTACCTGCCGGGATGGCGCGCAACAGCGCTCGACACGTCGACCGGCCAAAGCGAGGCGTTGCCGGTCTGGCGCAACGGACTCATCCAGGAGGTCGCGATACCGAAGGGGAAGTGGCAGATCCACTTCCACTACCACGCGCCCTACATCGAGGTCGGATTGGCGGCATCGATCGTCGGCAGTGTGCTGATCGTGGTCGCGGGCGTGTACCTCGTGGTCGAGGACCGACGCACGCGCGCGGATAAGGTGCGGTCGTGAAAGCACTTGCCATCAACGGCGGCGCGGGGCGGATGGGTCAGATCATGGCCGCCGCACTGCACGCCTCGGGACAGTTCTCCATCGGCGCCCTCGTCGACGTGCGCGAACCGGGTGAACTCTACGGCGCGACCTACGCTGCGACGTGGGACGACGTGGACGCCAACGCCGTTGACGTCGTAATCGACTTCTCCTCACCGGAAGGCGTCGTGGCGTCCGCGCAGTGGTGCGCGGGCCACGGCAAGGGACTGGTGGTCGGCACGACCGGGCTCACGGCCGAACAGCGACGCGCCGTCGACGAGGCCGCGACCAAAGTGGGCGTCGTGATCGCGGCCAACTATTCAGTCGGTGCGGTCCTGTCCGAGAAGTTCGCCGCGATGGCTGCGCCGTACTTCGAACGCGTCGAGATCATCGAACTGCATCACGACAAGAAGGTGGACGCGCCCTCGGGCACGTCGATCGCCGCCGCGAAGGGCATCGCCAGCGCGCGAGCGGCGGCCGGGCTCACCGAGATCGACGACCCGACCGTTCGCCATACCGTGAAAGGCGCGCGTGGCGCCGACACGATCGGTGGTATCAAGATTCACTCGGTACGACTTCCTGGCCTCACCGCCCATCAAGAGATCCTCTTCGGAGGGCCCGGCGAGGGTCTCACGATCCGCCACGATTCCTTCGATCGACTGAGTTTCGTCCAAGGCGTCGCGCTCGCGGCCAATGCCGTTGACGCGACGCCACGTCTCATCGAGGGGATCGAATCGTTGATTTAATGTCCGGGGAGTACTTCGGACGATTTGACGACGGCTGGTAACTTCGAAGTATGACCACACCTCGTTTCGGTCGCCTCCTCACCGCCATGGTGACGCCCTTTCGAGCAGACGGTTCAATCGATTTCGACGTCGCGATCGAACTCGCGACGTATCTAGTCGCTGAGGGCTGCGATGGCCTCGTGATCGCCGGCTCGACGGGCGAGGGGTCGTCACTGTCGGACAAGGAGAAACTCGAACTCTTCGCCTGCGTCGCCGGCGCCGTCGAGGTCCCGGTGCTCGCCGGATCGACCTTCGCCGACACCGCGCGCTCGGTCGAGCTCACTCGTCAGGTGCTCGAGACCGGCGTCACGGGCGTCTTGGCGACGACACCGGCCTACGCGCGACCGAGTCAGAAGGGCATCGCCGCGCACTTCTCGGCGATCGCCAACGCGACCGAACTCCCGGTCATGCTCTATGACATCCCGGTCCGCACCGGTCGCAAGATCGCGGCGTCGACGGTGATCGACCTCGTCACTTCGCACACCAACATCGTGGCGATCAAGGACGCTTCGGGAGACCTCGTGAGCGCGGCGCACTACAAGTCCGTCCTCGGCGACGACATCGACCTCTACAGCGGTGACGACTCGGTCGTCGTGCCCTTCATGGGCATCGGCGCCGTCGGACTCGTGTCGGTCGCGGCGCACTGGGCGGCGCGAGAGTTCGTGTCGCTCATCGAGAGTGCCGAGCGCGGTGATTGGGTCCAGGCGCGCGTGTTCAACGAGCGACTCGCCGCCAGCTACGCCTTCGAGTCCAGTGACCTCTACCCGAACCCCATGCCGTCCAAGGCGGCATTGCGCTATCTCGGTATTGACGTCGGTCAGTGCCGACTGCCGCACTCTGAGAGTGACGACACTCTCGACGCGGACGCGGCGAAGGTCGTCGCCGCGCTGCAGGCATCGCGTGGCTAAGGACACCGTCCGCGTCACCTTCCTCGGCGGTCTGGGCGAGATCGGTCGAAACTGCGCGGCGATCGAACAAGACGGCCGGATCGTCATCGTCGACGCCGGGCTGATGTTCCCCGAGCCGACGATGTACGGCGTCGACCTGATCCTGCCGGACTTCCGATGGCTCATCGAACGCAAAGACCGCGTCGACGCGATCGTTCTGACCCACGGCCACGAGGACCATACCGGCGCGCTGCGTTATCTCGTGAAGGACATCAACGTCCCGATTTACGGATCGGTGCTGACGCTGGGCTTCGCACGTCACCGTCTGACCGAGGCCAAGGTCGCCAAGGACCTGACGTTCATCGAGGTCAGCGACGGCGAGAAGAGGAAGATCGGTCCCTTCGAGGTCGAGTTCATCCCGGTCACCCACTCGGTGCCGAGCGCGATGGCGCTGGCCTTTCGCACGAACGCCGGCATCATCGTGCACTCCGGTGACTTCAAGCTCGACCTCACGCCGATCGACGGTCGCCGAACCGACATCTCGCGCCTGGCCGCGCTCGGTGACGAGGGCGTCGCGCTGTTGTTGGCCGACTCGACCAACGCCGAAGAACCGGGTTTCACGGCGTCGGAACGCTCGGTCGGGGGCGCACTGCGTCGACTCTTCCTCGAACGTCCGGAACGTCGCATGGTCGTCGCGTGTTTCGCGAGCCACATTCACCGCGTGCAACAGATCATCGACGTCGCCGTAGAACAACATCGCAAGATCGTGCTGATGGGTCGATCGATGGAGGCGAACGTCAAGTTGGCGCGCAAACTCAACCTGCTGCACGTCGACGCTGCGAATCTCATCGATATCGAGAACATCGACCGCTACTCCCCAGGCGAGGTCTGCGTGATCTGCACCGGTAGCCAGGGTGAGCCGCTCGCCGCGCTCTCGAAGCTCTCGCGCGGCGACGCCCGATTCTTGAAGGTCGGCGCCGACGACACGGTGATCCTCAGTTCACATCCGATTCCCGGCAATGAGTGGACGGTCGGGCGCGTGATCGACGATCTGCACCGCGCCGCCGCCGAGGTCATCCACTCGGGCCACGAACCGGTCCACGCGTCGGGTCACGCCCGCCAAGGCGAGCTCCGTACGTTCCACCAGTTGCTGCGGCCCCAGAATTTCGTCCCGGTCCACGGCGAGTACCGCCACATGGTGCACCACGCGGAGTTGGCGCACTCGATGGGTCTCAGTCCCAAGCACGTCTTGATCTGTGAGGACGGTGACCAGATCGACGTCAACAAGTCCGGCATCAAACGCGCCGGTCAGGTGCCCGCGGGTTTCCACTACATCGACGGCAGTGCCGGGGACCTCGATGAGCGACCACTCGAAGAACGACGGATGCTCGCCGAGTTCGGCGTATTGCAGATCTCGGCCGGCATCGACAAGGACGGCGGCACGATCATCCAACCGGTGCGTCTCACCGCGCGCGGCTGGTTCGAGGGCGACCAGGACCGCTCGGTGCTCGACGCGGTCACCAATGAGGTCCGCAGCGCCCTCGAGGTAGCACTGCGTGAGGGTCAGCGTGATGAAGAGGCCCTCAACAAGACCGCTCAACGCGCCGCCGGGCGACTGCTGGGTCAGAAGTATCGGCGCCAACCGATTCTGCTGGCCGCCATCGTCGTCCTCTAATCGCCCTTTTCGGGCTCTCCGTGATCGGCGTTGTGACGACCGACGCGCCAGAACGCCTTCATGTTGATCGACGCTTCCTCGAGGCCGCGGTCGAGTAACGCCGAGCGCGTGGCCTTCATGACGTGGAACTCGCCGAAGAGATAGGCGTGGCCGCGGTCCGGTGGGAACGCGAGGGCGGCCAGTCCGTTCAACAGACCGGTGGCGTCGTCCTTCGTGCGACCCATCCGGTCGACGAAGATCCCGGTCACCGCGATGCCATCATCGAAGGTCGTCGTGAGCGCGTCATCAGCGTGATCGGTCTCGATGATGAAGATCACGTTGCCGGGCGCCTCCACGCTCTTTGCCATCCGATAGGCCGAACCGAGGCACGTGATGTCGCCCATGAAGAGGTGCCAATCGGCCTCGGGATCGACGACGATCTTCCCCCGGGGACCGACGATGTCGACGTCATCGCCCGGCTGGGCGTTGCGGGCCCAGACGCTGCCCGGTCCCTCGTGGGCCGTCGTGATCCACAACGAGAACTGATCGAGTTCCTCGTCGACGGCGTGCACGCTGTAGCGCCGGCGCACGAGTTTGCCGGCCGGATTCGTCAGTTGCACCATGACGTCGTTGCCGGGCACGCCACACAGGAGTGCGGCCTCACCGGCCAATACGACCTCGTGAATCGAGGAACTCAGCGGCGTCGAGGAGACGAGTTGGCAGACGCGGGCGTTGGAACCGAGGCGCGTGGCGAGTTCGTTGGAGGAGTCGTGAGGAGTAGTTGGCACCGGTTCAGCATACGGGGATGTGCACGGAATACGAAAGGTTGTTCGCTAGCGTTGATGGTTGTGGCACAGGCTCAACACAAGAAAAAGCCGGTAAAGAAGACGGCGCGAGGGGCGGCCACGCCCAGTGTCTGGGAGCGCCACACCCGCGACCTCTGGATCCTCCTGCTCGTCGTGATTGGCGCGTTCTGTGCGTTGGCGGAAGCCGGCGCACTCGGGCCGGTCGGACGCGGTATCTCCAAAGGCCTCGCGGTCGCGCTCGGCGTGGGACGCTTCGCGCTGCCCGTCATGCTGCTGGCCCTGGGCGCAGCATTGATCGCCGGGCGAATCGAGGTCGAACGGCCGCGCGTCATCTGGGGGATCGCACTCGGACTGGTCAGTGTCTGCGGTATCGGAGATCTCGCCGGCGGACGGCCCGGGCTGCACGCGACGACCGCGAAGTTCGCCCACGCGGGCGGGTGGCTCGGGTCACTACTCGGCGGAGGTCTCGACAAGGTGATCGGCATCGCCGGAGCACTGGTCATCTTGCTCGCACTGTTCATCGTGGCGATCATGATCGGCACGGGCATCGGGCTGCGCGCTCTCTACAGCGGCACGGTGACGTTTCTTCGCGCTCTCGGGTCGTGGCTGGCTCGTTGGTGGTCGAGTCGCGAACGTCCCGAGCGCGCGGATGAGGAGCCCGAAGAAGCACCTGCGCCACGACGGCTTCGTGTCGTGCCTGAACCCGAATTCGAGCCGCCGGTCGACGACGAAGAAGAGTACGAAGAGGAGTACGAAGAGGAGTACGAAGAAGAGGACGAGTACGAAGAAGAAGAGGAGGAGTCCGAGTACGACGATTTGCCGGTCATGGAGAGCGACTGGGAACTGCCGTCGCCGTCACTCCTCGTTCGCACCAAGGACGTCAAGCAGGACCGCGCCGCGATCGAAGACCTCGGCGGTGAGCTCGTCGAGGCCCTCGGCGCCCACGGCGTCGACACCACGCTCGTCGGATTCACGGTCGGACCGACCGTCACGCGCTACGAACTCGAACTCGGACCGGGCGTCAAGGTCTCCAGCGTCACGTCGCTCAACAAGGACATCGCCTACGCCATGGCGTCACCGGACGTACGCATCCTCGCGCCGATCCCCGGCCGCTCGGCCATCGGTGTCGAGGTACCGAATCGCCAGCGCACGCTCGTCGCGCTCGGGGACTTGCTCGCCTCGGAAGAGGCCGCGACGCATACGCACCCCCTCGACGTGCCGATCGGTCGCGACATCTCCGGCAAGACCCTCGTCGCGAACTTGGGCGAGATGCCCCACGTCCTCATCTCGGGCGCGACGGGCGCGGGCAAGAGCTCACTGATCAACTCCATCGTGACCGCGCTGGTGATGCGCGCCACCCCGGAGCGGCTTCGACTCATGCTGGTCGACCCCAAGCGCGTTGAGATGGGGCAGTACAACGATTTGCCGCACCTCCTGGCGCCCGTCGTGGTCGACCCGAAGAAGGCCGCCGGCATGCTCGCCTGGGCCGTCAAGGAGATGGAGCGGCGCTATGACATCCTCGCCGAGAGCGGTGCGCGCGACATCACGAGCTACCAGCAGATGATCGCCCGTGGCGAACTCGAGCCCGAGACGACCGACGACGAGCGGGTCGCCGAGATCTTCGAACGAACGACGGGTCTCGAGTCCGACGTCGAGCGACCATCCGGCCCCGAAGAGTTGCCCTACATCGTCATCGTCGTCGACGAGTTGAACGACCTGATGATGGTCGCGGCCCGCGACGTCGAAGAGTCGGTCGTGCGTATTGCCCAGATGGCGCGCGCCGTTGGCATCCATCTGGTCCTGGCGACGCAGCGACCAAGCGTCGACGTCATCACCGGCGTCATCAAGGCCAACATCCCCAGTCGCATCGCCTTCGCGGTCTCCTCCCTCGCCGACAGTCGCGTCATCTTGGACCAGGCTGGCGCGGAGCGTCTCATCGGCAAGGGCGACATGTTGTTGGTGACGGCGTCATCCAATGTCGCGCGTCGTCTCCAGGCACCGTGGGTCTCGGAGAACGAGGTGCAGCGTGTCGTCGAGGCGTGGCGCGCACAGGGCGGCCGCCGTGAGAACGTGATCGCGCTCGACGTGCCGGCCGGACGCGGTGGTTCCTCGGGCGGCGGCTCCGGTGACGACGACGATGCAATCCTCGCGCAGGCTCGTGAACTCATCATCCGCACGCAGTCCGGCTCGACGTCGATGTTGCAGCGAAAGCTGCGCGTCGGCTTTGCCCGGGCCGGGCGAATCATGGACCAGCTCGAGCAAGAGGGCGTCGTCGCTGCCGGTGACGGCTCCAAGGCTCGAAAGGTGCTGGTGACGCCCGAAGAGTACGACGAACAGACCTTGCTGTAGTTCGTGAGTGGAACCTCCCGTCGTTCATCTCGTCGTGTGACCCGGCGCGGCCGCGGACTCGTCACTCGATTCGTCTCGGTCGTGCTCGGGGCGATTGTGGCCGCGGCAGTGATCGTGGCGATGCAGGTGCCATTCCTCGACGAACAACCGGTGATCCATCTCTCACTCGGTTCCTACGACAGCTTCGACAACACGCCGCCACCGCTCGCGTGGCCGAGTCACGGCAGCGCCGCCATCGACGTGCCGGCCCTCGGCGTCACACGCGTCTGGCACAACCGGGTCGTCCCGATCGCGAGCCTCACCAAGCTGATGACCGTCTACGTCACACTCAAGCGGTTCCCGCTCTCGGTCGGCCAAAGCGGCCCGTGCATCACCGTGAGCGACGCGCAGGTCGCCAGTTACCAAGAGGACAAGTCCGAAGACGACTCCGCGGTCATCGTCGAAGAGGGCGAGCAGCTTTGCGAGATCGATCTCCTCGACGGGGTCCTCGTGCACTCGGCGGCCAACTACGCCGACATATTGGCCTCGATGGTGTCGCCGACCCCCGAGGCCTTCGTGGCGCGAATGAACGCGACGGCCAAGTCGCTCGGCATGCGCAACACGCGTTACGCCGATGACACCGGTGTCTCGCCGAAATCGGTCTCGACCGCCCTCGATCAAGCAAAACTTGCGGCGATCCTCATGCAGTCACCCCTCGTGCGCACGATCGTGGATCAGACACAGGTCGACCTTCCGGTCGCGGGCTTCGTCAACTCCTTCACGCCCTTGGTCGGGTCGAACGACGTGGTGGGCGTGAAATCGGGACGAACCGCGGCGGCCGGTGGCTGTGACCTCATGGCGGTGGCCTATCGATTGAACGGACGACGACACCTCATCTATGCAGTGGTGCTCGGTCAGCGCGGCGGCAACGTGCTGGAAAAAGCCGGCGCCGCGGCCTACGACCTCGCCACGTCGGCCGAGGCCAGCCAGGCCCACGTCGTCTTTCAAAAGGACGCCGTGCTGGGAACGATCGGCTTCGGCACGGCCGTGACCACGTTTGGCGTCGCGCGGCGAAGTCACGTCTACTGGTGGGATCAACACAACGCGCATCCACTGACAGTGCGACTGCGTCACCTCGGCGAGACGATTCATCGTGGCGAGATCGTCGGTTGGATCGAAGTGCACAGCGTCGAGAGGCCGGTGCCACTCGTCGCGTTGCGTTCCGTCGCTTCGCCCACGTTGTGGCACCGAATACTGTAAAGGCCATGCTCGCGCGCGTTCCCGCCAGTTCAGCCAATCTCGGACCCGGATTCGACTGTCTCGCCGTGGCGCTCACGATGTACCTCGAAGTGACACTCGAACTCACGGACAGTTTCTCGATCTCGAGCGAAGGGTGTGGCGCGGGCCTCTTCGACGATGAGAGCAACCTCGGCGCGCGCATCGCCACCGACGTGCTGGGGCACTCGAACTTTTCGATGCACGTCAAGTCCGAGATCCCCTTGACACGCGGCCTCGGCTCGTCGGCCGCACTTGCCGTCGCCGCCGCGGTCGCGGCCGGCGCGAGTGACCCACTGACCATCAGCTCACGGGTCGAGGGACACGCGGAGAACGCCGCGGCGTCACTACTCGGTGGTCTGGTCGTCGCGACCACAGCGGTCGCGGGCGAGGTCGTGGCGCGACCGCTCGCCTTGGACCCCGAGTGGCGCTTCGTCGCGGTGATCCCCGATGAGGAACTCTCCACGGCCGACGCGCGCCGGGTGCTGCCGACGCACGTGGCGTTCGCGGACGCCGTGCGCAATCTGAGCGCGATGGGTCTGTTGCTCGCCGGATTGGCCGATCACGACGCCTTCGTCGATGGCGCGATGGATGACTCCCTGCATCAGCCGTATCGGATGGGTCTGTTGTCCTTCGCCCAACCGCTACTGCGCACGCTTCGCGAAAGCGGGGCGGCGGGGTCGTGTTGGTCGGGGGCCGGCTCCACGATGCTCGGCCTCGCCGTCGCCGAGAAGGCCGACAGCGTCGCCGCGGCGGCGCGTACGTTCCTTCACGACCAGGGCGTCCCCGGCATCGTGCACGTGCTCGAGGCCGACCGGACCGGCCTGGTGACGAGTTGAGCCCGGAGGGCGAGCACTCGACGTCTCAAGCAGTGCGCGGCGCGGGCTACATGTTGCTAGGCGCGTCGTTGATCCAATGGTCGGCGGCGATCGTCACCCGCGTCTTCGGACAGATTGGCCCCTCGGCGACGAGTGCCTGGCGATTCTTCCTCGGCGCAGTCGTCTTGTTGATCTTCACCCGGCCGCACCTGCGGACATGGACGCGACAGCAATGGATTGGCGCGATCGTCCTTGGCGTGTCGGTCGCGTTCATGAACCAGTGCTTCTATCAAGCGATCGCGCGGATCCCTTTAGGCGCCGCGGTGGCGATCGAGTACCTCGGGCCGTTCATGGTCTCGGCGCTGGGCAAGCGTTCGGCTCGGCACTTCGCCTTCGTCATCCTCGCGGGACTCGGGGTGCTCGCCATCGCGCGCCCGGGCGCGGGACTGAACTACGAGGGCGTGCTCTTCGCTGCCGGATCCGGTCTCGGATGGGCGTCGTACGTCTTTGCCGCGCATCGCGTGGCGGGTCAGGCCGAGGGGTTCGGGGGACTCGGTGTCTCGATGTCGATCGCCGCCCTCGTGACGTTGCCGTTGACCATCGCCTCGTCGCACTACGTACTCACGCATCCCGCGACGCTCGGACGTCTCGCGCTCGTCGCGGTGATGGCGATCGTCCTCGGCTTCGCGTGCGAACTGCAGGCCCTTCGCCGACTCAAGCCGTCGACGGCAGGTGTCCTCTTCGCACTCGATCCGGCGGTCGCCTTCGCCATCGGGCTGATCGTGCTCAGCCAGAGCATCCATCCTTGGGATCTCGTCGGCATGGTGTGTGTGGTGATTGCTGGTACCGGTGTCACCTATGACGCCGCCAATCCGAAACCGACCCTCGTTCAGTAGCATTGGACGGTGGAAACACAGAGAAAATTCGCGATTCGGACCTTCGGGTGTCAGATGAACGAACACGACTCCGAGCGCCTCGCTGGGCTCATGGTGGGCGAGGGCATGGTCGCGGTCGTCGACGAATCCGAGGCCGACGTCGTCATCTTCAACACCTGCACGATTCGTGAGAACGCCGACCTGAAGCTCTACAGCGCCCTCGGCCAGATGAAGGCGCTGAAGGAACGGCGACCCGAACTACAGATCGCCGTTGGTGGCTGCATGGCCCAAAAGGACCGTCATCACATCGTGGAACGCGCCAACTGGGTCGACGTGGTCTTCGGCACCCACAACCTCGCCTCCGCACCCCGACTGCTCGAACGCTCGCGTACCGAAGGACCGATCGTCGAGGTCTTGGACGAACCCGATCCGGAGGCGAATCGCGACATGGCGCCGGCCCTCTATGCGGTGCGCGAGTTGGCCTTCGCGGCGTGGATCACCATCCAAACTGGCTGTGACAACACCTGCGCCTACTGCATCGTGCCGTCGGTGCGTGGCGAAGAGATCAGCCGGCCGTTCGAGGACCTCGTGATCGAGGCCGAGATGCTCGCCTCGACCGGCGTCACCGAGATCACGCTGCTCGGTCAGAACGTCAACTCCTACGGCCGCGACATCACGCGACGCAGCCCCCTCTTCGCGGACCTCCTGCGTGCGGTTGGTCGCGTCGAGGGCATCGAGCGGATTCGATTCACGAGCCCGCACCCCAAGGACCTGAGCCCGCAGACGATTCGCGCGATGGCCGAGACCGCGGCGGTCTGTCCGCAGCTGCACCTGCCCCTCCAATCGGGGTCGAATCGCGTCTTGAAGTCGATGCGCCGCGGCTACAAGGTCGAGCGCTACATGGAACGACTGGCTCAGGCGCGCGCCTCGATCGATGATCTCGCGGTCACGACCGACCTCATCGTCGGCTTTCCCGGCGAGAGCGACGCAGAGTTCGACGAGACGCTCGAGGTCGTGGCGTCATGTGAGTTCGACTCGGCCTATACGTTCATCTTCTCGCCGCGCGAGGGCACGCGCGGTGCGCTCATGACGTCCCAGTTCATTCCCGAGGACGTGATCAAGCGTCGGTTCGAACGCCTCAAAGAGGTGCTCGACCGCTCGGCGTTGCGCAAGCACGAGGCGCGGGTCGGCCGTCGCGAAGAGGTCCTCGTCGAGGGTCCATCGCGACGCAACGAGCTGATGCTCTCGGGCCGCACGCGCCAGGGCAAGTTGATCCACTTCGCCCAGGTCGACGAGTCCCTGCGCGCCGGTGCGTTGGTGGAAGTCGACGTCACGCACGGTGCGCCGTATCACCTGTTGGGTGAGTACGTGTCGACACTTCGCGCGCCTCGGCACAAGGTTCGGATTCCGCTCCTCCACTCGTGAGTACCGAGCACGTCGCGGTCGCGCTCGTCGGACCGACGGCGTCGGGCAAGTCCGCCCTCGCGCACTCGCTCGCGCTCGAACAACACGACCAGGTCGAGATCCTCGCCGTTGACGCGATGACGGTCTATCGCGGAATGGACCTTGCGACCGCCAAGCCGACGCGCGTCGAGCGCGCCGAGGTGAGTTATCACCTCTTGGACCTCGTCGATCCGAGCGAGGAGTTCACCGTGGCGCAGTATCAGCGCGCGGCCCGCGTCGCCGCGGCCGACGTGTGGCGCGCCGGTCACAAGGTCCTCTACGTCGGTGGCACGGGACTCTACGGTCGCGCCGTCCTGGACAATCTCGCGATACCGGGCCAATATCCGCACGTGCGCGCGCTGCTCGACGAGCGGGCCGTGACCGAATTGCCCGAGCTCTACGCCGAGCTCGAGACGCTCGATCCGTTGGCCGCGAGTCGCATGGAGGCAACGAACGCTCGTCGGATCGTTCGCGCCCTCGAAGTCACGCTCGGCGCCGGGCGACCGTTCTCCTCCTACGGCGAGGGTCTCATCACCTACGGTCGTACCCGCGTCGTCCAGGTCGCTCTGCAGAGTGACTTCGAGCAGCTGGACCTGCGGATCGCGAGCCGATTTCGGGCGTGGATGGCGGCGGGTCTCCTCGACGAGGTGATCACCCTCGCGAATGCGCCCGGCGGACTGAGCCGCACGGCGCGCCAGGCCGTGGGCTACCGCGAATTGTTGCGCCACGTCGAAGAGGGAGCGGACCTCGAGTCGTGCGTCGAGGACGCGATCATCCAGAGCCGCCGACTCGCGCGTCGACAACGGTCGTGGTTCTTGCGCGACCCGCGCGTCGAGTGGTTCGACGACCCGCAATCGGCGCGAGCGCGACTACTCGACGTGCTGAATGGTCCCGACGGACACGTGCGAGACTAGGAGAAATGGCCTTGCGATCTCTCCAGAAATGGCACGGAGCGGGGAACGATTTCCTCGTCGAAGTCAGTGAACACGGCACCGCGCCGTGGTGGGACGCCGCGCGGGCCCGCGCGGTCTGTGATCGCACGACGGGGATCGGCGCCGACGGACTACTGCTGGCGACCCTCGGATCCGAGGTCACCATGACGCTCTACAACGCCGACGGCTCTGAGGCCGAGATGTCAGGCAACGGCATTCGGTGCCTGGCGGCTGCCGTTCGACGCGCGACGGCCGGTACGTGGGACACACTTGAGGTCCAGACGGTCGCCGGGCCTCGAACCGTGACACTCAAGATGGAAGACACCTCGGGTACGGGCAGTGTCGCGATGGGCGACGTGACCTTCGGTGAGACGCTGCCGGGCACCCTCGGTGTCGCCTACGTCGGCAATCCGCACGTCGTCGTGCGTGACGACCTGAAGTGGACCGACGCCATGCGCGAAGAACTGGCCGAAGAACTCTCGCTGGACCTCGACGGCGTGAACGTCGAGTTCTTGACCGTCGAGAGTGACGATCACGTCTCGATCAAGGTGATAGAGCGCGGGGTCGGCTGGACGCGCGCCTGCGGCACCGGCTCGGTCGCCGTGGCGGCGGTCGCGCACCGTGACGAGATGTGCGGCACCGACGTCACGGTCGACAATCCGGGCGGCGCGTTGCACGTCACGTTGGACGGAGCCGCGGCGACGCTGAGCGGGCCAGTGCAGTTCGTGGCGAACGTGGAATGGCTCGAAGCGTGACCTATATACCCAATACTCTCATCGATCGCACGATTCGCGAGAAGATCGTCCTTGTCGGCGTCCAGTTTCCTGGCGTCACCGAAGACGAACTCGATTACCAATTGGACGAACTGGCGCTGCTCGTCGACACGGCCGGCGCTGACGTCGTCGCGCGCGTGGTGCAGCGCCGTGATTCACCGGACCCGGCGACATTCCTCGGCTCGGGCAAAGTGCAAGAACTGCGCGAGATCTGTCTCGCGGTCGACTCGGACACGGTCGTCTTCGAACACAACCTCTCGCCGGCTCAGCAGCGCAACCTCGAGAAGATCCTCGGACGGACGGCAATCGACCGCACCGCCGTGATCCTCGACATCTTCGCCCAGAACGCGCGCACGCCCGAGGGCAAGGCGCAGGTCGAGTTGGCGCTCCTGCAGTACCGACTGCCACGCCTTCGCCGGGCGGGAGGATCGTTCTCCCAACAGGCCGGTGGCATCGGCACGCGGGGGCCGGGCGAGACCCAGTTGGAGACCGACCGACGACGTCTGGTCAATCGCATTCACGCGATCCGACGAGAACTGAAGGACATCGACCGCACGCGCGGCGTGCAGCGTCAGGGACGTCGGCGAGGGCGCCACCGCGAAGTGACGCTGGTCGGCTACACCAACGCCGGCAAGTCATCCATGCTGAACGCCATCACCGATGCCGGCGTGGAGGCCGAGGACCGCCTCTTCGTCACGCTCGATCCGCGCACGCGACAGCGACAACTCGCCGGTGGCGAGACGGTGCTCTTCACCGACACGGTCGGGTTCATCTCGAATCTGCCCCATGACCTCGTTGACGCCTTCATGTCGACATTGAAGTCGGTGCAATTGGCCGACCTGCTCGTGCACGTGGTCGACGGGTCGAACGATCACGCCGAAGAACAGATCGCCGCCGTGCGCGAAGTGTTACGCGAGATCGACGCGGATGCCGTCCCAGAGTTGCTGGTCTTCAACAAGGCCGACGCGCCGGGATCGCGCGCGCGCGAACTCTCCAAGATGCACGAGGGCAGTGTGTGGGTGTCGGCATTGACACACGAGAACCTCGAGGCGGCGATCGCCACGATCGGCGACCGCCTCCGCGTGAACGACCGTGTGGTGACACTCCACCTCCCGCTCGATCGCGGTGACCTCCTGGCGCGGGCACACCGTGAAGGCGAGGTCGTCGACACGTCGATCACCGAGGAGAGCGTCGTCGTCCGCGTCTTGCTCGACTCGGTCAGCGTTGCCCACTTCGACGAGTGGCGGGTGCCGGCGTGAGCTTTACGCCGCCGCCGTATCCCTATGAGCGCCTGGACGTGCTGCGCAAGCTCGCGGCGACACACGAGGGCGGACCAATTGACTGTTCGATCGGCACCCCGATCGACGCACCACCCGAGGCGGTCCTCAAAGAGCTCGCGAAGGGCGTCGGCGCCCGGGGCTATCCGACCTCGCAGGGTTCGCTCGATCTGCGCGCCGCGGCCGCTGGTTGGCTGCAGCGTCGCTTCGGCGTCACCGTCGCCGACAATGACGTCGCTGCCTGTATCGGTACCAAGGAGTTCGTCGGCACGATGGCCGGCTATTTGCACCTACGTTCGCCCGAGCGTGACACGGTGCTCTATCCATCGATCAGTTACCCGACCTACGCCATGGGGGCGATCCTCGCCGGTCTTCGACCGGTGCCGGTCTCGTTGACCGACGGGCGCCTGGACCTGACATCGATCACACCGAACGACGCGGCCCGCGCGATCGTACTGTGGTCGAACTCACCGTCGAATCCCACTGGATTCCTCGATGACCTCGAGGCGGTCGCGGCCTGGGGTCGCACGCACGGCGTGCCGGTCGCGAGCGACGAGTGTTACGCCGAGTTCACCTGGTCCGGACGACCACGCTCGATCCTCGAGTACGGCAGCGATGGCGTGATCGCCGTGCACTCGTGCTCCAAGCGATCGAACCTCGCCGGCATGCGCGCGGGCTTCTACGCCGGAGATGAAGACCTTGTCGGCTTCTTGAAACTTGTCCGCCAGCACGCCGGGTTCATGGTGCCCGCGCCGGTGCAGGCTGCGGTCGCGGTCGCCTACGACGACGATGAACACGTCGACGTCCAACGCGAGCGCTACCGCACTCGACTTGTGATGATGTCCGAGGCGCTGCGTGACTTCGGTGTCGACGCGCCGATGCCCGAGGGATCGTTCTATCTCTGGTGTTCGAAGGTCGGACTCGACGGATGGGAACTCGCGAGCGAGATCGCCGAGTGTTCGGCGCTCGTCGTCAGCCCCGGCGAGCTCTATGGCGAGGCCGGTCGCAACTTCGTGCGTCTCGCCGTCGTCCAGAATGACGAACGCCTCGCGCTCGCGGCCGCCAGACTCCGAGGCGGCTGAACCTCGCCAGTACGATGGCGTCATGAGCGATCTCGAAACGCGCATCAATCAGTGGTTCGATCACCTTGCCGAGATGTCCCCGGACAACGTGGAAGCTCGTCGTGACGTGGAGTTGGTGATCACCAAACTCGATGACGGGCAGCTACGCGTGGCCGAGATCGGACCGGACGGCGTCGTCATCGTCCACGAGTGGGTTCGCAAGGCGATCCTCCTGCTCTTTCGCCTGCGCGGCCTCGAACAGATGGAGGTCGGACCCTTTGAGTACCTGGACCGGCTGGAACTGAAGCGTGACTACGAGCGCCGCGGCGTGCGCGTCGTGCCCGGCGCCTCGGCCCGTCGAGGGAGCTTTCTCAGTCGCGGGGTCATCATGATGCCGAGCTACGTCAACATCGGCGCCTGGGTCGGCGAGAACACCATGGTCGACACCTGGGCGACGGTCGGCAGTTGCGCCCAGATCGGTTCGAACGTGCACCTCTCGGGCGGCGTCGGGATCGGCGGCGTCCTGGAACCGGCCAACGCGGTGCCCGTCGTCATCGAAGACGACGCCTTCATCGGCAGCCGTTGCATCGTGACCGAAGGCGCGCGCGTCGGACGCGGCTCGGTGCTCGGTGTCGCGACGGCTCTCGGACCGACAATCCCGGTGATCGACGCCCAGAGCGGCGAAGAAGTGTCGCGAGGATACGTGCCGGACTACTGCGTGGCGGTCTCGGCCAGTCGCAAGCGAGAGTTCGAAGGCGGCGAGTTCTATCTGCCGTGCGTGCTCATCATCCGACGCCTCAATGAAGGTGAGCGTCACAGCAAGGTCAAGCTCAACGACATTCTGCGCGAACACGGTGTCGCGACGTGAGTCGCCTAGATGACGCGCTGGCGCTGGTCGCCATCGATTCGGTGAGTCGCGGCGAAGCGACGCTTGCACACCACGTCGCGGTCGTGTTGGGACGAAACCCGGATCTCGACGTCGAGCGCATTGGCGACAATGTCGTCGCTCGCACGACCGGTCATCATGTGACGCGATTACTCGTCGCTGGCCACCTCGATACCGTCCCCGGTGACGCCAGTGCGGCCGCGATCGACGGCGACATCCTTCGAGGCGTCGGCGCCTGCGACATGAAGGGTTCATTGTCGGTCATGCTCGAGTTGGCGTCGACGCCGACACCGCGTTCGGTCGAGGTCACCTGGGTCTTTTACGCGCGCGAAGAGATCTCGCGCAAGGAGTCGGGGCTCTTGGAGATCGCTGAACTGCGACCGGAACTGCTCGACGCCGACGCGGCGATTCTCGCGGAGCCGACCGACGGCCGCGTCGAGGCCGGATGTCAAGGCACGCTTCGCGTCTCCGTAGAGATGTCCGGCGCTCGTGCTCACACCGCTCGGCCGTTCACCGGTCGAAACGCCATCCATCGCCTCGGCGACGTAATCACCAAAGTTGCGAGCTACGAACCTCGAACGGCTGTCATCGACGGCGTCGAGTTCGCAGAACAGCTGCAGGTGGTCGACATCGCCGGGGGAGTGGCTCCGAACGTGGTGCCCGATCGAGCACAGTGCACGCTGAACCACCGGGTGGCTCCGGACCGAACGAAGGACGAGGCGTTCGCGTCGCTCCTCGAGTTCCTCCACGACGTCATTGGCGACGGTGACTCGGTTGCCATCGTCGATTGGGCACCCTCGTCGCCGCCGTCGATGACGAACGAACGACTCGCTGCGTTGGCGTCGCTCACGGGCGCGTCACCCAAGGGAAAACTCGGATGGACCGACGTCGCGACCTTCGCCGAACTCAAGATCCCAGCGACGAACTTTGGCGCCGGCGACCCATTGCTGGCACACAGGAGCGATGAGTTCGTCACGCTCTCGCAATTGGATCAATTCGCCGACGTGCTCAGGGCCTGGCTGCAGTAGGCGCCGACCTCTCCTCACGTCGAAGACGTGGCTCGGTTCAGTAGCTGCGCAGGACCGAGATGACCTTGCCGAAGAGGAACACGTCGCGGGCGTCGAACTCCATTGGCTCCATGGTCGAGTTCTCCGGCTTCAACACCACACGAGTGCCTTGAGGGAAGTAGCGCTTGACCGTCGCCTCGCCACCGGGAATCTCGGCAACGACGATCTCACCTTTGTTGGCGGTCGTCTGGCGCTGAACGACCACATAGTCGCCCGGCAGAATGCCCGCCTCGATCATGGACTCGCCGCGGACCTCTAAGACGA
The DNA here is from genome assembly GCA_963832925.1 of uncultured Acidimicrobiaceae bacterium. Taxonomy (GTDB): domain Bacteria; phylum Actinomycetota; class Acidimicrobiia; order Acidimicrobiales; family RAAP-2; genus RAAP-2. Next base: position 437,177 of record CAWHVY010000014.1, on the reverse strand, counting down.
AGCTGTCGCCGCGACCGGCGAACTGTTCGGGAATCGACATAAGTTCGTGCGCGATCTCTTGGGCCAGCACGCCGGTACCGGCCGCGACGTCGCCGACGAAGGGGATGTAACGGATCTTCTGATCGGGCGCGGGATTCTCGACGTCCAGACGTACGGTCAACGTGCGCGGCTGTTGGGGGTTCTTCTCGATATACCCGGCTCGCTTCAGGACTTCGATGTGATTCGCGACGGTGGCGGGCGACTTCAGGCCGACGTGGTCGCCAATTTCGCGGATCGTCGGCGGGAAATTACGTTCACGCTGACACGTGATGATGAACTCAAGGATCTGGCGACGCATGGGAGTGAGGACTTCGGCCATGGGCTTCCTTTCAGGTACGAACGGGTGTTCGTAGATTATCCCAGCGGTCAAGGGAAAGCAAACACCTGTTCGTGTTTCTTCTCGGTGTTTCGAGTGGTCCGACTACGGTCGTCGCATGATTTCCATCGAATTCCAGGTTCAAACGGGACTGACGAACAATGTCTGAGATCGACGAGCTCCATCCGAGCGCTCGGCGAGTGGCCGAGGCACTCGTCGCCAAGGGCGTCACGGGTCCATTCATCGAGTTCACGGCGTCGACGAAGTCTGCTGCGGACGCCGCTCGAGCGCTCGAGTGCGAGGTGGGGGCGATCGCGAGTTGCTTGGTGTTCGTGCTCGATGACGTACCGGTCGTCATCATCAAGAGTGGGGCGAGTCGCGTGGACACCAAGCGTTTCGCTGAACTTGCGTTGGGTGAGGTCGTGCGACAAGCGACGCCGGATGAGGTTCGAACGGCGACCGGTCAGCCAATTGGGGGAGTGTCGCCAATCAATTGGCCCGCGAACTTGAGCGTCTTCATCGACGATCAACTCGAGGGCCACGCGCAGCTCTGGGCGGCGTGTGGCACGCCAAACGCGGTCTTTGCCACGACATTCGCAGAACTGCAGGCACTGACTGACGCCGTCGTCCTCTCGTGGTGACACGCCAATCTCGCCAGGGTGACAAGGGGCCGACCGACATCGAAGCGCTCTCGACGTAGCCTCAAAACGTCGATTTTGGTCGAGCGTGTGACAAGGAGATTTCAGCAGTGTTGCAATTCGATTTTGGGTCCCGTTTGCAATAAGGGCGCCATTTACTTGGCATTTGAGACTGCTAACGTTCTACGAAAGTCAGATTGACTTGGGTGTCGTCGACATATTTCTTACGTGACTCTTAGGTGACGGGTAGATGTCGACGACGAGAAGTGAATCTATCTATAAAAGGAAGGACGTTGCTCATGAGTCAACGTTGGAAGAAGGCAGTCTCAGTACTGTCGGTTGGGGCATTGGCCATGACGGTTGTGCCATTGGCGTTGGGAGCCGCATCGAGTTCGGCCTCTATGAAGCCGACTTACATCATTGGAGTGCAGGGACCATTCTCAGGTGCAGACGCTGAGTACGGTAACTACGACTTCGGCGGTGCGTCGCTGGCTGCTCAGCAGGCGAATGCGAGTGGCAAGGACCCGTTCAAGATTGAGATCAAGAAGTTCGACGACCAGGGCAGCCCAACGCTGTCACCGGCCGCCGCGCAGCACGCAACTGGTACCAAGAACCTCGTGGCCATCATCGGTCCGGCGTTCTCTGGCGCTTCAGAGGCTGCGGCGAAGTACTACAAGGCTGCCCACGTCGCTGAAGTGAGCCCGTCGGCAACCGCCGTAGCGCTCGCTACCAGTGGCAACACGAGCTGGTTCCGTGACGTCGCGGACGACTCGGTCCAGGGCTCGGCTGACGCCAAGTTCCTCGTCAACACGAAGAAGGTCACCACGTTGCTCGTCATCGGTGACGGTTCGTTCTACGGCACCGGCCTCGCGGCTGTGGTGGCGGCGGACGCCAAGAAGTTGGGCGCGACCGTGACGACCGAGACGATTGACGCCGTCAACAACGGTGGTAGCGGTGTGGCCACGGAGTACCCGACCGACGCGACTCAGATCGCCAGTGCCGACCCGTCAGCCATCTTCTACGGTGGCTACGACGCGGACCTCGGTCTGTTGCTCGGTGCGCTCGACAGTGCGGGTTACTCGGCCTCGAGCCACACCATCATGTCGGGTGACGGTTCGAACGTTTCGGCGCTCTACTCCACCGACACGACGCCCCAGACGGCAGCCAATGACGTTTACCTGAGTGAGTCGGCGACCGGCAAGGTGAGCTTCTTCACTGGCAAGCTGGCCAGCGCCTTCACCAAGTTGACGCACATCAAGGCTTCGACCGCCATCTACGCCGCTCAGGCGTACGACGGTACGAACGCGATCATCAAGTCACTGCTGAAGCTGAAGTCCGGTTCGCCGATCTCCACGCTCCGCAAGGGCATTGTCGCGGGCCTGCACAAGGTCAACTTCAAGGGTGTCACGGGAACCATTTCCTTCGCGGCAAATGGCAACCTGAAGGACGACAGCGGTGCAGTTGCTGTATCGCAGGTCCAGAACGGTGTGATCACCTTCGTAGCCAACGTCGGCTGATTAACTGTCCACTTAGTGGGCTCACCAGGGCCGGGGTATTCTTACCCCGGCCCTGGTGCCGTACATCGTCGAGTTGAGGAGCACATTCGAACATGGGATTCGCCCACTTCTGGCTCAGCGGGTTTGACCAAATCCGTGTCAGCTTCTGGGCGTACCTCTTCGTCGGTCTCCAGAACGGCGCGCTCTACGCCATGATCGCTGTGGGCTACACGCTCGTCTATGGCGTCCTCGGTCTCATCAACTTCGCTCACGGTGACGTCTTCATGTGGGGCGGCTTCGGCGCCGCGTTCTTGACGCGTGGCATCCTCGGTCAGAGTGTCGCCACCGGTTGGGCGACCGTCGGTCTGATCTTTGCCGGCATCTTGGTCGGCGGACTCGTGAGTGTCTTCGTGGCGGTCAGTGTCGAACGCGTGGCCTATAAACCCTTGCGCAAGAGACATGCGCCAAAACTTGCCTTCCTAATCAGTGCCATCGGGGCGTCATATTTTCTGGAGACCTTGGCTGGCAAAGAGTTCGGCTACGGAGAGAACCTCTTTCCGGCGCAGGTCTTCCCGGTGGGCCAAACGCTCTTTCACGTCTTCGGATCACCGGTTCGCACGCTCACCATCATCACGGTTATCGCGGGAGCAGCCACGCTGATCGTCGCGGACCGCCTCGTGCGTGCCACCAAGCTCGGTCGTGGTATCCGTGCGGTCGCCCAGGACTCTGAGACCTCGTCGCTCATGGGCGTCAACATCGAAAAGACGATCACGCTGACGTTCATCGTCGGTGGCGCTCTCGCCGGTGCGGCCGGCTTTCTCTACTCACTCCAGAGCGGCATCGAGTGGAACTCCGGGGTCGAACTCGGCATCTACGCCTTCACCGCGGCCGTCCTCGGCGGCATCGGCAATCTTCGTGGCGCTGCACTGGGCGGGATGGTGATCGGACTCTTCGGTTCCTTCGCGGTACCGTTCGCCTTTGAGGGCAACACACAGTGGGTCGAGATCTACACGTTCCTCATCCTCATCGGGGTGCTGATCTTCCGACCAACCGGCATACTGGGTGAAAAGTTAGGGAGGACCGCGTGAACCTCGTGCGTCATCCTCAAGTGAAGCGACTGGCGACGATCTTGGTCGTCATGGCGGTCATCGAGCTGATGACGGGCGAGTCGGGCAACGCGACGACCCCGCCGACGACCGGTCCTCACGGCGCCTTCTTCGAGAAGGTCTCCTACTTCGGTCTGTTCAAGTGTCGGCGGTGGGCGGTCTTTCTCACGTTGGCCGTCATCGTCTACGGCATCGCATATCTCGTCACGCGTTACGGGTCGGCGGCGCGACGCAGGACGCGCGCTATCGGCGAGTCCATCGTCACGATGGCCCAGAATCGCAAGCTCCGCTTCGCGGCCTACGGCGTCGTGGTCGTGATCGCCGTATTGATTCCGCTCCTGGGGGAGCGCAAGTACTGGATGTACCTCATCTTCCAACTCCTCGGGGTGTGGCTCGTGCTGGGCGAAGGATTGAACTACGTCCTCGCGCGCTGGGGGAATTCGCTGAAGAAAAAGGTGCCGAGTCTCACCACCTCGCCGCTGCAGATGGCCAAGAAGCGATCCAACCGATTCGCGGTCTACGGCGTGTTGATCGTGATCGCACTTTCGGTGCCCCACATCGTCACGCAGTCCTACTGGATGTACCTCATCGTCGAACAGGTCGGTGTCTGGATCCTCCTCGCCGAAGGACTCAACGTCGTCGTCGGGTTCGCCGGTCTCCTCGACCTCGGCTTCGTCGCGTTCTACGCGATCGGCGCCTATACCACCGCCTGGCTGACCGGCGTGCTGCCGGCGCCACCCTTCCTCCACCACGTGATCCCGACCTTGTGGGTGATCCCGATCGGCGTGGTCGCCGCGATGATCGTCGGCATCCTCCTCGGCATCCCGACACTGCGTCTGCGCGGTGACTACCTGGCGATCGTCACACTGGGCTTCGCGCTCATCATCGACGACTACGTGGGGAACCAGAACGGGATCACGGGCGGCGGTGTCGGCAGTCGTCAGGTGCCCTACTTCTCGATTCACCTCGGCGCGCTGCGCATCCACTGGGGTGTCAATCCCGTGCCCTATTACTACCTCTGTCTCATCTTCGTCGTCCTCTTCCTCGTCGTCTTCTCGTTGCTCGAACACTCGAGGGTCGGACGTGCGTGGGTGGCCCTTCGCGAGGACGAGGTGGCCGCCGAGTCCATCGGCATCAATCCGCTCAAGTACAAGGTCATGGCCTTCGCGGTCGGCGCGGCGAGTGGTGGTTTTGCCGGCGTACTCTCGGCCGGTCTCGTCGGCAACATCGGCCCGACGATGTTCCAGTATCAGGCCTCGATCAACATCCTGGTGCTCGTCATCTTCGGTGGCATGGGATCGATCTGGGGCGTGGCGCTCGGCGCGGTGTTCCTCCAAATGATCACGAGCTACCTCGACAACTATCAGCCGTGGGGCTTCCAGTTGAACGACCTCTTCATGTACATCGGCGCGCTGTTGATCGTCATGATGATCTTCCGACCGGCTGGTCTGATGCCCTCTCGTCGACGCAAACGCGAGATCCAGCAATATGAAGAGACCGGCGAGGGCCACCTCGACGACGTGCTGACCGCGGACGTCCAATGAGCGACGAGACGACCGAGAATGTGGTGACCGAGACGTCGACCGCGAACGCCGGGTTGGTCTTTGACGTGCGCGACATCACGTTGCGCTTCGGCGGCGTCGTCTCGCTGCGCAATGTCTCGATGCACATGAACCGGGGCGAGATCCTGGCGGTCATCGGGCCGAATGGCGCCGGCAAGACGTCGCTCTTCAACTCACTGACCGGTGTCTATGAGCCCCAAGAAGGTGAGATCGACTTCACCGATCGCGACGGACGCACGATTGAGGTCATCGGGAAAAAGACGCATCGCATCGCGCGCGCCGGTGTCTCGCGGACCTTTCAGGCGTCACGCGTGTTCAGCGCGCTCACCGTCTTTGAGAACGTGAAGATCGGTGCCGAGAGCCACGCCGGCATCGGCGTCGTGGGGGCCATGTTGCGTGGGCCGGCCACCCGGCGCGGCGAGCGAATCTCGGACGAGTTGACGCTCGACCTGCTCGAGTTCGTGGGCCTGCGCCCCGAGGCCAACCTCATCGCCTCGGCGCTCTCCTACGGCGGTCGTCGCCGTCTGGAGATCGCGCGCGCGATCGCGACCGATCCCGACGTCATCTTGCTGGACGAACCGGCGGCGGGCACGAACCCCTCAGAGAAGCTCGAACTCGCGGCGCTGATCCGTCGCGTGCGCGACGAGCGCAAGGTCAGCGTGCTGTTGATCGAGCACGACATGAAACTCGTGATGTCGCTGGCCGAGCGCATCTACGTCCTCAACTTCGGTGGCGTCCTCGCCGAGGGCTTGCCGGCCGAGATCCGCGCCAACCAAGCGGTCGTCGAGGCCTACCTCGGCACGTCGAGCACTGAGGGAGCGGCCTAGTGCTCGAAGTCCACGACGCGGTCGTTCGCTACGGTTCCATCGAGGCGCTGCACGGTATCTCGTTCTCGATCGAGAAGGGCGAGATCGTCACGCTGCTCGGTGCCAACGGCGCCGGGAAGTCGACGACGCTGCGAATGCTGTCCGGACTTCGCGCACCCGCGAGCGGAACGGTCACCTTCGAGGGTCACGACATCACGCAGGTGAAGGCCTACGAATTCGCGTCGCTGGGCATCAGTCACGTGCCCGAAGGACGCCGAATCTTTCCGGTGATGACCGTCGAAGAGAACCTCGAGATGGGGGCCTTCGCACGCAAGGGTTCGTTGAGCGATGACCTCGAAGAGATCTACACCATGTTCCCGATCCTGAAGGACCGCCGCAAACAGCTGGGCTCGAACCTGTCGGGCGGCGAACAACAGATGTTGGCCATTGGTCGAGCGTTGATGTCCAAGCCCCGACTGCTGCTCCTCGATGAACCGTCGATGGGGTTAGCGCCGATGATCATCGATCAGATCTTCACGATCATCAAGACCATTCGCGAACTGGGCACGACCATCTTCTTGGTCGAACAGAATGCCGCGCAAGCGCTGCGTCTGGCCGACCGCGGCTACGTCATGGAGAACGGTCGCATCGTCTTCGGTGAGAGCGCCGACGATCTCTTGCATGACCCGCGTGTTCGCGCGGTCTACCTCGGCGAGACGGACGATGCGTGAGTTAAGCCGCACCGGCAGGTCACTCGGCGCACGTCGAGTGCTCAGCCTCGCGCTTTCCTTGGGTCTACTGGCGGGCGTGCTCGGGACTGTGGTGGCACCGAGTTCGTCGGGCGCGGCGACGAGCAAGGACAAGGCGCTGTTCGTCGCGGTGAGCAACTCATACAACGGGGCCGTGAGCGAGTTCAACATCGTGCTCGACGCCTTCAACGCGTGTTCGTCGCCGGGATGTGAGTCCGCGGCGATCGAAGGCGCCGGCGATACCCGGTTCTATAAGGCGACCGTCGCACTGGAGAAGAAGGCGCCGTATCCCTCGGGCGTCTCCAAGGACGTCATCGAGTACGTGGGGAACCTCGTGCAAATCCAAAAGGACATCAACGCGGTTGCCAAGTCCAAGACGTTCGCGGGTCAGAAGAAGCTCGTATCGGGCAAGCTCGAGGTCGACGTCGAGAACCTCGCCTTTCGCGGAATGCAGATCCTGATCTATCTCGGTGAGCAAAAGGCGTATTGATCGCGTCGCGGTTTCTCGCGACCTGAATACCTGCACGTCATCATTGACTCGTCGTTAGAGATACCTGCTGACGAAGACCGTGAGCGCGGCCTTCAGCTGCGGCGAGAAGGGCAGTTTCTTGGTGTAGTCGTTGCCGGTGAGGCTCGAATCGACCTTGAGTACGTGATCCATTCCCAGCACATGGACGAAATCGAGGTGTGGATCGGCGGAGAAGCCGGCCGCCACTCGATCGACCTCGTCACAGGTCACCTGAATGTCATCGTTGCTGCACGTGAGGAGTACCGGCGTCGCCGTGGGGACCTCGGCCGCTAATACCTTCGGGTCGAACTTGTCGGTTTGGTTGAAGAACAATGCGTCGCCGGGATTGAGGACGTTCGCCAGACCGTACGGCAGATTGGCCTTGACCGTTCCCTTGGTGCGTACCTGTTCGATCGCGACCGAGAGATCCTTCTCGACGGTCGTCTCGAGTGCCTTCGTGATTGATCCGGACTTCACCTGGGCCATCAAGCTCGCGTCGATCTGGGCGGTGATGAGATCGAGGTACCGCTCACTCAGGGGTTCGAAGAGTCCCACGGCGTGTATCGGTGGCGTGGGTCCGGCATGGCCCGTTGCCAAGAGCAGCGCGAAGAGGGCTCCTTCACTGTGCCCGAAGACGCCGAGCTTCGTGTCATTGACATCTTTCTCTCTGGCGAGGAACTCCAGGGCACTGCGTGACTCTTGTTCGAAGACCGATGCGCCGATCGAGTCGGGGTCTAAGGCGAAGGGCCCCAGTCCGGTCTTGCCGCTGCCGAGCTTGTCGTAGCGCAGGCTCGCGACACCGTCCTCACTCAACCAGTCGGCCAGTGTCTTCAACGTGTCCGTGGGACCGGGTTCAATCGACGAGTTGCCATTGCGATCCGTGGGACCACTTCCCGCGATGAGGAGCACTCCCGGGACGATGACAGCGTCGTTCGTTGGATGGCGAAACGTCGCGTAGATCGTCGTGTTCCCAGAGCTGAAGGAGACGTTCTGGTCGACCCAGGTGATCGATGGTGCCTTCGCCGCCGATGCGCCGAGTGACAGGCCCAACGAGGTCAAGAGCAGTGAACCCGCGACCACGAGGGTGGATCGTTTCATCGCAGTTGCCCGTGAGCGTGGTGCACGAACCCGAAACATTTTGGAAGAGTAGTTGCAATCAGACGCCGGGTCGCTTCAAAGGCGACCCGGCGTCTGACGAGAAAATCCTCTGGTGCTATTTGAAGGCGATGCGCACCTGACCGGAGTCACCCTTCGTGGCGTTGGCCACCGAGATCGCGCACGATTTCAGGTTCTTCGCGGTGGTGCCACATGTGCCGGTGCCAATCTTGCCGGTGACGACCTTGAAGTTGAAGGCAGGAAGCACGCCGGTAGCGGTGATCTTCACGGGGTGAAGTGTCTTGAGGTCGCATCCCGCCTCGCTCTTCGATGTCGCGAGGCACTCGATCACGTAGACCTGGTCGTGAGGCTTGAATCCAGTGCCCCACACCTTGACCTTTGATCCATTCTTGAGGTTCTTGACGGGCGCGACGTGGAACTTACGCGGACCAATCTTCACCGGGGGAGCGGTCGTCGTGGTGGTCGGACTGGGGAGAGCAAAGGTAATCGGAGCGATGGCCTGGTCGGTGGCCGGAGGCACGGCCCCGACGACGATCGAGCAGTTCGAAAGGTCGCTCGAAGACGTTCCGCACGTCGTCGACGAGATGGCTCCCGTGATTACCGAGAACGACATTGAGAGGGTGCCAGTGGCGGTGGTCGTGCCTGGTGTCGCGCTGCTGAGGTCACAGTCAGCTTCACTCGTTGCAGTCGCAGTGCACTCTAGGGCGTAGACCGATTCATTGTCCGCGAATCCGGAGCCCGTGATCGCTACGGACTGACCGTTCACCAAGGCAGTATTCGGAGCGACAGCGATTGACGGACCGGCTGCGGACGCGGTGGTTGCGATACCCAGGGAGGTAAGGCCACCCAAAATCAGGGTTCCGATGGCGATATTGGTCATGAAGCGTCTCATTGTGTACGTCCTCTCGATAGCTGTTGTCACGTCCTCCCTGAGCGGGAACCCGCGTTGAAGCAGTTACTTCACATGCAACGGGCACTCTGTCGCACGCTGAATCGACGTCGCATCCTTCGATTCACGCCCATGGCATCTTAGATGAGAGGTGGTGCATCGGTACGGTCGCGACAAGCATAAGTGGGCCACTTTGCGTTCGTCAGAGCGAAAAGTGCGACACAAATGTTGTCCTACAGTACGAAGTGTGCGTTTCAACCTTCGAAGTGAATTCAGTCCATTCTTCGCAACCCTCCTTCAGTCGACGGCCGTGTCGTGAGTAACACGCCGGCCGAGAACGCATTCGTCGCGCGCCTCGAGGCAACGCCCTATCGCGACGTCGACGAGGACTTCATTCGATTTCGCGACGTTCCTGTGGACGATGCGCTGAAGAGCATCGTGACATCGGTCGTCGCGAGCGACGACTCGGACCGCGACAGTTTTCGAAGGGCACTGGGAGCAGACGAGGTTGAGACACTTCGGCTCTACGCCAAGCGTCGGATCGTGCAGTCACGACGCCGCTCGTCGGTGAACCTCGTGGACGACGCGTTCGATGCGCTGGCACTCTTGCCTGAAACGTCCGAGGTGCCCTGGGACACCTGGTTGAAGGCTGGACTGCTCGGCGCGCGTTCTCTCGGTCGCGACATCGAGACGATCGCCGTGCGCTTCGGCGAGATCGCGTCGGTCCAGGCGGCCGAGCGTTTCGACGTGGCCTTTGACGCGATGAGCCGCGTCGAGACACTCGAGCAGTGTTTCATCACTGAGGTCTCGACGACCTACGGCACCGGCTTCATCGAGACGCTCGTGCACCGCGACACGAAGGCGACCGGTGCCTTCTACGGCGCTCCGCGCCAGGCCGACGACATCGTGCCCTTCGCGCCGACGACGAATCTCGCACAACTCGCAGCGAGTCTGGCCGACGCCTACGACGCGACCGAACACCTGCACACCGGCGCGATCGCCCAGGACCAACTGGCCGGCATGTCGTTCTCGCAACAAGTGTCCGGCGCGTTCTTGACGACGACGGGCTGTCTCAGCTTCTACGCGGATTCAGCACAGGACAATAAGTCCTTTCGTGTTTTCGTCGCCGAGTTACCCGACGACGTCGATGTCGAAGATCTAGCGTCGGGTGCCGAGCTGGAGGACCAGGCCGTCTGCTTCGACGACACGAGGTTGATCTTGTTACTGGCGCCACCGAACTTCGAGGACGACGAAGAGTCGGCGTTCGACTTCAGTGAACCCGTCGCGACCGCGCAACAGGTGCTGCGCGCGTCACTCCCCGTGGGCTGGCACAACCGCTAACGCCGTGTGATTACAGCGACGACGTGGAACCGAGCAACTGTTGGATCAACGCCGGTGTGATGACGGTCGCCCCGGTGGGCGCGGTGATCGCGTCAGTGTTGTGCGTCACGGTGGCGCTCAGACTCACCGTGGTGTCGCCCGATCCGTCACTGCCTTCGGGCGCCGTGATAGAGATCGATCCGCCGGTCGCCACCGTGCCGTTGTCGTTGAGCGTCAATGTGTAGTTGCCCGGCACCGTGTTGATAGATGAACCGGCCGACGGATCGACACTCTCGATGGTGGGCAGGACGGCCTTGACCACGGACTCCAGGGTCCCGGTCTCGCTGTAGCCGCCGGACGAGAGAGCGGTGGCGTCACCGTTGTCGATCAGGTTGGACAGTGCGTCGAAGAGTTTGCGATCGAGCGCCTCGTCCTGGGCGGTCTTGGCCTTCAGCGCGTCTGAGGAGGGGAGTTCCTTCGCGATCAGCGAACTGGGGATCTCGAACCACTTGCCGCCAAGGAGGAGTTGCAACGCGGCCAGCTCCGACTGGTCCTGTGACGTGAGTGGCAGGCCCGGGATGGCGTTGACCGCGGTGAGGTCGATCTGGACGTAGAGATTCGAGTCGATGGCGCGAAGGTCAAGCAGCACCTTGTCGCCGACGTTGAAGGTGACCTCCCCGTCGGTGGCGCCCTTGGACTGCGAGAGAGGATCGCCGTTCGCGCTGGCGTAGTTGGCGTCCATCGAGATTACGTCGAGTACCTTTTGCGCTTCGGCCGTGCCGGCGCCCGTCGCGCTGGCAGTGAAGTGAACCTGCAGGTCGGGCTGGGCGCCAAGTGAGGCCACGGATGAATCGATCGTCGCCTTCGCGCCGCTGCCGCATGCCGAGAGCCCAAGTGAGGCCACCACGACTCCGAGTATCAGGACTGACTTTCGCACGGTTTCTCCCTCTTTAACAGGGCCGACATCACCTGCGGGACGCCCTAAACCCTTGATTCAGGCCCTGCGCCGAACGCTACCACCCAACCATGGCGTCGAGAAGTTTGGCGAAAGTCGTGGTTCTCAATTGCTTGGTAAATCACCTCCACTGCCGGACATAGGGTTGCTGAGCGGAGGCTCACAACGAACGAAGGAATAATGAAAAAGTATCTGTCCCGAACCACCGCTGTACTGGGTGCGGCATTGCTCGCCGTCCCCCTGATGAGCCTCGGCGCTGCGTCCATCGCGACCACGGCTGGCGCCACCACCGCGACGCGGCTGTTGACATGCACGGGCAAGCCCACGACCAAGCCGTCCGCCTACATCCTCTCGTGCGCCGACGCCGGCGCCGGCTGGGACGCAATGTCCTGGTCGCAGTGGAACGCGACCTCAGCGATCGGTCGAGGCGTCTTGCGCCAGAACAACTGCACGCCCAACTGCGCCTCGGGCACGTTCATCAGCTACCGCGCCACGGTCACGCTCTCGCACGTGATCGACACCAAGAAGTACGGTGACCTGTTCTCCAAGGCGGTCTTCCATTACACCGAGGGTGGCAAGGCGCGCACCGAGACCTTCGGGCTCGCGGACTAAACGCATCGCCGCGCTCTCAGCGGTGGGCGGCTCAGCCCATCGAAGCGGTGGCGCGCTGCGGCGTCGGTCGTACGTCGCGTGCGAGCACCGGCTCGCCGCAGGCCGCGCACGACGTCACGGCGCCGAGGGGATGACCGCAGTGATGGGTCAACACCATCGGCGGTGCCTGACCGTCCGTGAGGTAGCGATCGCCCCATTGCATGAGTGACACGATCACGGGGTAGAGGTCGAGTCCGGCCGGGGTGAGTCGGTACTCGTAGCGCGGCGGGTGCTCCGAGATCGGTCGGCGTTCCAACACGCCCGCAGCCACGAGGGTCTTGAGGCGCGCGGTCAGCGTGTCACGCGGCGCGCCGGTGCGGCGCACCATCTCGTCGAATCGGCGATTGCCGAGGAAGACCTCGCGTACGGCGAGCAGCGCCCACTTCTCGCCGACGATCTCGAGCGTTCGTGCCACCGAGCAGGGTCGTGGATCAGCCGAAACAGTGGTCATTCCCTCAATATAGCAGTAAGTCCGATAACTGGACGGACTGTGTGATTCCGGTGTAGGGTACATCCAGAAATCAAACTCACAAGGAGGCGGCGATGAGCGTGGAGATCGTGTCAGGTGCCAACGCACCGGGTCAGGGTTACTCGAAGAAGCGCGTCGGGCTCATCGTCGGGGTCCTATCTCTCGCGGCCTTCATGTCGAGCCTCGACCTCTTCATCGTCAACTTGGCGTTCCCGTACATCAGTCGTGACTTCCACGGATCGTCGCTGGACTCACTCAGCTGGGTGCTCAACGGGTACTCGATCCTCTTCGCCGCCGTACTCGTGCCGGCGGGGCGGTGGGCCGACCGCATCGGACGCCGACGCATGTTCGTGGCGGGCCTCGTCGTCTTCACGCTGGGTTCGGTCTTGTCGGGTCTCTCGGACAACGTGACGTTGCTCATCATCGCGCGTCTCGTGCAAGCGATCGGTGCCGGCATGATGGTGCCGGCGTCGCTGTCTTTGTTGTTGGCGGCGGTCCCGGGACACGCGCGCGCCCAAGCCATCGGCACGTGGTCCGCGATCGGCGCGCTCGGCGCGGCACTCGGTCCCGTCATCGGCGGCTTCTTGGTCGAACTGTCCTGGCGCTGGGTCTTTTGGATCAACATTCCGGTCGGCATCGCGGCCGTGGTGCTCGCGTTCAAGGTGTTGCCCGAGAGCCGCGACGAAACGGTGAACTCGCGGCCGGACATGTTGGGCGCGGTGCTCGTCGCGTTGGCGGCCGGATCGTTAGCGCTCGCGCTCGTGAAGGCACCGTCGTGGGGTTGGACGTCGAAAGACTTCTTTGGACTGCTGGTCCTGGCGGTCGCCTCATCGATCGGAGTGGTCGTTCGATCGGCGCGACACGACGCGCCGGTCGTCGATCTGAAACTGCTGGAATCTAGGAGCTTCAACGGCGCGATCCTGGCGTCGATCGCCTACTACGCCGGCTTCGGTGCCTTCTTGTTAGGGATGGTGGAGTTCTTGACGGGCGTCTGGCACTTCTCAGCGATCGACGCTGGACTCGCGATTGCGCCGGGGCCGCTGATGGTCCTGCCCTTCGCACGACTCGTCGCGCCGAGGCTGTCTGCGAAACTCGGGGGCGCCGGCCGTGTCGCGGTGATCGGCTGTTTCGTGAACGTAGCGGCGCAGTCGCTGTGGCTCACCCAGATGCAGCTGCACGCTGCGTACGCGACGCACCTGCTGCCAGCCCAGCTCATCGGGGGCGCCGGCGTCGGTCTCACCATTCCGTCGCTGATCGGTGCCGGTTCCGCGTCGATTCCCCCGGCGCGCTTCGGCACCGGCAGCGGCGTGCTCAACATGGCACGCCAAATCGGTACCGTGCTCGGCGTCGCCGGTCTGATCGCCATACTCGCCGGCCTCAACGTCGCTAATCCGGTCGCCTCGTTCCGTCACGGCACCGAGCTCGTCATCGGGTTCTTCGCGTTGGCCGGGGTGACCTCGGCGCTGCTCCTCAGCCGGCGTGTGCGCACGAGCGACTAGTGGGACCTCAGCGTCGCGTGAGTGCCATCGGGTGCTTGGGCTGATAGAGCGCGAGCGTGGTGCCGCCCGGTAACGAGAACCTGGTCACCGTTCCCCAGCGCTCGTCGTCGATCGTCGAGAAGACGACGCCCTTGGCCTCGAGTCGTGCCATCTCTGAGGCGAGGTCGTCACACACGAAGTAGAGCTCGTTCGTCGGCGCGTCGTGCGTGGGATGGAAGGCGATCTCCGAGGGCGGCATCTCGAAGATCAGCCACCCACCACCGGAGTCGACACTGGCCATCTCCAGGACATCGCGGAAGAAGGCGCGATCGGCGTCGGCGTCGTGCGTGAAGACAATGACGTGGGCACCAAAGATCATGGCTCGTCCTCTCAGTAGGTCGTCACGCCCACAGTATTGCGACGTGGAATCCGGCGTACGAGGGCGCCGAAAGGAGTCGAGAGGGGACCCGCGACACAGCGCGGGCACGACGCTTTACGGCGTGACGCACGCTGATGCGCCCAACGCTCGTTCGACCTCGTACGGAGCGGCTCGGATCTCTGCGACCCTGAGTAATTCAACGACATCCCAGACACGTACCGAGTAGGCGAGTCGCGATGTGAATCCGATGAGCGCGAGTGGGAGGCTGAGAACATGAGGGGAACTTACGGTGCCGTTCTTCGGCACACGATGCTGGGCGTGACGGTGGTGGCGTCCACACTGGCCCTGTCACACGGGGACGCCGGCGCATCATCTCCGCGGGTCAACGCACCGGCCGTCGTGGTGCCGTTGTGTAGCGTCGTGACGAGCCCCTCGGTGCGTGTCAGTTCGAAGAACGGCTGCGTCGCTCGTGTCCTCCTCGGCGCCAACGTGTCACTCAAACTGAGCGGACACTTCCGCTGGGGCAACCCGGTGAGCACGTCGCGTGACGTCGTCGTGACGACGATCTCTCGGAACTCGATTGGTGTCGACGGCGCCACCGTGCACGCCGCGAGACTCGGTCGAGCCATCGTGCAGGTGACCGGCATCGAGTACTGCAAGGTCGGTGTCGCCTGTCCCGATCTGGCGATGCTGTGGCGACTCAACGTCATCGTCGTCAAGTCCTTCACGACCTAATCGGTCGTCACATCGCGAAGTCGAGCGGTTCGCCGGTCTCCAAGAACGTCTTGAGGCTCGACAGGAACGGTGGCCAGCCGTCACGGATGGCCTCGAAGACGACGCTGCCGGGCTCGAAGCCGTCGTGCACGACCGTGAGGCGCACCACGCCGTTCGTGCGCTCGATGTCGAAGGCGACCTTGGAACGCACTTCGTTGGCGAACTTCAGTCGGTCCTCCTCGGAGTAGCCATTGGCGTTCGCCCAATCGGGCGAAAAGGTGTGCCACGTGTAGGCGAGCCGGTTCGGCGCGTCGGACTCCAACACGATCTGCTCCGGATCGCGAATGGTCACGTGGCCCATTTTCACGTCCATCGGCGAACCGACCTTCCAGTCCGTGTCGAACGAGATGTGCCACCACTTCCTGGTCTTCACCGGGTCGGTCAGTGCGCGCCAGAGTCGCCTCGCGGTGGTATCGATGTAGATCTGATACTCAAATGATTCGTTGTTCATGTGCCCTCACGACTTCAAGTCTGTCATGGCACACCCCACTCATCGTTGTTCACCACCGGGCGAAGTGCGCCAACTCGTGTCGAACGCCGGCTGGTCGAGTTGCACCCCGGAACGACGAACGTCGTAACGGCCAGTGGTTAGCATGACGGGGTGCTCACGCGTGGTTCGCTCGATGATGGTGCAGCGCGCCAGGCTTTTCCCGGGCGCCGCGCCGGTTGGCTGACGACGTGCCAGTAAGACGAACACCCAAGCCCACGCCTCCCGTCGAGGAGGAAGAAGAGGTCCCCGAGACTCGTCGCCGTCGCTGGGTGCGCACGGCCGAGGGCAACCAGGTTCCAGTCCTCACGATCTTGTTTGCGGTCTTCACCGTGGCCGGGGTCTATCTGTCGGGTCAGGTCATCTACCACTTGCGCGACCTCTTGATGCTGGGACTCGTCGGCGGCTTCATCGCGCTGATCCTCAATCCCGTCGTGGTCTCACTGCAGCACTGGCGCGTCAAGCGTCGCGGCGGCGCGGTCGCGATCGTCACCTTCGTCGCGCTGCTGGTCTTCCTCGGCCTCGCCATCTTGTTCGGCTACCCACTGATCAATGGACTCACGCACTTCGCCCACGCCCTGCCCGGTTACGTCCGCCAAGCCCAGCACGGCAAGGGCTGGATCGGTCGGCTCTTTCGCAAGTACCACGTGGAGAACTGGGTGCGCAAGAACTCGAGTCACCTCACCTCGCTCGCGACCGGTCTCAGTAAGCCCGCGCTCGCACTCGGGAAGGGCGCGTTGTCGGCGATCCTCTCGTTGATCTTCGTCTTCACCTTCGTCGTGCTGTTACTGATCGAGGCGCCCAAGATTCGACGCTCACTGACGAAGTTGGTCTCACCGGAGCGCGCGAAGCGTTTTCGCCACGTCGGGCGCATCATCTCGCGTTCCGTGTCGGGCTACGTGTTGGGTGACATCTTGACCTCAGTCACGGCTGGCTTCGTGATCTTCATCACGTTGCTGATCATGGGTGTCCCGTACGCCTTCTTGTGGGCGCTGTGGGTCGCGCTGGTCGACTTCCTGCCCCAGATCGGTGGCGCCTTGGCCGGCATCCCGACGGTGCTGTTCGCCTTCTCGCACTCCCTATCGGCGGGCATCGTCACGCTCGTGGTCTTCCTCGTCTATACCCAGGTCGAGAATCACGTCTTGAACCCGATCGTCATGAGCAAGACCGTCAAGATCAATCCGCTGCTCGTCTTCGTCGCCGTATTGGTGGGCGCCGATCTCGGATCGTGGGTCGCGGGACTGGCCGGCGGCTTCGTCGCGGTGCTGCTCGCCGTGCCGATGGCCGCGACGATACAGGTCGTCGTGCGAGAGTGGTGGCGCGCCAGCGAACCTGATTGACGCCACGAACTACAGCGGCGTGACGTAGGCCCCGTGGATTCCACCGTCGACCATGAACGTGGTCGCGGTGACGAACGATGCGTCGTCGCTCGCGAGGAAGAGCACCGCGTTCGCGATCTCTTCGGGCTCACCGAAGCGGCCCATCGGGACGTGGACCAGACGCCGCGCGGCGCGCTCGGGGTCCTTGGCGAACAGTTCGATCAGGAGCGGCGTGTTGACCGGTCCCGGGCACAGCGCGTTGACGCGGATCTTCTCGCGCGCGAACTGGACCGCGAGCTCGCGACTCATCGCCAGCACGCCACCCTTGGAGGCGGTGTAGGAGATCTGGGAGGTCGCCGAGCCGAGGACCGCGACGAAGGACGCGGTGTTGATGATCGAGCCGCCGCCGCGCGCTTGCAGGTGGGGGATGCCGTACTTGCAACAGAGATAGACCGACTTGAGATTGACGTCTTGGACCCGCTGCCACGCCTCGAGGCCGGTCGTGAGGATCGAGTCGTCGTCATTCGGCGAGATGCCCGCGTTGTTGAAGAGGATGTCGATGCCGCCGTAGACCTCGACGGTCGTTGCGTACAGCGCGATGACGCTGGCCTCGTCAGCGACGTTCACCCGCACGAACGTGCCACCGATCTCCTTGGCGACTTCAGGACCGTGCTCGGCGTCGAAGTCCGCGACGACGACGCTCGCACCTTCGCCGGCGAAGCGACGCGCGGTCGCTCGACCGATGCCACTCGCCGCGCCAGTGATGACCGCAACCTTGTTGTCCAGACGACCCATCATTCCTCCGTTGAGATAAACACGTTCTTCTCTTCACTGAAACTGCGCAGGGCATCGGGCCCGAGTTCTCGGCCGATTCCGGACTGCTTGTAACCGCCGAAGGGCGTCGAGTAGCGAACCGACGAGTTGGAGTTGACCGAGAGCGCGCCGGTCTCGACGCCTCGCGCGACGCGTAGGGCCCTCGCGACGTCGCGCGTCCAGATCGAACCGGAGAGTCCGTAGGGGCTGTCATTGGCGATGCGGATCGCCTCGGCCTCACTCTCAAATCGCAGCACCGAGACGACCGGACCGAAGATCTCCTCGCGAAAGGCGCGGTCCGTGCCGTCGGTCGACTCCAAGACCGTCGGCGGATACCAGAAGCCCGAACCAGTTGGGGCGCTGCCGCGAAAGGCGACGGATTTCTCGTCGACGAAGGAGTCGACGCTCGTGCGCTGCGCGGCCGAGATCAGCGGACCCATCTCGGCGGTCTCGTCCGACGGATCGAGGACCCGGAAGTTCTTCACCGCGACTTCGAAGAGTTCCATGAAGCGGTCGTAGGCCGAGGCCTCGACGAGGATTCGCGACCGCGCGCAGCAGTCCTGTCCGGCGTTGTCGAATACGGCGCCCGGCGCACCGGCGGCGGCGCGCTCCAAGTCCGCGTCAGCGAAGATGACGTTCGCGCTCTTGCCGCCGAGTTCCAACGTGACGCGCTTGACTTGCTCGGCACAGCCCGCCATGACGCGCTTACCCATATCGCTCGAACCGGTGAAGCAGACCTTGCGCACGGCCTCGTGCGTGACGAAGCGCCAGCCGACGACGCCACCGTCACCGGGCAGCACCTGGAAGACGTCGTCGGGAAGACCGGCCTCGAGTCCCAGCTCGGCGAGTCGAATCGCCGTCAGCGGTGTCAGTGTCGCCGGCTTCAAGACGACCGTGTTACCGGCCGCGAGCGCCGGCGCGAAGCCCCAGCCGGCGATCGGCATGGGGAAGTTCCAGGGCACGATGATCCCGACGACACCGAGCGGTTCATAGAACGTGAGGTCGACCCCACCGGCGACCGGGATCTGCTTGCCGCTGTGTCGTTCCGGCGCTCCGGAGTAGTAGGCCAGCACGTCGCGGACGTTGCCGGCCTCCCAGCGCGCATTGCCGATGGTGTGACCCGAGTTGGCGACCTCGAGTTGCGCGAGTTCTTCGATGTGGTCATCGACGGCGACGGCGAAGCGACGAAGGAGATGGGCGCGTCGGGCCGGCGTCACCTCACGCCACGCCGGGGCTGCCTTGGATGCGCGCGCAATCGCGCGGTCGGTCGACTCGGCGTCGAAGAGTTCGATCTCCTTGACCGTGGCTTCGGTCGCGGGATTGACGACGGACAGCGTGCTCATAGTCGCTCGAATCCTCGGTAGCGCTCCCAATCGGTGACGGCGGCGTTGAAGGCGTCGATCTCGACTCGCGAGGCGTGGACGTAGTGGTCGACGACCTCGTCACCGAGGGCCGCGCGCGCCACCAGGCTCTTGTCGAACAGCTCGGTCGCCTCGGCGAGCGTCGTCGGGACGCGTGCGCTGTCGGCTTCGTAGGCGTTGCCCACGAAGGCCGGCGCCAGGGTCAACTTGTCGTCGACGCCCTGCAGTCCCGCCGCGACCAGCGCGGCGATCGCGAGATAGGGATTGACGTCGCCGCCCGGTATCCGGCACTCGAAGCGCAGTGACGGTCCGTGTCCGACGACGCGGTAGGCACAGGTGCGATTGTCATGGCCCCAGAGGATGGCCGTCGGGGCGAACGATCCAGCGGCGAAGCGCTTGTAACTGTTGATGTTCGGCGCGAGCAGCATCGAGAAGTCGCGCGAGTAGGCGAGGAGTCCCGCGAGGAACTGCTCGAAGACCTCGGAGAAGCCGTGATCGCCCTCACCGGCGAAGACGGGCTCGTTGTCCTTGTCGCGTAGCGACAGGTGGATGTGGCAGGAGTTGCCTTCGCGTTGGTCGTACTTGGCCATGAAAGTGAGGCTCACGCCCTCTTGGGCCGCGATCTCTTTGGCGCCGAGCTTGAAGAGGCTGTGCTCATCGGACTTCTCCACGAGCGTGTCGTACTTGAAGGCGACCTCGTGCTGACCGAAGTTGCATTCGCCCTTCACCGATTCCACGACCATGCCGGCTGCGCGCATCGAGCGGCGGATTCGCCCGAGCAACGGCTCGATGCGTGACGTGCCCTGGATCGAGTAGTCGACGTTGTACTGGTTGACCGGCGTCATGTCGCGGTAACCGGCCTCCCAGGCCTGCTCGTAGGTGTCCTCGAACACGATGAACTCCAACTCGGTGCCGGTGATGCCGGTCCAGCCCCGTTCGGCCAGTCGCGCGACCTGGGCGAGGAGGATCTGGCGTGGCGAGGGCGCCACGGGTAGGCCGTCGACCGTCTCGACGTCGGCGAAGATGATGACCGTCTTCTCGTGCCAGGGCACGAGCCGCGTCGAGGAGAAATCTGGTTTAAATGCCAGGTCGCCGTAGCCTCGTTCCCAGGACGTGAGCGCGAAACCGTCGACGGTGCGCATGTCGACGTCGGAGGCCAACAGGTAACTGCATCCTTCGACGACACCGTCCGCGAGCTCGTCAAAGAAGTAGGTCGCATCGAGGCGTTTGCCCTGCACGCGACCTTGCATGTCTACGATCGCAACGATGATGGTGTCGACGTCACCTTCTTCGACCATTTCGACGAGTTCGTCGCGCGTCGGTCG
This sequence comes from uncultured Acidimicrobiaceae bacterium, assembly GCA_963832925.1. Lineage (GTDB taxonomy): Bacteria > Actinomycetota > Acidimicrobiia > Acidimicrobiales > RAAP-2 > RAAP-2. Next base: position 416,621 of record CAWHVY010000014.1, on the reverse strand, counting down.
ACCGGCGGTTGGTGTGCTCACGTCTGCTCCTTGGGTCCCCGCCCTACCAGTGGACAAGGTGAGTGTCACTCTAGGAGTCGAGGCTACTCAAAGTTCGAAGTTGCGATGCCTGGATCGCCTCGCGTCGGTCTGCCAAACGTCGACGCCGCGACGCTGGCGACGTCGCCCTCGTCGTCACACCATCGATTCGTCGCAACGCCGTCTCGTGGTGCAACACGTACGTCACGTGAACGGGCGACGGGGTGTTCGCCAGAACGCAACGAACTCCGTCGACCACGTGTCGCCGATCGGTTTTAACAGCGGGTACACATTTCCCAGTGCTGGCGCTCGACAAACGCTCTAGTATTCCGAATCATTGGTATAGGCCATTGGAACCTGAGGGGGATTTCACGATGAGCGATAGCTCAATAGCGCAGTCGTCAGACGAGAAGCGGCTCGCCGCCCTCGGCTACAAGCAGGAGCTGAATCGAGGATGGAGCGGGTTCTCCAACTTCGCGATTTCGCTCACGATCATCTGTGTCCTCAGCGGTTGCTTCACGACCTTCGGTCAGGCGTGGAACGACGGTGGTCCGATCGCGATCTCGATTGGCTGGCCGGTCATCAGCATGCTGGTCCTGCTCGTCGGACTCTCCATGGCCGAGCTCGCGTCGAAGTACCCGACCGCGGGAGGGATCTACTACTGGGCCTACAGCTTGGGCGGCGTCCGCTGGGCGTGGTTCACGGGTTGGTTCAACCTCCTGGGCCTCATCGCCATCGTCGCGGCCGTCGACTACGGCTGCGCCGGATTCCTGAACTCAGTGCTCGCGCTCTACGGATTCCACTTCATCATCAATTGCACGACCACAAACCCATCGACGATCCTGCACAACTCGTTCATACTGTTCGTCATCATCCTTGCGCTGCACAGCGTGATCAACGTCTTCTCCTCACATTTGGTGTCACTTCTGAACCGGATTTCGGCGTGGTGGATGCTCGCGGGCGTCATTGCGATCGTGGGCATTCTGATCTTTGGCCCCTCGACGCACCAGAGCCTCTCCTTCGTGTTCACGCACCGGATCAACAACAGCGGCTTCTCGGGACACTTCTATTGGTTCATGATCCTGCCGCTGGGGTTCTTGCTCACGATGTACACCTTCACCGGGTACGACGCGTCTGCGCACTTATCCGAAGAGACGCTCGACGCCGAACGCGCTGCTCCGCGCGGGCTGTGGACCGCGATCGCCTACTCGGCGATCGGTGGCTGGGCCGTCCTCCTCGCGCTCACGTTCGCCGCGACGCATATAGCGGCGATCGACGCGGGCGGCGGCGGTGCGATTCCGATCATCGAGTCGGCACTCAGTAGCAGCATGGCGAAACTCGTGCTCGACATCTCGACCATCGGGCAACTGTTCTGCGGCATGGGCTGCGTGGCGGCCGCTTCGCGCATGGTGTTCGCGTTCTCACGTGACGGCGCGGTGCCGGGCCACTCCCTGTGGCGACGCCTCAACAAGCACCAGACGCCGACGTGGGCAGTCCTCTTGGTCGTCCTGCTGTCGCTCATCATCACCATTCCGGCGCTCTTCGGCAACAAGGCGGGTTTCCCGGTGGCGTTCTTCGCGGTCACGTCGATCACGACGATCGGGCTCTACATCGCGTACATCCTTCCGGTCTTCCTGCGCTGGCGCATGGGCGACAAGTTCGAGCCGGGGGTGTGGAACTTGGGCAAGCACTACAAGTGGATCAATCTCGTTGCGATCATCTGGGTAGTGATCTGCGTCGTTATCTTCTGCTTGCCCACCTCACCCGCGGCCGTGCCGTGGGAAAGTGGCTTCAGTTGGGATGACTTCAACTACGCACCGCTCGTCACCATCGCCCTCGCGCTCGGTGTCTGGATCGCCTGGGCGGCCGGTGCGAAGAATACGTTCAAGGGCCCGGTCAGGACGCTGGACGATCCCGACGTCGGGACGCCGAACGACCCCGCGTTGATGCCCGCCGATTGAGTTCATAGAACAGACAATTCACACTCAGACAGGTCCCCTCCCACGACCGAGATGTTTCGGAGTTGGAGGGGACTTGTGACGTGGTGGCGACCGTTGTCTCACCCCCACTTGAGGAGTCCGTTTGTCGTTGGCAGAGAGTTGTGAAGAAGCTGGTTCCTGTTGGCGTGACCTCGCCGACGTGTTGTCGTCGGGCATCGCACGCGTCTTGCTCTACGGACCGTCGGGCACCGGCAAGACCTACGCCGCGCTGCACCACGGCGTCGCGACGAGTCCCGCCGAGCGACTGGTCTGCACCGAGGACCTGACCTCGGGTGAGATCACGGGCACGTGGATGCCCGTCGGGGAGAACCGGTGGGAGTGGCGTGAGGGTCCGGCGATCCGAGCGTGGCGCGGGGCCGGTGGACTCGGTGGCCGCCTCGTCGTCGATGAGGTCGACCGCGCCTCGGGTGACGCGCTGAGCACGTTGCTCGCGATGACCGATTCACCGGAGTCGGCGCGCTGGCGTAATCCCGAGACGAGCGAGTGGGTGCGCCCGGGTCCCCAGTTCTCGGTCGTGATGACCACGAACATCGACGATCTCGATGACATCGCGCCATCGCTGCGCGACCGCTTCGCGGTGTGCATTCGAATCGACCGGCCGCACGCCTCGGCCCTGGCGAGTCTCAGCAGTGATCTGCGCGCGCCGGCCCTCGCCGGGTCTCTCGGTCCAGTCGGGCGCCGGGTCTCACTGCGGAGTTTCTACGCCTTTGATGAACTGCGACGACACCTCGGCGCGCCGCGCGCCGCGCAACTCGTCTTCGGTGACGTCGCGACCAGCGTGCTCGACTCGCTGGCCATCGCCGCGCTGTCGTGAGCGGTGGCGTGCATCCAGAGTTGGTCACTGGACGTGACGACGGTTTCGCCGTCGCTCCCTGGACCGTCAAGCCCGGCTCCACGCGACGCGGCGAGGCGAGCTGCAACCTCACCGAGCGAGTCCTCGAGGTCCCGCTCGGCGCCGACGCCGGGTCACGCGTCGTTCGCGCGCATGAGTTGATGCACGCGCGCGTCAGTCCACACCGGATCGAACACTTCGGCGCGCTCGATGAGTTGTCGCCGCGCGCACTGGAGTGCGCCGAAGAACTGCGGATCAATACCCTCATCGCTCGTCTGGGATTCGACGTGGCGTTGTTGCGCGACGGCTCCGAGAAGAACGGCGCGCGACGGATCGCGGAGTCCGAGGACTGGGCCGAAGCGGTCTGCTTTCTCATGGCCGTCCTCGGCACCGGGGGAGAGAAGGACTATCTCGCTGGCATCCGGAGTGTCCGGCCCTTGTGGATGTCCGGTCTACGCGCGCTGCGAAAGCGCGCACTCGCGCTGATGGACGGCCACTCGAACGCCGCGCTCGGCGCCACTCGAATGAACAGCGAACATCTCCCAACCGGCTACGCGAACGCGACGGTCGTGTTGGCGAGAGTCCTCACGCAATCGATGGTCGCCCGTCCGCCGACTACACCGGAAGAGCTTCGCGCGTTTCGTCGCTCGCTCGAACCAGGTGGCCGGCGTCCGCCGACTGGGCGATTCGCCGCGCTCACGTTCGACGACTCGCTCATCATGTCGCCGCGTCCGAGAGGAGCGGGTATTCGTCGTGCTCGCGCGAGCACCAGTGGGGCGAGCATGCGCTATCCCAGTCGACTCTTGACCGACGAACACAAGCGGGCGTTCGCGACGCGTTCGGCGTTCCATGGTGGCATCGTGATCATCGATCAGTCCGGCTCGATGGATATCGATGAAGCGTCGCTGACGACGTTGTTGCGAAGGGCGCCCGACGCGTTGGTCGTTGGCTACAGTCACCGTCCGGGCGACACGGGTCTCACGCCGAACGTGTGGGTCCTGGCCGATCGGGGATCGGTCGCGCGCACGATTCCGTCGGGCAACATCGGCAACGGCGTCGATGGTGCGGTGCTGGAGTGGGCGCTGCGCCGTCGCCATGCGAGCGAGCCGATCGTCTGGGTCACCGACGGACAGGTCACGGACTCCCACGACCACCCCGACGAGCAGTTGACCGTCGACTGCGCGGCCTTGGTCCGACGCCACCGGATCCGACTCGTGAAGGAACTGGACGGGGCCGCGAAGGCGCTCGCGTGCGGGCGAACGACCGAGCGCTCGCGGTGGTCCCACTTCGGTCGACTGGGCCGAAAACTGTTGGAATTACAGGCTTTCTAGTCCCGCTGTCACAGTTGCAAATTACTGTTGCAACGAACACTTGTTCGCCTTACACTATACGAACAAGTGTTCGTGAAAGGGGTCGGCCATGGCGGCAGTTGAGGTAATCGAGTTCGAGGAGTACGAGGAATCCCATGAGCGTCCGTACCTGCGCCTGGTGAGCACCCCGGAGGTCTTTCGCACTGGGCCCACGTTGGCCAAGCGACGCGCAGCACGCGCACGCATGATGAAGCGTCGACGCCGGACGTTGCTCGGGCTCGTCGTCGCCCTCGGTCTGGTGATTCTCGCGTGGCCCGGCCACGCGTTCGGGGGAGAGACCGGCGCCGGACTCCCCAGTGACCTAGCGAACAGTTCGGTGCTGGCCTCGGGCATGAACTACGTCGTCCAGCCGGGTGATTCTCTCAATTCCATCGCTCGAATGATGAACCCGATCGACCCCAAGGTGGCGCGCGCGGACCTCGTTCGCGAGCTTGATTCGTCGACCGTCGTGCCCGGCGAGCGCATCCTAATCCCCTAAATTTCAAGGGATTTAGGTGTATCCTCAAGGCATGCGCTGTCCCTTTTGTTCGGCGGACGACGACCGCGTCGTTGATTCGCGCCTCGCCGAGGACGGCGTCGCCATCCGGCGCCGACGCGAGTGCTCGAACTGCAGCCAGCGCTACACCACCTTTGAGCGGATCGAAGAGGTCGGCCTCTACGTCGTGAAGCGCTCGGGCGAGCGCGAGCCGTTCGACCGCACCAAGATCTTGCGCGGGATGCGCGCCGCGAGCAAGAACCGTCCGGTCGACGAGGAGGTACTCGAGGCGCTCGTGACCGCCATTGACGAGTCCATGCGGCTGCTCAATCGTGACGTGACCAGTGAAGAGGTCGGCATGGCCTCCCTTGAGGCCCTGCGCGACGTCGACGACGTCGCCTATGTGCGCTTCGCCTCGGTCTACAAGGGTTTTGAAGGAACCGATGACTTCGCGCGCGAGATCGGCATGCTCGTGAAGACCACCGCACCCAAACTGCGCGGCTGATGCGCGCCCTCAATCTTTCGCCCCAGTGCGCGATGGCGATCTACGCCCACCCCGATGACGCCGACGTCGCGGCCGGGGGACTGCTCGCCCAGTGGGCGCAGGAGGGCTGCGCCGTGCATCTCGTCGTGGTCTGTGACGGTGACAAGGGTTCGCACGTGCTGACGGCCGACGCCGGGACCGTGCGCGAGGTCCGTGAAGCCGAAGTGGAGTTCGCGGCCGATCTCCTTGGCGCCGCCACGGTGACGCGACTCGGGCGCCTCGACGGCGACGTCGACAACGACGAAGCGCTGCGCGCTGCGTTGGTGGGACTCATCCGTCAATATCGTCCCGAGGTGGTCGTGGGGCCAGACCCGACGGCGACGTTCTTCGCCGGTGTCTACGTGAACCACCGTGACCACCGCGAGACCGGCTGGGCGCTGTTGGACGCGGTCGCGCCGGCTGCGGCGATGCCGCTGTACTTCCCGGACCGTGGCGAGCCGCATCAGGTCGCGAGTTTGCTGCTCAGCGGCACGCACGAACCGGACGTGGTCGCGGATATCTCGAGCACCATCGACACCAAGGTGAAGGCCGTGCTCGCGCACAGTTCGCAGTTGGCCGGTGACGCCGACGCGATCCGTGAACTCGTCTATGGCCGAGCCGAACAGGCCGGTCGACCGGTGAACGCGCAGTTCGGTGAGGCGTTTCGCAGTGTTGAACTCGCTTTCTGAGAACCCCTCGGTCGACGACGCGCCGATCTTGCACATCGACCTGGACGCGTTCTTCGCGTCGGTCGAGGTCTTGGACGACCCGACGCTTCGCGGCAAACCTGTCGCCGTCGGCGGCGGCGGCGCGCGCGGCGTCATCGCGAGCGCGAGTTACGAGGCCCGTCGCTACGGGGTGCGCAGTGCCATGCCGAGCGTGATCGCTCGGCGACGGTGCCCGAACCTCATCATCCTGCCCGGTCGCTTCGATCGATACGAGGCGTATTCGCGCCAGTTCCATGACATCGTGCGCGACCTCACGCCCGAGTTCGAGCCACTCGGCCTCGACGAGGTCTTCGCCAATCTGTCGAGTCTGCGCCGCCTGAACGTGCGTCCACTCGAAGCGGCGGCCGGACTCCGTCAGCGGATCACCACCGAACTCGGTCTGCTGTGCGGGGTCGGACTCGGGCGCAACAAACTCTTCGCGAAGCTGGCGTCGAAGGAGTCCAAACCGACCGTCGTCGAGGGCAAGCTCGTGGACGGCGCTGGTGTCGTCTGGGTGAGCCCCGCACTGGAGCGCCAGTGGCTCAGTGAGTTACCGGTGCGCGCGCTGTGGGGTGTCGGTCCCGCGACCGCGGCGAAATTGCAGAAACTCGGACTGCACTGGGTACGCGACCTGGCCAAGGTCGATGAGGCGACACTCGCGGCGCACGTCGGCTCGGCCATGGCGTCCACACTCGTCGCGTACGCCCACGGCGAGGACAAGCGCGAGGTCACGGTCGACCGCGTCCTCAAGTCAGTCGGCCACGACCAGACCTTCGCCACGTCGCTGAACGGCATCGACGAGATCGTCGGAGCAGCGCGCACGCAGGCGTCGGTCGTGGCGCGAGCGCTGCGCGGTCAGGGTCGTGTCGCGCGCACGATCACCGTGATCGTTCGCTTTGACGATCTCACGAGCGTGAGCCGATCACAGACGTTGTCATTCGGCATCGACGATGAGGTCGCGATTCTCGCGATCGCTGAAGCGCTGCTCCAGTCAATAGACCTCGCGAACTCGGTGCGCCTCTTGGCGATCCACGCGTCGTCATTTCTCGAGCGTGACGCCAACCATCTCCAACTGACGTTCGGGCTCGATCCAACGTCGGACGACCCGCGCGAACAGGCCGAAGCCATCTCGCGAGAGCGCCAAGTCTCCAACGAAGCGTTGCGTGACGCCGTCGATGACGTACGTGAAAAGTTCGGCCGGGCCGCGGTCGGCTCGGCGTCGGAGTTGGGTGATCACGGCATCGAGATCGCGACCCAGCGCGGCAGCAGCGCGTTCGGCCCCGAGGAGTTTCAGCACGGCGCGTAGTCCCATCGCGGACGGAGCGAATTCGTCGATAGCCCTAAAGTTCAGCGAGTGACTCTCTCTGCAGATCATCGGTCTGGCCGACGTCGCGGGCACGAGCGTTTCACGAGATGACAGTACTGGTCACACGGCGTCGGATTGGCGTGAACTGGCCCTCGTTCTGGCACTGAAAAGGGGAGTGGCGCCACTCTCATGCATGAGTAAGAGTGGCGCCACCGGGGAATTCCTTCGTTATTCGCCACCGCGCCGCACCTCGGATGTCGAGTGGGGAAAACCAATGGAACACAGGGATTCGGCGGCGACATCCGTAGGTGCCCTCAGTGTCGAACTAGAAGTGGATAGGTATGGATGACATCCGTGAGGTCAGTGACGCCCAATTAGTCACGATGATTGCGCGCTACAACGAGGTAGCGCTGGCCGAGACGTACCGCCGCCACGGCGGTGCGGTGTTCGGTCTTGCCCGTCGGGTCCTCAACGGCGCCGCCGAAGCCGAGGACGTCACCCAAGAGGTCTTCTTGCGTCTGTGGAATCAACCGGAACGCTTCGACGCCACGCGCGGCAACCTCCGCAGTTGGCTGTTGACCCAGAGCCACGCCCGCGCCGTCGAGACGATTCGGTCCCTTACCGCTCGGCGCCAACGCGAGATCAACGACGCGCACAAGGCCGCTCGCGGCGCCTACGACATGCAGCACGAGGCGTGGGACGTCGTCTTAGCCGAGGACGTGAAGAAGGCGCTGGGCGACCTGCCGCCCGAGGAACGGCGCGCCATTGAGCTCGCGTACTTTGAGGGCCACACGTACATTAAGGTTGCCGAGATTTTGAACGAACCAGAAGGCACCGTGAAGAGTCGAATCAGAAACGGGATGCGCCGAATGCGCGCCACTCTCGTGGAGTCCGGGATCGAAGGAGCGGATCGATGATGAGTCACGACGAGGCGAACGAACTGCTGGCCGTCGCGGCGCTGCACGCCGTTGACGCCGAGACCCTGGCGCAGGTCGAGGAACACGCAGCGATCTGTCCGCGCTGCCAGAGCGAGTTGGACGCCAACCGTGCCGTCGCGGCGGCGATCGGCAACTCGGTCGAGGAGTTGCCAGAGGGCCTCTGGACCAACATCTCGAGCCAACTCTGGGAGCGCAAGGGTGACCCGGCGATGCCGCCGCTCGTCATCGGTGGCCCGCCAGCAGAGGTGATGCCCATCAGTCGAGCCCGTTCTTCGCGACGTCGCGCGTTCGTCGGGGTCGTGAGCTTTGCCGCCGCGGCCTCGATCGTGGCGCTGGCGGTTGGAATAGTCGGCGAGCAACACCACGTCAACAACCTGCAGGCCGAACTCGTGGTCGCCAATCGCTCCGTCGTCCAGCGCGCCCTCACGGCACCGGGTCATACGGTGGTCGATCTCACGAGCGCATCCAACACGCGCCTGGCCGAGTTCGTGATGCTGCCCAACGGCACCGGCTACCTCGTCACGGCCTCCATGCCGACGCTGGCGTCCAATGAGACCTACCAGCTGTGGGGCATCGTGAAGGGATCGCCGGTCTCGATCGGCGTCATGGGCGCCAAGCCCGGGCAGGTGACGTTCACGATGAACTCGTCGCCGCTCCCGACTGAACTGGCAGTGACCGTGCAGAAGGCGGGGGGTTCGTTGACGCCGGCCAAGACGTTCGTCGCCTCGGGTCCGGTGATCGCGTCCTAGTAGGCGAGGCGAGCCGAGTCGACGTCGTTACTCGGACTCTTTGACCTCGTCCTTGTCGTCGTGCTGGTGCGCGGGCGCCGGAGCAGGCTTGTCCGCGGGCGGCATCTTCGTCTGGCGGCGACCGAGGAGCCAGAGGAACGCCGAACCGATCTTGCCCGGCGGGTGATGCCCTTCTGAGGGACCGTGACTGGCCCCAGGACCGGTCTGTCCGTCGCCACCTCCGGTCAGTCCGGCCAGCGGATTGCCACTGGAATCCGGGTACTTCGACACGCGCGGCAGACGTCGACGCGGCTTCCTCGGTTTATCGCCCGCTGAGCCCATGGTCAATCCTCTTTCCGGTTGGTGATGCGTTGCGTCGAGTGTCAGGGTAATCGATGAGGTGGCGTATCGAGCTTGCCGATGCCCGATGCCAGGATGACCGAGTTCGGCACCTTCAAGAGTCCATCCTCGGTTTGCAAGGTCACGTAGGTGAGACCGATGCCGAGGACCCACGCGTCGAGGACGCCCACCGTGCCCGAGCGCACGCGGATGTGTTCTCCGACGCTGAAGGGTCGCGCGAAGATCAAGACGAGCGAGGCGAAGATATTGCCGAGGCTCTGTTGGGCCGCGATGCCCAGTACCACGCCGGCGAGACCGAAGCCGATGATGAGGTGCGCGATCGAAACGCCCAAGAGCTCGAACACCGCGATCAGGACGAGCAGATAACCAACGCCCGTCGCGACGAGGCGCACGATGGCACCGGCCGCTTCGATCTGACGACGGGCGAGAAAGCGCCCCATGCCGTCGGCCAGACGGCCCACGGCGTAGATGCCGGCGATGAGTAACACCGGGACCGCGATCCACGCGACCCACGAGTGGTGCATCGGACCACGCTTATGGTCGAACTCGGACTTGACGATGATCGCCGCGACGGCGATTGCGGCAGCGATGAGCCCGGCGATCCACACGTTCGCCAATGTCGGCGGCGTTCGCCGTGCCATTTTCTTTGCCATAGACAACAACCTTAATAACGATGACTACTGGCGTTCTGCGAAGTGTCCGCCGCACTCTCTTGGGGAAGAGTTCATCTCACTTTCCTTCTCACATGAGTTTCTCAGTGCGCTCAAAGAAACCTGTAAAGAACGCATGCCTAACGTGGTTTTTGCAGTGAGGAAGTTCCTAATGGGCGTGAAGAACGTTCACTGAACAAAGGAAAGAGACAATGGTTGTCTTCGGTTTGATTCTTCTAATTATCGGCTTTGTGTTGGCCTTCAAGATTCTGTGGACGCTCGGCATGATCTTCTTGTTGGTCGGGCTCGTGCTCTGGGTGATGGGCGCGTTGGGCCACACGGTGGGCGGACGTAAGCACTACTACTAGATCGCATTCCCCCTGGTCCCCGGTCGGTGCATCCACTGCACCGACCGGGGACATTTTCTTATGCGCAGTTAATCTGTTTGCCTCTAAGGTCCGGGTTAGCGACCTCCAACCGATGTAAGAACCATCGGTTCGAGATCCAATGCACAACCGCTGCCATCGTTCAATCCGAAACGTGGACGACGAACAGCGAGCAAGTGGAAAAGAATGGTGCACCGAGAGATTCAAAGAATGTCAAGGAGTTCGGCTTCGCCAGTGCGGTTGACTTAGTGAACTCACGTGATCGTACGCGACACTGAGGGCAGGGCACAGGGCAGCGGTACTGACGCGAAGAGAAGTTTCGGCGACACTCGGACGATCAGGTGGGGGACATCCATTCGTCTCCACTCCTATGAGCGGTGGTCACGCTCCCAAATGGGGTGCCGGTCCATGTCCGTCAGGACACCAAAACTTCTGCGCTCGAATTCCAGTGTCGTGTCGCCGGTCCAGTTGTTAGGGTGATGTTGAATTCGACCCACGAGAGGACTGCGAGTACATGGCCAAATTTCTAAGTGACGTCAAGACGCTGCGCGAGAACGCGCGAAAGAATCTGCGAAAGGGCTCCATCACCGACGCCTACGGCGCCGACCTGCCTCGAGTGCTCGAAGTACTCAACCAGTCGCTCGCGACGGAACTCATCTGTGTCTTGCGCTACCAGCAGCACTCATTCGCGGCTCACGGACTCGATTCTGAGGCCGTCGCCGCTGAGTTCCTCGAGCACTCGAAGGAGGAGCAGAGCCACGCGGAGCTGATCGCCGCGCGGATCGGTCAACTGGGCGGAGAGCCGGACTTCAATCCCGACACCATCAGTCAACGGGCCCACTCGGAGTACAAGACGGCGACGAGTCTCACCGAGATGATCAAGGAGAATTTGATCGCCGAGCGAATCGCCATCAGTTCCTATAGCGAGATCATCGCCTGGCTGGGCGACGGTGACCCGACGACGCGCCGCATGCTCGAAGAGATCCTGGCCGTCGAGGAGGAACACGCCAATGACATGGTGAACCTGCTCGACGACAAGAAGTGATCGACCTTCGCGGATCCTGCCCTACGTCGCCTGTCGGGCGGCGCCGAATTTGACCGGACCGTACTCTCGTCGAAAGGCGATGTAGAAACCACCGCCGGCAAGGATCGGTAGCCAGTAGGTGACGAGTCGATAGGCGAGCGTGGCGATGATCGCACTCGCGCTCCCGACGCCCGCCAAGACCAACAACCCGCTGAGACTCGCCTCGACGACGCCGAGTCCACCGGGTGTCAAGGGCACGAGCGCGATGACGGCGGTCGCGGCGTAGGCGAGCAAGACGAGCGGTGCGTTCGGATTGGCCCCGGTGGCCTTCAGCGCACAGAGCAACGCGAAGTAGTCGAAGCCGATTCGTCCGCCGATGAGGAGTATCGCCTCGCGCCACCGTCGCCCCAGATTCGTTCGGACGAGGTTGCGCTCCGTGATGAGACGTTCGGGCAGATTCTCGGTCTTCTGTTTGCGCTTGGGAATCGCGTTCAGTCCTCGTTGCGTCGTGCGCGCGAGCCAGGTGAGCAGTCCGTTCGTGGTCAACAGCACCGTGCCGAAGGCGACGATGAGCACGAAGCCCGCGATGCCGAGGTCAGCTGCGTGTTCGAGACCGGGACTGACGGGCAGGCCACCGAGGATCGCCGGTAACACGGCGACCGGCAACATGAACAGTCCCGCGAGTCCGATGATCGATGAGGCAGCCAAGCCACCGGCCGCCGAGTCCGCGTTGATGCCACCCATCGCGAGCATCTGATACTGCACGCCGGCTCCGGCGACGTCACCGGCCGGCAAGACATTCGTGACCGCGTTGCCCACGAGCAGGGCCGCGACGACGGTGAACCACTGCTTGGTGCGAAGGAGCAACCGAAGCAGTGTCATGGCGCAGAGGAAACTGATCACCTCGGCGACCAGCATCAGGGCCAGCCACGTGAAGCTCAGTCGAAAGAGCTTCGGCCACGCCGACAAGACCTTGACGAAGGCCGGGAGCGCGACGTAGAAGGCGAGCCCGGTGACGACGACGGCCGCGACGCGTTTGACCGAACTCGACGATCTCTTGGTGGGGGCATCGTTCGTGATTGAACCACCCTACGGGTTTGACCACGCCGTAAAACTTGTGACACACGGATTTCGATATTTTGCGATGTAGCGTCGAACACGTGCCCGACCTCGACGCGACGACCCTCGATCACGCAGAGACCGGTGCCGCAACGGGCGACCCGACGGCGCGCCAGACGTTTCGGCCGGACATCCAGGGTCTGCGCGCCATAGCGGTCATTTTGGTGATCCTCGCGCACGCGCGCGTACCGGGATTCGAGGGCGGCTACATCGGCGTCGATGTCTTCTTCGTCATCAGCGGGTTCGTGATCACCAGCCTGCTTCGGCGTCAACCGTCGCGGGCCGTACGCCACAACCTCGCCTACTTCTACGCCCGCCGCATCCGTCGCATCGTCCCCGCGGCCACCTTGACATTGGTGGCCACGACTTTTGCCGCGTACGCCCTGCTCGGCACGAACTTCGTGCCGCAGTTGCTCGGTGACGTCAGATGGGCGTCGCTCTTCTCGGCAAACTTTCGACTGATCAACACCGGGAGCAACTACTTCATCCCCGGCGTCGCGCCCTCGCTCGTGACGCACTATTGGTCGCTCGCCGTCGAAGAGCAGTTCTATCTGTTCTTCCCGCTCGTCGTGTTCTCGCTCGCGATGTTCTCGACGCTGAAGAATCGAACGACACTGCTCGCAGTGTTTTTGATCGCCGCGATCGCTGCCTCCGCGTGGTACTCGTGGCACCTCACACCGATCAGCCCGACCGTCGCCTACTACTCTCCGTTCACCCGGTTCTGGGAGATCGCGCTCGGCGCACTCGTCGCGCTGATTCCGGCCGCGTGGACCAAACGCACGCCGCACCTCAACACGCTGCTGGGCCTCGCGGCGTTCATTGGTTTGGGATTGGCCGTCTGGCGACTCAATACGATGAGTGTTTATCCTGGTCTGCTCGCATGGTGGCCGTGTGCCACGACGGCGGCGCTGCTCTGGACGGGTCAGGCGAGCGTTCCGGGCGGCGTGGCGACGTGGCTCTCGATTCGACCGCTGCGCTACATCGGTGACATCTCGTACTCGCTGTACCTCTGGCACTACGTGTGGTTGATGCTGCCGCTGCAGATGGTCCATCCTCCGACGTCGCCATGGGCGCGCGAGATCGAGATCGCGGGTGCGCTCGCCTGTGCGGTGCTCTCGTATCACGTGTTGGAGAACCCGATTCGTCACTCGAAGCGACTGGACCGCGACGGCGTCGCCGTGGCGCTGATGCTCATGATCTGTATCGGACTTTCGTGGGACTCGACGCTGTGGGTCGCACACCTGGCACACGTCACCTGACGTCGTGTCTAGCGATCGATGTACATCGCCGATTCCGGCGTGATCTGCACGTGATAGACGGTGCCGATCGCGCGTGTCACGAACGTGGAGATCACGTTCTCACCGACGTAGCTGAAGTGGATCCCGTCGGCTTCTCGAAGGAGTGACGGGATGTCGTTCACGCGTGCGGACGCTTCGAACTGACCCTGCGCAGTGGCGAAGAGGTCCCACGTCGGCAGGAACGTCATGCCCGGCACGGTCGTGGCGACTTTGGCGAAGACCGAGTTGATCAGGACCATGCCCTGGCGATAGCCGTTGGGTTGCATGATCGGCATGCCGACCCAGAGCACGTACGCGCCGGACTTCGTCGCGACACTCGCCATCTTCGTGACGACGCCGGTGTACGCCTTCACCCATGGAGCCGAACCGAACGCCAACACTTGACCGCCCGCCGTCTTGAGATTCTGTTCGTCGTTCGCGCCGAACATGATGATGACGAGTTGTGGTTTGTACTGCGCGAGAAGCACCTTCTCTTTTTGTGACCAGTCGTAGAACCACGGCGTGAGCAGTCCACTGGAGGACTTGTCCGCCTGGACGAGTCGCAGTTCGTGATCGTGGCCGAGCTGACGCGCCATGCCCCAGCCGAGGTCGTTGCCGAGCGAGTCGCCGATCTCGAGCACCGTGCAGTGACCGATGGCGTGCGCGCCAGACCCGCCGGGCACCGTGGTCGTCGGTGACGAGCTGGTCGTGTCGTTCGAAGGCAGCGGCGCGCCGGTCGCGAAGTAGCAGCCCGCGCCCGGAGGCTTGAACGCCGTCATGTTGACGATGGGCGGCGGCAGGTTCGACGGCGAGCCTGGCGGTTGCGTGGACGTCGACGAGGATCCGCTGGTCGTCGTCGGGCCATCGTGGGTGGTCGAGGACGTCGTGTGCAGCGACGTCGTCGTGAGCGCCGCGGGGGAGCGATGCTCGTCGTGCAACTGAAAACCAACGACGACGAGCACGGAGACACAGAGTCCGAGTGCGACCCGTAAGGGCCAGCTGGGACCGGCACCCGTTCGAGTCGACTCATGTGGCATCTACTGCGAATGTAACAGCGCGTGCGGAAATTACAGCGAGAACGGAGGATTACGAATTGTGAAGTTCTTCGCTATGGATTGATGGTGACGAGCGTGCCGATCGGCGTGTAGGGGAACACGGTCTCGGCACTCGCGAAGGGCATCTCGACGCATCCGAGGCTTTGGGGGAAGCCGTAGGAGTAGCGAGGGAACTCGTGCAACGCGTCACCGCCGTTGAAGTACGAGACCCACTGGATGTCGGGATCGCTGTAGTGCGAGCCGTCGGGGTTGGTGCCCGACATCGTCGTCGACAAGAAGCGTTCGTAGACGGGGTAGGTGCCGGTCTCAGTGGGCGCTGCGGCGATGCCGGTGTTGACCGGCGTCGTGAACTTGACCTTGTTGCCCACGTAGAGCGTCAATCCCTCGGGCGTGCCTTCGGAGACACTGACGTAGTTATACGTGGTCGGGTCGACTTTCTTCGTCTGCACCGCGGTGATCAGGGCGCTCCATGTCGCTGAGTCGGCAATACCCGTCGTCGGCAGGTCGTTGACGCTCTGGAAGTTCATCAGCGCGCCGCGAAGGATGACGCCGGCGACGCCAGGTTGCCACTGAGTCTGGAGCGTCTGGGGGAGTGCTGGGTACTTCCACACAAAGCTGCCACTCGTGGGCTGGGAGGGATCGCTCTGCGTGGTAGTCGGGACGAAGGTGACTGGCAGGTAGTTGAGTTCGGCCAGAAGCTGCTCTTCCCATGTGGTGCTCGAGGCGACCGAGGCGTGACGAGGACGAACCGTCGTGAAGCGACAGATCGAAGTGCAGGTCATTCTCGTCGGCATATCGATCGTGTAGACGGCAGCCGGCTGCAACGATCCGGTGACGACGGCCTGGACGTCGTGGGCGCTGATCTGTTGCCACTTCGTCGCGACGTGGGGCACGGTTCGCAGGGCGGGGAGATTCTTGACCTTCGTCGCGGCACTGAAGTGGAGGCGCAGCAGTGGCAACTGGTTGGAGAGCGATGTCGGGAGGTTGCTGGTGATGACGTAGGAATTCGTCGCGGAGATGGCGGACGCCGACAGTGCGGGCACCAACGTGGCTCCCAAGACCCCGATCGAGAGGGCAATCGCCGCTGAAAATCGTCTGGTCACCGATACACATTACCGACTCCAAGGTCGAATCTTTCGGCGCCTACGATGGAGCTCGAACGAAGGAGGGGCCATGGTCCTCGCAAAGACAGTCGGCGTCCTGCTCTTGATCGGCTTGGTCCTATGGATCATCTTCACGGTGATCGGATTCCTCGCGGCCACGATCTGGACCATCTTCGAGTTCCTCATCATCGCCGCAATCGTCGGCGCGGTCTATCACTATTTCAAGCACCAGAAGGCATCTGGAACCTGAACAGTAGGATGGTCAGTTCTGGCGGCGTGGCCGAGTGGTTAGGCAGGGGCCTGCAAAGCCCCGTACTCCGGTTCGAATCCGGACGCCGCCTCCAGCAGAGCAGTACTCCCGTTGGTGCAACTGAAAAGGGTGAATCATGAGTGGAACCACACTTCCGGGCGGTTCGTTCGAATTGGCACCAGGAATGCCAGTCACCCGCATGGGCTACGGCGCGATGCAGCTGGCCGGCCCTGGCGTCTTTGGACCACCGAAGGACCACGACGAGGCGATCGCCGTGCTGCGTGAAGCCGTGGAGAGCGGCATCACCCACATCGACACGAGCGACTACTACGGGCCGTTCGTCACCAACGCGTTGATCAAGGAGGCGCTGTACCCATACCCGGAGTCCTTACACATCGTCACGAAGGTCGGCGCGCGCCGAGACGAACAAGGTGGCTGGCCGGAGGCGCGTTCGCCCGAGGAACTTCAGCGAGCCGTCCATGAGAATCTGGAACACCTCGGTCTGGAGGCATTGGACGTGGTCAACCTGCGCCTGGGCGGATTCGCCACGCCAGACGGGGAGCCGCTTTCGGAGCAGTTCGGAGCGCTGGTTGAACTGCAGCGTGAGGGACTCATCCGACACCTCGGGTTGAGCACCGTGAACGCCGCACAGATCGCTGAGGCGCAGTCGATCGCCCCGGTCGTGTGCGTGCAGAACTTCTACAACGTCGCCCATCGCGACGACGACGAGTTGATCGATTCGCTCGCCGCTCAAGGCATTGCCTACACGCCGTATTTCCCGCTCGGCGGATTCTCGACGCTGCAGTCCGAGGAGCTGGCGTCGGTCGCGACTCGCCTGAACACTTCGCCCTTGGGTGTCGCCCTGGCGTGGCTCTTGCAGCGTTCTGCGAACATCTTGCTCATCCCGGGCACCTCGTCACGCGCGCATCTCCGCGAGAACATCGCGGGTGCCTCGGTCACGCTGTCGGCCGAGGATTTAGAAGAGTTGGAGCGGATCGCCGCCTAGTCGGATCAACCCGTCGTTCGACGGCGGTACAGGATGGTCGCGAGCGGTGCGAAGATCGCAAGCAGGACGATGGACCACAGCAGCGACGCCACGATCGGATGTTGCATCGGCCACGCGTGCACCAGCACCGACGGGTTCGGGTTGCCGAAGAGCTGTCGAGCCGCGGCGGTCACCGCGCTTACTGGATTCCAGTTGGCGAAGGCGCGCAGTGCCGCGGGCATGTGGGCCGTCGGTACGAGTGCGTTCGAGACAATGGCGAGTGGGAACAAGATGACCAGCCCCACACCCTGGGCCGATTCGGGACCCTTCGAGATGATGCCCAGACAGGCACAGCCCCACGAGACGGCGTAACTGAAGAGCCAGAAGATGCCGAAACCGCCCAGGATGTAGAGGAATCCACGTTCCGGTCGCCATCCGACGAGATAGCCCGTCCCGGCCACGAAGCCGGTGCAGATCACTGCCGTGAAGAGGTCGGTCATCGATCGCCCGACCAGGACCGCGGGCCGCCACATCGGCAGCGTCCGGAATCGGTCGATGATCCCGCTGTTGAGGTCATTGCTCAGTCCGACCGCCGTTCCCATCGCCGACGTGGTCAGGTTCAACGCGATCATGCCCGCGATGGCGTATTTCGCGTAACTGCCACCGTGGGGGATGACGACGCTGGCGCCGAACACGTAGACGAAGAGCAGGGTGAAGAGGATCGGTTGGACGGTGACGTCTGAGAGTTGCAGTGGCTCGCGCATGATGTGGACGAGGTTGCGATAGGTGAGCGACGCGACATCAACGACTTTGCGCCACGTGCCCGGTGGTCGTGTCGTCGTGACGATGGTCGCGGCCGCGGGTAGATCGAGCGTCGTCATCGTGCGACCTCCACGGTGTCAAGGGACATGGCATCATCGGCGACGAGGTCGGGTTCGGTTGTCGCGTGGCCCGTGAGGGCGAAGAAGACGTCGTCAAGCGAGGGCTGGTGGACTTGGACGTCGTCGACCGTGATGCCGGCCTGGTCCAAGGTGCGCACGACGGACGTCGCGAGGCCGGCGCCGCTGCGCACTGGCGCGCGTAGTCGCCGACCGTCGTGGCTCACGTGCACGTCGCCGTCGGTGAGGGGGCGAAGCGCGAGGGCGGCCTGGTCGTTGGGCTCGTGCAACGTGATCTCGAGGCGTGCACCGCCGACCTTCGACTTGAGATCGGCGGGCGTGCCGCTCGCGATGACGCGGCCGTGATCGACGACGACGATCTGGTCAGCCAACTCGTCAGCTTCATCGAGGTACTGCGTCGTGAGCAGTAGCGTCACGCCACTCGCCACGAGTTGGCGGATGATGTCCCACATGCGGACGCGACTGGTCGGGTCGAGTCCTGTCGTCGGCTCATCGAGGAAGAGCACGGGCGGCTGGGTCACGAGACCGGCGGCCAGGTCGAGGCGTCGTCGCATACCGCCGGAGTATCCCTTGAGGACTCGACCACCCGCATCAGCCAGATCGAAATCGCCGAGGAGCTCGTCGGCGCGTCGTTTCGCGTCGATTCGCGACAGCCCGCTGAGGCGTCCGACCATGATGAGGTTCTGACGGCCGGTGAGGAGCTCGTCGACCGTGGCGTCTTGGGCAGTGACGCCGATGTTTCGGCGCACGAGCGCTGCCTGGTGCACGACGTCATAGCCAGCGACCGTCGCGCGACCTTCATTCGGCAGCGCCAGCGTCGTGAGGATACGCACCGCGGTGGTCTTGCCGGCGCCGTTCGGACCGAGCATGCCCAGGATCGAGCCGGCCGGCACGTCGAGGTCAATACCACCCAACGCGACCGTGTCGCCGTAGCGCTTGGTGAGTCCCTCGGCGTGAATCATTGAATCTGCAGGCATTCTGGCCTCTCCTCCGTCTTACTTGCCACATGGTAAGTGAAAACTTACCGGTTGTCAAGTAGAATGCAGGCATGCCACGGCTCCAAGGACACGCCCGCAACGACGGGACCGTCGACCCCTCCCAGCAAGGTACCGGCACCCGCGATCGGATCCTCGACATCTCGCTCGAGCTCTTCACGACCCAGGGCTACGACAAGACCTCGCTCCGCGAGATCGCCGAACGATTGGGTTTTTCCAAGGCCGCGATCTACTACCACTTCGAGAGTAAAGAGGCGATCTTGATGGCGCTGCACATGCGCCTGCACGCCATCGGTCTTGACGCGCTGCGCAACATCGACCGCGACACGATGACCCTTGAGGTGTGGTCAACATTGATCGATCAGATGATCGAACAGATGCTCACGCACCGCGCGCTGTTCATACTGCACGAACGCAATCGCACCGCGATGGAAGGTCTGCACGACGACACGCATGAAGCCGAGCACGACGACATCGAGTCACTGTTTCGTTCGGCGCTCGCCAATGAGTCCATGCCGCTCATGGACCGTGTGCGTGTCTCGTGCGCCTTCGGGGCAGTGATCGTGGGTCTCGTCATGACCGGCGAGGCGTTCGCCGACGTTCCGCACGAGGAGCTCGGCGCGATGTTGCGTGAGATCGCTCACGGTATCTTGCAGCCAGCGATCACCGGCTGAGTCTTTCGCTTCAGCGCACGAACGAGAAGCGTCACTTCGAGTGCCAGATGGTCACGTGTCCCTTGACCGCGAGCTGCACTGTGTCGCCCACGGCGTACCTCGAAGTGCCGAGTACACGCACCGTCAACAATGTCTGGTCGCCGAGCGCGTCGCACTGCACGGTGTACACGGTGTCGTGACCGTGGAAGTTGACGTCGAGGATTCGCACGCTCACGCCACCTTCGCTCGGGGGAAGTAATGCGATCTGTTCGGGCCGCACGAGTACTGACACCGCGCCGTGCGCACCGTGCTCGGCGTGATGCAAGTCGAGCAGTCCCAGTGCAGTGCGCACCGATTCACCTTCGACAGCGCCCGCGACGATGTTCGCGTCGCCCACGAATCGTGCGACGTCCACGTCGGCCGGCGACTGATAGAGGTGGCGCGGTGCCGCGTTCTGCACGATGAGGCCGTCGCGGATGACGGCGACGCTGTCGGCCATCGAGAGCGCCTCGTCCTGATCGTGCGTGACGAGGATCGCCGTGGCGCCGAAGTTACGCAGGATTCGCTTCACGTCCGATCGCACTTCGGTGCGGGCGCTGGCGTCCAGTGAGGCGAAGGGCTCATCGAGCAAGATGATGCGAGGTTCGACCGCGAGGGCTCGGGCGAGGGCCACGCGCTGTTGTTGGCCGCCCGACAGTTGGTGCGGGTAGCGACCCGCGAGCGGTTGGAGGTCGACGATGTCCAAGAGATGGTGGACTTCGTGCGAGTGTCGTCGGTCTCGTGGCAGCCCGAACTTCACGTTGGCCGCGACCGTGAGGTGCGGGAAAAGGCTGCCGTTCTGCGAGACGTATCCGATGTGACGATGTTCTGGTGCCACGTAGACGCCCTGGTCATCCAGCACGTCGTCGCCGACGTGGATGGATCCCGCATCGGGTCGCTCAAAGCCGGCGATAGTGCGCAGCAACGTCGTCTTGCCGCTCCCCGACGGACCAAGGATCGCCACGAACGCCCCGGCGGGCACCTTCAGGTCGACCCCGCGCAGCACCATGTTGGCGCCAAACGATTTGTGGACGCCGACCACGACCAGGTCGGCCGGACTCATCTTCACGCTTGCCTCGCTGCCTTCGTTGGGAGTCGGTCAAAGTACCGACTCACGATATAGGAGGGAACGCAGGCAATGACGATGATGGCCAGCGCGAACGGCGCCGCCTGTCCGTAGGAGAGGTTCTGTTCGTAGTTCCAGAACTGCGTCGACAGCGTTTGGACGTTGATGGGCACCAGGAGCAGCGTCGCGGTCAACTCGGTCACCGCGGCGAGGAAGACCAGGCAGAACGACGCGGCCAGGCCTGGTCCGATGATCTTGAGCGTCACCCGAAAGAGCGTCGCGAGACGACTCTGACCGAGGGAACGCGCCGCCTCTTCGAACTCCACCGGCGCGTAGGCGACTGAGGCGCGCACGCCGACGAGCGCCAGCGGGAAGAACAGGATCGCGTAGGCGAGGATCAACAACGGCGCGCTCTGGTAGCCGAAGCTGTCGAGGTAGCGCTCGGTGAAGTAACTCAGCGCGAGCGCGATGACGAGTCCGGGCATCGCGAGGACCAGGTAGGTGCTGCGTTCGAGCAGTCGCGCGCGCATCCGGTCGTAGCGAACGGCGAGCATCGCGACCGGGATGGCCGCGATCGTCGAGACCAGGGCGGCACAGGCACTGTAGAACGCGGTGTGCAACGTGGCGTCGAGCAGCGAGTTACCGAGCAGGTGGCCGGAGTTGCCTCGCACCATCCAGTAGAGCGATGAGCCGATGGGTACCCCGAGGGCCAGTGCGACGAGTACGAGAAAGCCCGCGAGCACCGGCCAGCGAGCGTGACCGAGTCGGTGGCGGCGCGCGGCCTGTTGGGCCATGGGTCCCGTGCGCGCGATGCGACCCTTCGGGCGCAGGAACCAGTCACCGGCCAGGATGATCGCACTCAGCACGATCAAGACGATCGAGAGCGCGCAGGCCGTCGAGATGTTGAACCCGACGGTGAACTCCGTGAAGATCTCGGTGGTGAACGTCTGATAGCCCAGGATCTCGAACGCGCCGTATTCAGCGAGGATGACGAGGCTGACCAGCACGCAACCGCCGAAGATCGCCCCGCGTGACTGGGCGAGCGTCACGCGAAAGAACGTGGCGACCTTGGTGAGTCCGAGGCTGCGCGCGACTTCCTCGAGTCCTGGGTCGGCACTGCGCAGGCTCGCGGCAACCGGCAGGTAGACGAGTGGATAGACCGCGAGGGTCATCACGAGCACCGCGCCGTAGAAACCGTGGACCCACGTGAAGAGTGACGCCCAGCCGAAGCTCACGACGAAGTCGGGGATCGCGAAAGGGATGACCACGAGGACCGCCCACATCTGTCGGCCCGGCAGGTCGGTGCGTTCGACGAACCATGCGCACATCGTGCCGATGATCGCGCTAAGGAACGTCACGACGACGGTGAGTCGCACGGTATTCCAGAGCAAGGTGACCGTGAGCGGCCGCCACATGAGGTGCGCGACCTGCGAGACGCCGGTGCCCGTCGCTTCGATGAGCAAGAAGACCAGTGGCGCCAGTAAGACCAGGGCGACCATCGTGCTTGAGGTGATCAAGAACCACGGTTCGGGTTGGCGCCGAGACTTCAGTCGAAGGGGAGTCGTCGATCGCCCGTGCCCGCGAGCGAGGTCGGTCGAGGATGCCGGGGTGCTCACAGCAGGCCAGCGTCGCGGAGTAGCGCGATCGCCGCCGATCCGTTGCCGAGTTCAGGCAGCGTGATCGCATTCGGTTGCAGTTCATTGAACGGTGTCTCAGGCTGGTGCGTCGTCACGCCGGAGGCGATGGGGTACTCGAAACTGATCGAGTGCGCGATGATCTCTTGACCCTCTTTGGAGACCAAGAACGCGACGAAACGCCGAGCGAGCGCCTTGTGAGTACTGGAGGCCAAGACCGCGGCACCCGAGACGTCCAGGACGTAGCCGGGGTCGTGCGGCGCGAAGTACGTGATCTGCGCCACGGTGCCCGAAGCACCGAGTTCGGCGCGCATCCGGTACCAGTAGTACTGATTGACCACGCCGAAGGCCACCTCGCCACGGTTCACTTCATCGGCGATGGTCTCGTTGTCGGGGTAGAGGTGACCGGAGGAGTTGGCCTTGATGCCCTTCAGCCACGCCAGCGCCCTCGTGCGACCGTAGGTGCGGATGACCGACGTGATGATTGGTTGCACGTCGGTCTCGCCGGGCGCGAAGGCCAGTTCGCCGGCGTACCTGGGACTCGCCAATTGGAGGATCGACGTCGGCAGCTTCGCCTTCGCGATGAGCTTCGGGTTGTAGATCAAGACGCTGACGCGAGCCGAGACACCGACCCAGTCGTCTTCGGGTGAGTTGAACCGCGACGGTGTGCGCGAGAGCGTCGACGTGGGGAGCGACGCGAGAAGGTGCTTGCCCTCCAGGTACTCGAGTACCGGTGAGTTCTCGGTGTAGAACACGTCGGCCGGCGACTTCTTCCCTTCGGTGACGATCTCGTCGGCCAGCGTGTCTTCATCGTCGGCACGAACGTTGACGGTGATGCCGGTCAACTTCTCGAATCCGGCGACGAGGGCGTCGGTCGTCTGCTCGTGCTGGCCGGAGTACAGCGTGATCGATCCCGTGGATGGTGACGAGGAGCCGCACGCCGCGAGGAGAACGCCCGAGATGACTACGAGCGTGAGCACTGCGAGGTGTCGACGCGACCTCATGAACCAACGCCGGGGCAGTAGACGTCGACGATCTTGAGCGCCGCTTTGACCGCGCGTTGTGCCGCGGGTGCGCCGTTGGTTTGATAGAAGAGCCTGTACTCCACGTCCAGGTAGTGGATCGCCGTCTGCATCACGGCATCGTGCACTTTGATCTTCGACAGCGGCAGGACCTGCGCCTCGGCGTAGCCCACCGGATCGACGCTCGGATCGGGTCCGTCGCTGAGGACCCCGGCGACCTGCGCGCACGCAGCCCTGATCATCTTCGCGTGCTTGGTCGCGCTGGGATTCGAGCCGCAGGCACTGAGCACTAATCCCGCGCACAGTACGAGCAGCGTGATCCCGATCGACACGCGAGACTTCGAATTGTCAGCCGTCATCAGGAGCGACCCTCGTAGACTGGTCCGGCGACCGCGGCGGCAGACCCTCGGTGTCGGATGTGGCGCACCGACCAATATTAGGTGTACCTTATAAACATTGTCAATACGTGGATGTTGTTAATAACGAACCAGTGAGGAGTGCGTTGTGCGTGACGAATACCATCCGCCGCTCGAAGAGTATCTCCAGGTCATAGAGCAACTCTCGGACGACGGTGTCACCGTCATCCAAGCGCGCGTGGCCGAGCGGCTGAACAAGACGGCGCCGTCGGTCTCTGAGATGATCGAACGTCTGGTCGAGGAGGGCTACGTCACCCGACACGGTCGTGAGCTGCTCTTGACCGAGGACGGACACGACGTCGCGCGAAGTGTCATCCGAAAGCACCGACTCGCTGAACGGCTGCTGGCCGACGTCATTGGGCTGCCCTGGCACCTCATCCACGAAGAGGCCGGACGGTGGGAGCACGTCATGTCCGACGAAGTCGAGAAGCGCATCGTGGCACTCCTCGGTGATCCCGGCACCTGTCCCCACGGCAACCCGATCCCCGGCAGCGCCAATGAGGTCACCGACCGACACGAGCAGCGACCGATGGCCGAGAGCGGTGAGGGTGACGTCTTTCGTTTCGCACGCCTCACCGAAGAGGCCGAGACGGACTTGCAGTCACTGAGTGAGTTCAACGAGGTTGGCTTCTTGCCGAGTGTGACCGCACTCATTCGCGCGAAAAACGACGACGGGACGATCGACCTCGACGTCAACGGGTCGCCGCTCATCATCCGCGAGAAGATGACCCAGCAGTTGTTCGTGGTGCCGGTCGGCTAAGTCGTCAGGACTTTGGCGCCGGCAGCACGCTGACCAAGGTCCCAATCGGGGTGTAGGGCCAGAGGTGTTGGGCATTTGCGAAGGGCATCTCGACACAGCCCAAGCTCTGCGGGAATCCGTACTGTGAGCGCAGGAAACCGTGGAGAGCGTCGCCGCCGTGGAAGTACGAGACCCACGGGATCCCGGGGTCGCTGTAGTGACCGCCATCGGGGTAGGTACCCGACATGGTCGTCACGGTGAAGCGCTCGTAGACCGGGTAGGTGCCGCTCGCGGTGGGCGCGCTGCTGACACCGGTGTTGACGAAGGACTGGTAGCGGTCGTGACCATTCACGTAGAGCTTCAGAAGTTCTGGCTGAACTTGGCTCACCACGACGTAGTCGTAGGTGTTCGGATCGTATTGCTTCTTGAGCGCGGCCTGCAGGATCAGTTGCCACGTCTGTGAGGTCATTCCGGTGTTCCACGAGAGACCGTGGACCGCTTGGAAGTTCATCAAGGCGCCTTGCAGCACGACGTTGTTCGTGCCGACAGTCCAGAGCGAACGGATCGGACCGACGATCTTCGGATAGCGCCACACGAACGAACCCTTTTGGAGCGAGGTGGGGTTCACCTTCTTGGGCTTCGGTTGCGGCTTCGGCTTGGGCTTCGTGGTCGTCGTGACTGGCACGGTCGTCGTCGTCGTGCCCGGCGCCGTCGTGGTAGTCGCGGGCAACGTCGTCGTGGTGGTGGGAACGGTTGTCGTCGTGGTGGTCGCCGTCGATCCAGCCGGGACGAACGTCACGGGCAAGTAGCGCAGGGTGGCGAAAATCTGGTCCTCGAGACGAATCGAAAAGGCGGCGTGGGCGTGACGGGTGTTCGTCGACGCGGCTCGTGGCGTCAGCGATTTCGTCACTTGCGCACCGTTGGCCGAGGACGAAAAAGGAGCCATGACCAGGGATCCGGCCAGAATCGTGGCCGCAACAGTACAGCTCAGGAGGGGGCGTTTTGCAAACTGCACTTTCGCGAGTTTACTGGGTTGGCGTTGTCACCAGCCGTCAGCGAGGGCGTGGGAGTGACGATTTCATGAAACTTCGCCCCACCGACGCGCAACTCTACGGACGTGTGATTCAGCTGCCCGAACTGCGACGTCGCCGACGCATGTTGGTGAGCACTGAAGGTGCCCAGCCGCCGTCGACGGGGTTGACGTTGACGCCCGGTGGGTTGATCTGGTCGATGCGGTCGAGCACGTCGGTCGAGAGCGTGACGTCGACGGCACTGAGCTGGGACTCGAGGTGCTTCATGGTGCGAGGACCGATGATCGGTGAGGTCACGGCCGGGTGCTCGAGCACGAAGGCGATGGCCAGTTCGATGAGCGTGATACCCGCCTCGTCGGCGAGCGCCGTCAACTCATTCACGGCTTCGAGCTTGCGCTGGTTGCCAGGCGAGTCGAGGTCGTAGCGGTCGGGGATCCTCGCCGAGCGCCGGCTGGTGTTCTTCTTGCCTTCGCCGAACTTTCCGGCGAGCCAACCTCCGGCCAACGGGCTCCATGGCAGTACGCCCATACCGAACTGTTGCGCGGTCGGCAAGACGTCACGCTCGATGCCGCGCACGAGGATCGAATACGGCGGTTGTTCGGTGCGAAAGCGCTCGTAGCCACGGCGCTCGGCGGCCCACTGGGCGGCGACAATCTGGTCGGCCGGGAAGGTCGAGGATCCGAAGTAACGGATCTTCCCTTGGTGGACCAGGTCGCTCAACGCACCGAGGGTCTCTTCGATGTCGGTGGACTCATCGGGGCGGTGGATTTGGTAGAGGTCGATGTAGTCGGTCTTGAGTCGCTTCAGACTGTGCTCGACCTCGGCCATGATCCACCGACGTGAGTTACCCGCCGACAGCGGGTCCTCGCCCATCTGTCCGTGGACCTTGGTCGCCAGCACCACGCTGGAGCGATCAACCGTGGAGAGGGCCTTGCCAACGATCTCTTCGGATTCACCCTGGGAGTAGACGTCCGCGGTGTCGATGAAGTTGATGCCGGAGTCCAACGCCTTGTGGATGATCTTGATCGAGTCGTCGTGGTCGGGATTACCCCAACCGCCGAACATCATGGCCCCGAGACAGAGCGGGCTTACTTTGAGGCCGGTTCGGCCAAGGGTTCGTAGTTCCATGTTCCTCACCATATGTGCAAACACTTCACGATGCGTCAGACGCCGAGACTGCTCTTGGCCGCCATCTCGAAGACTCGAAAGGGGAGCAGTCGCTTTCCCATGATGCCCATGCGCTCGTCGAACTTGCCCACCGAGACGCGACGTGGGGGATTATTGCTTTTCAAGATCTTCTCGACGACACGCGCGACGTCGGTGGGATCGGCACCTTTGATCTCGTCGCGTTCCATCACGGCGACTGCCTTCTCGCACGCCGCTTCGTACGGGTCGTCGCCAGTAACGACGACTTTCTTTCGCGCCGCGGTGAAGTCGGTCTTGAAGTTGCCTGGTTCGACGAGCGTCACGTGGATGTTGAACGGCGCCACTTCGTAGGCGAGTGATTCGGCGTAGCCCTCGAGGGCGAACTTGCTGGCGCTGTAGAACGCTTGGTACGGGATGCCAAGAATTCCCCCGATCGAACTCATGATCACGATGTGGCCGCCGCCCTGTTTGCGAAGTCGAGGAAGGGCGGCGTTCACGACACGGACCACGCCCCAGAAGTTCGTCTGGAACTGGGCGATGGCGTCATCAATTGGTGTGTTCTCAGCCGCGCCAGCCAGTCCCCATCCGGCGCACGTCAGTACCGCGTTCAGATGATCGTGCTCGGTATCGAACCGACCGAATGCGTTTGCCACTGATGCGTCATCGTCCACGTCCATCACGACGCCGTGCCATGAGCCAGTGGTCGTACCCCGGCGGCTCGCACCGATCACGGTCCATCCAGTTTTCGCGAGGAGATTGGCGCACTCGCGTCCGATCCCGGCCGACGTACCCGTAATGACGATGACTGAGTTGTTCATGGGAGACACTCTTGCACGCACGATGGCGTGGACGACAAGACGATTCGAGCTTTCGGTCATGCCGAACTCTTGGGTTGTCGACGACGACACGTATATATATGGCTCGTCGATGTGACAGGAAACTGTAAGTATGGGCTCGTGGCCAAGAGATACCAACGAGTCCCAGAGCTCATCTTGGGATTCGACACCGAGACGACGGGTCTCAGTGTCTCAAGCGAGCGGGCCATTTCCTATGGTTTCTGCGCCTATCGCTTCGGCGTCCCGGTCTGGTCCGAGCAGTTCTTCGTCATACCGGATCGTCCGATCTCACCGGGTGCCAAACGGGTGCACGGACTCTCCGTCGAGGACATTGAGGCGAAGCGGGGGAGCCACAATGTCTATAACGTCGAAAACGGCCTGACGCGTGCGGTGCAGATCCTTCGCGACTATCACGCGCTCGGTGCGTACGTCGTCGGATCGAACGTCGTGCGTTTCGACCTAGAGATGCTCCGTCGAAGCTGCATCTCCGTGCTCGGCATGGAACTCAATGACGACTACTTCGACCTCTCACTCCTTCGCATCATCGATGTGGTCGATCATGACCTCGCCATTGAACCGAGTAGGGAATTCCGTCCCCGACGTGGACAAACGCACCTGTGTCGTCATTATGGAGTGACACCCGGCGGCCACGATGCACTGAGTGACGCGCGCGCCGCGGTCGAGGTGTTCATCGAGCAGGTGGTCTGCAACAACGCCGGACAGACATCGCTCGATCTCTTCACCGACCCCATGGCGTACATCGAATCGTTCGTGTCGCTTGATCCGCCGCACTCTGTCGACAACTACAAAGTCGGCTGAATATCGTCGTCCACAGGTTGCGCTTGGTCCATTCGACATAGGAGGTTCGCGTAGCGTGGCGATCTCTCGTGCGCCCCGTCTGTGATGTCTCCACCCGAGACGATTCCCGTTGAACTACCGATGTCGATTGATTCGATCACCATGGGCCTAGTCACACCGAAAGTTGGGTTGATCCTGTCTTAGTGGCGGAAAATCGCTGACTTTTCCCGGTTTTGATTGACAAGCACAGTTGCCATTGATAAGTTCCTCAACTAGAGGAAGAAACTAATCTTCAATTCCGGGGGGAGGATGATGGAACGTTCAAGCGGGCCGCCTCCCGAGCGTGATGAGTCGTTCGATGCCACAGTGAGGTCCGCCTCCACATGGGAATTGATGTCGGATCGAGAGATACTGCCCCAGCAGTTGGTGCGGATGGCTAACGAACGTCGAATCTTTCATCATCTGCGTCAGCAAGGACCTCTCTCTCGAGCGGGGCTCGTTCGACTCACGGGACTCAGCGGACAGTCGGTCGGCATCATCGTGGGTCGGTTGCTCGATCAGGGTCTCGTCGAAGAGATTGGCACGTCGCCGCAGTCCGGCCTGGGTCGCAAGCCGATTGGTGTGAGGATTCATCCTGAAGGCGCCCTCGCCTATGGCTGCAACATCGAACGTGACCGAATCGACGGGGCGTGGATCAACCTCAACGGTGATGTCGTGGTGAGCGGTTCGGACTCCTTTGCCCAAGGCGAGAAGCCTGAGCGAATCATCCGGCGCGTGGAAGATCTCTACGAACGACTCTCGCTCGAGGTCACAGGTGAGAGATTCGCCAACAAGCTGCCGGCCATCGGACTCGGACTTCCTGGTCCTATCGATCCGTTCACCCAAGCTCTCGTCAATCCGCCCAACTTCCCTCACTGGGAAGGCATCGACCCGAGAACGCTGTTCTCCTCGCACTGGACGTTGCCAATATTTTGTGAGAACTCGTCGACGGCCGCCGCACTTGGCGAGGCATGGCAATCGCGCACGAACCTGAGGAACTTCCTCTACTGCCACTGGGGCGTGGGGATCGGTGGTGGACTCGTCATCGAACTCGATACCTATCGCGGCGTAACGGGCAATGCCGTGGAACTCGGCCACGTTCCGGTAATAGCCAATGGCGAGGCATGCGGATGCGGCGCACGCGGTTGCCTGGAGGCCGAAGCGTCGGTGGCGGCGATTTGCCGCCAGGCCGCGCGACTGGGCTTCGACGAGAACTTCGACGCGATTGTGGCGATCGCCCGCGACGATGGACGGGTGGCCAGCATCTTCGAGCGAGCCGGTGAACTGCTGGCACAGGCACTGCTCGGTGCGGTGAACCTCTTCGACGTGGATTCGGTCGTCATCGGTGGCCATCACTTCCGCGAGGTTTCGGAATGGCTGATGCCCCCGGTCGAGGCCGCCGTCGGTGACCTTGCGATGCGCCGCAACGTGCGCAAGGTGAGCGTCCAGTACTCGATCGTCGATGAGGCTGCCGGTGCGGTCGGTGCCGCGAGCGTGGTCTTCGACAAGCTGCTCCCGACGAGCCCGCCGCTCGTCCCGGCCAACGAGCGATCTGGAAGAGAGTCAAGTGGACCGCGGTAGTACGTCCTCGGCTGTGGAGTCCGTGTGGACGGATCTCTACGACGAGACCCCGACGTTGCGCGAGGTCTCAGACACCATCACTGCGGCCTACGAATTGCTACGTGACTCGCTTCGTCGCGGCAGTCAGGTATTGGTCTGTGGCAACGGGGGCAGCGCATCGGACAGTGAACACATCGCCGGAGAGCTCGCTAAACCGTGCGCCTTGATGCGTCCTCTCAGCCAAGAACAGCGCGACGCGCTCTTCGCCGCCGGAGACGACGGGTACTTGGCAGAGCTCTTGCAGCAGGGTTTAGCGGTATGGCCCCTCGTGAGTCAGGCCGCGTTGATCACCGCGATCGCCAACGACCAAGGTGGTGACCTGATATTCGCCCAGCAGGTGATGGCCTACGGACGCTCGGGCGATGTCTTGTGGGCGCTCAGCACGTCGGGCAACTCCGCCAACGTCATACACGCGCTACGGACGGCGAGATCACTCGGAATGGCGACCTTGGGTTTCAGCGGTCCCGACGAGAGCGACATGTCCGATCTCTGTGACGTGGTCGTGGCGCTCCCGGGCGTCAACGTCCCCGCGGTACAGCACTCTCACCAACTGGTGTACCACGCGCTCTGCCTCGCGCTCGAAGCTCAGTGGTTCGCCAAGTGAACAACGTGTTCGCCTCCGTAGCCATCGGCGGGACGAACTGTTCGGTCGCCATCGCCGCTGACGTCGTCGACGGATTCGAGTGGCTCGGTCATCGACGCTTCTCCACACTGGCATCGCCCGACGAGGTCTTGAGCACCCTGGTGCGCGAGTTGGAGGCGTTGTTGGCGTGCGTCACGGACTACGAACTCGCGGGGGTCGGAATCGTGTGCGGGGGTCCACTCGATGAGGGTGCGGGTCTCGTGCTCTCGCCGCCGAACCTGCCGCGCTGGGATCGCATCGATGTCCGCGCACCCTTCATCGAGAGCTTCAACGTGCCGGTGCAACTGATGAATGACGCCAACGCCGGCGTGATGGCCGAGTGGATGTGGGGCGCAGCACGAGGTACCACCGACGCAGCGTTCTTGACCATGGGAACCGGCCTCGGCGCCGGTTTGATTGTCGATGGGCGTCTGCATCGAGGAGCCAGCGGACTCGCGGGAGAGATCGGTCATTGGCGCCTCGCGGTGAGCGGCCCGCACGGCTACGGCAAGGACGGTTCGTTCGAGGGTTTCTGCAGTGGTGCGGGAATCGGCAAGTGGGCCCAACAAACCGCCGCCAGCAGCCTCCAGCACGGAAGGCCCAGTGAACTCGCGCCGGACTGGTTTGACCTGGCGGACGTCACCGCGCATCAACTGGCGAAGGCCGCCGACGGCGGTGACGAGGTGGCGTTGCGCCTCTGGTCCGACGTTGGACGGAAGTTGGGTGCGGGACTCTCATTGCTCGTTGACCTCCTCAATCCCGACATCATCGTCATTGGCGGAATCTACGTTCGTCAACACGATCGACTCGAACCCACGATGCTCGAAGAACTCCGCAATGAAGCGCTGCCCGAGTCTCTCGCGAGCTGTCGCATCGTGCCGTCGGAGTTAGGCGAGGAGATCGCCGACTATTCCGGACTCGTCGCCGCACTGGTGGGGGACGAGTCGACGAGCGATGGTCGCGACATCACCGCCGCGATCCCCGTGCACCGAAGCGCTGCCGCGCACACCAGTGTGCGCGGCTCATTCGCCGAGGCGTCGTCATCTCATACAGCAACTAACCAACAAAAGGAGGAATGAAATGGGAGGGATTACACATGGAAGGAGGGGAATGAAGAGAAATCGAAATCTGGCGTTGTTCGCGAGCCTCGCCATCGTGGCGACGACGTTTGCGGCAGGGGGGATTACGTCGGTGGCGGGTGCAAGTGCATCCAAGACCGTCACCGTGATGTACTGGACGAACTTCGACAATCCGGGGACGAACGCCACACCTGATCTCATCAAGGCCGCCGCCGCCGATCTGAAGAAGCAGGATCCCGGCGTCACGGTCGTGCTCGATCCGATCACGACGGACTCCGAATCGACCTACTACGCCAAGATCGATCTGGCACAGCGCAGTGCGTCGACGGCGCCCGACGTGGTGATGGAGGACTCGTTCCTGATCGGTTCAGACGCGAGCGCCGGCTTCATCCAGCCGATACCCCAGGTCAAGTCGTGGTCAGGGTGGTCACACTTCCCGGCGGCAATGAAGTCGATCGTCACCTATGACGGGAAGACCTACGGTGTGATGAACAGTACCGACGTGCAGCTCGCGTACTACGACGTGAAACTGTTCAAGCGAGCGGGACTGCCCGTGCCGTGGCAGCCGCACAGCTTCGCCGACATCGTCGCGGCGTCTAAGGCGTTGTCCAAGTTGGGACCGAGCATCACTCCGACGTTCCTGTACACCGGCACGCCACTCGGCGAAGCGTCATCGTTCCGTGGCTTTGAGGTCTTCCTCGACGGCACGAAGGACCGACTCTATGACAGCTCGACCGGCAAGTGGGAGATCGGCGGTCCCGGCTTCACCGCGACGTGGAAGTTCCTCGCCGCGATGCGCAAGTACGAGGAGCCGGAGTCACAGTGGTCGAACCCGAACGCCGGTGAGACCGTGAACCTCAACACAATGCCCGCGGGCAAGGTCGGCATCGTCTTTGACGGCAGCTGGGTCTCATCGGCCTACGTGCCGAAGAGCTACAAGCCGTGGCCAGGATTTGCGACGACCTTCAAGGAAGCGCAGATTCCCACGGACGGAACCGGCGGCTACACGAATCAGTCCGGTGGCTTCGCCTGGTCGGTCAGTACGCACGCGCCAAACACGAAGCTGGCGGTCAAGTTGGTCGAGGACCTCTCGAGCGCCTCGAACATTGCATCGTTTAACGCCAAGGATGGCAACATCCCTCCGCGCAGCGACGCGGTGACACAGCCGCAGTGGACCGCCATCAACAAACTCGATCCCGTGCTGACCTTCGCGACGGCGCAGTTGAAGTACACGAATTACCGTCCGAACCTTCCGCTGTATCCGCAGATCTCAACTGAGATCGCCGCGTTGACGGGCGATATCTCTTCTGGGGCCATGACCGCAGCACAGGCCGAAGCGGCGTTTGCGGCGAAGGTGACGCAGATCGTGGGCAAGAAGAACGTCGAAACGATGACGAAGTGATGCAGTACGCAGTCGCTCGCGTGATGGCGGGGGCATGACCTTGCCCGACGAGCAGGGGACCGTCGACTTTGGCGACGGTCCCCTGCTCGTCGGGCGTCCGCGTCCGCGTCGCCAAATGAAGTGGCGTGGACGCACCCGCCGGCGTGTCACCGGACTGACCATGGTGGCGCCGCTATTGGTCATGGTGTTCGCATTCATCGGCTGGCCCATCATCTGGACGCTGGTGCTTTCCTTCACGAATCAAACGGTGACGGGACCGACGGCGACGCACTATCAGTTCATCGGCTTAGCGAACTTCCGCGAGCTCTTCGCGTCGGGCAGCGGGCTCGTGCAATCGATCCTGTTGAGTCTGTATTACCTCGTCGCCTCGGCCTACATCGGACAGGCCTTGTTCGGTTTCACCTTGGCCTACATGATGTTGCACTGCACGGTGTCGGTCCGCAAGGTCGTCGGTTCGATCGTGATCGTGTGTTGGCTCGTTCCTGAGATCATCGCGGCGTGGATGTGGTTCGCCATGTTGAGTCAGAACGGCACCTTGCAACAAGCGTTCCACGCCGTGGGTCTGCCGTATCAAACGTGGTTGATCAGCCACCCGATGATCTCGGTCAGCCTCGCCAACTCATGGCGTGGCGTGGCGTTCTCGTTCCTGCTCTTCTCTGCGGCACTTTCGGACGTGCCGCTCGATCTCTTGGACGCGGCGTCGATGGACGGCGCCAGACCGTGGCGGCGGTTGCGAAGCATCATCGTGCCACTGCTGGCGACCACGATCCTCGTCGACTTCGTGCTCATCACCCTGGGCACGTTGAACGACTTCACCTTGATCTTCGCCATGACCGGCGGGGGTCCGGGCACCAGTTCGAACGTCCTCTCGGTGTTCATGTATCAACAGGCCTTCGGGACGTTCCAGTTGGCCTACGGCACGGCCATCGCCGTGGTACTCCTCGTCATCGGGGCCGTCTTTTCCATCATCTACATCAGGGTCCTGCGTAAGCAGGGGGCCCTCAACTTCGCGAGATAGCGACCGTGACCAGCCTCCCCACTGAACGCAAGCTGCCCAGCGTGGCCATGGCGGTCATCGGCGTCATCTTCCTCCTTCCCTTCGTGTGGCTGGTGGTCGTCGCCTTCCAGCGCACCGGCTCACTCCAACTCGGCGGCGGCGGCGGTTTCACCCTTTCGCACTTCACGGATCTCTTCAAGGGCGGCAACTCATTCCTCTCGGCGTTCGGGAACTCTCTCTACCTGGCCGTCGGGACCACGGTGCTGGCCACGGTCATCGGCGTGCTCGCGGCCTATCCGCTCTCACGGTTCGGTTCGCGCACCCAGGAGTACTTCGTCTACGTCCTCGTGTTCATGACGGGTCTGCCGATCATCGCGATCATGATCCCGACCTATGACTACTTCGTCACACTGAATCTCATCAACTCGAAGTTTTGGACCGTGTGCTTCATGACCGCGACGGCGCTGCCATTCGCGACGTGGATAGCCCGGAGCTTCATTGACGCGGTACCTCGAGAGCTTGAAGAGGCCGCCTGGATGGACGGAAGCTCGCGGGTCGGTTCACTCATGAAGATCGTCATCCCGATGATTGTGCCCGGTATCTGTGTGGTCGCCGTCTTTACCTTCGTGAATGCGTGGGGCGACTTCTTCATCCCGTACATCCTGCTCCAAGGTTCCAATAGTCCCGCGTCGGTGACGATGTATACGTACTTCGGCCAATACGACATCAACTACAGCGGCGTCGCTGCGTTTGCCATCGTGTACTCGCTGCCGCCCGTGATTCTCTATCTCATCGTGACCCGGTGGGTCGGTCAAGGATTTGCGATTCAAGGAGCGGTGAAGGGTTAGGCATGATCGAAGAACGAACGCACGAGCTCGAGCCAGAAACCCCGCATCTGCCGATGCACCTCATCGGCAACGCCCACATGGATCCGGTTTGGATATGGGACTGGCGCGAGGGCTTCGGGGAGGTGTGGGCGACCTTTCGTTCGGCGCTCGATCGCCTCGAAGAGTCGCCGGCATTGACTTTCACCGCCAGTTCGGCGGCGTACTACTCGTGGATCGAGGCGCACGATCCGGCGATGTTCGACGAGATCCGTCGGGCGGTGGACGACGGACGTTGGTCGGTCGTCGGTGGCATGTGGATCGAACCGGACTGCAACATGCCCTCGGGCGAGTCGCTGGCTCGACAATTGCTGCTCGGTCAGCGCTACTTTCAGCGCGTCTTTGGACGGCCGGCCCGCGTGGGCTACAACGTGGACTCCTTCGGTCACGCGGCGGGACTGGCGAATCTCTTGTTCCAGGGCGGACTGCACAGTTACGTCTTCATGCGACCAGAAGAGAGTGAACGACAACTGTCGAGCCACGCCTTCCTCTGGGACGATCCGGGCGGACACGCGGTGGTGGCCTACCGCATACCCATGAATTACGAGACGGAGTCACTGGAGTTCCTCCTCGAGAAGGTCGAGACTTTGACGGCGCTCGGCGATGAGGAGCGGACGCCGCAGATGTGTTTCTTTGGCATCGGCAATCACGGCGGCGGTCCGACCAAGCGGATGGTCGCTGCCCTCGATGAACTTCGCGCGACGCGCACTCATCTTCACTACAGCGACCCCGAGGAGTACTTCAGCGCACTGCGCGCCGCCGAGCCAGCCTTGCCCACCGTGTCCGGTGAACTGCAGCACCACGCGGTGGGTTGTTACTCGGTGAGCGCGTGGGTGAAGGCGGCCAATCGCCGCGGAGAGATTGCGCTGCAAGACGCCGAGACCTTCGACGCGATCGCGGCCGTGATGCTGCGCCGTAGTGCAGCGTCGTCGGTACTCGGCCAAGCCTGGGAGCAGTTGGCGCTCTGCCAGTTCCACGACATCTTGGCCGGCACCTCGAGTACGCAGGCGTATCGCAGCGTGCGCAGTCGTTACGGCTACGTCGAGACGATCGCCGACGAAGTCACGACGAACGCGACGTATCAGTTGAGTCATCACATCGACACGCGCGTCGAGGTGATCCGGGCCCAAGAGCGCGAGAGTTTCTGGGCGGCCCAGCCCGGCGCCGCGGCGCCGTTCGTGGTCTTCAATCCTCTGGCGTGGCCCGTGCACTTGACCATCCGCGCGCCGCGACACGCCGCGCGTGTACTCGACAGTGCGGGCCGGGAGTTGCCCTCGCAACAGGTGGCCTCGGGAGAGGCCACCGCGTACCGGACGCACACGTTGTTCTCACTTGGGCTCGATCCGTTGGGCTACGAAGTGGTCTGGCTCCAGGGCGGTTCCGGTCGGATCAACGACGAGGACTTCACCGCGACCTCTGAGCTGCGCAACGAGCACTATCGCGTCAGCGTCGATCCCTCGACGGGCGCGCTGACCAGTCTGTTCGACGTCGCTGAGTCTCGTGAGTTGGTGGGGGCAGGCGGCATACGTCTGACGCTCCAGCGAGACGCCAGCGATACCTGGTCTCACGGCGTCGTTCGCTACGACGACGACGAACTGCCGCTGGCATTCGAAGGGAGTGAACTCATCGAGGACGGTCCGTTGCGTTCAACACTTCGACTGCGGTATCGACACGGCGATTCACGGGTGCTCGAAGACATCGTCCTGGAGTCCTCGCCCGCGCGTATCAAAGTTCATCTGCGCGCCACCTGGTCGCTCGCGCGGTGCGTACTCAAACTCGTTCTGCCGTGGAATCTCGCGGGCCAGGTCACGACGAGCGCCGGTGCCGCGTACAGTTTCCAGGACCGCGCACCGAACGGAGCCGAGGAACCTTTCCAGGCTTGGCTCGACGTCTACGACGCAGCCAACGACGTGGGCATCGGCCTTGCCACTCCACATCTCTACGGCTACGACGCTTCGGGGCCTACCGTCCGCTTGACGGTCTTGCGCAACGCCATCGCCGCTGACCACGGTCGCACGTGGACGCATCGCATCGGTGAGGACTTCGAGTTGACGGATTCCGGTGACCACGACGTGACGGTTGCGCTGATCCCCCATAGGGGTGATTGGCGCGCAGCCCAGATGCCGAAAGTGGCCGAGGAACTCGCTCGACCTGTCACGGTGATCGCCGAGACGTATCACGACGGGACTCTCCCGGGACGAGGGGCGTTCCTCGAGATCGATCCTCCCGACTGTGCCGTCGTGCGGAGCATCAAGCGCGCGGAGAGTGGCGACGGCGTCGTACTTCGTCTCGTCGAGCCGGTCGGGAACACAGTGTCAGTGAGGCTGTCGGGGACACTGCTGCAGCGCGCAGTCGCCGTCAACTTGGCGCCGTATGAGGTCATGACGCTCTTGGTCCCCGACGACCTCGACCAGGAGGCGCGTCGTGTGACCCTGGCGGAGCTCGAGTTCGACACCGGAGGTGAGGAGTAGTGGCGACAATCAG
This sequence comes from uncultured Acidimicrobiaceae bacterium, assembly GCA_963832925.1. Classification (GTDB taxonomy): domain Bacteria; phylum Actinomycetota; class Acidimicrobiia; order Acidimicrobiales; family RAAP-2; genus RAAP-2. Next base: position 379,114 of record CAWHVY010000014.1, on the reverse strand, counting down.
TTTGAAGGGTCTCGTGAAGCGCTACCCGAATGGCTTTGAGGCCGTGAAGGGAATTGACCTCGAGGTGGCCGAAGGGGAGTTCGTCGTACTGGTCGGCCCTTCGGGCTGTGGAAAGACGACGCTGTTGCGAATGGTCGCCGGGCTCGAGGAGATCACGCAGGGGGAGCTGACCATCGGCGGAGAGGTCATGAACGACGTGGCGCCGATGAACCGCGACATCGCGATGGTCTTTCAGAACTATGCCCTCTATCCGCATATGACCGTGGCGGCGAACATCGGCTTCGCACTCAAACTTCAAAAGGTGCCGAAGGACGAGTTGCGCCGTCGCGTGGAGAGCGCGGCGCAACTGATGGGACTGTCCGAACTGCTCGACCAAAAGCCCGGTCAACTCTCCGGAGGACAGCGACAGCGCGTCGCCATGGGTCGGGCGCTCGTGCGCGAGCCGGTGGCGTTCTTGATGGATGAACCACTCTCCAATCTGGACGCGCGACTGCGTGTCCAGATGCGCGCCGAGATCAGTCGCCTGCAGCGGCGCCTCGGCGTCGCGACGTTGTACGTGACGCATGATCAAACCGAGGCCATGACCATGGGCGACCGGGTCGCCGTACTACGTGCGGGCACCGTGCAACAGTTCGACACACCCCAACGGCTCTACGAACGCCCCGCTGATTCGTTCGTCGCCGGCTTCATCGGCTCACCCTCGATGAATCTCTACCGCGTGGCATTGGGCGCCGAAGCCGGCTCCCTGCAACTGGGTTCCCAGACCGTGGACTTGCCCGACAGGGTGCTCGACTTACGCCCTGGACTCACTCGCTACGCCGGCCAGAGTGTCATTGTCGGTATGCGCCCTGAGTTCCTTCGACTCGACGGTCCACCAGACGAGCCTGGATTCGTCGCCGAGGCGAACCTTGTCGAGCGACTTGGCAACGAGATGCTCGTACATTTCGCGATCGATGCCGCGGTCGTCTCTTCGGGTGTGGTCGAAGCGGGGGACGCCACATCGTTGAGTACTGAGGGTGAAGGCATCGCTGAAGTGGATGCATCGTCCACGCCGCGTCCCGGCGAACGACTTCGGTTCTCCATACCAACTGAGCGGCTTCACTTCTTCGACGTTGACACGCAGTTGGCGATTTGGGAATAGTGCCGAGCGCTACATCGAAATCGGAGCGATTCAGTGACGCTGATGCCTCGATCAGCGAGGGAGTGAGTGTGTTGGCAGGTGATAGCATCTATCGACCGAGGGCCGTTGGCGCAGTCTGGTAGCGCACTTGCATGACACGCAAGGGGTCGCAGGTTCAAGTCCTGCACGGCCCACCAACAAAATACCTGATAAGAGGGTTTACAACAGAGAATCCTTCACCATAATCGCGCTACGCGCGACCGTTTTCAGCAACGCAGCAGCCAGCGACGCGAAAGCGAGACACAATGGCGATTTAGGGGAAATGGCGAAGAATCGATCTCTCGGTGCTCAGCTGACGGACACTAGTTGGGCGTGCGTACGATCCTCCGTGACGCTGATGGACGCATGGTTCGAAAGACGGTAACCGCCAAGACTCGAGCCGAAGTCGTCAGAAAATTGATGAAACTCCAACGTCAACTTGACGACGGCCTCCCCGCGCCCGACACGACGGGTTCGGCTTTACAGTCTGTGTTACCACGACGCAGATTGTTGCGGAACTGCGTACTCGGTTCAGTTGGTTTCTCGCTGGACAAAGGTCAATTAAAGATTGTCGTTGTTCCACTAAATCGCGTTGGGAGAGATGTTGTAGAGGCAAAAACGCGGGTCATCACAACGCTGACAGTAAAGGACCGTGTAGCGCGATGTTTTCCGAACGATTGTTGGTTAGCTAATTTGTTTCGGGACCGTCCAGTACCCCAGCACAGCGCTCGGTGCTACCTGTAGCGACTTGTCGGCTAGGGTCAGCGCACGATGGCAAGACACATCGGAGTCACCTCTTCTCAGATGTCGGAGTCTGTGGTAGAAAAGGCCAGCCAGCCACCAGTCGGCTGCTCGAACATCTGCCAGGGGGCTAGATGATGTACTCGGCGAGAAAGTCATACCTACGCGGTGCTCTGAGTGCCGCTGCTGCGTTGGTGATTGTCGGCGTAGCTCTTCCGTCAGTTTCGCAAGCGGCACTGAGCGGAAGAGTCAATTGGTTATTTACCACAAACAGAGTCGACGCCGGAACCAGCATCGGTATCACCTATCAGCCGAGCGGGATCAAACCAGGGTCTGTCCTCACCTTCGAGCGACAATTCGGCACTGCCAAAGTGTGGAAGTCTGTCGCCAGTTTTCACGTCAGGTCGGATTCCAGGACTACCGTCAAACTTCCTGGCGACAGCATTGGTGCCTATAAGTATCGAGTGCAGGTGACTGCCGGTCGTAAAGTCACAGCACTCACTAATGACCATTCACTATATGCCTACGGCCCAGTGACTCTTCAGACGATCTGCAATGAGGCGACCTCCGGAAGTTCATACTGTCGACCCGGTTCCGTGCAACTCAACAACAGCATGATCTACACCTACCAGTTCTGGAATGAGGTCTTCGCCACCGCTTCACCTGGTGGGACAAATCTCACATTTCCACCCACGAGTTGTCGTTCGGCAGCACTGTCCGTGATCGTGGGGTGGCCGGCAGGTAGCTCCTACGGAGGAGTGTTGCCGGGAGCGAGTATCACGATTCAAGTTGCGCAAACCGCATCGGATCCACAACTCATCACGGTGCCTGACACGTCCGAGCAGCACTTCGACTTCAACTTGGACGGGGGGCCGTTCGACATAGATTCGTGGTTCACCACTGACGGTCAAGATAACGCTGATCAGTATTACTTGACCGGGAGCTTCGATTGCTACACGCCTAATGGAAAGGCGTAAGTAGGGCAACTTGGAGGAGAAATCTTGACAAGTCAACTGATACATTGAAACAATCGAATCGCTTCACGCCGTTGCGAACGGCCCACCAACAAAATACGAGTTCAAAACGAACCGAGAGTCTGCTTTCGCTCGATCCGATGCTCTAATTTGCAACACCTACCGCACTCTTTTGACTCTCTACCACGAGCTAGGCACTGGTCCTGAAAAGAGTCAACAAATAACGGCACTGGCGCGCTGAGAACGACTAGGGCAAGTCGTAGCGGATCTACTCACAGTCAAAGGCGTCATGCGACGCGACTTTTGACCTCAACGATGGATGCCCGATGTCTAAAGACTTTGTGATCGTGCCGCTCCACAGTTCGAACAGAACTGGTGCCCTGGTATCAGGACAGTACCGCACTTGGAGCAACCTGGAAGAGGCGTTGGTGACGTGACGACCACGACCTGCGGAGTCTTGGATTTCACAGCCATGGCAAGAGCAACTATCCAGCCAATTATCGACCAACCTAAGAACAGGTTAATTACAAGTACTGATCCCACGTTTGTCACTTTGCGAGAGAATGCGATGATCGTTGGAAGAAAATACAAGGCGATGACGATGATGAAGCCGAGTGCACCAATGCCGCTTGATGTCGCAGCTGCTGAAGCAATCATTCGTACCCTCCCAACGGATTTGCGAAGAATAACACTTGCGTTGTTTGGATTTCTGACTTTGGCGATCTACTTCGCGGACACCAGTGATCGTGAAACCGAAGGTATATCGACAAGAACTTTGCTCCGAAGCAGTGAAGAAGTAGGCCCGCCGCATTGCTTAGTATTCCCGCAAATGGAATTATCTGAGGGAGATACCCCGGCGATCAAAGAAAGTGACCATAGAAGGCAGCTACCGGGCGAACCATCGATTGGTATTCGCTAAAGTGCGCTCGCGTCGAAAGATAGTCTCAGATATTTTGCCCTGAGTCCTTTACGGTCCTTTACTCTCCAGTTGGGGAGTAACACATCGCATAACCGTTCTCATAGACGGTCGAACCATCCGTCGTGTTCGCCTGAAGGTTCCAAGGTCCTCCATCGAGCCCCGCAGTGAATGTACCCAGTTGTCCATATGGTGTTGACGAATATTCTGGATCCAAGGTTGTTTGTATCACTTCGAGGTTTGCCGTGTCAGTGGAATTATCGGAATTAGACACACCAAATGTGATCACCAGCTGTCGGCATGTGTTCTTGGGAAATGAAAAAGGACTGCTCCAACTGGGCGCCTGTGCTTCCATACCCCAGTTTTGCTCCACTGTGTACTCGAAGAGATTCCCACCAATTTGCACTGTCGCTGACGAAGAGGCACAGTCGCCCGTTTCATATTTTTCATTTTCAATATTGCAGATGGAGGAAAGCGGTACTTCCCCGTAAACGAAGATCTTGACGACAGGCGAGGTCCAACTCTTTCGGTGATTTACGGCGAACAGTCTGTATGAGTAAGCCCCCAATGGCAGGCCCGGGGCTGACGCGATTCCGGTGGATCCAGACAATTTCACAACTGACCTCCAAACCTTCGCAGTTCCAAACTGGCGCTCGAGGTACAGACTGCTCCCTTTAGCAAGGCCATTCGAGGAATACGAAATTGAAGGCTGGGTGCCAGCATCAAGAGTCCGATCAGATATCGTCAAGCGAAGAAGGGGCTGAGTTGACGCGCCAGAATACGAATTGGGTACAAATAGAAGAAGGGTTGAAAGAAAAATCGAGGCAAGGCCAAACCTACGAAACTTCATGTTCACTCCCTTGGTAGCGGGCTCCACTGACGTCCATCGCCCGTATCTTACAAAACGCGCATGGTAAAGTACTGCTGACTATTTCGTTGTCAAAGTGTCAATTGTACGACTGCGCTGGACAATCAACGATGCGATTGGGCCAGGTGGGGCGATCTCACTGAACATTTACATGAAAGAGAAATGGCCGATGTTCAGGTTAGCGAAATCTCTATCTTTGACGCTCACGGGCTCACTAATCGCGCTCGCCATCGTTACCTTGAGTCCCGGTCTCTCCGTTGCCGCGGCACCTCCGGCGAATGCATTGAGCAGCGTCAAGGAAGTTGCGACGGGAAGTACCTTCGCGTGCGCACTTCTCATTGCCAAAACAGTCGACTGTTGGGGAGCCAATGACAGCGGTGAGTTGGGAAATGGGAGTTTCGGTTACCAGGACCCTACGCCCGAACCGGTACCCGGATTAAGCCAGGTAAAGCAGATTGCTGCCGGGGTCTTCGAAAGTTGTGCAGTGTTGGACGACGGCACTGTCGACTGTTGGGGAATGACAAATCCGCAACCAAGCAACTCATTTGACGACGGCGTTCCGACTCCTGCAGCTATCGCGGGACTCACCGGCGTTGCTCAGGTTGGCGCGGGAGATGGCTTCGAGTGCGCCCTCATGATGGCGAAGACTGTCAAGTGCTGGGGCAACAACTTTGACGGCCAACTGGGCGATGGCTCGACTGCATTTTCAAGTGCCCCGGAACAGGTCATGGGACTTTCGAGTGTCTCACAGCTTGCTGTGGGGGAGTTCAATTCATGCGCGTTGCTTGAAAACAGAACCGTGGACTGTTGGGGAGACGATGGGAGTGGGCAACTAGGTGATGGACTTTTCGGAGTTAAAAATCCATTTTCGTCCAGGGTCGTAAAGGTGCGTGGTCTCACGAAAGTCACCTGGGTTGCGACGGGGAACGGTACGTCATGTGCCGTTATCTCAGGAGGCGCGACGAAGTGTTGGGGCAACAATGTATCGGATCAACTCCTGTCAACAAGGCAATTCACCACGGCGCCAGTTACCGTTGGCGCGCTCACCAAGATCAGCAAGCTGGCCATGGGTCAGACCAATGGCTGTGCGCTCCTTGAAAAAGGGACGGTCGAGTGTTGGGGTGACAATCAACTCCAGGGCACTTACTACGGCGGCCCATCCGAAGGTTTGTCGTATTGGCCATATCCCACCGTTGTGTCCGGTCTGGCAAACGTTACGCAGATCTCTACTGGCATCGGCGATGGTGTAAGTCAATTCACGTGCGCTGTCATGCGAGACACTGACGTGAAGTGTTGGGGTTTTGACTACGACGGAGAACTCGGTCACGGATTAACGGGAAATGAAGCAGCACCGACTGCAGTAATCGGACTCTCTGGTGTGTCGGCCATATCTGCAGGTGCCGACCACACCTGTGCGCTGCTCGAAACTGGCTCCATCGATTGTTGGGGGCTTGACATGTACGGTGAACTCGGAAATGGCGCCAAATCGGATAGTCCAAAGCCCATTGCCGTGCCCAGCGTGACCGGAGCGATTCAGGTGTCAGCGGGCGAGTTTGATACCTGCGCACTCTTGGGCGGAGGAGGCGTGAAGTGCTGGGGACTCAACACGCAAGGTGAACTTGGAGATGGTCATACGAGCGCACCCCCGGGTCCGGTGAGTGTCTCTGGATTATCGAATGTGGTGCAGATATCAGTTGGCTGGACGCACGCTTGCGCGCTTCTTGCCGCTGGAACGGTGGAGTGTTGGGGGAGCAATACAAGCGGACAACTCGGTACGGGGAATAACACGGAGTCCGCAATTCCCGTGAAAGTGAGTGGCCTTTCCAACGTCACCAGTATCGCAGTAGGCGACCAAGATTCGTGTGCAGTCCTCGCGGACGGAACGGTGCAATGTTGGGGGAACGGTTCGGATGGTCAACTTGGAGATGGGGCTTACAACAATTCGTCCCTTCCCGTCGCGGTACAAAGTCTGTCCGGAGTCACAGAAATCAGTATGGGTGACCTTTCGACGTGCGCACTCCTGGCTTCGGGAACGGTCGAATGCTGGGGAAACGATTTCGAAGATCAGTTGGGAAACTTTGAGGCGGCCGCGGGGGGAGAGTCGAACGCCTCTCCGGTCGAAGTCGCGCAAATTTACGGTGCAACGGATGTGGGATCCGGGGGTCAAACTTCATGCGCATTGACGAACGCGCAAATGCTCGCGTGTTGGGGATATTCTGCCTTTTTCCAATATCCATCGAGTGATGGAATCATTGGGAACTGGTCGCCAACCCCTATCACTGATATCACAGGAATTAGTCAGATCTCCCTCGGGGAATATCACGTCTGTGCACTACTTGTATCGGGCACCGTCGATTGTTGGGGCGACAATTTCGATGGTCAAGATGGCAACGGCGTCTTGGGGTTTTCGGCCAGCCCAGTGTGGGTTGTCTCGCCATCGTCTCCCTCCTAGAGGTTCTGCGAATGGCACCTGACGTGACATCTTGCAAGTACTCGTGGACGATCGTGCATTACCTCGGCCAGCGGCTACTCGTGGCGTCGCTTGTATTGATGTCATTAGTCGCCTTCGGGCCCTTGCCGGCCACAGGATCTGCCGTTGGAGCGCCGTCGATTGTCACCATGTCATCCCACGGTGGGCCCCCAAAAGGCGGTCAGCGAATTCGGGTCATCGGATCCAACTTTGTGGAGGTCCGTCGCGTCGATTTCGGCACCACTCCAGGTAGCTCAATCAAGGTGGTCTCAGCATCGGTCTTGACCGTTGGCGTTCCCGCGCACAAGGTGGGCACGACTGACGTGCGCGTAATCACCAAGTATGGGTCCTCGGTCGTGAAGAGCGCCAGTAGATACACGTACTCTCCCGTCGTCAACGCTGTGCCCGTTCTCGACAGTGCGACGCCAATGGTGACCATCGGCATCCCGCCCACGGCAGTGATTCCGTCGAGCTGGGCCGGACCGAATCCCACAAAGAATTGTCACACCATCGGCGTGCAATCCGGCGATGACCTGACTGGGATCGTGGGATTGGATTACTGCGGCGCCACGCTTGAGGGATTGGCGCCTCTCCCCATGCCCCATAATTGGGGAAGCCTTTCGGACCCTCAACGAGGGTTCGTCTTGATGAATCTTGAACGCATCGAACGCGGTGAGACGCCCATGATTGGAATGAGCATGACCTTGGACACGTACGCGGACGAGGGGGCGGACGCCAACACGGACCCCCCGATTTCGTTCATCACAGATGGCGTCGGAGGCGGCATATGGGATGGGGGAGACTTCGTTACTTGGGGAGTAGTCGGTTTTCTCTACTACGACGGACCAGGCGGGATCAATCTCGACTGCACCGCAACTAACACTTCGGGATGCTGGGGGCACCGAGACAACATTCTCGACAGTGCGAACAATCCAAATTTGTCGGTTGGCGCTGCTGATGGTCCATCCGGCGACTCCGCCGCCGTCATCTCGGACCAATTCGACGACATCAATTTCTCTTGGGCGCAAGAGCTCGCCAACGGCTATCCCTCGGGACTTCCCAATGATTTCATCCTGGCGAAGCCGACGATCACGAAAGTCACCGCCGAGGCCGATGGAATGATCAATCTCATAGGCACGAGTCTCGATACCGTTACGAATGTGTACTTCTCAAATATCGCTGACAGGAATCAATTGAGCTGCACGAGTTCCAATCAATGCGAGATTCATACGCCATCGCATCTTTCCTCGAATACGACGTACAACGTTTATTTGCTCAATTCCGCTGGTCTGTCCGCGACGTCGATGAGCGACCGATACACGGGGTGAGCAAGACGACCGACTTTGACGGCAGGTGAGAATGACATGACTAGGAGCAGCGCGCGACGAAGATCCGCAATCGCCGTCGCGATGACGACAGTCTTCCTCGCTCTCTCCGCGGCCTCCCCATCAGTTACCACGCATCATCGAGGTCAACTCTCGTCGCCGCGTTCGAGTGAGCGGGTGTATTCGGTGGACGATACGGGACGACCGCTCACCAATGCTTTGATTGTTCTGGCGCAGAGAACGCTCGATGCCGCGCAGGATCACAGCATTGCTGGAATCGACGCCGTCATCAAAACCACGTCGCTGAACAAGACTCTTGCCCGACCAGGCGTGTTGGCATCCATCGTGAAGGTGCTGGCCGACTCGCATGGAGGGTCGGAGAACTGCGAGTACTTCTGGCCAGGTTTCTTGAGTTTGGGCTTCCACAAAGAAACGCAAAGGGACGTAGACGATGCCAAAGCACTCGGTGTCGACAACGTTGAAAATTATCACGGAGTCATAGTCATCATCGGCGACTGCGGAATGCCGACCGTGCCCGGTCTTCAAGTAAGCATCAGCGTCCCCGCTCCGCAAAAGTCATCGCCTACCGCAGCCGACTTGAAAGGTATGGGGGGATTGGTCGGCAACTATTACGTGCACGCCGGTAGTTTGGTTATCCACAGCAGCGGCATTGCGTTGCTTTCGGCGCCCGATGAATCGTTGAACAATGTCTCCGTCGCGGCTTCCGTCTTCTCTTTGCGTTTGAAACTGAAGAGAGTTGGCGTGGACACCGCGGTCGCGACGGTCCTATCCAGTACAACGCCAAAGGTGACTCGCGGCGCGCATTTCACGATCATTCTTCACTTTCCTGGGGTGATCATTCGCGGTTTGTCGCTTGCCAGTGAATTCTGTGTACTGCCGAAGAACTACGGCCTATGTGGCGCGTAAGGGAGTACGGCGCTCGATTTGACGAACGTGACATCTCGCATGACACGTGCCGCTGGCGCACTCACCACAGCGTTGACAGTTGCCCCTTGACAAGTTCGGAGCCGTCTACGGCGACGGTTATAGGAGCTGAGATGTCCCTTTGGCGATCTCGCAACGAGGGATATTCCGCGAGCGTCCTTCGGACAGTCATGCTCAGGAACCTCGACGGTTGTGCCCAGGAATGGTCGTCACGAATGTGATGATGGTGATATCGAAGGGGCACGTAAATCGCGAGATTTCGTCTCGCACGCGTAACTGCGACGTAGAAGAGGCGACGTTCTTCTTCGAGTCCTTCAGGCGACCCTAATGACATGTCGGATGGGAAGTTCCCGTCGGCGGCATGAATGACGTGCACCGCGTCGAACTCGAGTCCTTTCGCAGAATGAACCGTCGAGAGGATAAGCCAGTCCTCGTCAACCATTGGTGGGCCGGCAAGATCTCCCGTCGACAGAGGAGGCTCCAATGCTTGCTCGGCCGCGACGTCGCTCAGTCGTGGTGTACCGGCGCACGCCAGCACGAGTGCACCGAGGTCTTCAAGTCGCGACGTGGCATCCTCGTACGAAGTATGTGATGAGCGGCGTAATCGCGCGACGTATTCGCTCGGCGTGTAGCTCCACCGGCTCCAGTGGCTTCATGCACAAAGAAGCCGCGAGTGCGCACGACATGTCGTGCGCATCGGCTCGGCAAAACGCCGACCACGTCGGACCACACGTTTTGACTAGCTCGTGGGAGAGCGGGATACTCCCTCCGGCGTCGCGAAGTGCGTCAATCGCTCGTCTCGCCTTGGCTGGACCCACGCCGGGCATGAGTTGCAGTAGCCGAAACCATGCCATCTCATCTCGTGGATTGTCAGCCAGTCGAAATGCGGCGAGCAGATCCTTCACGTGGGCGGCCTCGAGGTAGCGCAGACCGCCGTACTTGACGAAGGGTATCCGTCTTCGCGCGAGTTCGATCTCAAGATCAGCGCTGTGGTGCGCGGCCCGAAACAGGACTGCCTGGCTTCTGCAATGAGAATGCCCTGCTCGTAGAGCTCGAGGACGCGGTCGACGACGGACTCGGACTGGTCACGTTCGTCGGCACAGTGCACGAGCGACGGCGAACTTGCACCGGCGACTGGGACCTTTTCGCGCAGTACCGAAGAGAAACCTTCTGGTGCCTCGGCGGCGATCGCGTTGGCCACGTCAAGGATCGCGCGTGACGAACGGTAGTTATCATCCAAAGAGATGGTCGTGAGGTCGTCGAAGAAGAGATTCGCGTCAAGCAGGAATCTGGCGGTGGCACCGCGAAAGCCATAGATGGCCTGAGCGTCGTCGCCGACGATTGTGACACGTCGATCGAGTCGCCGCAGTCCTACCAGTATGTCAAGTTGCAGAAGATTCACGTCCTGGAACTCGTCGACCAGGATGTGGTCATAGGCCGAGCCGAGCTCCTTCCCTAACGCTTCATCCTGCGCGGCCACTCGCCAGTACAAGAGCAGATCGTCGAAGTCCAAGCAGTCCGAGTGAGCATTTTCGAGTTACGAACGCTGTGAAGAGCGACGCAACTTCGTCGAGGCTCTCGACGCACCATGGTGTGGTCTCGTGCATGACGTCGGCGAGTGGCATTCCCGTGTTCACCGTCCGCGAATACAGCGCCGCCAAGGTCTCTTTTTTCGGCAGCCGTCGTTCTCGGCTCGAGTATTCCGAGTTCGCCGCGAACCAGGTCCATCAGGTCAGCGGCGTCACCCCGGTCCAGAACGCCGAACCCTTCAGGGAGGCCGAGGGCGGCGTGGTGACGTCGAAGCGTGGTGTGGGCAACCGAATGAAAGGTTCCGCCGGCGACTCGTCGTCCTTGCTCGGCACCTCGAAGTGAGCGAACACGACTCACGATCTCGCGCGCCGAACGACGGGTGAATGTCAGGAGCAGGATTCGCTCCGGAGCGACGCCGCGCTCGAGAAGCACGTCGACCCTGGCCGTCAGCGTCGTTGTCTTCCCAGTTCCCGGTCCCGCGATGACGCGCAACGGCGTGTCACCAAATGAGGCGGCTTCTCGTTGTCTCTCGTTGAGTTCTCGTTGAGAGGTGAACATACAGCCGAACAATATGGAGGGGGTATGACATCGCGATCGATGCTCTCGCTCATTCTGACTGAGTTGCCGGACCTCGTCTTCCTCCGGTAGCGAAAGCGTGACTTTTCAGCTAACTGCTCTCGGCCGCGACGTGAGTATCAGGCGCGGATGAGGGTGCGGGCACCGTCGACGCGTGAAAGTCCTTGGACCGGACGAGCACGGCAGCGGCGACTGCGCCGACTACGACGATGATGGCGCCGATGACGAAGATCGTGTGAAGTCCCGATACGAAGGCGACGCGCGCCGCTGCAGCAACTGCTGCATTACCGTGGGCGGCGGCCTTGACGCCGGCAGAGGAGATCACGCGGCCGATCGTGCCGGCTTGCGGGCCGACGGACGTCGACATCGACGAAGTGATGCGCTGTTGGAAGACCGCGCCGAGTGCGGCGACGCCGGTCGCGAGACCGCCGATTCGAAACGTGTTGCTGAGTCCCGAAGCCATGCCGCTTCGTTCCGGTGGCACGACGCCGAGTCCGACGCGAGCGATGGCGGGATTGGCGATGCCGATGCCGATACCGGCGAGGACCATTCCCAAGATGAGCACCGTCCAACTCGAGGTCGCCCCAACCAAGAGAAAGGCAGCGATGCCACCAGCGGTGATCGCGACGCCGCCACCGAGGACGAGGCCCGGCGGGAGTTTGTGGATGGGGGAGCGGAGTAGAAACGGAACGAGGAACGTCGGGATCGTCATCGGCAAGAGACGGAGACCGCCGCCGAGCGGCGAGTTGCCGAGGTCGTTTTGCAGATACAAGGTGAGGTACGGCATGAGCGCGAACATTCCTCCGCCGACGGCGAACGTAGCGAGTGACACGCCGCTGAAGCCGGGCTTGCGAAACAACGAAAGGTCGAACATTGGCCTCGTCTGATGGAGTTCAGCGACGACGAAGGTGACGAAGGCGACCAAGGAGCCACCGAACATCGCCAGAATCGTCGCGCTCGTCCAGCCAAGGGCATTGCCTTTGATGAGCCCGAGCTCCAATAAGAACATCCCCGCGGAGAACGTGATGAGCCCGAACACGTCGAGGCGCGTCGCGCCCGGATCTGTCTGGTTGCGCATCTTCGTCCAGGAGAGCCAGATCGCCGCGACACCGATGGGCACGTTGACGATGAAGATCCAGCGCCAGCCGACACCGCTCGTGAGCAGACCGCCAACGAGGGGCCCGATCGCGACCGCGCCGCCCACGGTCGCTCCCCAGGCCGCGATCGCCTTGCCGCGTGCCGGGCCCTGGAAGTCTTGGGCAATGAGGGCGAGGCCGGTCGCGAACATCGCGGCGCCACCGACACCTTGAAGGGCACGCGACCAGATGAGCATCGTGATCGACTGGGCGACACCGCAGAGCAGCGACGACAACGTGAACACCGTGAGCCCGGCGATGAAGACCCGCTTTCGCCCGAACCGGTCAGAGATCGATCCCCAGGTGAGGATCAGCGCGGCGAGGCTCAGCGCGTAGGCGTCGATGACCCACTGGAGGTCCGTGAACGAAGCGCCGAGGTGGCGTTGGATCGTCGGCAGAGCGACCTGCACGATGGTGACGTCGACGAGCAGCATGAACGTGCCCGCGCAGATGGCGATCAGCGTCCACCGGTTGCGTGCCGCGTTCGACTGCTGCGGCGACGCGTGACTTTCAGTAGTGCTCATCAGGTGTGCCTTTCAGCCTCAGTAGTTGAAAGACACAAGTTAGTGGTGCGTTGTGGCGTAATCGACAGAAGTCCCTTCGCAATAAGGCATTTTGAATGGTCCCCAATTGTGGTCGATTGAGGAATCAGAATGTAGACGTGAGTGAAATAGCGTTCCCCGAGGAAGTCGACCCCTCCGTGAACGATCGTCGCGCCGAAAATCGCGAGGGCAGAGAGCGTCGACGTAAGCCGCGACCGGAGCTCAGTGACGAGATGAAGGCCACGGCTCGTCTGCGTTCACGCGGCGTGTGCGAATGCTCAAACCAGAACTGTTGGCACTTCCACCAGTGCAAGGCACCGGCCGTTGCCTTCATGCCCAGGCGCTCCCCGACAGGAGTCCTCTCGTGTCTGCTCTTCTGTCGCGAGTGTGCCACGACTGCGGGAGGCCGCGAAGGGCGCCTGTAGCCAGGTTTCGCGTATGCGCTGCGATAGCGTGAAAACCAACCGGCCTCGAAGGGACAAAACACGTGGGAATTTTCGAAGGATCGTGGAACGTGACGATCGATACGCCAATTGGCACGATCGCAGCCGTCTTGGACATCACCGAGCACGACGGGGTGATCAGCGGTGTCGGGCGAACCGACAAGGAGTCGGTTGACTTCTATGACGTGGTCGCCGACGGCAACCAGTTGACCTGGCTGCAGAACGTGACCACGCCGATGAAGCTCACCCTCAAGTTCGCGGTCACCGTCGATGGCGACACGATGACCGGCACGTCGAAGGCGGGGATCCTTCCCGCCTCGAAACTCCAAGGAACTCGCTCGGCGACCTAGGCCTCGAGTTCGTGGGTCACGCCCACAAGTATTTCGCAAGCACCGTCAGTTAGGCTCGCGCCAAATCGAGAGTTTGGGGCTTGTTATGGGCGCGACGATCACCGCGGACTATCTGGTCATGGGCGCCGGCGCGACCGGCATGGCATTCGTTGACACGATTCTCACTGAGACCGATGGCACAGTGGTAATCGTCGATCGACGCGACCGCCCGGGTGGTCACTGGAACGACGCGTACCCGTTCGTTCGCCTCCATCAGCCCGCCAACTTCTACGGCGTGAACTCGTTGGCCCTCGGATCGGGATTGATCGATGAAGTGGGACTCAATGCCGGCTTCTATGAACTCGCGGCCGGCCCTGAGGTCGTGAGCCACTACGACCTCACGATGCGCCACCGATTCTTGCCCTCAGGTCGCGTCACGTATCTCGCGATGAGTGAGGTGGGGGAGGACCGGGTCATCACCTCGTTGCTCTCAGGGGAACGCACCGTCGTCGGCGCCCGTCGCTTCGTCGATGCCACGTACTCGCGAATGCGTATTCCATCGACGAGTCCTCCGCTCTACAGCGTCGCCGAGGGACTGAGATGTGTGCCGCCGAACGAGCTTGCGCACGTCGCACCGACGTTCGACGACTTCGTCGTCATCGGTGCCGGCAAGACGGGCATGGACACGTGCCTCTGGCTGCTCGAGAACGGTGTCGAACCCGATCGAATCCGCTGGATCGTGCCTCGTGACTCGTGGGTCCTCAACCGTCGCAACTTCCAACCCGGTGAGGAGTTCTTCGCTGGTTTGTGCAAGAGTCTCGCGGATCAGACCGAGGCCACGGCGCTGGCCGACTCCGTTGACGATCTCTTCGCTCGACTGGAGGCGGTCGATGAAGTCCGTCGACTCGATCCGAACGTCACGCCGGAGGCGTATCACTGCGCGATCCTTAGCGATCCCGAGATGGTGGCGCTGCGCCGAATCGGGAACGTCATCAGATTGGGACACGTGGCGGCGATTGAAGTGGCCACCATAGTCTTGGAGCACGGGTCAGTCCCCACAGGACCGACGACTTTGCATATTGACTGCTCCGCCTCGGGCTTCCCCTCGGTTCCGTCGGTGCCGGTGTTCGATGGCGACCGGATCACCCTGCAGTGCGTGCGACTGTGCCAACTGGCGTTCAGTTCTGCGTTTATTGGCTTCGTCGAGTCACATTTCACAGACGATGCGACCAAGAACCGCATCTGCACACCGGTTGTGCCGCCGACCGTGCCACTCGATTGGCTCCGGATGTTCCGCGTCGAGCTGGCGAACCGAGCGTGCTGGACCGAGTTTCCCGAGCTCGGCGATTGGATGGCGACCTCACGACTGGACCTCTTCACGCCGATTGCACGAACTCGTGTGGGTGTTGATGTCGAGGCGACCGAACATCTCGGGAGGTACTTGACCTATATCGTGCAAGCCCAAGAGAACGTCGAGCGACTGCTGGCCTGACGTGGTTGCGAAAGGCCGCGACGTGAGGTTAGATGTTGACGTTCTGGAGTACCGGGTGAGATGTCCGACGTTGCCGTCCGAGGAGCGTGGCCAATGCGACCGAAGCAAGTCTCGACACGAATCACCGTCGCCCTCGTAATGGCGACCGTGGCCGCGTTGCTCGCCTTCGCGGTGCCGGCGCAGTCAGCCGTCGCGAGGGCGAAGGTCACCGAACGTCTTTCGTACGTAAATCCGGCGACGTCGACGACGATTCATATCACCGCGTGTTGGACCAACGCGCTGCGCGGAGACGACATCGAACTCGACGTGCAGTCGACCTCGACGCTCTTGTGGAGAGCCGTGACCCACGCGACGATCAGCGGACCCAAGGGATGCATAACCTGGGCGCGGGCGACGGGCACGATTGGCAAGTACCCCTATCGTGTCGACGTTCGCCAGGGAAAGTCGGCCGTGGCGGTGAGCTCGATCTCGCTGGAGCGCACCTTTGGCACGATCTCGGGTGCGGCCTTCTTCAAGGGCGAGTTCGGATGTCAAAGCAGCGGCACCGTCTCGACAGGCACGCAGACATATAACTACTTCTGTTCACTCAGTGCTGGACCAGAGGCAGCGTCGGACTATCTGACGTTCCCAATGCCGACGACCTGTCGGTCACTGACGTTGCGCATGGTTGCGACGGGTAATCCGCAGGGTAATCCGGCTGATAAGTCGACCATGGTCGTCGAGATCCAACAGGACAACATGACCCAACCCGCCTTGTTTGTTGACAACGTTCTTGAGACGTTCACCTATCACTTGGACAGTCACGCAGCCGCGCTCAATATCTGGGATAGTCCCGGCAACAGCGATGGCGACGTCGCCTACTTCCTCACCCCTGGTTCGACGGCGATCTGCTCCTCGACTACCGGCGTCTGACCCCGAGTCGACGTGAGGTCACGTCAAGGCCATCACGACTCGACACGGACGTGTGACGTCGGCGATTGATACGACCGCCCGAAACCCGAATAGGTCGCATAGATGCTGTCTGTCCCGACCGGAGCGTTGGGGACCGTCAACAGGCACTCGCCGAATGGATTCGGATGGCAGGCAGCGACCATTGCTCCGACGTGCACCGTGATGGTGGTGACGGGATAGATGCCCTCGTCGTTGGCTTTGACGCCCGTCACTTGCACCACGACCGGGGCGCCGTGCGCGACGACGGGCGCAGACGGTACCGCGTCGAAGCCCAACGTCGCGGTGGGGATGACGAACTCTGGATCCGTCGCCACCGAGTAGCCGAAGCGGTTGTGGGACTGCGCGGTGACCCAATAGACCTGATGATTCACGAGTCCGGCGATGATGCAATTCGGTTCGAAGTAGACCGGTGCCGAACACTGTCGAGTGAGCGATCCCTTGGTGATGTTGACGCGGTAGCTGTTCACGGGTGCGCCTCCGGCACTGGTCGGTGGGTGCATGTAGGTCCAGACCTTGCCGCTGTGGATGTTCCCCGAGACCTGCTGCGGCGATGTCGGAATGACCGCGGCGCAGTTGGCGGTCGTCTTGGACCAGGCGATGTTGCCAACCGCATCGACCGCGACGAATCGATGTGCGCCATAGCTGACGGCGTTCCAGGCCGTCGTCGTGTCCGTCGGCGTGGACGATGTCATCCATGTTGTCCCGGAGGTCGACGAGGAGAACTGCGCGCCAGACGTCGCGGACTCACCGGTGACGACGAAACTGCCGCACCCGAACGTCGCGCTGTCGATGGCCTCGACGGACGAGAACTGGTGGATGGTCCAGACATAGCCGTAGACCGACGTCGCGAAATACCCTGCGCTCGAGCCACCGAGCGCGATGAACTCCCCGTCGCCGTAGACGACGGCTCCCCAGTCGGTGACGGTGTTCCTGGCCGGAAAGAGACGACTCCACTGCAGTCCGGTGGTCGAGATCCCCACGGCGCCCAACGCCGCGTCGGTCGCTATGAAGTGTCCACCGCCGTAGGCGACCGACGTGAAGTCAAGGTTGCTGTGACTCCACACTCGAGTCCACTGCATCGCGTTCGTTGACGTATCGATCTGTCCGCTGGAACTCACCGCGACGAAGCGGCCGTCGCCAAAGGCCAACGCGGTCCACGGCCCAGCGGGACCTGGGGCCGACGTCCAAGTGGTGCCGTTCGTCGAGGTCATCTCTTCAGGATTGGCGGCAACCGAAGAGAGCGCCACGAAACGCCCATTCCCGAAGGCGACCGAGTGCCAGGAACCTGCCGGCACTGGATCCTCGTTCCACGTCGCGCCGTCAGGTGAGACGGCGACGTCGGAGGAGTCGCCGACAGCGATCCAATGCCCGTCGGCGTAGTCGACGGCGTACCAACTGCCCGTGGGTGTCGGTGCCGTCGACAGGTTCCAGACGGCACCCGCGGGACTGGCGTCGGCGATTGGCGAAGGTGACGCGACGTAACCCGCGACGGCGATCAATGAAGCGGCCGCAGCGAAAATCCCGAATCGTGAGAGGGTGTTGTTCATCTGTCAAGTGCCCTTGCCGTCGTAAGCCTCGCAGCGTCAACGCACACTACGCACGACGGAATCTCAACAATTCTTCCGGCGAGTCCTGGAACGCTCAGTTGCGTTGGCGCGTCACTCGGATTCGTCGCCCACGAGTGTGCCGGCGGCAATCATGCCGAGCTCGGCGTGTGGCACGGTCGCCTCGGTCACCGTTGCAGGTGGGCGGAGCATCCGTGGCACGAACAGCGCGGCGAGCGTCGCGGCGACGGCCGAGACGCTCAGCAGCGCGAAGCCGTGGGTATAGCCAGAGCCGCGCGGATAGGCGCCGGCGCGCACGCCGGACGTCACGATGCTGCTCATGACCGCCGCGCCGATCGAGCCGCCGATGGTGCGGACATTGGCGTTCATACCGCTGGCGACGCCCGTCTGCTCTGGTGGCACGGCAACGACGACGAGCGTCGACATCGACGCGAAGGAGAGTCCGAACCCCACGCCGAGGATCACCATCGCGGCGAGAATCTGCCACTCGGCGCTGTGCGCAAAGGTGAGCAGTCCGTAGGCGACGATGCCGACCAGGAGGCCGGCTACGAGCACGGACTTGCTGCCGAAGCGCTTGGACAGACGACCGGACAGCATGCCGAAGGCGAACATGAACACGCTCATCGGCAACAAGATCAGCCCCGATTTGGTGATACTGACACCGAAGCCGTAGCCCGCCGACGATGGCGTCTGCAGGAATTCAGGCAAGAACGCGAAGACCGCGTACATCCCCACACCCAGGAGCAGCGCCACCAAGTTCGTCGTCCAAACAGCGGGAATCCTCATCATCTTCATGTCGATCAGCGGGTGCGCCGACCGGGCCTCGACCACGACCCACGCAACGGCGACGACGACCGCGACGAGCAAGAGGCCGATGACGCTCGTCGAGCCCCAACCCCACGTGGGCGCTTCGCTGATGCCAAGAATGAGAGCGACGAGCCACGCCGAGAGCAAGACCACGCCCGACCAACTGATGAGTCCCGGCGTGCGAACTTCGGATTCGGGGACCACGTAGTGCGCCGCGACCGCGCCGAGGGCCATCACGATCATCGGGATCCAGAACAGCCAGTGGTAGTTGAGCGCGTTCACGATGGGTCCGGCCAGCGCAATGCCGAGACCGCCGCCGGCCGCGGCGAGTGCGGCGATCACGCCGATGGCACCGATGACCTTCTCCTTCGGGAACTCATCGCGGATGAGTCCGAACGACAGGGGGAGTACGCCCCCTCCGATCCCTTGAATAACGCGGGCCACGATCATCAGCGAGAGGGAACCCGCGACCGCGGCCAACAGCGATCCCACGGTGAGCGCGATCAACGTCAAGACGAGCAGTCGTTCCTTGCCGTGCATGTCGCCGAGTCGGCCCATTATCGGCGTGAAAATCGCGGCCGAAAGCAGATACGCCGTGAGAACCCACGTGACCGAGTTCTGCGACGTGTGCAGGCCCGCCTGGATCGTGGGCAGGACCGGGATGACGAGTGACTGCAACAACGCGTAGCCACCGACCGCGAGAGCGAGCACGGCATAGGTCGCCTGGTAGGGCCTCCGGGACTTTTCGACTGCCATCGTGGTCCTCCGAAGGTTCAGCGGAGGGTTCCTCCGGAATCAAACGCTATACGGAACAACACGTGAGTCCGTTCACTGGAAGTAACGACTTTGCATCGTTGACGGATGTATCGCTTATGGATATAGTTCAACGATGGCCACGTCAACTGATCCCTTGACCGGACTTGGACGGAACTCCGCCGCCGCGGTCCTCGTGCTCTCCAGTCTCGCGGGCGGCGACAAGCACGGCTACGCGCTCGTCAAGGACGTCGAGCAGTTCGCCGGCGTCCACCTGCCGCCCGGAACTCTCTACCAGTTACTCGCGCGCCTCGAGAGTCGGGGACTGATTATCGCGTTGGAGGCGGACGAACGTCGGCGCCCGTATCGTTTGACGGCGCAGGGTGCTTCCGTGCTCGCCGAGTACATCACCGCCCAACAGCGCATTCTGAAGACTGGTCACGCTCGCCTCAAGCGCTCGTGGTCACTCGCATGAGTAGCGCTGAGACCTCTACTCGACGAGCCAAGCGGTTGCTTCTCTGGTACCCGAAGGCGTGGCGCGAGCGATACGGCGAAGAGTTCGTCGATCACCTCGAACAAGAGTCGGCCGAGCGTTCGCTCAACGCTCGATGTGTGTTCAACATCGCGCGAAAAGGGATTGGCGCTCGAATCGGTGATCTCGGCTTCGCGACGTCGACACTGAGTGCCGAGGACCAGAGCCGGGCCGCAGTGGCGACGAGTTTCGCGTTGCTCTCGTTGGTGGTGGTGCTGATGCTCAGTTTCTGGTCACTCGCGATGCTTCGTTGGAGCTCGCGAACGTATCATCCGATTCCGGTGTCAGCCTCGACGGGCGCCCTCACCGTGTTGATGGGAATCGTGTCGCTCGTGCTGCTTGCACTCGTGGTTCTCGTGGTTTGTTCGACGGTTCGACAGTTCATTCACCGTCAGGGCCGACCGCTTGTGATGCCATCGACACTCGCCGCCGTCTCGGGTGCACTGCTGGTCTATTCCGTTCGAGGCGTGCCGCAGGTTCTTTACTGGTACGTGCACGGCGACCACGCGCATCCGGGCATCGGTTTCAATCATCCCGGATCGGCAATTGCGGTGATAGCGCAGACCACCTTCGGAGTGACGCAGAACTGGGTCGTCTTCTGGAATCTTCCACGCGGCGACGCCACGTCGTTTGTGGTGGTGAGCGAACTCGTACCAATTGCGGTGGTCGTGTTCGCAGTCTCGATGGCTTCACTCTGGCGGCGCGTCGAACTGCCACCGATCGTTGATCGAATGCACACGACACTCGTGTCGCTCGTGGGCGCCTGCACCGCCGCCTTCATGGTGGCGTACTTCATGTGGCTCGGGTTCGGTGGGCCCTCGGGATACGAAGTCTTCGTCCCCGAAGGATCGCACGTGGGTGCCGCCTACGTCGCAATGCTGGGAATCGTCGTGGTGCTGGTCGGCAGGGCACGTTGGGTCACAAGGAGCGCAGGCGACATCGTCGCTGTCGATGAGAGGTAAGACGCTCGCCAAACACGATCACGACCGGGCTCGACCAATTGGCACCGCTGCCTGGGTGCTAGCACGCTCCCATCTCGGCGTACTGACTTCCTTTGACGGCCGTTCCCAGTAGGCAACACTGGTCGGGGAGGTCCTCGTGAGTGCTGTCCTGCTGGTATTCCGGTCGGAGTTTCGACGTCGGTGGAGATCGTGGGTGGTCCTGGTCGTGCTCGTCGCCGTGGTCGGCGGACTGGCGCTCGCCGCGGTAGCGGCAGGTCGTCGCACGGCCTCGGCATTCCCTCGTTTCGTCCAAGCACATGGCTACGACGTCTACATTTTCAACGACACGCCGATACGTGGCTTGTCGACGTTGCCCGGTGTCGCGTCAGTTACTGCAGTCGAAATACCCGGATACGGCCAACCGTCGTGCGCGTGCAAGGGTCGTATCGACCGCTCCAACTTCTACGTCAATGAAATTGATGCGGCAGGACTTCACCGGGTCGTCAAGTTAGTCAGCGGTCGGATGCCCGACCCAACGTCGAGGACTCAGGTGCTCGCGTCGTTCACCCTCGAACAGGACTACGGCATTCACGTCGGTTCGGTCATGCACGTGCCGTTCTACTCTGCGGCCCAGATCTCGCCCCTCTCAGGTGCGAGTCCCGGCAAACCGGCCGGTCCCACGCTGGCGCTTCACGTCGTTGGGATTGCCGCAGCCGAGTTCGAGTTCCCATCCGGCGAGACACCGGAGTATGACCTGTTCACGACGCCCGCGTTCGCGCACTACATCAACCCAAAGACGCTGTTGGCGTCGGTCTATCTCGTGCGGCTTCGTGACGGGTCTGTCAGCCTTCCGAAATTCGGTGCGGCACTCACGCCGCTTCGCCCGCTCTACGTGTCGAATCAGGACTCAACGGCTGCGGCGGTCACCCAGTCGATCCGCCCCCAGGCATTCGGGTGGTGGATACTGGCGGTTCTGGCGTTCCTTGGCGGTCTCGCGGTCATCGGCCAGGCGCTCGGCCGACAGAGCGTCGTCGAAAGTGAGGAGTATCCGAAACTCGTCGCCCTCGGCTTGCCCCGTCGGCAACTCATCGTCCTCGGGACAGCGCGCAACCTCGTCGTCGCCATCATGGGTTCGCTCGGTGCCGTTGTCATCGCCTACGCGCTCTCACCCCTGGCACCCGTCGGCGAAGCGCGTCTCGCCGAACCGTCTCCCGGCTTGGCCTTCGATCCGCTCGTTCTCCTGCTCGGCGCGCTCGGCACCGTTGTCGTCGTCGGGCTGCTCGGACTCTGGCCGTCGGTGCGCGCGTCGCGAATTCGAGCCGGTGACACAACGTCAGCGCGCCTGCGCCGTTCGCCGATCGTCGCACGCGTGGTGAGCACCGGTGCGCCTCCGAGCGCCGTGATCGGTGTGCGACACGCCCTCGAGCGCGGGCGAGGCGTCGCCTCGGTCCCGGTCGGCACGGCACTCGTCGGCACGGTGATGGCAGTGATGGCGCTTTGTGCCACCGCGGTCTTCGGCACGAGTTTGTCGCACCTGGTCTCCGTGCCGGCGCTCTACGGCCAGAACTATCAACTCGTGGTGGCCGGTCTCCAACAAAATCCGACGAAAGAGTTGGCCGTCATCGAACGCGACCGCACGGTCACGGGGATCACGGTGGGGACGAGGGACGAGATCTCGATCAACGGCGTGAGCGTCAGCTCGGTTGCGGGCGACGCGATCCGTGGGCCACTCTTGCTTTCCACGGTGGACGGGCGCCTACCGTCCGGCGACGGCGAGGTTGCCCTCGGGAACTCAACCCTTCGTCAGGTGGGCGCGCACATTGGCTCCGACGTTCGCGTGACACTTCAGGTACCGACGGGCGGCACCCGAACGGTCGCGTTTCGCGTCGTGGGCACTGCGTCGTTCCCCAGTGACTTGGGTCTCGGCGGCCTGGGAACCGGCGCGGCCTTCACGCAGGGCGGCTACCTCAACGCGCTCTGTCCACCGGGAACGACCCAGTCCCCATGTCGCAAGGCCTACGACGCGAACCTCCAGTTCGCCGTGCTCGTGAAGATGGTGTCCGGTGCGAAAGGACGGGCCGACATCGTTCACTACCTTCGCGCCTACCCAAACGTGGCCCAGTTGCCCGCCACCCCAATTCCGCTGATCAACTTCGGCGAAGCGGTGAACTTCCCACTGATCCTCGGCGCGATTCTGGCATTGTTCGGCGCGGCGACGCTGCTGCACCTGCTCGTGGTGAGTGTCGCGCGGCGTCGCCGAGAGATCGGCCTCTTGAAGGCGCTCGGCTTCGCCAAGAACCAGGTCGGGACAACGGTCGCCTGGCAGGCGAGCACCGTCGCGATCATCGGCATCGTCCTCGGCGTGCCGCTTGGCGCGGCGGTGGGACAAGTGGTGTGGCGTGCTTTCGCCGTCAATCTGGGCGCCGTCCCCGTGGCGGTCGTGCCGATGGGAGTGCTGGCGCTGCTGGCGGCGGGGGTGCTCGTGGTCGCCAACGTGCTGGCCGTCGTGCCGGCCGTTGCGGCTGCACAGTCCAAGACGTCCGGCGAACTCTTTCGCGCGGTCTAGTGCGACTGCACGTGAACGTCGCGTTGCATCGACAACACCGTCTCATGCGACTCGGGTGACGGCTGGAGTTCACCACTATTCTCGAACGCATGCAAGCGATAATCGCAAATGGAATCACCATCGAGTACGACACCTTCGGCGACGCCGCGTCGCCGCCGGTCCTCTTGATCATGGGCCTCGGCGCGCAGATGACGCTGTGGGAACCGGAGTTCTGCCAAGGCATTGCGGACCGCGGGTACTTCGTCATTCGTTTCGATAACCGTGACATCGGACTCTCCTCGTGGCTTGACGACCTGGGCACGCTGGAACTCGCTGACATCATCACCGGGGCGGTCAGCGCGCCCTATTCGCTCGTCGACATGGCGAGTGACGCGGCCGGTCTCCTTGACGCACTCGGCATCGAGTCCGCGCACATCATCGGTGCCTCGATGGGCGGGATGATCGCGCAAAGCTTTGCAATCGCGTTTCCCGACAAGACGCGATCACTAACCTCGATCATGTCAACGACGGGCAATCCCGAGGTCGGCCAAGCCTCATCTGATGCGCTCGGTGCACTGCTGGGTCCGCCGCCGAACACCCGTGACGAAGCGATTGAGCGCGGCGTACTGCTGGCCAAAGTGATCGGGTCGCCGGGCTACGACCTCGACGAAGCATCACTGCGCACAAGGGCCGCGTCCGACTACGACCGCGCCTTCCATCCGGCCGGGACGGTTCGTCAGGTCGCGGCAGTCGTCGCTCAACCTGACCGGACCGCGGATCTTCGCAAGGTGCGAACGCCCACGTTGGTCATCCACGGCGCCGACGACCCACTGGTCGATCAGTCAGGCGGCCGTGCGACGGCCGAGGCCGTTGCGGGTGCGACCCTCGAGATCATGCCGGGAATGGGCCATGACCTGCCACCAGCACTATGGGATGCGGTCACGGATTCGCTCGTGGCGAACTTCGCTCGCGCATAGAGGTTCGCAAGATTCAGGTTGGAGATTCATATACTTCAGGAATGAAGCGCTTGATGAAGAGATATTTCTCTTCGAGGCACTGCGCGCGATTTTGATCGCGACCACGTGACGCGAGAGTCTTCGCGCATCAGTGCTGGTGCCCTCGAGGCGTTGCGTCTGGCCAGTTCGAACATCGTCGTCCAGGGATTCCCCGAGGGCGCCATCGTGGTCTTCGACGAAGAACTCCGATATCTCTGTGCGGGGGGACATGGACTGGCCATCGTCGGGTTGACGCAGGCGACGATGCAGGGAAAGACCATCTACGAGGTCTTTCCTTTGGAGGTATCCAGCGCTCTCGAGGGACCGTATCGACGTGTGCTGAACGGTGAAGAGGTCGAATTGGACATCGAGTTCGGTGGGCGAGTCTTCCTCCACCGAATCTCACCGTTGGTGGTCGAGGAGGGGAGGACGACAGCCGGCATCGGTTTCGCGTTGGACGTGACCAGCGTTCGCCTGGCCGAGCGGTCACTGCGCGAATCCGAGGACGACCTGTTGCGCGAGCGACGTCGACTCCGTGACGGCGAACGCGTCGGACACTCCGGCTCGTGGGAGTGGGACCTCGAGAGCGACGTCATCACGTGGTCCGACGGCCTCTTCGCGTTGCATGAGCTCGACCGAATGAGTTTCGATGAGGGCTACGCCCAAGCCGCGTCGCGGATTCATCCCGATGACCGCGTCACCGTGGATAGTGCGATAGCGAAGTGCCGAGCCGGGGAGTCGGTGCAGTTTCGCTACCGGGTCCATCGCGCCGGCGACGGCGAACTTCGGTGGTTTGATTCGCGTGCCGGCGCCGTGATTGAAGACGGGAAGGTCGTGCGACTACAAGGCGCGGTCGCTGACGTGACCGATCGGATCCGCGCCGAGCAGAACGTGATCGAGGCCAACAACTTCATGAACGCAGTCCTCATTGCCTCGCCGGACTACACCTTCATCACCGACGTGCGCAGCGGCGCCATGATCTTTGGTTCGCGCGATCGCGACCTCCTCGGAAGAACCGCCGCAGAGTCGAAGGCCCTCGGAGGGGCGACGATTGAACGACTCGTGCACGCTGATGACCAAGCCGCGCTTCGCGAGATGAACGCGGCCTCCGCGCATCTGGCCGACGGCGAAGTCCTACAACTGCGCTACCGGCTCCGCCACGCCGACGGCACGTGGCACTGGATGAGTCGCCACGTCGTGGCCTTTCGTCGCGACGACGCGGGCGACGTCGTCGAGGTACTCGGCGTACTTCGCGACATCACCGACGTGGTGTACGCCGAGGAGCGACTCCTACACGACGCGCTGCACGACACGTTGACCGGTCTGGCCAATCGTGCCCTGCTCGTCGACCGATTGGAAGCGGCGATCCTTCGCTCCACGCGCGATGGTCGCGAGGTCGCCGTGCTGTTCTGTGACCTCGATGGATTCAAAGAGGTGAACGACAGCGCGGGCCACTCGGCCGGCGATGCCGTGCTCATCGAGACGGCGAAACGTCTGCTTTCGGTCATTCGCGATGGCGATACCGTCGCTCGACTGGGTGGCGACGAGTTCGTGCTGATCGTGGAGCCGTGGAACCGCCCGCGTCGTGACGCCGACGTGGAGCGCGACGTCGTGACGGGGCACTTCAGCCTGGAGATCGCGAATCGGATCGTACGAGCGATCAGTGAGCCCTTCGACGTCGAAGGCGAGCAGTACCAGATCTCGGTGAGCGTCGGCATCGCCCTCGGTCATCCGGCGCCCGAAACGTCAGCCGCCGATATCGCCGTCGAACTGATGGGGGCCGCGGACACCGCGATGTACGAGGCCAAGAAGAGCGGGAAGAATCGGGTGCACACGTCCTCGTCGAGGTAGCTGCGCGTCGGACGGCCACGGTGCACCGTCGATGTGAGCGGCCTCGCGTCAGCCGGCTGGCGCGTCGGAACTGATGACGCTCGAGCAATGCCAGCACTTGGTGGCGGCCGCGGGCACGTCCGTCGAGAGACACTCGGGGCAGGTCTTCACGTCCGGCGCCGGCGCCGGCGCCCCGAAGACGACCGTGCCCTGGCGCGCCATGTAGGAGCGGTAGGGCACGACGAGGACGAAGTAGACGACGGCCATGAAGATGACGAAGTAGATGATGCCCGAGATGAAGGCGCCCACGGCGATGAACTGACCGTTTAGCGTCCAGCCCAGCCCCGGACCGCTGGTGGAATCACCGGCGAGGGAGTTGATCAACGGCGTGATGATGTTGGTGGTGAACGACGAGATGAGCGCGCTGAAGGCGAGTGCGACAACCAGTCCAACCGCGATGACGATGAGTT
The DNA here is from genome assembly GCA_963832925.1 of uncultured Acidimicrobiaceae bacterium. GTDB lineage: Bacteria > Actinomycetota > Acidimicrobiia > Acidimicrobiales > RAAP-2 > RAAP-2. The sequence goes on along the minus strand of CAWHVY010000014.1, from coordinate 352,279 downwards.
CGCCCCGCATTAGGAAGTTCTTGAATCCCTTCAACATTGCTCTCTCCTTTTCTATGGATGCCACGACGATAGTCATCGTGGCCAACGCGTGCGAGTGGCCCGCGCCGTGCCCATGGAGGTATCGCTTACGTCACCGCGACGAGCCACGCGACGAAGACCAGGTAGCCCGCGATGACGGCCCAGCCGACTCGCCGACTCAGTCCCCTCTGGGCGAAGGCGACGACGAGGACGAGGATCGTGAGCGCGAGATACGACAGCGCGGTCAGATTGCCCGCGAAGGTCGATCGGGCGACACCGACGATGGCACCGGGGAGGAGAAAGCCGGCGATCACGTTCAGGTTGTTGCTCGTCAGCGCGGTGCTGAATGCCGCCGCGCCTCGCCGCTTCGCCGCGAGATGGACCGCGGCGACGGCGTTGGGAAGGCTCGTCACCGCCGCCAAGACCACGCCGCCCACGACGGCATCGGCGACGTGCAGATGATGGCCAATCGTCGAGGCGCCTCGTTCCATCGCGACACTCGCCACCACGACCACGACGAGCGCCACGAGCGCCATCACGACGTCAGTCGAAGTACCAATGACTGGACGGATCGCCACTTCCAACTCCTCTTCCTCTTCGTCGATCGCCGACGAGAGCCATGTCGCGAACGCGGTTGACGCCGCCACGCGACGAAGGGCATCACGCCGAACTCCGAGCACGATGAGATTCGGAATGAAAACGGCTGACGTGAGGATCAGACCGAGCAGCGGTGTGACGGCGCCGACCGACGTGAACACGCAGCACAGCGCGATCCACATCGCAATCAGTCCACCCAAGACCACGACTCGTCGATGCAGAGTGATGAATCCAGAGACGACCGCGCCGAGGCCGAGAAGTGCCGCCAGGTTGAAGGCATTCGATCCGATGACGACGCCGGCTCCGATGGCACGCTGATGTTGGGCAATAGCCGAGATCGAGGAGGTTATCTCTGGCGCGTCGGCCGCGAGCGCCGCGACGACACCGAGGAGGGCCTCGGAGAGGCCGAGGCGTTCGCCAATGCGTTCGAGTCGCGTCACCAGCACCCAACTCGTCGCAAGGCTCACGATGGCACCGACGAAGAAGGCGATGGTCGCGAGTGTCACGTCGGCCTCCTCCGTGTGTCAACACTGTGCCGACCAGGCTTCCCGGCGCTCCAGCCAAAACGCTACTGGAAGCACGTCCTCGCGCGGGTGTACCGCGCCCGTCGTCACGCGGACCAAGAGACCTGGAGGTTTGCCGGAGGACCTTCTTGGGGACCGAGTACGGATGCGCAGGTGGCGCGGTAGCGATCGAAACGTGAAGTCCCGTCTCGGCTTCTCGAGCGAACTCCAGCCGGTCCAGACAGCTGTCCCCGCCGCAGGCGTTTCGTGCCGCGCGTTCGCGACCCAACTCTTCGGTCAGCACGACTACTGTGCCCCCATCTGGGTCGGGCGGTAACTCAAAGGAGATGGTGTCCTCAGCCCAAAGATCGTTTCGGCGATGACGCGTGGAATCAGATCGCCGATCGACGCGCGACCGCCACGAGCGGGAATCGCGAAACCCTGGCCGCATTGAAGGCAATCGCTGAGTCGAAGTAGCTGATCGACCTTCTGATCAGGTGGGCGGCGGCGTCAGCGCAATTGCGTTGTCGTTGCGAAGAATCAGTGATGTCCGTGAAAGCATTGTTTCGAACGTTGTTTGTGACATGACGCTCTTCTATGTCATTGGGCTATTCCCTGATGAGGTCTTCAGTTAGGTCGACGTGAGTGCTTCACCAATGATCGTCGGGCGACGCCGCTCGTCACGCGACGTCACGAATCCTCGCGTCGACTTCGACCTTGAGGGCTCGTCATGATGACGTCGGCCCCGGAGGGGCTTCGAGCGCGCGTCGCGTGGACGTACGTCGCGCTCAACGTGCCGCTCGTGGCGGCGGTCTACCTCTTTCCCAAGGAACACGTCTATCTGTGGGGGATCCTCGGGATCGGTTCGGCGGTGGCTATCGTCTGCGGCATTATCGGTAACCGACCGGTGCACCGCAGTGCGTGGGTGGTCATCGCGATCGGCATGGCGACGTTCGCCGCCGGCGACATCACCTACGACGTCTTGACCGAGTTCATGCACGAGGTCAATCCCTATCCGTCGCTCGCCGACGTCTTCTACCTCGCGACGTACGGATTCTTGGCGTCGGGGCTCATCCTCATGGTCCGCTCGCGACGCCTTCGACACGGCGAAGGCGGGGCCGGCGTCGACGCTTTGATCGTCACGGCCGGCCTCGGCGCGATGTCGTGGATCTACCTGATCCAGCCCTACGTCCACGCGGTCGACACAGACGTGCTGTCGAAACTGACGTCCATCGCCTATCCGTTGGGCGACATATTGATGCTCGCGGTCATCGTTCGTTTGTTGTTCGGTGGCGGCACGAGAGGGACGTCGGTTCGCCTATTGACAGCTGGTGCGATGGGCGTCTTGGGTGCGGACTGTATCTACGGCTGGATCCAGTTGCACGGTCTGTGGCGAGTGGGCGGTCCGGTCGATCTCGGATGGGTCGTGTTCTACGTGTGCTGGGGCGCGGCAGCGCTGCATCCCGCCATGGTCGACCTGACCCGCCAGCGCCCGTGGCGGGCCCGGCACCTGAGTCCGGTCACGTTGGCCCTACTCAGCGGTTCAGCGTTGGTCGCGCCGCTGGCGCTGGTCTGTCGCGACGTCGCACACGTCCCTTCCGATGGCGGCATCCTCGCCGGGGTGTCATTGGTGGTCTTCGTACTGGTGATCATCCGCCTCGTCGGTTTGGCACGGACGCAGGCACACGACGCTCGTCGACAACAGGCGCTGCGCCTCTTCTCTGAGTATCTCGTGTCTGCGACAGAACGCGACGACGTGTGGAAGGCCGGCGTTGACGCCATGAGCGCCATGGGAGATGCGGGCGTGGTTGGATGCATCGCGACCAGGCTCGAATCGGGTGACGTTCGAATTGTCGCCGCCACCTGGCCGGAGTGCCTCGGTGCGTCGGTCGAGATCAACAAGCAGGCGCCCTCCAGCGAACGACACCTGGTCGAACTGCGAGACGGCACGACGATCGGTTCAACACCTCGCTCAACCATGTGGACACAACTCCTCGCCACCGATCGCACCGTGGCCCGTGAGCGGCTACTGCTCGCCCACGACGGCCCGCTCCCGGTCGAGATGCGAGCGATTCTCGACGGCGTCGTGACACAACTCCTGGCCGCTCTCGACCGCGTCGAGTTGGCGCGCGTCGCCGCCGGGGTCCGCAACGAACGTCGGTTCCGGGCGATGGTCCAGTACTCCTCGGACCTGATCACCCTGCTCGGCACCGATCTACGGATCACGTATCAAAGTGAGGCGGTCTTGAAGATGCTTGGTCGGCCCTTCGAGGAGTTCGTCGGTCGAACCCTGGACGACGTGGTGCACCCCGACGACGTGCCAGCGACGCAGATCCACCTGGCCAAAGTCCTGACCGGTGGCCTCGGCAGCACCTCGTCATTTGAGGTCCGCATGGCCCATCACGACGGACAGTGGCGGATTCTGAGCGTCGTCATCACCAACTTGTTCGACGAACCTGACGTCGGGGCCATCGTGATGAACGGTCGCGACGTCACCGAGCGTCACGCCCTCGAACAAGAACTCGAACACCAAGCCTTCCACGACACGCTGACGGGACTCGCGAACCGCGCGCTGTTCTTTGACCGGCTCTCGCACGCGATGGACCGCAGTGCGCGCGAGGCCAGCGAAGTGGCGGTCCTGTTCGTCGACCTCGATGATTTCAAGACGGTGAATGACAGTTTCGGACACCCCGCCGGTGACCAACTACTCGTCGAAGTGGCGAAGCGGATCCGCGAGGCGCTGCGACCGAGTGACACCGTCGCTCGCTTCGGCGGCGACGAGTTCGCCGTGCTCGTCGAAGCGGGCGCGATGCCCGAGGCGGCCCAGGAAGTGGCCGCTCGGATCATCGACGCCATGGGTCCGACGTTTCGCGTCCTCTCGAGCGACGTGACCATGCGTCCCAGCATCGGCATCGCCATCGCCGATCAACCGGGGGTGTCACCGGATGACCTGCTGCGCGACGCCGACCTCGCCATGTACGTTGCAAAACGCAAGGGCAAGGGCCGCTACGAGATGTACCAACCGAAGATGCACGAAGACGCGCTGCGCCGTCTCGAGACCGAAGTCGGTATCCGCGACGGCCTCGAGACCGATCAATTCGAGGTCTTCTACCAGCCGATCGTGGACACGCGCAGCGGTGAACTCATCGCTGCCGAGGCACTCGTGCGCTGGAACCACCCCACGCGCGGTCTGTTGACGCCCAGTGAGTTCATCTCGGTCGCCGAGGACACCGGGCTCATCGTGCCGCTGGGTAAGCAGGTGCTGCGCACCGCCATCTACCAGACACAGCAGTGGAAACGCGACGCCGTCGTCGACCGCGATTTCTACGTCAGCGTGAACCTCTCGGCCCACCAACTCCAAGACGCGGCACTCGTCGAGAGCGTCGCGGTGGCGCTCGTCGAATCGGGCCTCTCACCGGACGGACTCGTGCTCGAAGTGACTGAGAGCGCACTGGTAGAGAACCTAGAGGCCACGGTCGAGCGTCTGCTCGCGTTGCGCTCACTCGGCGTGCGCCTGGCGATAGACGACTTCGGCACGGGCTACTCGTCGCTCAGTTACCTCGCTGATTTGCCCATCAACTTCGTGAAGATCGACAAGACGTTCATCGACCGAATGACACCGGACGCCGAGGGTTCGGCCGTCGTACGCGGCGTCGTGGACCTCAGTCACGCGATGGGCTTCACGTGCGTGGCCGAAGGAGTCGAAGAAGAGGTCCAGCGCTCGGTGCTGGTCGAACTCGAGTGCGACCTCATCCAGGGATATCTCTTCGGACGTCCACGTAGCCGCGTCGACGTGACCGATGACTTCGAAAAGTTGCGCCACGCCCGACTCGTCCCGGCGCCCTCGCGCTGACCTCGAAACCATCGGCCGCGCGGGTGTGCGAGAGCTGCCCTAGAAGCCGACGCCGCCCCCGCCGCCCGGCGCCGTCGTGGTCGTTGTCGGGCGCGTCGTCGTTGGCGTGGGCACCGTCGTGGTGGGGGAAGGCGCGGCCGGCGCCGTCGTCGGCGTGACTTTCTCCGTGGTGGTGGTCGCGGGCGAAGACGCATGCTTTTGGAGCACGACATCGGCCCACTTGCCCCACGTGTCGGTGACGTTGCCCTTCACCTGACCGGCGGACTTATCCAAGAAGAACCAGAACAGCGCCCTGCCGCCGTAGGTGACCTGTCGACCGCCCTTGACTTTCACGGTGCCGAGCTTGGCCGCACTGACCCCCGGTCCGGCGACGGCCTTCGTGTCACCCTTGGGCAAGAGGACCTCGATCCAATACTTGTGACAGGTGGCGGTGCAGGCAGTCGCGTTCGGTTTGAGTGTGTAGAGCGTCGTGCCATCGGTCAGGATCGTGCCGAACGCTGCACTCTTCAGTGCCGAGATGACGACGATCTTCTTGGAGTGGTCGTGCGACGCACCCGAAGCAGTAGCGATGCCGAGTCCGGCGGCGAGTGCTCCTCCCACGAGCACCACACTGGCAACGTGTAACTTCAGATTCCGTCGTGATTCGAAACGTGACATGGTTTCCACCTTTGGTCGTCGTGAAGCGTCGAGAACAGTGGATCTACGTGACGACATCCTCTTGGGATCACTCAAATGTCCTGAACGGCATATCGAGTCGACGAAAACGCGCTGCTTTCATGGACAGTGGCGACGATGATCTCTTTGAAGGCCGCAGCCGTACTATCAGTTGATGAGAGCGCGCAGTAGTTATGACGACGAGACTTCGGATGAGGCGCTACTCTCCGGCGTCGCCGTCGGTGACGATCGAGCGGTCCTCGCCTTCGTCCGGCGCTATCAGCGACGACTCTTTGGATTGGCGCTTGGAATCGTCGGCGAGCCGGGCATGGCCGAGGACGTCACCCAGGAGGCATTCATCCGCATCCTTCGTCACGCCGCGGTCTATGACGCGCGTCGCGGATCGGTCGCTACCTGGACCCTCACGATCACGCGCAATCTCGCGATTGACGCCATTCGCGTACGACGCGCGACGCCCACCGCGCCCGAGGATCGGGTCTTCCTCTCGCTCGTCAGTGACGAGCGATCCCCTGATGACGCCGCGGCGATGTCCGAGTCAGTCGGCGAGGCCCACGCCGCACTTGCGACCCTGCCAATCGACCAACGTCGTGCCATCGTGCTGGCCGTGATGTACGGCCGGACGGTGGCTGAGGTGGCGACGTTGGAAGCGATTCCACTCGGCACCGCAAAGAGTCGGATTCGACTGGGACTGGCCAAGCTTCGTGAGGCCGGCGCGACGATGGGAACCCCATGAACCCTCTCGAGCCGTCAGTGGCGTGCGAGGCAATGCAGGACGACCTCATTGAGTTCGCGCTCGGCACCTTGTCCGGTCGACGTCGAGCCATCGTCCTTGACCACCTCGAGACGTGCGCGCACTGCAACGCCGAGGTCGAGGCGCTCGTCGACGTCACCGACAAGCTCCTGTGGCTCGCCCCCGAGGCCGAACCGTCGCTGGGTTTCGAGACTCGACTCATCGAGCGCTACCAGGGTATTGACGCGCGTCGACGTTCGGTTCGTCGCCAGCGGTTCAGCGTCTTCGCGGTCGCAGCCATGCTCGCCGCCGTCCTCGGCATCGGTGTAGGTGCACTCGTGACGAACGACGTCGGCACGACGCCGCCCTCGACGTCGGCCCTTCGTCCTCTGACCGGTCAACTGTTGTCGGGCTCGCGTGTCGTCGGTGACGTCACGATCTCGTCCGGTCGCCCTTCGTGGATGATCATGGACGTCGATGCCTCGATGATCACGGGCACCGTGTGGTGTGAGGTGACGTTCGCAAACGGTCGCACCGAGACCGTCGGCGAGTTCACGATCGCTCACGGCTACGGCTCGTGGGTCGCGCCGATCAAGGGGTCGGGAAGCCCGGTTCGCTCCGCGCGCGTCGTGAACGCAAACGGCACCGTGCTCGCGCGCGCGACCTTTGCGGCGTAGCGATTTGATCCAAACGCGTCGTTACACCGTAGTACGGGGCAATACGTTTACTGAGGAGACCAAGACCATGACGCAGGCAACCCACAACCACTCATCGGCGAACCGCGGTGCTCGCCTCGCGGCCGCGGTCCTCGTCGCCGGAGGTCTCGCGAGCGTCGCGGGCATCACCGGCGCGTCGGCCGCGCTGCATAGTCACGCCACCAAGAGTGTCGTCATCTCAACCTTCAAGAGTGCCAAGGTCGGCACGATCCTCACCGACGGCAGGACCGTCTACACCTTGAAGCCGAGTGCGACGGCCTGCACGGCGGCGTGTCACAAGATCTGGATCCCGGTGCTGTTACCCAAGGGCGCGACCAAGGCCACGGCGGGCGCGGGCGTCAATGCCGCCAAGCTCGGTACCGTGAAGGTCACTGGTGGCACTCAGGTCACCTACGGCGGCAAGCCCCTCTTCTGGTTCTTCCAGGACAAGTCCGCGGGACAGGTGACCGGCAACGTCACTGACACGTGGGGCAAGTGGGCCGACATCGTACTGGTGAAGCCCGCGCACAAGCCGACAACGACGACCACGGCGCCTGGCGGAGGTGGCGGGGTCGGGTTCTAATCGCGCAATCGACTCGAGGAGGCTAGATGACGACCGTGCTCAATGCGTCGAAGAGTTCCCTCGACGTAACGATCGGACCCGCGCCGCGTGTCGACCCGACCGTGGCGCGGCGTTCTCTGTCCTCGCGTCTCTACTGGCCAGCGCTTTCGATCGTCGCGATCGCCGTGGTCTTCATCGCCATCGGCGTGGCGAGTCATTGGGGTGGCGTCAGCTTTGCCGCGTCCATCACCGACCAGCGGGTGATCGTCGTCGGTCCGGCGACGATTCTGATCCTTGGTGTGTTCTTGGTGGTGGAGCGACTTCGTCCGGCGCAGCGTCGGGGTTTCTTCGCACGCGGGTACCGACAGGACCTCCTCTACACCGTCTTGAACGCGACGTTGGTCGTCCCCCTCGTCGTGGCGCTGTCGTTATCCTTCGCCGAGGTCGCGCGAAAGGCGATGCCCTGGATCGTGGTACCCCACTACGAGTTCTTTCCGCGATGGCTCGCCATCGCGGTCATCTTCGTCTTGATGGACGCCTGCAACTGGTCGGCGCACTTGGCGAATCACAAGGTCCAGATGCTGTGGCGGTTTCACGAACTGCATCACTCACAAGAGGACATGAGCGTGCTCACGGTCTTTCGCACGCACCCGTTGATCCACGTCTCGTATCTCATCGCGCTCATTCCAGGCATCGTGTTGATCGCCAACGGCGAGATCACCACCACGCTGCTCGTCGTCTACGCCGCGGTCGTCGCGTTCGAACACTCCAACACGAACTTGAGCTTCGGTCCGCTCAATCGGATCTTCTGCAGCCCGAACTACCACCGCATCCATCACCGAGTTGAAGGTCGCCAGGACGTGAACCTCGGCTTCGCGCTCACGATCTGGGATCAGCTGTCCGGTCGCGCCGTATTCCCCACGAACGAGACGATCCGCATCGACACCGGACTCCCGGGTCGCCCCCTCGCCGTCGAGCAGAGTGCGCCGCGCGCGCGTCACTTCTCGGTGTTGGGTGCGCAACTCATCGGGCCGTTTCGTCCGCTCACGTCGCGCCGCGACGACGTCGCCGGCAGCACTGCGGCTGCTTCAACGTTCGAATCCGCCGCTGGTCGCGACATCCGGTGAGCGCAACGACGTCGAAGGTTCCACTCGCTGAGCGCGTTCGTGCACTGGTGTCGATGACGTTCACGACACGACCAGATTCGCGTGCGAGCGACGTCGCTCTTGGCGCGCTTCGTGTCGCGCTCGCGTGGATCTTTCTCTATTACGGTGCCGGCAAGCTCTTCGGCTGGTTCAACGGACCGGGGCTCCACGCGGAATCGTTGTTCATGTCGAACACCGCGCATCTGCATCCCGGCGGTCTGTTCGCGGTTCTCGGCGGGGTCATCGAATTCTTCGGTGGGATCGCCATGGTGCTCGGCCTCGGATCGCGCGTCGCGGGCCTCGCGCTCTTCGGAGATCAGGTCATGGCGATGATCACGGTTACCTGGGCCAACGGCATCAACTCCGAGTCATTGACGCCGGGCTATGAGTTCAATGTCGCCCTCGCAGTGATGGCGCTCGCCATTGTCTGTCTCGGCCCGGGCCGGGCCAGTCTCGATGCACTCATCGAGCGGCGACTGACTCGTTCGCGGCGCCCTTCGGCGCCGTGACGACTCTGGACGTTCGCGACGCGCCGGTACGGTCGCCGCGGCGAGTCCTCATCGTGCGCATCGCGCTGAATGTCGTCGCCGCGTTCGGCGCGGCGCTCTTCGCACGGGCCGGTCTCGAGTACTACCTGCGCACGCATTCACTGATCGGCGGCGCGTTCTTCGCCGAGGAGCTATGGATCGTCCTCGCGTACTTGATCCGCCGTCGCGCGCGCGTCGTCAGTCAACGTCCGCTCGATTGGCTCCTCGCATTCGGCGGCACGTTCGGGGGAGTGTTGCTGCGGCCCTCGGGCGCACATCCGCACTGGGGCGTCGTCGCGGGCTTCGACCTCCAGATGATCGGGCTGACGCTCTGCGTATTCTCGTTTCTGGCCCTGGGTCGTTCCTTCGGTTTCGCCGCCGCCGATCGAGGACTGGTCCAGCGCGGACCGTACCTGTTCGTGCGCCATCCGATCTACGCGTCGTACTTCTTCCTCCAGGTTGGCTATCTCTTGCAAAGCCTGTCGGTGCAGAACGCACTCATCATTCTCTTCATTTGCGGCTGCAACATTGGGCGCGCGGTCGTCGAGGAGCGGTTGCTCGTGACCAGCAGTTCGTACGAGGCGTACCGACGACGCGTGCCGTGGCGACTGATGCCCGGCGTCTGGTGAACCTACTTTGACACCTTCATCTCATACCACCATCCGCCGTTGAGATTGACGTCGTTGCCGCTGTTCTGTCCAGGCCCGGAGTCACCGATGTAGCGATAGAGCGGGTGTCCGTCGTAGGTGGCCTGGAGGGCACCGTTGGAACGCGTGACGGTGGTGAAGCTCCCGGTCACGCTGGCCGTCGTCGTCGCCGCTCCGATGACGGGAGGCCAGTACGCGGCACAGGTCGAGGTGCAGTGCGACGAAGTGGGTGTGTCGGGAGCGAACCAGTACAGGGTGTAGCCACGGGCGTTGGTCAGCACCGCCGCGCCGTCGATATGGGCGACCTTGAGTGTGACAGATGTGTCGTTGGCGTTGGTCGCGTCGATGCCCGAACGTGAGGATGGGATCCCGAGTGCAACGACGGCCAGCACGGTGATCGCCGCGCTGGTCCAGCGCGCCACGCGAAGCGCACCGTGGTTGCGCGTGACACGCGCCGGGTGGCCGGGTTGCTCGGGTCGCACGGCGAAGGCGAGCAGGAGGGCGAAGCCCACGATCTCGATGACGCCGGCCACGGTGCCGGCCGTGGTGCGAACCTCTCGAAAGTCGAAGAGGCTGACCCGCAGTGCCAGCAGATAACCCGCGAAGGTCGAGACAAGAAACCCGGCGCCGGCCACCGCGAGCAGGCGACTGGCTGAGGCGAGTGTGGCCAGCGCGAGAGCGAAGGCGCTGATGACTTGAATCAGGAACAGCCAACCGATGGTGGGGAGTGTTCTGTAGCCGGTGAGATAGAGATCGAGATGTATCGCGCCGGTTGCAGCCAGCAGCGCCGCGGCGCCGAATCGCGCGAGGTGCCACGGGGAGATACGGGCACGAGAAAAGATCGTCACGGAGAGGTCCTCGTTGTTGGCATGTCAGTTATACGTCGCCAACGGCCGATTGGATCTCTGAGGCGCGGTGTACCGGGTCTAGCGTGGCCTCGATCGCCCGTACGTCGCCATCATCATCACGGTGAATGAGCGTCTCGACGAAGCCGCTGTCGACGAGGTCGTTGCGCAGGATGTCCGCCTCGTCGCCGCCCAACTCGAGCAAGAGCGCGCCGCCCGGTCGCAGATAGTGACTGCTCCTGCGAACCACTCGCCGAAGCGTGTCGACACCCTCGGCACCCCCGTCGTAGGACAACGTCGATTCAAAATCCAGTGTGTCGCGTGGCAAGAGCGACAAACTCGCTGTCGGCACGTAGGGCACGACTCCCACGATGACGTCGACCTGACCTTCGAGTTCCAGTGGTACCGATGCAAAGAGGTCGCCGGGATAGACGTCGACGCCGTTCGACGACGCGCACTCGATCGCTCGCTGGTCGAGTTCGGTGGCCAGTATCGTCGCCTCCGGTCGTTGCGCTCGAAGCACCATGGCGATCGCCCCGGAACCGGTGCACACGTCGATCGCGATACCGCGCGCCGGGAGACGTTCGACCGCTCGGCGTGCGAGTGGTTCACTCTGCCACCGCGGCACGTAGACGCCGTCGCGGACGTTGACGGTCAGTCCGCAAAAGACGGCGTGACCGACGATCCAGGCGATTGGCTCGCCGCGTAGGCGTCGCTCGACGAGCGACTCGAGGAGGACGTCGTTGCCACGAGCGGCGACGAGCAACTCCAGTGCCTCGTCCTCGGCCGCGATGAATCCGGCCTCGGTCAACAGGCTCGCGAGGTCACGTCGTTCGATTACGAGAGCCTCACTCTTCTGTACCGCATCGTCATTCGCTCACTCGACCTGGTGCGACTCCGACGCCGCCGTGCGCGCTGCTCTCATAAGCAGCGAGTGCGAAGCGCAGTACGCCCATCGCCTCGTCCGGCCCCCACAGCAACGGACCCTCACCGGTTCGCAGATGGTGCAGCCAGTGGCGACCGGAATCGCGAAAACTGCTCGCCCAATCGTCGTCGAGCGCGTGGAACGACCGCATCTCGCCATCGACGTAGACCTCGAGACTCGGTTCCTGGATACCGCGACCGGTGCACCGATTCACGCGGGCGAAACCTCGGCGACCGGTGACCTCCCAGCGTTCGTCGTTCGTGTAGTAGTCCGAGCGAAGGAGGAGGTCGACGGCCAACGTGACATCCCACACCCCACGGACACCGTTCTCGTGTTCCCAGACAATCGTCGTCGGGGCGTCAACGGCAATACCGGGGATGATCTCGGTCGAACCGATCCAGGCACGAACCTCTCGGACAGGACCGAACAGCCACAACGCCGTCGACAGCTTGTGCCAGCCGTCGTCGAAGACCAACTGACCGCGACCGTCGCGCATCTGCTGGAATCGCCACTCGTAGGAGTCCCCGGGGACGTCCCATCCGCCGCGCCCGCTCGCGACCATCTTCATGTGATACCCACTGATCTCGCCGAGTTCGCCCGACTCGACGATCGTCTTCAGTTTCTGGAGTGGTTCGTAGAAGAGGTAGTTCTCCATCACTCGCAGCCGGAGTCCCTGGCGCTGCGCCTCGGCGGCCATGCGCTGCGCACTCGCGAGGTCATTGGCGAAGGGTTTTTGGAGATTGACGTGCCAGCCTTGGCCCAGACAGGCCATGACGACGCCCTCGTTCTCAGTGGTCGGGAGGAGCAGTTCGACGGCGTCCAGTTCGACGTCACTCGCGATCAACGCGTCGACGGACTCGAAGGTTCGCGCCTGGGGCCACTGCTGGTGGCGTTGACGTCGCCGTGCGTCACTGGGATCCACGAGGGCCGCCACCTCGGCGTCTGATGAGCCCACGTAGGCACGGACGTTCAGGTCGTAGACGCGCCCGAGACCGACGATCGCGGTTCGAATCGCGTGTTCGACAGGTGTGAAGCTCGCAGGTGCGTCACTCTCGGCCATGGCAAATCGTAGTTGTTGACGTTTTTCCCCTCAGTAGTGTGAGTTCGTGATCGACGAACCAGCGCCGTCGCGCCGCCGTCGAACTGCGTGGATCATCGTGCGCTACGCCGTCGGACTCGGCGTGGGTGTCTTCGTCTTGGCGTTGCTGATCGGCAAGCGCGAGGAACTCACCGGCGCGTTGGGCCATCTCAATCACCTCAACTACGCGTGGGAGAGCGGCGCAGTGCTCGCTGAGGCGCTCTCGATCGTGGGGTACGCCTACCTCCAACAGAAGGTCCTGCGCTGGGGCGGCGCAGAGTTGTCGCTCGCATCCCTGACACTGGTCTCACTCGCCAACAACGCCATTGCCTACACCGTGCCGGGAGAACCTGCGGTCTCCAGTGCGTATCGGTACCGATTCTTTCGCCGACACGGGGCGAGCGGGGCGGCGTCAGGGTGGTCGATTCTCACGATCTTGATCGCTCAGGCGATCGGAATGTCACTGCTGTTGTTGGTCGGCGTGACTGTGGCGCTGAGTGGTCACTCGGGTGTCGATGCGCGCGCCACGGCGCTCGTCGGTCTGTTCGTCGTCGTATTCGCCGGCGCTCTACTGGTGCGACGAGATCTGTTGTTGCGGTTCCTCACCGTGCTGGTCGGACTGTGCCGTCGGCTCACCGGTCATCCACGAGGCGACGTCATGACGCGGATCGAATCGACGCTCCAGCGGATGCGCGAGATCCCACTGTCGACGACCAAGGCCCTGGGACTGGTGGTGATGGCGACGTCGCTGTGGCTGATGGACTTCGTCATCTTGGTGTGCTGCTTCGAGGCGGTGCACGCGTCGATTCCGTGGAGTGGCGTACTGCTCGCCTTCGGCGTCGCCCAAGTCGTCGCGTCGTTGCCACTGATCCCGGGCGGGATCGGCATCGTCGAAGGCAGTCTGGCGGTCATTCTCGTGGCCTACGGCGCCAAGAAGGTCCCGGCCCTCGCCGTCGTCCTGATCTATCGACTCTTGACGTTCTGGCTCGTCATCATCGTTGGTTGGGTCAGCATTGGGGTCATCGAGTGGCGCGTGCGCCACCACGACGTCGCTCAATCCAACGAACCGACGATTATTCCGACAGCCGAAACGTAGGGCGCCGACGGTCACCACTGCGCGGACGCCGCTCCAAATAGGGTGGTGCCATGCGTGTCGCGAACTCTCTGCTGGATCTGATCGGCGAAACACCCCTGGTCCGGTTCAATCGGCTCCGCACGCCCAACGGCGTCGAAGTGCTGGTGAAGCTGGAATCGATGAACCCTGGCGGGAGTTCCAAAGACCGACCGGCACTCACGATGATCGACGCCGCGGAACGCGATGGGCTGTTGAAGCCCGGTGGCGTCATCGTCGAGCCGACGAGTGGCAATACCGGGGTCGGACTAGCCATCGTCGCGGCACAACGTGGTTATCGCTGCATCTTCGTCATGAGCGACAAGATGGCGGCCGAGAAGGTGCGGCTCCTCGAGGCTTATGGTGCCGAGGTCATCGTCTGTCCGACCGCCGTCGCGCCGGAAGACCCCGAGTCGTATTACTCGACCGCGGAGCGTCTCACCCGCGAGACGCCCGGCGCGTTTCGACCGGACCAGTACTCGAACCCCGCCAATCCCTACGCGCACTACACGACCACGGGGCCCGAGATCTGGCGCGACACCGACGGCACCGTCACGCACTTCGTCGCCGGGGCCGGCACCGGCGGAACGATCTGCGGCGTCGCGAAGTACCTCAAAGAACAGAATCCCACCGTGCGTATCATCGCCGCTGACCCCGAGGGGTCGGTCTACTCCGGCGGTGAGGGACGACCGTATCTGACCGAGGGCGTGGGCGAGGACTTCTGGCCCGCGAACTACGACCCGAGTCTCGTGGATGAGGTGATCGCCGTGAGTGACGCCGACGCTTTCGACATGGCCCGGCGTGTCACCCACGAAGAGGGGATGCTGATCGGCGGATCCGGTGGGACGGCGGTCGCCGCGGCGCTGCGCGTGGCTGAGTCGGCGCCGGTCGGCTCGTGCGTCGTGGTGTTGGTCCCCGACACGGGACGCGGCTACATCTCAAAGATCTTCAACGACGATTGGATGCGCGGCTACGGCTTCCTTACGACCGCGACCGGCCCGACGGCGGGTGACATCCTCGACGTCAAGGGGGCGAACGCGACTGACCTCATCTTGGCGACAACCGACCAGAGCGTGCGCGAGGTCACCGACCTCATGCGCGAGCGCGGCGTCTCCCAGGTCGTGATCGCCGTGACCGACGAGCTGCCGCTCGCGGCCAAAGAAGTCGTCGGCACCGCGATCGAACTGGACCTCATGGAGCTCGGGTTCAAGGACCCCTCGATGCTCGATCGGCCGATCGAGGCCGTGATGGGTCCGATCCTCGAGACCATCGGCGTGGGCGAACCGCTGGAGTCGGTGACTCGACGACTCTCCACGACCCCCGCGCTGCTCGTGCTCGCCGACGGACGACCGCGCGGAGTGATCACCGCGTCGGACGTGCTGCGCTTCCTCTCGGACACCAAACCCGACGAATAGTCGAAAGGACAGTCGTGAACTTCTCCACTCGGGCCATCCACGCGGGACAGTCACCGGACAAAGAGACCGGCGCGGTCAACGTGCCCGTCTTCCTCAGCTCCACCTACGCCCAGGAGTCGGTTGGCGTCGTGAAGTTCGCCGACTACGGACGCGGTGACAACCCGACGCGAGCGGCCCTCGAGACCGTCATCGCCAGCCTCGAGGGCGGCCAGTTCGGCATCGCCTTCGCCTCGGGCCTCGCCGCGACCGACGCCATGGTGCGCACCCTCGCGCCGGGTGACCGGGTCATGCTCTCGGCCGACGCCTACGGCGGGACCTTCCGCATGCTCACGAAGATCTTTGGTCCATGGGGGATCGAGACCGACGTCGTCGACCTGTCGGACTTAGCGGCAGTCGAGTCCTCGTGGCGCGACGGCACCGCACTCGTCTGGGCCGAGACGCCGAGCAACCCGTGTCTGCGAATCGCCGACATCGCCGGACTCGCCGGGATCGCCCATCGACGCGGCGCTCGCCTCGTGGTCGACAACACGTTCGCGACGCCCTATCTGCAGACGCCGCTCGCGCTCGGCGCGGACGTCGTGATGCACTCGACGACGAAGTATCTCGGGGGCCACTCCGACGCCATTGGCGGCATCCTCGTCACGAACGACGCGGAGCTCAACACGCGACTCAAGTTCTTCCAGTACGCCGTCGGCGCGATTCCCGGCCCGCTCGACTGTTACCTCATCATGCGCGGCGTGCGGACGTTGGCAGTGCGCATGGACCGACACCAAGAGAACGCGGCGCGCGTCGTGGCGATGTTGGCCGAGCACGACCAGATCGAACGCGTCTGGTATCCCGGTCTGGAGACGCATCCGAACCACAAGGTGGCGCTCGATCAGATGCGGGGCTTCGGCGGCATGGTGAGTGTCGAGGTCGCCGGTGGTGCCGCGCACGCCAAGGCGTTCGTCGAGAGGACGAAGGTCTTCACGCTGGCCGAGTCACTCGGCGGGGTGGAGAGTCTCATCGAACTCCCGGCGCAGATGACGCACATGTCGACCAGTGGCTCACTCCTCGAGATCCCGGCGAATCTCGTGCGACTCAGTGTCGGCCTTGAAGACGCGGACGACTTGCTGGACGACCTGCGCCACGCGCTGGTCTAGAGTCCTCAGCTCCTCTGGTCGACGGCCGGTCCGGTCCACTCGAGTTGGACGCCGTTGGCGGTGCGCACCTGTTTGATCGACGGTCGTAGCGACTGCGACAATGCCAGCGCAGCGTCGCCCGCCGTGTCGAGTGCGTTCCAGCCTTGTTGGCCGAGGACGACCGCGTAGGTCAGAAACGTGTTGGTGCCAATCGTGACCTTGACGGCCATGACGTCACAGCCGCCCGCGGGATCGGTGAAACCGGACTTGACACCCACGACGTTGGCGACTCCGATCAACGGCGTGTAGGACTCGACGACGCCGTTGTACGGGAGCGCCACGTGCGTGAGCGCGACGATCTGGTCGACGATCGGCTCGTCGGTCATGAGATTGACCGCCAACGTCGCTTGGTTCGCGGCGGTCGACTGATCCAATGGCGAGATGCCGGTCAGGTCGACGTAGTGCGTGCGGGAGAGTCCCATGGCCTTGGCGTCACGGTTCATCACGCGAACGAAGGTCGCCGGACTCCACCCGATGATGCTCTCGAGTAGTTGCGAGTAGTCACCGGCTGAATGGACTAACAGACCGCGTAGCAGCGTCCCTTCACAGATCCGTTCGCCCACGACGATGCGGGCGTTCGACTGCCCGCTCGCGACGTCGTAGTCCCACAGCGCGACGTCATGCGCACTCACGGTGAGACATGGACCGCGCTGGTCGTACGACAGTGGCAGTTGATGCAGGACGACCCATACTGTCATCATTTTCGTGAGTGAGGCGATCGGCACACGTGGTTGATACGCAGTATTCGCCGATACGCACAGTCGCGGGATCGCCATCGCGGCGCTTCCGTGAGCCGGCCACGCCAGGGCGGTCTTCTTCGGAAGCGTCGTGGTCGTGGTCGTCGTTGGCACAGGAATCGTCGTCGAGGTGGGACTCGTCGTGGTCGCTGGAAGTGTCGTCGTGGTCGTGGTCGTGGTCGTCGTCGTGGTCGTCGTCGTCGTGGTGCTTGGACACCTCGTCGGGAGCGTGGTCGTCGTGGTCGAAGACAACGCCGGACTGTCGTGCGCTGACGTGGCCGTGGCACCGGCCAGAAGTACGACCGCGCTGATGCCGAGCGAAACGAGTGATCCACGGCCGAGCCAATGGAATAGACGTCGAGTCACCCAGAGAATGTACAACGCGTCGACGACGGACTTTTGGACCTTCGTGATGTCGCAGTCTCGTGAAGTTGCGCACATCGACGAAAAAGTCGCTTTGTCGGGTCTCGATGACATGGGACACGCGAGCGGTGATCCAAACTCGGCGCATCGTTGCGCTTTACTCGCGTGTAAGCGCTTCAGCGCTGGAGGTGTGAGGAACGCCGCGCCTTATAAATCGGTGAGAAGTGTCCTCAAGGTGACGTGATGATGTCCGGGAGGGCCGAACGCGTACTTAGAGTGTTCTTATGTCCAATAAAAAGCGTCTCACTCAAGTCATCTCAGGGCTCGTCGTTGTGGTCCTGATCATCGTCATTATTGTCGCGGTCTCCGGTGGCAAGTCCAAACCCAGCACCAATGCCGGCCCACCGTCCAATGGCAAGGTTTCGGGCACCATCACCTTCGCTGAGGGCGCGACGGCGAACCCGAACTGGATCTTCCCGTACGAGTCATGTGAGTACTGCTCGGTTGACAACATCAACCAGTTCCAGGATGAGATGTTCCGACCCATGTACTGGTTCGGCGTCGGCGGTACCGTGTCGCTCACCCCGTCGCTGTCACTGGCCTATAACCCGGTGTACTCGAACCACGATAAGACCGTCACGATGAAGCTCAAGGGCTGGAAGTTCGCCGACGGACAGACCGTGAATGCCCAGTCGGTCATGTTCTTCTTGAATATGTACAAGGCGCTGCCGGCCGACTTCTGGGGCTACAACCCCGGCTACGGCATCCCTGACCAGGTCGCGAGCATCACGCACACCAAGATGACGGTCACGATCAACTTCAAGACCAACGTGAACCCGCTGTGGATCACCAACAACTACTTGAACCAGATCACGCCCTTCACCGACAAGTGGGACATCTCAGCGCCCGGCGTCACACAGACCTGCGCCGAGGGTGCGTGGGGCACCAAGTCGACCGACGCGACCTGCACCAAGGTCTACAACTACTTGAACGGCCTGTCGAGCAAGACCGACACCTACACCGACGCACTCTGGCAGAGCGGTGACGACGGCCCGTGGCGTCTGACCTCCTTCGACAACCTGGGCAACCTGACCTTCCAGCCGAACAACAAGTACTCCGGCCCCGTCAAGGCCAAGGTCGCCTACGTCAAGGAGATCGCCTACACCACCACCCAGGCCGAAGAGAACGACCTCCAGGCCGGCAAGATCGACCTCGGCTACGTCGACCCTGGTGTGCTCACCTCACCGGCGCCCGCGCCAGGAAAGGTCGGACCCAACTGGGCGAACCTGGCGAGCAGGTACAACATCCAGACCGGCACCATTTGGGGCTTCAACTACGCGCCGTTCAACTTCTCCAAAAAGGATGCGAAGGTCGCCGCCGTCGATCAGCTCTACATCCGCCAGTCGCTCCAAGAGGCGACTGACCAGCTGGGCGTCATCAAGAACGTCGACAAGGGCTACGGTTTCCCGTCCTATACGGCGCTGCCCGCGGTCGTCCCGGCCAAGTACTCCAAGCCGATCGCCAATCCCTATCCCTTCAACCTGACGTCGGCGAAGAAGCTGCTCACCTCGCACGGTTGGAAGATCGTGAACGGCGTCCAGACCTGTGAGAACCCGGGCACCGGCGCCACGCAGTGTGGCAAGGGCATCACGAAGGGCTACACCTTGACGTTCTCCTTCGTCTACGCCAGCGGTTCGCCGTCACTGACCCAAGAGATCACGGCCGAGATCGCCGACTGGGCTCAGATTGGCATCAAGGTCACGACCTCGACGGAGTCCTTCAACAGCGTGGTCGCGGACTGCAACAGCGGCGCCGGCTTCCAGCTCTGCATGTGGGGCGGCGGTTGGACGTTCTCCCCGAACTACTTCCCGACCGGTGAGACGTTGTTCGCCGTCGGTGGTGGCTTCAACCCGGGTGACTACGCGAACGCCACGATGACCAAGCTCATCCAGGGCACGGACTTCGGTCACGCCAACCTGACGAAGTACGCCACGTTCGCCGCCAAGAACCTTCCGGTGCTCTATGAACCGGAGAGCGCACCTACAGCCGAGACGATCAAGACACTGCACAGCACCATTGGGTGGACCGGCAGTCCGTTGTTGAACTTCATGCCGGAGTACTACTACTGGTAAAGCACCACTCGTCGCTCGATAACATCGATCGTGCCACTCGAGTCCCGGACCATTCCAACCGGACTCGGGTGGCATTGATCTGTCGATACCATCGACGGTATGCGTCGCATCGCCGCTGTCGTTGTCCTCGTACTGGTGGTAGGGGGCGTGGCGTGGGCACTGTGGCCCGCGACGAATTGGCCCACTTCGTTCTGTGCCCCCGTGAACCGAGTGGTGGGCGTCGACGCGAAGGCGATCGCCGTCAACTTCGCTCACCCCGAGCTCACGCTCACGGCGACCCAGCAGGACCAGGTCGACAAGATGGTGTATGACATCACGCTCGCTCTGGGGAGCGTGCCCACGACCCAGTTGCGCAACGAACTGGAGGCGTACCGAGCCGAGCTTGGTGTCGTTCTCTCGACGACCATCGTCACTGACGCGATGAGTGACTTCGATCGACACGCACGCACCCAGCTCGCAGCGTGCGGGGTCAGACCCGTTGGGGCCTGAAGCCGCGCAGCGCGCTCACTTCACTCTTGTTGATTTGCGGCCCCGGTGAGCCAGCACTGATCAACTGCCGAAACTGCCGTGTCGGCCTTCGCCCGCGACGAAGCGACTGACGTTCTCGCGCATGCCGGCGCGCAGTGACGTCGCGCCGTGGGCGAACTCAATCGCCATCGCCTCAGCCTCTGGACGCCCGAGTCCCTCATACATCGAGAGGCGGTCCTCGCGCATACAGACCTCTGGGAAGGCAGCGATCTCCTCGGCGAGGTCCAGGGCCGCCGCACGCGCGTGACCGTGCTCGACGACGCGACTCACCAGTCCCATGGCGAGCGCCTCGGTGGCCCCGACCGCGCGTCCGGTGAGGATCAAGTCCATTGCCCGGCCCGCACCGACGATGCGCGGCAGGCGCACCGTGCCGCCGTCGATGAGCGGGACGCCCCATCGTCGACAGAAGACGCCGAGGGTCGCGTCCTCTTCCATGACGCGAAGGTCACACCACAGCGCGAGTTCCATCCCTCCGGCGACCGCGTGACCGTCGATGGCCGCGATCACGGGCTTGGTCAGGAGCATGCGCGACGGACCCATCGGTCCGTCGCCGTCGGCGCGTACTCGATTGGCCTCGGGCGTCCCTATGGCCTTCAAGTCGGCGCCCGCACAGAACGTGCCACCCTCGCCGGCGAGGACCGCGACCTTGGCGTCATCGTTCGCTTCGAAGTCGCGAAACGCCGCCACCAGCGCGTCCGCGACGGCGCCGTTGACCGCGTTGTGGACCTCGGGACGGTTGATCGCGACCACGAACGTGGTCCCGATGAGTTCCGTGTTGACGGGTTCGTTGTTCATCGTCCCAGACTCTCACGCCCACCGGGCAATGTCACGGTGCCGTGAACAGCTGACTCACTCCTGGGTGGTAGGCGAGCCGCCCGGCGGGAACCGTCCGGCGCCGAGTGACGAGACGTGTCGATGGATCTCATCGAGCAGGTCCGTCGCCTTCTTCACCTCTTTGGTCAGTGCCGTGTTCTCATCGAGGAGCGCGCGGATGTCGTCGGTGTTCTTCACGGTGTGCAGCGCGATCTCCGAGGCGATGGAGTCGGTGCGCTTGGCGGCGATCAGAAGCGCGGCGGCCTGGACGCCGGCGAGCATGGACAAGAAGAGGTTCAAGAGAATGTACGGGTACGGGTCGAAGGCCTTGTGATGAATGACGCGTTGCAAGAAGTAGGTGTTGGTCGCCGCCCAGAGAATCATGACTGCGAAGAAGCTGAAGACAAAGGGCCAGGACCCCATGATGTTGCGCATGCGATCGGCCGCACGCTCGCCGACCGACAACTGCTCACGTTGACGAACGCCCGGGTGCAGATGCCAGAACGTGGGCCAGCCGACTTTGCTCATGGAGAAAGCCTTCCACCGGCGCTGGGCGATGTGGCGCACCCTCGGGCTGGCCCTTTGGCGTCGTCGTCGTTCCAATAGCCTTGGAAGGTTGACGGGGCCACCGATCGGGGCCGGTCACGAAGGGACCAGGGGAATCGTTGTTCGAGTGCGCCAGTGAATGAGATCGTCGCGGGGGTACTGCGCACCCTCGGACTGGCCGACTCGGCCGACGTCACCTTCGCCGACGACTCCGACCCCGGACGCGTGAGCATCGTGCACGGCACGACCGCCGACGTCATTTGGTGCGACGACGCGGGCGTCGAGCACACGTCGACGAGCCAGTTCGCGACGACTCTGAACTTGAGCCCCGTCGCCGGCGACTGGGTGAGCGTGCGCGACGGCTACGTCATCGCGGTCTCACCTCGAAGGACCGAGTTGCGACGCCCGGGCGCGACGCCCGGGGACATCCAGGTGTTGGCCGCCAATATCGACGTGGTGCTCGTGGTTTTGCCGATCGACCGTGACCTCAACGTGCTGATGCTCGAGCGTCTCGCGGTGATGGCCTTTGACAGCGGCGCCGCGCCGATCGTGGTGCTCACCAAGTCCGACGGCTCTGACGTCGTCGAGTCCGTCGTGCGCGAGGCGAGCGAGACCGTGCCGGGCGTCGAGGTCATGACGACCAGTTCTCAGAGCGGACACGGCATCGAGGCACTGCGAGGAATTCTCCACGAGGGCGTGTCGGCGGTGATGCTGGGAGCGTCGGGCGCCGGCAAGACCTCGTTGTTGAACGCGCTCGAGGGCACGAACGAGTTGACGATCGAGGTCAGCCGAACCGGCGAGGGGCGCCACGCCACTACGACGCGACGGCTCTATCGACTCGCGAGCGGGGGAGTGCTCTTGGACATCCCCGGCATCCGTCTGCTGGATCTCACGATCGGCCAGCAGGGGCTCGACGACGCCTTCGCCGACGTCACCGCGTTCGCGGTGCAGTGCCGCTTCGGTGACTGCGCCCATAGTGGCGACGAAGGTTGCGCCGTCGAGGCGGCGGTGCGCAGCGGCGAGTTGTCGGCGCGTCGACTCGAGAGTTGGCGCAGCATCCGTGACGAGATGGTCCAGCAAGAACTGACGCGCGACCACGAGGTCGCGTCGCGAAAGAAGAAGGGCCGAGGCGCAAAGCCAAAGCCCGCGCCGTCATTCGACGATGAGGACTAGGAGGGATCGGCGATCTCGAGCGCCAACAGCGGCGCGGAGGCCTTGTTGATGGACTCCTCGAATTCGAACTCGGGCTGACTATCGGCGACGACGCCACCCCCAGCCTGCACGGTCGCCACGCCATCACGCAGTGAGAGGGTGCGAATCGTGATCGCGAAGTCGGCGTTCCCGGAGAGTGAGAAGTAGCCGACCGCCCCGCCGTAGGGCCCGCGAAAGACCGGCTCGAACTCATCGATCAACTCCATCGCGCGGACCTTGGGCGCTCCGGTGAGCGTTCCGGCCGGGAAGAGTGCGTCGAAGGCGTCAAAGGCATCGAGGCCGTCGTTGAGCCGACCCTCGACGTGCGAGACCAGGTGCATCAGGTGGGAGTATCGCTCGATGTGGGCCAGTCGATCCACGCGCACGGTACCGGGCTTGGCGACGCGGCCGACGTCGTTGCGTCCAAGGTCAACGAGCATCACGTGCTCGGCGATCTCTTTCTCGTCGTGCAGGAGTTCGTGTTCGAGCGCCACGTCCTCGGTGTCATTCACGCCTCGCGGTCGTGTACCGGCGATCGGTCGGTAGCTCACGAGTCCGTCGTGCACGCGCATCAGCATCTCCGGGGAGGCACCGACGATCTGGATCTCGCCGGAGTCCAAGAGGTACATGTAGGGCGAGGGATTGAGCGCTCGCAGCACGCGGTAGAGCGTGAGGGGATTGACGGTGCTCGGTCGTTTGAACTGCTGGCTCGGCACGACCTGGAAGACGTCGCCCGCGAAGACGTGTTCGCGGGCTCGCTCGACGATGTCGCCGTAGGCCGACTTGGAGAAGTTCGAAAGACCTGTCGCGATCGACTGGATGTCGATTGTGGTGCGCTGGCTCGGGGCGGTCGCGACGAGGCGTTCGGTCGCGGGATCGCTGGGCGGCTCGGGGCCGAGCAAGAGGTCGACGATCGCGCGCAGTTGATCGATCGACCGTTCGAACACCTCGCCCGGGTCATCGCCCTCGAGCACCGCGTTGACGACGGCCGTCGTGGAGTGCTGGACGTGGTCACAGATCAACACCGCGCCCGGAAAGGAGAAATCGACGTCGGGCCACATATCGGCAACGGGCTCGCGCGGCAGCCGCTCGAGGCGGCGAACGTAGTCGTAGGTGACGAAGCCGACGGCGCCGCCGAAGAAGTCGGGCAGGTGACGCGGCGTGTGGGCGCGGTAGCGCCCGAGGATGTGGCGCAGTGTGTCCAGTGGCGCCAGCGACTCGTCACCGCCGTCGGTGCCCTCGACGACGGTCGACGCGTTCTTCGTGGTGACGCGCCAGCGGCGGTCGAGTCCGATGAAGGAGTAGCGCCCGGTCGCCTCACCCAATGCCGCGCTCTCCAGAAGGAAGATGGCGCGAGTGCCGAAGCGCTGGTAGAGCGAGACCGGTGTCTCGCGGTCCAGTTGGAGCGTCTCAGACAGCGGCACGACGTTGAAGCCCTGGTCCACGAGTTCCAGGAACGACGAGAGGTTGTTCGGCTCCATCACGAGATGTTAGTGAACACGCTCACGCCTAGAATTTCGCAATGAGCACCGGTCCGAACATTCTTGTCGTCGACAACTACGACTCGTTCGTCTACAACCTCGTCCAGTACATGTCCGAATTGGGCGCTGAGGTGACGGTGCGCCGAAACGACGACGTGACCGCGGTCGACGTCGCGGCGATGAGGCCCGATGGGGTGTTGGTGTCCCCGGGGCCGGGACATCCGCGTGACGCGGGGAACTGCGTCGAGATCATCCGCTACTGCGCCGAGGAGCGCCTTCCGATGTTCGGCGTGTGCCTCGGTCACCAGGCGCTCGGCGAGGCCTTCGGTGCGACGATCGACCGCGCACCGGAGCTGTTGCACGGACGATCCAGCATCGTCGACCACGAGGGCGTCGGCGTCTTCGAGGGCGTGAGCAACCCACTCGTCGTCGGTCGCTATCACTCGCTCGTCGTCGAGGACGAAGGGCTCTCCCCGGACTTCGCCGTGACGGCGCGCTCACACGGTCTGATCATGGGCATACGTCATCGCACCCTTCCCCTCGAAGGTGTGCAGTTCCACCCGGAGTCGGTGCTCACCCAGGACGGCTACCGGATGCTCGCGAACTGGCTGGCCGAATGTGGCTCGACCGACGCGCGCGAGCGCGCTGCATCGCTCAGCGCACGCATGGACGTCGTGCGCGCGGCGCTGCCGCAGCCCGCGAGGTAGCTACTCGACGATCGGTGCTTGGAGGCCGGTGCGCGGGTTGTTCTGGAGTCGGTGTCGCGCGGTCTGGACGAAGATGATGAATGCCGAGGGGCACATCACGAGACTCGGTATGGCGAGCGCGGGCTGGTGAATGAGGATCCCGTAGACGAACCATCCGAGCGACGTGAGCGTCGCCAGGCACCAGCTGATGATCGAGACGCCGGTGAGATCCTTCGGACGGATCACCAACGACAACTGCGGCAGGTAGATGATGATGGAGCTGGCGTCGGCGACCGTCGCGAGCACCCAACGCAGGTCATGGATCGTCCCGGCGACGGTGGCGAGGATCGTCACGACCGTTACGGCGATGTAGCCCAGGACGCTGCGCGACACTTTGTCCTGGCTCCGGGCGGCCAAGAAGGCAACGATCAACGAGACGGCGATCGCCGGGATGTTGGCGATGACTTCAGCCGTGACGTGAAAGACGAGGCCGTAACAGAACCAGATCTGGGAGACGAACGCCGAAAGGATCCAGGTGGCGAGCGAGACGCCCTTGGCTCCCGTCGTGCGGATGCGATTGGCCTGGGCCAGGCACTGGAAGATCGTCAGCGTCGGTGCCACGATCCCGAAGGTTCGAGTGAGCGTGGAGGCGGCGATGATCATTGCGGTGCATCTCTTCTGGTTGGCACTCGCGGTGACGATCTCAGGTGACGAGTGTTGCGACGTTGATTCTATCGGTGGCGAAACGCGTTACTCGAAGCGGCCACCGACGCCGACGCGCGTCTCGATGACCTCGCCGTCGATCAGTTCGACCTGGTAGGCCGCGGGACCGGTCAAGGGATCGACGGGCGCGTCAGCGACGACGCGGGTCGCCTCGATCCCCTTGTACCAGATGCCGGTAGTGTCGTCGGTCGCGTAGGCGAGCGGAGCGAGGACCTGTTCTTTCATCAATTTGTGCAGGAGTGGACGACGCTGTTCTTCGTGGTCGTAATGGACGCCGTTGGCGTAGGGCAAGAAGCCCAGTGCGTTGGTGACCGGTTGCAGTATCGAGCCGAAGGAGTCGGTCGTGCCGCCGAGGTGCCAGCAGAGGCTGCCGGCTGAGACGCCGCCGAGTATCACGCCCTGCTCCCACGCACTTCGCATTCCTGCGTCGATGCCGTGGAGTCGCCAGAGCGCGAGCAGGTTCGCGACCGAGCCGCCACCGACCCACACGAGATCGCTGCCACAAAGTCGTTCTTCGGGATCGGCCGATGGCTGTGGGTAGACCTTGAGTTCGGTGACATCACAACCGGCCGCGTTGAAGGCCTCGTAGGCCATGGCGTAGTAGGTCAGGTTGTCGCCCATCGCGGTGTTGACCAGACAGACCCGTGGTCGGGTCTCGCCGGTCGAGGCGAGCGCGTCGATCAACATGGCGCCGAGTCGCCAGGACATCTGCACGGGTCCGGGGATATAGCCACCCGACGTGGCCAAGATTCGAGGTGTTTTCACTCCACTGGTTTAGTGGATGGACGTTGGGGTCTCGACGTCAACGGCATTACTCTTGGGTATTCGAACGTGCAGTGACAAGTCCGAGGAGTGCTATGGCCACCAGTGAAGTCCACATCGATGAGCTGATCGACGACTTGTTGACGTCCTATCCGCCGGACAAGACCGAACCGGTCAAGTTCTTGGGCGAGCAGTTCGACCGCGGACTCGCCTGGGTGCACTTTCCCGTCGGCGAAGGGGGTCTCGGTGGCACACCGACCGACCAGCTCTACGCGCTGCGCAAGATCTCCAAGGCCGGTGCTCCGTCGGCACTCGGGCGAAACGTCATCGGCTACGGCATGGTCGCGCCGACCATCGTGACGCACGGCACGAAAGAGCAGAAGAGTCGATTCCTTCGCCCGCTCTTCACCGGCGAGGAGATCTGGTGCCAACTGTTCTCCGAGCCCGGCGCCGGCTCGGACGTCGCCGGACTCTCGTGTCGCGCCGAGAAGGACGGCGACGAGTGGATCTTGAATGGCCAGAAGGTCTGGACGACGTTGGCTCATGAGTCGGCCTACGGACTCTTACTCGCGCGGACCAATCCCGACGTCCCTAAGCACCGCGGCATCACGGCGTTCTTGGTCGACATGCACGCACGCGGCGTCGAGGTGCGCCCGCTCTTCCAGGCGACCGGCGAGGCCGAGTTCAATGAGTGTTTCTTCGTCGACGCACGAGTGCCGGAGAGTCAGCGCCTCGGCGGCGTCGGCGAAGGCTGGGGCGTCTCGATCACGACGTTGATGAACGAGCGCGTCTCGATCGGCGGCACCGTGCCGCCTCGAGGATCGGGGCTCATCGGCGAAGCGATGAAGATCTGGAAGAAACACTGGAGTGGCCGAGAAGACGCACACGCAATGGCGGTGCGCAGTGAACTGATGCAGTCCTGGGTGCGCAATGAAGTCGGTCGACTGACGAATTGGCGAGCGAGCGACCTGCGCAAAGCCGGCACGCCCGGGCCAGAAGGATCGGTGGCCAAGTTGGCCTTCGCCGAGGAGAATCAGAAGACCAGTGAACTCTGTGTCGACCTGATGGGCACCTCGGGCATGCTCTACGGCTCGAACTACCCGCAGGTGCGACCGACCGAGTCGGCGATGACCGGCGGCGACATGCGAAAGGCCTTCATTCGGATGCGCGCGAACTCCATCGAGGGCGGTACGAGCGAGGTGATGCGCAATATCATTGGCGAGCGCGTCCTCGGGCTGCCGGGCGAACCACGCAACGACAAGGACGTCTCATGGAAGGACGTCCCGAGAAGTTAGTTACCTGTCGCTGAGGTGTTCGGCGAAGAAGGCCAACGCACGGGCGTACGCGTCGCGCGCCGCTTCCTCGTTGAATGAATCGGCTCGGGCGTCGCAGTGGAAGCCGTGCTTGGCGCCGGCGTAGCGCACGATCTCGGTCTCGACTGACGACGCGCTGGTCGCCGCACGCAGGGCCTCGACCTGATCGACCAGGATGCTCTGATCGAGGTCGCCGTAGAGTCCGAGCCAGGGACTGTGCAGGTCCGCGGCGAGTTCGATGAGTGGCGGAAGACCGAAACGACCGGTCGCGACACCGCCGCCGTAGAAACTGGCGGCGGCGCCGATGGTGCCCAATGTGGCGGCAAAGAACGACACCGTTCCGCCCATGCAAAAGCCGATGGCGGCGATGTTCGGAGATTGAAAGCCGAGGGTCGCAAGGAAATCAGTCGTGGCGTTCAGGTCGTTCGTGAGGCCCTGCTTGGTCAGGTTCGCCATGAATGGCAGCGCGGCCTGGAAGTCGTCGTAAGGAATCTCGGGCGAGCCGTCACGGTGGAAGAGTTGCGGCGCGACCGCCAAGTAGCCCTCGTCGGAGAGCCGGTCGGCGACCTCACGGATGTGGTGGTTGACGCCGAAGGCTTCTTGGAGCATGATGACGGCGCGGGGCGCGTCAGTCGTGCCCGAGGCGTAGATCGGAAAGCCCGCGGGAGCGGTGTGGCTCATTCGAACGATGGTTCAGCGGTGCGCGAGCGCTTGATCTCGTAGAAGCCGGGTGTGCCGGCCACCATCATCACGCCGTCGAAGAGTCGGCCCGCGGCCTCGCCCTTCGGCGCGGGCGTGACCACAGGACCGAAGAACGCGATGTCCTCCACGTGGATGACGGGTGTACCGACGTCGTATCCGACGGGGTCCATCCCCTCGGCGTGACTCGCACGAAGTCGGGTGTCGAACTCAGTGCTCTCTGCAGCCGCAGCGAGGTCGGCCTCGAGCCCCACGTCGGCGAGGGATTTGGCGATGACGTCATCCCAATCCTTTTCCTGGCGCACGTGCCGACGGGTCCCCATTGCCGAGTACAGCGGCTCGACGACACTGTTACCGTGGCGTTCCTCGGCGGCGATCAGCACGCGCACTGGCCGGTAGGCGGTCCTCATGAACTCGGTGTACTCCGCCGGGAGATCGCGGTTCTCATTCAGCACCGCGAGGCTCATGACGTGGAACTTGACGTCGAGGTCGCGCACCGCGGCCGCTTCGAGCAACCACCGCGACGTGATCCACGCCCACGGACAGGCCGGGTCCACCCATAGATCGACTAACTGACTCATGACGTGCTCCTACTGGTTGGCGTATGCACCCAATACGGTAATGACCGAGTTCGTGACACCAACCGTCATCGGCAGATCGAGGAACTCGTCGATGGCGTGCGCGTTGGACTGGGGCCCCATCACGCCGGTCGCGACGAACTGGACCTCGGGGTAGCGCTTGCCGAGCGAGGCGAGGAACGGGATCGAGCCGCCCTCGCCCGTGAAACCGGGCTCGCGTCCGTACGCGTCCTTTGACGCCGTGTTCAGGGCTTCGGCGAGCCACGGTGCCAAGGTCGGAGAGTTCCAGCCGCTGCCGATCTCCCAGTTCTTCAACGTGACGCGGGCTGAGGACGGGACGTCATTGGTCAAGATCGGGATGAGCGCGGCCTTGGCGGTCTCGGCGTCCACGCTCGGCGGCAGCCGAAACGAGAGCTTCGCCGTCGTCGACGGTCGCAGGACGTTGCCGGCGATGTCCGGCGCCGGCGCGCCGCCGAGTCCGATGATCGAGAGCGTGGGATACCAGGTCCGGCGAAGGATCCTCTCTTCGGCGCTCGCGCCCATCAGTTCGACGCCTTCGAGCGTCGGCAGTTCGCGGGCGATGATGTCGCCAAACTCGGCGGCGAGCGCCGACGCCGCACGCACGTCGGCCTCGGGGATCGTGGCGCTCATTTGGGGCACGAGGACTTCACCGGTCGACGCGTCTTCGACCCGGTCAAGGAGTTCGCGGAGAATCCGGAACGACGACGGGACGACACCGCTCGCCGATCCACTGTGCTGACCCTGGGAGAGGACCTCGATTTCTAGGTCGACGTTGACCACCCCGCGCAGCGACGTCGTCACCCAGAGACGGTCGTACGTGAGCGCTCCAGAGTCGAGGCAGATCATCAACTCCACCTTGCCGAGGTGGTCCTTCAGGTAGTCGAGGTAGGCCTCTAAGTCCGGGCTCCCGCTTTCTTCGCTCGCTTCGATCACGACGACGCAGCGGCTGTGAGGAATGTTGTTGGCCTCCATCGCCTCGACCGCGAGCAGTGCCGCGAAAGTGGAGTACCCATCGTCGCCGACACCGCGCGCGAAGAGACGATCCTCACGGCGCACCGGTTCGTAAGGCGCGAGGCCGTCGGACCAGTTGCCGAGCGGCGGCTGCTTGTCGAGGTGTCCGTAGAGCACGGCGGTGCCGTCGCCCGGGGCCGTCGCCTCGATGGTCACGGTCAACACCGGCGTGCGATTCTCCAGCCGGTGGATCTCCACGTCGAACGTGGCGAACGTGCGTGCGAGTGCCCAATCCGAAAGGAGTTCAATCGCGCGATCGATATGTCCGTTGCGAACCCACTCAGTGTCAAAGCCGGGTGAGAGACAGGGAATCGTCGCGAAGGTCGTAAGCGTCGGTAACGCGTCGCGTTCGAAATCAGTGAGGGTGAGAAGTGCCATGCATGGAGGTTACTTTGCCGCTTTCGCCCAACGAATCGCCTCCCAGCAGTACCAGGCGACCGACGTGCGAGCGCCGACGAACCGTTCGCCGGCCTCGCGCAGGTCCTTCTCGGTGATGGTCTCGTCGAGTCCGTGCAGCAGCGACCACCCGACGCGGACGCCGTAATCACCGATTGGCCACACATCCGGTCGCGACATCGTGCTGATCAGATACATCTGCGCGGTCCAGGGACCGATGCCGCGAACCGAGGCGACGTCACGAACGATCTCGTCGTCGCTCATGCGTCCATGGCGCGCCAGGTTCACACGCGCGTCGCGCACGTCATGGGCGAGGTCGACCATCGCACGGGCCTTCGTTCGATTGAGGCCGGCGGCGTGCAACTTCTCGGGACCGGTCGCGATGATCGTATCGACGGTGACGACGCCGCCACAGACGTCGACCACCCGTGCGTGAATGGTCGTCGCAGCGCTCGTCGCGAGTAGCTGGTGCGTGATCGAACGCACGAGCGAGGGAAATCGAGCGTCGACGGCGGCGGCCCGGCGACGCAGCGGCGGCGGACCGGCGAGGGCGATGATCGGCTTGAAAGCATGATCCCGTTTGGCGATGAACGCGGCGACGTCTGAGGGCGACTGATTGGGCACGGTCGAAGGCTACTGAGGGGGTGTCTTGCCCAGATAGACGCCGTCGGGCACGCTCGTGGCGTGCTGGACGACGTCGATGAGCAGTGCGTGGATGGCGCGCACCGGTGCCGCGGGGAATCCGAAGCGACGCGTCGCTAACAGCACGCGGCGCTTGGCGATCTTGTCGATGTGGCGCGCGACGAACTTGTCGCGAAGGTGCCGCGACAACATCGTCGCGGGAAGAATGGACGGCCCGTACCCGTCGAAGGTGAGCGAGGCGATCGTGCGCAGTCCGTCGAGTTCGATGATGGGCTTGAGTTCGACGCCCTCGAGGCGACTGGCCTCATCGATCTCTCGGCGGATCGGCGTGCCGCGAAAGGGGAGCAGTATCTCGTACTCGGCAAGCGTCGCGAACGTCAACGGCTCCGGCAGTGCGGCGAGTGGATGATCCTTGGCCACGATGACGACCAGGTCCTCGCTGAAGATATCGACGCCGATCAACTCCGGTGCGTAGATCGGCCACGCGACGACAGCGAGGTCGAGCTGACCCTTCACCAGTTGGGGTTCGATGACCGAGTTCGTGCCCTCGACGATGTGCAGCGCGACGTGGGGATACTGCGCTTTCAGGGCCTCGAGTAACAGCGGCACGATCCAGCGTCCGGCTGAACCGATCATCCCGAGCACGACCTGGCCGTGAATCTCAGCGTTCAACTCTGAGACGTCCGAAGCGATGCCGCGTAACTCACCGAGGATCCGCCGCGCGCGGTCGACGACGATCTCGCCCGATTCAGTGAGGAGACCGTTCGAGCGATTCACCAACTCGGTCCCGAGTTCGGTCTCCAGATGGGCGATTCGATTCGAGATGTTGGACTGGACCGTGCCGAGTACTTCGGCGGCGCCCGAGAACGATCCGTGGTCCGCGATTCCGATCAGGGCTTCCAGCTGGCGTATCTCCACATATCGACTATACAGATGAGAACTATCTGCCGCATGCCGTTGCGTGATAGCGACCCGAACGGCATACTTAATAACAGCCTGCTGACATCAATTCCCCCCAATTGTTGAAGCACTGGTTTTGCAGAAGGGCCAACCACCCCCCGGTTGGCCCTTTTGTGTTTCTCAGGCACCTAGCGTTACGAGATGGGCAAATCCTCCGTTATGCGTGATCAGGTTGCCTCTGTCGCGGTGCGAACCGTCAACCGCCTCTCTCGACTGACCGGCAAGGGATCTGGCACCGTCGTCGGGGGCAAAGTCGGCATGAAAATCGCCCCGGACCTCGTCAGTTCGCTGGCGCGAGGTCGCACCATCATCTTGGTGAGTGGCACCAACGGCAAGACGACGACGACGTCGATGGTCGTGGCCGGTTGGGGAGGCCCCGTCACCACCAATGAAACAGGTGCGAACATGCCGGCCGGTCACGCAGCCGCGCTCGCGCAGTCCACGAGCGAGCGCGCCGCACTCGAAGTGGATGAGGCGTGGCTGGCTGACACCGTGGCGTCAACCCATCCGCGCGTCGTCGTCCTCTTGAACCTGTCGCGCGACCAGATGGACCGCGCCAACGAGGTCCGCTTCATTGCCGAGCGCTGGCGCAAGGCACTCGAGTCCTACGGCGACGACGAGCTCGTCGTCGTCGCCAACGCGAACGATCCGTTGATCGTCTACGCCGCCGAGGTTCGAACCACCACGCTCTGGGCCGACGTACCGACGTCGTGGGTCGCCGACGCACTGTCGTGTCCGAAGTGCACACTCGCCATCAGTCACGTCGGTAACGTGTGGCACTGCACGTGCGGGTTCGCCAAGCCGGCGCACGCGACGACGGTGCTCAGTGACGAGCTCGTCATCGACGGTGCGATCATCGACCTCGAGCTTTCGATGCCCGGTGAGTTCAACCGATCGAACGCGGCGATGGCTCTGACCGCGCTCCACAGTCTCGGTGTCAACCTGGAGGAGGCGGCGCGACGCGTGAACGCCATTCACAGCGTGGTCGGACGCTTCAGTGTGCGACGGTGGCAGGGACACACGCTGCGCCTCTTGTTGGCGAAGAACCCTTCTGGTTTCGCGGCCATGATGGCGACGTTGCCCGATGACGGCGCGGACATCTGGGTGGCGATCAACGCGCGCGTGGCCGACGGTCACGATCCCTCGTGGCTCTACGACGCACCGTTCGAGATGTTGCGAGGTCACACGGTCTACTGCTTCGGCGATCGACGACTCGATGTCGCGACGCGACTCGATTACGGACGGGTGGACTACGTCGTCGTCGACGATGAGTCGGCGGTGCCGACGTCCAAGGAGGCGATCTCATTGCTCGCGAACTACACCGCCTTCAGTGACTGGCTCGCAAGGTCCGAGTCGTGACGACGATCTGCACCCTGTACCCCGATCTCCTCGGTACTTACGGCGACGGTGGGAACGCGCTGGCGCTCGCCGAACGTGCTCGACGTCGCGGTATCGAGGTGGAGTCCGTCAACGTGACGCTCGGCACCGAGGTGCCCGACGCCTCGCTGTATCTGCTCGGCGGGGGAGAGGACGGCCCGCAACGGTTGGCGGCCGACCTCCTTCGCGGCTCGTCGTTCGTCGAACGAGTGCGTGACGGGGCACGGGTACTAGCGGTATGCGCGGGACTGCAGATACTTGGCGCGTCGTTCTGTGTTGAGGGTAATGACGAGTACGAAGGACTCGGACTCGTCGACGTCGTCACGAGTCGTGGGGAACGACGCTCGGTCGGGGAACTGGCGACGCGCGTCGATGGCCAACTGCTGGTGGGCTTTGAGAACCACGGAGGGCGAACGACGCTGCTGGGCGGCCTCGACGCACTCGGCACGGTCACGAAGGGACGCGGCAACGACGGGAAGCTCGACGGGTATCGCACGAAGAACATCTGGGCGACGTACGCCCACGGACCCGTGCTTGCGATGAACCCCTGGTTCTGCGATGAGATCCTCGCGGCGGTTCTCGACGTGGAACTCGAGCCATTGGCGAGCGTCGCCGACGCGCTCTATCACGAGCGCTGTCGAGTGCTGAGTGCCTAGAGACCTTCGACGGGTTTGACGCCGTAGGTGGCGTCGCCACTCACCTCGCGACCGAGTTGTTCGACCGCGTCGATGATCCGATTGTTGAATCGACGGATGTTCTCGCCCTCCTCAACGTGCATCGCGTCGCCGAAGGTGACGATGACGTGATGGCGATGCTGATCGGGGGCCGAGACGAACTTGGCGGCCTTGGCGTACTTCGGACCCTGCAACCAGCCCGACTCGTGGATGTACATCGGGATGACGGTCTTGAGTGAGCGCTCCGCGAGGTAGGCCGCGCCGCCTTTGAACTCGTGGAGTTCGCCGTCCGGTGAGCGACCACCCTCGGGGTAGATCAACAGGTTCCAATTGGCCTCGACGAGGTCGAAGGCGATCTGGGCGCTGCGACGATTCACCTTGTGGCGGTCGATCGGGATGGCGTTGAACACCAACACCGTTCGAAAGGCGCGGCCGGAGTCCATGAAGAAGTTGTCCATGGCCGCCGCCACGACGAGACGTCGGCGGATCTTGCCCGGAAGCGCCGCGATGACGAGCGGCGTGTCCATGTTGCTCGTGTGGTTCGCCACGAAGATGAATGGTCCATCACCGTCGATCTTCTCCAGTCCATGGACTTCGAGCGTCGACAGGTAGCGGGTGTAAGGGACGAGAAACGTCGAGTGGATCAGATTCCGGATGACGCGCACACCCGGGGAGCGACCCCATTTGGTGGGATAGTCAAGTCCGAGTTTCGCCACGATTCAACGCTTGCGCGGTTTCTGCTTCGGGGTGTAGCGCTTGGACTGAGCGGGTGGTGCGACGGGTCCGGGGGTGACGGCGGGCGCGGCGTCCTTCGACTTGGCCTTCGGCGTGGGATCGCGTCCCTCTCGTCGAGCCTGGGCCATCTCTCTCGCGACTTTGTTACTCCCGGTCCAGGACGCTTCGCCGTAACGCTGGAGCCGAAAGGCGCGCACGATGAGCCACGCGCCCAAGAAGACGAACACGACCCCGGAGATTCCCAGCCCGATGCCGAGAAAACAGGCGAAACAGGCGACGCCGGCCCGCTTGCGCCGGAGCGCGAACATCAAGATGATCAGCGCGACCACGAAGACGAAGAGGAACTGAATGATCCAATGACTCTGTGCGTTCTTCAGAATGTGCTCGCAGAACTCGCCGTGCAACTTGTAGGTCTTGGCACAGGCCTTGCCCTTGACCTTCTTCACGGTCGTTGTCAGAGGTGACTTGTTGATCCACGCATAGAGAGGCACAAGCGAGACGATGATCGCGATCGCGACGCCGAAGAGGCTGACGTTGCGCTCGACCTGGTCCATTCCGAAGACGACTTCACGCGGGACCAACGACGGCTTGCGTCCCCGACTCTGGAATCGAGAGCGCTTCGGGGACGGATCAATGTTGTCTGACACGCCAGAAGGCTACAAGAAAGCGCAAAACGAAGTGACCACTACGTGAACTACGATTGATGCTCCGGGCGCTTAGCTCAGTTGGTTAGAGCGCAGCCTTCACACGGCTGAGGTCGAGGGTTCGAGTCCCCCAGCGCCCACGAAATGACCTGTGTCCTGTTAAGTGGACCACGGAATGCGCCAGGGCGTCACGCACGAATGGAACGACACGCTCCGCACCGGTCGAGTAATCGAGCAGACCTTTCAGGTACGCCAGCGAGCTCAGTCGAAGGGGATGTTGTGGACATCTTCCATCACGGGTGATGACCAACTGATTGACTGCATCAACCGTGCACTCGAGACGCCGACACTTGCGTCAGCCGATATCTATCCAGCGACCACCTACGTCCCGGTTCGCAGGGTCGTGGCGTATTTGTTCCAGGAGCGTTTGCCGGCCACTCGATAAAGCACCTTGACCGGCGGCGGCAGGTTCGAAAGCATGTACTTCTGGTCAACCGAACTCAGTGGTTCGAGGATCATTCCGAATGCGATCATCTTCTTGTTGTTGGGTACTGACGCAATGCCGTGCTTGGCGAGACTGTTCCATTCGTCTTGGCTCACGGTCACCGCGGCAAGAGGCACGATCTCACGTTCCTCATTGTCAAGGTGGGGAATCAACGCGGTGTTGAGCGCATCGAGGGCCGCCGCGAGCGCCTCGCCCGTCTCGGCGGTCGGCATTGCGCGCCACTTCGTGGAGGCGGTCTGCGCCGCGCCAATCGCGCCCTTGACCTCTTGATGCTCTCGGTCGATCTGTTCGGTGCGCGCGGCGTGCTCCGGCGCACGTTTAACCAAGAGCGGGTAGAGGATCTCATCCTCGCCTTCGTGGTGATGGTGCAGCATCGACAATCCGAAATCGACGTGATCGGCGAGGAATGTCACACGACCCGCCGAGGGCGTGGGATTGGCGCGGATGAGTCGCGCGGACTCGTTGTAGGCGCGCCGAAACGTCTCGTGAATGATTGCCATGTCACGGACCTCGATTGGTTGAGTGGTGGACATTCACGCCTCCTTCCGCAGCGTCGCACCCGCCGCTGATAAGCGCCGACGATATCTCAAAGCAAACACGCATGACGAGGGCACTTCGTTGCAGTGCGCCCGTGAGTACTACCGAAGGATCTCAACCAGGAGGACCCACGCGTTGACCGACGCAGAGACGAAGACAAGCGCCGTGCCCGCCAATATCCAATAGATACCGCCGCCGCTTCGAGCGAGGATGCTCACACCACCGATCAGGATCGCCAGCGCAGGCAAGAGGAGCTGGGCGAGGGAACCCAGCGTCCACGAGAGTCGGTCACCCGAACGCCAACGGCGAATCGACGTCCACACGGTCTGGCCGGCCGACAGCGACGACACCGCGACGATCACCCACCCAAAGCCTGTGGTGCCTTCGTTTGGCGCGAGGCCGAAGAAGCACACGACCAGCACGACCAACAAGATGCCAAGCGTCGCTGCGGCCCGACCCGGGAGAGATGGGTACTTCAGAATCGTTTGGATATTGATCGAGAGCGAGACGAACAGGAGTCCCAAGAGAGCGGCCGACGCGCCCACCGCGGCCATGAAGAAGTCGTGCCACGCAGCCACGGTGTACGCACTCATCGCGAAATCTTGTCACGAATCCGACGGCGTCCGCGTGAGACGGAGAGGATTGTGCCTTCCGACAATTCCGCGCAGCCGATGGTAACTTTCGAAAACGGGGGTACTCGTAGTCGAGTCGAAGAGAGCACACGTGGACGACGAAATCGAGAAAGGGCCTCTGACTTTCTTCGGGGACATGACCGGCGTTGACACGGTGGCGAGCGTCGACCAACTCCCAAAGAGGGGAGCAGGGAAGTGGTGGTCAGTGATTGGCGCAGCGCTGGTGGTCATTGTCGTGGTCACCTTCGTCGTCATTGGTGGCAGCGGACCGGGCTCGAGTGATGCGGCTGCGCAGGTTATGTTGGGCGCGCGCACGACACTTGGAAAGAACAGCGTCGGGATGACTGTCAGCGGGTCGTTTTCTACGAACGGCCAGACAATTCCCATTACTGGTTCCGGTGTGGCTGACCTCTCGTCGAACACCGAGAGGCTGTCAATGTCCTTCGATGCGAATGCCACGGCGATCCAAGAGACTGTCCTGGTGCATGGAACGTCGTCGTACGAACAGATTCTCGAGAACGACCACAATCTCGTCAGTCGGGTGATGCCCGGCAAAGTGTGGATCCAGGGTCCCGAACGACAGTCCGCTCAGGGAAGCCTTGGCATCGGGTCGTCCAATATCGTCGGTCAGTTGCAGATATTGGCGCAGCAGGGAAATGCGGTGGTCGCGCTCGCGCCATCGACGATCAATGGTGAGAGCGTCTACGGCTATCAAGTCACCATTTCGCAGCATTCGATTAGCGCCGCCTACAAGCGGTTGGAGGCGCAAGGTGGTGCAATGGCCCAAGCGGTGAAGGCGTTCTTGCAAAGCGGAAGTATCAGTGGTCCGGTAATCAAGCTCTGGCTTAACGCTGACCATCTGCTCGTGAGTGAGAACGTGGACCTTTCCATCTCCACGGGCGGCGACGCCGCCAGCGGCGACATGACAGTCGACTTCTCCGACTACGGACGTCCCGTCTCCATCTCGGTCCCCGCTCCGAATGCCGTGACTACTTTCAGCGCCTTTGAGGCCGCTGCCAACCACGGCCACAACGGTTGGTAACCGAGTCGAAGGTGGCGACGTCATAGCAAACGTCGGTGCGGTGGCCGAGTTGTGCGCGAAGGAGTGTTATGCAATGACGAAGAGCGCTGTCGTGCGACGGCTTCTTGGCGTGGCACTCGTTGCGGGTATGACGCTTGCAACTACGGTGACCTCAGGAGCGTCCGAAGCGACGGTCCCGGTCGTCAAGGTCTGGACTGAGCCGTCGAGCGGCTACGGCTTCTTCGATGCCGCGATCGTCTCGGCGCGCGACAGTATCGATCTCTCGATGTACGAACTCTCGGACCCGACGATCGAAAACGATCTCATCGCGCGCGCCGCCACAGGCGTCGACGTACGGGTGATCCTCGACGCCGACTACAACGGCAGGTCCGAGAACGCGAGTGCGTACGCCCTGTTGCACGCCAGCAAGGTCCACGTGGAGTGGGCGCCACCGAACCAGATCTTCCACGCCAAGTACCTGGTCGTAGATGGACGGCGCGCCTACGTCGGCACCGGCAACTTGCAGTCGTACTACTACTCCTCGACCAGGGACTTCTGGGTCGAGTTGGCGCGGGGCAGCGACGTGCGCGCCATTGTCGGTACCTTCGACGCCGATTACGCCCGTTCCTACGTGACGTCGTCTGCGCCAGGCCTGGTGTGGAGTCCCGGTTCGACGGCCGCCTTGGTCGGACTGATCGACTCGACCCACCATACGTTGCTCGTTGAGAACGAAGAGATGAACTCCGCGAGTATCGAGTCAGCCTTGGAGGGTGCCGCTCGTCGAGGTGTCGCCGTCAAAGTCGTCATGACCGAATCGTCGTCGTCGACCAATGCACTCGACGACCTTGCTCGCGACGGTGTCCACGTGCGAGTCCTCAGTTCATCCCAGGTCTATATCCACGCCAAGGTCATCTGCGCCGACTGCTCGGCCAGTACCGGCACGGTCTTTATCGGCAGCGAGAACTTCTCGACCTCGTCGCTCGCCTCTAATCGCGAACTCGGCGTGATCACGACCACTCCGCTGGCGATCCGTGCGGTGGAGACAGCAGTGAACGGCGACTACGCGCAGGGGTCACCGGTCGTTGCTCCCGCCACAAGTTCGACCAACGGTTCGCTTACCTTGACGTCCTTCGAAAGCTCCATCAGCCCAGGTGGCGAGGATTCACTGAGTATCCATTCGCCGAAGCCGGACGACTCGTGCGATTTGGTCGTCACACTGCCGAGTGGCTACACCAGCCAGTCCCGTGGCTTAGGTGCGACGAGGGCGAACAGCGATGGCAACGTCACCTGGACCTGGGAGATCGGACCAAGCACCGACCCGGGAACGGCACGAGCGACCGTTACTTGTAGCGCCGGCACTCTGGCGCGATCGTTTCAGATTCGCTAGCCCACCCGTTCGAAGCC
This sequence comes from uncultured Acidimicrobiaceae bacterium, assembly GCA_963832925.1. Lineage (GTDB taxonomy): Bacteria > Actinomycetota > Acidimicrobiia > Acidimicrobiales > RAAP-2 > RAAP-2. Next base: position 312,661 of record CAWHVY010000014.1, on the reverse strand, counting down.
CGAAACTCGAGATTCGGGCTTCGAAGCTCTACAGCGCTGCCTGCAGCGGATTGGCATCGGCACCCAGTTCCTTGGGCGCGCGAATGACGACCGCCGAGATCAAGAGTCCCGCGAGGGCGATGAACGCGCCGACCTGGAACGCCGTCGTGTAGCCGTGCGTCGTGGCGATGTTCGCGGCCTGGTGAGAGGCGACGCCGTGCGCGGCGCTCGACAGGCTAGCGAGTTTCGACTTGAACGCGTCGATCGAGATCGTGGAGAGTATCGCGAGGCCCAGCGCACCACCGACCTGCTGCGTCGTGTTCAACAGCGCCGAGGCGAGGCCGGCTTCGTTGGGTGCCACACCTGAGACCGCCGCGAGTGTGAGGGGCACGAACGAGAGTCCCATACCGAGTGAGACGATCAGCAGTGGCACGACGATGGTCCCGTAGCCACTGTGGATCGTGAGTCGGGTCAACAGTTCGAGTCCGAGGACCGCAGCCGCTGGGCCGACGAGGAGGGGGATCCGAATTCCGATCCGACTGATCACGCGAGAGGCGAGGACCGCGGCACCGATGATGCCGAGCGTCATGGGCAAGAATCCGACGCCAGTCTTCAGCGCGCTCCAGCCCAGGACGTTCTGTAGGAACTGGGTGAGGAAGAAGAACATCGAGAACATCGCGGTACCGATGCAGAGCATCATCGCGTAGACACCGGAGCGATTTCGATTGGAGAAGATGTGGAGTGGCATCAATGCATCCGTCGTTCGCGTCTCGATCAACACGAAGGCGATCAACAAGACGGCCGCGACGATGAGTGAGATAAGTGTGCTCGTCGCGGTCCAACTGTGAGCCGCCACGTTCGAGAGTCCATAGACCAGCGCGAGCATGCCACCCGTGGCGGTCAGGGCACCGGGAACGTCGAGTTTGCCCGTCGTGGTAGAGGACTCATTGAGCGCGCGCGGCGTAAGAAAGAGGATGAACGCCGCGATCGGGACGTTCACGAAGAAGATCCAACGCCACGAGATCAGGTCAACCAAGATGCCGCCGAGCAAGAGTCCCACGGCGCCACCGGCGCCGGCCATCGAGGCGTAGACACCCATAGCGCGATTGCGCTCCGGACCTTCGGGGAAGTTCGTCGCGATGAGTGACAACGCGGTTGGTGCGGCGATCGCACCGCCGACGCCCTGGCAGGCACGCGTGATGATCAACCACACGTCGGTCGTCGCGAACCCTCCGAGCAGCGATGACACGGCGAAGATCGCGATGCCAATCATGAACATGCGACGCTTGCCGAAAAGGTCTCCCGTGCGGCCGCCGAAGAGCAGTAATCCGCCGAAGGTCAAGGAGTACGCGGTGATGAGCCACTCGAGGTTGTTGACCGAGAACTTCAGAGCGTGGTGAATCGTCGGCAAGGCGACGTTCACGATCGTGGCGTCGAGCACGATCATGAGCTGTGCGCCGGCGATGACCGCGAGGGCCAGTCCGAGGTGCTTGCCCTCGGTATTGCTGCCGGTCAGTTCCGGCGTTTCAGTGGTTGACATGGGGATCCTTGGGGGTTAGGAGTTGAAGGGTGTGGTTGAAGCGGTGGCGAGGGGGAGGATCACGTCATTGATGACGTGATCGGAAAAATCGGCGTCCGGCATCTCGCCCTTGATGAGCACCTGTTGGATCATCAACGCCGGAAACAGTGTGACGAGGAGGTCGAGGTTGCGCTCGGGCGACACCTCGCCGCGGGCGATCGCTCGCTCGAATATCGTGCGAATCACCGCGGTACGTGGCTCGATGAGGCGTTCTTGCACGACGTGACGCAGTTCAGCGTCGTGGGCGAGCGCAGTGATGAGCCCCAGCATGACCTTCGCGTTGAACCGGCTCTCCTGACTGCAGGCCCCTTGGCCGAGTACGGCGAAGTCACCGGCGAGCGAGCCCGTGTCCGGCTCGTTCATCGAGCCCTTCGAACAGTTCAGCGCATCAACGACGAGCGAGGCCTTCCCCTGCCAGCGGCGATAGATCGTGGCCTTGCTCGCGTGTGCGCGCGCGGCGACCGCGTCCATCGTCAATCGGTCGTAGCCGATCTCGGCGAGCAGGTCCAGCGCGGCGTCGCGAATTGCTTCGTCGCGACTCATATCCAGAGGGTGTCCGTGATGACGGACTCCGTGACCACCCTGGAGTTCCAGTCGTCGATTGACGACCTCTGTCTGGTCCATTTGTCACGTTCTTTCCGCTACTCGATGTGTACAGTACTGTATCGTACACCTGTTTTCGATTCCTCAATCACCAATGATTGAAAGGGAATTTCGAACCCTGACGCTCCTGATCAGCGCTGTCCTTCGCCTTGAGGGCTCGTCGGAATCTGATGCGGCGCACGAACCGGCTCCCCACGTCGGGGTTCCCCTACCTCAGCGCACGACGCCAATGTGGTAATACTTTAATTATCTAGTTACCTAGTGAAAGTGTGGTCCCGTGATCGAGTTCAGATTGAACGCCAGTTCTGGTGTGTCGCCGTACCAGCAGATCGTCCAACAGGTGAAGAGCGCCTTGCGCCTTGGTCGACTGCGCGTGGGTGATCAGTTGCCGACCGTCAAAGAGGTCGTCGGGAAGATCGCCATAAACCCGAACACAGTCCTCAAGGCGTACCGCGAGTTGGAGCACGATGGCCTCGTCGCCGCGCGACCGGGCATCGGTACCTTCATCGTGAACTCATTCGACGACACGACCTACGCAGCGCAGCGCACGCTGCGACGCTCACTCGAGGTCTGGATCGAAAAGGCTCGTCGAGCCGGACTGGATGACGAAAGCATTGAAGCGCTGTTCGTCGACACGTTTCTCTTCGCGCCGAGAGACGTAATCGTATGACCTCGGCGCTGCACGCCACGGACCTTGGCAAGCGCTACGGGAGGAAGTGGGCCCTCAGTAACTGCACGCTCGATATCCCCACCGGACACGTGGTCGGGCTCGTTGGCCCCAACGGCGCGGGTAAGACGACCCTGCTGCACCTCGCCGTCGGTCTCTTGACGCCAAGCAGTGGCGCCATCGAAGTGCTCGGTGAGGTTCCGGCGACCAGTGCCGAGCAACTCGGTCGCATCGGCTTCGTCGCGCAGAACACTCCGGTCTACGAGCACCTCTCGATCGAGACACATCTCGCGATGGGGGCGGCACTCAATCCCAGATGGGACGCGCAGTTGGCGAAGCGGCGAATGCACGACCTGGCGCTCGATCCGAGTCAACACGCCGGTGACCTTTCCGGCGGGCAGAGGGCGCAACTCGCGCTGACGCTCGCGATTGCCAAGCGCCCGTCGCTCCTCTTGCTGGACGAGCCGGTGGCCGCACTCGACCCATTGGCCCGACGGGAGTTCCTGGCCACCTTGATGGAGGTCGCGGCCGAGAACGAGGTCAGCATCATCTTGAGTTCGCATCTCGTGGCCGACCTCGATCGCGTGTGTGACTACCTGGTCGTGCTCGCCGCTGCGAGAGTGCAAGCGAGCGGTGGGATCGAGGATCTCCTGGCGTCGCACCATCGTCTCGTCGGAACGCGGCGCGACCTCGACACACTGCCCGCATCGGCGCACGTCGTCGAAGTGAGTCACACCGAGCGCCAGACCACCGTCGTCGTCGCGAGTGACGATCCCATCCTCGATCCAACCTGGAGCGTCGAAGCATTGACGCTTGAAGATTTGGTATTGGCCTACATGTCCCAGGCCGAAGACCAGCGTCGGCAACTCGTGCGCGCGAAAGGCGGCGCGTCATGACCTGGTTCGCGTGGCGACAGTTTCGGTTTCAGGCGGTCGCGGTGTCGGTATTGCTGGGGGCCACGGCGGTGTTCTTTGCGGTCACCGGTCCGCATCTCTGGAGCGAGTACGACAACCTGAAGACTTGTGCCGCTCATGGGGACTGTGCGTCGCTGAACAGTTCCGTCAACAACGGATACATCACGGTCTTCCCCTTCGTTCAAGCGCTCAGCATCGCGTTGCCGGGTTTGCTCGGAATGTTCTGGGGCGCACCGCTCATTGCTCGTGAGCTTGAGTCCGGGACCTATCGACTGGCGTGGACCCAGGGCGTGACCCGTGGACGCTGGGTACTGACGAAACTCATGGTTGTCGGCGCGTCGAGCATGGTGGCCGTTGGACTCATGAGCTGGATGTTCACGTGGTGGGCCAGTCCCTATGACACCCTGAGCGCCAATCGATTCAGTTCGTCGGTCTTTGACTCCGCGTATATCGCGCCGATTGGCTACGCGGCCTTCGCCTTCGCGCTCGGTGTGGCCGCGGGGGTGGTGTGGCGCCGAACCGTGCCCGCGATGGCAACGACGCTCGCGGCTTTCATCGCGGTTCGGATCCCGTTCGCTCATTACGTCCGACCCCGACTGATGACACCGCTCGCACGAGCCACGACATTGAGGCACGCGCAAAATGTCGGCTTTGAACGGACGCCCACCGGCATGAGCTTCGTCGTCGGGGACTCGAATCCACCCAATGGACTGCTCGTGAGCAACACCATCGTGGGCGATCACGGCGGCACGATGAACTCACAGTGGCTCAATATCCACTGCCACGCCCTTTTCAACTTCAACCCGACGATAGGCAAGGGCGGGCCGGCTCCGGATGGTGGACGACCAACTATCTTCTCTGACTGCATGAACAAGATCACCGCGTCGTTCCATCAAGTGCTGACGTATCAGCCAGCGTCTCGGTTCTGGACCTTCCAATGGATTGAGATGACCATCTTCATCGTCCTCGCGCTGCTTCTCGGCGCCTTCAGCTACTGGTGGGTGAGACGCCGACTCGCCTAGATCGCTCGCATCGAGTTGTTACGAGCGTCGTGGGTCACCTCGGCGAGGCCGAGGGCCTCGAGCAGGGGAGGGAGGTACATGCCGAAGCGACCGCGGTAGCCCTTGCGTAGTCCGTACCAACCGCCGACGGGGTTCGCGCTCGAACGGCCCCAGGCCTCGACGGTGCCGTCGGCTGCCGGTTTGTTCTCATCGGCCGCGCCGAGGGCCACCCAGCCGCCTTGAGCGAGGAGCCACGCATGAAGGTCGTCGATCGCTGAGAGGTGGTACCTGAGCGTCGTCGAACCGACGACACACACGAGGGCCGGTGGATCAGCGTCGGAGTCGCGGTACATCGTGTACGTCGACGACCCCGGCGGCGTCGTCAAGGTCCACGGGTCGTTCTTGGTTCCTTCGTTCATGTCATCTCCTTCATCGCCTTCGACACATCGTCGCGCATCGGCACGACTCAGTGCTGGGGGTCCGGCGGAATTACGCCGGTGTCGAGGAGTTCGTCGCCGACCGCCACCGTGGCGAGGCGCTCCAAGAAGTACTGCCAGCCGTTCTCGTGATCGGTGATGGCGTCGGCGGGCAGGCCACTGTGGACGAGTCGCACGAGCGTCTCCTCGCCGTCAGGAATGAGGGTGATGGCGACAGTGGTCGTGCCGGCGGGAATTGGGTGATCGGGTTCGTTCCATCCGAAGGTGAAGACGACCTTCTCGTTCTCGACGACCTCGACGAACTCCCCGAGCGCGTGGTGATTGCCGACGTACGTCGCCTGGTAGACGCCGCCCGGCCGAGGATCGAAGTCAATCTCCGTACCCAGCCACGATTGGAGGGAGGGATCGATCAGGAACGGGAAGATCGTTGATGGTTCGGCCTTGATGAGGACCTCACGTGTCAATTCAGCCATGATGCCTGTCTTTCTTTCGTTGGGCCGCTTCCGCGGCGGTTTTGAGTCGGTCGAGTCCTCCCGACCAGTACTGGTCGAGGAAGGTGCGCAACTGCGTCATCTGGTCCACGTTGGCCAGGTAAAGCCGGCGCGTGCCAGCGCGTCGCTCGCAGATCAGATTCGCCTGACGCAGTACGCCCAAGTGCTGAGAGATCGCCGAACGCGTGACGTCACCGAAGTGGTCAGCGATATCGGTTGCGGCGAGTTCGTGGTTCCAGACCAGGCGGAGGATCTCACGTCGTTTCGGATCGGCGATGGCTTTGAGGGCGAGGTCCATGCCGATTAGTGTAAGCGATGGCTTACGTTAGTGTCAACTTAATTAGTGATCACTGTCCGGATGTGTTTCTTGGCCCGTCCTTCGGATCAGTTCGGTGATTTGCTCCACCACCAGGCCCCAATAGCGCGGTGGAAGGTCATGTCCCATTCCGTCGATCGCGACGAAACGCGCCCCGGGAATCACCTCGGCGGTCCGTACGCCGCCACTTATGTCGATCAACCTGTCGGCGGAACCGTGGAGCACCAACGTCGGAACGTCAACGCGTCGCAACGCGTCGCTACGGCTACCCGATGCCGTGATGGCGGCCAGTTGGCGTGCGATGCCACGAGGACAGAAGCAGCGGTCGAAGGCCGCGCCGACGCGTTGAGCGGTTCGCTGCGGGTCGTACTCGCTGGGACTGGTGTAGAGCTTCTCGAGTGCTTGGCTTCGCTCGATGACGCTGTCGCGGTCCGTACCGGGCGGGGCAAAGAACAGCGCGGCGACGTCAGGACTGGCGTGGCCGACGTCGGGGTCGCCGGTCGTTGACATGATCGAGGTCATCGATGACAGTCGATTCACGTGATCGATCGCGAGCTGCTGGACGATCATTCCGCCCATCGAGGTTCCCACGACGTGCGCGCTCGCGACGTCGAGCGCATCGAGCACCGCGACGGCGTCATTCGCCATGTCCGAGAGTCGATACGGCACGTCCGCCTCGCGACCTTCGCGTCGGGCGGCGGCGACGTCGCGAAGATGCGGCGTGAACCCATCGAGCTTGGTCGAGCGTCCGACGTCGCGATTGTCGTAGCGAATCACGAAGAACCCACGCTCGACGAACAGCGCGCAGAGTTCGACGTCGAAGTTGATGCATTGACTACCGAGTCCATTGACGAGGAGGACCGTCTGAGCGCCGCGTTCGCCGAAGGTCTCGTAGTACAGCTCGACGGCGCCGTTAATGGCGAAGGGCACCGCGACCGCTGATCACTCGAACACCAACGAGCCGTCGTCGAGGTCGACGAGCGGCAGTTCGTCACGCTCAGCCCAATAGTCCTGGGTATGACGCCACTCGGGTTTGTCGAGCCGCTTCGGCATCAGGTGCATCGATCGCATCAGGTAGTTCGGGTTGAAGTACTCGACGTCGACCCACTCCAGACGCGGCTCGTCGCGCTCTTCAGGTCGCAGGCGTGGGGTGACGCGAGTGGCGCCGAGTTCGTCCATGTGGATAAGCATCCGGTTGACAAAGTCACTCACGAGGTCCACGCGCAGCGTCCAACTCGCGCGGAAGTAGCCGAAGACCCACACGAGATTCGGTACGTCGGTGAACATCATGCCGCGGTAGGTCACGGTATTCGCGAAGTCGAACGGCTCGCCGTCGATGGAGAACGCGATGTCACCCAAGACACTCAGATTGAAGCCGGTCGCGGTCACGATGATGTCGGCGTCCAGTTCCTCGCCGCTCGTAAGGGTTACGCCACTCTCGGTGAACGTCTCGATCTCGTCAGTCACGATCGAGGCCTGGCCCGCGCTGATGACCTTGAACAAGTCGCCGTCGGGCAAGAACGCGATTCGTTGGCGCCACGGCATGTAACGCGGGGTGAAGTGTGTCTCGACGTCAAAGCCGGGTGGCAAGGCGGCACGCACCAAGTCGATCAACGCGTCCTTGGCGAACTCGGGCTCTTCGAGCGCGAGCTGCGTCAACGCACGCAGGTTGAACAGGTTCTCGCGGCGCACGATGTCGTGCACCCACTCCTCGGGGACCTCGAGTTCGCGCAGGTGGTCGGCCAGGAGATTTCGGTTCTCACCGGTGAAGTAGTAGGTCGGGGAGCGCTGCAGGATCGTCACGTGCGCGACGTCCTCGGCGATCGCCGGCACGAGCGTCGCCGCGGTCGCGCCCGATCCGATCACGATGACTTCTTTGTCGCGGTAGTCGAGGTCCTCGGGCCACGTCTGGGGATGGACGATCGTGCCTTTGAACTTCTCCATCCCGGGCCACTGCGGCGTGTAGCCCTCGGCGTGGCGGTAGTAGCCCTGGCACATCCAGAGGAAGTTCGCGCTCACGCGCACGGTCTCGCCGGTGTCGCCACGCGTGGCCTGCACGGTCCAGCGGTTGTCGCCGCTGTCCCACGACGCGGCGTCAATGTGGTGTCCGTAGCGGATATGGCGCGCGAGGTCGTTCTCGGCGATGACGTCGCTCAGGTACTTCTGGATCTCGGCGGCGGTGGCGATCGGCGCGCTGGTCCACGGCTTGAAGCGGTAACCGAAGGTATAGAGGTCGCTGTCCGAGCGGATGCCGGGGTAGCGGTGCGTGTGCCAGGTTCCGCCAAAGCTTTCCTGGGCCTCGAGCATCACGAAGCTTCGTTCGGGATTCTGGGTCTGTAGGTGATAGGCCGTACCGATTCCCGAGATGCCCGCCCCGACGATCACGACGTCGAAGTGTTCGATCGCCTGATCCTTGGTCGATTCACGCTCCATCGTCGTGCTCATTGTCATCCTCCCCACGTTGGCCACGTTCGAACGCTCACGAGTCGCGCATCTACCTAGACGGAGAATAGACGTGGCGTGACGAGCGCGCGGGGCGAGCGCACCGTACGCGAGGGACGTGGCGCGTTAGGGTCGTGGCGAAGAAACGAGGAGCATATGAAAGCCGCGGTCTACTACGAGAACGGCGCGCCGAGCGTCTTTCGCTACGAGGACGTGCCCGACCCCGTGCCCGCGCCGAGCGAGATGTTGATCAAGGTCGAGGTCGTCAGCATCGAAGGTGGCGACACGCTGAATCGACTGGGCGGGCCGCTCGCCAACGTGCCCCACATCGTCGGCTACCAGTGCGCCGGCACGGTGCTGAGCCTCGGGGATGAGGTCACTGGATTTGCTGTCGGCGACCGCGTGGTCTCATTGGCCTTCCATGGTTCGCACGCTGAGCTTCGAGTCACCCATCCGCTCACGACGTGGAAGATCCCCGACGGCCTGGCGACCGAGGTCGCGGCCTGCGTGCCCGTGGCCTACGGGACGGCCCACGACGGCCTCTTCGAGTTCGGACGCTTGGTCGAAGGCGACGTGGCTTTGATTCACGCTGGCGCCAGTGGCACGGGTCTCGGGGCGATCCAGATGGCCAAGCGCGCAGGAGCGCGCGTCATCGCGACCGCGTCGAGCGATGAGCGCCTCGAGCGCCTGCGCCCATTCGGACTCGATGACGGCATCAACTACCTCGAACAGGACTTCGTCGCCGCCGTTCGTGAACTCACGAACAACAAGGGTGCGGACGTCATCTTGGACTCGGTCGGCGGCGAGAACCTCCAGAAGAGTCTGACGGCGCTCGCCTATCGCGGGCGCTGCGTCACCTTCGGCAACGCCGGGCGCGGCGACGTGACACGACTTGACACGTCGATGCTCGGTGGCTCCAATCAGAGTCTCATTGGCTACTTCCTCGGCGCCGAACTCTTCAGAGGGTCTCGGGCGTATCAGATGATCGCCCAGATCATCGATGACGTCGCCCGCGGCGACCTACGCGTCGAGATCGATCGACGTTTTTCATTGGCCGACGCGGAGGAGGCTCACGCGTTCATAGAGAGTCGTCAGGCCTTCGGCCGCGTGGTGCTGCTGACGTAAAGACGCCCTAGGAGCTCGGTGACTCTTCGGCGCTCAGTTCGCCGTGCTCGGCTTCGAAGGCCTTGAGTGTCTCGATGTACTTCTCGATGTCACTGTCGGTCGAGGCCGGTGCGCGATTCTGCGTCTGAAGGTAGGCCGCGAGTCCCAATTGACGAAGTACGCCGTCGGCACCGCGCTTGGCCTGCACTTCGCCGACCTTGGCTTGACCTTTCGCCGCAGCCTCCTTGGCCGCTGAGGCCGCTGACGCTGCCTGTTCCTTCACCTTGTCCATGAATCCCATGGGATCTCCTTCTCGTCACCTGTGGCTCAAGGTTACCCGCCTCGCTCATGGCGTCGCCCGACGACGATCGACAGCGCGTGTCCGCGAACGGCGAGACCGTGTATGGATTTGGCCCGACATGTGCGCCGTCTTACTATTGACACAGGCCGCGGGTTCGTCGCGACAGCAGGCGCGAACCCGGCCCTCACAACGTAAGGACCGTGCTCATGAGTGTTCCCAGCGCCTCGTATTCCGTGACCATGCGCGTGACGCTTGAGAATCACTCTCGAATCGGCGCGGTCACGACCGCGGTCGGGGACGCAGGCGGGGCCGTCACGGCGCTCGACGTCGTCGATCCCAACGGCTCGGGTATGACGATCGACCTCACGTGCAACGCCGTCGACGAGGGACACTCAGAGTTGTTGCGCGCGGCCGTCGAGGTCGTCGAGGGCGCCCGGGTGATTGCCATGAGCGACCGCACGTTCCTGCTGCATCTCGGCGGCACGATCTCGGTCGAGCCCAAAGTGTCGCTCAAGACCCGCGATGACCTCTCGATGGCCTACACCCCCGGCGTCGCGCGCATCTCGATGGCGATCGCGAAAGACCCGTCGGCCGCGCGCAAGTTGACCATCAAGCGCAACACCGTGGCTGTGGTGACCGACGGATCGGCGGTCCTCGGGCTCGGCAACATCGGACCGGAGGCGGCGCTGCCCGTGATGGAAGGCAAGGCGCTCTTGTTCAAGCGCTTCGCCGGTATCGACGCGTGGCCGGTCTGTCTCGCGACCCAAGACGTCGATGAGATCGTGCGCATCGTCCAGTGCATCGCTCCGGTCTACGGCGGCATCAACCTCGAGGACATCTCGGCGCCACGTTGTTTCGAGATCGAACGCCGACTGCGCGATTTGCTCGACATCCCCGTCTTCCACGACGACCAACACGGGACCGCCATCGTCGTCTTCGCGGCCTTGTTGAACGCGCTGCGCGTAGTTGGCAAGGAGATGAAAGACGTGCGCGTCGTGGTCCTCGGTGTCGGCGCGGCCGGCGTCGCCATATCAAAGTTGCTGTTGAAAGAAGGCGTCGGCGACGTCATTGGCGTCAATCGCGGCGGCATCATCTCGGCCAGTGACGAGAACCTCGACGCTGAACGGCGCTGGCTGGCCACGCATACCAACAAGGAGCAGCGCACCGGATCACTCGGCGACGCGATGGTCGGTGCCGACGTCTTCATCGGCGTCTCGGGCCCGGATTTGGTGAGCGAGGACCAGTTGAAGGTGATGGCCAAGGACTCCATCGTCTTTGCGTTGGCCAATCCCGACCCCGAGGTCGACCCGGTCCTCGCGCGTCGCTACGCCGCGGTCGTGGCGACTGGTCGAAGTGACGAACCGAATCAGATCAACAACGTGCTGGCCTTCCCCGGGATCTTTCGCGGCATGCTCAACGCGGCCGCGAAACAGGTCACAGAAGAAATCGAGATCGCCGCAGGACGCGCGATCGCCGACGTCGTCACACCCGGCGAACTGTCGGCCGATTACATCGTGCCCACGGTCTTTAACCCGTTGGTCGTCTCGGCGGTGACGAGCGCGGTCGAACGGTTGGTCGGTCAGACTCACTGACGCGTCGTGCGTCGTCGCGAGGGTCGGCGCCGCGAAGCTCGACCGATACCGTTGTGACACCATGAAGCTCAGCCACACGATCCCGGTCACGCCGTGGCGAGCCTCGGACACGTGGTCCCTCCGCCCAAGGATGCTGCTCCCGTTGTTCGCCGGACTGGCCGCGTTCGGTTTCGGTGAGGGATTACTGGTGCAGTCCCAGTGGGGAGCGTCACCATGGACGGTGTTCGCCCAGGGCGTCGCCAAACACGCGCACATCTCGCTCGGTTGGTCGACCGCGCTCATCAGCGTCGTCGTGTTGATCCTCTGGATCCCGCTTCGCCAGCGGCCGGGCTTTGGGACGATCTCGAACGTCATCATCATCGCGTACGTCTTGGACCTGACGACCTACGCGGTCGCTGCGCCCCAGGCGGCGTGGTTGAAGGTGCTCTACGTGCTCGGCGCGGTCATCTCGATCGGCGTCGGCAGCGCCTTCTATCTGACGTGCAACCTCGGACCGGGTCCGCGCGACGGGCTCATGACCGGGCTTCACCATCGATTCAACGTCAGCATCGTCTACATCCGACTCTCGATCGAGGCCGCGGTGCTGACGATCGGATGGCTGATGGGTGGCACCGTGGGCGTCGCCACTGCGTTCTTCGCCGCGACGATTGGCTTCAGCATCGGCGCGAGCTTGCACGTACTGGAACGAACCCTGAAGTGGCGTCACGCGTGATCGGGGGGAGCCAGCTGGCCGAGTTCTTCGTGGCGTCGATCACGATCATCATGGTGCCGGGACCGAGCGTGCTCTTCACACTGGCGCGCGGTGTCGCCTGGGGCCGAGCGGTCGCGGTGTTGACGGTGCTGGGTAACTCCATCGGCACGTTGATCCTGTCGATCATCGTCGCCGTCGGACTCGGGCCGTTGTTGAGTCATTCCAAGACCTTCTCGATCACGTTGCAGCTCGCCGGTGGTCTGTACCTCCTATGGCTGGGCATCGGTGCGCTGCGGCATCGACACGAACACGCCGCGGCGATGGCCAAACGAGAGGCCTATCGGCCGTCGAACGTCCAGGTGATTCGTCAGGGATTCACCGTGGGGATCTTGAACCCGAAGTCACTGGTGTTCTTCGCCGCGGTCTTTCCGCACTTCGTCGATCGCACGAGGGGCAACGTCACGGTGCAGCTCCTCATCTTCGGCGGCATCTTCAGTGTGATGGCGTTCCTGAGTGATGGCACGTGGGGGATGATCGCGGGCACCGCGCGTGAGTGGCTCTCTGATTCGCCGCACCGGTTGGTGGTGCTGCGAACGGTCGGCGCGTGCGTCATGATGACGCTCGGCGTGATCATCGTCATCGGCGCCCTCACGTCGTAGCGGCGTGTCACACGCGCTTCATAGTTTCGATGTGTGAGCGCAGTCCAGGTCGGTCAACAGCGAGAGCCGGTGCGCTCCACGGTCGGATCGTTCATCGCGAACCTCCCCGAGATGCTTGGTGCGATGGCGATCGATCCGCGCTGCCTCATGGCGGTGGTTGAGTTCGACGACGTGCGCTACGTCCAGTTCTGTGTCGCGCCCAACGGCGACGTGATCGCCGAGGTCATCTCGAATCTGCACATCGGCGACGCCGTGGCACTCACCCCAGACGATGAAGCTACGTTGCGAGCGGCCGGCTGGAGCGAGCCCTCACCGGGACCACGACCCAATTGGCGCTACGAGGCCAAGGACATCGCGGGCATCATGAAGATCGTCACCATGACGCGCGACGCCGTCTATGACGTGCTTCGTGAACGCGATGAGAACCCGGTCTCCGTTCGCGTGTGGGAAGGGCTCTACAAGTGGGCGCCGTGTGAAGGAGCTCCCGACGCGGCCCGCGTTCATCAGCATTAGTCCGCATCGTCGCGACGCGTCCCAACCGCTCGTAGTACTCATTGCCCTTCCTACAATCGATGAGGCGATGGAGAGACGATGAGCATGCACGGCGGGGGAGGTGGCGGCGGTCGCATGGGCATGCGCTCGATGCGTCAGAACCGCGACATCCTCGAGCACCACATCAAAAAGGGCACGCTCCCACGCATGCTCACCTACGCCACGAAGTACCGCGCGCTGCTCGTCGTCTTTCTCATCGCGGTCGTGTTGGACGCGGTGGTCAGTTCCGTCACGCCACTGCTCTTTCGGGGCATCATCGACAACGCCCTGCCGGAGAAGAGCAAGGGGCTGGTCATCGTCTTGGCCTCGCTCGGGGCCGGACTGGCGATCTTCGACGCGATCCTCTCGCTCTTCGAACGCCGGACCTCGGCCGTCATCGGCGAGGGACTGATCTTCGACCTGCGCACGAAGGTCTTCACCCATATTCAAGAGATGCCCGTCGCCTTCTTCTCGCGAACGCAGACGGGTGCCTTGATCAGTCGACTCAACAATGACGTCATCGGCGCCCAGCAGGCCTTCACCGACCTGTTCTCCAACGTCGTGGGCAACGTGATCCTGGTGCTGATCGTCATCGGCACGATGTTGGTCTTGAGTTGGCAGATCACGCTCGTGGCGTTGCTCTTGCTGCCCGTCTTCTTGATCCCGGCGCGCCGGGTCGGACGAAAGCTCGGCACGTTGTTCCAGCGCGGCATGGAGTTGAACGCCGAGATGAACATGGTGATGACCGAGCGCTTCAACGTCTCCGGGGCCATGCTGGTGAAGCTCTTCGGCCGACCGCACGACGAACGCGAGTTCTTCGATAGCCGCGCCGGTCAGGTTCGTGACATCGGTATCCACCAGGCGATGTACCAACGCTTCTTCTTCATTGCCCTGTCGCTGACCGCGTCGCTCGCGACGGCTTTCGCCTACGGCTTCGGCGGCGTCGAGGTCATCAAGGGTTCGCTGGCGATCGGGACGTTGGTCGCACTGACGCTCTACCTGACCCGGCTCTACGGTCCGCTCACGCAGTTGTCGAACCTCAACATCGACTACATGTCGGCGATGGTGAGCTTCGAACGCCTCTTCGAGGTGCTGGACCTCGAGCCGATGATTAAGGAGAGCGTCGACGCGGTCGTCATACCCGACGGCCCGGCCGAGTTGATCTTCGATCACGTCGACTTCTCCTACCCGGGCGCCGAAGAGGTCTCACTGGCCTCTCTTGAAGCGGTCGCGCGACTCGACGACACCCCGCGCACCGACGTCCTCCACGACGTCGACTTCCGCGTCGAACCCGGCACGATGACGGCGCTCGTCGGCCACAGCGGTGCCGGCAAGACGACGATCTCGCTGCTCGTCTCGCGCCTCTACGACGTCGATCGCGGCGGGGTCACCATCAACGGCGTCGACGTGCGCAACGCCACGACGGCGTCACTCAATGCGATGGTCGGCGTCGTCACCCAGGACCCGCACCTCTTCCACGACTCGCTGCGGTCCAACCTGGTCTTCGCTCGGCCCGACGGCGACCGAACAAGAGATCGAGACGGCACTTCGTGCCGCGCAGATTTGGGAGTTGGTCCAGTCGCTGCCGCTCGGTCTTGAGACCGTGGTGGGCGAGCGGGGCTACCGACTGAGTGGCGGCGAGAAGCAGCGCGTCGCGCTGGCGCGACTGTTGCTCAAGGCGCCGCGACTCGTGGTGCTCGATGAGGCGACGGCACATCTGGACAACGAGAGTGAGGCGGCGGTGCAGCGCGCACTCGATCAGACGATGTCCTCGCGCACGTCATTGGTGATCGCGCACCGACTCTCCACGATCCGCAACGCCGATCAGATCCTGGTCGTCGAGAACGGCACGATCGTGCAGCGTGGCACGCACGCACGAACTCCTGGCCGAGGGCGGTCTCTACCGCGGTGCTCTACGAGACCCAGTTCGCCGACCAGGAGGACTAACCCATTGAGTGGAAGCCGCCGTCGACGTAGACGACTGACGCGGTCGTGCCACGAAGGAGCGGGGAGAGCATCGCGACCGCCGTGTCGGCGACCGCGCTCGAGTCATAGACGTCCCAGCCGAGCGGCGCCTTCTCGCTCCAGGTGTCCTCGAACTGCGAGAAGCCGGGGATCGACTTCGCGGCGATGGTGCGGATCGGTCCCGCGGCGAGCATGTTGACGCGGATCTTGTCCGGACCGACCTCTCTTGCGAGGTAGCGCCCGAGCGACTCCAGGCCGGCCTTCATGACGCCCATCCAGTCGTACATCGGATAGGCCCGCGAGCCGTCGAAGTCCAACGCGATGACCGAGGCCCCACCGAGGGCCTCGCTCTTTTGGAGCAGTGGTCGAAAGGCACCGACCAGCGCGGCCAATGAGTACGTCGAGATGTGCAGAGCCGTGGCGACGTCGTCGAAGGGCGCGACGAACATACCGCTGCCCAGGCAACTTTGCGGCGCCATAGCCGATCGCGTGCACCAGTCCGTCGAGGCGTCCGAAGCGCTGGGTCAACTCGGCCGCAGCCATTTCGACCTGCTGTGGGTCGGTGACGTCGAGCTCGATGATCTCGCCGACCTCGCCGATCTCGGCGAGTTTTCGCGCGGTGCGCTTGGTGAGGGAAAGTCCCCGTCCGGCACCGGAGAGGGCGACGGTCGCTCCTTCTTCCAGGGCACGCTTGGCGATGCCGAACGCCAACGAGTCATCGGTGAGGACGCCGGTGACGAGAATACGGTGGTCGGCAAGTAACGGCATCTTGTTAGGTTACTTGCGGACATCTATTTTTCGAGGACGACGATGGCAACAGTAGGCATTCTGGGTGGTACCGGTCCCGCCGGTCGTGGCCTCGCGGCGCGACTCGCCAGCGCGGACTTCACGGTCGTACTCGGCTCGCGCGACGCCGATCGCGCGAAGGGCATCGCGCGCGGCCTCACGTTGCGCGGCGAGGGCACCGTCGAAGGTGGTACGAACGAAGAGGCCGCGGCGTGCAATCTCGTCGTCGTGGCGACCCCATGGGATTCGGCGATCGCGACGACGCGTTCGCTGCGCCAAGAACTGAAGGGCAAGATCGTGATCTCCATGGTGAACGCGCTGTCGCGCGAGGGCCGAGAGATGGTGGCGCTCTATCCGTCACGCGGGTCAATGGCGGCGCAGATCGCCTACTCGCTGCCCGAGAGCGTGGTCGTCGGCGCGTTCCATCACTTGCCGGCCGCCCAGATGGAAGACCTCGACTCAGAGCTCGACGCCGACGTGCTCGTCTTCTCCGATGACGACGACGCGCGCCGTCAAGTGGCCGAGATGATCGACAAGGTCTCGGGGCTGCGCGCCGTCATCGCTGGCTCGATGTCCCTCGCGAGTCCCATCGAGGCCTTCACGGCTGTGTGCATCTCGATCAACATTCGACACAAGGCGCACAGTTACGTGAAAATGGCCGGCCTCTAGACCGATGCAGCTCTACGACACCGCGCGCGGCGGCGTGTACGCCCTCGAGGCGGGTCCGGTCGTCACGATCTACAGCTGCGGCATCACGCCCTATGACGCGGCGCACCTCGGCCACGCCTACGTCTATCTCTGTTTCGATCTGTTGCAGCGGCGCCTGCGCGACGCCGGTCACGAGACGCGCTGCGTGCGCAACGTCACTGACGTCGACGATGACATGTTGCGCAAGGCCCGCGAACTGGGTGTGAACTACCTCGACCTCGCGGCCCAGGAGATGGCCAAGTTCGAACGCGACATGCAACTGATCAATCTCCTTCCGGTCTACGGCGAGCCGCGCGCGACCGGCGCGATTCCCGAGATCCTCACGATGATCGGGCGCACGTTCGAGGCCGGGATCGCCTACGAGGTCGACGGTTCGGTCTACTTCGAGGTCTCGAAGTTCCCGCGCTTCGGACAGGTCAGTCACGAGGACCGCGCGGGCATGCTCGAACTCGCAGCGATTCATGGCGGTCGACCCGATGACCCCAACAAACGTGATCCGCTGGACTTCGTGCTCTGGCAACCATCGTTGGAGGACGAGCCCGGCTGGGAGTCGCGCTGGGGACCGGGGCGACCGGGCTGGCACATCGAGTGTTCAGCGATCGCGCTGCGCGATCTCGGCGTCACACTCGACGTGCACGGCGGTGGCCGCGACCTCGCCTTCCCGCACCACGAGTGCGAGGCGGCCCAGAGCGAGTCCGTGTCCGGCGCGCCCTTCGTCAAGCATTGGATGCACGTCGGACTCGTCGGTCTGGACGGCACGAAGATGTCGAAGTCACTCGGCAACCTCGTCTTCGTCGACGACCTGGCGGCGCGTGCCGAAGCGGCGGCGGTGCGCTTGGCGCTGCTCGACCACCATTATCGCGAGGACTGGGAGTGGCGCGATGAACTGCTCTCGATGGCACAGTCGAGACTTGCGACGTGGCGTTCGACGCTCACCTACGGGCGCCCGAGCTCGGTGCTCGATGACGTGCGCGCGGCGCTCGATGACGATCTCAACGGTCCCGCGGCACTGCGCGCCATCGACGACGCAGCGCACGCGGGGTTCAACGTCGCCCCAGCCGCGTCATTGTTAGGCATTACAATCTAGTAATGAGTGGCCGAAATGTCTGAGATCGAAGTCCAACTCCCCGACGGCAGTGCACGCTCCCTCCCCGAAGGTTCCTCGGCCTACGACCTCGCCGCTGCCATCGGCAAGCGACTCGCCAAGGACGCGCTGGCGGCCCTGGTCAACGGCCAGTTGACGGACCTCTCAGCCCCACTGCCCAGCGGCGCGACGGTCGCGATCGTGACCCCGACCAGCAACGACGGTCGCGACGTTCTGCGTCACTCCACGGCCCACGTCTTGGCCCAAGCCGTCACGCGGCTCTGGCCCGGTGCCCACTACGCCATCGGCCCGGCGATCAGCGACGGCTTCTACTACGACTTCGAGTTGCCCGGCGGCGCACACTTCAGTGACGACGACCTCTCGCGCATCGACGCCGAGATGCGCGCGATCATCGCCGAGGATCAGCCGTTCGTGCGACACGAGTACTCGATCGACGAGGGACTGGCGCTCTTCAAGGACCAGCCGTTCAAGGTCGAGATCATCAAGGCCGTCGAGCAGGCACCGACCGACGAGGACCTCGCCGAAGTCGGCTCGGCGTCGATCGGTCTCGACCTACTCGAACTCCCCGGCCTTCACCGACCTCTGTCGCGGCCCCCACGTGCCCTCGACGGCGCGGCTCGGACACTTCAAGTTGACGCGGGTCGCCGGCGCGTACTGGCGCGGCGACGAGAAGAACGAACAGCTCCAGCGCATCTACGGCACGGCCTGGGAGAGCGACGCCGCGCTCGCGGCACACTTGGAGCAACTGATCCAGGCCGAACTGCGTGATCACCGACAAGCTCGGCCAGGAACTGGACCTGTTCTCGTTCCCGAGCGAGGTCGGACCGGGTCTCGCGGTCTTTCACCCCAAGGGTGGCGTGATGCGCCGGGTGATGGAGGAGTACTCGCGAAAGCGCCACGAGGCCTCGGGCTACGACTTCGTCTACTCACCGCACATCACGAAGTCCGAGCTGTTCGAGATCTCCGGTCACCTCGACTGGTTCGCCGAGTCGATGTATCCGCCGATGGAACTCGACGGCGGCACGAAGTACTACCTCAAGCCGATGAACTGTCCGTTCCATATCCTGATCTACAAGGCGAACCAGCGCAGTTACCGCGATCTGCCGCTGCGCTTCTTCGAGTTCGGGTCGGTCTACCGCTACGAGAATGTCCGGCGCCGTGCACGGACTCACGCGCGTGCGCGGGATGACCCAGGACGACGCACATATCTTCTGCACCAAGGAGCAAATCGGCGAGGAACTGACGCGCACGCTGCAGTTCGTGCTCGACCTCCTGCGCGATTTCGGACTGAACGACTTCTACCTCGAGCTCTCGACGCGCCCGCCCGGCAAGGCCGTCGGCAGTGACGAAGAGTGGCTCGAAGCCGAGGCGACGTTCGAGAGCGTCGCGATCGCGGCCGGACTGGAACTGGTGATGGACCCCGGCGGTGGCGCCTTCTACGGTCCGAAGATCTCGGTGCAGGCGCGCGACGCCATTGGCCGCACGCATCAGTTGTCGACCGTGCAGCTGGACTTCCAGTTGCCCCAGCGCTTCGACGCCAGTTACGTCGCGGCCGACAACTCACGCGCGCGCACCATCATGATCCACCGAGCACTCTTCGGCTCCGTCGAGCGGTTCATGGCGATTCTCATCGAGCACTACGCCGGCAACATGCCGACGTGGCTGCACCCCGAACAGGTCCGCGTGCTCGGCGTGCGCGACGACCACGACGCCTACGCGCTCTACGTCGCCGAGACCCTCGCGCTCGACGGGCTGCGGGTCAGCGTCGAAGCGGCCAGTGAACCACTCGGCGCGCGCATCCGAAAGGCCAAGCTCGAGAAGATCCCCTACGTCCTCGTCGTCGGGGACGACGACGTCGAAAAGGGCACGCGTCGGCGTCAACGCCCGTGGCTCGAACGATCCCGAACGTGGCGTCAGCGTCGCGGAGTTCCGCGACCGCGTCGTCGAAGAGATCGCGGTGCACGGTTCGCCCGAGGACGAATAGTGGCGCTCGAGCGCTTCTCGGCCGCGTGGCGCGAGAACTACGTCACCAACGTCGCACAGTCGCACGCGGCCGACGACGGCACGTGCGTCTTCTGTGTGCTGGCCGACGAACCCATCGATGAGGACACCGGGGTCATCGCCAAGAGCGAGCTCAGCTTCGTCGTACTGAACGCCTTCCCCTACGGCTCGGGTCACATCCTGGTCCTGCCGCGTCGTCACGTCGCGGCCATCCACGACCTCACCGACGCCGAGTACGAGGACTACTTCTTGATGCTGCGGCGAAGCGTCAGGGCGCTCGAGGCGGCCTACGGTGCCGACGGCATGAACATCGGCATGAACCTTGGCCGGGCGGCGGGGGCCGGTATTCCCAAGCATTTGCACGGACATATCCTCCCGAGATGGCTCGGCGACACCAATTTCATGACCACCATCGGTGAGACTCGGGTCCTGCCCGAGTCGCTCCAGGTCACGTGGCGCAAGGTCCACGACAACGTTTGAACGACCCTGATATGACGAATCGTTACAATTGAGCAACGGGATCCGGAGGATCGATGCTCGACGGGAATTTTAGGAAGTCGGTAGAGACAGTCACGCTGCCGACCGGGCGCTGGCTCGTTCGCATCGGCTTCTCAGCCGACGTCCTTACGTTCTCTGGTCTGGTCTTTTCCTTCGCCACCGCCTGGATGATCGCGCTCGGGCATTTCTGGATCGCCATCGTGCTGCTCACGCTCACCGGCTTTCACGACCTCTTCGACGGACCGGTCGCCAAGGCGTCCAAGCGTGCCAGCCAGCGCGGCGCCTTCTTCGACTCGGTGATGGACCGCGTGGCTGACTCGCTGATCTTGGGCGGTGTGGCGTTCTATCTCACGGCGCACGGTCACGGACAACTGGTGCTGTTGCCTTTCGCGATCCTCACCACGACCTACCTGATCTCCTACCAGCGCTCCAAGGCCGAGAGCCTTGGACTTGCGGCCAAGGGTGGGCTCATGGAGCGGGCCGAACGGATGATCCTCCTGGGCATCGGACTCCTCGCCAAGCCGATCTTCATCCCGGTGCTCTGGCTCATGCTCGCCCTCACCGCCATGACCGCGGCGGGCCGGTTCTGGCGCATCTGGCAGATCGCGGCCAGCGCCGATCCGCCGATGACCCAGGCCGGGCGGATCCACCACCACAGCAGCCGGATTCGCCGAGGGCTTAGTCGCACGTCGCGCCGCTAGCCGTGGGCGATAGGTCGAAGGTCACCCTCTTCAAGGCGCTGGGCGGCGCAATGGAACGCCTGCCCGAACGATTCGACGTGGCCCTGGCCAAGCGCATCTCCATGAGCGTCGGTCATCGCAGCCAGGGCGCGCGCGCGAACCTGCGAAGGAATCTGGCCCACATCCTGCGCGCACCAGACGGCGTTCTCGATGTCGCGTTGCTCGAGCACTTCGTCAATCGCGCCTTTGAGAGTTACGGGCAGTACTGGGCCGAGGGCGCGAAGCTGCCGGGCATCGCACCGGCGAAGGTCTTTGCGCGCTTTCGCATCGCCGAGGGTCTCGAGCACCTCCATGACGCCAAGGCCAAGGGTCTCGGCACGATCATCGGCCTGCCCCACATCGGGAGTTGGGAGTGGGGCGGGTCCTACCTGAACTCACTCGGTCTCGGCATGACCGCGGTCGCTGAGGACCTCGAGCCGCCGGAACTCTTCGCGTGGTTCAAGGCCAAACGTGAGTCCATCGGAATCCGCATCGAGCCGCTCGATGCACACGCCGGCACGGTCTTGCTCCAGACACTCAAAGACGGCGGTGTCGTCGGTCTGCTCTGTGACCGCGACATCCAGGGCAACGGCATCGAGGTCGAGTTCTTCGGTGAGCAGGTTCGACTCCCGGCCGGTCCGGCGACGCTGGCACTGCGCACCGGCGCGACGCTGGTGGCCGCGGCGTGCTACTCCGGGCCTGGTCGTGACCATTTCGCCGTCGTCACGCCACCGATACCGGCCGAGCGACAGGGACGCCTGCGCGAGGACGTCACGCGCGTCACCCAACAACTGGCGATCGAGCTCGAGGGCCTCATTCGACGGGCGCCCGAGCAGTGGCACGTGCTCCAACCTCGTTTCGAAGGCGAGTGACGTGCGCGTCGCCCTCGTGTCCTCCTACGCACTCAGTGCCTTCGGCGGCGTGCAAGAACAGGCACTCGCGATGAGTCGAGAACTCACGCGCCGCGGTCACGACGTCCTGCTCGTCGCGCCCGACCGCCACGACCACGCGACCTACGACACGCCGGCGCACGTGGCCCGATTCGGCGCGGTGCTCAAGGTTCCGGCCAATGGCAGTCGAGCGCCGCTCACCTTGTCGCCGGTCGCGTCGCGTCGCGCGGCACGGACGATCGCGGACTTTCGCGCCGACGTCGTGCACTTCCACGAGCCCTTCGCACCGCTCATCGCCTGGGCCGCACTACGCGCGCACGGCGCACCGGCCGTCGCGACGTTTCATCGTGGGGGCGGGGGGCCGGCCCTTAGTTTGACCACACCGCTGCTGCGACGACTGGCACGCCACCTCGACGAAGCCGCCGCCGTGAGCGAGTCGGCCGCCGCGACCATCGAGGCGGCCTGTGGCATCGAGGCGACCGTGCTCTACAACGGGTTCGAGATGGAGCGCTTCGCCGCGACACCGCGCGAACGCGGTGACGAGACCGTGCTGCTGGTGCTCGGACGCCACGAAGAGCGCAAGGGCATTGCCCACGCGATCAACGCCGTTCGTTCGCACAACGCGAAGGACGAAGGTCGCTGGCACCTCGTCGTACTCGGTGACGGGCCGCAACGACAGTCGCTCGAGGCCCTCGCCGCCGGTGACGACTCAATCGAGTTCGTCGGCGCCCTCGGTGACGAGGAGAAACGACGATGGCTCCGTCGCGCCACCGCCTTGATCGCGCCCTCAGTGGGTGGCGAGAGTTTCGGGATGATCCTGCTCGAGGGGATGGCCAGTGAGACGCCGGTCGTCGCCAGCGATATCGAGGGCTATCACGAGGCGGCCTCGGGCTTCGCGACGCTCTTCACGCCAGGTGACGACGTGAGCCTCGAGTCGGCGATCGAGCGCGCACTGCGCGACGAGACCGCCGACTCGATCGCCGCGGCCAAGGCGCACGCCAACGACTGGTCGATGGTCACGTTGATGGATCGCTACGAGGTGCTCTACGCCAGAGCCCGCGAGCGATTTTTGAGCACCAAGTAGCCTGTTTTCATGGCAACCAAGCAACGCTCGCGCTCTCGCCGATCGAATGCGTCGCGCGACCGCGGGCCGCGCTACGTCGCCCCGGTGCTCGATCCCAACTGGCAGAGCCCGTACTCGCCGACGAACGCCGAGAAGCACGCGAACCAGAAGATCGTGCGCAGTTTCGCGCTGCGCAAGAAACTGCCCGAGACATTCGGCGTTGGCATCGTGGTCCTGATCCTCGTCGCGGGCGTGATCGTCGCTCCGTGGGTGCCGATCGTCGGCATCGCCGTGGCGCTGCTCTATGCGTGGGATCTCCATCGTTCGCTGGCTCGTTACGAGACCAAGGGCCTCAGCCTCGGGAACCTGGTGCTCGATCAGTTCAAGGCCGGCGGCACCGACACGGATCGTCTGCGACTCACGACGGTGATGGACCGTCTCGCCGCCACCTTCGGTGTCGACGCCGTCGTGTCCTACATCGTGAGTGATCCCGGCTACAACGCCGCGTTGGTGCCGACCGGGGCGGGACTGTCGTTCTTCGTGACCGACGCCGTGATGCGTGACTTCGAACTCATCGAGCTCGAGGGCGTCGTCGCGCACTGCCTGGCGCGCCACCGTCTGGGCCTGTTGCTTCGTGAGAGCGTCGCCTCGGTCGCGCTGACCAATGAGGACGCTCGGCGCACGCTCGCCGGCGAGGGACTGGCCTACCGCGCCGACGAAGTGGCGGCCGCGGCGATCCGCTACCCGCCCGGCCTCGCGGGGGCGCTGCGCAAGTGCGCCAACGAGCAACTCTCTGGCACCTCGTTCTTCGCGAGCTCGACCTACGCGCAGTGGCGCTGGGTCTGGTTCAACATGTGGAGCGGTCGCCCCGCCGATCTCGGTGACCTCGACGACGTCGAACTTCGCGCCCGTGCGTTGGAAGAGTGGTAAAGGTCGGCGGTTAGGCTTGATGCCATGAGTTCATCGCACGACTCCTCAACCATCGGTTCGGCCCTCGTCAAGCGCGGCTTGGCTGACATGCTGCGCGGCGGCGTCATCATGGACGTCGTCAACCCCGAACAGGCCAAGATCGCCGAAGACTCGGGCGCCGTCGCCGTGATGGCCCTCGAACGCGTGCCCTCGGACATCCGTCGTGACGGCGGCGTCGCTCGCATGAGCGACCCCGAGATGATCCAGGGGATCCAGGCCGCGGTGACGATTCCCGTCATGGCCAAGGCCCGTATCGGTCACTTCGCCGAGGCGCAGATCCTCGAGGCGCTCGACGTCGACTACATCGACGAGTCCGAGGTCCTCACCCCGGCCGACGAGGAGAACCACATCGACAAGTGGGGCTTCACCGTGCCCTTCGTCTGCGGCGCGACCAATCTCGGTGAGGCGCTTCGACGAATCGGCGAGGGCGCCTGTTTGATCCGTTCCAAGGGCGAGGCGGGTACCGGCAACGTCGTCGAAGCGGTCCGACACCTGCGCACGATCAACGCCCAAATGCGCCGACTCCAATCGGCCGACGCGAACGAACTCTTCGCCCTCGCGAAGGAGCTGCAGGCGCCGCTGCCGCTGGTCCAAGAGGTCGTCGCTCACCGGCAAGCTTCCGGTGCCGCTCTTCTGCGCCGGCGGCATCTCGACGCCCGCTGACGCGGCGCTCGTGTTGCAACTCGGTGCCGAAGCGATCTTCGTGGGTTCGGGCATCTTCAAGAGCGACGACCCCGAGCGCATGGCCAAGGCCATCGTCGAAGCGACGACACACTTCCGGGACGCGCACGTGGTCGCGAAGGTCTCGACCGGACTCGGCGCCGCGATGAAGGGAATCGAGACCGCCTCCTTGGAGCAGCGTCTCGCCGAACGCGGCTGGTAGCAGTGGCGCGCGTCGGCGTTCTCGCCCTGCAGGGCGACGTGCGTGAACACACCTCGATGCTTGAGCGCGTCGGTGCCGACGTCGTGGCCGTGCGCAGCGCCGAGCAGCTCGATGACCTCGACGGCCTGGTCATGCCCGGTGGGGAGTCGACGACGATCGCCTACTTGTTGACGACGTCGGGCATCCGACCAACGCTCGAGAAGAGGATCGCCGACGGACTGAGTGTCTTCGGTACGTGTGCCGGACTGATCCTGTTGGCGCAGCGAGATCCTCGACGGGCGAAGCGACCAGTGGAGCTTTGACGTGCTGCCGCTCTCGGTCCGGCGCAATGGCTACGGCCGACAGATCTCGAGTTTCGAGACGCTGGTGAACGTGAAGGGCGTCGGTGAGGTTCCCGGCGTGTTCATTCGTGCGCCGAAGATCGAGACGTGGTCCGAGGACGTCGAGGTCCTCGCGCTGCACGATCACGGCGACGGTGAGCACCCGGTCCTCGTTCGACGTGAGCGAATCTGGGGCTGTTCCTTTCACCCGGAACTGACCGACGACGATCGAATCCACCAGCTCTTCGTCGACGCGCTCTAGTTCTCCGGTACAGTGATTGAGCCCTCTAGGGCAGGAGGAATGCATGTCCGGCCATTCGAAGTGGGCAACGACCAAGCACCGCAAGGGTGCCAAAGACAGCGCGCGCGCCAAGGTCTTCGCCAAATTGATCCGTCAAGTGGAAGTCGCCGCCCGCGAAGGTGGTGGCGACCTTGACACCAACGCGTCGCTGCGCACCATGTACCAAAAGGCCCGTGAGTCCTCGGTGCCCGCTGGACACGATCGAGCGCGCGATCAAGCGCGGCACCGGGGAACTCGAGGGCGTGCGCTACGAGGCGATCAGCTACGAGGGCTATGGCCCCGACGGCGTCGCCGTGATCGTCGAGACGCTCACGGACAATCGCAACCGAACCAGTGCCGAGATCAAGCACGTCTTCGCGAGGAACGGCGGCACGATCGCCGAGCCCGGTGCCGTTCCTGGCAGTTCGACCGCAAGGGCATCATCGAGGTCAAGGGGCCGATCGATGAGGACCAACTCCTTGAGTGGGTCATGGAGGCCGGGGGAGAGAACTTCGAGGAGAACGGCGCGAACTTCACGGTCACGACCGAGCCCCACGACCTCGGCGCGGTGCGCGACGCCCTCGACGGCTACGGCGCCACAGTGCTGAGCGCCGAATTGACGCTGGTCCCGCAGAACTCGATCCCGGTCGATTCTGAGACTGAGGCCAAGAAGATCCTGCGACTGATGGACGCCATCGACGACCACGACGACGTCCAGAACGTCTTTTCCAACTTTGACATCTCCGACGAGATCCTCGCCTCCTACGAGGGGTAAATTCCCCATTTCCGAGGCCACTCAGGTCTAGTATCGAACGTATGTTCGTACTCGGTATCGACCCCGGTCTGACGCGCTGTGGCTTCGGACTGGTCGAAGGATCCTTTCTCGGGGTCGAGTCATTTCGCGCGGTTCGTGCTGGGACCATCGAGTCGGACCACGAGCTACCCGTTGAGATACGCCTCGGTCAGTTGTTGGTCGAGTTGCGTTCGCTCCTCGAAGAGACGACCCCGGACGCCGTCGTCGTCGAGCGCGTCTTTTACCAACGAAACGCCAAGACCGCGATACCGACGGCCCAGGCCAGTGGCGTCGCGGTCGCGTTGGCCTCGGCGATCAGTCTTCCGGTGCGCCAGTTCAACGCCCAGGAGGTGAAGTTGGCCGTCACGGGCTACGGCGCGGCCAGCAAGGTCCAGGTCCAGGGCATGGTCGCGCGGCTCTGCGGTCTCGCCGAGATCCCCAAACCGGCCGACGCCGCCGACGCCCTGGCGCTCGCGATCACGTACTTCATGGTGGTGCGCAGCGAACAGAAGTACCCGATCGGGACCTCCGTATGATTGGGTGGCTCCACGGTCAGGTGTTGCACCACCACAAGGACGGCGCGATCG
The DNA here is from genome assembly GCA_963832925.1 of uncultured Acidimicrobiaceae bacterium. Classification (GTDB taxonomy): domain Bacteria; phylum Actinomycetota; class Acidimicrobiia; order Acidimicrobiales; family RAAP-2; genus RAAP-2. Next base: position 285,787 of record CAWHVY010000014.1, on the reverse strand, counting down.
TGCTCGACGTGCACGACGTCGGCTACGAAGTGAGTGTCGCGGCGCAAGACGACTACCGTGTCGGCGACGTCGTGGACCTCTACATCTTCACCGCGGTGCGCGATGACGCGATCGTCCTCTACGGCTTCCCGAGTTATCTGGACCGGGAGTTCTTCGAGTTGTTGTTGGTGACGCCCGGAGTCGGACCATCGACGGCGCTCGCGGCACTTCGCACGATGTCGACCGGCGACCTCGCGGCGGCAATCGAGAGCGAGGACGCCAAGACCATCGCGACGATCCCTGGCATTGGACCAAAGACCGCGAGCCGCATCGTCTTGGAGTTGAAGGGCAAGGTCGTCGTGCCCGATTCCTACGTCGCCTCGCAGCCGACGCCGCAGCATGACGCCATCGAGGACGCCCTGCGAGGCCTCGGCTACAGCACCCAAGAAGTTCGCGCGGCCTTGAGTGGCACGACGTTGTCCGATGATGAGGGCGCGGCGCTGCGTCAGGCGTTGCAACTGTTGAGGCGCCAGTGAGTCGCCACGAGATCGACGTCGAGCAACTGGCCCGCAATGTCGTGATGCCCATCGCCGACGAACAGGATCGTCGCGCGGAAGTGTCGCTGCGACCGAGCTCGCTCGCCGAGTTCGTCGGACAGCGCGAGTTGGTGCGCCACCTCGAGATCGTGCTCGGTTCGGCGAGGGCGCGCAACCAGACCGCCGACCATCTCTTGTTCGCCGGACCGCCCGGACTCGGCAAGACATCGCTCGCCAGCATCGTTGCCGCCGAGATGGGTGCCGGACTTCGCATCACGTCGGGCCCGGTGCTCTCGCGTCCCGGTGACCTCGCAGCGCTACTCACCGACTTGCAAGATGGCGACGTCTTGTTCGTCGATGAGATCCACCGACTCTCACGCGGCGTGGAGGAGATCTTGTATCCGGCGATGGAGGATCGCCGACTCGACGTCATGATCGGGCGCGGACCGTCGGCACGGGCGATCCGACTCGACCTGCCCAACTTCACCCTGGTGGGAGCGACGACACGCACCGGCCTCGTCGCGGCGCCGCTGCGCGATCGATTCGGCTTCGTCGGCCAGCTCGACCTCTATGACCCGCAAGACCTGACGATCATCGTGAGCCGATCCGCGGGCCTCTTGGACGTGACGTTGAAGGGCGACGCCGCGGCCATCATCGCCGGACGAAGTCGCGGGACACCTCGGATCGCCAATCGACTGCTGCGACGAGTACGCGACTTCGCTGCGGTGCAAGGCCATGACGTCGTCGACGACGACGTCGCGGTCGAGGGCCTCGCGCTCTTCGGGGTCGATGAGTTCGGTCTCGACAAGATCGACCGACGCATCTTGGGGCTCTTGTGTCAGCAGTTCGCGAATCAACCGGTCGGTCTCACGACATTGGCCCACGCGTGCGGTGAAGAGCCCTCGACGATCGAAGACGCGTACGAGCCGTTCTTATTGCGTGACGGTCTACTGATTCGAACGCCGCGCGGTCGTGTCGCGACGGAGCGGGCCTATCGACACCTCGGTTTGACACCCCGCGGCGGTGGGCTGGTCTAATCCAATCGCGCAAAACGACTAGGGTTTCTTTGTCTATATCTCGGAGGAATTACCTATGTTGTTCGCGGTAAATTTGCTGTTGGCGGCTGACAAGACGACGAAGAAGGCCTCGTTCAGCCCCATTCTGATCATCATTTACGTCGTCATCTTCGGTTCCCTCTACTTCTTCTACCTCCGCCCCCGTTCACAGAAGCAAAAGGCCGCGCGTCTGGACACGCGAAAGGTCGAAATGGGTGACCGCGCCCAGACCATCGGCGGATTCATCGGGACAGTCGTGAAGATGGACGACGGCCTGATCACGCTGCGCGGCGCCAGCGGTGTGGAACTGGACTTCATCCCGACCGCAATCGCCCGCAAATACAACCCACCCGCGGCCGTACCTGATGCTGACGACGATCACGAAGAAGAAGGCGACCAGAAGTAATGGCGCAGCAGGTCGGCTCACGACGATCGATGATCGTCAGCCTCGTTCTCACGATTGCGATCGCCTTCGGTTCTCTCATTGCGACGCTGTCGCTGGGATGGGGACCGAAGCTCGGGCTGGACCTCGCCGGTGGACTTTCGGTCGTCTACAAGCCGGCGACCCACGCGACCACCGCCGACATGAACGAGGTCGTCACGATCTTGAACAACCGCGTCAATGGTCTCGGTGTCTCGGGTGCGACCGTCAACCTGCAGGGCAAGAACGTGGTGGTCAGTGTGCCGGGCGTCACCGATGCCCGCCGTGTGTTGAAGCTCGTCGGCGAGACGGCGCAGTTGCTGTTCCGCCCCGTGCTGTGTGAGGTCGCGCAACCGACGAAGAAGGCCAAGACCTTCAAAGGCTCGATTCCCGCGTGTGCGAGCAGTTACCAATGGACCGAAGCCAACCTCGCGGTGACGCCGAACAACTCGGCGGCCGGATTCTCGAGTAATACGCTCTCGGTCGACCCCTCCTACACGTTGTACAAGACGACCAAACCGGCGGACGACAACCCGTTGAACAATGTCATCTTGCCGTACCTGGGTCAACCGGGCACTCGCTATCTGCTCGGTCCGTCGGAGTTGACTGGTCAGGCGATCGGCAAGGCCGTCGCCCAGCAGGACCAACTCGGCGCCTGGGTGGTCAACTACACATTGACGAAGAAGGGCAGCCCCAAGTGGGACGCCGTCGCGGATAAGAACTTCCATCAAGCGCTCGCGATCGAGCTCGACGGTGTGATCCAATCGGCACCGCTCATCCAACCCACGCAGTCGACGTTCACGAGTTTTGACGGCACCGGTGAGATCTCCGGATCGTTCACGGAACAGAGCGCGAAGAACCTGGCGATCGCCATGGAATTCGGCGCGTTGCCCGTTCGTCTCAATCCGCTTGACACCGTGACCGTCTCGCCGACGCTTGGTCACAGTTCACTCGTGGCGGGCCTCGGGGCCGGTCTCGTCGGACTCTTGCTGGTCCTCCTGTACACGATCGTCTACTACCGCGCGCTCGGTCTGGTCATCGTGCTCGGACTCGCCGCTACTGCAGCGCTGTTGTGGGCGATCATCTCGGCGCTCGGCCATACGGCCTTCGCGCCGAGCTTCGACCTCGCGGGTATCACCGGGATCATTGTGTCCATTGGTATCACTGTCGATAGTTACATCGTGTATTTCGAACGATTGAAAGACGAGGCCCGAGCAGGGCGTTCGATCCGCACCTCGGTAGACCGGGGATTCCGCTCGGCCTGGCGCACGGTCTTGGCGGCCGACACGGTCAGTTTGCTGGCGGCCATATTGCTGTACCTGATCGCCGTCGGCGACGTGCGCGGCTTCGCCTTCTTCCTCGGACTGTCGACCTTGATGGACGTCTTCATGACCTGGTACTTCACACGTCCGTTGGTCATCTTGTTGGGTCGCCGCACGAACGACAGCACGTCGGCCCTCTCGATGGCCGCGGGCTTGACGCCGGGGGTGAGCGCTCATGAGTGACGACGTGATGACCGCCGCGCCGGAGGAGAAGACCCCGGGTCGGCTCGGGCGCATCTATCAGGGCCGCACCACCGTTGACTTCGTCGGACGCAAGCGAACGTGGTTCACGATCTCGCTGATCATCATCGTGCTCGGACTGGCCTCGCTCGGGATCCGCGGCTTCAACCTCGGCATCGACTTCAAGGGCGGCAGCTCGTGGGAGGTGCAGACGACGCACTCCTCGGTCACGGCCATCACGAACGCGGCCGAGAAGGCCGGACTTCGCGACCCGACGGTCGAGAAGCTTGGTTCGAAGACCTATCAGGTCACGGCCGACATCAATAGTCTGAGTGGTGACGCGCAGACCAAGTTGATCAACAAGGTTGCCAACGAACTGGCCGCCACCGCCGGCGTCGGTTCGAACCAGGTATCAGTCACGAGTGTTGGTCCGACGTGGGGTAGCCAGATCACGCACCGCGCTCTTGAGGCACTCATCGTCTTCTTCATCGCGGTCGTGGCCTACATCAGCATCCGGTTCGAGCCCAAGATGGCGCTGGCCGCGTTCATCGCGATGGTCCATGACCTCTTGGTCACGGTCGGCGTCTACTCCCTGTTCGGACTCCAGATCACGCCCGATACCGTCATCGCGATCTTGACGATCCTCGGCTACTCGCTCTATGACACCGTGGTGGTGTTCGACCGAGTCCGTGACAACGCAGGCGGCATCTTGAAGAGCGGCGACCTCAGCTACGGCGAGATGGTCAATCTCTCGATGAACCAGACGTTGGCGCGCTCGATCAACACCTCGCTCGTGGCGATTCTGCCGGTCCTGTCGGTGCTCGTGGTGGGTGCCGACATCTTGGGTGCGACGACGTTGCAGAGCTACGGTCTCGCCCTCTTCGTAGGACTCATGAGCGGGGCCTACTCCTCGATCTTCATCGCCAGTCCGCTGCTGGCGTGGATGAAAGAGCGCGAACCGCGCTTTCGCGAGTTGGCCGAGCGTTCGCGACTCCGCAGCGACCAGCGGGTCCTCACACCGGCCGCGGCGGCGCTCCTGGCGGGCGACGGCGCACAGCGTCTCAATCGCTCGTCGACCTCGACCGGCACACCGACACGATCGGCGCCCGGCACGCTGTCGCGCGGCACGATCCAGGCGCGGGCGCGTAAGCAAAAACGACGATAGGGCCCCATTAGGCTGATTTCATGGTCAGCCTCACGTCTCGCTCCGCCGCTGACCCCGCGCTGACGGGGTCGATCGAGCGGGTGATCGGGCGATTCCTCGAGCACCACGCCGACGGTGACGTCGAGATCATCCGTCGCGCGGGAGCCGCCGCCATCAAGGCGCACGAGGGCCAGCTGCGCCGGACCGGCGAGCCCTACGTGACCCACCCGATCGCCGTCGCTGATATCGCCGCTGACCTGGGACTCGACGAGGCCACGATCACGGCAGCGCTCTTACACGACGCCGTCGAGGACACGGGAATCACCAAGGAGTGGCTGGCCGAGGAGTTCGGCGACCAGGTGGCGGCGGTCGTGGACGGCGTCACCAAACTCGACCGACTGGAGTTCGACTCCAAGGAGGAGCAACAGGCCGCGACGATTCGCAAGATGTTCATCGCCATGGCCCAGGACTGGCGCGTCTTGTTGATCAAACTCGCCGACCGCCTGCACAACATGCGCACGATCTCGGTGATGCCGATGGCGCGCCAACGTGCCATCGCCCAAGAGACGCTCGACGTCTACGCGCCGTTGGCCCACCGTCTCGGTGTCCAGCAGGTGAAGTGGCAGCTCGAGGATCTCAGCTTCGCCACGTTGCACCCGAAGCGCTACGCCGAGATCGAACAGATGGTCGCCGCGCGCCAGCCCGAGCGCGAGGACTACCTCGGTGAGGTGATGGCGACGTTGTCGGGCAAGCTCGACGAGTTCGGGATCAAGGCCGAAGTTCGCGGCCGACCGAAGCACCTCTGGAGCATCTACGAAAAGATGGTGATCGGCGGCAAGGAGTTCGACGACATCTTCGACCTCGTGGGGCTGCGCGTCATCGTCGATGACGATCGCGACTGTTGGGCCGTCATCGGTGCGATCCACGCTCTTTGGTCGCCGGTCCCTGGTCGGTTCAAGGACTACATCAACTCACCCAAGTTCAACCTCTACCAGTCGCTGCACACGACGGTGATCGGTCCGCGCGGCAAGTCGGTCGAGGTGCAGATCCGCACGTTCGAGATGCACCGTCGCGCCGAGTTCGGCGTCGCCGCGCACTGGGGCTACAAAGAGGGTGCGACCAGCAAGGAGGTCGCTTGGATGCAGCGCCTCGCCGACGTCGAGGAGGAAGAGGCCGATCCGATCGCCTTCCTCGAGGCGTTGAAGCTCGACCTCGGACAGGACGAGGTCTACGTCTTCACGCCCAAGGGTCGAGTCATCGCGCTCGTCGAAGGCGCGACGACCATCGACTTCGCCTACGCCGTGCACACCGAGGTCGGCCACCACTGCGTCGGCGCCAAGGTGAACGGCCGCTTGGTGCCACTCGACACCGTCCTGCGCTCGGCCGACGTCGTCGAGATCGTCACCAGCAAGAGTGATAGTGCCGGACCGTCACGCGACTGGCTGGCGATCGCCCAGTCGTCGCGGGCGAAGTCCAAGATCCGTCAGTGGTTCCAACGCGAACGGCGCGATGACGCGATCGAAGGCGGCCGCGAGGAACTCACCAAGGCGCTGCGTCGTGAAGGCCTGCCGATCGCCACGTCACTGTCGTCGAGCGCCTTGGATGCCGTCATCGCGGCGATGAACCTCGAAGACCTCGACGCGCTCTTCATGGCGATCGATAGCGGACAGATCTCGGCGCTCGCGGTCGTCCAGCGACTGGACCGCGAACTTCGCGGCGGCGGCGACACCGAGCAGATGCCGACGACCGTCACGCGCATGCCGCGCACCGGTCGGACCACTCGACGCACGGCCGGCGTCTACGTCGAGGGACTTGACGACGTCATGATCCATCTGGCGCGGTGCTGCTCGCCGGTACCCGGCGACAGCATCATGGGATTCATCACGCAGGGTCGGGGCGTCTCGGTGCATCGCGACGACTGTTCGAACGCGGTCGCGCTGGCCCAGCGCCTCGGTGAGCGCATCATCGACGTCGAATGGGACGGCTCGGTGAGCGGTCAGTACCGCGCGGTCCTGGAGGTCATGGCCTTCGATCGTTCGCGGCTCTTGTTGGATGTCTCGAAGGTCGTCGCCGAGTATCACCTCAGTATCATCTCGAGTTCGACCTCGACGTCGGGCTCGAGGATCGTGCGAATGGTCTTCGACGTCGAACTCGCCGACCCGACGCATCTCAGTAGCCTGTTGGCGGCGCTAAAGGGCGTCGACGGTGTCTTCGACGCCTTCCGACAACTACCGGGACAGAACAAGAATTCATGAGCGACGCCGTCACACCATTCCAAGCCCCCGTCGGGACCCACGACGTCATCGGACCGAACTCCGCTGAGTGGGAGGGCGTCGTCGCGACGTTTGCCCAGTTCGCGTACCGCTACGACTTCGAACTCGTGATCTCGCCGATGTTCGAAGACGTCGGCGTCTTCAATCGCGGCATCGGCGAAGAGAGCGACGTCGCCAAGAAGGAGATGTACGTCTTCACGGACCGCGGTGACCGCGTCTACGCCCTCCGACCCGAAGGGACGGCATCGGTCGTGCGGGCCTTCGTGCAGCACAGTCCCACCACGCCGTGGCGGGCGTGGTACGTGACGCCGGCCTTTCGCTACGAGCGTCCCCAGGCCGGCCGTTACCGACAGCATCACCAATTGGGTGTCGAGGTGCTCGGCACCGACGACCCCGCGGTCGATGTCGAAGTCATCGCCCTGGCCGAACGTTTCTATCGCGCCCTCGGACTCACCAGATTTCGACTGCTCATCAACTCGATGGGACACGACGTCTGTCGCGCCGCCTATGTCGAGTTGCTGGCGGCGCACTTGGCCGCGAACGTCGGTCGACTGCACGATGAGCACAAGACGGCGTGGGCCGAGAATCCGCTGCGCGTGCTCGACTGCAAAGACCCGGCGTGCATCGAGGTCACCTCAGAAGGTCCCATGTTGATCGATCACATCTGTGATGAGTGTCGTGCGCACTTCGATCAGGTCGTCGCTGGGTTGGCATCGATTGACATCGCGACCGAGTTGGACCCGCGGCTCGTTCGCGGCTTCGATTACTACACGCGCACGACGTTCGAGTTCGTCGCCGACGCCCTCGGCGGTGCACAGAACGCCATCGGTGGGGGAGGGCGCTACGACAAACTCGCCGAGCAGCTCGGCGGCAAGCCCACGAGCGGCATCGGCTTCGGGAGCGGGATCGAACGACTGCTCCTCACGCGCGACGCCGAAGGTGTCGAGCCACGAAACCTGGTCGACCGGTCATTGGATCTGTTCGTCGTCGACACGACGTTCGAAGACGCCGCGACGGAGTTGGTCGATGAGTTGCGCGCCGCCGGCTTCGCGACCGCGCGTGCCTATGACAACCGTTCGATGAAGTCCCAGATGAAGGTGGCCGACAAGTCAGGCGCGCGTCTGGCCCTCCTGATCGGTCCCCAAGAGCTCGAGGCCGGCGAGGTTACGATTAGAGACCTGCGAAGTGACGACTTCGAGCAAACGCAACGCCGGGTCGCCCGAAGCGAGGTCGCTTTCGTGGTCGCCGAACTACTGACGAAGAGCTGACGATGTCGAACAATCTGGAATCCACGAGCATGCGCGATCTGCTGTGCGCGTCACTCAATGAGAGTCACGTCGGCACGCGGGTCGTCGTGTGCGGGTGGGTCGCCAAACGCCGCGAGCACGGCGAGCACCTCGCCTTTCTCGACGTGCGCGACCACTCGGGGATCATCCAGGCCGTCGTGGACGGTTCAGTCGACGTTCGCAGCGAGTACGTCGTGCGCGTCAGCGGCACGGTGACGCTGCGCCCCGAGGGCACCGTCAACGAGAAGCTCCAGACAGGCACGATCGAATTGACGGAGTGCACCGTCGAGATCCTGGCCGCGGCCGAAGCACCGCCCTTCCAGCTCGATGACCGTGTCGACATCGACGAACAGGTTCGACTGCGCTACCGCTATCTCGACCTGCGTCGCGAGCACATGCAGCGAAACCTGCGCCTCCGCGCTGTCGTCAACGGCGCGATTCGTCGCGCCATGGACGCCCAGGGATTCTGCGAAGTCGAGACGCCGTTGCTGTGGGCACCCACGCCCGAAGGATCACGGGAGTTCGTCGTACCGTCGCGGCTGCAGCCCGGTGAGTTCTACGTGTTGCCCCAAAGCCCTCAGATCGCCAAGCAACTCTTGATGGTCGGCGGCTTCGATCGTTACTACCAGATCGCTCGGTGCATGCGCGACGAGGACCTGCGCGCCGATCGACAGTTCGAGTTCTCACAACTGGACATGGAGGCGAGTTTCGCCGACCAAGACGACGTGCTCGGCTTCGTGTCGCTCGCGGTCTTGGACGCGGCCGAGGCCGCCACCGGTGTGCGACCGGAGGCGATCCCGTCGATGACGTGGGCCGAGGCGCTCGACCGCTACGGCACCGACAAACCGGACATGCGTTTTTCGATGCTGCTCCAGGACCTCTCGGACGTCTTTGCGACCACCGAGGTGAAGGCCTTCGCCGCGCCAACGGTGAAGGCGATGCGTGTGCCGGGTGGCGCGAGCTTCTCGCGCGCGCGACTCGACGAACTGACCGATCAGGCGAAGTCACTCGGCGCGAAGGGACTCGCGTGGTTCCGGATCACCGACGACGGCCTCGACTCGCCGCTGGCCAAGTTCCTCAACGAGGCCGAGAGCGCGGCCATCGCTGCGGTCGACGGCGCCGAATCGGGCGACATCGTGTTCTGCGTCGCCGACGAGTACGCCAACGCCTGTCACGTGCTCGGCGCCATCCGCACGACGCTCGGCTCACCGCCGGTCGGTGACGGACCGTATAAATACGTGTGGGTCACGGAGTTCCCACTGTTCGAAGGTGTGGATGAGGACGGGAACCTCCAGGCGGCTCATCACCCGTTCACGATGCCGCACCCCGATGACATGGACCTGATCGAGACCGATCCGCTGAAGGTTCGCTCGCGTGCCTACGACCTCGTGCTCAATGGGTGGGAGTTGGGCAGTGGCTCGGTTCGAATCCACCGCGCCGACATCCAGTCCCGGGTCTTTCGAGCGTTGGGCATCTCCGAAGATGAGGCCGAGAGTCGCTTCGGTTTCTTGCTCGGCGCCTTTAAATACGGTGCACCGCCGCACGCCGGCTTTGCCTTCGGCATCGACCGATTGGTGGCGATCTTCGCGGGTGAGGAGAATATCCGCGAGGTCATCGCCTACCCTAAGACCCAGTCGGGCGCCGACCTGATGACCGGTGCGCCCAAGGCCGTCGCTGCCAAGGTGATCCGCGAACTGCGCATCAACATCACGCCGAAAGGATCGTGAGTTACGTCGCTCTTCGACGACGCCGTGGCCCAGCGCCTGAAGCAGGTCGCGCCGCTCGCTGATCTCCTGCGCCCACGCACGTTGGACGAACTCGTCGGTCAGACGCATCTCGTCGGTCCGAACGGGCCGCTTCGACGATTCGTCGAGGCAGGCGAACTCACGTCGATGATCCTCTGGGGTCCAGCCGGGACCGGCAAGACCACGTTGGCGCGGATCATCGCGAACTCTGCCGGTTACGCCACCGAGAGTCTCTCGGCGGTCACCAGTGGCGTGAAGGACGTTCGCGAGGCGCTCGCTCGCGCTCACGATCGACTCGGAGAGCAGAACCAGCGAACCGTCTTGTTCATCGACGAGGTCCATCGTTTTAACAAGTCACAGCAGGACCTGCTACTGCCCGCGACCGAGACCGGCCAAGTGGTGCTGATCGGGGCCACGACAGAGAACCCCTACTTCGAGGTGAACGCCGCGTTGATGAGTCGCTCCACACTCTGGCGCCTGCACCCACTCTCGGCCGATGACCTCGAGATCCTCGTTCGCCGGGGAGTGGAGCTTCGCTCGAGTGCCATCACCGATGAAGCGCTCGAAGCCATCACGTCGGCCAGCGACGGTGACGCGCGCGTCGCGCTGACGACGCTCGACACGGCGATCGTCTTGGCCCGCGCCGATGACGCGACGCCCGACACGGTCGAGCTCGAACACGTCGCCCAGGCCCGCGATGGTCGGCTCTATCATCAGTCGCGCGACACTCACTTCGATCAGATCAGCGCGTTCATCAAGTCGGTGCGCGGCTCGGACCCCGACGGCGCACTGTACTGGCTCGTCACCATGCTCGAGAGCGGCGAGAGTCCGCGCTTCCTCGCTCGACGCCTCGTCATCTTGGCCAGTGAGGACATCGGCCTGGCCGATCCCATGGGTCTCGTGCTCGCGGACGCCGCCGCGCGTACGGTCGAGTTCATCGGCCTGCCCGAGGGCCGACTCACGTTGGCGCACGCGACGATCACACTGGCGTTGATGCCCAAGAGCAACTCGGTCACGCGCGCGCTCGATGCAGTCACGCGCGCCGTGCAAGAGGGTGGCGTGGTCGAGGTCCCCGATCACCTTCGCGGCTCGGCCTACCGTGGCGCGTCCGAACAGGGCTTCGGCACCGACTACCAGTACCCGCACGACTTCGAGCGAGGATGGGTCGCTCAGCAGTACTTGCCCGACGCGCTCGTCGGGCAGCGTTACTACGATCCCAGTGAGTACGGACGCGAGAGGGCGTTGGTCGAGCAGTGGCGCGCGATGGTGCAGCGCGAGGACGAGGCCGTCGCAGGGCCCCCGGTAGAGTAAGGCCCGTGGAAGCCGCTCAACTCCGTTCGATTTTCTTGGATTACTTCGCCGATAACGGCCACACTGTCGTGCCGTCGGCGAGCTTGATCCCCTTCGACCAGAGCCTGCTCTTCACCGTCGCGGGGATGGTCCCGTTCAAGCCGTATTTCACGGAAGAGGAGCCGGCACCGTATCCGCGCGCGGTCTCGATTCAGAAGTGCTTTCGCGCGCTCGACATCGACATCATCGGCACGACGCAGCGCCACCTGACGTTCTTTGAGATGATGGGGAACTTCTCCTTCGGGGACTACTTCAAAGAGGGCGCCATCAAGTACGCGTGGGGCCTGATCACCGAGGGTTTCGGGCTCGACCCGGATCGGCTCTGGGTGACGGTGCACACCTCGGACGACCAGGCCGAAGAGCTCTGGCGCGACATGATCGGCGTCGCGCCGAATCGTATTCAACGACTCGGTGAGGACAACTTCTGGGAAATGGGACCGACCGGACCGTGCGGACCGTCATCCGAGATCTTCTTCGACAAGGGAGCGCAGTTTGGCGCTGACGGCGGTCCCGCGAGCGGTGGGGAAGACCGCTTCGTCGAGTTCTGGAACCTCGTCTTCACCCAGTACGACCGCAGTGCCGACGGCACCCTCACCGAACTGCCCAAGAAGAACATCGACACCGGGGCCGGATTCGAGCGCGTGCTCTCGATCCTCAACGGCCTCGAATCAGTTTTCGCGACGGACCTGTTCGCGCCGCTACTCGAGACGGCATCACGTGCACTCGACGCGAACTACGGTGCCGACGAGTCGACCGACGTCGCGATTCGGCGCATCGCCGAACACGGTCGGGCCATGACGATGCTCGTCGCCGATGGCGTGCTGCCCTCCAACGAAGGACGCGGCTACGTACTGCGTCGCATCATCCGACGCGCGATCCTCGCGGCGCGTCGAGCTGGATCGGATCGTGCGTTGACGGCGTCGCTGGTGGACGCCACGATCGAGAAGATGGGCGGGGCCTACCCCTCGCTCGTGCGAGAACGTGAACTGATCATCGAGGTCCTGGAGCGCGAAGAGGCCGGCTTCGCCCGGACCTTGAAGACGGGACTGTCGTTGCTCGAAGGTGCACAGCGTGAGGTCGTCGCGAGTGGTTCGACCGTCTTTCCGGGTGACGTCGCCTTCAAGTTGCACGACACCCACGGCTTTCCGATCGAACTGACCGACGAGATCGTCTTGGAGTCAGGACTCAGCGTCGAACGCGACGCCTTCGACGAGGCGATGCGCGCCCAGCGTGAACGCGCTCGCGCCAACGCAAAGACCCTTCACGTCGCTGATGACGCGCAGTATCGCAGTCTTGTCGAGGCGCACGGCACGACCGAGTTCGTAGGACGCGACGTCTCGCGTTACAGCATCGAGACCGAAGTACTCGCGTCGCTCGTCGGGAAGGACGGCGTCGGCGAGGTCTTCCTGGACTCGACGCCGTTCTACGCCGAGTCCGGCGGTCAGGTGGCCGACACCGGGATGGTCGTCACTGAGACGGGTAGCTTCAAGGTCCTGGACGTCCAGAACGTCGCCGGAGGTCTCTTCGCCCACCGAGGTTTGCTCAGCGGTGAACTGCTGCCCGGCCAAGTCGCCGTCGCCACGATCGACCCGGTGCGCCGAGAGGCCACGCGGCGCAATCACACCGCCACGCACCTCTTGCACGCCGGGCTGCGGACGGTCCTCGGTGAGCACGTTCGCCAACAGGGGTCGTTCGTGGGACCGGACCGCTTGCGTTTCGACTTCTCCCATGGCGCGGGGGTGACACCCGAGGAGACCGCGCAAGTCCTGACACTGGTGAACAGCGACGTAGTGGCCAATGACGAGGTGAGCACCATTCAAACGACGAAACAGGACGCCGAGACGATGGGGGCGATCGCCTTCTTCGGCGACAAGTACGGTGATCGGGTGCGCGTGGTGCGCGCCGGCGCCCACAGCCTCGAGTTCTGCGGCGGTACGCACGTCGATCGATTGGGTGACATCGGTCAGATACAGATCGTGAGCGAGGCCTCGATCGGCTCGAACACGCGTCGGATCGAGGGCGTCAGTGCGATGGGCGCCTACCAACGCAGTCACGACATGGAGACCGCGCTGGGGTCGGTGGCGACGATCTTGAATTCGTCCATCGAAGACGTCGTCCCCGCGTTGGAACGCGTCCTGGAACGCCAGCGCGAATTCGAAAAGGAGCTTTCGTCGCTTCGCCAGGCGCAACTCTCGCGAGTCGCCGAAGAACTGCACGCGCAGATCTCATCGGACGTGTTGGTGGCGAGGGTTGACGGTTACGCCGGTGACCAATTGCGAACGCTCGCGGCAGATCTGCAACGACGCGGGCGACGGGTCGTTGTCGTGGTCGGGGCGTTGGACGACAAGGTGTCGATCGCCGTCGCGAGCGACGGTTCCGTCGACGCCGTCGGCGCGGTCAAGCAGTTGGCCGGACTAGTGGGCGGCGGCGGCGGGGGCTCTGAACGACTGGCGCTGGCCGGAGGTCGCAACGCCGGTGGCATCGACGCCGTGTTGAGCGCGGCGGCGGCGCTCTAGTTCTCGATGGCGCGAGTCCTCGGCGTTGATCCCGGTACCAAGCGCTGCGGCATCGCAATCACCGATTCGACGCCGTCCATGGCATTCCCTCGGCCGGCGATCGCTCGCGACGACATGACACTGCAGCGTTTGGGGGCACTCGTCGACGACGAGTCGGTGGCGACCATCGTGATCGGACGTCCGGTGTCACTCGCGGGAAGGGATACCGCGAGCACGACTGACGCCGATGAGTTCTTCGCACAAGTTCGTGCTTACGTCAACGTGCCCGTGGTCCAATTCGACGAACGACTCACGACGAGAGAGGCGCAAAAGTCGTTGTCAGAGGCCGGATTGACGACGAAGGCGTCACGCGATCGCATTGACAGCGCTGCTGCTGTCATCATGCTGCAAAACTATGTAGATGGGCTCAATGCTGAGTAAGCCGCTGGGCCGAATTCTCGCCGGTGTGATCGTCGTCATCGTGGTGATGGTTGCGTGGTTCCTCCTTCAAGTCGACCCGATCTTTCATGGCAAGGGCAAGGACGTCATCGTCACCGTGCACGAAGGTGAGTCACTGTCGGCCGTGGCCAGCCAAATGCACGCCCGTGGCGTCATCGCGTCGCCACTGGCCTTCGACATTGACACGACGCTCTTCGGCTCATTCCCGGTCGCCGCGGGGTCGTATGAGATCGCGCAAGGCTCGTCGTTCTCCCACGTGCGATCGATCTTCAGTGCCGCACCCAACGTCGTGGCCGTTGACGTCCTCGCGGGCCAGACGCTGCACGAAGTTGCGGACAATCTTGTCGCCGACGGCGAGAGCAGCTCGTTCGGCGACTCCTTCGTCGACGTCGCCACCGCGACCCACACCTCGAGTCCCTTCCACAGTGCCGGTTCGCTCGAGGGACTCATCGGCACGGGCGAGTACATCATCACACCGGGTGAGTCGCCCGAACAGCTCGCCACGGCGATGGCGAAGCGCTTCGTGAAACAGGCAGCGTCGGTCGGTCTGACGCCGTCGACCACGTATCAAGGACTCAACGCGTATCAGTTGGTGATCGCTGCCTCCATCGTGGAGAAGGAGGGCTATTACCCTGTGAATATGCCGAAGGTCGCGCGGGTCATCTATAACCGGCTCGCGCGCGGAGGGCCGTTGCAGATGGACGCCACGGTGTTGTACTACCTCGGCATGGACGGCGGCACGGTGACCCCGACGATGCTCCAGACCCAGGAGCCCTACAACACGTACTTGAATACCGGCCTGACGCCCACGCCGATCTGTGCGATCTCGACGATCGCCATGCGGGCGACACTGCACCCTCCGGCCGGCACGTGGCTGTACTTCACGTTGATCAATGAGGACGGCCAAATGGCCTTCTCGACGACCTTCGCTCAACAACTGAGGGAAGAGAGACTGGCCGAGTCACGGGGTATCGGATGACCTGGCGTCTGGGCGTCGCGGGATCGCCCATCGACCACTCCCTCACGCCACAGTTGCACGAGGCGGCCCTCGCGATGGCGGGACTAGACGGGACCTCGCGGCGCGTCGAGCTGGGCGCGAGTGACCAGGCGAAACTGAACAAGGTGATGCGCAAGGAGTTCGACGCGCTGTCGATCACGATGCCCTTGAAGGGATGTGCCGCAGCGATAGCGGACGAACTCGATGACGTCGCGACGCGGACCGGTTCGGTCAACTCGCTGTTGATGCGCGACGGCAAACTCCTCGGCAGGTCCACCGACGGCGACGGCTTCGTCGATGCCGTACACGGACAGTTCGAGTTCAACGTCGAAGGCGCACACGTGGTCGTGCTCGGTGCCGGAGGTTCGGCGAGCGGCATCATCGACGGCCTCGTTCGCGCCGGTGTCGCCTCGGTCGCCGTGCATGGTCGCACGGAGTCCAAGGTCGAGGCGCTCGTCGCGCGCTACAAGAACGTCTATGACTTCTCCCTCACGTATCGCCCGGTCGACCTCATCGTCAACACCACGCCGGTCACCGGTCGCATCGAGGAGGCCGCGGTGATGCAGGGTGTGAGTGCCGATACCATCGCGGTCGACATCACCTACGAACCGCGCCTGTCGCCGTGGCGGGCGCTGCACGAGCGTTCCGGTTGCGCCACCGCCAACGGACTCGGCATGCTCGCCTACCAAGCGGCCCTTCAACTGCAGTGGTGGTGGGACGTGCCACTCGACGGCGCGAAGCTATTGGCGGCGATCTCGTGACGGACACCCTCAACGCGATGTCCTCGCGGATCCGTTCCAAGGACCGCTTGGACCTGGGGCTGGCGTGCGGACTGATCGTTCTCGGCGTCACCGGCGTCGTCATGATCTACAGCGCCACGCGCCAGGGTCTCATCAACGCCGGTGACAATCCGCATTACTACTTGGAGCGTCAGGCGGTGTTCGTCGGCATCGGCATCGTCGTGATGTATGTCGTCTCGCTCATCGACTACCGGCGACTTGAGATCGTAACCACGCCGCTCTACGTGTGCGGCCTGCTCGGTTTGCTCGGCGTCTACGTCGTCGGTTCCTCGGCTCAGGGCGCCCTGCGCTGGTACAGCATCGGCATCTTCCAGATCCAGCCCAGTGAGTTCACCGTGCTGATCTTGATCTTGGCGATCGCGACCTACTGTCAACGACGTCCCGACGGTCTCACGATGTACGACGTCGCGCGTCTGCTGGTGATGGCGGCGGTGCCGCTCATCCTCATCGTGGTCCAGCCCGACCTCGGCACGTCGATCATCTTGGTCCTCAGCGTGGGCGCCATGTTGGTGGTGGCCGGTGTGCCGCCGCGTCTGATGACGTTGCTCGCGATACTTGGTTCGGCGGGCGTCGTCGTCGCGTTCTACCTGGACCTCGTGGGACGCTACGCCATTGACCGATTCGCGGGGTTCCTGCACCAGGACTCGACCAGCGCCCAGTGGGCGCAGTACATCTACAACGTCGACAACGCCAAGAACGCCATTGGTTCGGGCGGACTCCACGGCGCCGGTCTGTTCAAGGGTCTGCAGACCAACCTCGGCTACGTGCCCGAACAGCACACCGACTTCATCTTCACCGCGATCGGCGAACAGTTGGGCTTCATCAAGACGATGTTCGTCCTCTTGTTACTCGCCTTCGTCGCGTTTCGACTGTTCCGGATCGGACGTCTGGCGAAGGACTCGATGGGCCGCATCATCTGTATCGGCGTCTTCGTGTTCTTCTCGTTCAGTTGTTTCGAGAACATCGGGATGACGATGGGCATCATGCCGGTCACCGGCATCCCCTTGCCGCTCCTCAGTTACGGCGGCTCCTCCGCCCTCGTCTTCTTCGCCGCCGGCGGCTTGGTGCTCTCTATTTCGCGCCGCAGCGGCAATTAGGCTGGACCCCTGATGAGTGACGAACCAACGCCAACCGGCGAGGAGGCGAGTGCGCCCGACGCCGTCGATGTTCCCACCGATCCACCCTCCGAGGCGCCCAGCGAAGTGGACGCCGACGCGGTCACGTTCAACGTGATGAGCGTCGAATCGGTGCTCTATGACCTCTCCGATTCGTCACCGTTCGTGCACCTCATCGAGGAGGAGTCGCCCTATCGGTACCTGGCGATCCCGATCGCGCTGACCGACGCGGTCGCACTGCATAACGCGCTCGACAAGATCGACGGACGTCGACCGGGTACGCACGAATTGGCGTCTGAGCTGTTGCGGCGACTCAACGCCGACGTCGTCGCGGCGCGTATCACGCGCTACGACAATGGTGTCTTCTACGCCGAACTCGACCTGATGACGCCACGAGGTCGCGAGATCTTCGACTGTCGCACGAGCGATGCCTTGATACTGGCGACGCGACAAGGTGTTCGCGCGCCGGTCCTGTGCGCGGAATCGGTCCTGCAGGCCTTTTACGCCTAGGCGACCTACGCCGACGAGTTGCCGCTGGGCCCCTTGACGATGGGGTGGGTTTGAGGTCGTACGCAGCCGGGGAACTTGATCGTAAATCGATAGGGCGGACTCAGGTGCGGGATCCTCACCGAGACCTTGGAGAACTCAAGGCACGAGAGCGCACTCCCCACCGGATTGTCGTCACCCTCGACCATGCTGGACGCGACGCCTCCGTGCGCGGAGAGTTTCACCACCGGCAGTGACCGTGCGGTGCCGCGAGCCAGACCGCCGAGGTAGCCGTTCAGGGTGTCTCTCGCGACGAGGAGCGCCGATGCCTTCGCGCTCCCCGACATCCGCACCGCCGGATAGCCCGACAGCGAACAGGCGTTCGCGCTGATATTCGTGAAAACGATGAGGTCTGCCACGTGACCAAGTCCGGCGCCGTCGGGCGTCCAGTTCACGTCGAGCTGCGTCTCCTCACATCGCCGAAGCGGGCTCGCGGACGCTCGTTGCGCATGCCCGGCAATGACGACGCTGGCGACACTGACGAAGAGTGTGAAGGCAATCGACGAGGTGACGAGCGAGCGGACGTGTGCCAAAGCTGCTCCAGTGGAATTGGTGACCTATCCACGATGGTACGGACCACGCCGTCGAGAACCGCCGGGAATCGCGTTACGATTTCTTGAATTTCACGGCCACTATCTCGCCGCCGCGTTTTTCAAGGCTGTTTTCATCCGATATCCGTAGGAGCAGCGCGACGACGACATAGTTCGCGAAGAGCGAACTTCCTCCGTAGGCAACGAAGGGCAGCGTGATGCCGCTGAAGGGCAGCACTCGCGTTATGCCCGCCATGATGAAGAACGCCTGGAAACCCATCAATGCCGTGAGCCCGGTCGCGGCGAGTCGAACGTAGTCCGAGCTCGCGCGTTGGGCGATGCTGAAGCCCTCGCCGACGAACGCGGCGAAGAGACACACCAGGAGGACGACGCCGAGGAAACCGAGTTCTTGGGCGATGGCCGCGAAGATCATGTCCGACGTGAGATACGAGATGCCACCGGTCCACAGTGGGGCGAGACCAAGGCCGGTACCCGTCATGCCGCCGTCGGCCATTGCGTACCAGCCCCACGCGAGTTGGCACGTCTGATGGACCGTCGATTGGCACGCGGCCCATGGGTTCAGCCACTCGGTAACGCGCAGATGTACCTGACTGAAGTATCTCGCGGCGACGTACATGCCGCCGGCGAACATGCCCATGCCGAGTACGACGTAGGTCTTGAGTCCCGTGGTGACCCAGAGCATCGACATGAACAGAGCGAAGAGCAGGAGCGCGAATCCGATGTCATTCTCGGCGCCCAAGACGGCCATCGAGAATCCCCAGGCGCACAGGATCGGCAAGAGGACCTTCGGCGGCACGATTTGTTTGCGACCGATGCGCTGCGTCGGCGTCGAGAGCAACTCGCGATTGGCGGCGAAGTACGAGGCGAAGAAGAAGACCAACAGGATCTTGGCGATCTCGACCGGCTGAAACGAGATGGGACCGATGATGACCCAGAGGCGAGCCCCATTGATGTCCTGTCCGATGTGGGGAACGAGGGGGAGCAGCAGCAAGCCAATCGCGACCAATAACGTCAGGTAGCGGTACCGGTCGAGGTCGCGCACGCGTCGCACGACAATGAGCGTCGCCACGAGCGCCGCCGCGCTGATCAGAAACCACAGGGCCTGGAAGCCGGCGGCCTGGGGATTCCATCGCGCGATCTCGACGTAGCCGACACCATTGAGCAACGTGGCGATCGGCAGCAGCACCTGTGAGGAGTTGGGCGCGAGGAATCGAACGCACACGTGCAGCGCCAGCGAGATGGCGACGATCGACGTGAGGAAAACACCGAGCCGGTCCGGCAGATGGCCCTTCGCTCCGAGTGACTCGAGGATGTAGAACGACCCGACGATGACCCACGCGAGGATCATCAGTCCGAGTTCTGTGAGACGTCCGTGTGACGTCCGGGTGACGGATTGACGTTTCGGTGCGGCTACGGCAGTACTTGCGTGTCTCGCCACGAATCAACAGTAGCCGTACGATGTATGAATGGATCTCATGGACGCCGAGGAATCGGGCGCGCTCGTCGTCGACGTCCAATCATTCGGACCCGAGCGGTTCTCGAGTCGCGAACTGTCGCGTCTCGAGTTCGGCGCTCGACTCCTTGACCTGGCCGACGATCACATGTTGCCGATTCTCGATCGCTGCAAGTTCGTCGCGATCTTCGCGGACATGATCGACGAGTTCTTCCAGGTGCGCGTCGTGAGTCTTGAAGACAAAGTGGCCGCCGGCGTGCAGACCGCCTCGATCGATGGCGTGCGACCGCGTCAGCAACTCGAACAGATTCGCGAGCGCGTTCTCTCCTTGGTCGAACGCCAGGACCGGCTCATGCTCGATGTGTTACTGCCGGAGCTCGCGCAGAGCGGTATCGCGATCGTGCCCTTCAGCTCACTGGGTACCGAGGATCACGATCGCCTCACGAAGTACTTCGACGAGAACGTGTACCCGGTGTTGACGCCATTGGCCGTGGACCCGGGCCATCCATTCCCGATGATCTCGAACCTGTCGCTGAACATCGCGGTCTACGTGCGTGACGACGTCACCGGTGAAGAACGAAGCGCGCGCGTCAAGGTGCCGAACTCATTGCCGCGATTCCTCCAGGCCAACGAGACGCAGTGGTGCCTGCTGGAGGACCTCATCACGTCGAATCTCGGCCGGTTGTTCTCGGGTATGACCGTCGGACGGGCCGACCTGTTTCGGGTGACGCGAAACGCGGACCTCACCTTGGAAGAGGACGAGGCCGATGACTTGTTGGTCGCGCTCGAAGTGGAGCTACGCCGTCGCCGATTCGGCGAAGCCTTGCGCGTCGAGATCCAAAGCGGCATGTCGCCTGAGTTCCTCGAACTGCTGGTCGACCAACTTGAACTCGACCGCTCCAATGTGTACGTGACTGATGCACCGCTCGGACTGCACGATCTCTGGAGTCTCAACGCCATCGATCGCCCGGACCTCAAGGGCGAGGGCTGGTCGCCCATCACCCCGCGACGACTCCTCGACGGTGAGCACGTCGGCGACATCTTCGCCGCGATCCGCGAAGACGACATCTTGTTGCACCACCCGTACGAGTCGTTCACCGACTCGGTCGAGATGTTCATCGCCCAAGCGGCCGCGGACCCCAAGGTCGTCGGCATCAAGATGACGCTCTATCGCACCTCCGGTGACTCACCGATCGTGGCCTCGCTGATCCACGCCGCCGAATCGGGCAAGCAAGTCGCTGCGCTTGTCGAACTCAAAGCGCGATTCGACGAGGCGGCCAATATCGAGTGGGCAAAGGCGCTCGAAGACGCGGGCGTCCACGTCGTCTATGGGATCGTGGGTCTGAAAACGCACTCCAAGACCGCGCTCGTGTTGCGAAGTGAAGGCACGACCACGGCGCGCTACGTCCATATCGCTACGGGCAACTACAACGGCAAGACGGCACGGTCCTACGAGGACTTTGGGCTCCTCACCTGCGATCCGGCGATCACTGACGACGTGGGCGAGCTCTTCAACTTCCTCACTGGCTTCTCGCGTATCGGTCGCTACAAGAAGATCATGGTCAGCCCGCTGTCGACGCGCACGAGGGTCGTGGAGCTGATCAATCAGCAGCGCGACCGCGGCTCGGCCGGCCGCATCGCCATGAAGGTGAATGGTCTCACGGACCCGACCGTCATCGACGCCCTCTACGAGGCGAGTTCGGCGGGCGTGGAGATCCGACTGGAGGTTCGCACGTTGTGTTCGCTGCGACCGGGTGTCGCGGGGCTGTCGGAGAACATCACGGTGCACAGCCTGGTCGGCGAGTTCCTCGAACACTCTCGTATCTTCATCTTCGGCACTCCCGGCGAGCCGGAGTTCTCGATATGGCTTGGATCGGCCGACATCATGGAACGAAACCTGGATCGCCGCGTCGAGGTGCAGGTGCCGATCGAGAACCGGACGGCCCAACAAGAGTTGCTCGAGGCCTTCGAGGTCACGTGGCGCGACGACCTCTTCACGTGGGTGCTCGGCACGGATCGCCGCTGGCGACGTCTGCAGCCGGTCAACAACTTCTCGGCGCAGAGTGAGTTCAAACGGCTGGCGTTGCTCCGGTCCCGGGCTCTGGCTTAGGCGCGAGACCGTTGTCCTTTCGCCACATCAACGAGGCGTAGGAGATCCCGCCGACGGGGATCGGGATCCAGAAGTTCACCAGTCGATAGGAGAGCACCGCAAGGATCGCTTGGCTGTGTGGCACTCCGAATCCGACCAGCGTGCCGATCAGCACGCCCTCGATGATGCCAAGACCCGACGGCGTGATAGGGATGGCCGCGAAAATATTGGCGAGTCCGTAGGCGACCAGTAGGTCAATCGGGGAGATGACTCGACCGAAGGACCAGATGAAGACCCAGAGGCACGCGGCGTCCAGCAGCCAGTTGAGCGAGGCCCACATGAAGGCGGCCCAGAGTGTGCGACGGTTGTTGACCAACGTCGTGATGCGATCGGCGACCTTGGCAATCAGGGCACTGATCTTGTCGGCGTTCACCCGCGGCACGCGAAGTGCGATCCAGCGCAGCCAGTTCGCCGCGTGTCGCTGACCTCTCGTGATCAGGAGAATCGTACCGGAAAACGCCGCGATGAGGAAGACACCGAGGAGGGCGGCGAATCCGTAGGCGGGGTTGAAGCCGTTGAGCGGGATGGAGATCACCAGGGCGAACCAGAAGATCATGTTCAAGACGACGGCCGAACCGGTGCCCTGGACCGCGAGGCCGAAGGCATTGGTCTCCTTCGGTACGCCGAGTTCGTTGAAGATCCGATAGGACAGCGCCCCGGCCGGTGCGGTGCCGCCGGGTACGACGTGACTGATCGCGAGGCCAGCGAGGTTGACGCGCAAGAGGTTGTAGCGACTCGGCGCGTAGGGATAGAGGACCGACTTCGTCAGCTCGACGTAGGCGTAGATGGCCGACATCTCCAAGAGCACGGCGATCGTCACGAGCACCGGGTTGACCGTGGCGAGCAGATGCAGTGACTTGCGTGCCGACGCGAACTGGGGCAGCACGAGGTACTCGAAGACGAAGACCAGGGCCCCCACACTCAAGATGATGCGAACTTCGCGCGGCATCGCGAATCGCTTCTTCTTGACCGGCTCAGGCATACGGCAACCTTAAACCGAGGGTTTGTCCCTACTCAGAACCACAGGCGCTGAGTCGCGTCAGAGCACACTTGGGTAGAATCGATCGATGCGGACGCTCGTGGTTCTGCCCACGTACAACGAGATTTTGAACGTCGAGCCGATGCTGCGCACGCTTCGCAAGGTCGTGCCGCAGTGCGACGTGCTCGTCGTCGACGACGGCAGTCCCGACGGGACGGCCGACCTGGCCCAAGAGATCAGTGACGAGGTAGGCCAGATCACGGTCCTGCGTCGAACCCAAAAGAGCGGCCTCGGCGGCGCCTATCGTGCCGGCTTCGCCTGGGGTCTCGAGCACGGCTACGACCACTTCGTCGAGATCGACTGTGACTTCAGCCACGACCCCAACGCCCTGCCGACACTGTTGAGCGCCGCCGAGGACCATGACGTCGTCATCGGTTCTCGCTACATACCCGGTGGTCACATCCCGCAGTGGAGCCTCTCTCGTCGATTGCTCTCACGCGGGGGCAATCAGTACGCGTCGCTCATGCTGGGTCTGGGCGTCGCGGACTCGACCGCGGGGTACCGCGTCTACTCGAAGCGAGCCCTCGAGCTCATCGACTTCTCGACGGTCAGGGCCGACGGCTACGGCTTCCAGATCGAGATGACGTACCGGGCCAAACGCTCCGGCGCCTCCATCATCGAGGTGCCGATCTCCTTCACCGACCGCGAACTCGGCGAGTCGAAGATGTCACAGGCGATCGTGGTCGAGGCGCTCTGGTTGGTCACGAAGTGGGCGTTCGAGCGGCCCTTCGGCCGCGGCGCTCACTGAACGCTGTCGACGAGGACCGACGAGAGGAAGCTGGCCAGTTTGGCCTTGGTCTCCTCGCGCTCGGCGATCGGGTCGGACTCGCTGACGATGCCGGCGCCGGCCCAGGCCTCGAACTGCGCGCCCTTCACGAGGACGCCGCGGAATCCGATCCACCACTCGCCGTCACCGTTCGCGTCGATCCATCCGAGCGGACCGGCGTAGTAGCCCCGGTCGACCTGCTCGAGTCGTCGAATGAGTTCATAGGCGCTGCGACGCGGGACGCCGCCGACGGCCGACGTCGGGTGCAGCAGTCGCAAGACCGCCAACGCGTCGGGCGCGTTGGCGTCGTCGCGGCACGAGGCCTCGATCCAGGTGCCGAGGTGGGCCAAGGTCCGCAGGGCCACGATCGAGGGAGCGGGGTCGGCCTCGACGTCGTCGTACAGCGTCTCGAGCGCGGTGACGATCTCGTTGACCGGCACGTTGTGCTCGTGCAGGTTCTTGGTGCTGCCGAGGAGCCAGGTGAGGTAGTCCTCGGGGTCGACGTTCGGTGGCAGCGCGATCGTTCCCGCGAGCGGGTGGCTCCGAAGCGTGCGACCAGTGCGACGCGCGATCAACTCAGGCGTGGCACCGACGAAACGTCGTCCGTCGCTCGTCGGGATGCTGAAGATCATGCAGAGCGGCTCACGGTGGTGAAGGCGCTGGGCCACGGCCCCGGCGTCGATCGCCTCGGGCACCGTCCCGAGGACGGACCGAGCGAGGACGACCTTGTCGATCTCCTTGGAACGAAGTATCTCGACCGCGAGCGCCACGTTGTGGGCGTACTCGTCGGGCGTCGGTTGCAGAGTCAGCGACCGAAGGCTCTGCGTCTCTTGCGCGGGGGGTGACTGGGCCGCGAGGAAGTCGTGCCACGACGGTGACCCGTCGAGACTCGTCAGCCACGCCGCGCCGTCAGCGAACTGAGTGATGCAGTACTGGGGTACGTCGAGTCGGCTGGGCGCCGAGCGATCGAAGGGCAGCGCCCCGAAGGCGACGACACCGGAACCGGGTGGACCACCTTCGCCCTCCAGTGAGTGTGCTCGCAGGACCGCGACGGCGTCAAAGGGTGCGTCGAGGCCCTCGTCGAGCATGACGTGGTCGACGGCGGTCCCGAATCCCACGCGGATCACGTCGGCGGTCTCGATCAGCCATCCGTCGCGCGCCCCGAGCGCGCGAAGGGTCTCGAGCGACTGACGCTCTATCGGTTCGCGTCGAAAGTTCATGACGTCCTCGTTCCGATGAACTGCTGGGAGAGTCCGCCCATCACTCGACGGTGGTTGACCGCCGCAAACCCGGAACGGTTCAACATCGCCACGATCTCTTGGCTCGTCGGCAGGTAGGCGGTCGACTCGGGGAGGTAGTGGTACGCGGCGCGGTCCGAGATCAATGAGCCGATGAACGGCACGACGCGGCGGAACCACACGCGAAAGCCCGCACGAAAGAGTCCCGAACGTGGCTCGGCCACTTCGAGCAGTGACAGTCGACCGCCCGGGCGAAGGACGCGCGCCATCTCGTCGAACGCGGCCGCGAGGTCACTGAAGTTGCGTAGCGCGTAGCCGCAGGTCACGCCGTCGAAGCCGGCGGTGCGAAAGGGGAGCGCGGAGGCGTCGGCCTGCACGCGTTCGTCCATCGACGTGCCGGCATGCAACATGCCGAAACTCAGATCGGTGGCGACCGCCACATGACCCTGTCGCACCAGTTCACGGGTGAAGTCGCCGGTGCCGGCGGCGACATCGAGCACGAGGCTTTGGTGCGGCAATCGAAGATCGCTCACCGCGCGGCGACGCCAACGAGAGTCGAGACCGAGCGTCATCAACTTATTGACGAGTTCGTAACGCGAGGCGATCGCGTCGAACATCGCGCGGACCTGACGGGTCTTCTCTTCGCCTTGGGGGAGTGAATTGGACAACGGACTTAGCGGTAGTAGCGAAAGACCACTTGCGCCACGCACGAGGGCTTGGGCGCGTCCTTGACTTCGACGACGACGTCCAGCGCCACCTGGACACCGCCGGCGACCTCGTCGACCGACGCCAACGTCGCGCCCGCGCGAATCTCAGAACCCACGGGCACCGGGCTCGTGAACCGAACCTTGTTGGTGCCGTAGTTGACACCCATCGCGACACCGTCGACCTTCATGACACCGTTCAGCAGTACCGGGACCATCGACAAGGTCAGGTACCCGTGCGCGATCGGGCCGCCGAAAGGTCCGGCCTTCGCGCGTTCGGGGTCGACGTGAATCCACTGGTGATCACCGGTCGCGTCGGCGAACAGATTTACCTGCTCTTGGGTGACGGTCTGGTACTCGCCGTAGCCGAGGTGCTGGCCCACGAGCGCGTTCAGTTCTTCCATGCTCTTCACGTGTGTCGTCATTGAAAACCTCCAGATTCAAGACTAGACAATCACGTCTTTGTCGGAATTAGCGCCGCGAGCGCTGCGTAGGATTGGGCGATGAGCGAAAGCTTCCACCCCCAGAAACACCGCAATGTGGCGGGTAGCTGGTATCGCGCGTCGGTCTTCGGTGTCAGCGACGGACTGGTCACCAATGCGTCGCTGATCCTCGGGTTCGCCGGCGCCAATCCGGGTCACAACATCGTTCGTCTCGCCGGACTCGCGGGGCTCGTCGCCGGGGGATTCTCGATGGCGAGCGGTGAGTACATCTCGGTGCGGGCGCAAAAGGAACTGCTCGAGTACGAGATCGACGTCGAGCGGCGATCGATCGAAGAGTCACCCGCTCAGGAACAGGAAGAACTACGTCAACTCTTCGTCGAACGCGGCATCGAGAGCGACCTCGCGCGGCGTCTTTCGGTCGACCTGATGCGCGATCCCGAGATGGCGCTTCGCACGCACGCGCGCGAGGAGTTGGGCGTCGATCCCTCGACGACCGGTTCACCGTGGGGCGCCGCGATCTCGTCACTCTTCGCGTGCTGCCTCGGTGGACTGATCCCACTCTTGCCGTGGATCCTCACTTCCAGTGGCGATCCAGTCATCTGGTCGGTCATCTTGGCCGTCCTGGGTGCCGCGGTCGTCGGCGGGATCATCGGCTGGTTCACGCGCAATGGCATCTTCAAATGGGCGTTTCGCCAAGTGCTCGTCGGCGCCATCGCGGCGGCGGTCACGTTCGGGATCGGCAGCCTGGTCGGCTATCACTAGTGCCGTCATGGGTAACGACGTCCAGTAGAGCCCGACTACAACACCGCCGCGACGATGTCGAGATATCGATCGGCGGACGTCAGCAAGTCACGCGGTGCGTCGTCGTGGTAAGTCACGAGTAGCGAGCGCAGCATCTCCACGTACTCGGTCGGTGCGGCATCTGGTGCGTAGGGCCCGCCGACGAACTCCACCATCCGTCCCGCGGCGGTGGAGCGACGCACCACGTATTTGGCGGCCACCGGGATAAGTGAAACCTGTAGGAGTCGGTGCGCGTTGTCCGGTTTGTGCGTGGGTGGCTGGGTTTCACGTTTCTCTTGATACTCAGAAAAGGTGTCACGCAGCCGAGGGAGACCATCGGCGTCGAAGATGACCTTGGCGTCCGCCACCCACGCGGCGCACGAGCGCGGGTAGACGTACCAATCCACGTGCAAGGGAAGACCGTCGATGAGGTATCGGACACCGACGGCACCAGCGCCGCGCGGCGCGTTGTGTCGTGCGTCAATGCTCCACATGACGTGCCCCGACACGGGCAGCCGCGAGGCGTCGGCGAAGCGATCGACGTGCTCATCTGGCACCACTATGAGGAGGTCTACGTCACTCCAGTCATCGGAGTCCCCGCGACCGAGGGACCCGACGAAGCCGGCGGCTCGGATCACCGGTTCAGACTCGAGACCCGTAATTGCCTGTCCGAGCCACCTCTCGCGAATGGCGCGGAGTTGTGGCGCGGCGGGCACGGCGGACCTGCTAATCATCGCGCTATTCCCTTCGACGGGTGGTGAGATCGTATGCCGTGGACTGCTCGAACCTAGTTGCGGTGAAAGTGCAACAGTCGATCGTCGCGCTCGACCTTGAAGCCGAGTGACTCGTAAAGCTTGACGGCGCCGACGTTCGACTGATCAACGAAGAGCATCGCCGTTGACACACCCTTCTTGCGCAGTACGTCGAGGCCCTGGGTGACCATGACGCGACCCAAGTTACGCCCCTGGAAGTCCGGGTGGACCGAGATGATGTAGATCTCACCGAAGCGGTCGGGGTGCAGTTCGTGCACCTTGGTCCAGCACGATGCCGCCAGTCGCCCGTCGATCTCCAAGAGTAAGAAGCCCGACGGGTCGAACCACGGTTCGCTCGTGCGTTCGCCGAGATCCGAACGGAGCCAGGCGCCCTGCTCCGGGTGGTCGGCAAAGGCGGCGTTGTTCTGCTCGAGCCACGCGTCTTCGTCACGGCCCGGCTCGAAGTTGCGCAAGGTGGCACCCTCGGGTACCGCGACCGTCGCCACGGGGAGCTCCACGTGCATGAGCTGAAGCGTGCGCACGACCTGGCACTGCGAGTGCACGGGGCCCATCGAGCCACGTGTCCACCAGTCGAGCGACTCGTGATGTTCCAACAGGTTCTGAAGGAGGTCTTCGTCGATGCCGCCGCCGCACATCTCGACCATGGCGTTCTTGGTGCCCGTGGCCATCGCGTACTTGATGAGGAGTCCCTCGTGATACTGGAGCCAGTGCTCCGCGCGCCACCCGTGCACGACGATCCGGCGTCGACCCTCATCGATCGCCTCGCGACCGAGGAGTGACTCAGTGCGGTTGAGGAGATTCAAGACCTCAAGACGACGTTCGGGCGTCAACGAGTGGCTGCGTAGCCACGAATCGGTCATGTGCGAAGGCTACCGTCGCGCTAGACGATTCGACCGACCACGCGGTTGAGTCGACGAAGCAGTGCCCCGAGTGTTCGTTCAGCCGCAACGAGCTCGGAGTAGATGTCCGGCGGCATGGCCGCGCCCTCGGTCTCGACCAGCGCGGTCACGCGTGTCGACAGCTCGTTGAGTGTCGACGTGATCGTGTTCAACTCGTTCTGCATGCTCATCGACGGGATCTTTCGCTGTGGGAGCGTCTCGCGCACCGGCGCATACTGTAATGGTCGATGGAAGACGCGATGGACACGATCAGTGACGTGGCACTGCAATGGACGAGCATCGTGGCCATCGGGCCCGACGCCGAGACCTTCCTCCAGGGTCAACTGAGTCAAGACCTCGCGACGCTCGACGCCAACGGTGCCTGGTCGCTCCTGCTTGCGCCCGATGGCATCGTGCTCACGTCCGTCCACGTCTCGCCGATCCCCGACGGTTTCACGCTCGTCATCCCGCGTGCGTTGGGCGAGCTCGCGTTCGCGAGGCTGCGACGATTTCTGCTGCGCACGAAGTGCACGCTGGAGTTGGTCGACGTCGCGGACGGACCATTCGCCACGACCGCCGCCCAGATCGCGGCCGGTCGTCCGGGTCCGGCCGAATTCGCCCGCGGACTCACGCCGCAGTGCTACGGTGCCTCCTTCGTGGCTTCGTCGGTCTCGTTCACGAAAGGCTGCTTCACTGGACAAGAACTCGTCGGACGTCTTGACGCGCGCGGTTCGTCGGTCCCCTGGAGGTTGGTGCGCGCTACCGGTCCGAACGTGTCGAGAATCAACGAGGTGTTGCAGTCGAAAGGTCCGGTCGGTACGTCCGGCGTGACGACGTCGATTCACGACGACGGGTCGATCGTCGCGCTCGGTTTTGCGCACCGGAGCCTCTTGGGCAGTGATGAACTCGCGAGTGCGAGCGACGTCAGCGTGGAAGAGGTTGCCTGACGCCACGCAGGGCGGACCGTTAACGTGGGGGGCCAAGGAGTCGACGCGTGCGGTTGAATACTGAGGGCATATTCATCAAGGTCTCTGGCGTCACCACCGAAGACGACGCACTGTTCTCCATCGGACTCGGCGCGAGTGCGATCGGCTTCGACTTCGGACCGACCCCGCGCCAGATTTCAGTGAACGCCGCCCACGACATCGTGCGACGGCTCCCCGCGGGCGCACTCTCGGTCGGTGTCTTTCGCAACGAGATGCCGCAGCGAATCGTCGAGATCGCCAATACCCTCGGACTTTCGGCGGTGCAGATCGATGGCACCGTGGCGAACGAAGAGATCACCTACGTTTCCGAACGCGTCAATACCGTGTTGCGCAGCCTGCCCAGCACGGCGAATCGCGACCTGGTCGTGGCGATGACCGGTGTCGACTACCTGGTGCTGCCGGAATCCGACGACCAGTACTCGTTGATGGATTGTCTCGAACTCTTTCGCGATCAAGAACTTCGCACGCCGATCATCGCCTCCGGCGGCTTGACGCCGTCGAACGTTGTGGACATCGTGCAGAACTACCCGGTGTGGGGTGTCGATGTTCGCGCCGGCGTCGAGAAATCGATCGGTGAGAAGGATCCGGTCTTGCTCGGACAGTTCATCGCCAACGCGCGGTGGGCCTTTGACAACGCCTACATCGAGCGCCATCACCACGAATGGCCCATGTAGTTGGCGCGTGCGCGCTGGCCCACACACCGCACAACTTTCAGCGAATGAGGGAGTTGTGAGTGCGCAGTGAAAAATATTTGCCGAAAAAAACGGCGCACTGCTAACCTTGAACTCTCGTACAACGCAGTAACAGTCGAGTTGCGTCGGCAGATGTCGGACTGAATGACCGGCACCGTCGTCGCAGTGCAGTGATAGTTGATCGTTCTCAGAACTCTTCGTCGATGTGATCGCAGAATGTTGCGCTCAACAGGGCAATCGTCGATTTCGAAGATTGGAGGATTTCTCGCGATGGTTGAGACCGACACGTTGGTCTCGTCGGACCGCCCGTTCGTACTCGATGAGCTCACGCTCGTCGAATGTGACCAACTCCTGCGAGAACTTCACTCTCAATTCGCTGGCCTTGTCACGTCGCTCAACGTATGCGTCGCGCTCGAAGGTGGCTGGGGCATGGGTCGTTCGTCGCTGCTCGATGCGCTGGACCGCATCGCTGAGGACTCCGACTACGTCGTACTTCGTGCCCGAGGCGAGGTGAACAGTCGCGACGACGCATTCGGTGTCCTGCGCCAGCTCGTCGAGCGTCTGCGTTCACTGCACCCTGATAGGCGCGACGTCGATGACGCCGTCACAGAGGTGTTGCGTCTCGTCACGCGTGACGGCGAACGCGGCGTCGAAGCGATCAGCAGTGCCTTCGGCGAACTCTTGTCGGTGATGCGCGCCATCGGTCCCGTGCTGGTCGCCATCGATGAAGCCGATCTGGTCGATGACGCGACGATGCAGACCTTGTCGCTGCGCTGTCAGCGGGTCGATGACGGTCAGCTGTGGCTGCTCATGGCGATGCCGTCGCGTGGCCGAGGCACCCCTTCGCGCACTATCGAAGAGCTCCTCGTTCGCCACTTCGTTCGTCGCGTTGCGTTAGCGCCGCTGAGTCGCGACGGAGTCGCACGCCTCGTGGCCGAACAGTTCGATGTCGAGCCGAGCGGGCCGTTCATCGACGCCGTGCGTGACGCAACAGGTGGGCGTCCAGAGTTCGTTCGTGAACTCGTCACGGCCTACCGGGCCGAAGGACGCTCCCCGGACGCGGTGGGTGACATGGATCTGGCGTCGCTGCGTCTCGAGGATCTCTGGCGTGAGGTCGTGACTCGAGTTGAACGACTCGCACCGAGCACCCGCGAGGTGCTTGAGGTGTGCGCGGTCGCAGAGGCCGCCGATAGCACGCCGACGCTTCACCTCGCGTACGCCGAACGTGATCGCTCGGTACGTGACGTACTCGCGCTGCGACAGGCCGAACTGCTTCGCGCGGACGGGTCGCTCGACGTGGTGGCGCCCGTGGTCCGTTGGGCCGTCCTCAATCAGATGGCGCCGAGTCGCCGTTCGGAACTCCACGAACGTTGGGCCGACTACCTGGCGTCGAACGACGGGGGCGATGCTGCGGTGCTGCGCCACGTGCTCACCGTGGAGTCGCCCTGGAGCGCCGGCGTTACCAAGAGGATTCGAAAAGCGGCGAAACGACTACTCGACCAGGGCGAGATCGAGCTGGCGGAACGCTGCCTGCGACGAATGATCGACGAGTGCGAAGCGGGCGAGGCGACATCACTGTGGTTGGATGTCACGGAGTGTGAGATCCGACTTGGGAGACCATCGTCAGTGGCCACGTTCCAGGCGGCACTGGCGAGAGGTGTGAAGGGTGACCGCGTTGTCGCGGTGGCACTGCTCCTGATGGACCGACTTCGCGCCTGGCCCGAGGCGCGAACCGAGGGCATCGCCCTGTTACAGAGCTTGTCGCGGCACCTGGATGCGGTCGATCCGGCGAGCCGACTCAGGTTCGAACTCGGTCTCACGTTGCTCGCCGGACATCCCGCACAGAGGAACTTCGATGTCGCGAGGATCGAACGGAGTCTCCTCGCTGGCGATCAGGACTCGGACATCGCGCGCCTCGCGAAGCTCTTCGTCGACGTCAACCACTGCGAAGAGGACTCAACGGCGACGGCGAGCGAGATCGCCGAACGCTTCAGCTCGGCGTTCGTCGATCACCCGATGCCGATTGACGACCCCGTCGGAGAAGCAGTACTCATGCGGGTGAGTCGCTTGCTGTTGCACAGCGACCAATTCGCTGTCGTCGACGAATTCCTCGAGGTCGCCCGTCGTCGGGCCTTCGCGGCGGGCGACGTGGCGTTGGAGGTCGACGCACTACGACTCATCGTGTTGTCGAATCTCTGGCAGGGCTCCTTGGAGCGCGCCAGTGAAGCCTTGGGTCGCTACGACGAACTCCGTGGGACGACCGCTCGTCAGCCGGTGATCGGCTCCTCGGAGCTGTTCATCGCACAAGACAGATTGGACGAGGCGCTGCAGCGCTTTGCCGTGAACGATCTCGAACGCATCGTCGACCCACTGGAGTATGCGAAGGCGCTGGTCGAGCGCGGTCGACTCCTCAACGCCGCGGGGCGCGCCGTCGAGGCCTACGAGACCTTCGAGCGTGCCAAGGCCGTGGTGCATCGTGCCGGTCTCAATCTCGAGGCTCTCGTGGCATGGCGGCCATCCATGGCTGAGGCGCTGGCGTTGCTCGGTCGATGGGAACAGGCCGTGACCTTAGCGAGTGCGCATCTCCATGCCGCGCGGTCCTTTGGTGCCCGACGCGCTCTCGGTGTCGCGTTTCGTACCATGGCGGCGGTCACCCAGGAGAGCGAGGCGCGCGCCAGGTGGCTCACCGAGGCGATCGAGACGCTGGAAGGTTCGCCACTTCGGCTCGATTTGGCCAGCGCCCTCATCGATCTTGGCGCGTTGATGGGCGAACGTGGTGACCGCGACAGTGCGAGGGCACTGCTGGATCAAGGTGTGGAACTCGCCTCGGCCTGCAAGGCTGTGCGACTCGTGCGACTCGCGAACGCGCACCTGGCCACCCTCGCTCCGAACAGCGACGACGCGGGTGACGTGGGAGCGGCGTTCGTCTATTCGTGAAAACGTCGGAAGACGACGCTGCCGTTGTGACCGCCGAAGCCAAAGGAATTTGAGAGCACGACTTCTACGTCGGCGCTTCGCGGTGCACCGATGACGACGTCGAGGCCGACCTCGGGATCGATCACCGTCGTCCCCGCGGTCGGCGGGATCAGCTGATTCACCAAGGTCATGACGGAGACGACGCCCTCGAGCGCACCGGCCGCTGCGAGTGAGTGGCCGAGGTGGCCCTTGATCGACGTGACAGGGGGAGCGCCGTCGCCGAAGACCTTTCGCACCGCGACGGACTCGGCGAGGTCATTGAGCGGTGTGGACGTGCCATGCGCGTTGATGTGTGACACGTCGCTCGCCGCGACACCGGCGTCCTCGAGTGCCAACTCCATGCAGCGGATGGCTCCGTGTCCGGAAGGATCCGGCGCGGTGATGTGGTGTGCGTCGGCGGTAGAGGCGGCGCCGAGCACTTCGGCGTAGATCGTGGCCCCGCGCGCGAGCGCGTGCTCCCACTCTTCCAAGATCAAGATGCCCGCACCTTCTCCCATGACGAACCCGTCACGCGCGACGTCAAAAGGGCGGGAGAACTCGGTATTGCTCAATGCGGTCATGTTGCGAAAACCGGCCTCTGCGATCTCGACCATCACGGCTTCGGCACCGCCGGCGACCGCCACGGTGCTGCGTCCAGACGCCACCAGGCGCGCCGCGTTGCCGATGGCGTGGGTGCCAGCGGCACAGGCCGTCGTCACCGTCTCGCACGGCCCGCCGAGCCCGAAACGCATCGACACGGCCGCCGTGGCGGCGTTGGGCATCATCATCGGCACCATGAATGGTGAGACCCGGTCCGGGCCCTTCTCGTTGAGCACACGCAGTTGCTCGACGATGGTCTGGAGGCCGCCGATCCCCGTGGTCACGATGCTGCCGGCGTCGACGATCGGTCCCGTGAGTCCGCTCTGGCGCCACGCTTCGTCCGCGGCCATGAGTGCGTACATCGTGAAGGGGTCGAAACGTCGAAGTTCCTTCGGACCACCGATATGCGTCGCGTCGAAGGCCGCGATGCGTTTGCTCTCAGGCGCGGTGTCCTTGAGGAGCGCCTTCCACAGAGCGTCGACGCCGACGCCGGCGCAACTGATCGCGCCGAATCCCGTGACCGCGACCCGGTTGCCCGGCACTGGCCCCGTGGGGGTGACCGCGACGCGCACTACAGCTTGGCGTAGATCAGGTCAAAGGCTTCGCCGACGGTGCGAATGTCCTTCAATTCGTCTTCGGCGACTTCGATGTCGAAGGTCTCTTCGAGTGCCATCACCAGTTCGACGAGGTCGAGGCTGTCGGCGCCGAGGTCGTCGCTGAACGACGCCTCGAGCGTGACCTTGGAAGGGTCGACGGCCAAAACCTCCACGGCGGCGTCGGTGAACTTACCTAGTGCTTCGTTGCGGTCCATGAAAGTGCCCCTTTTTTCTGTCGCTCCATCGTACTCAACGGCCACGATTGGACCGTCATTTAAAGCCCCATGGCGAGGCCGCCGTCGACCGCCACCACCGCTCCCGTGATGTAGCGCGCCTCGTTACTGGCGAGGAACCCCACAACACCAGCCACTTCGCTCGGCTGGCCAATTCGGTCCATCGGGATCATGGCGGACAACGCGTCTTTGGCGGCGCCGAGTTCGGTGGTCATATCGGTGTCGATCAGCCCTGGGGCGACGACGTTGACCGTGATGCCGCGCGACGCCACTTCCTTGGCGAGTGCCCTCGCGAGCCCGACCAGGCCGGCCTTGGCCGCGGCGTAGTTCGCCTGCCCGGGTACGCCGACGAAGGGGCTCACGGAGCTGATGAAGATGATCGAGCCGGCGCGCTGGCGCACCATCGAGGCCATCGTCGCTCGTGCGCCGTAGAAGGCGCCGTCGAGATTGGTGGCGAGCACGTCGCGCCACTGGTCGTCGGACATACGCATGGCGAGCCCGTCTCGGGTAATCCCGGCATTGAGGACCGCGACGTCCACCGGACCGAACTCGGCGATCGCCGCCTTGACGGCGTCGTTGATCGCCGACGAGTCAGTGACGTCGAGCGCGACGGACTTCGCGCACCCGCTGGGTGCGTCACCGGAACGAGAGAGTCCCACGACGTGGTCGCCGTGGGCGATGAACCACTCCGCGATCGCGGCGCCAATGCCGCGACTGGCGCCCGTGACGATGACGTGGCGGCTCACAGCGCGATCGATTCGAGTTCGAGGAGCGTGGCGGGGGAGAGTTGTCGCTCGAAGGTTCGGATCCGCTTGGTGAGACCCGTGAGCACGCTGCCCGGCGGCATCTCAATTGACGTGGTCACGGTGTCGGGCAGGGCGAGTGTCGCGTCGGCGAACTGCACCGGCGACGTCAATTGGCGTGACAGTAGTTCGCGCCACTCGTCGGCCGACGCGTGTTCGTGGCCGTCGACGTTCGAGATCAGCACGGCGTCGGTCGTGCCCCACTCGACGCTCGCGAGGGCCTTGTCGAGTTCGTTCTGGGCCGGCGCCATGAGTGGAGAATGAAACGCGCCGCCGACCGGCAGTGGCGTCGCGCGACGCCAGCCGAGTTCCTTGTGGCGCGCGAGAAGGTCATCGAGGCCCGCTCGCGTGCCACTCACCACGATCTGTCCCGGACCATTGATATTGGCAACCCACACGTCACTGAGACCATCGAGTGCCTCGCGTGCTCCCTCGTCGCCTCCCATCAACGCGACCATCGATCCCTCGGTCGTCGCCGCGGCGCGAGCCATCGCGGCGCCACGCACCCCGATGAGGCGTGCACCGTCTTCGATGGTGAGCAGTCCCGAGGCGACGAGCGCACTGAACTCGCCGAGGCTGTGGCCGAGGAGGTAGCGCGGTCGTATGCCCCGTTCGATCAGGTCGTAGTAGCCGACGATCGAGAGCGCGAAGGTGGCGATCTGTGCGCGGTCGGTGCGTACGACGTCCTCGTCGGCGGTGCCGATGAGGAGCTTGGCGACGTCGAGTCGGGCGGCCTCACTGACGCGGGCGACCACTTCCCAGAACAGCGGCGACTGCCACTCGACGCCGGCGCTACCGGTCAGTGAGCCCTGGCCGGGAAAGAGCGCGACGACGTCGTCGCGGAAATCAAGTGTTGAGGCGTCTGGCATGTTCTTACGGTAACAGCGCCGTCGGGACGCACACGTGCTTCGGCGACACGCGTCTCGCGGACCGCTCAGCGCTGACAGTTGGCACAGTGTCCGATGACGTCCAGCGCGTGCGACGTCGCGTGGAAACCTTGCTCGGCCGTGAGTTCGTCGACCATGCGCGCGACGGTGCGCTCGAAGGCGTGCGTGGGGGTCACGTCGATCACTTGGCCGCAACTCGAGCACAAGAGGTGATGGTGGTGATGCAAGAAGTCTTCGGCCATCTCGAAACGGGCGAACTCGTCACTCGCGGCGATCCGTCGCACGACGCCGGCTCGTTGGAGGTCCGAGAGGTGACGATAGGCCGAACTCCTCGGCACCTCGGGTACCCGAGTCTCGATGTCGGAGATGCTCAGGGGACCTTCTGAGGTCGCCAGCAGTTCCACGACCGCGCGCCGACCCGAGGTGTAGCGCTGGTCGATTCGGCGCAAGAGCACCTCGACGAATTCATGGAGGTCCTCCACGGACGCAAAATTCGGCATCGAATCCTCTCCCGCGCTCGAGCCGCGACGGATCGTCTCGGTTGTATTGAGACTCAGTCTCATTCTATCGTTGTTCCATGAGGGTTCTCCGTGTCTCCGGCCGTGGCGCCGTAGCCCTGTCATGTGCGCTGCTCGTCGCGGTCTGCGTCGTCGAGTCCCCGTCGGCGTCGGCACGCACGAAACCGACGTCCGACCTGATCGTCGCCGTCGGCGCGGAGAGCCAATACGCCAACGTGCTCGCTCAGATCGGCGGGAAGTACGTGTCGGTCTCGTCGATCCTCGACAATCCCAACACGGATCCCCATGCGTTCGAGGCCAGTCCGTCCGTGGCCGAGGAGATCGCGCACGCTCGGCTCGTCGTCCAGAACGGAGCGGGCTACGACGGCTTCATGAACAAGATCGAGGCCGCGTCACCGAGTTCCGCTCGCACCGTGATCGTGGCGCAGACGGTGTTGGATCTGCCATCTGACACTCCCAATCCGCACCTCTGGTACAGCCCACGCACGATGCCCGCTGTCGCTCGGGTGATAGCGAAGGACCTCGCCACTCTCGACCCGGGTCACGCGTCGTATTTTTCGAAGAACCTCGCGGCGTTCGACACGTCGATGCAGCCATTCCTGCGTGCCGTCGCGGCGTTCAAGGCGTCCCACGGCGGCACGCCGGTCGCGGTGACCGAGCCGGTCGCCGACGACCTCTTGAAGTCGATGGGTGCACGCATCCTCACGCCATTCGTCTTCCAGGCCGACATCATGAACGGCGTCGACCCCGCGCCCGAGGACATCTCACTCGAAGAGGGGTTCTTCACGAAGCACGAGGTCAAGGTCTTCTGTTACAACCAACAGGTCGTCGACTCGCTCACCTCGACGATCGAACAGAGCGCACTGTCGGCCAAGGTGCCCGTCGTGGGCGTCTACGAGACCATGCCCGCGGGCTACGACTACCAGACGTGGATGTTGGCCGAGGTGAAGGCCATCACGAAGGCGATAACGAAGCACCGATCGACGGAGAAGCTATGACGAACAACCCGGTCCTGCAGGTCGACGGCATATCGGTCACTCTGGGCGGACGCCTTGTCTTGGACCACGTGTCCTTTGACGTCCGTGAGGGTGAGTTCACGGGACTTATCGGCTCCAACGGCGTCGGAAAGACCACGTTGTTGCGCACGGTCTTGGGTCTGCAGCGACCCGACGAGGGTCGAATCCTGGTCGCGGGAGTGCCGCTCTCGCCACGACGTCGTTCGCTGGGTTACGTGCCACAGAAGATCCTCGTTGACCCCGACGTGCCGATGCGCGCCCGCGACTTCGTCACCCTCGGGCTTGACGCGCACCGGTACGGCCTGACCCGACGCACTGCGCGACAGCGCGAGTTGGTCGAACAGATTCTCCATGACGTTGACGCCGACGCCTTCGCCGACCATCGACTCGGGAGTCTCTCTGGTGGAGAGCAGCAGCGTGTCTTCATCGCCCACGCGTTGGTGAGTCAGCCCTCGCTCTTGTTACTGGACGAACCGCTGGCCAACCTCGATCCGAAGAGCGTGCAGGACATCGTGGCACTCTTGCACCGCGTCGCGCGCAGCTACGGCGTGGCGATCTTGCTCTCCGCGCACGAGATGAACGCCCTCTTGCCGGTCATGGACCGCGTCGTGTACCTGACGGGCGGTCGGGCCGCGAGCGGGACGACCGACGAGGTCATCCGTTCCGAGGTCCTGAGCCAGCTCTACGGCCATCACGTCGACGTCCTCCAACTACACGGGCGAGTCCTCGTGGTCGCCGAACCGGGCCAGGAACAAGACATCGCCGAACACCCGACGCTCACCGTCACCTGAGCGTCATGCACGTCATCTTCGAAGCGGGTTTCTTCACCAGCGCCCCAGTGCGCACGGCGTTGATCATCGGGGCGCTCACCGCCTTGGTGTCGGGGATCGTCGGTGTCTTCGTGGTTGTGCGCAGTCAGTCCTTCGCCGGTCACGCGCTGACCGACGTCGCGACGACCGGCGGATCGGCCGCGTTCTTCTTCGGTCTGAGTCCCTTGCTGGGTTTCATCGGTGGCGGCGTGATCGGGGCCGGTGCGATGGACCTCATCGGCGTGGAACGCGAGCGAGGTCGTGACGTCGCGACGGGCATTGTCTTGGGCACCGCGCTCGGTCTGGCCGCGCTGTTCTTGTACCTCGACACGACCAAGAGCGCGACCACGGGCGCGGCCCAACAGATCTTGTTCGGTTCGATCTTCACGGTCGATCCCTCGACGGTGCCGCTGGTCGTCGTACTCAGTGCCGTCGCGCTCGCCATCGTCGTCGCGATCAATCGTCCCCTGTTGCTCAGCTCCTTGAGTTCGGAGTTGACGCGTGCTCGCGGCATCAACGTGCGCGGCGTGGCCATCGCGTTCATGCTCGCGATGGCGGTGTCGGTGGGGCTCTCTTCGATCGCCGTCGGTTCCATCCTCTCGACGGCGCTCCTGATCGGCCCGGCCGCGACGTCGGTGCGCGTGACGAGGAGCCTCCGCGGCGCCGTGCTCGTGGCGGCCGCGCTCGGCATCGCTGCGACCTGGCTCGGGATCCTCTTCGCCTACGACAGCTTTTACTGGGTGCCGTCAAGCCAAGGACTGCCGGTCAGCTTCTTCATCGTGTCGCTCGTCTTCATTGGCTACCTCCTCTCGGGACTTCGCGTCCTTCAGCGTCGTTCGCGGAAGCTCGCTCGTCGCGTCGCCGGTGTCGAAGTGAGCGCGTGATGTTCAGCGGCTTCATGGTGAACGCATGGGAAGTGGGGACAATGGTCGCCATCGTCGGCGGCGTCGTGGGATTCTTCGTCGTCTTGCGAGGTTCCTCATTCCCGGCGCACGCCATCCCGAACGGCGCCTTCGCGGGCGCCGCGGCCGCGAACCTCATCGGCGTCAGCCCGTTGCTCGGGCTCGGCGTCTTCTCCTTCGCGGCCGCGTTGGGTATCGGCGCGCTGAGCCGGCGTGGGCGTTCTGACGCGGTCACGGCGCTCGCCCTCGTGATGATGCTGGCCCTGGGGGCTGCGTTCTTGAGCCTCAGCACCCAGTACGAGCCGCAGATCTTCAGCCTGCTCTTCGGCGAGATCCTCGGGGTCAGTGCCAGTGAGATCCTGCCGGTCGTCGCGCTGGGCCTGGTCTGTGTCACAGCGGTCGCGGTGTTGTACCGACCACTACTCCTCAGTTCGATCGCGCCCGATATCGCCGCCGCGCGAGGACTTCGTCCCCAGCGCCTGGAGATCGCCTTTCTCATCGTCATCGCCTGTGCGACGACGATGACGGTGCCGGTCGTCGGGGCGCTGTTGATCTTCACGTTGATGATCGGTCCGCCGGCCGCGGCCCAGTGCTTCACCGACCGCGTGGAACGCGCGATGGTCGGATCGGTCGTCATCGCGCTGCTCACGATCTGGATCTCGCTCGCGTGCGCGTACGAGTCGAACTGGCCGGTGGGGTTCTACGTCAGCGTCATCTCGGCCGCGTGGTACGGGCTCGGTCGCGGCTACGTCGCGTGGACCCGGCGACGACGAATCCGCTCAACGAGCGCGGCGCCGCGTGTCGCCGCGAGCCACGACCTGTTCATGATGTCGTGACAGATGCCCGTCCTGCAGCGTGCCCGGAGTGGGACTTGAACCCACACACCCTTTCGAGTAAAGACTTTTGAGGCCTCCGCGTCTGCCGATTCCGCCATCCGGGCTGAGCGAACAAGGTTAACAGGGACCGTAGTGTGACGAGGATGAAGGCGACGTTGTGGCGACAGGACACGACGATTCGTGTGCCCGTTCGTTCGGCCGGTCAACTCCACGACGATCGTTCGCGTCTCTTCTTACGTGTCGAGCACGGCGGCGTCGCCGGCTTCGGCGAAGTCGCGCCGCAACCCTTTGAACTCAACGGTGACGCGTCGATCCTCGACGTGATCGACGAAGTGCGAGTCTTCGTGCTCCCGCAGTTGCGACAGATTGTGGAGCGAGAAGGTGCGTTGCCGTCCTGGACACGGATCGGGCGCTTCGCCGGTTCACGTTCGGCCAGCAATCCCGCGGTCGCGCTCGCCGAGATGGCTTTGTTGGACCGTGAACTCGCGGCGAGCAACGCGACCAGTGAGGCGTTGTGGCCAGCGCGCTATGCGACGTCGTTGCAACAGACGGTGTCGCTCCTTGACGACGTCGCGTTCTCGATCAATCCGGCGACCAAGCGAGTACGCGCCAAAGTGTCGGCCGCGCCATTATCGACGTCGGCCCTCCAGCTGCTCGATGAGATCGCGTCACACGCACTGCCGGTGCTGCTCGACTACAACTGCGGCGCGACCTGCGACGTTGACGTGCTCGAGCAGGTCCGTCAGGTGCGCGAGGTGGTCGAGGTCGCTGGGGTCGAGCAGCCGTACGCGGTGGGCAACGTCGTCGACACGGCCCGACTGGCCGAGCTGCTCGACGTCCCGGTCAGCATCGATGAGGGCCTGCGTAGCGTTCGCGACCTGGCCCAGATCGTGCGCTACCGCGCGGCCGGGCTGGTCTGCGTGAAGCCGGCGCGTGTGGGTGGGCTCGCCAACGCCCGCACGATCATCGTGAAGGCTCAAGACGTCGGGCTTCGCGCCTACGTCGGCGGCTTCTTCGAGTCGCCGTATGGACGCCGAGTCAACCAGTGGCTGGCCGCGAACTGCGTGGACGAGCCGAGCGATGTCGGACCGGTCGAGGTCGTGCTGGCAGGGTACGAACGAGAGGCCGACGAGGTCGCCGGAGGCTTTGGCCTGCGGCCGTCGCTCGAGATGCTGGCGCACGGCGCCGTTCTGGTGGACGTCGAAGCGGGGATTTAGACTCTCGCCATGAGTTCGCGCCTCTACAAACGAAGACTCGAAGACGTGCAACGTCAGCTGAACCAGGCGCGCGAGAGCCTCCACGTCCTTCAAGAGCAAGTCATTGTCTGGAACGACGCGCTCGAGGACTCGCGGATCCGCGCGCTGGTCTCTGAGACCCCGCTCCAGGCCCATGAGTATGACGACCTCTCGCGACACGTGGCCGTGGCGAACGCCGAGATGAATCGACGCGCCGAAGAGGTGCGCGAACTGGTCGATGCTCGCGACGAACTCTTGCGGGACTGGACACCGGATGACGACCGTGGATAAGCGCGTCGTCATCGCCGATGACGAGTCGATCATTCGGCTTGATCTCAAGGAGATCCTCGAGGGCGACGGCTACCTCGTCGTGGGCGAGGCCGCCCGCGGCGACGACGCGCTGGCGATGATCAAAGAGCTCCAACCGGACCTCGCGCTGCTCGACGTGAAGATGCCCGGCCTCGACGGCATCGAGGTCGCCAAGTCACTGAAGGGGACCGAGACCATCGTCGTACTGCTCACGGCCTTCAGTCAACGTTCACTCATCGAGAGCGCACGTGACGCCGGCGTCGTCGCCTACCTCGTCAAGCCGTTCCGATCGAGTGAGATCTTGCCGAAGTTGGCGGCGATCCTGTCACCGGCGACTGAGCCTCGCGACGTCGAGGTGTCACACGTCGAGGACAAGATCGAGACGAGAGAGATCGTCCAACGGGCCAAGGAGATGTTGATGCACGAGCGCGGCCTCGACGAGCCGGCGGCCTTCGAGATCATTCAGCAGTCGGCGATGCGCGGCCGCACGCGCATGCGCGACATCGCCCAGCAGATCTTGAAGGGTGAGTTCGTTGGCTGAGTCGCCGGCTGACCAGCGCCCCTTGGTGCTGCTGGACGGGATGTCGCTCGCCTTTCGCGCTTTCTTCGCACTGCCGACCGACATCGCGACGTCCGAGGGGCTCGTCACGAACGCCCTGCACGGCTTCGCCGCGATGCTGTTGTCACTCGTGCGCACGCAGAACCCGCGCGCACTGGCCGTCGCCTTCGACCTCTCGGGGGGTACCTTCCGCGACGTGATGGTCGAGGACTACAAGGGCGGCCGCGCCGAGACGCCGGTCGAGATCGAGCACCAGTTCGAGTTGATCCGCAACCTGTGCGAGGTGCTGCATATTCCGGTCTTGGGCGTCCAGAACTTCGAGGCCGACGACGTGCTCGCGACGCTCGCGACCTGGGGTCGCAATGAGTCGATACCCGTCGTCGTCGTGACCGGGGACCGTGATGCGTTCCAATTGGTCGAGGACCCGTTCGTGAAGGTCCTCTACAACCGCCGTGGCGTCTCGGACTACTCGCTCTATGACGAGGCCGGGATCTTCGAACGCTGTGGCATCGAGTCCAAGCGCTACCCGCTGCTCGCGGCCCTGCGCGGCGACACCTCGGACAACCTGCCGGGCGTGCCGGGCGTGGGGGAGAAGACAGCGGCGAAGCTCTTTGCCACCTACCGCGACATGGATGACCTCTACGCGCACCTGGGTGACCTG
This sequence comes from uncultured Acidimicrobiaceae bacterium, assembly GCA_963832925.1. Taxonomy (GTDB): domain Bacteria; phylum Actinomycetota; class Acidimicrobiia; order Acidimicrobiales; family RAAP-2; genus RAAP-2. The sequence continues at coordinate 242,713 of CAWHVY010000014.1, read as the reverse complement.
ACGCCGAAACTGCGCGAGAACTTGGCGACCTACGAAGAGCGTGCGCGCAACAACGAGAAGGTCATGATGCTCATTCGTGACGTGCCGCTCGACTTCACGCTGCACGACATCACCCTGGGCGGTTGGAACCGCTCGGAGATCGACGCCTTCTTCGACCGCTTCGAGATGAACCAGATGCGTACGCGCTTCGGCCAACTCATGAAGGAGGGTTTCTTGGGCGAGGCGGGCGCGACGACGGCGCCGTTGGATGAGGCCACGACGCAGAAAAAGACGAAGACCGTCGCCACGCTGAAGGTCGCCACATCGTTGGCGGAGGTACTCGCCACGACGACGTCACCGGTGGTCGCCTATCGACAGACGCGCGCCGCCGTGCTCGACGCCGAGAAGGGTCTCGTCGCACTCTGTGACCTTGATGAAGTGATCGACGCCTTCGCGACGGTGGCACCGTGCGGTCACGATCTCAAGGCGCTCTATCACACGGCGGCCAGCGCAGAGCGCGTCATGCTCGAGCCGGCCGACGACACCGCGATCATGGCCTTCTTGCTCGACGCCAACAGCGGGCGCTACGAACTCGCCGAAGTCGCGCAGCGATTCCTCGGTGAACCGATCGTCGACAGCTCGCCGTCGCTCTTCGACTCGACGACCAGTGATGAGACGTTGACCTACGAGGTGGCGCTCATCGCGCGACTGCGCGAACACCTGCGCGCCGAGATAGCCCAGTGGGAACTGAATTTCGTCTACGAACAGATCGAACTCCCGCTCGTGATGGTGCTCGGACTGATGGAGGCGCGTGGCGTACGCGTCGACGTGGAGTTGCTGCGCACGATCGCCAAGGAGTTCACCGAAGAGGCCGCGTCGCTCGACGCGCAGATCCAAAAGGTCGCGGGTCACGAGTTCAAGGTCAACTCGCCCGCGCAGCTCCAGACGGTGCTCTTCGACGAGATGGGACTCACCGCGGTGAAGAAGATCAAGTCGGGCTACTCGACCGACGCCTCGAGCCTCGAGGCGATCCAGGACGAGCACGCGATCATTGCGCTCATCCTCCGCTACCGCGAGGTCGAGAAGCTCCGCGGCACCTACGGCGCGCCGCTGATCGACGCGGTCCAGAGTGATGGCCGTATTCACGCGACGTTCCAACAGATGGTGGCGCGTACCGGACGGCTCTCCTCGGACGGCCCGAACCTCCATAACATCCCCGTGCGCTCCACCGAGGGCCGCCGTCTGCGCTACGCCTTCATCACGAGCGAGGGCTGGGAGATGGCGGTCTCGGACTACAACCAGATCGAGCTGCGGATCCTCGCGCACCTCTCCCAGGACTCGGGACTGTTGGCGGCCTTCGAGTCTCACGAGGACGTGCACCGCACGATTGCCGCGTCGGTCTTTGCGATCACCCCGGCCGACGTCTCATCGGAACAGCGCGAACAGGCCAAGGCCGTCTCGTACGGCCTCGCCTACGGGATGGAGGCCTTCGGTCTGAGTCGACGACTCGGGGTACCCGTGAGCGTCGCCAAGGAGATCATGGACAAGTACTTCAGCGGCTTCCCGTCGCTGCGCTCCTACATGGATCAGACGATCAAGGACATCCGTGCCAAGGGCTACTCGCGCACCGAGTTCGGCCGCATCCGACCGTTCCCCGACATCGCGACCGCGACCGGGCCGCAGCGCCAGGCCGCCGAACGACAGGCGATGAACTCGGGCATCCAGGGACTCGCCGCCGACATCTTCAAGTCGGCGTTGGTGCGACTGGATCGCCAACTTCGCGCCGAGGGCCTCCAGGCCCGACTCATCCTCCAGGTGCACGACGAGGTCGTCGTCGAGGCACCGAGTGAAGAGAAGGCGCGCGTCGAGGTCGTGATGCTCGAGGCACTGACGAATGCCGCGTCGCTCAGCGTTCCCTTGGAGGTCACGCTGCACTGGGGCCAGAATTGGGCCGCCGCCAAGGGCGGATGAGGCTCACGCTAGTCTTGTAAGTCGGGTTTACACCGGAGACCCGATCCCTATTGTCTAGTTGGCCCCGGTGTGGTCGTATGAAAGAAGTACGTATGTCGGACGGCACCAGCCTCCTCTCCTCCCAGCAGATGGGCACCTTTGACGAAGACGGAAATTACGTTCCGCGCGTCATCACCGAAGACGACATGGTCGGCACCGACCTCGCCACCCTCGTCGGTGACAGTGTCCTCGAATTCGAAGACGGTGACCTCGTCACCGGCACCGTGGTCAAGATCGACCACGACGAAGTACTGCTCGACATCGGCTTCAAGTCCGAGGGCGTCATCCCGGCGCGCGAGCTCTCCATTCGCAACGACGTCGACCCCTCGGAGATCGTCTCGATCGGCGACCGCATCGAGTGCCTGGTCCTCCAGAAAGAGGACAAGGAGGGACGCCTCGTCCTTTCCAAGAAGCGCGCCCAGTACGAGAAGGCCTGGAGCAACATCGAAGAGTTGAAGAACCGCGACGAGGTCGTCAAGGGCGTCGTCATCGAGGTCGTCAAGGGCGGACTCATCGTCGACATCGGCCTGCGCGGCTTCCTCCCGGCCTCACTGGTCGAACTGCGCCGCGTGCGCGAACTCCAGCCCTATATCGGCAAGACCGTCGAGGCCAAGATCATCGAACTCGACCGCAACCGCAACAACGTCGTGCTCTCACGTCGCGCGTGGCTCGAAGAGACCCAGAAGGAACAGCGTGGTGACTTCCTGTCGAACCTCAAGCCCGGCGAGCGTCGTCACGGCGTGATCTCTTCGGTCGTCAACTTCGGTGCCTTCGTGGACCTCGGCGGCATGGACGGACTCATCCACGTCTCGGAGCTCAGCTGGAAGCACATCGACCACCCAAGCCAGGTCGTGGCCGTGGGCGACGAGGTCGACGTCGAGGTCCTGGACGTCGACTTCTCCAAGGAGCGCATCTCGCTGTCGCTGAAGGCGACCCAGTCCGACCCTTGGCAGGTCTTCGCCGACAGCCACTCGGTCGACCAGTTGGTCTACGGTCGCGTCACCAAGCTCGTGCCCTTCGGCGCCTTCGTCCAGGTGGGCGAGGGGATCGAAGGACTCGTGCACATCTCAGAGATGGCCGCGCACCACGTGGAGTCCCCGGATCAGGTCGTGACGGCTGGCGAGGAACTGTGGGTCAAGATCATCGAACTCGACACCGCGCGACGTCGCATCAGTCTCTCGATCAAGCAGGCCGCCGAAGGTGGCGAGGTGTCCGAGGAGTACCGCGAGGCCTTCGGCAGCCACGCCTACGACGACGCCGGCAACTACATCGGCGCTATCGAGTACGGCGAGTTCACCCCGGAGACCGAGGCGCAGGCCGCCTGGGCCGAGTACGCCGTCGAGGTCGCACCGAAGTCGGGCGAGGAGAGCGCCGTACCCGAGCTCGAGATCATCGAGACGGTGGACGCGGCTGAGAACGCGGACGCCGACACGCCCGTCGCTGAATAAGGCGCGCTAGCCCTCGAGGGCGACCGGCGTCGTGCTCGTGTGGTGGATCGTCAACGGGTAGTGACACGAGACCATGTGATTCGGCGCGATCTCCTGGGGTAGGGGCTCTTCGTCGGCGCACTTCTGAGTCGCGTTGGGACAGCGCGTGCGAAAGCGACAGCCGCTGGGCGGATTCATCGGACTCGGTGGCTCGCCCTCGAGGACCTGTGCGTGCATCGGCGAGTCGGGGTCGGCCTCCAAGGCCGCCCCGAGCAGGAACTCGGTGTACGGGTGGGCCGGTGACTCATAGAGCGTGTCGGCCGGACCGATCTCACAGATCTTGCCGAGGTACATCACGGCGACACGGTCGCTGACGTTCTTCACGACCGCCAGGTCGTGCGCGATGAAGAGCAGCGTGAGCCCGTACTCGGCCTTCAGGTCCTCCAGCAGGTTCAAGATCTGGGCCTGGACCGAGACGTCCAGCGCCGAGACCATCTCGTCGCAGATGAGCAGCTTTGGCCGCATGGCGAGTGAGCGTGCGATCGAGATGCGCTGGCATTGCCCGCCGGAGAACTGTCGGGCGTAGCGGTTGCCGTAGACCGAGGGGTCGATCCCGACCTTGCTCAGAAGGTCGCTGATGAGCGTGTCGCGCTCGACGCCCGAGACCGTCTTCCAACAGTCCAGTGGCTCGGCGACGATGTCCTTGACGCGTCGACGCGGATTGAGCGAGCTGATCGGGTCCTGAAAGATCATCTGCATACGAGTGCGCGCACTGCGCAGGGCCTTCCCGGACTCCTTGGTGATGTCGACGCCCTCGAGTTCGACGGTTCCCTTGGAGGGCTCGACGATGCGCATCAGCGCTTTGCCGGTCGTGGACTTGCCACAGCCCGACTCACCGACCAGGCCGAGCGTCTCGCCCTCGTAGATCTGAAAGCTCACCCCGGCGACGGCGCTCACGGCGCGTCCGTGGACGTAGAACGTGACCTCGAGGTCGGTGACGTCAAGCAGTGGTGTGCGGGTATCGCTCATGGGAGTGTCGCCTCGACGGGTAGGGGGTTCCAACAGGCAAAGGAGTGACCGGGCTCGATCGAGGGCTGAAGTTCAGGGCGCACTTGGTGGCACCGGTCGGTGGCGAACTTGCAGCGTGGTGCGAAACTGCAGCCATCTGAGAGGTTCAAGAGGTTCGGCGGACGTCCCGGGATCGTCACCAGTCGTGTATGGCTCTTATTGGAGACCTTGGGCGAGCTCTCCAGGAGTGCGCGCGTGTAGGGCATGCGGTGGTGATAGAAAACGTCACGCGTCGTGCCGGTCTCCACGATCCGACCGGCGTACATGACGACGATGCGCGACGTGCGTGTCGCGACGACACCGAGGTCGTGGGTGACGAGGATCACCGACATCTTGAGTCGTTCTTTGAGTTCATCGAGCAGGTTGAGGATCTGGGCCTGGATCGTCACGTCCAGACCGGTGGTCGGCTCATCGGCCATCAGGAGCTTGGGCGAACACGCCAGGGCGATCGCGATGACGACGCGTTGGCGCATCCCGCCCGAGAGTTGTCCGGGATAGGCGTGGTAGCGCTCGACCGGAGAGGGGATGCCCACCAGTTCGAGCAACTCAATGGCCCGCGCCTTCGCGTCGGCGCGGTTCATGCCCAAGCGCACGCGCAGGGCCTCGTCGATTTGCTTGCCGATGCGCATGACCGGATTAAGAGAGGTCATCGGGTCCTGGAAGACCATCGCGACCTCGGTGCCCCAGATCGTGCGCTTCTCGTTCTCGCTCGCGCCGACGACCTCGAAGCCGTCGATGATCGATGAGCCCGTGACAGTCGTGTTGACGCGCGGCTGCAGTCCCATGATCGTGCGTGAGAGGACTGTCTTACCTGAACCGGACTCGCCGACGATGCCGAGCGTCTCGTTGCGCTCCAGCTCGAACGAAACGCTGCTCACGGCAGTGAGATCCCCGCCGCCCGTCGCGAACGTCGTCGTGAGGTCCTTGACGACCAGTAACTTGTCGTCGCTCACAGCTTCACCTCCGTCACGTCGAAGTGGGTGCGGATGCGGTCACCGATGAAATTCAGCGCGATGAGGAAGAGACACAAGGCGAGCGACGGGAAGAGCGCCAACCAGGGGTTCATCTGGAGCACGGTGCGCGCCTCGTTGATCATGTTGCCCCAGCTCGGCGTCGGGGGACTGACCGAGAGCCCCAAGAACGCCAACGCGCCCTCCAGCGTGATCACCGTCGCCACCCCGATCAAGAAGAAAGAGACGGCGATCGGTGCGATATTGGGCAGTAACTCCTTCATCAAGATCCGTCGGTCCGTCGCGCCCTGGACCTTGGCGGCGATGACGTAGTCCTTCGTGGCGACCGACAGCGTCGCGGTTCGGATGACGCGATAGACCAGCGGTATCGACGCGATGCCGATCACCACGATGATCTTGAACATCGAGCGCGGCGTCCAAAATGACAGCACCGCGATCGTGGCGATGATGGCGGGGAAGGCAAGCAGGACGTACATGACGGTCGTGAGGACCGCGTCGAAGCGACCGCGCCGGTACGCGGCCAACATCCCGAGCGGCGCGCCGATCCCGAAGCCGATGATGATCGCCCCGATACCGACGGTGATCGAGACGCGCGAGCCGTAGACCACGCGAGAGAAGATGTCGCGACCGAGGTCATCGGTGCCGAAGAGGTGATGGATGCCCGGCCCGACGTTGATCGCGTTGTAGTTCCCGAAGTTCGGATTGGGTATCGGCAGGACGTTGGCGAAGATGGCACCGAAGACGTTGAGCCCGATCCAAAAGACGCAGATCCAGAAGAACAGTCCCAGCGGCTCACTCTTCTCCGGTCGCTCGACCATGAGGGCGGCCTCTTCGAGGCCGAGGCTACTCACGACTGATCCTGGGATCGACGAGGTTGATGATGAAGTCGAAGAAGAAGTTGATGAGAACCACGAGGACGGACACGGTGAGCACGATCCCTTGGACAAGCAGGAAGTCGCTCATCTCGATCGCCTGGATCAAGGTGTAGCCGAGGCCTGGTATCTGCAACAAATACTGAACCACGAAACCGGCCGCCAAGAGGCCACCGATGTTCACGCTGGCCGCGCCGAGGAGGGCGACTGACGACGGACGAAAGGCATGGCGCCACATGATGCGCCGTTGGCTGAGGCCCTTGGAGCGCGCCATCGTGATGAACTCCTCTTGCAACGTGGCGATCAGGTCACTGCGCAAGACGCGGTAATAGACGACGTAACTCCCGACCGCCAAGGTGAAGGCCGGTAGGGAGAGGCTCTCTAAGTTCGTGATCCAATCCGTGCCCAGGGGGACGTAGGCCGATGGCCCGGTCGCCGAGACGCCCAGCTTCAATGAGACGAACAGGACCAAGACCACGATCAAGATGTAGGGAGGGATCGAGAGGAGCGTGAAGCTGCTCGCGCCCAAGAAGCGGTCCATGATCCCATCGGGCTTGCGCGCCGAACGCATCGCGGTGGGGATAGCCGCGGCGAAGGCCAGGATCTGACTGATGATGATGATCTCGGCGTCAATCGGTAGCGCGGATCGGATGACCGAGGTCACGGTCGTGGAGGAGATGAACGAGACGCCGAGGTTCCCACGCACGACGTTGCCGAGCCACACGAAATACTGCAGGTAGATCGGTTTACTCAGCCCCAATTGCTTATAGAGGGCCGCCTTGGCCTCCGGTGAGGCGCCGAGGCCCAGGATGACGGTCGCCGGGTCTCCAGGGAGTAGGTGGATCAGGTAGAAGCTTCCGACCGAGATGACGAACACGATGCCGAGGAGCAGCATCAGCCGTTTCGTCAAATATCTGAGCACTTTTCCCCCTGTTGAGACTGAGTTGAACATTACTCAACGCCACTACGACGTAGAGACCACCCCGCGCTGCCCAGTTGGGATGTGACAGTGTCTGACTACCGTGGAACGGTGAAAAGAATTGTCATCGCCGGAGGTATTGGCGCGGGGAAGTCCGCGGTGGCCGAGCGCCTGCGATCCCTTGGGTTCAGTGTCGTCGACGCCGACGACGTCGCGCACGACATCACCTCGCCGGGCAGCCCGACACTGTCGACGTTGGTCGATGCGTTCGGCAGTGCCGTCCTCGGCGATGACGGCGCGCTCGATCGAGCGTTCGTCGCCGACATCGTCTTTCACGACGCCTCGGCGTTGCGACGACTCAACTCGATCACGCACGGCGCCATTGGCGTCGAACTCAGACGACGCCTGGACGCCGCCGACGGCGAAGCGGTCTTCGCGGCGATCCCGCTCTTTCGCTCCGAGCACCGCGGCGCCTTCTCCCTCGACGCCGTATGGGCCGTCCAGGTCGAGCCGCAGACCGCGATCGAGCGACTCGTGAACGGTCGCGGGTTCAGTGAGGCCGACGCTCGCGCGCGACTCGCCAATCAGGTGAGTAACGAGGAGCGCGCCGCGATCGTCGACCGCGTGTTGTGGAATGAGGGCACGCTCGATGAGCTCTACGACGAACTCGACGCGACACTGGCCGATGCGGGGCTCTCACATGAATAAGTTCCTCGTCGAATCGCCGTTCCAACCGGCGGGCGACCAACCGAGGGCGATCGAGCTCTTGGCCCAGGGCGTGGATGACGGGCTGCGCTATCAGACGCTCGAAGGGATCACCGGCAGCGGCAAGACCGCGACCATCGCGTGGCTCGTCGAGCACGTGCAGCGTCCGACGTTGATCTTGGAGCCCAATAAGTCGCTCGCCGCCCAGTTGGCGTCAGAGCTCAAAGAGATGTTGCCCCAGAACCGCGTCGAGTTCTTCGTCTCGTACTACGACTACTACCAACCCGAGGCCTACGTGCCGCGAACGGACACGTTCATCGAGAAGGACAGTTCGGTGAACGAAGAGATCGACCGACTTCGTCACGCCGCGACCTCGTCACTGCTGACGCACCGCGACACGATCGTCGTCGCCTCGGTCTCGTGTATCTACGGCCTGGGTTCACCGCTCGAGTATCGCGAGCGGATGCTGCAACTCGAGGTCGGCGACAGCTTCGATCAGCGCGCGCTGCTGCGCCGACTCGTCGAGATGCAGTACACCCGCAATGAACTCGTGCTCGACCGCGGCACGTTTCGGATGAAGGGCGACACGCTCGAGATCCAGCCGGCCTACAGCAACGAGGCGATCCGGGTCTCGTTCTTCGACAACGTCATCGAAGAGGTCTCGTTCTTCAATCCGATGACCCAGGAGAGCCGCGGCAAGGTGAAGGAGTTCACGCTGTTCGCGGCGTCGCACTACGCGACCAGCACCGCGACGTTGCAGCGCGCCTGTCGCGGGATCGAAGACGAACTGCAGGCGCAGCTCGCGAAGTTCCAATCCGAGGGCAAACTCCTAGAAGCCCAGCGACTGCGTTCACGCACCGAACACGATCTCGAGATGCTCGAGCAGACCGGGTTTTGCGCCGGCATCGAGAACTACAGCGCGCACCTCGACGGACGAAAGCCGGGGGAGCGTCCGTACACGTTGCTCGACTACTTTCCGGAGGATTACCTCCTCGTTATCGACGAGTCCCACGTCGCCGTGCCGCAGGTTCGCGGCCAGTACGCCGGCGACCGCTCGCGCAAGGAGACGCTGGTCGAACACGGTTTTCGACTGCCGTGCGCGCTCGACAACCGTCCGCTCAACTTCGACGAGTTCATGGAGCTGGTGCCCCAGATGGTCTTCGTGTCGGCCACGCCCGGACCCTTCGAGATGGAACACAGCGACCAGATCGTCGAACAGGTGATTCGCCCGACGGGACTCTTGGACCCGGTCGTCACCGTGGTGCCGACGAAGAACCAGATCGATGACCTGCGCACTCGGCTGGACGCCGTCGTCGCGCGCAATGAGCGGGCGTTGGTGACGACCCTGACCAAGCGCATGGCCGAAGACCTGACGAACTTCCTCACCAAGGCCGGCTACCGCGTGCAGTATCTGCACAGCGACATCGACACGATTCAGCGCATCGAGATCTTGCGATCGCTCCGATTGGGCGAGTTCGACATCCTGGTCGGTATCAACCTCTTGCGCGAGGGCCTTGACCTGCCCGAGGTCTCACTCGTCGCGATCTTGGACGCGGACAAGGAAGGTTTCTTGCGTTCGCGCAGTGCACTCATCCAGACGATCGGACGCGCAGCGCGCAACTCCAATGGTGAGGCGATCCTCTACGCAGACCGGATGACCGACTCGATGCGTTCGGCGATCTCGCTCACCGAGCGACGCCGACTGCTCCAGATCGAGTACAACAAGGAGCACGGCATCGAACCAACGACGGTGATGAAGAACGTCGCCGACATCCTTGGTCGACTTCGTTCTGAGTCCATGCCCGAACCGGCCAACAAGGTCCACGGCGTGTCGTCCCTGGAGGACATGCTGCCTGACGACCTCTCGCTCGAGATCGCGCGGGTCGAAAAGGCCATGCTGCTCGCGGCGGGCGAACTGCGCTTCGAGGAGGCGGCCGCCCTGCGCGACATCCTCCACTCCCTGCAGCGTCAAGGGATCATCTCGTCGCTGGATGAGATTTCGTCACTCGATGAACTGACCCTCGACGCGTGACCGGTAGATTCCCATAATGTCCTCGACCATCAAGGTGCAGGGCGCTCGCGTCCACAACCTCAAAAACCTCTCGGTCGAGATCCCGCGCGACCAGTTGGTGGTCTTCACCGGCCTTTCGGGCTCGGGCAAGTCCTCGCTGGCCTTTGACACGATCTACGCCGAGGGCCAGCGGCGCTACGTCGAGAGCCTCTCGGCCTACGCGCGCCAGTTCCTCGGCCAGATGGATAAGCCGGACGTCGATTTCATCGAAGGGCTCTCCCCGGCGATCTCGATCGACCAAAAGACTGCGTCACGCAACCCGCGCTCGACCGTCGGGACGATCACCGAGATCCACGACTACCTGCGACTACTCTTCGCGCGCATCGGCGTCCAGCACTGTCCGAACTGTGGCAAGGTCGTTACCCGCCAGACGCCCCAGCAGATCGTGGATCAGGTGCTGTCACGACCGAGTGACGAGCGATTCCTGGTCTTGGCGACGGTCGTCGAAGGTCGAAAGGGTGAGTACAGCACGTTGTTGAACGAGCTCGCGGCCCAAGGGTTCTCTCGGGTGCGCGTCGACGGCATCGTCATGGAGCTCGCCGAGCGCGACTCGCTGAGTCTGGCGCGCTACGAGAAGCACACGATCGACGTCGTGCTCGACCGGCTCTCGGTCAAGGGCTCGAACCGCCAACGCCTGACCGAGTCAGTGGAGGCGGCACTCAAGCTGACGCGCGGACTCGTCTCGTTCCTCTTCGTCGACTCGGACGAACTCGTCCAGTTCTCGGAGAAGATGGCGTGCAACGACTGCGGACTGAGTTTCGTGGAGTTGGCGCCGCGTGACTTCTCCTTCAACTCACCCTACGGGGCCTGCCCGGTCTGCACCGGACTCGGGACGCGCTTCGAGGTCGATCCGGCCCTGGTCGTGCCCGATGACTCGCTCTCGCTGCGCGAAGGGGCGCTCGCGCCGTGGTCCGGAGTGCGCTTCAAGTACTTCGCGCGCCTCATCGACGGCATCGCCGCGCTGGGCGGCTTCGACGTCGACACGCCGTGGAAGAAACTGAAGCCGAAGGACAAGAAGCTCGTCCTCTACGGCGTCGAGAAGCGCTCGGTGCCGGTCAAGTATCGCAACCGCTACGGCAAGGTCCGCACCTACGACACGACGTACGCCGGCATCGTGGACTGGCTCGAGCGCAAGCGCAACGAGGCCGACGGCGACTGGTCGCGCGAACAGGCCGAGCAGTACATGCGCGAGGTCGAGTGCCGCACCTGCAAGGGCCAGCGCCTCAAGCCCGAGATCCTCGCGGTGAAGGTCCACGGACACAACATCGCCCAGGTGAACTCGATGACCATCGACGAGGCGATCGACCTCTTCGGCAGGTTGAAGTTGACCAAGCGCGAGGAGACCATCGCGCGGCGCGTCGTCAAAGAGATCGTCGAGCGACTGACGTTCTTGATGGACGTGGGACTGGACTACCTGACGCTCTCGCGCGCCTCGGCGACGTTGTCCGGCGGCGAGGCCCAGCGGATCCGACTGGCCAGTCAGATCGGGAGTTACCTGGTCGGCGTGCTCTACGTGCTCGACGAACCCTCGATCGGTTTGCACCAACGGGACAATCGCCGATTGATCGCGACGCTCGAGCGACTCCGTGACCTCGGTAACTCGGTCATCGTGGTCGAACACGACGAAGAGACGATCCGGATGGCCGACTACATCGTCGACATCGGTCCCGGCGCAGGCGAGTTCGGCGGCCGTGTCGTGCACGCCGGCACCTACAAGGAACTGCTCGACAACGCCGAGTCCCTGACGGGGCAGTACCTTTCCGGTGAGAGGTCCATCGCGGTACCCGAGACGCGACGAACGGGCGACGGCAAGAAGCTGACCATCAAGGGTGCGCGCGCCAACAACCTGCAGAACCTCACGGTCGACGTGCCGCTCGGCGACTTCGTCGCGGTCACCGGCGTCTCCGGTTCGGGCAAGTCCACGCTCATCAACGGCATCTTGTTGGCCTCACTCGAGCACCAGATCAATCGGGCCAAGACCACCACGATGGAGCACGACACCATCACGGGCGTGGCGCATCTCGACAAGGTCGTCGCGGTCGACCAGCAACCGATCGGCCGCACACCGCGCTCGAACCCGGCGACCTACACGGGCGTCTTCGACAAGATCCGCAAGCTGTTCGCCGACACCCAGGAGGCCAAGGTCCGGGGCTACCAGCAGGGCCGATTCTCCTTCAACGTGAAGGGCGGACGTTGTGAGACGTGCGCCGGTGACGGCACCATCAAGATCGAGATGCACTTCTTGCCCGACGTCTACGTGAACTGCGAGGTCTGCAACGGCGCGCGCTACAACCGCGAGACCCTCGAGATCAGCTACCGCGGCAAGTCGATCGCCGACGTGTTAAACATGCCGGTCGCCGAGGCCCTCACCTTCTTCGAGCGCCAGCCCTCGATCCTGCGCCACATCCAGAGCCTTAGTGATGTCGGCCTCGGCTACGTGCGTCTGGGTCAACCCGCGCCGACGCTCTCCGGTGGCGAGGCCCAGCGCGTCAAACTGGCCACGGAGCTCGCACGACGTCCGACCGGCCACACGCTCTACGTGCTCGACGAGCCGACCACGGGACTACATTTCGAAGACGTGAAGCGTCTGCTCGAGGTCCTGCACCGATTGGTCGACCAGGGCAACACCGTGCTCGTCATCGAGCACAACCTCGACGTGGTGAAGACGGCCGACTGGGTCATTGACCTGGGGCCCGAAGGCGGGCGTCGCGGAGGAAAGATTGTCGGCGAGGGCACGCCCGAAGCGATTGCGATGCTGCCGAGCGCGACCGGGACGGTCTTGAAGGAGTCGCTGGCAGCGCACGGACGGCGATAGTGTTCGCCCGCCCCTCGGGCATCCCGCGCCAGAGCGGCTGTTACCTCTTTCGAAACGCCCACGGTCAGGTGATCTACGTCGGCAAGGCGCTCTCACTGGCCTCGCGACTGGGGAGTTACTTCCAGCGACCGGAGGGTCTCACGCAGAAGACCCAGGCGCTGATGGCCGAGGCGACCTCGGTCGAGTGGATCGTCACGCCAACCGAACTCGATGCCCTGGTCCTGGAGAACGAACTGATCAAGGACAATCAGCCGCGCTACAACATGCGACTGAAAGACGACAAGAGTTTCCCGTACGTCGCGCTCGACACCCGCACCGAGTTCGGCGCGCCGTATATAACGCGCGGCAAGCACGTGAAGGGCGTGAAGTACTTCGGCCCCTTCGTCGACGTGCGCGCGCTGCGCACGACGATGGACGAGTTGATCCAGGCATTCCCGCTGCGATCGTGCACCAAGCACAAGTACAACTACCACCAGCGCATCGAGCGGCCGTGCCTGCTCTTCGATATCGGCAAGTGCTCGGGTCCGTGCGTCGGCGCGATCGACCCCGAGGGCTACGCGCAACTCGTCGCGTCCTGGGCGCGGTTCTTCGACGGTGACGTCCGCCAGTTGCGCGGGTTGCTGCAACGCCAGATGCACGAGGCGTCGGAGAAGAAGCACTACGAGGCCGCGGCCAAGGCGCGCGACGGCCTCGAAGCCCTCGAACGCGCGGCCAGCGTGCAAAACGTCGTCCTCGACGACCACTCGAACCTGGACGTGATCGCCGTGGCGAGTGACGGTGGCCGGGCCGCGGTCGTGCGCTTTCGCGTGCGCTTCGGCCGCGTGATCGGTCGTAGCGTGCACCTCATCGACCGCTCGATGGACGAGAGCGACGCCGAGATCCTCGAGAGCGTCCTCACCGACATGTACGCCGACGCCGAGTCCGTGCCGCCGGTCGTCCTCGTCGCCGAGGAGGAGTCGGCAACGGCACTGACGCGCGAGTACCTGGTCGAGATGCGGGGCCGGCCGGTCGAGATCGCGGCCCCGCAACGCGGCAAGCGCCGACGCGCCGTCGAACTCGCGCGCAACGATGCCTTGTCGGTGATCGACCGCGACTCGCTGCGTCGACAGAGCGATCACAACGTACGCGCCCGGGCGCTTCAGGAGCTTGGCGTCGCGCTGGGCCTCGAGCAGCCGCCGTTTCGCATCGAGTGCTTCGACATGAGCCACCTGCAGGGCACGAACTACGTCGGATCGATGGTCGTCTTCGAAGACGGGCTCGCGAAGAAGAGCGACTATCGGCACTTCAACGTGAAAGAGGTCCTCGGCAATGATGACGTCGGGGCTATGGAAGAGGTGGTGCGACGTCGCCTGGCCTACTGGAACGACGAGCAGGGCGCGACCAAGTTCCGTCGCGCTGATCTCATCATCATCGACGGCGGACTCCCGCAGTTGCACGCGGCACAGAAAGCCGCCGCCACGCTCGGCCTGAGTGACGCGGTCGAGTTCACGGCGCTCGCCAAACGCGAGGAGCTGCTGTACCGACCGGGATCGAATACGCCGATCGCGTTGGAGCGCGGCTCCGAGGCGCTGTACCTGGTCCAACGCGTGCGCGACGAGGCGCACCGCTTCGCCATCACGTTCCACCGCTCCAAGCGCGGCAAGTCGATGGTCGCCTCGTCGCTCTCGGGTATCGACGGTCTCGGGCCGGCCCGTCGAGAACGTCTGCTCGGCGCCTTCGGCTCACTCGACGCCCTGCGCCAGGCGACCCTGGAAGAACTCGACGCCCTCGCGTGGCTGCCGAGCGACGTCGCGCGAAGGCTCTACGATCATTTGCGGGCGCCGTCCCAACCCAAGCCCGCCAAGGGGAGCGACGATGAGTGAGGTCTTGCTGGTCACCGGGATGTCGGGCGCCGGGCGTTCGACGGTCTCGGCGGCTCTGGAGGACATCGGCTGGTTCGTGATCGACAACATGCCGATCGAGTTGATCGCGCGCGTCGGAGAACTCGCCATCAGCGGTTCGCGCGAGTACGCCGGTGTCGCCTTCATCGTCGGGCGTTCGGGCGGCGTGCAGCCCCACGACTGGCTCGGGGTCGAACGAGAGCTCCGCCAACTGCACGAGAACGCCAAGATCTTGTTCCTGGACGCGCCGGACGACGTGTTGATCCACCGCTTCGAGGGCAATCGCCGACGCCACCCCTTCGAGGCGGCGACGCTCGCGGAATCGATCATCGGGGAGCGAGCCCTGCTGCAGTCGATCCGCGACGGCGCGGACCTCGTGATCGACACCGGATCGATCAACGCCAATCAGCTGCGCTCGCGCATCGTCGAGACCTTCACGGAGATGGCCGGCTTCGGCTCGCTGCGCGTCTCGCTCGTCTCCTTCGGCTACTCCAACGGACTGCCCCGCGACGTCGATCTGGTCTTCGACTGTCGGTTCTTGCCCAATCCCTTCTGGGTCGAGGAGCTTCGGCCACTGTCGGGACTCGATGAGCCGGTCGCCACGTACGTCTTGGAACAAGAGGGCGCGCAGCATTTTCTGGCCGACGTCGTCTCGATGCTGGAGTGGCAGATCCCGGAGTTCCAGAAGGAGGGCAAGTCCTACCTCTCGGTCGCGATCGGCTGCACGGGAGGACGACACCGGTCCGTCGCGATCGCCGAGGAACTTCGCAGTCGACTGCATCTCGAACACGCCGTCTTTCACCGCGATATCGCTCGATGAGAGTCGTGGCGGTCGGTGGGGGCCACGGCACCGCTGCGTCGCTGCGGGCACTGCGACGGGTCTCGCACGAGGTCACCGGCGTCGTCTCGGTCGCCGACGACGGGGGATCGACCGGGCGGCTGCGGGCGTTGCTCAACGTCGCGGCCGTGGGCGACCTTCGAAAGTGCCTCGTCGCCCTGGCCGACCCGGAGAATCCACTCGCGGCGTCCTTCGAGCACCGTTTCAGCGTCGGTGAACTCGACGGCCACGCCGTCGGGAACCTGCTGCTCGTCGGCCTGATCGACGCGACCGGCGATCTCGAAGAGTCCGTGCGCGCCGTCGCCCAGGTCATGGGTGTCACGGGACTGATCGTGCCGGCGAGCGAGGTGGGCGTCGTGCTCGTCGCCTCGACCGAGGACGGCGACACGCGCGGTCAGAGCGAGGTCATGAAGTCCTCGTCGATCCGGCGCATTCGCGTGGAACCGACGAACGCGGCGACGCCGATCGCGGCGGTCGAGGCCATCGAACGCGCCGACGTCATCCTCATCGGCCCGGGATCGCTCTTCACGAGTGTGCTGGCGGCCTGTGTCGTGCCCGGGGTGACCCAAGCGCTCTCGGGCACGAGGGCCACGAAGATCTACGTCGCGAACCTGCGTGAACAGATCCCTGAGACCGAGGGGTACACGCTCGAAGACCACGTGCACGCGTTGGTGCGCCACGGGGTCGTCCCTGACGTGGTGCTCGTCGATGCGTTCACCGAGTTCGCGTCACAGCAGTGTTCACTCCCCGTTCACATTGCGGACCTCGCGGGGAGAAATGGCATGGTCCACGATGTGCAAAAATTGACCGAAGCGGTACTCGCCGAAGTGCGATAACGACGCCGACAATCAGAGGAGCAGTAGTGGCAATACGCGTGGCAATCAATGGGTTCGGGCGCATCGGTCGCGGGTACCTTCGTGCCTCCCTGGGGAACCCCGACATCGACGTCGTCGCCGTGAACGACCTCACCTCGCCCGAGGTCAACGCCCACCTCTTGCGTCACGACTCGACCCAGGGACGCCTGGACGTGCCGGTCGCGCTGACGAGCGACGGCATGACCGTCGGCACCAAGACCATCAAGGTCCTGGCCGAGCGCAACCCCGCCGAACTGCCGTGGGGCGAACTCAACGTCGACGTGGTCATCGAGTCGACCGGACGGTTCACCACGCGCGAAAGCGCGGCCCAGCACCTCACGGCCGGCGCGCGAAAGGTGATCATCTCGGCGCCGGCGACCGACGTGGACGCCACGTTCGTGATCGGCGTGAACGACGACACCTACGACGCGACGAGCCACCACGTCGTCTCGAACGCGTCGTGCACGACGAACTGCTTCGTCCCGATGGTCAAGGTGCTCGACGACGCCTTCGGCGTGACGACCGGGCTCATGACGACCGTCCACGCCTACACCAACGACCAGAACCTGCTCGACCTCGAGCACAAGGACCTGCGACGCGCGCGCGCGGCCGCGATCAACATCGTGCCGACCGCGACCGGCGCGGCCCGGGCCACGAGCCTGGTGCTCGCCTCCATGAAGGGACGACTTGACGGCACCTCTCTTCGCGTGCCGGTGCCGGTCGGCAGCATCACCGACTTCACGGCGATCACCTCGTCGACGAGCGTCGAGGCCGTCAACGCCGCCTTTCGCGCCGCGGCCGACGGACCCATGAAGGGCATCATGGTCTACACCGATGACTACATCGTCTCGTCGGACATCGTGGGCACACCGGCCTCGTGCACGTTCGACTCGTTGATGACGATCGTCCAGCCGATCGACGAACACCAGAGCATGGTCAAGATCTTCGGCTGGTACGACAACGAGTGGGGCTACTCCAACCGACTGGTGGACCTCAGCGTCCACATCGGGAAGTAGCGGTGAGCGAAGCGCTGCCGTCCTACGATCGCTGGGGCAGTCTCAAGGGCAAGCGGATCCTGGTGCGCGTGGATTTCAACACGCCCGTCGCCGAGGTTGACGGCCGACTCGAGGTCACGGACGACTTTCGCATCCGCGCGACGCTGCCGCTCTTCGAGGACCTGCGTGTCACGCGGCGCCGTCGTCGTCGCGTGCACGCACTTCGGTCGCCCCAACGGCCGGGTCGTGGAGAAGTACAGCGTCGAGCCGGTGCGCCGTCGACTGCACGAGCTCTGTCCCGAAGTGGAACTCCTGGAGAACCTGCGCTTCAACCCCGGCGAGGAGGCGGACGACGCCGACTTCGGCGCCTCACTCGTCGAGGGGTTCGACTACTACATCAACGAGGCCTTCGGCGCGTCGCACCGGGCCCACGCCTCGATCATGGTGCCGCCCACGTTGATCCCGAGCGCGGCCGGGCTGAACCTCGCCCGCGAGACCTCGACGATCCTCGGTCTGCTGGAGAGCCCCGCACGACCGTTCGTCGCCATCATCGGGGGCGCCAAGGTCGCCGACAAGCTCGGCGATCACCAAGGTGCTCTGTGAGAAGGCCGACACGGTCATCGTCGGTGGCGGCATGGCCTACACGTTCCAGGTGGCCCTCGGGCGCACGATCGGCTCGTCGCTCTTCGACGCCTCCTACGTCGAGCAGTGTGCGCAGTTGCTCGCCGGCGGCAACGTCGTGATCCCGAGTGACGCCCTCGGGCTGCGGTCGTCGTCGCCCTTCGGCGCCAACGCCGGCACCGAGCCCGCGACGCTCTTCAGCGGGGACATCCCCGACGGCTACGGCGGTCTCGATATCGGTCCCGTTTCTGCCGAGCACTTCGCCGACGTGATCGCCGGCGCCGCGACCATTCTGTGGAACGGCCCGATGGGCGTCTTCGAGGACGATCGCTTCGCCGGCGGGACCGAGGCGGTCGCGCGCGCCGTCGCCAAGTCCGACGCCGTCTCGGTCGTGGGCGGGGGCGACTCGGTGGCGGCACTGCAGATCTTCGGACTCGAGGGTGACGTCAGCTTCGTCTCGACCGGGGGAGGGGCCTCACTCGAACTCGTCGAGCTCGGCGACCTGCCCGGCCTACGGGCCTTGCGCGAGAGCCCGTTCAACGCATGAGCACCGTCAAGCCACTCGTCATCGGCAACTGGAAGATGAACCTCGACTTCGTCGAGGCCGTGCACCTCGGTCAACAGATCGGCGTCTTGTTGAAGAACCGCCCGTCGGAACACACCGAGATCGTCGTGGCGCCGCCCTTCGTGGACCTGCGCAGCGTCGCGTCGATCGTGGACTCCGAACGAATCCCGATCGCGGTCGGCGCCCAGCACGTGAATCCCAACGAGAACGGTGCGCACACCGGTGAGGTCAGCGTCTCGATGCTGAAACGACTCGGCGTCGGATGGGTGCTCGTCGGGCACTCCGAGCGCCGCGCGATGTACGCAATGGACGACGCCGCGGTCGCCCTCACGCTGCGCGCGGTCGTGCGCGCCGGTCTCAAGGCCGTGCTCTGCGTCGGCGAGGCGCTCGAGGTTCGTGAAGACGGCGACCACGATGAGTGGGTCCGTCGCCAACTGCGTAGTGCCCTTGAGGGCCTTGATGAGCGCTTCAGCGAACTCGTGACCATCGCCTATGAGCCGATCTGGGCGATCGGCACGGGACTGACGGCCGACACCGACCAGGTCCACGCCATGATGAGCTGCATCCGCTCGGCGCTGCCCCCGTCGCTGGGTGACGCTCGCATCCTCTACGGCGGCTCGGTGAACGCCGAGAATGCCGCGTCGCTGATCGCTGAAGGACGCGCCGACGGCTTCTTGGTGGGCGGCGCGAGCCTCAAGGCCGAGTCGTTCCTTGCCATAATTGCGGCCTGTGACGACTGCTACGCTTTAAAGCGCTAATCGGAGGCAACGTTGTTCACCTGGACTTTCATCACAATTGAGGCTTTGGCGTCCATCGGGCTGATCTTTCTGGTCCTGTTGCACTCGGGTCGCGGTGGCGGGATCTCGGACCTCCTCGGTGGCTCCATGGGCTCGGCGGCCTCGGGCTCGACCGTGGTCGAGCGCAATCTGGACCGCATCACGATTGCCGTCGCGTTGATCTTCACCTTCGCCACGCTGACTCTCGACCTGCGTTTGCAGTAACGGCATGGTCCGGCGAGGATCAATCGGCCGGGGCGCGGCGCTCGTGCTCGTCGCCGTCGCGGTCCTCATCCCCATCGGTCGCTCGAGTGCCGCCCCGGTCAAGACCAACTCCCTGAACGCGAAGACCATCAACGTCTCGCTCCCGGGACCGTTCAACGGCTGCACGTTCCTCGACGCCGGCGCCACCCCGACCACCGACGCGATCAACGACCTGCTCGTCCCGTCGGCCTTCCTGACGACCAGCGCCGGCAACCTCTACGGCGAGAACGGCCCTATCGCCTCGGCCGAGCTGACCTCGCTGACGCCCGAGACGATCAAGTACACGATCGCGCCCAATGAGAAGTGGAGTAACGGCACGACGTTCAACGGCAACGACCTCCTGGGGTGGTGGCTCCGGGCGAAGTCGCTACGCACGGTCCTCAGTGACGGCTACCGCGACATCAAGTCGCTGAAGGTCTCCAAGGACGCCGACGTCGTGACGGCCGTCTTCTCCACGCCGTACGCCGACTGGAATCTGTTGTTCCGTGACGTCGAGGCACTGGGCACGCAGGGCAACTGTTCGCTCGCCGCGCTGGCGTCACGTCCGACGCTCGGGCCCTACTCGGTGTCGAGCGCGACGTCGCATCGCATCGTCTTGTTGATGAATCAGGCACTGGCCGGTCGACACCGATCGATTCGGGCGCATCGTCATCACCGACGACGCGCCCCTGCCGTCGTCGGCGACGACGTACTTCGTCAACTTCTCGCTCGTCGTCAACCGACCGCTCGTCCAAGCCATCAGTGGCCTGCCGTTCGTGATGAGCCATATCGGCACCTCGAGCAACATTGAAGAGGTCTCCTTTGCCTCGACGCGACCACTCATCAAGCGCATCGCGGTACGCGAGGCGCTGAGCTGGTCCATCGACCGGCAGTCGCTGATCGATCAACTCTGGGGAGCGGTGACGTTCTCGCCGTCGGTCGCGGCCTCGGCGTTGTTCTCCCAGGGTCAGGCCGAGTATCCCAGGACCGGCGGGCACCTCACCGTCGGCCCAGACGACGACGACGACGATCGCTCCGAGCACGGCCCAGAACGGACTGAGCGACTGTCTCTCATGCGCGCTCGACGTCCTCGCGCAGAGTGGCTTCGTGCGCGGTGCGAATGGCTGGACGACGACGGCGGGTACGCCGCTCGAGCTGCGCATGGCGGTCGGTCCGAGTGACGTCGACCACGCCGTCGCGACGGACCGTCGTCGCCGAATGGGCCTCGATCGGCATCAAGGTCGACGTCACCGACGTGCCGAGCGAGATCGCCGCGGCGGTCGCGACCGCCACGAATACGGCCGACCTGTCGGTCTTCACGCGTCCGACGATCACCGCGGTCTCCTATACGGCGCGCTCGTGGAGCGGCCCCGGTTACGCCGACGCGTATCCGAGCGGATGGCGATCGGTCGCCGTCACCAAGCTCTTCAATCAAGCGCTGGCGAACTTCAACCCGGTGACCGCGGCGTCGACGTGGCTACAAATGGATCAGAAGATTCAGACGTCATATTGGGTACGTCCGCTCTTCACGTCACCGTCGCTACTGGCGTGGACAAACACTTTGACGGGCGTGACGACAAGTTTCTCAGTGCCCGGGCTGCTCGACGAAGTCCTTAACTGGGCCCTTGCGCCGCCCTCAACGTCAGGTTGAGGTTGAAAGCGCATGTTGGTCAGCGGCTAAAGTAGGACTCCGCGTCGGAGTGGCGGAATAGGCAGACGCGCCAGCTTGAGGGGCTGGTGCCCTCAGGGGCGTGCGGGTTCAAGTCCCGCCTCCGACACCACAGTTCTGCCACCTTTGTGGAGGCCAACCTCGTCGAGATCGACGGTAAACGGCTGGCGCACCGGCCACCTGAACTGTGAGGCGATCAGGGTAGATGCAGACCGAGTCGACAAGATCATAACCAGTGTCCACCGCTCAGTTGGCGTGGCGGCTCTCCAAATACGTTGGGCATCAAAGTCGGAAAGCAACTAGGCCACTTCGTTAAACCTGCTCACGGCTTCTTCTCGGCGCGATCTCTCGCAAGGCAATTTCATCGACCTCATTCGAAGCGTTTTCATTTGCGTGACCAGATCGTCGATGCTCGATGGCATACGGTTTCGCCGTCCAATCTGTTCGCCGCAATAGAGGTCGAGAATCTTTTCTGTTTCCTTCGCCAGCGATAGCAAATCGCCATCTTGTTCGACGGGCGCACAGGTGCCTCAGCCCGACTATCGCGCCGACAATTGATAGCGGATCGCCGCCTGGAGTTCATTGTCGTCTGCCAAGATCCCGAGTCCGAGGACCACAGCACGTTCCAGTCCGTTCGCGGACCGCGCAGGTTGTGTGCAACGTTTGCCTTGTCCACCGCATCGGTAGAACCCCTGCTTTCGGTCGTTGTAGCGAATAATTGCGACGCGCCCGCAGAGCCCACAGCGCATGGCTCCGGAGAGGAGGTGGCGACCGTGCCGACGTCCGAGCGTATGGCCTCGCTGAGCCGCGTTGAACTGCTTCTCGTTGACTAGGGGGGCATGATTTCCGGGATACCAATCGCCTGAGTACTTCGTTTGGCCGAGGTACGCGCGATTGAGGCGATGTAGCGGACAGTCGGGTATTTCATTCCGACCGCCTCGGTTACTTGCTGAAAACTCTTACCCATGGCACGAAGCGCGAAAATACGTTGGACAATCGGCGCTTGGTCGTTCGGCACCGAGTTCACCGTTGACCATGTCGTAGCCAGTCGGCGCATGGTTCTGCCAGCGACCCTTTTCAGCCGCCTGGCGTTGGCCCATACGTTGTATTCTCTACGATCTGGTCCCTGTGAGTATGCGCGAAGACACCGCAAACGCCGACTTGCATCTTGCCCGATGCACTCGAGAGGTCGAGTTCACCATCATTCACTGAATGCACAGAACTCCGTAAGCCTGAACAATTTGACCAAACGCGCAGTCCCCTTGGTCCCGATGAGTCGGTCCCAGCGCCATATGACCAATGCTCAACCTCGCCAGCTCGATCGAGCGCAATGAGTTCTCGCATGGCAGGACGCTCAAGATTCTTCGCCGAGACTCCTTCATCGGCAGGACGACGACCGGCCCAGTTCGCGCAACCGTGCCAGCTCTTTGCAACGTTTCGCTTGTGCATCGGGCGAAAGCTCAGTTTGATCTTCAGTCGACACCCGGACGTATGCCACTGTTCGGCTCATCGCGCTCCTCCTCCTCGAGAATTCGTAAACCGATTGCTATCAGAACTTTGGACGCGTTTGTGTAATCGCGCACCACATCTTCGGCCACAATCTGGATTCACCATCGCCAAGTCCATACGGGAGGGCGAAGCCATTCAGGATCGTCATCCGAGTTCCAGCGCTTCATCCAGCGTCGGTCCTCATCTAACAACTGCATCTGAATGAGTTGTTCTGCCTCACCCGGACCATTGATCCACGCAGATTCACGAATAGGAGCAAAGCCCTGAGCCACTTCGTATCGGTGGCTTAGTGGACCAACGTTTTCGGGCGACCAATCCTTTTGGGCGTACTTACATCCATAGTTGGCAGCACGGCGCAACCCTTCGCGCGGAGTGCGACAGAGACCCAGAGATTCACCCTTCGGGCCTTTCATCGAAGTGGCGAAGTCGGTAACCCAGACAAATCCATGACTCCATAACGCTTCGATCTCAGCGTGAGGAATCCGGAACGCTATGAAGAAGTTGACGTGCCACCCGTGACCCTGTGGATGTAGTTCGGGCGAGTACCAATAGGGATAACTCTCACCGCCCAGCAGAAGCCGTAGTCGACGCGCGAACTCTGCAACCTCACCCATAACCAGGCCACGATCCCTTCGACTCTGAGCGAAGGTGAGTACCCACATGTAGCGCAGTTGATTCGAAACGAAGTACCGGCGGGACCGAGAACCGGCACGTCCGTTTGCGATCCTCCAGTAGAGCGTTAACTCATCCTCGGACTTTTCGCGTTGCCGCTCAGAACTCCGATGACGATCCGACCCCGATGTAACAATGGACACCGACGCTTCAGCGCATTCCGGCCAGAACGTCAACTTCCAGCCAACATCCTGTTGAAGAGATCGGTCCCTAATAACGAGTTGTGTTCTTTTGTGAACTGAAGCGCGCCCGGCTTCGCCGGTCGCTTGGGCGCCGTTTTCACACGGAGCGACCTCAATTGAGAAGGGGTGATGAGACTCAGTCGGCATAAAAACCCACACTTAAAAACGATGACCATCGCCTTTTGGCGATGAACTCCTTTGACCCGCGCCTTGATTGTCTAAGTGTCTTTTAGTGTGATTTTTAGGTTTTTATTTAGTGACTGAAATTGAATGAATTTTGACTGAATTATTTGGCGCACCCGGTCAGGGGAACTACACCATTGTAATCCCCGCAGGAGCCGTTCGTCAATGTCGTGTTTCCGGGGTCGTGGCGACCGGGCTCCCCGCTCCGCGCGCCTGCCCGCCCGCCACGACCCAGGACACCACTACAACTTCTGACTAAGTCGACAAGTCGCGAAGACTAGTCGGACGACTAGAACAACTTTTTACGAAAACCAACGCCCTTTTTCGAGCCGCGCGCGTAAACGCCTTTACGCCCCGCCTGCTTCCCGACTCTCAACCCTTTGACACCAGCGGAAGCACCAATGCCGCTCTTGGAGAGGTTGAAGCGGATCGGTCCAGCTTTCTTGCTTTTTCGGAAAAATAATCCCATTTGACCTTCCCCGGAATCTCGTTGTGCGAGGTTTATCACATGAACTGCTTCGCCGCACGTGACCGAACTTCTCCACGAGAAGTAACGTCCTCTCCATCGGTGCACAAAGGAGAGATCAATGGATTTAGAACCGGACTTTGAAGAAGTATGGGAATTGAAGTTCGCAGAATGGGGTGGGGCACCGAGTGCAAAGGACCTGGCGGCTCTCACCCGCGCAATGTTCAAGATGCTTGCAGCACGCCACGACCTTCTGGTTCACGAACTGGTCGCGAACGGAATTGACGTGAGCGAATGAGGGTGGCTCCATGAAGGTCTTCATATGTTGGTCCGGTATACGTGGCCAAAATGCTGCATTGATACTTGAGCAATATCTTCCACTTATGATTCAAGACGTTGAGCCTTTTATGTCGTCAGAAAGCATCCGCAAAGGGGCAAAATGGGCGGGCGCCATCGCCGCCGGTCTGGCAGAAAGCGAAGTAGGAATCGTTTGCCTCACGCCAGAATCCCTAACGAACGAGTGGATACATTTCGAAAGTGGGGGGCTGTCCAACAGTCTCGCGTCCGAAAAGGTGATGACACTGTTAATTGGCATTGGTGCTGGTAGTGAAGTTCAAGGTCCGTTGGCTCAATTCCAGAACACCAAACTGGAGGAAGCAGATTTCTTTAGGCTGTTAGTGGCAATAAACAAGGCAAATCAAAAGCAGTTGAAAGACGACGTACTTAAAGCTTCATTCGAAGCGCATTGGCCCAAGGTTCTTTCGGCACTAACTGACATTGCGAATTCCACACCGGAAGGCAGTCCGACAACCGCCCGCAATGAATCGTCAATTCTTGAAGAACTTCTCGCATTGGCTCGAGAACAATCCAGATCGGTTGAACAAATCGTCCGAAATACGCGAGATCATTCTCCGAGGTTCACGTTCACTCCGACTGGGCGCCTCCTTACAAACTTCAGCACGACGCTTGCCGGAGAGCGCACCCCGGGAACATTCATCTTTGAACCAAAACCTCTGCCTAACGATCCACTAACAATCACGACATACACTGAAACTGACGAGTCAAACAACGAAGACAACGTCTAGCGCTCAGAAAACGAAGACTTTTAACCGAGTCGCCAATGAGAGGTGGCATTTCCGTCAAGCCGGGCCTCCGACGCCAAGGTGTACAACAATGGCACCGATGATGTACAATATAAACATGGTCAAAATCTCAGTCAGCAAGGCTCGCGAAAAACTATCTGAAGTCGTTGAGATGTCAAAGACCGAACCGGTCGAACTGGAGCACTACGGTCGACGCGCGGCGATCCTAATCAGTCCGGATCAGTACGACGTAATGCTCGAAGCGCTTGAGGAGTCACAAGACGTCGCCGCATTTGACCTTGCACTTGCGGAAGCGGGAGACAATATTCCCTGGGAGCAAGTCAAAAGTGACCTCGGCTGGTCGTGAGCGACTATCGGATTGAATTCCGACCGGCAGCACTCCGAGAGCTTCGAAAGATAGATCGCTCAACACAGCCGCGGATTCAAGGTGCGATTTCGCTCCTGGCGAAAGATCCTCGACCTCCGGCTTCACGGCCGCTTCGTGGTCGCGATGGTTATCGACTCCGAGTGGGGGACTATCGAGTGCTTTATACCATTGACGATGGGGTTCTCTTGATCGTGGTTGTCACTCTTGGGCATCGTCGGGACGTTTACGAATAAGCCGGCCACCTCGACTGATCAGCGTGTCACTCACAGATTCAGCCTCCGATAATGGGTTGCATATCTGTTGCGTGGGCCTCCGACACCAATTCAGGACTGATGAACCGATGGCGGATTCCGTCAGCCGTACGCTGTATGACTCAGGTGGCTGCTACCGGCGTCGACGATAGTGCAGGACGACGACGCCGTTCGTGCCAGGTTCGCATGAGACGAGTTCAAGCTCTTTGGACGTGCCGACAACATCAAAGTCGAACATTCGAGACCCCTGACCTAACAGCATCGGAAAGACGGACATGCGGAACTCGTCGATCAGGTCGTGCTGCAAGAGTGTTCGAGTAATGCCACTACGACCGGTCACAAGGATGTAGCCATTGCCCTCGCGTTTCAACTTTTGAACCTCAGTGACCAGATCGCCTCGATTGATCGTCGTGCGCTCCCAGTCCGCCGAGGAGAGGGTGCGTGAAAATACGATCTTGTCGGTTGCCGCATAGATGGGAGCGAATGGGTGATCTGTCGCAGTCTTACCCTGGAAACCCGCAGCGAACCTCTCGTACTGGGTCCGCCCCAAGATGTACGCCTCGGCTCCTGACAAGAACGAGAGTATGTCGCGTTCTTGAGCGGGGTCCTCCGGCAGACTATCGAGGAAGCGGAACTCTTCGGCGCCGCTCTCGATGCATGCGGCGTTCACGGAGTACACATAGCTCATTGAAATAAGTGCGCGCACGCGTTCGCTCCTGTCGTCGTGTTCCGCCGAGACCGGGTAGGTGAGGCGTAAGTCGTCGATTTACAGTGGGTTACCGTCTGCACTGTCAGGTTCCCCGTACTCGCTACAGGTGCATCGATCACTCCGACCTACACAAGTCCAGCGAGGAGATCTTCCAGCTGGTCGAAGCTGGTTTGCATACCCGTGAGATCACCTTGGAAGTGATCGCCGAGACTTGCGCCATCCTTGAACTTCAAGACCGTCGTCAATGTCGTGATGCCGTCGACTTCCGTCAAGGTCGTGGTCTCGACCGCCTCGTCATTCGGCCACCCCTCAAACAACCAGGTCGCCACGATGCGCGTCGGTGGCTCGAGTTCCAAGAAGGTACCCCGGAATGAACACTCCTTGTCGCCTGGGGCGATCCACGCGTAATGGTACGCACCACCCACACGAAGATCGATCTCGCAAATGTGGAGGGGATTCGGATCGGGGCTGAAGTGCGCGCGCACGTGCTCGGGCTTCGTTAGCGCGTCAAAGACGAGCGACGCCGGCGCACTGAAGGCACGTTGCGTTTTGACCTCGCAGTCGCTGATGAGTTCGGTGGTCGCCGAGCCGTGTCGGTTTACTCTCATGGTTCTCCTTGTGTTTCGCTGCCCGCTGTGTGTTCCAGACGCTGGATCTCAATGAGATAGCTGTCCAGTCGATCGAGCCGTTCATTCAACATGAGCTCGTACTTCGCGACCCAATCGTGCAGTGGTCTGAGGCACGAAGGATTCAGTCGGTAAAGCCGCCGACGACCTACCGCACGACACTGAACGAGGCCGACTTGGCTAAGGACTCGAAGATGTTTGGAGACCTGTGGCTGAGAGATTTCGAGATCATCAACGATCTGCCCGACCGGCATCTCACCACCAACCAGCAAGTCAAGGATCTCGCGACGGTGTGAGTCGGCAATCGCGTTGAAGATGTCGCGAGTCGCGGGCGAACGAACCATGACAGCATTATATGCCGAAATAGGAATGTGTCAATGACACTGATTGTCGGACGGGTCGGCTCGGCGGATGGCTGTGGTGCGGACCGGGACACCTCATGAAGGTGCATTTGAGCTACGAAGTATCTTCAGAACACGCCTCTCTCCTCGTTCATAGGCATTGCCCCTTGGAGAGAAAGGGAAGGGTGTTCAGGGAAAGTCGAGGCCCTTCAGATTGTCGATACTCGATTGATTCTTGTCGATCCAATACTCGCGAATCCCATCTGAGCCTTTTCGATTCGACCATTGATCCATCGTCGGGCGATGCTCGTTGAACGACATCAACGGCACTCCGTAGCCGCACGAGTCTGAGATTCTCGATATCTCGATGACGATGACTGATCGAACCCCGACTCCACGGCTACCGGTGAACGCTGTGGCCATGACCCCAAACTCGGAAGACTCCGCGGGTATGACCCGTCCGATGCCATGGAGGCGCACAATTCGCGGCGGACCCTCAAAGGCGCAGAACATCAAGACGATTCGTCCGTTCTCGCGCAAATGCGCGATCGTCTCCACGCCGCTACCGGTCTGATCCAGATAGGCGACTGTTCGTGGTCCCAACACGGCGAACTCCCCACGATTGCCCTTGGGCGAACAATTAAGTGATCCTTCGGGAGCAAGCGGCGCAGTGGACACAAAGAACACGGGTTGGACCTTCAACCATTCCGTCAACTTTTCGTCGAGTGCCTCATACGTTTTGCCCATCTCAGATTGTCGCAGATGCGCCAGACTCCCTCGAGGTATCCCGGGAGGCAAGGAAAAGTTGTGCAACGAATGCGGTCTCGGACCCAAGGGTTTCGAGTCGCCGACGACGCCGCGCTCAGCCTCGTTTCACCCGACCCGCTCCTTCGGCGTCGAGCCTGCCTCCGGCCATGACACTCCGAATCGCGTGACGGCTGACTCGTCTGGTCGTGAGTTCCGTTGTACGTCACTGTAGGCTTCTTGCACCGAACTCGTCGGAGGACCTGAATTCTCACTATGCGCCTATGAACGTTCCGCACGTGCACCGTGATGAAGTTCGGCGATGGATTGAGGGCGGAGTGACCGGTGTCGCGTATTCGAGTGCACTGGTAGCCCTGAGCGCCTTCCTCGTTGGCAGCTTTCGTCCCCGGGACCTCTCACATCCCTATGTGGGTCATCTGGTGTGGCTTCGGACGGACTCGTTCGGCATTGTGTGCTTCTTCGTGGCCACGGTGGGGCTCGCGACGAGCAGCTATCTCAAACGTTCATACAAGGGCACTCTTCGATCCGCGAATGACGGCCGCGCACCAAGAGCCACCAGTGTGTTCGTGACCGCCGTCGCGCGTGCGCTCATCGCCGCCGGTACGACCCTGATCGTCTACATCTCCGTCAACGCAGTCACCCATCCCATCACACTTGGGCGGCCAGCAACGCATCTGTGTTCTTGGCCCACGGAGGGGACTCTTCGGGTCATCAGCCTTATCGTTGTCGCCGTCGCTGTCGCCGCTGACCGGGCGCTGCGAGACCCCGCAAATGGGGAGGGGTGATGCATCGAGAACGCCCTCGCCGCGACGCCCACAAGGATGAGAGCGTCTTCGCTGCCGTGCACCCGCTCTCTACTCGGCGAGGAGAATGGACAGTTCAACCGTCCATCTCGTTTTACGCGGTTCGACCGTTGGGTCGGTCCAGAAGGCCTCATAGCGACACGCAAACTCATCGCCTTCGGGTGTCGTTCGTCGGTTGAGCATGAGGCCGTTCTCGCGCGTCCAATCCTGCAGCGCCTGATTCGCTCTGCGGGCGTGGTCTTGGTACTTCATCGTTGCATATCGTCCCGCAGGCATCGAGCCTGGGCGAAGACGAGGGTGTTCGACGAGCACTGGTTCGAGTGTGAAATACCCGGCTTCCAAGTCCATCGGCCCGCTCATGTCGATGACATGCAGTCGCAGAAAGCCGTGCCCGATCGTCTTGATTGCGCCAGCGGTCAGTTCGTGGCGAACCTCGGCCAAAAGGCGGTCTCGCACCGCCAGCATCCCGCGAAACGGCGTCACGACGCGAATCCCTACGTAGGGGATCGCGGGTCTCCGCTCGATTCGTGCCGACTCGACAATCTCCACACGAACGAACGTAGACGACTCGGCCAGGCAATCTGAAGCCAAGGCAGCCGGAACTTCTGACTCCCAGGTACATTTCACACGTGACCGCAAACGACGATGCACCGAGCAACGATCGATTCATTGACGGTGCGTTTGTGCATGACTCGGCGTGGGAACTGCCGGAACTCGCTCCTGTCATGATCATCCTTAGTGTGGGGCTGCTGGTGGCTGGCAGTGGCATCGAGACCGGAATGTCATTCGTTGGTCAGACTGGATTTCCGGCTGGGCTCGGTTGGTCATTCATTGTGTCGGCCCTGAGGTGGATCGATCCGTCGACGTCAACCATGCTGTTGATCTCGGCCGCCCTGATCTGGTGGCAGTTCGGATACTGGAGCGCACAAGGACATGCGAATGCCTCGGACGCGATCGTTAGCGCTCACATTGCGCGTCTGCGGGTGATCGCGAAGTGGAACCTTGCCGCCTTCGCGATCACCGTGGTATCAGTGATCGTGCTCATTGTGGCGTCGATACTGCAAAACGCCTACTCCGGAGCCGTACTGCAAATCTGGGCTGACTCGATCGAGACGATCTGCATGGCATTGGGCACACTCGGGTTGTCACTCTTGGGCATCGTTGCGCTGCGGCGAATACTCACAGCGTCGCGAATGGTCGAAGATGACCTGTAGTCGTGCGTGACTGCATATCGAGAGGTTTGTAGGCTTCGGACCGTGGCGCTCGAATGGGAACAGACGATTGTCGACGCCAAGGATCCGGTAATGCTGGGTCGTTGGTGGCGCGAGGCGCTCGGGTGGGTGGTCGTTGACGAGGACGATGACGTGTTCGAGATCCGTCCGACATCGGATCGGCTTCCGGGGTTGCTGTTTGTTCGCGTATCGGGGGAGAAGACGATCAAGAATCGCCTGCACCTCGATTTTCGTCCGCAAGATCAGAAGATTGAGGTCGAACGGCTGCTGGCGTTGGGCGCCGCACGCACCGACATCGGACAAGGTGACCAACCGTGGATCGTCCTGACCGATCCAGAGGGTAATGAGTTCTGCGTGCTCGGCGTGCGCTCGGCACCTTAGGGCGTCGGCGGAGAGCCTTCCTCAGTCGAGGGCGACGCGACGACGTTCGTCGCTCGAGTGACTGCGTCATAGATTTCTTGCGCCAGCACGCGGGCTGGTGTAGCGGTCGTATCGACCACGAGGTCATAGGTCATCTCATTGTGGACGACCGCGCTCGTACCGGACGCGAAGCCGAGACGGCGATCGCCCCGGGCAGCCTCGCGACGGAAAAGTTCGTCGATGTCGCATGTCACGCCGACCCAAAATGCGTTGGCGAGCGTGCGCTGTGCCTGCTCGCGAAGTGTCGCGTCCAAGATGACGTGATCGATGACGAGGTCAATTCCCCCTTCATTCATCGCAGCCCAGAACTGGTGAGCGAACTTCATAATTAGGTGGAATTCGTCCCCGTACTCAGGGATCCACGACGGCGCCGGACCTGCGCCCGGCACGATGCGCATCGCCGACTCGGGCGCCGGGGAACCATCGCTGCCTGGCGCCGTGACGTGCGAATCAGGCCATCCGCCGATGAACACGTCGAGGCCTGACGCGAAGAGGGGTCGTGGCCAGAGTTCCTGGAGCGAGCTCGCAATCGACGACTTTCCCACGCTGCTTGGTCCGTTCAGGACTATGAGTGTCGCGGGCATCACGCGTGGTCGACGTTCATACACTCGACGCCGGTTCGCGGCGTCGACGGTAGTGCAAGACGACGACACCGTTAGTGCCGGGACGACAGGACACGAGTTCGAGTTGCTTTGACGGACCGACGTCGTCGAGTTCGAACATTGGCGTCCCAATGCCTGCCATCAGGGGGAATACCGAGAGACGGAACTCATCGATGAGGTCGTGATGAAGGAGCGTGCGGGTGATGCCGCTTCGGCCCGTGACGAGCATGTAGCCGTCCCCTTCGCCCTTCATTCGCTCCACCTCGGTGACGAGGTCGCCTCGGTTGATCGTCGTGCGCTCCCAGTCTGAGGTCTCAAGCGTTCGTGAGAAGACGACTTTGTCGGTCGCGGCATAGATCGGGGCATACGGGTGATCAGCGGCGGTCTTGCCCTGGAAGTGCCGCGCGAACTCCTCGTAGAGCACGCGACCCATGAGGTACACGTCGGCACCCGCCAAGAACGAGAGTATTCGTTCCTCCTGATCGGGATCGTCCGGGAGAGACGCGATGAACGCAAAGTCTTCGGTGCCGTCATCGTTCACGGCGGTCGCGTTCACCGAGTACACATAAGTCATCGAGATGAGTGTTCGCATGTCGTCACTCCGATTCGTTTCACTCTCGCGAACCGTACGTGGCGCGAAAGGAGACAATGTATATCACGTGGCACGGCGTGCGCCGACGGTCAGAATTAGTGACTTTGTAGGGCGTTGGTACGCGAGGTCTCACGATGGTCAGCGGCACGGCGTGCCGCGTGGTCAGCGACGCAAATTACGCAACATCGCGTAGAAGTTCGACTTCGTACTCGTGAAGGGTCGTGATCGCCGGCGACACCTGTGGTTTCGACCAACGGCGGGTGCTGCGAATCCACGTGACAATCTGGACTAGCAAGCTCACGGCGCCCGCGGTGGCGAGCGCCACACCAAGGATGTCGAAGGGCAGCCCGCTGATACAAGAGGTACTCCCGCCGGTACTTGCGTTGAGGGTGCACGCGGTGTGGAGCGTCTGCGAGGCTTGCATGACCCATGCGCCGACGGCGATGATTGCCAGCGACAGCGTTAACGTGATGGCCCTTTTCATCACCTCTTTTTTACCATCCAGGGGTGCTGAAATCGTGGCAATCGAAGGCCACGGATTCGTCGAAGGTACTCGAGCGAGTTAAGGCTTCGAGATCACGCCACGCCCCGGCACGCCGTCGTCACGAGCGATCGGTCTACGGTCAGATAGGTGTTGGCTGCGGCAGCCGCGCTGAACGCATCAACCAGGTCCTTGGCCAGTGCCAACACCACGGGTGAACTCTTGGGGCTCGACAGCAGGGCTGCTTCTTCATTGCTGGCGGCAACGAGGGCAGTCGTCTCTTTCAGCACTGAAGTCGCCGCGTCTCGGTAGACACCAGCCAGGGTTGCGTTCGGGGCAACAAAGGCGACAGCGAGCAGTTTGGTGTGAATCTTCTTGAGCGCGGCCACGTCATCGGGAAGTTTCCCCACCGCCGTTGCGATCGCGCTGAGGGAGTCACTCGTCGGCAGTGAAGGCGAAGGCACCATGCGAACGACGTCGGCATCTTTGCAGAACGTCACGGACCTGCTCGTAGCACTCGCCGGCAGTGAGAAGGTGGCGAGTATCAGTGCGGTGACAAGCGCCGTGGAAATGAGTGCTGGAAAACTCGATCTGTGCATGGGGCCAATCTCCCTCAAAGGGCGAACACGTAGCATCGCATCAATTTTCGGGTGCGTCTGGTTACAAGTGTGAAATGTGTGACGTTGTTGCGCTCGCGATCGGCCTGTCCGCTACATCCCGGGAACGCGTTGCTGGCGGAGGCCTTGGAATCGCACGTCAGCGAAGCGCTTGGTCGTGCCATCCGCCAGTGGCCCCGGAGAGAAGGGTGAACGCCCGACGAACGGTTGGGAAGTCGGATAAGAATGACTTTCACGGTGCGGCACGAACGAAGTGTCGGGCTACAGCACCACCGACGAACGATTGGACGACCATGCTCACTGTGACGCTGACCTTCAAATGTCAACCCGGAAAAGGCGCCGACTTACTCACCGCGTTCTCTACGTCCCTCGGGGACACTCGAGCCTTCGACGGATGCGTCTCGGTCTCGACGTTCGTCGATGCCGATAATCCGGACACGGTGGTCCTGATCGAAGAGTGGGACTCGCGACTTCAGCAGGAGGCGTATCTCGGCTGGAGGGTGGAGTCCGGAATGATCGGGATGCTCGCGCCGATACTGGCCGAACCCCTGGAGATGCACTACCTCGAAAGTCATCCCGCGTAAGTGCCTCTTGCCGCCGTTGAATCACGAGGGCCGTGCGCGGCTCGGTAGCGCCTCGGCCGCGACGAGACCGATGGTTAGCATGTGCGAGGTCGGCGTTGCGTTCAAGTGGGAGGTGGGGATGAGTCGTCCGCGACGCAGAATGCGGCTCTTCAACAAGTCCATCGCGTTCGTTCTCCTCATCGCTGCGAGTTGCGGTCTCGCACTCACGGCACAAGCATTCACGCCGACCACGGTCGTGTCCAAAGTGAGTCTCTTCGTGGAGTCGGGGAACGACGTGTCCTTGACCGACGTGTCGTGCGCCGCGCCCGGCTACTGCGGAGCGATCGGTGACTCCGGGTACGTCAGCTCCGAGCGAGCCATTGCCGCGTCGTCGATGAACGGCAAGTGGTCGAGCGCGTCTCCGGTGCAGTTTCCCGCGAGTTCGGGCAACACGGCACCGAGGTCGTGGATGGAGGCCGTTTCGTGCCTCGCCCATGCGGACTGCACCGCCGTCGGCCAGTATCAGGCCAGTGGAGGGTCCGCGGCATTCACCGTCACCTCGCACAACGGCGTCTGGGGCGACGCGACCCCGTTGGTCTTTCCCGTCGGGATGATCGGACCGATCGACCAATCGTGGATTCAGACAGTGTCGTGTTGGGCACCCGGCGACTGCGTCGCGGCGGGCTACTACCTCGACAGTGATTCGGTCGAACAGCCCTTCACCGTGCAGTCGACGGCTGGCAAATGGGCGGCGCCGATCGAGGCAAGCTTCGGCACGATCAGCGTGCACACGAATCTGGTCAACATCGTGTTCACGGGAATTGACTGCGTCGCCGCAGGCACGTGCACGGCCGTCGGTTCCTTCACCAACGGCGACAATGAGACAGAGGCCATGATCCTCTCGTCGAGTGACGCTGTGTGGAGCAACATCGAGGTCGCGCAGTTCGCCAACGGAGTCCAAGACGCGACGCCGTCGTCGTATTTCTCGTCGGTGTCGTGTCCGAGAGCCGGTGACTGCGTCGCCGTTGGATCGTTCAAGGACGCGACCGGCGGGGCCGATCCGATGATCGAGACGTCGACCGCTGGCACGTGGACCGTCGTGGTACCGATCAATTTTGCCGCGGGCGCCCAGAACGCGGTGCCGAACGCACACTTCACCGCGGTCTCGTGTTCGAGTGTCGGTGACTGCGTCGCCGTCGGTCAGTATCTCCTGGCCAACGAGGACCTGCTCGCGTTTTCGGTCACATCGATCAATGGCACCTGGAGCGCTCCGGTGACGCCGTCGTTCGTCCCCGGTGTCAAAGCGCCGTCGTATGACACGTACACATCCGTGTCGTGTCCCACCACGACGTACTGTGTCGCGGCCGGCATGTACGACGCCTCATCGAATTACTACGAGATGGTGGAAGTCGACAAGAACGGCACGTGGGGGAGGGCGATTCTTGAGGCGGTGGGACCGTCCAACGACGCGGCACTCTTCGAGACCGAGATCTACAGCGTCTCGTGTGCGGCCTACGGCAACTGTTCGATGGTGGGCAACTACGAGAACTTCCCGAAACAAGAGGTCATCGAGAGTACGGCATTCTCCTTGTCGACCATCCTCCCGCCGAGCGCGCCTCTGGACCTGCGAGTCGTGAGGGCCCTCGCCGATAGCGTCACTCTCTCGTGGCGTGCGCCTGTGAGCAACGGCTACTCGCCGATCACCGCATACCGGGTCACCTCTGGCGGTGCGTCGTGCACGACGAAGGGATCGCTTTCGTGCACGATCTACGGACTACGACCTTCGTCGAGTTATGAGGTGAGGGTCGTTGCGAGGAATCGTGCGACGTACGGTGCGACGTCGACGGCGCTAACCGTACGGACGCGAGGATAGGTCCTCTGCTCCTCCGAGTACTCGCCACTTCGACCGGCGAGGACTCCTTGGCGGAGTCTCCACGCGATCAGTAGTTATGCAAGTGCCAATAAATCGCGGCGAACGTGAGGCCGATTAGCGCGGCGCCGAACACAAAGGTGAGTGCTCGATGTCGCATTAGGAGCTGCGACCGACGGATCGGATTTTCGACGCCGTAGTAGAGGGCGGCGGCCAGCACCACGGAGAGCGCCACCAACTCGATCTCGCTGTGAAGAGGTAACGGCGCTACTGCATACTGGGTGGCGATGGCTAGAACTGGCCAATGCACGAGGTACAGGGAGTACGAAATGTTCCCAAGCCACTGAAGCGGTGCAAAGGTCACTAGGCGTCCGAAGTTGCCAGTACCGCGCAGTGATCCGCCGGCGATAATCAGTGCCGTTGCGGCGACCGGAAGTACGACGGCTGAACCCGGCCACAGGGTCGAAGAGGAATAGATCCAGGTAGCGAATAACACCGCGAGCGCGCCGACAATCGCCAGCGCAAGTCCCACGCGCGGACTACGTCCGCGTAATTGGGGGCCCAGTACGGCCAAGAGTGCGCCGAGCGCCAGTTCCCAGGCGTGTGTGAGCGGGGAAAAGAACGCCCAGATCTCGTTTTCGTTGGTTTCGATGATGCACCACGCGAGCGAGACCCCGATGATCAGCGACAGCGTCGTCACCAGACGCACTTTGGACGAAAGAACTCGCCAGCGCAGCGTCAGAAGGAGGAAGACGACGGGCCACACCAGATAGAACTGTTCTTCGACGGCTAGCGACCAAAACTGTTGGAGGGTCGATGGCGGCTGCGTGGCGCCGAAGTACTGCGTTCCGAGCGCTGCGAAATGGAAGTTCCCAACGAATGCCGCCACATACTTTGCGTCGTCTGCGTTCGCCGATCCCGTGATGTAACTGAGCCAGTGATAGGTCGCAAACACCGTGAGTATGAGGACAACAGTCGCGGCGGGAAGTATGCGCCGAATGCGACGGGCATAAAACCCGGGAATCGAGGTGGTGCCGCTCGACGCTTTCTCGCGCAGCAGAACATTCGTGATGACGAATCCCGAAACGACGAAGAAGACATCGACGCCGAGAAATCCGCCGTGGACACCAGGGATGTCGGCGTGGTACAAGACGACGAGCGATACGGCGAGCGCGCGCACTGCTTGGACGTCGGGGCGAAACTCCGCCGGATAGTCCGAAGTGATGAGTTGGCGTGAGCGGCCGCTCGACGCAGCATCCGTTTCCACGAACTCGGAGTCTGAGGGACGTGTCAACGACGAATCTCGGATGACAAGAGGACTCCTAGGGCGATCTGGTGCTCAACAGGGGAGCGAGAGCCTTCTCCAAAAGGACGGAGAGATACGTGCTGATTGCCGTCGTCAGATGGTCCTGATCCGCGTACACGTCAATGTGTCCTATCACTGGCGGACAGACATGGTGATAACAGATCCACTGGTAGGTGGGAATGAGATGAACCTTCGCGCCTTGCACCGTGGCGTCGTCGCGTGACAGGGCAGCACTCGCCGGGGTGGTGCCGCATCGCTGGATGCTGCTCGGGTGCGTCGACAGACACGAAGGTGCAGGTTCGGTCAAATGAGGTCCAGTACCGAGAAGAATGCGAAGTGGGTGACTCGCTGGCGTCGCCATCTCATTGAAGGCGGTATTGAGTCCAGCAATGAAGACTGGGTCGCCGGCGGCCCCCCAGGATGGCGCTCCGGTTGCGGCGATGACGGCGATGGGCTGAAGTCGATTCACGCTTTTCGGCAGATTGTCGTGAAATGTGACACAGGCCTTGACCTCACTCTCGTCGAAGCCAGTCTCGGGACCGGATGGACTCACGAAAGTGGTGTTGCAGCCGACAAAGGAAAACTCCGCAACTCTGAATCCGAGTGACTTACCAGCGAGGTTCAGTGCGGGGATCCAATTGCCAACGAAGGAATCGCCCCAGATGACCACGGTGCGGGTCGCCGTCTTCGAGCCATACCAACACGGCACCGGATCTTTGGCTTGGCTATTCACCACGTAGGGGTCACAAGAACGATGGAGGTACGTGGACCCTTGAACGGCGTTCGAGTTGGCCAATTGAGTAAGTGACGGCGTGAGATTGGACGGCAGGATTTCGAGCTTGATTGACTTCGCGAGCACCTTGTCGAGTTGCGACAACGTCGAGACCGGTGTGACTGAGCTCGACTTCGACGACGCCAACGCCTGCGCCACGCAAAGTTGAGGCACGAGCACGACGATGCTTGCTAGCAGCACGAATCTTCTGAACACGTTAGGGCCGACCTCGCTTCACCACGCTGGGGGCGTACGCGGTCATCTTAACTTTGCGTCCCACGCGGCGACATCGGGTTCGTGGACCTACCAGATCAGACTATGTCTTTCACGAGAATCGCGACGTACGGCTCACCAAGCTGCGATCCGATGATTCGTTCGATTCGCCAGCCGGTGCCAACGAGTAGCGAGCGCAGTTCGCTTCGCGATACGAAGATCCAGTGGAACCAGGGTCCGACCATGTGTCCATAGTGATAGCGGAGTTTCACCTGACCCGGGCTGCGACCCATTGACTTATTGCGGTGATAGTACGAGCGATCCAGCGCCGGCGCGCCGCCGAAGTACGCGTCGGTGCTTTCAAGGAACATCCTCGCATCAGTCTTTGACCTCTTGGCCATTAGTCGTAGAAGCTTCTGAGCGCGAATCGGCGTTCGGAAGATCCCAAAGTTGTTGCCGAACAGCACGAAGGAGTCGAACGTGGCGACGGTGTCGCCGAGTTTTTCGACCGGCAGTTCCCATACGTTGCGAACTCCGCGTAGTTGGGCGGCCTTGATCGCAGAGGGCGACGTGTCGATTCCCACGACGTCGAAACCTCGTCGTTCCAGTTCAAGTGTTACCCGACCTGCGCCGCATCCAATATCGAGGACCCGTCCACGTATGGATCGAACGGACTGTCGTTCGCACGAGGGCCACGCAGCGAACTCTGACAGATAGACCTCAGGTCCCGCACCAACCTGGGTGAACCCGTCGTCGCGTTCAAGAATCTCGGGCGCCGTTGCGCCAACTGCCCACTCGAGCAGCGCGATTCCGAATACATCCTGGTCAGGAGCCATCACGAGTCCGAGCCCGATCGGTGCCTCGACACGGAATGCAATATCGACGTGGATGCACGTGCGTCGAGTTCCGTTGTTCGAGGCGCTTGGCAGGTCATCGAGATAGTTACGGAAGGGTCGTGGAAGACGTCGACGTTGTCGTCGTCGACGACAGGGGCAACGTCATAATCAGCGAGCCATCGCCCGTGGATAGTTCGGTGAGCGACCCGGTGGCCGAACCAGGCGTGAGATTGTTTGCACCGGAGCGACTCGCGACCCAGAGGTCCGTGCCGGAGACGGCGAACGCCGACAGCAAACTGAAGTAGTAGGGACCATTGGTGTTGCACATGTACCAGCTGGGCACGCCTGTGGTGGCGGAGAGCTTGGTGACCATGGGACTTGTACCGAAGGGACTGGCGACAAACACGTTGCCCGCTGACCCGATCACCATAAGAGGAGCCCCGAAGCCGTAACTCCCGTCGGCATCGGTTTCTGTGCCGATGACGGCGCCAGTGGCAGCATCGATCTCTGTCGCAGCGTTGCTGCCGCTGTCAGCCACCCAGGCGTTTCCGTCGACCACGGCGATGCCATCGGGTAAGTCGAGACCTTGTTGTGTAATGACTCGTATCAGACGCCCTGTGTTGATGTTTACTTCGGTCACGGCATTGTTACCCTTGTCGGCGACGAAGACGTCCGGCCCAGACACTGAGAACGCTGACGGATACTCAAGTGCGAAGGATGATCCCGCGATCGTGCGAATAGCCTTGCCGGTCGTGGCGCGAAACTCGGTGATCGAACCCACACCATTGGACCTGCCGCCATCGAGGACGAGTATGACGTTACCGGCCGAGGTAATCGCGACGGGATCGATGAAGTGATAGTGCGGCCCCGAAAGGGACCGCACGTAGGCACCCGTCGTCGCACGCAGCTCCGTCACCGAGCCGGCTGAATTGGCCACGAACAGGTTGGCACCGTCTCGAGTGATCGCCGAGGGCTGCGCGAAGCCGTAGCGCTTGGCAGCGAACGTGGCGAGCCACGTGCCATTGGTCGGATTGATCTCAGAGACGGAGTTACCTGCTTCGTTGGTGACCCAGAGATGCCCACCTCCAAAGGACAATCCCGAGGGCGCGTCAAACTCCAGGGCCGTCGAAGAGCTGACGCCGGTTGCCGACTGCGACGGCAGTACTGAAGCACTCAGGAGGCTGAACGCCGCGACACTCAAACAACCGAATACTCGTCGCTTCGCCGGAAGTCGTCGCATATCGAGATTCTACGGCTCGAAACAACAGTTGGACGTCGGCACCACAGGTCTTTCCTCTCGGGCACTAGAGGAGTCAACGGATCGGTTGAAGGTCATGGGCACCGCATTCCTTGCGTTCGCAATGTGTCGACTCGAGACCCCTGTTGCGCTGGTGTGCTGGAAGCTTTTATGTGACGATTCGGTGTCGAGGCGTCACAAGTGTGCTTCGCACTCTAAGTGACGGATGATGCAGGTGTCGTGTCAGATGGTGCGACGGGTGCCGCTTGACTCGATGGATGAGTCGAACGAATCGTCGGCGGTCAGGCAAACTGTGACGATGTCAAATCTTGATGCGATGGAGCGATTCCTAACCTCCATCTACCAGTATCAGGACGAAGACGGAAGTTCGATACCCAGAGTGACGCGTCTCACTCACGCGCTGAAGCATCCACTCATGACGGCGTCCGCGCTTCGCTATCTCCTCACCTTTCCAGTCGTCGAGATCGCACTGCCGCGACCGGAGTCGACGTTGAAGCGCTGGCTGGTCGGTCCGCGACGTCCGTGGCGCCATCACGGAATGATTTCTTCCTACATCGCCCTTCCCTCAGAGCTCGCGTCGTATTGGCAGGGAACTCCAAGGCAGAATTTGCGCACCCGGACTCGACAGGCACGTGTCGCCGGATTCGAGACACGGGTCGTCGCGACGGCTCAGATACACGAGGTGATCGCCGAAGTTCTGCGAGACAAAGGCTGGGAGGGCCACGAGGTCGAGGCCAACCTTCGCGAGCGCGACTTGAGCAGATACGCCAATTCTCTGCTGTGCGTCAGTGTCTTTGACCAGTCTGGACATCCGGTCGCGTTTTGTGTCGGTACACAAAGCGGTGAGGTCGTGCAAACGCTCTGGTCGTACACGTCACAACGAGGAACGGCGCGATGGCTCTGCTTCAGTGGTTACGTCGAAGAGGTGAGCGCCCGCGGTGGCCGATTCATCGTCGAGGACGCGCCGTGGTCCTTCACGGGCGGCAACAAAATCTTCGCCGGCCACTTGGGTTTTGTGCCGGCACGGATCCGTCGCAAATAGGAAAGGGCAGTAGTCCGCCGAGCCATTCGCTCACCGTGCGCGCAGTCGCTTCGTCACCCTCTTCCACATCTCTCGCAGCGGGACGACGACAAACAGCTTCCAGAGTGAGGGGCGGCGCTGACTAACGAGGAAGGTGCGTAGCGAGTCATCGTCCAGTCCTGAGCGCTCCCAATGGGGGAGGCTTGTCCTCAATCCGGCGCGCCGGGCCTCCTGGCGTCGAAAGGCCAAATAGTCGGGATTCAGATGCGTCGTCCACATCGGCGTGAGACAGGACCATCCCCACGGGACACATATCTCCTCGAGCCACGTCCAGTTTCGTGACTTCACCTGCTCGATGTCGAGCATCGTCAGCGGTTTGAGCAGGT
The DNA here is from genome assembly GCA_963832925.1 of uncultured Acidimicrobiaceae bacterium. Taxonomy (GTDB): domain Bacteria; phylum Actinomycetota; class Acidimicrobiia; order Acidimicrobiales; family RAAP-2; genus RAAP-2. Next base: position 201,289 of record CAWHVY010000014.1, on the reverse strand, counting down.
ACGACTTGACCGATCGAACCTCTCGACCCCGCTGGACACCTCGGCGAACGACGGCGGGCCAGGGAATCGGTGCATCGGTCGGCCACGGATGGCAGATGACGCTGAATCCTTGTGCGAGATATCTCGATCCGTGTTCACGCTCGTCGTTGTCCCATGCGACGCCAAGTTGGCGCCAGCGATTGAGGTCATAGAGACCCATGTCCAGCAGCCCGAAGTCGCGAATCCTCGTCAAACCCTCCACACCTGACTCGACGAGGGTGCCGTCGAACTCCCAGTCGCTTGACAAGGCACACGTGAAGATGTTGACGCAGAGCGGTGCCGCGGCGAAGATCTGCGTCGCCCGCGCAATGACGTCGTCGTCCCACCACAGCATCTGTAGGTCGCCTTGTACCAGATGAACGAAGTCGAATCCCTCATCCAGGGCAATCGTGAAGGCGTCGCGATAGGCGTCGTAGAGACCTCCCACCTTCCCGTTGACGAGGCTGTTGGTGTCGCGCAGGAGCACTCTCATCTTCGGATCATCCGCGGCGATTCGACGGAGTTCGTCGCAGAGTCCTGGATCGGGACTGGCATTGTCGACCACGAGAATCTCATCTTGGGGGGTGACGCTTCGAACCGATCGTACGCAGTTCACGAAGTACGTTCGAAGGCCGTGACCGACGACGACGTGGAGGACCCGTTGGCGTGAACGTTGTCCCTCGGTGGTCTCATCGACGTGATCCACAGACGAGGCCTCCACTCACGTTGTTGCGCGGTGGCACGACTCTAGACGGCGTTTCGGCATGCGGCTTGTGGTGGTTCGGATTCTGCGCAGGCGAGCGGATCGCTGGCGAAACGCCGGAAACAGTGGTGCAACTGGTCGTTTGAGTCTCTCGGCGCACTGCAGCCAACTCCAGGTCTGAATGGCTGTAAAGTTTCAAAACGTCAAAAATTGACGAGTTTGGCCGGAATTGTGGCTGCGGACATTGTTTGAAGAGACCCTCGCCGCACAGAAATCGAAATGATGTCCAAAATGAGGCAACGGCAATGAGCACCACCAATGCATGGATGAGATTTGCAAGGGGGACTCTTGCGACGATCGCCTGTGCGGCGACATTTGCGGGTGTCGGCGTCAGCGCGGTTGCGGCCTCTTCATCGGTCACGACGACGACGGCATCCACCAACACAGGACTCATCACCGCGGGCCGCTCGCGCAGCGAGTGTGTGACGCCATATTTCAACGACACCGGCCTCACGGCACTACAAAATGCCGTGACCAAATTCGAGAGCCTCACGAATACTTCCGTGACGTGCGTCTCGGCGTATCTGAACGGCGCACCGACCTGGAGCGCGTGGGAACAACCGTGGATCACCGCATCGCGCTATGGCTACACATCGTGGGTCGCTCAGGCGCCGAGTCGACAGCTCGTGCTGCAAGTGGACTTGATCCCCACAGATCTCAAGAACACAAAGAACCCAGTTGGTTGGGAGCGTTCGTGTGCCGAGGGTAAGTTTGACGCGCACGCGACTGAACTCGGCACGAATCTCGTCACGGCTGGCCTGCAGAACTCAGTGATCCGGCTCGGGGCGGAGATGAACGGCAGTTGGGAAGTCGACTTCGTTGGCACGACGACCCTGGAGCATCATCTGTGGTCACAATGCTTCGACAACGAAGTCACCAGCATGCGGAGCGCCGTGGGACAGCACTTCTTGATCGACTGGGATCCCAACCCGTGCCAATATGACCAGCCCTACTTGTCGCTGTACCCCGGCAATGCGTACGTCAACATTGTCGGCATCGACCTCTTCGACGTGTCGTGCACCTCGCCGAATACTCCGTACTCTTTTGCGCGACTGGCGAGCGAGCCGACTGGGCTCACCACGATTGAGGCGTTCGCCGAGACGCACCACAAACCATTGAGTCTCCCGGAGTGGGGACTACGAGTGCATCCCTCCGGCGATGACCCCGGCTTCATCGATGGCATTGGCTCGCAGTTCGACACCAGAGATTTCGCCTTCGAGACTTACTTTGACGTCCCTGATTCGCAAGGCACTGCGTTGCCGCTCGGACCTCGCACGCCGGCGTCGTTGGTGTCCTTTCGACGATGGTTCGCCAACGACTCGAAAAGCTGACAATCGTCCGAGCGCGAGCAGCGATGCAGTCGAGCACTCGCTGCTCGCGCTAATTGTTACAACTGCGTTGCGAGAACGCCCTCCGTAATTGAGGGGCAATTGACATTTCGTAGGCTGAGCAGTGATGTGCTACAGCAAATATGGTTTGCATGCACACCGGCGCGATCCAAAAGTTCTTTTCGACCAAGACCCCTCATCTCCTCCCGAAGCTGGTGACCCTGGGCGTCGCGACGAGTTTGCTGATGTCCTTGGCGGCCATCGACGCGTCTGCCTCTGGGCGACTCGGATCGGGCGTCGCGCGTGTCGCAAACAACCACGTGCACTCGGGCGTCCTGCGACGCCATCACCCGACCAGCACGACGACGACGTTCTTGGGTGTTTTCCCGACGTCTCCGACCTCAACCACTTCGACGACGTCGACCACGACACCCACGACGACGACGACGGCTCCTACCACGACGACGACTTCGGCTCCTACCACGACGACGACGTCCGGGCCATCGTTGCCATCGTCGGCGGGCGGTCTCATCACTTCCGGTGCGTCGCGAAGTGAGTGTCTCGAGCCAAACCTTCCGGCGGGGGTGTATACGTTCGCGTCGCTGGAGTCGACCGTGTCGAGTTTCGAGCAGTTGACCGATTCGACAGTCACGTGTCTCTTGGCATACTTGAACGGCGCCCAGGCGTGGAGCGACTGGTCCGATCCCTGGATCGCGGGAGCCGCCGGTGCGGAGTACACCGACTGGGTCGCTCAGGCGCCGCAGACTCGTCAGTTGGTCTTACAGGTCGACCTGATCCCACTCAGCCTCGACAACGCCTCGAACCCGCTGGGTTGGGAGCAGTCCTGTGCGGCGGGAGACTTTGACACGTACGCCACCGAGTTGGGACAGAACCTTGTCGCCGCCGGTCTACAGAACTCGGTGATTCGACTGGGCGCCGAAATGAACGGCGGATGGGAGAAGGACTACATGGGTGCCACAGCACAAGAAGAGAGCGCGTGGGCGACCTGTTTCGCGAACGAAGTCACGGCACTGCGCCAAGCCGCAGGCGAGCACTTCTTGATTGACTGGAACCCCAACGCGTGTACCCAGAGCGTGCCGTACTCGAACTTCTACCCCGGCAACGCCTACGTGGACATTCTCGGCCTCGACTTCTACGACGAAGGATGTGAAGCGCCAACCACCGATCTCACGTTCGCCCAACTCAGCAACGAGACGTACGGCCTCACGGCCTTCGAGGCCTTCGCCGCAGCACAGGGCAAGCCGATGAGCTTCCCGGAATGGGGACTCGCCACTGGCGTCAACGGTGATGACCCGGCATACATCAATGGCATTGGCTCAACGGTCGCCAACAACGACTTCGCGTTCGAAGCCTATTTCGACGTCTCATCGGGCATCGGTGTGCCACTGTCGTCGGCAACGCCACAGTCAGTGGCGGCTTTCCAGAAGCAATTCGGAAACTCTTAAGCCTCAAGGAGAGGTTTACGTTTCGATCGCTTGGATCGGCGACGTCGGGCTCCACGTTCGCCTCGTCACCCTTGACGTTGCGAATGGAACCGCGACACGACCCAGTCCGAACCTGACTGCCATGGTGACAGATCGGTGCGCGACGACAGGCTTGAGGTCCAGTTGTTGATGGATTGACTCGGCCTGCAAAGGACTCGGTCTCCCAGCTCTGGCCGGTCCGGTTTGAGGACGCCAACCGCTTTGTAACACAAAAAACTCATGTGAATAAATACTCACTGAGCTGAACGTCTCTGCACATAAATCGCTGTCGGTAGGACACGCCCTCAGACAAAAGGGGCACCCATCAGCCCATACATCGAAGACACCAAAATGAGTAAAGCAACATGATTCGGCGTTCAAATCTCTACGGAATCACAATGGCGTCACAGTGACTTGACAACGCATCCCAAACCTGAAATAGTTCTCTCCGCAAGGGCACTTTCGAAGGATGGCTTTGAAAAATACCTCTGCGACCTTGGTTTGAGAGCCGGAATGCTCACCGACTCCCCAAGTGAATTCACGCCTTTTAGGCTGTCAATCGTCGTTCCCTCATTCAACGAGCACTCCACCATACTCAGGGTTCTTGATGATCTGTTGTCATTGGACATCCCGGGCAAGGAACTGGAAATCATCGTCGTCAACGATGGTTCGACGGACGGCACGGCAGAACTGCTCGAGCAATTCGAGGATTCGCGTTGCGTGAAAGTTAATCACGTCGCCAATCTCGGAAAAGGAGCGGCCGTGCGAACCGGCATCGCCTCAGCCAAAGGTTCCCACGTCCTCATCTTCGATGCTGATCAGGAGTACGACGTCGCCGATATTCCGCGTTTGGTGACCCCAATACTCTCCGGACGAGCAGAAGTCGTATACGGAAATCGGATGTCGGGTTTCGGCACGGTGCACCCGTCGCTCTGGCACGCTGTTGGCAACAGGGCGATGACGTTTCTTGCAAACGTCATGTTCGGCTCCGCAATTTCAGACCTGCACACGTGCCTGAAGCTAGTGCCGATGCCGCTCCTACGGAGCTTCGAGCTCGATGAGAACGGCTTCGGCTTGGACACCGAAGTCAGCGCTGAGGTCCTTCGCGCTGGTTTTCGTCCCTTCGAAGTGCCGATCAGTTATGTCGGCCGAAGCAAAGAAGAGGGAAAGAAGATTCGCCTGAACGACGCACTGCGATGTGTGTTCGTCTTGGCGAAGGTCCGTCTTCGCCCGGTGACGCCCTACGGCAAGCGAAACAAGTCGCTGACGCCGCGGGTTCGGACTTCAGAAAGCTGAACACCCGAGCGACCAGTTCAACGAACGGCGTCTCGTTCAACCCGCAAGTGACGCAAGGTTCGCCTACTCAAGACGCCAGTCGCTCCAGAACTCGAGTGGATTGGGTCGTGTGCTTTCGACGCTATGACGTTGCTGACGTCGTTCGAATTGAACCGCCGCAGCCCTCCTTCAGCGACACGGAAGAAGTCGACGAATCCGCACTCGCGAAGTAGGTCGAAGATTGCTTCTCGCGATGATCCGGCCTCACGCAGAGCTGGGCGGTTGATTTCGACCAAGACTCGCGTCGCGAGCGACAGCGTCTTCGTGGCGCCACCGATGACGTGACCTTCCCACCCTTCGACGTCGATCTTGATGAGGGCCGCGGCGCCAAAGCCCAGCTCGAGGGCGACGTCGTCGAGTGTGGTGATCGGCACCTCGGATTGGCCATCGTGGGCCCACGACAGAGCCGTGACGCTGCCACTGTCGCCCCCTTCGCTGGCAAGCGTCGTCGTGCCAGATGCTGTACCGAGTGCGGACTCCACGACGAGGACGTTGTCGCAGTGATTCAGCCGCAGGTTCTCCTTAAGAGAGAGTGCGCTCGCGGGGTACGGTTCGAACGCGACCACTGTTCCCTTTCGCACCAACGACGACGCAATCGTCGCGTACCAGCCAATGTGGGCGCCGATGTCGATGAAGACGTCACCAGGCGATAGGAGCTCTCGGACGAGTCGCGTCTCGGCGGGTTCGAACAATCCCAGATACATGGTCCGCTGTGTTCTGTCACCAAGTCGGCACATCAGTGTGCGACCATCGCGAAGCGACGCCTTGGCATCACCACGAGGTGGCCGCAACAAATTGCGACGCCACAAAAACAGAAGCGGATAGCCGATGAGACTCAGCGACGTCAGGCGGTAGCCGGCTTTCGAGCGCAGGAATCGATCAATCAACTCTCGCATTGATTCCTCATCGGAATGCACGTGTCGGAGTCATCTTCAGGACTTCGACTCATGGAATGACAGGCCGGCAGCTGCGATCACTTCAGCAACTCTGTCGTAGGTGTTCGCAGCCGCGCGCAACCCTGCACGTTCGCGAAGTCGATCTCGGGCCCCGACATGACTCTCACCAACGAGATCGACAATCTGACGCGTCATTGCGTTCGCGTCGCCGACGGCAACGTACATGGCGGCATCGCCTAGGTCGCTGCGCAGGCCGGGGAGGTCTGAGCTCACGAGGACCGCGCGACACGAAAGCGCGAGGTTCCCAACGCCGCTCTGGGTGACCTTTCGGTACGGCAGCGCGACCACATCTGCCACGTGAAGGAGGGCCGCAACATCGTCGTCGGGTATGTAATCACAGAACGCTATGTCGACGTCCATCAACGCCCAGGCCGTGGTCTTGAGGCGCTCCAGAAAGTGCCGGTCACGACGTTCCATGACCTGGAAAATGCCTCGACGCACTCTCGGCGTCCCGGCGATCAGAAACTGCACGTTGCCGTCGAGCTGGGTCGTGATCGCCTTCGCGGCGCTTAACAAGACATCCGTTCCCTTGTCGGAATCTGTGAATCCCAGCGACAGCACCAGCGGCTTGCGAACGTCGTAGGTCGTTTTCACTCGAGCGCACGCCTCGTGGGAAATCTCGGTGACGCCGGACGTGCCATGGGGCACCTCGATGACGCGATCGAAGAGATGACCGTCAACGAGGGCTTGGCGGCCGGCGGAGGAGAACGCGATCGGCACGTCAGTGACGCGAACGAATGCCCTGTAGATCGCTTGGGTGATGGGCCCAAGTAAGCGGAACTCGCGCGCCGTCTCGTGAAAGGCGATGATCACCGGGATCTTCGTCGCAGCAAATCGTCTGCACAAGTTCCAGACGGACCAGAGATCAACGTTGAAGGTGGCAATGGAGAATTGCACGACCACCATGTCAGGTGAGAACTCGCGCGCCTGGTGCCATACGGCTCGACGAGGAAGCTTCTTCAGGATTCGTGCAACGCGTGATCGCGATCCAATGGAGGTTGTCTTGGGTTCGACGTGCGTCCGAGGAGCAATGACCAACACCGCATGGCCCGCCAGGTCCCATGCATCAACGAGGTGACCAGAGTGTCGGGCGATGCCATCCGAGGGGGGCTCGAAGGGGGACAAGAGGAGTATTCGAGCCACTGTCCGCTCCTATGAGCCGTTTTGGGAACTCGTGCTCCACGAACGTCTTGAGCCGACCACCCTCTGACTTTACGCGAAGCGGTGCGGAGTGTATGACGGCAGGCGAAGTACTGCACACTAGGGTCATACGATGCCAGTTCTTCGGGTCATCTCAGCATGTTGACGAGACCCAGCAGCGCACGATTGAGGTTTCGTATCCCTCAGATCGAAGCTCACCGACTTGGCGTTGCGTCCTCCCGAAGTGCCTCGATGCGCCGATGTCGGTTGACTTTGCCGGACGACGGCGCGCGCCGAGCAGTGATATGAGACGACTCCGCGTCGCCGTGGTAAGCGACGCACTCTACCCATGGCACAAAGGAGGTAAAGAGGTCCGCTACGACCGGCTCTTGAGCCAACTTCCAGCGTTCGACATGGATGTTGTGGTGTACTCGATGAAGTGGTGGGACGAGACGCCTGACACTGTTGTGTATCCATCCGGCTCTCTTCGGTTCAGATCCCTCTGCCCTCGACTTACGATGTATCGAGGCGAGCGACGGTCGATGCTTCAGGCGCTGATCTTCGCCTTTTCGACACTTCGTCTCCTCACGCAACGATTTGACGTGATCGAGGCGGATCACATGCCGTATCTCCAACTCTTCCCGCTGCGCCTCGTTACCTGGATACGTCGGGTTCCATTGGTCGTCACGTGGCATGAAGTCTGGGGAGAAGCTGGTTGGCAAACGTATCTTGGTCCTGGAGGTAGAGCGGCGGCGATGTTGGAGAAACTGAGCGTTCGCCTCCCCAACACGATCGTCGCTGTCTCATCGGGGACGGCGACGAAACTCACGGCGCTCGGCGCGAACATCGATCGACTGCACGTGGTGCCCAACACGTTAGATCTCGAAAAGTTGGACAGCACAGAACCCACGACGTCGGCGCCACAGTTGCTCTTCATCGGTCGATTGCTGGACCACAAGAACGCAGACATCGCGATCGAGGCCGTGGCGAAACTCGTGTCGCGTGGTCTTGATGTCGAACTCGGCATCGTGGGGGTCGGGCCAGAAGAGGCACGCTTGCGCGCGCAGGTCCAGGACCTCCAGTTGGGCGATCGCGTGCTTTTCCTCGGGACCCTCGAAACGCAAGAAGAACTGTGGTCGTTGATGCGCGGGAGCCGTGTGCTCCTCGCGCCATCGGTTCGCGAGGGGTTCGGCCTCGTCGTCGCTGAGTCACTCGCGCTTGGAACTCCCGTCGTCTGCGTGCTCCACGGCGAAAACGAATCATCGAACTTCATCAGCCCATCGATTGGCTCGGTCGTCACGGCCTTTGATGCCGAGGCCCTGGCCAACGCGGCGCAGTACTGGCTCGAGAGCGATTCTGATCGCGTCCAGCGTGTGACGCAGTTCAGGCTGGAACACCCCGAGCTCTCCCTCAACGCCATGACAAAGTCGTACGCGGCGATTCTGCGACAAGTGACCACGTAGCCAGTTCGGCGGCGATGATTTGCACACAAGATCCACGGTTGTCGCATCGTCGTGAGCGAGAGCCGTGTGTGTTGAAAGGCTTATCGATAAAGGCGTTTCGATGGCGGATTCAACGAATTGGTGCGAGAAATGAGTAGGGTGTTTTGGACGTTCTCTATGAGGGAAGACCGACATTCGAGTGATGCATCAATATAGAGATGTGCTCTCAGGTCGTCGCCTTGTGAGTTTCTTCCGAAACGCATTTGGCGACAGTTTTTATCGGAATTCGACATTCCTTCTTATCAACATGGCAATCGCCACCGTCTCTGGCTTTCTCTTCATCATCATTTGTGCACACCTCTATGCCCAGGCAGATTTTGGCTATGCAACCGCGCTCTTCGGTGCGATGGGAGTAGCGACGGCGTTCTCAAATTTGGGGATGAATCAAACGCTTCTTCGATTCATGGGGAAATCTGAGAACAAGTCCCAGGACCTGGTGACGGGTGTGTTCATCGTCGCTGGCATCGCAATGCTGGCGGGAATCGTACTGAGTCTCTTCTTTTCGTCCTTCGGCATCAAACACGCGGACGCCACCGTGATCACGATCTTCATTGTCACCGTTTTTCTGATGTCAATCAAGACATTGTTCGACAATGTCTTCATCGCGATACGCAAATCCTCCAGCGCGCTAGCCGAGAACACGTTATTCAACATTTCGCGGCTGCTGTTCCCAATTGTGGCCGTGGGCTCCGGTTATATCGGCATTTTCAGCGCGCAACTAGCCGCAGTCGTCATCGCCATCGTGGCATGCATCGTCATTCTTCGGCGCTATCACGGGATCGCACTTCTTGTGCGACCGTCGTTGAACACGATGAGCGGCAAGTGGCGTTTCGCCCTCGGCAGCTACACCTCTGAACTGACCGGCGGCCTGCCGTCAAACGTCCTCCCGATCATCGTCGTCGCCAGACTCGGACCCGTCAACGGCGCGCTCTGGTACGTAGCGATGCAGATCACCAATGTGCTCTTGAGCATCAGCGCATCAATTAGTCAGGCCATGTTCGCAGAGATGGCCAACGCCCGAGGCAACATAAACAGATTCCTCAAGAAGGCGTCGCTATCGATGTACGGAATATTGATTCCGGCATCTGCCCTCGTGTACCTCTTGGCGCCTCGAATTCTCGGGCTCATTCACGGCAATTACATCACGGCCGAACATGTTCTGCGCCTGATGACGATTTTCGCGCTTGTTGGCGTGGCAAATTACATCGCCGGATCGATTTTGTTGATCTACAAACTCGTCATATTCACCACGTTGGTGAACGTTGCGAACGCCGCCGTCGTCATCATCTATTGCCTGTTCTTTGCGCACAGTCTCACCGGCATTGCGATTGGCTGGGTGCTCGGTGAAATCGTGAACTTTGTACTGTTCGTCGGTGGGGGAGTCTTCGTGGCCCACCGGAACCACGGCAACTTCGTCATGGAATAGAGAATGTGAACTGTGGAAATCTCAGTGGTCATCCCGACCAAAGACCGACTCTCGTACCTAAAGCGAGTGCTGCCGTCGTTCTTGATGCAAGAAGAGGTACGCGAGGTACTTATCGTCATCGACGGCAGTGTCGATGGGACTCGTGAGTACCTTGAGGAACTTTCAGAACGCAATTCCGTCATTCGCTTCGTCGACAATGGTGTCAATCGGGGCATCCCCTTCTCGCGCAATCGAGGTATCGATGAGGCACGCTACGAGTACATCTTCATGGCCGAGGACGACCTGGAGTTGAGCGAGAACTTCTTTGGGACGCTGGGCGAGCACATGACGCGAATGAACGCCGACGTCATCTGTGGTCGCAACATCTTCCGCTATGACACCGAGACACAGGCGGAGTCGATCACTCGGACGAACCGACTCAAAGGTTCCTACGTGAATATGAAGACCATCGAAGTCGAAACCAGCATGGCCATCGACGACGACCGCGAGGAGCCGATCATCGCCGCGCCGATGCTCGCCAAAGCCACTCTCTTTCGCGAAGTCAGATACGACGAGCGTTATCGCGTTAACTTTTGGCGAGAGGAGACCGATTTCCAACTGTCGGTGCGGGAGCGCGGCTACTCACTGGCGTGTTGCCCACACGCCATTTGTTTCAACTTTCAGAGCCCGAGTGATCGGGGTGGGGTTCACGCGGCGATTGGTGTTCGAAGAGAGAAATGGGTTGTGATCAATAATTGGCGCTTCATCAAGAAACATGAGCGTTTCATACAGGATAACTTCGACCTCGGCAACACACGCGTGGCCATCGTCAAATTTGCTCTTGGTCGGATCATGAAGTATCTGGTCTGGTACCCCGTGGTGCAACGTATCTCGAAGGTCAAGAGAGTGGTGTTGGGACGCAACGACGGCGTCATTCACGGTGCCAGACCATGAGGGTCCTCGTCACAGGCGCCGCTGGTTTCATTGGTTCAACGACCGCTGCGTTGCTGTTGTCGAGAGGCGACGAAGTAGTCGCCCTTGACAATTTGGTCGCCGGCCGCGTCGAGAATGTCCCATCGGCGGCAACGTTGGTCGTCGGCGATTGCGGTGACATCGATTTGGTGAAGTCCCTCGGCCGTTTCGATGCCTGTGTGCACTTCGCGGCTCTGATTGAGCCCGCTGAGTCGATGAAGTCACCCGAGCGATTCTTCGCCAACAACGTCGCGGCGAGTTTTCGACTCATTGAGGCGCTTATCGATTCCGGCGTCGAACGATTCGTCTTCTCCTCGTCGTGCGCCGTGTACGGAAATCAGATTGAGATGCCCATCGATGAAGATCGACCGACTGGCCCCCACAGTCCGTATGGGCAGTCGAAGCTCATGGTGGAAGACGGCCTGCATTGGCTGTCCTCCCTGGGCCGCATCCGTTCGGCGTCACTGCGCTACTTCAACGCCGCAGGTGGCACGTTGGCGCACCCAGAGCGCCACGAACCCGAAGGGCACCTCATTCCGCTCGCGCTCGACGCGGCCCTGGGGCGCAGGGAGTACCTCGAGATCTATGGCGGCGACTATCCGACGCCCGATGGGACGTGCATTCGCGATTACATTCACGTCAGCGACCTAGCCCGAGCACACGTGCTCGCCATCGCCGCGTTGGACCAACACAGTGAACTCGTGTTGAATCTCGGGTCCGGTGTCGGTTTCTCGAACCGTGACGTCATTGAGTCAGTGAAGAAAGTGACGCAGCGCGACTTTGACGTCCGCATCGGGCCGCGAAGGCCGGGCGATCCCGCGATGGCGGTCGCGAGCAACGACCGTGCGCGTCAGGCGCTGCAATGGGCGCCCGTTGACTCTGACATCGAGCACATCGTCGTCGACGCGTGGTCGGCGCGCCAACAGTTTCGCTGAGGAAGAAGCGCCGACCGATTAGTGCTCCAGGGCGCGTTCGTTTCTCCATCCGACAACAAAGCCGAGGTTCGCGCACAGTTCTTGGGCGAGGGCGACGAGCGGGTAGGCGATTGCCTCGGGATTGTTCTCACGCCATGATGCACTCACCCACCGGCGCCACACGATGAATGGGATGAGGAGTGAAGCGAACATCGCGCCAAGGATCGAAAACGGTGCCGCAACGATGAGCGACAGTGAGAAGAGACCGCCGACCGGACGAACACTCGGCACGCCACCTTCGCGAACCCACGTTCGGCCGTTGGAGATCCCATAGCGATACGAACGCCGCAACGTGTCGCGCAAACGTGGGTCAAATCGGTGGGCCACGGAGATCGATGAATAGCAGAGGATCGACTGCTCTCCGAAGAGGGCTCGCAGAACCTTGCAGACGTGCTCTTCGTCGCCACCGAAGCGAATGGACGGATCGAATCCGCCCGCCTGCAACAGCCCGTCGCGGCGAAATGACATATTGGCGCCGACGAGCGAATAGACGGGCCGAACGGGGGCCAGTATCTCGCTAGTGACGTCGAGATAGGCACGCACACGTTGGTAGAAGGTCGCGCCGGGTTGACTCTCTGTTTCGATTGGCGCGAGCGGATTGTGATGACTGAGGTATCGCTGCGTGAACGACGCCGCCTCTGCCACGGTCACCACGCCGCCAATTGCCTGGGTCCCTATCGGTGTCTCACGCCACGCTTCGAGAAGTCGTTGGCACCAATCGGGTGGCGCGATGATGTCGTCATCGGTGAAGGCCACAATCGGCGCCGAGGATCGTTCGATGCCTACATTGCGGGCGAATGACAAGCCGTGATTCGTTCCTAATTCGATGAACTCCACATCGTAGGCAGCGACCACGGACGCCACGTCCTGCGAAGATCCGTCATCCACAACGATTATCTGCATCGAGTCAGAAATCGTCTGTGCGCTGAGTGCCTCGAGACAGGCGGGGAGTTGCTCCGCTCGATTGAACGTGCAGACCACGACCGAGAGCAACGGTGCGCGGCCCTCATGTCCGTCGGCCACTGTCACGACCACAAGCGTACCGGCGTCGGGGGAGATTTTCGCCCCACAGCGCGTCGATGTGCGCGGTGGTGACGGTTAGATTGTTGCAAAGTCTTCTAGGAAATGTGGAAAATGTCGAACGCGCTCGGGAGTCGGTGTTGATGGCGAAGAGGCCGTCCTCGAGTTCATCACATGGATCCGAGAGTGACGCGGTGGCCGATCTCGAAGTGACCGCACCGTCGCAGGACAGTGCGACTGATCAAGCCTCCATCGTGATCGTGAACAAAGACGAGCGATTGCTGGGAGAGACACTCGACGCGTTGAAGCCATTCGTCGGTCAGTACGTCTGCGAAGTCGTCGTCGTCGATGCTTCGAACTACGCCTTGGAAGACATCCGCCTCGACCATGAGTGGGTGAAGTGGATCGATTATGCGCAACCCGCAGGCGTGCACATCACGATTGCCCATCAGCGCAACATTGGTGTACGAAGTGCCGTGGGTGACATCATTGTCTTCACCGACTCGGGCTGCCTTCCCGAGGGTGGATGGCTGAAGAAGTTGCTCGCGCCGATCGTGGACGAAGGCGAGACGGTGAGTTGCGGTCCCGCGAGGGCAGTGGGGAAGAGCGTGTATTCAGGTGCACATTGGAGTGGCAACACCGACCGCGAATACGTTCCGATGGCGACCACGATCAATATGGCCTTTCGCCGTGAAGCATTTGACGCCGTGGGCGGATTCGACGAATCCTTCGGCTCCGCCGAGGACATTGACTTCACGTGGCGTTTGACGGACCTCGGGTACCAGCTTCGATGGGTTCAAGACGCGGTCGTGACGCACGACTGGGGTACCGCGGAACGCCAACTTCGCCGCGCGTTCTTCTATGGCAAGGGGGCCTGTCGACTGTTCCGCAAGCATCCGCATCGCATCGTCGAGGTCACGAGGCAGAATCCGGTCGCTGTCGTGTACGCAATCTTTCTTGCCGGACTGCCGTTGACACTGAAGTGGCGTTGGTATCCTCTGTTGCTGCTCTGGCCCATTTGGCGACAACGCAAGGAAGAGCTGCGCTGGCTCGTGTTGCTTGATCACTTGGCGATGGGCGCCGGTGTTCTCAATGAACTTCTTCGGCCAGGTACGTGACCCCACGGCTTTCGGTGTTGGTCACACCGCGCGACAACGTTCCGTACCAAGAACTGCTCTATCAAGGAGTTGAATCACAGGGCGTTCGGGTTCGCTACGACGACGGACCGACGCCGTCTCAGTCGCTCAACCTCATACTCGCCCCGCTGCTCCTCGCGTGGTGGCGACTGCGCGGTTATCGCATCCTTCACATACATTGGGTCTTTCAGTTCACGCTGCCTTGGGCGAGGCACCAATGGTGGGCGCAACGTCTCATGGAGTGGTGGTTCGCCGTCTACCTGCGAACGGCCAAGATTGTTGGCTACGACATCGTGTGGACCGTGCACGATCTCGTGCCGCACGAGCCCGTGTTCGCTGATGACGTGCGGGCGCGGCGACTGCTCCTGACGCGGACGGACCTCGTGATCGCGCTCTCGGACGCCACCGCGAGTCAGCTGCACGACTTAGGCGCCCGGCACGTCGTGGTGATCCCGCTGGGCCCCTTCGATGCGCCGTACCCGAGTACTGGCACGAAGCAAGATGCCCGCGACAGTCTGGGTCTCGGCGCGAACGACGTCGTCGTCACTCTGCTGGGCAAGATCGAGACCTACAAGGGCGCAGACTTACTTGCGCAGGCGGCGGCCCAACTACCCGACTCATCGAACATCAAGGTCTTCATCGTGGGATCGTGCACTGATCGCTCACATCGCGCCGAAGTACTTCGTCTCGCCACAGAGGCTGGCGCTCGTGTGACGACGGTCTTGGAGCGAGTGTCAGAACCGGACGTTGCGCGCTATATGCAGGCAACGGACATCGCAGCGTTCCCATTTCGCGAAGTCACTAACAGCGCCTCTGTGATGCTGGCGCAGTCATTTGGACTCCCGGTCATTGTGACCGACCTGCCTTCGCTGCGTGATCTACCAGACGCGTCCGCCATTCGATGTGAACCGGACGTGCCATCCCTCGTGGCGGCCTTGCTTGCGGCCGAGCATCTATCGGCGTCCCAGTACCAAGCCATGAGCGAAGCCGGTCGCGCGTGGTCGAAGCGGTCTGATTGGACAAGCATCGCCGACGCGACCGTCGCGGCCTATAAGGCGCTCTGACTGGTCAACGCCACGCCGCCGTTTTCAGTGATAGACGCGAGTCGATCCGGTTGAGTACACGACGAAGAAGTGCTTGTTGAAGAAGCCAATTGGCGTCTTGTAGACAGCGAGGTAGCTCAGATTGGGCGTCGTCGCTTGGGACGTGTGATCTTTGAGGTTCACCGCCGACAAATAGATGTAGGAGCCGGCCGTCACCTCGGGGGGAACGATCTCGTCGAGCAAATTGTAGGAACCCGGTTCCGAGAGCAGGACGAGATGTCCGAACAGGTCACTCTGCACGACCTGTGGCGATGCAACGTTGCGCTTGAGCCACACCGCTGTCGCGACTTCCGGCGTCGTCACCGTATTGTCTTGCACGTTGAGACCTTTGGCAACGAGATTCTCCGGTGGTGTCCCGCCAAGGAACAGGTCACTGAGTCCCGTGGCGCCGATCACAAGGATCGAGAGGAAGGTGACGCCGAAGACGAGGGTTGACTTTTTGACCCACTCGTGGCGAAGGACTTGCACTTCGCGGCTCAATCGGGCGAGATCGTCCAGGAAGAGCGTCACCGGCGCGGCCAGGAGGATCGCAGTGAAAATCGCTGCTCGTTCGGGGTTGTAGAACGCCGCCAGGGTCCCAGAAAAGCGCAGGACGGCCCCAACCAGCAGACCCGCGACAGCGAGGCCCACAAGGTCAGAACTGTATTCGAAGCCTCTGCGGCGACCAAGACGAAAGAGTCCGTACAGGAGGGCGATTCCGAGCAACACCCACACGCTTTCGACCGTGAGATAGTTCAACTCAGTCCACGATCCCGACAGCGCCGGCGCAACGCCAGGGGTCGACGGCGTGCGAACGTTGTGGAGCTTCACTTTGGCGGCATGCGGGACGGGGACTATCCAGGGGTCTTCTTTATGGAGCTCGCTCACCAAGATCTTCTCGAGCACCTGGGGCGAAATGTAGAGTCCGTTGGTCGACGCCACGAATCCCGCACCCTGTTTTGAAATCGCGTTCGCCGGAGCGCTCAGCGCGTAGTTGCGCGTAATGCCCAGATTCCACCCGAAGGCGGCCACGATCGCCACGACGACAAGCGCCGAGTTGATGATTCGCCGCGACTTCACGTCCTTCTGATGTTTTGGGCGCTTTGCTTTCGCGGTGCCGAGCCACCCTTTGGACCACATCAGACTCACCACCCAAGCGCACAGCATGATGGCCGCGAGCAGGTAGGACGTCGTGTAGTGCGTGAACGAGATCCCGACGAGCAGCATCCCGATGACGATCTGGGCGGGACGTTTCAGCATGGTCCGGTCGAACAGCACCATCAAGAGAGCCGTCAACATCGTGAGTGCCATTGCCTGACGGGTGATGCCCACGAGTTGCGCGGAGAACGCCACGCTCGAGACGATGAGGCCCACTGTCACACCAAATGCCAGGCCCGGCCGTGGGGCCACGCGACCATAGGTAATCCAACGTGGCACGCGTCGAATCGTCGTGAACACCGCGACGGGGAGAAGGGCGAGAATCGCGGGGACGACCATTTGGAAGAACGCCAGGAGGCGGAGTCTCACCAGCGAATGTAGGACGGCGGGCAGCACGGTCAACGAGAGCATCGAGGCGTAGGGGTCATGATTCGGGGGCGCCACCCACACACCGTTGTGAATGGTGTTCTGGGCGACACCGAACTCTTGTTGCACGTCCCACCCGTCGAGGTGAGCGCCCCGCAAACTGACCGAGAGTAGCAAGGCGAGTGAGGCACCGTACAGCAGCGCACTCAGCGGCCACTGACTTGAGCGCTTCCATCCGGCGACAACTCCAGCGACCAGCACGACGACGTCGAGTCCGATCGTGAAGACGCTCAAGAAATTGTCACCGCTGTAATTCAATTGGGCGACGCCAAGAACCGACAACAGAACGAGCAGGCTGCCGACCGCCGCTCCAGCGATATTTGGTGCGTGTATGTCGTCAAACATCCATCCGACGGGGTCTCGACCATTCGCGGCACCGACGACCAACACGACCAGTGCAAGGACGAACCAGATCAACGTCTGGGGGACCGCATCCAGTGGTTGCGCGACACCGACGTGCGGTCCGATGAAGCTGGCCACCACGCCAACCACCATGATGGTCAACATGCTGAGACATACGGCCAGCACGACTCGACCGGCCGTGGTCGCCGGCCGGGTCTTCAACGCCGCCATCACTGACGCTCCGGGAAGGATGAGCATCGTGAGCACACCAGGCAATGGGATCAGTGGTGAGTGGGCCACGATGAGCGCGATTGTCAGCACCACGGCCGCGGCGAGCCAAAGGCTGGTGGGAGCAACGATCTGCCACTGCTCTTTCGTCCTTGGCCAATGGGTCGGGCGCGTATTCGGGTCTTGTTGGCGAGCGGCACTTCGGCTCACGCCTCGGATGAGGCCGATGACGCGCAGCAGATCGTCGGCAAGCGCGATGAAGGGATACGCACAGTTGCCCCAGTGACGGTGCGACTTGTCGTGAGCCGACCACACCACACAGGGCGCCGCGAGTATCACCAACCCGACGATGATGGCGCCCGGCCACGTGAACCACGCGAGAACGAGAAAGGCAATGATGGCGAGGGGACCCACTAACGGGAAGGTTGGCAGTTCGTGGCCCACACGCAGACGTTCGCCGTCGTGTTCACCGGAGGTGAGGCTTGCGCCAAGTGACGCTGACAGTGTCGTTTCGCAGGGACGGACGAGCACGACGCGGTGATCGAAGACAACAGACGCGGTGCCGAAGCGCTGGCGAGCGCTTCGACAGAGTTGTACTGCGTCCCCCTCGTCCACTTGCGGGTTGAGCTCGAATCCGCCGATATCGAGTGCGCGTGCGCGATGCATCGACATGTTCCCATCGGACACCGATCGAACGGCGAACGCGCCGGGCCACGATCGTCCCAATTGCCGAAAGTTGCCCGCGACGCGAACCCAGAGATTTGATGCGAACGCCACAGGCTCGAAGGACGATTTGAAGGCGAAGTAGCGACCACCGAAGGAGATCGGGTGGTCAACCTCGACCACGCCGCCCAGTATCGTCGCGTCCGAACTCTCACGCCATGCCTCAAGTACGTTCGCCGTCCAGTCGTCTGGGGGAGTGCAGTCGTCAGGGCAGAAGACGACGACAGTCGAACGCGAGTTCCGAAGCCCCGTATTTCGCGCTGCAGAGATCCCCAGATGGTGTTCGTGTCGGATGACGATGGCGCCCGCTCGTTGCGCCACAAGTGAAGTGTCATCGGTGGAGCCGTCATCGACGACCAACACCTCGACCCGAAGTTGTTGGCGTGCCAGTGCGTCAAGGCAACGTCTCAAATGATCGACGTTGTTATAGGAACACACGACCACGCCGAGCGTCAGTTCATCGGTCATAGTGTTCTCGTCGACTCGATGATTTCTGCGGAGAGTTCCACTTCATTACTGCGCCGAACTTGCCAGATGGACCGTGAGATACACGTCCGTGTTAGCGACCGCGATGCGTAGGGTGCCTGCACTTCCGAAGTTGGTCGACACGTCGATGGTGGCGCCGTGTCCGTCGAGGAGCGTCTCTTCACCCAAGCTCACGACAACGCCCTTCTGGGTGGCGTTCCAATGGTAGGTCGTGGTCCTTCCAGTATGGTTCGTCAATCGGACCGGAATGAGGTCGCCGACCTCGTAGCCCGCCGGATTCGAGGGGCTCAGCAATGCGAGCGACGTGAAAGGGGCCGGCGAGAAGCTGCCATTGGCTGCGTTCAACAACGCCTTCGATATCGGAGTGAATGCGAAAAGCCCTATAAGTAGCGCGACAATGGACCATCGGAATTTCCTAGAACCAGAGCCGAGGATTCTAGGCATCACTTGAGACTAGTTGTCGATTTCGGGGCAGTCAGTGCGCTCGAGTGCTTGAACTTTGTGAAGAGCAATTTCAGAGCATTCTTCGGCCTCACTGGAATCCAACGTGAGATTACGCGTCGGCCAATCGGGCCACGATCGGTGCAAAGGACTCCATTGAGTGATCCGGCACCACGACGTGGCTGAATCCCCATCGCTCCCGACGCTCCAAGAGGCGATCACATAGTTCCTCTTGCGTGCCGATGAGGAGCAGGGGGAGAGTCAGTGCGTCCTCACCGTGGAAACCCATCATCATCGCTCGGCGCTGCGCGGCTCGTTGACTATCGACGATCACCGCCGCAATGGCGGTGATCTGAAGTTCGAGTACATCCAATCGGTCCCCGGCATGACTGCGCACCACTTCGATGCAGCGGTCATAGTGATCAAAAGTAGCCCGACTCGCGACGTCGTCACCGTGCGGCGCGGCCGCGATACTCACGTTGACGATGTCTGCTTGGCGCGCCGCCAGCGCGAGGATCCGCTTCCCGCCGCCCCCGACGATCACTCGTGGGCTGACCGTCGGGCGGGGTTCGCACTTCGCACCCTTGATCGCGTAGTGGCGCCCATCGAAATGTGCCTCGCCTTCAGCCCACAGTGTCTTCACGATGCCGATGCTTTCGGCGAGGCGTTCCACGCGAGTGCCGGGGTCGTCGAAGTGCACTCCGGTAACGTCATAATCCTCCGGGAGCCATCCTGCGCCAAGTCCAATCTCCACGCGCCCCTCGGCGGCCAGACCGAGCGTTGCGATCTCCTTGGCCAGAATGACGGGACTGCGCATGTCGTTGTTGAGTACGAGCGTCCCCACGCAGAGCGTCTGGGTCGCCTCGGCGGCGACGGTCATCGCGACGATAGGACCGAACTGTGCGTCGAGGTGATCGGTCACGTAGAGCGCTGAGTAGCCCAGATCTTCTGCGATGCGTGCGCGTTGCCTCCAGGCGTCCATCGATGGTGCAACAGAGGAGTGAAGGGAGAACCGAAACGGATGGAGGTTCTCCGGCGCACTCATGCCGTCATCACCATTGCGCGCTGCAGCGTTGCCCGCACACCCAAAATTCCAGTCATGTTCAGGTATGATAGGCGCCGTGCCAACGAACGCGAAGACGGTGGACCGCGATACGTCCGCAAAGGACATCGCCAAGATTCTCCGTGACGATGGTTGCGTCATCATCGCGAACGTTGTCTCCACCGAGACGATGGACACGATACTTTCTGAACTTGAGCCGGATCTATCCACCACGCGAGGGGGCGACACCGAGTTTCTCGGTCATGCCACGCGTCGCATTGGTGCGCTCATCGCGCGTTCCCCATCGGTTCGAGAACTCGTCACGAACTCGACGATCCTCGACACACTCGATATCGCACTAGGCGATCACGGCAGCACGTTTCAGATCGACTTGACCCAACTGATCGACATCGGCCCCGGTGAACCGGGGCAGCTGATCCACCGAGACCACTGGTCATTCGATCGCTTTCCATTTCCGAAAGGATTTGAAGCGGAAATCGCCACGATGTGGGCGGCCACAGACTTCACCGAGGAGATGGGAGCTACCCGCGTCGTTGTCGGCAGTCATCTTTGGGACGACGAGCCCTCGGAAGTCGACCCGGCGCAGAGCGTGGGCGCCGTGATGAGCAAAGGTTCGGTGTTGCTTTACGGCGGAGCGATCTACCACGGTGGTGGCGCTAACCGATCAAATGTCCATCGGATCGGCATCAACATCGGCTACTCCCTGGCATGGCTCCGTCAAGAAGAGAATCAGTACCTCGCGTGCCCGCCCGAGATCGCGCGGACGCTCCCAGAAGGACTGCTTCGGCTCATGGGTTACCAACGGGGTGCCGTCGGTCTCGGGTACGTCGACGACATGCGCGAACCACTGGACTGGCTTTACGATCTGCCGTCGGTGCAGACGGACTACTACGCCTACCGACGAAGTGCCCGGTCGCTGCTCCGGCGCACGGACCCGTATTCTCCATCTGCGAAGCAGTAGTCATCGACCACCCGTGTCCCAATCGTGGCTAGCATGCGGCAATCAATCATCGACGTCCAGAAGGGCAAGGACGCACGAGTCTTTCAGGGAGGCATGAATTCATGAGCAGCATCGACGAGAAAATCCGTGAGGTCATTGACGAACACGGACGGATGCCGGTGCCCGCGAGCAAGTTGAGCGCGACGGAAGACCTGTTCGAATCAGGATTGACGTCGCACGCGAGTGTGAACGTCATGTTGGCACTTGAGGATGAATTCGAGATCGAGTTTCCCGATTCACTCTTGAACAAGACAACCTTCGAGTCGATTACGAACATCGCAGGCGCGCTGATCTCGCTCGGTGTTGCTCCGTCGTAATTCGCACCACGGTTGCATCAATTGACAATGTTCGGTCGCCGCGGCGCTCGAAGTCCGGCAGCGCCGAGGAGTCCCGATTCGTCCACGGTATTGGAGCGGTTCAGTGGCAACGAAGTGACGATCTCTATGCGGTCGGGCAACATATTCGCCGGCAACACTGCACTCGCCGCGCGCCTGATGTCGCGCGGTGAAAGACCGGTGTCCGCCACGACAAACGCCGCGATGCCGAGGTCGCCATCGTTGTCAAAGGAGACGCACACCGCGGCGCTGATGCGCTCAAGTTCGCTGAGCGCGGAACCCAACTCCACTAGAGAGATCCGCACTCCACTGCGTTTGACCACGCGGTCAGCGCGGTCCACGTAGACGTAGTTGCCGTCGTCGTCACGAAATACGAGATCGCCAGTGCGATAGAGCGCCTGGCCGGTCGCAATGTCGCGGCGAAGCACACTGTCGCTGAGCGCCGCATCTTCCCAGTAGCCGTCCATTAGTTGGACGCCGCCAATGTACAGTTCACCCGCTTGATGCGCTCGCTCGACGGTGACGCCATCTTCATCGAGCAACATGAAGGTGACGTCGGGATGGGGACGCCCGAACGTCACCGTTCCGCCATCAATCGACGATTCGGTGAGTTCCACATTCGTGACACAGATCGTGGTCTCGGTTGGTCCGTAACGATTGAAGACACGCAGTGTCGGAACCTTCATCCACAGCGCACGCAAGTCAGCGGTCGTCAGTGCCTCGCCGCCCAGCGCGATCATCGTGAGCGTGGAGTGAGCAAGCTCTGCGAACTGCGGACTCGCTAGGAGGAGTCGAAGATAACTTGGTGTGAATCCTGCGTACGTGATCTCCTCACTCGCAATCGCGTTGAAGAACGTCCTCGGATACAGGAGCGCCTCTCGCGGGCGCATCACGACTGTGCCACCCGAGACGAGCGTGGGAAACACATTCGCGTAGGAGCCGTCAAAGTGGAAGGGCGAGACGCACAGGGTCCTCGTAGTGCGATCGAGTCCGAGCGCTGACGCCGTTGAGTGCACCGCGGCGGCGAAGGCGGCGTGGCCGATCTGCACACCCTTCGGTTTGCCCGTGGTACCTGACGTGAAGATCATGTACGCGACGCCAATGTCACGCGCGTACAGTGGCGAAGAATGTGCAGCGATGAGTTGGTCGAGGTGGACCGAGGCCACGCCCTCGACGATGGGTCTGGCGGCGCTGGCGGCTGCAGACGTGATGATGAGTGCGGGCGTCACGTCTTCAACGACGCCTTTCACACGTGGCAACGGATCGGTGACGGCCAATGGGATGAACGTCGCGCCGACCCACAGAATCGCCAACGCCGTCACGATGAAGTCAACGGAGTTCGGCATGAAGATGGCCACGCGGTCGCCCTCACGTACTCCTCGCGCCGTCAGGCCAGCCCCGACCCGTGCGACTTCGTCGATCAACTGTGCGTAGGTGAGCCCTCGTTCAAGGTCGGACGCTGCGACGTGATCGGGATCGCCGAGTGCGCGCTCGATGATGTCGTGGAGCACTGAGCTCATCGACACGCCGCATCGTTGCGCGGCGTCACTCCTGAACTCCGCGGAGCAGTCGGCCGGGTAGGAGGCCGGTGGCGACACCGTCCTCGAAGGTCACCGCGCCGCGCTTGATGGTGTAGCGATACCCGGTCGCCGATTGCAGCAGTCGACGTCCTCCGGCGGGTAGATCGGTCACGATGCGCGGCGCGGCACAATTGAGTGCGTCGTAGTCGATGATGTTGACATCGGCGAGATAGCCAGGTGCGATGAGTCCTCGGTCCATCCATCCGAAGTGGACCGCCGGACGCCGCGTCAACTGTTGGACGACTGACTCCACTGGGATACTCGACGTTTCGTCACGGTCGCGTGTCCACAGCGTGAGATAACTGGTCGTCATGCTGGCATCGCAAATCGCACCGCAGTGGGCACCTCCATCAGAGAGACCGAACATGGACACCGGATTGGTGATCATTTCGCGAACGGCGTCAAGGTTGCCGTCTACGAAGTTGAACAGCGGGGTGTAGATGAGTTGGCGACCATCTCGTTGCAACTGCACGTCGTAGGCGTACTCGCGCGGGTCGATTCCCAGTCGGCGCGCCGTCGCCCCAATCGACTGGGTGACGTCGAGGTCGTAGTCGACCGGCTCCGCGAGAACGAACATCTCGTCAAATCGAGCGTAAAAGGCGTGACCACCGAATGAGTCGGGGCCGGTCAGAGCCGCGTGGCTCTCGAGGATCTTCTGCCGCAGCTCAGAGTCCCGTAGGGCCACGAGGCGTTCCTCAAGTGGCAGTGTCGCAATTCGTGCGTATGAGCGAACCGGGGTGAAGACATTGTTGGACGCCTGGAGTCCAAGTAGCACGCCGATAGGTCGCGGGGCGACCTGCGCCTTGACGTCAAGTCCTTCGGTGCGCAGTGATTCGGCCAGGTTCATGAGGTCGCGCCAGCGGGTGGGAGCCTCGAAGTCCTGTTGGACCGTGAAGCTCACGGGACGCTGACTGGCGCGAGCGATTTCGCTGATAAGAGCGAACTCCGAGGCGGCGAACTCATCGTCCGCCGTGCGATAACTATCCGAAACCAACTGGAAGACCCCGCGGCCCTTGGTGCGCAGTACTGATGCGAGGGCCGATAGTTCCGGCTCCTTCGATCGCAACGTGCCAAGGTTCTCTCCGCGCGAGGTTCGGTGGCGCTCGGTTCTGGACGTTGAGACTCCGAGTGCTCCGGCGTCCAGGCCGTCACCGAGAAGCCGTGACATCTCGAGAAGTTCATCCTCCGTGGGTTGCGCGAGGGGATCACCACCGCGCTCGCCCATGACGTACGAGCGAAGCGCTGCGTGAGGAACGTGCGTCGCGACGTCAATCGTGCGGGCCTGGCGATCGAGAGCGTCGAAGTACTCGGGGAATGACTCCCAGTCCCATCGAAGTCCCTCGTGCAGTGCGGTGCCCGGGATATCTTCGACGCCTTCCATCATCTCGATGAGTTCGTCGTGAAAATGTGGCGCGACGGGCGCGAAGCCTACGCCACAGTTTCCCATCGCCACCGTCGTCACCCCATGGTGCGAGGACGGTGCCAGCCACGGGTCCCACGTTGCCTGCCCGTCGTAGTGCGTGTGCGGGTCGATAAAGCCCGGTGTGATCACGAGCCCGACGGCGTCGATTTCACGACGGCCCCGAGCGATGTCGTCCCCCACGTCAACGATTCGGTCACCTGTGATCGCAACGTCGACGTGCCGCGCGGGCGCGCCGGAGCCGTCAATGACGGCTCCGCCTCGAATCACCAGATCGGCGCTCAATGGTCGACCAACTTCATTCAGCTACTCATTGCCCAGCGTCGGATCGACTTTCGAGCATCCGTCAAGGCCTGATACTCGTCGTCGGTCAGCTCCAGGTGAATCGAACCGCAATTCTCTTCGAGGTGCGCGGTCGACGACGTCCCCGGAATCGGCAGCATGACGTTGCTCCGCCGAAGCAGCCACGCCAGGCAGATCTGGGATACGGTCGCGCCCTTCATCGACGCAATCTCATCGATTGGGCCACCGGGCCGGGAGAACATGCCACTGC
The DNA here is from genome assembly GCA_963832925.1 of uncultured Acidimicrobiaceae bacterium. GTDB lineage: Bacteria > Actinomycetota > Acidimicrobiia > Acidimicrobiales > RAAP-2 > RAAP-2. The sequence goes on along the minus strand of CAWHVY010000014.1, from coordinate 176,419 downwards.
CGAGCGGAAACCAGGGGATGAATCCAATGTCATGGTTTTGGCAGTAATCCACGACGGCGTCATCTTCACGCTGAGCGATGTTGAAGAGATTCTGAACACTGACCACGGGGACGATCCTCCTCGCGGCCTCGATCTGTTGAACGCTCACCTGTGACAGGCCAACTTCGCGGACCTTGCCTTCATCGCGCAAGGCCCGCAGCGTTTCGAACTGCGTGTCGGCATCGACGTACGGGTCAATGCGATGAAGTTGAAAGAGGTCGATGCGGTCGACGCCGAGGCGTCGCAGACTCCCTTCGCACTGTTGACGGAGATAGTCGGGGTCACCCTTTTCATGCCACTTGTCCGGCCCAGAGCGAGTGAATCCCGCTTTCGTGGCGATCGTGAGTCCCTCGTCGTAGGGGTACAACGCTTCGCGCACCAGTTCTTCGGCGACGTTCGGGCCGTATGAGTCCGCGGTGTCGATGAGATTCACGCCAAGTTCCACGCTGCGACGCAAGACATCAATCGCGGCGTCGTGATCGGCAGGGGGGCCCCACACGCCCGGTCCCGTCAGCTGCATCGTCCCGAAACCAAGGCGTCGCACGCTGAGCGTACCCAACCGCATTGTCTCGTTGCTCGTCATGCGACGTCCTTTGCTCTCGATTCTCCTTATGTCCCCGAGAATTCGCGACCACGTGTGAATCGGAGTCACGTCATCGTACCTCTCGTGTTCTCGCGCTTAGCGATGCGGTCCGGCACATTCAACGACGCGTCACCTAGTTTTTACGGGGTGACTAGAGACGGGACCGACCCAGCGATGAAGGTGCCGTGCCGACGGCCGGCGAAGACATCGCGACCTCGACGCGCTGGTCCCGATCAGACTGGGTCGAGCCCCGTACGATGATCGAGTTCGCCATTGTCGGCCTTGGCTCGTGGGGTCTCTGCGTTTTAGAGCGCACGGTGAACCGATGTCGTCAGGTCAGTGACACGGTGCGAGTCCACGTGATAGAGCCGGGACAACTCGGCGGTGGCGTCTATTCCGCTGCGCAACCGGACTACTTGATCCTGAACAACCCCTGCGGACAACTCTCGCTCTACGCCGCACCCGGTGAGGGCGCGAGCCCTGCATATGCAATGGGTCTGTATGAGTGGGCGGTCCACAAGGGTTATAGACGTGTCGGGTACGAGTACCGCATCGGTCCGGAGGGTGAGGTCATTCAAGCGACGGATTATCTCCCGCGGCGACTCATGGGAGAGTACTTGGCCTGGTTCTACGACGCCCTCATCCATGACGCGCCGCCGAACCTGGAGATCGTCCGTCACTACGCGTCTGCGACCGACATCACACCCGAGATCGGTGGACGCGAGCGCGTCTGGCTCGACGACGGCACCCGTCTCATCGTCGACCACGTGGTCCTGACGTCTGGACACACTTTCAACGAGGAACGCGCGGTGAACGCGGACCAAGTGCGCTATCTGCGACCGTACCCCGTCGAGTATTTTGACACCGCTGTGGCGCCGGGCGAGTCAATTGCCGTAGCCGGAATGGGACTCGTGGGTTACGACTTGTTGACGGCGCTCACGATGGGGCGGGGAGGCTCGTACAACGTCCACGGCGAGCGAATGACCTACGTACCCAGTGGTCGCGAGCCGGCGATCTACTTCTACTCCCGCTCCGGCGTGCCCTACTGCGCCAAGTCCGCGCACGGTGTGGACCCCACGGGTGACTATCAGCCGGTGGTGTGCACGCCAGAGGCGTTTCGAGAGATGACGAACCCATCCGGGTCGCCGCTGCGACGGCGCGTCGACTTTCGATCCGATCTGTTGCCGCTGTTGTACGCAGAGTTCCAGGTGCGGTATTACTCGCACGCGGCGTACCTTCGTGACGGTGTCGCTGGCGCAGGGTCGGTTCGCGATCGGCTGCAGTCGAGTTGGGAGTCAGGCACATTCACCGATGCGATTGAGGAACTTGCAGACACGTACGGCGCGTTCGATCCGGTCTCGGTCCTATTCGCCGACGAAGACGCGCACTTTGACTCCAGCGAGGACTACCAGGACCACGTCTATGAGATGATCGAGTTTGACCTGGACCAAGCGCTGATGCCCGGCGGCAGCCCGGTGAAAGCTGCGCAAGAGGTGACCCGCATCCTGCGCGACCAAATGCGATCAGTCATCGAGTACGGCGGACTCTCGATGCAGTCGTTCATCGACTTCCAATCGAATGTTCGCGGCAAGATCAATCGCATCGAAGCGGGACCTCCGCCGCTTCGATCGCAACAACTGTTAGCGCTGTTGGACGCCGGCGTGGTGAAGATCCCCTTTGGCCCGCACGCTGAGATCTCACCGGCACCCAACGGCGAAGCCATCATTCGCTCGACGCGTTTAGTGCAGCCAACGCAAGTCACCGTCAGTCACGTCGTGCGTGGTCACTTGGATTTGCCGTCGCTCGCACGGTCCAGCTCTCCACTGTTAAGTCGTCTCTATGCGAAGGGCCGCCTCACGCAACTCAGCTACGACGAGACGACGGTCGGGAGCGTCGCCATCAGTGAAGACTTCCATCCCTACGACGCAGAAGGACGACTTCAATCGAAACTCTCGCTCCTCGGGGTTCTGACCGAAGGAGTTCGCTACTTCACGCACTATCTTCCTTCGCCGCGAAGTCGACTTCGAGCGGTCTATGACGCACAAGAGACCGTCGAAGCGATCATTGGCTGACGTGAAGCCCTGAAAACGTCGAAGCGATGATCCCTAGCGAACTGCCTTCGACAACGCCTGATCAAGGTCATCGATGAGATCATCGACGTGCTCGAGCCCTATGGAAAGTCGTATCGTCTCGGGACGAATCGCCACCGCGCGCAGCTCTGCGTCACTGAGTTGACGATGGGTCGTCGACGCGGGATGGATGACCAGTGACTTGGCGTCACCTAAGTTGAGGACGCGCTTGAACAATTCCACCGAGTCGAAGAACTTGAGACCGGCCTCGTAGCCGCCGGCGACGCCGAAGGTGATGATCGAAGGCACTCGGCCCTTGAGATACTTCTCCACGAGGTGGCGGTATGGATTGTCTGGGAGTCCGGCGAAACTAACCCACTCGACTCGGGGATCACTGGCGAGATAGTCCGCGACTACCCGGGCGTTGAATTCATGTCGGTCAAGCCGAAGTGCCAATGTCTCGAGTCCTTGCAGCAACTGGAACGCGTTGAAGGGCGACAGTGTGGCACCGGTATTGCGGAGCTGGATCGACCTCGCCCTCACGACGAACGGTCGTAGGGGGAAGTCGCGCGCGAAGACCACGTTGTGAAAGGCGATCTCGGGCTTATTGAACGACGGGAAGCGCTCCGCGTGCTCTGTCCAGGGAAACGAACCACCGTCAACGATGGCGCCACCCAGCGTGGTTCCATGGCCGCCGACGAATTTCGTCAGTGAATGAACGACGACATCAGCCCCGTGGTGCAAGGGCTTCAACATCAGCGGCGTCGCGACCGTATTGTCAACGATCAGCGGCACGCCCGCGCGGTGCGCCACGTCGGCCACGGCCTCGAGGTCCACGACATTTCCCGCCGGATTTCCGACCGACTCGACGAAGACACAGCACGTCTTCTCGTCGATCAACGGTGCGATCGACTCGGCTCGATCATCGAGCGCAAAGCGCGCCTCAATACCGAGTGTGGAGAGCACGTGGGCAAAGTAGGTATACGTGGCGCCATAGAGCTGAGGAGCCACGGCGAAATTCGATCCCGCTGCAGCGACGGTGAGAATCGCGTAACTGACCGCCGCCATGCCGGACGCGACGACGAGTGCGGCCGTCCCGTCCTCGAGCGCCGCGATGCGCTTTTCTAAGACGTCATTCGTGGGATTATTGATCCGGTTGTAATGGAATCCCGGAATGGCAAGGTCCATGATCGCGTTGGCGTGATCGGCGTCAACGAACTCATTGGCGACGGACATGTAGATGGGAACGGCCACGGCGTGTGTGCCGTCGGCCTCATAGCCCGCATGAATGGCGATCGTTTCGTCGTGCATGGTTAGTCCCTTTCCTGCACGACGCTAGTCACTAGGTTCGCCATGAACTGCAGGGCCAGGGGGCGCCACGGCCACGGGGCTCTCTGGCCGTACGTGTCAAAATCGAAGGCCTCGAACTGTGCGGTGTCGCGACGGCGAAGCACGACCTCGGCGTGCAAGTCTTCCAGGCTGGCCCAGTCTTCAGTAGCGACGCAGTGAAAGGGAAGACAGGGCTCGTCGTCGCGCTCGCCGCGAACGTAGCGACCCGCGTCGCGGCGATACTCGCGCAACAAACTCGAGGGATCGTATTCGGGGTGACCTTGCACCAGGACCAACTGGTGACCATCCTCTTCGCGCGACGCAACGGTCCACCCGGCGACGTCACTGTCGACGACGATGTCGTAGCCAGCGTCTTCCAATGACGCGTTCGCCACGCTGTTCCATCGCGAATGCGGCAGTTGGACCTCATTCGCCAGACCGCGAGTGAGGAAGTGATTCGGTGTCACTCGATGCCTGAAGACACCGGTTTGCTTGGCAGGAAGTCGCGTGCGCTCTATCCCGTCGAACACGGTGGTGGCGGCGTGCGCCGAGAGACACGACAGCAATGTCGTCGGCACCTCGGCACGAGCCCACGAGAGCACGTCGACCAGTTCCTGCCAATAGGGTTCGTCGTGGATATCACGCTCAATTGGATTCGATCCGGTCACGAGTAAGAGATCGGGAGGTTCGACGAGAAGGCCGTCGTAGGGGAGATACTCGTTCGCGATTCGCGTCGCCGTCTCAGGGCCGCGCGGCACGCCCGGCATCGTGTAGCGACGTACGTCGATGACCTCGCCGCCCGATGCGTTCTCAAGCAAGCCAACGAACTGTCGTTCGGTTGAATCGAATGCTCCGTCGGGCATGTTGTTGATGAACACGCACGTCAAGCGTGCGCTGCGTTCGCCGTCGACTGATGCGACGTCACGCCGTGTTGCCTCGGGCACTGCGAGTCGGATCGTCACCCGTCGTGACTCACGTGGGCATACGAGACGGTCACGCCAGTATTGATCAACTCACTTACGGCTTGCAGCTCGTCATAGTCCTGTGCGGTGCCGACCACGGCCATGATGTGGTTTCGTGAACCGTCTTTCCAGTCGAGAACGGCTCCGGGACCCTGGTGCACGGTAATCGCGTCGACGCCTGGATACCCACTCACGGCGTCAATTCCTTCAATCGCCTCGACCGTCGCGGACACCGCAGGTGGCTGCAAGAAGAATCGGTAGCCGATCCGCTCCGTCGTCACCGGGCCATCGACGCGTACCGCTTCGCCCAGCGCCACGCGAAGGGTCAATTTGACCAACTCCAGACCGGCGGCACGTCCGAGCATCTCCGGTACACCCCCGCCCACACGTCCGTTGACTTCGATGATCCGGGGGCCCTCCGGCGTGAACTTGATCTCAGTGTGAAGACAACCGGTCACGACGCCAAGTGCTCGAATGGCCGCCGTCGCCGCGTCGAGGGCTGCGGCTTCGTCGCGCTCACTCAAATGTGCAGGGATGAAGAAGCCGGTCTCGCGGAAGTTCTCCGCGAGTGGAAAGCGACCAGTGAGCGCGAGATGACTGATGACGCCGTCGGCGATCACGCTCTCGACCGACACGTAGTCGGCGTACGGTTCGCCCGTGCGCGACGGCTCGTCCGGGATGTAGGACTCGAGGATCATGTCGGGCCTCGTCGGCCCCAGGGCGTCTAGGAGCTCGGTCAGTCGCTGTTCGTCTCTCACAAAGAAGGTGAAGCGACTGCCTTGGGCCGAGCGTGGCTTCAACACCGCGGGCCAGCCGACGTTTGTGCCAAGTGTGGTGAGTTCGTCGCGCGACGGCTGCGCAGGGACGATGACGCACTCGGGTGTGACCAGACCGGACTCGCGAAGTGCGCGACGTTGCGCAAACTTGTCGGTGAGCGAGATGGCAGTGTCCACCGAATGAAAGGGCAGCGTGAGCTGCGCAGCCACGTGGGCGTACGTCGTCATATTGGCGTCGAGGTAGGTGACGATCCCATCGGGTTTGTACGGTGGTGACAACTCCGAAAGCAGAGCGTCGACTCCGAGGCCGGCCACATTCACGACCGGACCGAAGCGATTCAGGAGTTCGGTCATCTCGCTCATCTCGGGTAGCGATCCGTCGATCATCCACAGCAACTCACAGAGACCCGCGGCGGCCCTCGTGAGTTGCGTAACGGGCACACAGCGCGGACCGTAGCCAACGGCTACGAGCGGCAATGTCGCACTCGTCGAAACATCAACGGAGTCCCTTGTCATGAACCGGATGTTAGCGTTGAAGAGGAGTTGACCGAGGACGAAGACTGGTCGCAGTGCACGAGGAATCGCGTTGTTGGCGATCGAGAAGAGGGACACGAGACAATGCCAGTCGAAATGATCGGAATGGTCGGAACACGAGACGCCTCGGAGATCAAGGGGCCGTTGGTCGACGGTCCCGTGGTCGACTGGATGGACGGACCCGTCATCGATCCCGAGTACCTCGTTGCGATCTCGCGAGCACACGAACACTCCGGCTTTGATCGGGTGCTCATTGGCTACGGCGCCGTGGCACCTGAAGGCTGGGCCGTGGCGAGCGCAGTGCTCAACTGCACAGAACGGCTCAAGGTAATGGTGGCGCATCGACCGGGCTTCATCCAGCCCGTCGTACTGGCTCGCATGGCCGCCACGCTCGACCAACTCACCGGAGGTGGTCGCATCGGAATTCACTTCATCACGGGCGGCGACGAGGCCGATCAACACCGCGAAGGCGACTTCGTCTCGCACGACACGCGTTATCGACGAACCCGCGAGATGATGACCGTCATCCGTCGTCTGTGGAGTGAGACCGAACCGTTCGACTTCGAGGGTGAGTTCTACCGCTACGAGGGTGCCTTCAGCTCGGTGAAGCCGAGTCATCCGAAGGACATCCCGTTCTACTTCGCGGGCGCCTCGGGTCCGGCAATCGAGGTCGGCGCCGCCGAAGCCGACGTCTACGCGTTTTGGGGCGAACCTCGAGATCAGGTCGCAGGGCGCATGGAGGTCATCAACGCGGCAGCGGCCAAGGAGGGGCGCACGTTGCGCTACAGCCTGTCACTGCGGCCGATTATCGCGGACACCGAAGAAGCGGCGTGGGAGAAGGCCGAGTGGATCGCCGAAGAGACCGCTGCGCGCATCGAACTGGCGAAGGAACGCGCGAAAGGGAGTGATGGGGCCTCCAAGGGTCTCGGCAGCCAACGTCACGCTACCTACGCCGTCGATCGAGACCTTGGCGGTACGACATCGGTTGGACGCAAACGCCTCATTGAGATGTCGGCGGACAAAGACGTCTACGACGAACGACTGTGGATGAAGGTCGCCAACCTGACCGGCGCGGCCGGCAATTCCACGGCCCTCGTGGGCACGCCTGAACAGGTGGCCGAGGCGATGCTGCGCTACTACGACATCGGCATTTCCACATTGTTGCTGAAGGGCTTCGATCCGCTCGCTGATGCGATTGAGTTTGGCAAGGAGTTGATTCCGCTGGTGCGCGAAGGCGCTGAACGACGAGACCGCGACGCCCTGAAATAGGTGGCGTCGAAGAACTACTGCTCTTCGTTGAAGATTGGGCCGAGATTGCCGTCGGGCGTCACGCCGCCGAAATGTTCGAGTACGTGGCGATCCAAGATCTCGACCGCTCGCGCCCTTCCGTCGGCGAAGTGCATGCCGTGATCGAGTCCAGGCACGAACTCGATCTGTCGGACGTTGGTCTTCTTCAGTCGCCGGACGTCGATCGAACGCACGAATGGCACACCCTTGTAGGGCCACACCGATTCGATGCTGTAGAAGAGCAGCACGTCGATCTTCTCGTCAGCCATCTTCTCGAACAAGTCCACATTCTTCGACTTCGGCAAGAACACGCGGATCGCGTGCCACGCCACGGTCGCCATCCAGGGATGCAATGCGATGTGTTTCAACCGACGACCCCAGCGCTGCAGCGGTACAACTCGTGACGTCTCGAGTTCGCGGATTCCGTGGAGGAAGTCCGTATACACAGGGGGGTTGATCGCACACACGCCACGCGCCCCCAATGCAAGCGCCGCCTCGACTGCCCAGTAGGCACCGGAGCACAGGCCGATAAAGAGCGAGTTCGAGATCTCAGCGGGATTAAGTTCGCCGACGACCGTCTTGATGTCATCGAGCCAACTCTGGAAATAGAACTCGTCGTACTGTCCAAGCGACGGCCCGGGACTGTCGCCAAGACCGCGCAAATCGAAACGCACGCTCCTCAGTCCGTAGGCCGCCCATCGACGCGAGAGTTCGACCCAAAGTCTCGAGGGTCCCGTGTGTTCTTCGTTCGCCACGTTGAACATGACGATGAGAGGACCTTGGACCGTTCCCACGGGTTCGCTGACGACGCCGAACAGTCGCTCCGGACCCAGCTCAACGATCCGCTCAATGACTTCGTAGTGACCTTTCTCCTTCTCGACAATCGCCGACTTCGTGATGGGCGCGTCGTCGAACGCCGTGAAGTGCGGTTCGGGGGCGCAGAACCAGGCGACAATATTCTCGATGGTGCGCATCGGGAGAACGGCCCAGATTGGGTCAACGTCGAGGAGCGCGGCCTGTTCACCAGTCTCCTGCCACTCAACGGTGCCGGCCGTCAAGTGCGCACGCAACCGCTTCGACATCGCGCGATCGCTTCGTGGCACGATTAAAGTTCTCGCGGCGAAGGATGTTGAAGTGGTCGTGGACAGCGCGACGTGACGGATCTCCTCGACGGCGCGGGTGGAAAAGACGAACTCGGACGTCTCGATAGGAGCGCCAGCGACGATGTGGAAGTTGTCGCGGCGCAGCGCCTCGAGCGCGTTCAACTCCCGCAAGAAGTTTTGACCGGAGTCGCACGGATCCCAAAGGACGACTTCGGAGAAATTGAGTTCGTGTCGGTCGGCGGCGACGCCAATAAGTGTGGCACCCAGCCGCATTCCCACTGCTGAGACTGACTCAAGGCCCAACGAGCGCAGATACGCACTCGCCTCTACGACACTCTCGATCCACTGTCGGTCACGACCTTCATCGTTGAAGCCCCCGCTGGAGTCGCCCGTCCCATCGAAATCAAACCGGAGCGTGACGAATCCTTTGGCGGCCAATGCAAGCGCCAAACTTCGGATGGCACGGCGACCAGCGCGAGCTTCACGACCTATTGGAGGAGCGCACAGCACTCCACCTCGAGCGCTACCGCTGACGGGTCTGGCGAGCCAGCCAAAGAGAGGGCGTTCGGCGGGGCCGAACCACAGCGCGTCTTCAGCGATGTCAACTGCCTCATCTGATCGCGTCACGTGAACCTCACTAGTGCTACACCTTTCGTTCACGCTGACCTATCGAAACGACTGAGGAACCTTTAACGGAACAACTATGGATGGCAGTTCACGACACTAATTCAGATCAACCGTGAATGGGCCACTCAACTTTTCACGAGGTCAGCAGCAACTGCCGCGAAAGCCAACTCGCGGCTAAAGCCAACGCTCAAAAGGATGTTCTGCACTCCTCGTCGCAGCGCGAGGTCTTCGGCCTCTCCACTGAGGAGCACCGCTGGCGCAGGGCTCATGGCACACAGGACTTCGATTGAGCGCCACGAAGGTATGTGGTCATGCGGCTCAAGAGCCTTCAGGACCGCTTCCTTGGCCGCAAAACGGGCGGCGAGGCCCCTGACAAATCCAGAATGCGTCGTGTCGCACTCAGCGAGTTCACGGTCACTGAACAGACGTCGCAGATACCGATCGCCAAATGTGGCATACGAGTCTCTGACCTCGTCGATTCTCTGGATGTCAATTCCGGTCGTCAGCATGTATCAAGTCACCCTACGCTTCGTTGACCTCGCACGTCCCAAATGAGTCTGATAGTTGTCCAAGCGTTACGTCGGTCACATCGTGCCGGCGTCCATGTCGCGCAGCTACGACAACTCGGTACCGATGACGGTGGATCCGCTGAGCCTCTGATACAGGTACTCGCGAGTGCGCCGTTGCACTTGTTCTGCGCGAACGGCACGGCGAAGTCACAGTCGGGCGCCGGTTCGTGCAGAACGTAAGTGATCCGCATGCCGAGTTCATCGGGCCTGATCCGAAGTGTCGTGGCATCGATGTTCGTTTCGAACCAGGACTCAAGTGACTCCGAGAGCTGTCCTTGCACGATGGCTCCTTCCGCACCGACGGTCATAGGAATGAACGCCTCGCGGTGGGCTGGCTCTGTGCGCAGGGTCAGGTCGGGATTCGTGGCAGCGAGCGCCTCGGCGTCGGCCCGGGGGACCGGGCGGCACCACTCGACCGGACCATCACTGTCCTCGCTGACTTCGCTCCAATAGATACTGAAGACGGCCCCCTCGTGTCCGTCGAGTTTTGGCAGTTGACGCTCGCGCAAGAGTGCGATGAACTCCTTGCCGAGTGCCCACGCACCACTGGGGTCGACGTTGCGCTTGAGGCACAACAGGCTTCGTTCGGGCACTTCACGGGTAGCTACTTCATACATCTTGGACCTCTCTCCATTCAATTGATTGACGAGATACGTGGCGAGTTCACGACGTGACTTCTGCACGGCCTCAGCTTTTTGCTGATGCAGCTCGACTCGTCGAGCGATCTCGGCCGGCTCACGCGTGATGAGTTCTTTGATCTCCGCGAGTGGAAGCTCGAGCTGTCGCAGCTGGGCGACGAGTCGGGCCGCGTCGAGCTGACCGTCGTCGTAGTAGCGGTAGCCCGACGCGCTGTCAACGCGTGCCGGCACGACGATGCCGAGTTCGTCATAGAGGCGTAAGGCTTTGATTGACAGACGCGACCTGCGCGCGAACTCACCAATGCTGATCTCTTCCATGTACTTCTCCCTCGGACGGCTCACGACAATTCCAGTATGTGACCTGCCCCAAGGTGAGAGTCAAGCGATGTGCGACAAACCCTTAGGACGCGAGGTCTCGGTAGCATTCGGGCGATGCCGACTGCGTGGTCGGCGCGGGAGAAACGAGGAAAGCCGTGCTGTGGCTGAACGAACCTGCCGAGTGGTCAGAGGGCGACGGCGAGATCGACGTGCGCGCCGACGCACACACCGACTTCTGGTGCACGACCGGCTACGGCTATGACCGCGACAATGGACACATCTATGGGGACTATCTTGACGGCGACTTCGACCTCAAGGTCCGGATCGATGCCGAGTACGCCGATCAGTATGACCAAGCGGGCGTCGCCGTACGCGTGGACGAGCGGCACTGGATCAAGACCGGCGTCGAGCAGTTCGAGGGAAGGTTGCGCTTCGGCACCGTCGTGACCGCCGGGAACTCCAACTGGATGATCGCCGACTTACCCGAGGGCTTCGAGGTGCTGAACTTGTCGCTCGCTCGACGAGGCGACGCAGTCAACATCAGCTACTCAGTCGATGAGAACTCGCTGGAGTTCGCCGCCGTGGTCTATCTCGAGCCGGGCGCGAGGGCGTTGGTCGGCGTCATGTGCGCTGCCCCAGAGGGCGACGGTTTCAACGCGCGTTTCCGCGAGCTCCATCTTTTGCCACTGTGACGACTCAGAGCTGACCTCTCGGGCAATAGAAGTACATCACGTCGATCTCGAGCCAACCCGCGATGACCGATGGATCTGCTGAGGCAATCGATCGGGTGCGCTCAAGCGAACCGGTTTTATACAACGCCATTCCCCGGAGCGACTCGTCAACCTGCTCATCGAATGGTCCAGCCACGCGAATCGCGCCCGTGTCGGCCTGATGCACGAGGAAGGCGACGTGCAGTTCTTGCAGGCGATCAACCTCTCTTGTGGTCATCGGCGGGGCTGTGGCTGGTCGCTTAAGCAGTACCAGTTCGAATCGGTCCAATTCCATTGGACCTTCAGGTGCGGGCTCCACAGTGCTCCTCTCCCTCCGCGATGTTCATTGTGCCCCATTGTGACGGGTCGGCGTCGCGTCGTCTTAGGTCTCGACGTGTGGCCCCAGTGTCGCGACGTCACGCCACATGGTGAAGAGCGGTGGTCCGTCAGGCACTGGCTGCACCGTACTTCGACGGGTAAATCCGAAACGTTCGTAGAAGGCGACATTGGCGACGTTGTTGGTCTCCAAATACGTCCCCACACCTTCAGCGTCGATCCGTGCCATGCCGTCGTTCATCAACGCGGTGCCAATACCGCGACCCTGATGCGCCGGCTCCGTCATGAGGACCCACAGATACCAGTGCGGCTCCTTGGGATGAAGTGGTGCAGTCGCACGCGAGTAGGCCACACCGATCTGCAAGGCGCCACGTCGCCGGTAGAACGCACGAAGTGAGCCGGGCAAGTGAGACAGTTGACTCATCGCCGACAGTGGGTAACGACCCGTAGGAATCCAAAGTGCGAGGCCGACGATGTGATCCTGCGCGTCCCTGGCCGTGCGAATGAGCGCCCCCGGGCCCGGGTGACGAATGACCGTGCGGTGAATGATGTGAAGACTCCGCAGGCGTTGCTGGTCGTCGGGGAAAAGGAATCGGAAGAATGGGCCATCGTCGAATGCTCGCCCGGCGACAAGGCCCGCTTCGTTGATCTCTCGTCGACTGAGGACCCGATCGTCCAATCGAAAGACGGGCTCGAGCATCGCGGCGAGCCTACCAACGGGCACGTCCCTCTTCGTAGGCTGACCAGATGGCCGAACCCTTCGAGCGAATGGTCAATCTGGACGAGGAACGACGCCTGGCGTACGGCTACGCCGCGGAGTGGGGCGTGCAACTGGAGCCACCCTTCGAGTTCTCGAACGTCTCCTATGTCGCACCGACGACCAACGGCAACGTTGTGAAGGTTTCGTGGGTCGGTGACGAACAGGCGCTGCACGAAGGCGATGCGCTCGAGTTGTGGAACGGTGACGGTGCGGTCCGGCTCCTTCGTCGTTCGGGACGGGCGCTGCTCGAAGAGCGAGCGGTGCCCGGCGACGACCTCTCACTCGTCCACGAGGACATGGCACTTTCGATCGCCACTGACATCGCCATGCGGCTCTGGCGGCCGGCGACGGCGCCGTTTCGTGCTGTCGCGCCAGACGTGGAGCGATGGATTGGTCACGCCTTCGACGACGGCAGTGCGTTGTCACCGTTAGCACGTTCGCTGTTCTCAGAGATCGGCGGCGGTGCCGACTGGCTGGTACACGGAGATTTTCACCATCACAACATCGTGCGATCGGGGGAGCGCTACGTCGCGATCGACCCCAAGCCGTATCTGGCTGACCGTGAGTATGACGTCGCGCCTTTTCTTTGGAACCCCATGGACAATCTTTTCGACAACTCGGCACAGACGGAGCGACGCATCGACGCATTCGTGGCGACCGGTTTGGATGAGTATCGAATTCGCGCGTGGGCCATTATTCGCGGTTCCTATCTGCGCACCGGCCCGACATTCGTTCGGGGCCTCACGGCTCTGCTGCCGTGACTCGCCGCATCGAGAGCCATGCTCGAAGATTCATCAGTTCGCGGCAATACTGAAGCATGGCAAGTGAGTATTGGCCATTGTTCGACGTCCGGCTTCGCACCTCTCGTCTTGAGATCCGTCTGGCGGACGACGAGACGTTGGTCGCACTCGCGCGACTCGCGGCCCAAGGAATACACGACTCGTCGACCATGCCATTTCTCGTCCCCTGGACTGATGAGCCCTCACCTCGACTTGAACGAGGACTCCTGCAGTGGGGGTGGCGCCATCGCGCACGGTGGACGCCCAACGACTGGACCTTCACCGGGGCCGTCTTTCTCGACGGTGCGGTCATCGGCGTCCAGAGTCTCTCGGCGACAGATTTCGCGGAGCATCGCGAGGTGAAGACCGGTTCGTGGCTGGGGCGTGTGTTTCAAGGTCACGGCGTGGGCAAGGAGATGCGTGTGGCGATTCTGACCCTAGCCTTCGAAGGACTCGGCGCCGTCGTCGCTCACAGCGGGGGATTCTCAGACAATGAAACGTCACTCAGGGTCTCACGGTCACTGGGGTATCGCGAGAGCGCTCGGCGCATGGTGGAACGTCGAGGGGTGGATGCGGAACTCATTGAGATGCGCCTTGATCGAAGCGAGTGGCAGGCGCACGCGCACGATGCGGTCCAGCTAAGCGGTGTGGACGAGTGTCGGGACTTCTTCGTCGCTTCGTGAGTTGGGCCACGATGACACATGCCGCGTCGAGAGTCTCTTGACCGGCGACGAGCGACTCGTCCACGCAGTGCCGTGCGACAGTTGACTCGACGTTCCAACATCACTGGGCACGAGTCATCGGCGAGATCCGCCGAGGGTTCCCCACCTCTCGGCCGATTGCTTCACGGTGATGACGTGCTGAGCGCTACCCGCTCGGTCGTAAGTGAGAGAGTTGACTATGTTCGGCTCCACACGGGCGCGCTTGTCGGCCCTCGTCCTCGTCACGACAACCTCGACGGCGCTGGTGTCGTGGCCAGCGCAAGCATCGCCTCGCGGCTCGGCGTCATGGCCCTATCCGAACGGCACGCTTGCCAATACTCGCGTCGCGAACGGATCGGACATCACGTTGGCGAGCGTGTCGACGCTGAAGAAGGTCTGGTCCTTCAAACTGTCGGGCAAGGCGAAGAAGGATATTCACGATCTCGGTTCTCTGGCGATGACACCGATCGTGGTCAACGGAGTGGTCTACGTTCAGGACTTGAGCAACAACGTCTACGCCTTGTCGCTCTCGACCGGCGCTCGCCTCTGGGAGTACACCGTCAACGCACCCGAGAGAAGTGGTCCGGGACCCAACGGCGTGGCGGTCGCTGGCGGTGTGGTCTACGGCATGACGAACACGGCGGCCTTCGCGCTGCACGCCTCCAATGGACACGTGCTCTGGATCAACAGGACGATTTTGACGAAGGGCGAGGGAACCTTCGGCATCCAGCCGCAGGTCACCGGCGGTCGTGTCTATCTCGCAAGTCAATACGGCTCAGGCAAGGGCGGCGGTGTTCTCGTCGCACTGAACGCGACGTCGGGCAAGGTGCTCTGGAAGTTCAACACCGTGAAGCGAACGAGCCGAGGTGTCACGTCGCTCGGTCTGGGTGCCGGTGGCGCGTGGGAGACGCCACTCGTCGGTGCCGACGGTACGGTGACGTACGGCATTGGCAACCCATATCAGACGCCGGCGTCGGCGAGTAGGTATCCCGCCGCGTTGCTCTACACCGATAGTGAAGTGAACCTGAACGCCGCCACGGGCAAGTTGCGATGGTTCTACCAAGCGGTGCCCAATGACTTCAAGGACTATGACATGCAGGCCTCGCCCATCGCCGTCACCGTCAACGGACGTTCGATCGTCATCGGCGGCGGCAAGATGGGCATCGTCTACGCGATGAGCGCGACGAACGGCGCGCTGCTCTGGAAGACGTCGGTCGGCGTGCATAACGGACACGACAACGACTCGCTGAACCTTCTCGAACACAAGGGCAAGCTCAAGATTCCCTACGTCTTTCTTCCCGGTTCGTTCGGCGGCATCCTGACCAATATGGCCGAGGCCGGCGACACCGTCTACGTGGCGACGTTGAATCTCGCGCTGCAATTCACGAGCTCGTCGGCGGTCGACGGCAGCGCCCCGAAGAACATCACGGAGGGCGGTGCCATCGAGGCACTCAACGTAGCGACCGGCAAAGTGGAGTGGGACTCCAAGGTCTCACAACTCCCGCTGGGGGCGACGACGGTCGTGAACGATCTCGTCTTCACCACTCTTTTCGATGGCGAACTCATGGCGCTCAATCGATCGACGGGTGCAGTGGTGTTTCGAACGACGGTCCCGGACTCCACGAACGCCGGCATCGCTGTCGCGGGCAACACCATCATCGTGCCCGCCGGAGGTCCGAGAACGAAGACGAACGCCGACGTCATCCCTCAGGTCGTCGCATACCGAATCGGCTGATTCCGGCGAGGCATCCCCACCAGATCGGGGGAGGACACCGCGCGGCACACGGTGTCCCCGGCTACTTCGTCGAGATCACGACCGTACGGGCGAACTTGTCGTGCAACGTTTGATTCCGTTGGTCCCACGCGACCCAGAGGAGGTCAATCAAAAACGGAATGCGCGTCACGAGGTACACCAGCTCCTCGTGCAGCTCGTGGTGAACCTGGGCGGTCGTGGGGTTACTGTAGCGATTCAGACGTTCGAGGTTCCCGATGAAGAGCAGCACGCTATAGAAGAGCGCCCGCTTGGCCGCGCGGGCATAGTCGAGTTCGGTGACGCCGTCTTGGTCGACGCACTTGATCGAAAGGATGCGCATGCCGAGCGTCTGACCGTGCACGAAGCCGATGAACACCGAGTTGTACACGAATGAGAGTGCGACGACCACGACCACGTCGGTCATGAAAGTGCCGTGGATCGAGGCCAGGAGCAAGACGCCAGCGACGGTGAGCAAGATGTAGTCGATCAGGTAACCCAGGAATCGCTTCCAGAACGTGGCGAGCGTGTAGCCGGTGGGCGAGGTTTCGGGGAATGCCGGCAACGGTGCTGGCGTCGCATAGACCGACGAGCGCGCGCCGCACGAACTACAGAACTGTTGGCCGGGAACCTCCTGCGTTCCGCAGGTGGGGCAGGTGGCCATGTCAGCGTCTCCTCGGTCCGTCAACAGCGATGATCGCGCGATCACCGCCGACCTGCACTTTAGAGCCCGAGGTAACGCTCACTCTCCAAGGAGGTATTTTTGGACGCTCAGCCCGTCTTCGTCGCAACGAATACCGGAATCCGTCGTTCGGTCTTGAGCTGATACTGCGCGTAGGGAGGAAAGGCCGCGACGGCACGTTCCCACCAATCGGCCCGTTCGGCATTTTCGACTTGACGGACCGTGACGGCAAAGGGTTCGGGACCATCTTGGATCGTGACCGAAGTGGGATCTGCGACGAGGTTGTAGTACCAGACGGGATGCGTGGGCGCTCCGCCTTGGGAGGCGACCAGCGCGTACTCGCCGTTATGCTCCACTCGCATCAACGGCGTCTTTCGAATCTGTCCGCTCTTGTTGCCTCGTGTGGTGACGATGATGATGGGTAGACCGGTATCGCGCAGCGTGTTGCCTTCGGCACCGTTCGTGCGTTCGTAGAGCTCGACTTGATCGCGGACCCACTCGGATGGACTCGGCTCGTAGTGACCCTGAAGTGACATCGACTCTCCTTTGAATGAACTGCATTCGAGTGCAATCTAAACGATGTCACGGCAACGGTGACGCGCGAACGAGCGATGACCCTCTCAGCCGTCGCGCCACCATAGGGTATGCGCGGGAGCGTGCGTGGGTACCGAGCGAGCGAAGAGGGCCGCGACAACACCGAGGTCGTCCGTCACATGGCGGTCCTACCTGCGGGCGCTCGGCCCAGGACTTATCACTGGCGCCTCCGATGTCGATCCGTCGGGCATCGCGACGTATGCGCAGACCGGCGCAAGATTCGGATTCGGCATGCTGTGGGTGGCGTTGTTCACCTTCCCGCTCATGGCGGCGGTACAAGAGATCTGTGACCGCACGGCGTTGGCGAGCGGCAAGGGATTGGGCGAACTCATCGTGGTTCGGTTCCAGCGCCGATCGCGCTTCGCAATCTTGATCTTGCTCGGACTCCTCATCATTGCGAACGCACTCAACATCGCTGCTGACCTCGTCGCGATCGGTGCGGGAATGCAGCTCCTGCACGCCGGACCCGAAGCTCTTTGGGCACTGATCGCCGGGGCGCTCCTGACCACGCTCGTCTTCACCGGTTCCTTCGACTTCACCGCGCGCGTCCTGAAGATCTTCTGTGTGGCGCTGCTGGCCTACATCGTCGTCCTCTTCTCCGTCAAGGTTCCATGGGGCTCGGTGGTGGTGCACACCATTGCGCCTCATATCGACCTGTCCAAGGGCTACCTCTCGTTGCTCATCGGTGTTCTGGGTACGACCATCTCGCCGTATCTGTTCTTCTGGCAGAGCATGCACC
Organism: uncultured Acidimicrobiaceae bacterium; assembly: GCA_963832925.1. Classification (GTDB taxonomy): domain Bacteria; phylum Actinomycetota; class Acidimicrobiia; order Acidimicrobiales; family RAAP-2; genus RAAP-2. The sequence continues at coordinate 158,534 of CAWHVY010000014.1, read as the reverse complement.
GTATTGAGGACATGCGCGACGAGACGGCCGGCGGAGCGAGTCCTCTGGCGCTGACACGGCGCAGCCGGATGGCGGCAGCCAAGAAGCAGTCCACCAGCCGATTCGACGTCTTTTCGGGGATGGGCATCTCCAATGCCGTGATGTTCGCGATCATCGTGGCGACGGCCACCACCTTGGACGTCCACGGTCATCATGTGTCGATCGACTCACCGGCCCAGGCGGCGTCGGCACTGAAGCCAGTCGCGGGACGAATGGCGTCCGCCATCTTCGCCCTTGGATTCATCGGATCGGGAATGTTGGCGATTCCAGTACTGGCTGGATCGGGTGCTGCCGGTCTCTCGGGGATGCTCGGTCGAGTGACCGGCTACTCCAACTCGCCCCGAAAGGCGCCGCTGTTCTACGCACTCTGTGTCGTTGGCATCGGCGGTGGGATGACCCTCAGCCTGCTGTCGGTGAACCCCATCACGCTGTTGGTCCTCGTCGCGGTGATCAATGGTGTGGCCGCGGCTCCGTTCCTCGCGGTCACGATGCTGGTGTCGTCGGACCGCGCCATCATGGGAACGTATGTCAACGGTCGCCTCGCGCGGATCCTCGGCTGGGGCACTGTCGCCCTGATGACGGTCGCGGCGCTCTTGCTGCTCGTGGTGTGACGGCCTGTCGTCACTCGAAGAGCGCTGACGATAGTGTCGACGTCACCGCCGTCGCGGTACGAACGAAGGACGCCGCATGGCCATAGATTTCACGCTCGCCCCCGAACACGAAGAGATCCGTCGGCGCGTCCGTGACTTCGTCCAAGGCACGATCATCCCGGCGGTGACCCGTCCCGAGGATGACGCCGAAGCGCTTTCGCGTAGTGCGTACCTTGCGACGATCCTCGATCTGCGCAAGCAAGCACAGGCCCTCGGCCTCTGGCTGCCACACATGCCCAAGGAGTGGGGCGGCATGGGGCTCGGTCACGTTGAGCTCGCGATGGTCCAGGCAGAGGCCGGAAAGACACGTGTTGGTCCCTGGGTCTTGAACTGCATGGCCCCTGACGAAGGCAACATGCACACGTTGCTGCATTGGGCCAATGACGACCAGAAGGAGCGGTACCTGCGTCCGCTCTGTGACGGCACGGTGATGTCGTGTTTCGCGATGACCGAACCCGAGGTCGCCGGCTCTGATCCGACGCTCATCCGTACGCACGCGCAGAAGGACGGCGACGAGTGGATCATCAACGGCCACAAGTGGTTCATCTCGAATGCGCGTCGTTCGCAGTTCGCGATACTCATCGCGCGCACCGAGCCCGACGTCCCCGAGGGCTCGTCGGGCGCGACGACCGCGTTCATCGTCGACATCCCGTCCGAAGGTTGGAACGACGTTCGCGAGGTCGAGACGATGCATGGCTCGACGGGGCACAGTGAGATCGTCATCGAGGACCTGCGCGTCAAGGATGAGCAGGTCCTGGGTGGACGCGGGAATGGTCATCGCCTCGGGCAAGCCCGCCTCGGACCGGCCCGCCTGGCGCACTGCATGCGCTGGATCGCGCAGGCTGAAACGGCCCTTGACATGATGGTGGATCGCTCGACCTCGCGTTACTCACACGGTTCGACGTTGGCCGAGAAGCAGGGCGTTCAGTGGATGATCGCCGACTCGGCACTGGAGCTCTACCAGTGCAAGTTGATGGTGCTGCACACGGCCTACAAGATTGATCGCGGTGATGACTTTCGCACCGAGGTCTCGATGACCAAACACTTCGTGGCGAACAGTCTGAATCGGATCATCGACCGAGCGATTCAGGTGCATGGCGCATTGGGCTACTCGACGGACACGCCTTTGGCCTCGATGCTCCAGCACGCTCGCTGGGCTCGTCTCGCCGATGGCGCGGACGAGATCCACCAGATGCGCATCGCCGAACGCACGATCGCAGCCTTCACGGACACCGGCTCGACGGCGTCGGCAACGGGCGACCTGCCAATTTGAGCGAGTGACTACATTCGCAGTGGGCGCATTCACACCCATGATCCGACAATGAAGAGAAGGGAACATCGTGGTTGACGAGGACATCTATCAGCGCATCAACACTCTGGTCGACGAGGAGAAGGTCCTGCGCGAACACGAGTCGCCCGAGGCCGTCTCGCGCCTCGCGCATATCGAAGAGACCCTCGATCAGTGCTGGGACCTCCTGCGACAGCGTCGTGCGCTGCGCGAGTTCGGCCGCGACCCCGATGAGGCGACGGTGCGCGACGTCGAAACGGTCGAACGCTACGAGCAGTGAGTCGCGCGAGCGCGAGCCGACGACTGCGTCGTTGTTGAGGCGCTAGCCGACGAACTTCTTGACGTCGGCGATGATCGTGTTCTCGACTTCGAGGCTCCAGAGCGAGTCGGCCACGTCGATCGGCAAGAAGAGTTCGGACAACAAGAGCGACTCCGCGGCAGCCACGCCGAGGTTCTCGACCCATTTGCCCACACCAAATCGGACCGTGAAGTCACTTGGATCACCGGTGATGGTGATCGTGAAGGCTCGCTCGGCCGACACCACGTCGCGAAGCCAACCCGCCTTGAGGGCTTGAATGACCGTGCCCTTGTCACTCGGCGGCGCCGTCTGGACCGTGAAACCGTCGTTCTCCAGGTACTGCGTGATGTGCAACTCCAGGTCGGTCAAGTTCGTACCCTTGCCCGCAAAGTGTTCTGACTTGTCTCCGAGCATGATGCCCTCCTCACTTGGTGCGTTTTTTGACCCTACCCGGGGAGCAACGGACTTCATCGCGATTATTCAGCGATTCTTACCTTGTATGCGCTGTCGTCACCGAGTCAGGCGCTGTTGGCGTCCTCGACCAACTCGCAGTAGATGTCGAGATGACCCAGGTGACGGGCGTACTCCTGGATCAAGTGGAAGAGCACGCGTTCAAGCGACGCCGGTTCCTCACCGTTCCACCGTGGTCCGGGTTGTCCACGTTCATCGAGGTCGTGGCGTCGCACGATGAGTGCCGTGTGCACACCGCGTGCCCGCAGGGCCTCGATGAGCGACTCAGGTGATGCCTCAGAATCAACGTACCAACGCTCTCCGATGTGGTCGCCCCACGGTTCTTCGACGGCTTGACCTTCGAAGCCCCACTCGAGCCAGCGCATCTCGACGAACGCGAGGTGTTGCAATAGTTCCAGAGCCGTCCAGTCAGTCGGTACGACGCTGACGACCAAGGCATCGAGGGGGAGCGCGCTTATTTTCTCGATGATGCGCTCGCGAAAGAACTCGAGGTACAGCAAGAAGACCTCTTCGCGGGGAAGCGTTGGACCAGACGGGGAGGGAAAGTTCATCTACCAACCCTAAGTCCGGACCTCATCACCTCGCTGGCGAACGACGCGCCGAGATGTGCCGTAACGTCAGATCCGTGAACGACCCCGATGACGCGCGACGTCATGACGTCCCAGAACGAGGCGGGCGCGAGCTTGCGCCACCGGTCATGTGGCCCGACGAGGGGAGTGGCTTCGAGGCCGATCCGCTAAGTCCCGCAGGCCTGTCACAGCAGATCTGGACGGCCACCGGTCGTCGTCCGCACAGCCGAACCGGACGCTGGGTCCTCCGGATCGTCTGCGTGATCATCGCCGCGGCATTCATCGCCGCACAGGTCGTGCATTAGTCCTGCGCGACCGTGGCGCTCACGCGTCTCGTAGTCTTTGGTGTGCGCATCTTTGGGCGAGACGGCGTCCGGGTTCGATCCCTCGTACTGTGGTGCGTCGCAGTCATCGTCATCGCGCTCCTGGTGCTGTCCTCTGTCGGCGTGTTCTCGACCACACCCGCGCCGAAAGAGACCGTGGTGACGGCGATTACGACGTCGCGCTACGGCAAGGTGCTCGTGGTTGGCGGCAGTGCGTCAGGAGCGCTCCATCACTTCCCCCTCTATGAGTTCAGCGGCGACACGCGCGGGCACTTCGGGTGTGCCACCACCAAGACGGTCGCGTACGACCTAGGTGCCAAGGAGAGCGTCCCGCTCACGTGCACCGGACCAGAGCGTGACTTACTCAACGACGTGAGCTCCGATGATTGGCCAGCGCTGACGACGAGCCAGACTCCAATCGCCGGACGAGGCGTGAGCCAGAAATTGCTCGGGACGGTCTTTCGCCGTGGCATCGGGCGACAAGTCACCTACGCCGGCCACCCGCTGTACCTCTTTGACCCGTCGTCCCAGCCGTTCGTGCCCCAGGGTGAGGACTTCATGGAGACCGTGAAACCCCTCCCTCCGTGGCATGGGTACTGGTACCTGGTGTCGGCGCTCGACGGTGCGCCGTCGCCCGGCGTGGCGGTGCTCACCTCCGAGACGCTGCCAGAAGGGAAACAGGCGCTGGCGGTGGAAGAGGACGCCAACGTCGATCCGATCAAGGTCGCGCTGTACGTCGCTGACGCCACTGGTGGACCGTCGAAGTGCGACGCGGCGTGTAGGAGTGACTGGACCCCGTTGCTCACCAGGGCGACACCGCGTACAGCCGCTGGCGTGGACGCCGCCGATGTCGGGGTCAAGATTCTTGCCGACGGCGACTACCAAGTGACCTATGACCATCAACCGGTGTTCCTCTACGACCGTGAAGTGATACGGCTGAGCGCGAATGACCACCTCGTGGCGAGCGGTTCGATCGGCAACGGTGTCGATGAACGTGGGCCGGGCGGCGTGATGATTCGAATCAACCTGACGAGATGACACCTACGGCGTACTCTTCTGAGACGCCGTAGGTCGCGATGGCGACCGAAAGAAGGAGGCATTGCAATGCGAGAGCCGAGATCGACCGTTGACGCGCGCTTTAGTCAAAAGGACGCCGTTGCAACGACGTGGTCCGACACCGTTCGCGCACTCGAAACGGGTGAGATCTTCTGGATCACCACCGTCCGAGCCGATGGACGGCCACACGTCACGCCACTCGTCGCTGTGTGGCTCGATGACGCGATGTACTTCTCGACCGGTGAAGGTGAACAGAAAGAGATGAACCTCCGTCACAACGACCACGTCATCCTCACGACCGGACGCAACGACTGGGAGAGCGGCCTCGACGTCGTTGTCGAAGGTCGAGCGAGTCGCGTCGTGACCAGAGACGAGTTGACTCGCGCGGCCGAAGCCTGGTCGCACAAGTGGGACGGTGAGAGTTGGCTCTACCAAGTCGGCGACGACTGTTTTCACCACGAGGGGAGTGACGAGCACGTCTACGTCTTCAAAGTGGTACCCGAGAAAGTGCTCGCGTTCTCGAAGGGCACGTTCGTTCACACGAGCCACAAGTTCTAGGCGTGTCACGGGCGCTTGGTAGCGTCTCGCACATGACGATCATCTGGACAGGTACAGGCGTTGAACGAGTCGAACCGGACCGCCTCACCGATGAGAAGACCGCCCTCGACGAGTGGGTCGACTTCCACCGTGCGACGCTCCTCATGAAGTGTGAGGGTCTCACTGCGGCACAGCTGAAGCAGCGGGCCGTCGAGCCGTCGACGCTGTCCCTTCTCGGCTTGGTTCGTCACATGAGTGATGTCGAGCGTGGCTGGTTTCGTCGCCACGCCGCCCGAGAGGACGTGGCGTACCACTATTCGACTGATGACGATCCGGACGCCGACCTGAACAACCTCGAAACGGCCGACGCCGCGCAGGACATCGCACATTTCGTTGAGGAGTGTCAGCGCTGCCGTGACGCCACCGCGCACCTTTCGCTCGACGAAGAGGTCCCGAGTCGTGGGCACCACGGCGACCGTATGCGCAACATTCGCTGGATCTACCTGCACATGATCGAGGAGTACGCGCGCCACAACGGACACGCAGACTTGCTGCGAGAGCGGATTGACGGCGTCGTTGGCGACTGACCGGCTCTATTGACGCGCTACGTGCGCCGTTACGCTGCAGGGATGTTCCAGGTCACGAACGAGCGCTTCGAAGAACTCGCCGCCGAGGCCGTCGCGTCATTGCCTGAGTCACTCTCGTTGCGAATCGACAACGTGGCGATCATCGTGGAAGATGAAGCGCGTGGACGAAACCTCTTCGGACTCTACGAAGGTATTCCCCTCACTCGCCGCGGCATCGCCAACTACAACGGCGTGATGCCCGACCGGATCACCCTGTACCAAAAGACGATCTGCCAGGTGTGTGCCACCGAAGACGACGTTCGAGCCCAAGTGCGCAAGACCGTCATCCATGAGATCGCCCACCATTTCGGCATCAGCGATCCTCGACTGGAAGAGCTCGGGTGGGCGTAGCGGTGAGACCGACTGGGATCAGAGCTAGGTCAGTTTCTTCACGCCGACGCCGACGAGGCTTCGGAACTCACTGGGAATGACGTCGGGGTAGCTGCCCTCGAGGAAGGCCCCGAGGACCGCACCCTTCCGTACGATGAGGTAGTCATAGTGCAACGTCCCACGTGCGTCCGAGACGGTCATGGCGTAGGCCGCACTCGCGTTGCCGTAGTGCGTGAAGCTCATAGGACTCACCGACCCCGAGATCTGCAACCCGTCGTAGAGTCCGCTCAGTGTGTGGCACGCGTTGATCGTGGCGATGACCTTCTTGTACGCACTCTTGGTATTCGAATAAGTCGCGATCTTCTCGTCAAAGCGTGGGAGTTCATCGACGGTCCCGAGGAAGTACACGGTTGCCGAACGGGTCTGCGTGACGCCCTTGGGCTCGAGGAGATCGTGGACGCAACCCACGCCTTCGCTGGTCGTGACCGACTGCGTCCAGCCGGCGGGCATTTGGCTCGCCGACAGCAGCTCACGTGAGAGTTTCACCTGCGAGATGGTCGCGCCGGCGATCGTCATCGGCGTGAGCACGAGGGCCGCGCCCGCCACGGCACCAATGGCTAGAAGTGGACGACGCACGAGTACCCCCTCGGCTAGATGGACGGACTGGATGAAACATACCGTTCGCTCGTCCAGTTGACAACCGCGGCGCTGCACCAAAGAATGGTCGGCGGTGGTCACGACGCGCGATCGTCGAGAAGGTGGCACTGTCAATGCCGCAGGCGGTCAAAGAACTCCGTGACGATGGCCGTCCGGCGTTCCTGGTGGACCGCAAGCTCTTCTGCTTCCACCGAACCCAACGCAAGGACGCCATGGACGCCGTGACCGGCGAACGACTGAACGACGTGATCGTGTTTCGGGTCGCCAACGAGGAGATGAAGTCAATGTGGCTCGCCGCACGACCAGAGGTGTACTTCACGACGGCCCACTTCAACGGCCACGCGTGGATTCTCACGAGGGTGCCGTTCCTCGCAGCGATCGACGCGGACGAACTCTTTGAAATGGTCTCGGATGCCTGGCTCGCGTGCGCGCCCAAGCGATTGGTGAAAGAGTGGCTCGCGACACAGGGACTCGACGGCACCGCGGACTCGACGCGGTGACGGTCAAAGGGAGCCGGTTTGGAACGCCTTCACTCCTTCGATGACCTCGAGTTGGCCTATGTCGACGTCGGCGACGACGACGGCGCTCCGGTGCTGCTCCTCCACGGCTTCGCGGCCGACCACGTGTCGAACTGGGTCGCGACCGGTGTCGTCGATGACCTCGTCGCCTCAGGGCGGCGTGTGATCGCGCCGGACGCTCGTGGTCACGGTCAGTCCGCCAAGCCGCACGACGCTTCGGCCTACGCCGACGACGCGATGGTCCGCGACGTCCAGACGCTCATCGATCACGTCGCCACACCGACCGTCGACGTCGTGGGTTACTCGATGGGTGCCATCGTCGCGGGCCGACTCGCGCTGCGTGAACGCCGGGTGCGCTCACTCGTCCTCGGTGGCGTGGGCGGTGCGTGGGGCGGCGAAGAGCGACCGCTCGGGACGGTGCCGATCGCCGACGCCCTAGCGACCGATGAGCCCGACACGATCCGGGATCCGCTCGCGGCCGCGTTCCGACGTTTCGCCGACAGCACAGGGGCCGATCGCCGTGCACTCGCCGCCATCCAGCGTGCTCGTCACGGCGAGACCACCGACGTGACGACGATCGCGGTGCCGACACTGATCCTGGTCGGCGATGCCGATCAACTCGCCGGTTCACCCACGACGTTGGCCTCGCGGATACCTGGATCGACCGTTCGCCTACTCTCGGGCAACCACTTGAGTGCGGTGCGCGATCCGCTGTTCAGTTCTTCGATCGTTGACTTCGTGAATGCACGGTCGTGACGCGAGCCCACTAGGTGCGAAACTGGCTCAGCGTCCAGCGACCAGTGAAGTCATAGTCACAGAGGGCCTCCGTCAACGTGCACATCACGGTGAGGACTTGACTCGACGGCGTTCCGACGGGAACCTCGAGCAGGAGTCCTCGCGTGTTGTGGTCCTGTTTGGTCACGAACGGCGCACCGTCCAACATCGTTGCGATGCGCTCCTTGCCGAGGCGGCTGCGCGAATGCAGCACGCCGAGCGTTGAGGGCACGGCCATGCCACGGCGAGGTAGGGCGGTCACGAAGCTGGCGATCGTCACGCCCTTGTTGAGCCGCAAGCCGAAGTAGTTGACCTTCATGTCCTCGACCTCTTCTTCGACGACTGGTGCGACGTTGCACCATCCGCGACCACCGCCCACGGCGTCCAACGCGTCCACCGCGGCGACGCGGTCTTCGGAGAAGGTCAGCACCGTGGGTGTGGTCATCGTGGTCGAACTCGCCTCACGTCACGCGCTTGGTGTCGCGTTGGTAGACCCGAACCGCCAGCACGGCAACGACGACGGACCAGGCACCGACGACGATCCACCCCTCGGCTGGCCAGTCGCCGCCATGGACGGCGCTGCGTCCCGCTTGGACGAGCCAGTACGACGGCAACAGCTTCACGATCTTGAACAGGAACCCGCTCGTGACCAAGGCGCCGTAGGAGCCGCCGAAGAGCGCGAACAACGACGTCACGCCGCCGATCGCCGGTCCCAAGGAGTCGACTTTGAGCAGGTGTCCGAACATGATCCCCATGACGGAGAACGGGATGAGACCGACGAGGAGGAGTCCGACCATGATGAACCATTGCGAGACGTCGAGGCGCACGCCGATCGACGTGGCCGCCGCGAAGATCACGATGATCGTGAAGACCGCCATCATGTAACCGGTGAGGATCTTGGCGCTGAAGTACGACCACGTGGGCAGCGGCGTGATGCGCAGTTGTCGCGTCCAGCCGGCCTGTCGTTCAGCGGCGATACGCGCGCCGCTGGAGATGACCGAGACCATCGCACCCCACGAAATCATCCCGGTCATGTAGTACAGCGCAAAGGAGACGCCTTCGTACTGAATATTGCGATGGGGTCCGGCAATGGCGAGGAACAGGATCAACGGGAACACCAAGGAGAAGACCAGGAAGCGACGATTGCGCCAGGTGCGGAGCACCTCGTATCTCAGATAGATCAGATCCTTCACGCTTCGGCCTCGTCATCGACGGTCAGTTCCAGGAACGCTTCTTCGAGACCCGCGCCGCGCACCTCGATGTCGCGAATGCCCGGAAACGTGCCCAGCAAGTCGCGCAGCGCCGCGTCGGAGTCCGTGCAGTTGAGGGTGACCGCGTCGCCCTTGCGATCGACACTGGTGACACCGGCCAGCGCGTGGAGCGTCGCGAGTTCGACGTCGGGCAGCGTCGCGCGAATGATCCGGCCACCGACCGTCGCCTTGATCTCGGTCGGTGCGCCGTCGGCGACGATGCGGCCGTGCGACATGAGGATGATGCGGTCGGCAAATGCGTCGGCCTCTTCGAGGTAGTGCGTCGCGAAGATGACCGTCTTGCCGCGCGCCGCAAAGGCGCGCATCGCGCCCCAAAAGTCGCGGCGGCCCTCGACGTCGAGTGCCACGGTGGGTTCGTCAAGGACCAGGAGTTCGGCGTCGGCCACCAAGGCAATGGCGAATCGCACGCGTTGGGTCTCACCGCCGGAGAGCTTGCGCGTCATGCGATCGGCGAAGACGTCGGCGCCCGATATCTGGAGCGCCTCGTCGACCTTGAGCGGAGCGGGGTAGATGGTGGCGATCATCGTGACCAGCTCTCGCACCGACAGGTAGTCGATGAGCTGACCGGTCTGGGTCATCGCCCCGATCAGTCCGGCCTTGACGGCGTCGCTCGGCGAGCGACCGAACAGGGAAATCGTGCCCGCATCGGGCTTCGTGAGGCCGATGAGCATGTCGATCGTCGTGGTCTTGCCGGCTCCGTTAGGCCCCAGGAGGGCCACGGTCGATCCCCGTTGCAGTTCGAGATCGAGACCGCGCACTGCGCGCACGGCACCAAAGGACTTCGTCAGACCGTTGACGGTGATCGCGTCCGTGACCAGCGTGGTCGCGCCGTCAGCCATTGCGAACTCGTGCACCTCGTGTCATTTGGTTCAAAAGTACACGACGCGTCGTGAAGGAGCGGCGTTCGTGGTGGCCAAGCTCATCGAGTACCTCACATCGTGGTTCGCTCGGGGTAGGTTGAAGCCATGTTGAAGAGATTCTTCGAGGTCCTTGGACTCTTTGCGATGGGTGCCGGCGTCTACTTCGTCATCTCGGAGCACAGCAAACAGAGCGTCTGCAACGCCACCGAAGGCAAGTACATCGGCTTCGGCATGAGCCCACAGTGCCAGCACGTGGTCTACGCCTACTTCGGCGGTTTCATCCTTCTGGCCGCCGGTGCCTTGGTCGTGGTCTTCGGACTGCTGGCGACCCGCCGAGCCGCGAAGAACCGACACACGACCAGGAACCCCTCATTGGCGTCGCAGTACCACTACGGCGACCCGAAGAACGCTCGCCAACCTGACTCGCACTGACGATTAGTCGGCGCGCGTCAATTCGACGACGGGGATCTTTCGCGTGGTCAAGGTCTCGTACTCGGCGAAGTTGGCGAAGCGCGCGGCCTGCACCGGGTAGATGCGGTCACGCTCGCTCAAGTCCAGCGGCGTGGCGGTCGCCTTATAGGTCTCGGTGCCGACCTCAACGGTGACGTCAGGATTCGCGACGAGGTTGTGATACCAGTCGGGGTGCGTCGGGGCGCCAGCGTAGGACGCGAAGATGTAGCGCTTGCCTTCGTAGTCGAGGTACATCATCGGATTGATCCGCTCTTGGCCGGACTTGGCGCCCTTGGTGTGCAGTAGCAACACTGGCGCGCCTTCGAACTGACCTCCGACGACGCCGTCGTTCGCTCGGAACTCTTCGATGACGGTGGCGTTCCATCCATTCACTGCTTTCGTGGCCTCGGCCTTTGCTTCGTCGTCACTCACGACTCTCTCCTTTTCACGGTGGTCCTCAGAGCGTAGATGCTCCGCCGGAGTGCGCCCTACGAGGCGAGAGAGCGGAGCAGGCCCTCGGTCTCATCAGCGTCGAGCGGCATACCGAGGTGATAGCCCTGGGCGAGTCGACACTCGAGGTCACACAGCGGCGACACCTGATCTTGCGATTCGACGCCCTCGGCGATCGTCGTCAAACCCAGGGTGTGGGCGAGCTGCACGATGGCGGGGGCGAGGCTCGGCCGTCCTTCGTCGATCGCGATGGTGGCGACGAAGGACCGATCGACCTTCAAGATATCGATCGGCAGTTGCTCGAGGTGCGAGAACGAGGAGAATCCCGTGCCGAAGTCGTCAACGGCGATGCTCAGTCCGAGTGACTTCAGCGACTCGAGGTTGCGAATCGTGGCGTCGAGATCTCGCAGCAAGGCGCTCTCGGTGATCTCCAGGATCAAATGCTTGGGCTCAAAGCCGGTCTCGAGCAACGAGAGGCTCACGCTCTCTCTGATGGCGCTGTCGGCGATCTCGCGCGCCGACAGGTTCACACTCATCAAGAGTCCGGCCGACGCGAGTCCCATGGCCTGCCACCGTCGCGCCTGCGCGCAGGCCTCGGTCAATACGAAACGGTCGATGTTGTGAATGAAGCCGATCTCCTCGGCGAAGGGGATGAAAGAGACGGGCTGCAGCAGACCTTGCGTGGGATGTTGCCAGCGCACGAGCGCCTCGAAGCCCACGATGGCACCGGACACGAGGTCGAAGATCGGCTGGTAATGGACGCGCAGTTCTTCTGACAGCACGGCTCGGCGAAGATCATGCTCGAGTTCCAGGCGTTGGACGACCGCGACGTGCATCTGATCTTGGAACTCTTCGATTCGGTCCTTGCCCTGGGCCTTGGCGAGATACATCGCCAGATCGGCGTTACGCAGCAGTTGGTCGCTCGTGTGCCCTTGGATCCCAAACGTGATGCCCATGCTCACCGTTGAGGTGACTTCTTGTCCGGCGACGGTGACGGGTTGACGAAGGGTCTTCATCAACCGCGCAGCCATGTTCATCACCTCGGCCCGGTTCGGCGCGTCCTCGATCAGCACGGCGAACTCGTCGCCGCCGAGTCGAGCGGCCGTGTCGGACTTGCGCAAGCACTTGACCAGCGTGTCGGCGACGACCTTCAACAACTCGTCGCCGATCGCGTGACCCAGGCTGTCGTTGATCATCTTGAAGTTGTCCAGATCGAGGAAGAGCACGGCGACGTACTTGTCGTGGCGTTCACTGCGGGCCAGCGCTTGATTGATCCGGTCCTGAAAGAGGGCGCGATTCGGGAGTCCGGTCAACGCGTCGTGGAAGGCGAGATGGGCGAGGTCGTGTTCGAGTCGCTTCTGTTCCGTGACGTCACTGAAGCTCCACACGCGTCCGACGACGTCACCCGAGACGAACTGGGGTTTGGAGAGCCGTTGGAATACCCGCCCGTCAGTGAAGACCAAGGTGTCGTTACTTTCGGCCTCAGGCTGCGCGTAGAGGTTATTGACGCCTGCGATGAAGGCGCCGGGGTCCACGAGCTGCTCGGCGACGAACTCGACGATGCGATGGTCGTCCCTGCCGGCAACCAGGTTGGTCGGAAGTCGCCACATCTCAGCGAACTGACTGTTGAAACTGGTGATGGTCCGATCGATGCCGACGACAAGTATTCCGTCGGCGGTCGACTCGAGGGTGGCGTTCAGCAATGACGACGTCTCGCGCAGTTCTCGAACGGAGTTGCGAAGTTCCATCTCGGCGGTGACGCGCTCCGACACGTCGTGGGCGGTGACGACCAGTCCGCCGACGGTCGGGTCATCGACGAGACTCACGATCGTGAGCTCATAGGAGATCATCTCGTCGCCACCGCGGCGCAGCAGCCGAAGCGCCTGCACGACTGGCTGTGTCGCGCTCGAGCTGCGCAGTGCGTTCTCGATGGCGACGCGAAGCGCTGGGCGATCGGGCGGGGCCACGATGTTGGCCAAGGGCTGTCGTTCGACGGCCTCGGGGTCGTGTCCCAACATCCTGGTCATCGCGCCCGACACTGATTCGACCTCTCCCTCGGGCGATATCAGCATCATGATGGTGGTTGCGTTGTGGACGAGCGAACGGAATCGTGCGACGTCGTCGCGGGCGAGTTCGAATCGTCGACGCTCCGTGAGGTCGCGGATACTGAAGAGGACGGCGCCCTTTTCGAACCACGGGACCGGCGTGCCGATCAGCTCGATGAGCCGCCACTCCTCACCGATCTTGGCGCGGATCTCGAGGGGACTGCCGACCGACTTGGTTTGCACGGTCTCCAGGGATCGCAGCACGATCTCGAGGTCGTCCGGGTGCACCAGGTCGATGCCGGACATGCCGATTGATGACTCCAAGGACCGATCGAAGAGCACCTCAGCCAGGTGATTTGCCCACAGCACGTTTCCCTGGGAGTCCAACACGACGACGATCTCGGGAAAGGCGTTAATCAGACGAGCGAGCCGTCGGTCGCCGACCGTCATCGCACCTCGTGTGATCGAGGGGCGACCTGCTGTCGTTGCTCCAACAAGGGGGGTCCGACCGATTTCATTGTTTGAACCGTAATGCAGCACGCGTCACGTTCTGCGCACCATTCGGACCAGGTTTCGGGGGCGCAACGGCCTTGTTTTCCTGTGCACAACGGTCTGGACGGGCTGTGTGCGCAGTCATCTCGCTTACGTCTCGACGCGTAGGCCAGTGATTTCCCAGCGCGACCTTTCACCCGCTCATCGCACGAGTTGCGGACTTCGAGGGACGAGGACTCGTCGTTCGGGAGGTCCGCACAGGAGCGAAGGATTCCCTGTCAGAGTTTTGCTCGATTGTTGAGAACTTGTTGACAAGCAAATGCGTCGACCGACCTACCGTTACTTCGTGACCGATCTCTCCGAACGTCCTCGCGCCACGGGTCGACTCAAAAAGAGCCGCACACGCACGCCGTCGGTCGTGCCATCGGCGGAGGTTTCGTTGGCTCTTCGCTCCACCCACCCTCCGTCGTGGAATGGACTGCTCGAGGCATTGCCGGAGCCCACGGCACTGCTGGACGGGCACGGGATCATCCATCACGTCAACGGACTGCTCCTTGCCCTGACCGGCTACGCACAGGAGGAACTGGTGGGACAGGACGCAAAGATCTTGGTGCCCGAGCGACTTCGCACGCGCTTGCTGCGGGCTCGCCGAGACCGTGCGCGCAACGCCGCGGCGTCGATCTGGAATGAGCCGGACCTGACGGTCCTTCGCCGCGATGGTCGTGAGGTTCCGGTCGAGGTGTCGCGTTCGCCTCTGGCGCTCGACGAAGGTTCGTGGGTCGTCGTCGCCATTCGCGACGTCACGATCCAACGAGCCCTCGAGCAGGCTCGCGCGGACGCGGAACTGCGATTCCGCGTCGCCTTTGAGAACAACATGGCGCCGATGACCTTCGCGGACGCCAACGACCGGATCATCGCGGTCAATGACGCGATGTGCGAGATGGTCGGCTTCAGCCGCGAGGAGCTACTCGGCTGTGACTCCACGCCCTTCACGTACCCCGACGACGTGGGCATCACCGAGAGTACGCACCAGCGACTCATCGCCGGCGAGGTCGACCAGGAGCGCTACATCAAGCGGTACCTGCGCAAGGACGGACGGGTCATCGACGTCGAGGTCTCACGGTCGCCCGCACGCGACGCCGACGGCAACATCTTGTATTTCGTCTTCTCTGAACGTGACATCACTGAGGAGCGCGCCCTGGCGGCCCAGCTCTCGCACCAGGCCCTCCACGATCCACTCACCGGCCTCGCGAACCGCGCGCTCTTCGAGGATCGGCTCGCCCAAGCACACGGCCGCGTCGTGCGCCAGGGCGGCATCGGGGCCGTCCTCTTGATCGACCTCGATGACTTCAAGGGTGTGAACGACACGCACGGCCACTTCGTGGGTGACCAGTTGCTCACGGCGATCGCGAATCGACTGGAGCTCATCACCCGCTCGGCCGACACGCTCTGTCGCTTCGGCGGCGACGAGTTCCTCTACCTGGCCGAAGGTCTCGTCTCGCCCGGCGAGGCCGAGGTCCTCGCCGAACGACTGATTCGCGTGATCGCCGAGCCGTACAACATCGCGGGCTCCTTGATCGAACAACGCGCCAGTATCGGCATCGTCATTTGGGACGCGACGTGCAACAGTTTCTCCGAAACGATCCAGAACGTCGACGCCGCGCTCTACGAGGCCAAGCGCAACGTCCGCGGTCACCACGTCGTCTTCACGCCCAACATGCACCAACGCGCCGTGAGTCGATTCGCACTCGTCCAGGAGCTGCGCCACGCCTTCAACAATGGCGACCTGGTGATGCACTACCAGCCAATCGCCGACCTCACCACCAGCGAGGTCGTCGGGTTTGAGGCCTTGATGCGTTGGAATCATCCCGAACGCGGCTGGGTCCCACCAACGGTCTTCATCCCGCTCGCCGAGCAGAGTGACCTCATCGTCGAACTGGGTTCGTTCGCCCTGCGCGAAGCGATCCTCGAGGCCGCCAAGTGGGCGCCCGACGATCCCACGACACGACGTCCCTATGTCACCGTGAATCTGTCGGCGCATCAGTTCCTCGACCCAGGTCTCGTGCCCACCATCAAGAACCTCCTGCGCGAGAGTGCGCTGCCGCCGGCCTATCTCATCCTCGAGATCACCGAGAGCGTGGCGCTCATTGACATCGCCGAGACGATGAGCGTGCTCGACGCGCTCGGCGTGCTCGGTGTCGGTATCGCCTTGGACGACTTCGGCACGGGATTCTCCTCGCTGTCGTATCTCGCTGCGCTCAGTCCGCGCATCATCAAGATCGACCAGTCCTTCGTGCGGCCGGTGCACGACTCGACGCGCAATGACACCCTGCTCGAGACGATCATCTCGCTCGGACAAAAGTTGAACATGACGATGCTCGCCGAGGGCATCGAGACCGAAGGTCAGTTCAGTCGCCTGCGCCGCCTGGGATGCGAACTCGGCCAGGGCTATCTGTTCTCACCGGCGGTGCCCAACAGTGAAGTCGAAGCGATGGTCGGTCAGGTCTTCACGAATTAGCGACAGAGCCGGCTTAGACTTCGCCCATGTTGGTTGACGGCGGCCTCTCGTTTCGCACTCATGACGTGGGTGCCGAAGCGCGCGAGCTCGAACTCGAGGGCTACGACGGTGCCTGGTCCGCCGAGACTGGACACGACCCACTCCTGATCGTCGCCGGCGCAGCGAGTACCACCTCGACACTGGAGCTGGGCACGGGCATCGTCGTCGCCTTCGCCCGCAGTCCGATGATCACGGCCACGATGGCCAATGACGTTCAGTTGCTCTCGCATGGACGACTCCTGCTCGGACTCGGTTCGCAGATCAAGCCACACATCGAGAAGCGGTACTCGATGCCGTGGTCGCACCCGGCGCCGCGCATGCGCGAGTACATCCTGGCGATGCGCGCGATCTGGGACTGTTGGAACGAGGGTGCCGCGCTCAACTTCCGAGGCGAGTTCTACCGCCACACGTTGATGTCGCCGTTCTTCAATCCCGGGCCGAATCCCTACGGTGCCCCGAAGGTCTATCTCGCGGCGGTCGGTGAGTTGATGACCGAAGTCGCCGGTGAGGTCGCCGACGGCCTGCTGGTCCACCCGTTCTCGACCGAACGCTACCTACGTGAAGTGACACTGCCCGCGCTCGAACGCGGCCTCGAGAAATCCGGACGCGACCTTGCCGACTTCCCGATCTCGTTGTCGGGGCTGATCGCCACGGGCGACGACGACGAGGCACTCGAGGACGCGACGCGACGCGTGCGTGGCCAGATCGCATTTTATGGCTCGACGCCGGCCTACCGCGGCGTACTCGAACTCCACGGCTGGGGCGAACTGCAAAGCGAACTGAACTCGTTATCCAAGTCGGGGGAGTGGGAGCGGATGGGTGAGCTCATTGATGACGACGTCCTCAATGCCTTCGCCGTCGTGGCCCGGCCGAGTGATGTCGGCGCCGTGGTTCGCGGACGATTCGACGACGTCGTTCGTCGCTTCAGCATCTACGCGCCGTACGCGCTGAGCGACGATGCGCGCCGCGCCATCGTGCTCGGACTGCGCGCGTAAGCCGCTCGAAACGTCGGCATGACTCACGGCGGGGGAATCCTCCGTTTTCACCGAGCGCAAAACTAAGGTCGAGAGGTGAGCTGGAACGAGGAGGCGTGGTCCTGGGAACCGACGCAGGACATCCTCGATTATCTGGGTTTTGCCGGTGTCGAGACGACACGCGACCAACTGGCCCGGCTGCACCGCCGTCGGTTGATCAGTGAGCCCTTCCACGACCAAAACGGCGGACGTAGTTCCCTCGCGCGGTACCCGGCGGGCACGGCCGAGCGGATGCTGCGAATCTCGCAACTTCGCTCGAGCACCAAGCAGCTCGATGAGTTGGCGTGGCGCTTGTGGTGGGAGGGCTTCGACGTCGAACCGGATCTCATCCGCACCTATCTGCTGAAACGCGCGACGCGCTGGGACGAACAACTACGCGAGATCCGAATGGTCGCGGCCGAGGCACCCGAGGTCGAAAAGACCGAGCGCGATGTCCTCGAATCCGTGTTCTTCGAGCACTTGAAGGTAGGTCCGGCGGTCGTCTCGGCGCGCAAACGACTCGGGCGGGGCTCGGAGCTCTACGCCGAGTTCTCTGCACTGCTGATCGATCTCATGAACGCCGATCTCTCGTCGCTCGATCACGTCGAGACGAGCCTCTTCGATCGTGAGAGCGACCACGCCGGCGCCGAAGAGACCCGACGTGCCGGTGACATCGCGATGCAGGCCATGCAGGCCAGCATGGACACGCCGTTCATCCAGTTGGTCGCCTCGCTCGATGACAAGGACATCGCCAACGCCCGGCCGGTCGCGCTACGACTCCTCGGACTGATCTCGAGCGTCGGCAGCATCGTCCAGGAGGTTTTCGGCGGATCAGGTCACGGTCGCGACAACGTCGGCAAGAGCCTCATGACGATGTCGGACAACTCCGAAGAGCAAGTCCTCTCCTTGCTCTTGACGTCGTCATTCCTGAAAGACGACCGCGTTCGCGAGGCCCTTCCCGAGATCTTGCCGATCGCACCGACGGCACCCACCATCTCCTTCCTGGATTTCCTGCGACTGCGCTACCTCGCCATCGAGGTGCCGGGGTTCGTCTCGGTACTCGCGCCGGCGCTGGTTCGCGAGGCGTTCGCGTCGTCCGAAGGGGCCGAACGATGGCACGCGCGCTTCGACGAGTACTGGTTAGACCACGTCATTGAGTTGGATGAAGCGATGGCGCTTCGCCCGGATTTATTCAGTGAAGCGCCGCTCGAACCGGACGAAGAAATCAAATTTGAAGTCAAAGCTAAAAAAAAAAATCTAAAATGAGGTTCTGGAAGGGTGAATGCAGTCGGGCATTCACGGACTGGCGCGGACTCCACAACGGGGTCAGGGATGGCGCGTGGTCGCTCCCGGACATCGACACCGCGTACGAGATGCCCCATCGGGCGACGGCTTAGGAAGGTCGCCGTCCTCAGATGCGGCCGAGTTGGCCGGTTGCCGTGTGGGCTCGTTCGTGACAGGCCACGCAGAAGTACTGACAGTTCGAGAGTTCGTCACTGCCTCCGTCGCTCAGCGACTTCTTGTGATGGAACTCTTTGGCTGGCAGGCGACAGTGTCCGTAGTGCGGACACGCACTGTTGGTGCACTCACACGTACCGCGTGCGCGCTGCCTGGCAAGCCGTTGCACCGATTCAGGAAAACTCACGTGTTCCTCCTCCGTAGCCCGTACATCGCCCTGCGTGACTCGGACTAAAAGCGTAGTGGTGTCATGGCGGCGTTTTCCGGCGCGCCGTCGCCTGCTACGACGCGAAAGACGTGCCGACCATCGCGTGGGCCGCGGCGAACGGCACCGCTGGCGAGAACAAGAAGCCTTGACCCAGTGAACAATGCAGATCGCGTAGCTGCTCGAGTTGCTCACGGGTCTCGATTCCCTCGGCCAGCATTGTCATGCCCAGGTTGTGACCGAGTGACACGATCGTCTCGAGCAGTCGGTCACTGTGGATGCTCTTCACTTGTGGTCGCACGAAGGACTGGTCGACCTTGATGATCATCGGATTGAGGAGCGCGAGATAGGACAGCGAGGAGAATCCGGTGCCGAAGTCGTCCAGCGCCACGCCGATACCCAGGTCGGTCAACTCACCGATCGTCTTCATCGTGTCCGCCACCTCCATCAACGCCACGCCTTCGGTGATCTCGATGATCAGGCGATCGGCGGGAAGCGAACAGTCGTCGAGTTCGCGCTTCACCAGCGCCACTAGCCCGGGGTCGTGAAACTGGCGTGCCGAGAGATTGACCGAGACGTACGGTTCGCCGAGTGATCCTTCGGCTCGTGCCCAGGCGCTCGCCGCGACGATCGACTCGTGCAGGGCAAAGACACCGAGGTCCAAGATGAGGTCGCTCTGTTCGGCAAGTGGAATGAAGACGGTCGGCGGCACCCAACCGCGTTGGGGATGGCGCCACCGCATCAGCGCCTCGAAGCCGACGACCTCACTGGTCGAGAGCCGAACGATTGGCTGATAGTGCATCGCAAGTTCACCGGCGCTGACGGCCTGGCGCAACTCTTGCACGAGCGAGAATCGATTCACCGCGACGTCGTGCATACCCGGGACGTAGACGAACTGTCGGCCCTTGCCCAGGCGTTTCGCCTCGTAGAGTGCGACGTCGGCGTCGCGCACCACGTCCGAGACGTCGACCGTCGAGGCGTCCCAGACCACGACGCCCAGGCTGGCGCGCTGTTCGAGATGCAGGCCGCCGACGGCGAACGGCTCATCGAGCGCGTGCAGGAGTCGCTCCGCGATGTGCTCGGCCTCGTCGGAACCGGAGATCCCTTCGGCGAGGTAGAGGAACTCGTCGCCACCGAATCGACAGACCGTGTCCGATACGCGCGTCACGCCCTCGAGGCGTCGCGCGACCGCTTCAAGCAGTTGATCGCCGACGAGGTGGCCGTGGGTGTCGTTCACGCCCTTGAAGTCATCGAGGTCCAGCAGCAGCAGCGCGCCGTGGCCGTTCTGGCGAATGATGCGTGAGTGGGCCTGGGCGAGTCGGTCATCGAGGAGCGTTCGATTCGCCAGACCCGTCAACGGATCGTGCAAGGCCTGATGGGAGAGCTGGGCGGTGAGCATTCGCTCTTCGGTGATGTCGCGCTCGGAGATGATGAAGTACAGCGTCTTGCCGGTCTTGTCACGGGCCGGCGACTTCGAGACCTCGGCGACGATCATGTGACCGTCCTTGTGCAGGTAGCGCTTCACGTAGCGCGCCTGTCGAATCTCGTCTTGTAAGAATCGGCTGTGCGAGGCCTCGGTGATGCCCACGTCGTCCGGGTACGTGAAGGGCTTGGAGTCAAAGCCGATGAGTTCGGCGCGCGTGCGACCCATCATCGTACAAAAGGCGTCGTTCGCCGCGATGATGCAGTCTTGGAGGTCGGTGAAGACCATCGGAGCCATGTTCTCTTCGAAGGCCAGTCGGAAGTGCTGTTCGGCCTCGATGCGCGCCTGCTCGGCCGCTCGTTGCGCGCTGTTGTCGCGAATGGAACCCACGGCCCAATGTGTACCGTCGATCGTCAGCGGTGAGAGAGCGAAGTCCACCGAACGAACGGATCCGTCCTTCTGGAGCACACTCAAGCCGCGGTCGCTCCAGATGATGCGCGACTCCGGGTCGCGCGCGTACAGGCGACGGGCCTCGCCTTCCATCGGGCGCAGTTCCGGCGGGATGAGCATTTGGACGTTCTGTCCCACCAACTCTTCGCGCGTGTACCCCGTGAGGTAGGCCAATTCGCTGTTCACGTAGCGCATGACGCCGTGACCGTCCAGGAGGGCGGTGCCGTCGGGCAGTGCCTCGAGGAGACTCTGCCAAGAGATCGATCGGTCCTCTCGAGTGCTCACGTCCCTTGAGCTCCAGGGGCGCCGACGGTTCCATTCATTAGTTGAATGATGGCACAGCGAGGTTATTTTTCCGGCGTTGCAAGAGCGTCGAACGTCCGGATGCGGCGAAATGTCACGCCCACGGGCGCGAATTTAGGAGGGGTTGTCCTCTGGGTGTTCAGCCACGTACTCCGCGTCGGTCTCCATCTCGGGATGCTGCTTCACCCATTCGGCGTGGTGAGGATTGTGCGGGTCCAAGATGTCATCAGAGACGTCACCCGAGAACTCGTCGTGGACGATCGCTTCGGTCTGATACTCCGGCGTCGGGATAGGAACCACTGGCACTGCGCCCGGGCCAGGGCGAACGCCCACCTGACCTCCGGCACCGGTTTGGAGGTTCGGCTCCGGGGCGTAGTTGAAGCCACGTTCGTTGGTCCTGCGACGCATGACGAAGGCCCCGATGAGAATGATCACCAGGACGACTATCACAATCACATAAATCATCGAGCGCCTCGCTTCTTCATAGTCAGCAGTTCGACGTTTGAGTCCCGTCGCTCCCCAGGCATTGAGCATACCGAGCCAGTCTTGCCAAGGACCGGCTACGTGTTCGCGCCGGGTTGGTGCGCCGACCGATGTAAGTACGATTGACCGACGAGGAGAACTGTGTCCCAACTGCTCTTTACCGCCTTCAGCAACCGAGCCGACGCGGTTCAACTCGCCCACGAAGCCGGGCGCCAGCTCGAGAGCGACGGCGTCACGTCGAGCCTCCATCTCCTCGACGTCGACGACACCCTCGACGTCGACGCGTCAACACTGGTCGTCAGTCTCGGCGGTGATGGCACGTTTTTGAAGTCCGCGAGGCTCGCACACGCCATCGGCGCCCGCGTGCTCGCGGTCAACCTCGGCCGAGTGGGGTTCCTCCTCAACGTACCGTCCAACGAACTCGTCGAAGACGCAAAGGCCGCACTCTCGAGCGACGACGTCGTCGAGCGACTCGCCCTTCTGATCTCGGCCTCGGATTCCACGCTCGAGGAGTTCGCCCTCAACGAAGTGGTCGTCGAGCGCGCCCAGGCCGGTCACATGGTGCGACTCAAGACGTTCGTCGACGACGACGAATACCTCACGTACTCCGCCGACGGCGTCATGGTCTCGACACCGACGGGCAGCACGGGTTACAACTTCTCGGCAGGTGGCCCGGTGGTCGAGGCGACGCTGCCGCTGATGATCCTCACGCCGGTAGCGCCGCACTTCACGATCGACCGATCCATCGTCGTCGCCGACGACAAGGTCATCCGACTCGTCGCGGTCGACCTGCCCGCGATCATCGTCGCCGACGGTCAAGACATCGGATCGCTCGAGGCCGGTCAGTTCGTCGAGGTGCGCAAGAGCCCCACGCCGGTTCGGGTCATCGCCACTCGTAGTTTCGACCTCGCCTCGCGACTGCACGAGGGCCTTCGAGAGGGACATGCCTAAGTCGCAGCTGCTGGAGCTCTACGCCCACGGCCTGGGAGTGATCGACGACGCGCGACTCGAATTCGGAGCCGGTTTCAACGTGCTGACCGGGGAGACCGGGGCCGGCAAGACACTCCTCCTCGGCGCCTTGGACCTGTGTCTCGGCGGTGACGGCTCGGTCACTCGCGCGGCGATCGCGCCCGATATGCGCGCCGCGGCAGTTTTTGACCTGAACGGAGAACGCGAGATCGTCCTGACGCGCGAGTCCGGTGCCTCGGGGCGACTGCGGAGCGCGGTCGACGGAGCCTCCAGCAGCGCCGAGGCATTACGCGCCTTCGCCGAACAACTCATCGTGATCCACGGCCAGCACGACTCGCTGACATTGCGACATCGCGCCGAGGTACTCCGGCTCATCGACGCGAAGGGCGGGGTCTCCACCCAGTCACTCACCGAGGCACGCCGGGCTCTGCGCTCGACGAACGACGAACGCGCGTCACTCGGCGGAGACGCAGAAGAGCGCACTCGTGAACTCGACTTCGTGGAGTTCCAGATTGCCGAACTCACGGCGGCGGCTATCCGTTCGGCCGGCGAATTGGACGAGACACTCGAAGAGCTGACGCGACTGACCGAACTTCGCGATGGGCAAGCAGCGTTGGGCGAGGTGCTCGATCAGCTCGACGCCGACGGGGAGGTCGCGGTCCTGGCCCAGTTCGCTCGCGCGATCAGTCGATTGCCCGAGGGCGAGGCCTACGACCCTGCGCGTACGGCCCTGCGCGGCGCGCTTGAACAGTCGCGCGACGCGGTGCACGATTTGGCGTCACTCTCCGATCCGGAGTCCTTTGACCCCGCCGCGTTGAAAGAGCTCGACGATCGTGCGACGGTGCTGCAGGCGCTGGTCAGAAAGTACGGCTCGCTCGGCGACGCGTTGGCGACACTGGAGGCACTGCGCACTCGCCATTTGGAACTGAGTGCGGCATCGGAGCGAACGGCGGTACTGGACGCTGACATCGATCGCTTGCGCGCGCTCGTTGCCACCCTGGCCGACGAGACACGCCACGAGCGCGAGGTCGCGGCCGCGGCGTTGAGTGACGCGGTCGCCGGTCAGTTGACGCGTGTCGCCCTCGCGCACGCACGACTGCGATTCGTGGTGGCCGGTGATGACGGCTCGGATGCTCAGATTCTCTTCACCCCGAACCCCGGACAGCCGGAGGGGCCGCTGCAAGCGCTCGCCAGCGGGGGAGAGTTGAGCCGCGTGTTACTGGCCCTCTCACTCGAATCGGCGCACGAGGACGTCGTCGCGGTCTTTGACGAAGTCGATGCAGGTGTGGGCGGCCAAGTCGCTCAGCAGATCGGCGACTGTCTTCGCGAGCTCGGCGCTCACCAGCAGGTGCTCGCCGTGACGCACTTGGCGTCGGTGGCGGCGAAGGCGGACCATCACTTCGTGATCGAAAAGACGGTGGGACGCGACGACGTGCGTACCACCGTGCGCAGCGTGCGGGGAGAAGAGCGGGTCGATGAGATCGCTCGAATGCTCGCAGGCGACGACATCACCGACGAATCACGGGCGCTTGCACGACGAATGTTGGAAACACTCAGTTAATAGTTCTGTAAAGTCGCACACGCTCGCTATGCTGGTGTTCCGTGGAAGCGGCGGTTTACGAATGACCAAATTCGTCTTTGTAACTGGGGGTGTCTCAAGTTCTCTGGGCAAGGGATTGACGGCCTCGTCGCTCGGTCGACTCCTCAAATCTCGTGGTCTCAAGGTCACGATGTGCAAGCTCGATCCCTACTTGAACGTTGACCCGGGCACGATGAATCCCGGCGAGCACGGCGAGGTCTTCGTCACCGACGACGGCGGCGAGACCGACCTCGACCTCGGACACTACGAACGCTTCATCGACGAGTCCCTCTCCAAGATGTCCAACACCACCACGGGCTCGGTCTACTCGAACGTGATCGCCAAGGAACGGCGAGGTGACTACTTGGGAAAGACCGTCCAGGTCATCCCGCACATCACCGACGAGATCAAAGAACGCGTCCGTCGCCTGGGCACCCTCGGCGCCGACGTGGTGATCGTCGAGATTGGCGGCACCGTCGGTGACATCGAGATCGTGCCCTTCATCGAATCGATCCGACAGTTCCGTCGCGACGCCGGTCGTGACAATGTCTGTTACGTCCACCTCACGTTGGTGCCGTATCTGGCGCCGTCGGGGGAGCAGAAGACCAAGCCGACCCAACACTCAGTGACCGAACTGCGTTCGCGCGGTATCCAGCCCGACGTGATCGTCTGTCGCAGTGACCAGCCGCTCTCGGATGGCCTGAAGCGCAAGATCTCGCTGCTGTGCGACGTGCCGATGCAGGCCGTCATCTCGGCCGTCGACGCGCCGAGCATCTACGACATCCCGATCACGATGCACGACGAGGGACTCGACACGATGGTGTGCAATACGCTCGGCATCGACCTCGACGCCAATCCGATCGATCTCAGCGCATGGCGCGAGGTGGTTCGCCGGGTGCACAGCACCACCAAGACGCTACGCATCGGCGTGATCGGCAAGTACGTGACCATGCCCGACGCCTATCTGTCGGTCGGCGAATCGATTCGCCACGCCGGTTTCGCCGTGGGCGCCCAGACCTCGATCGAGTGGCTGGAGGCCGAGCGCGTGCCGACCGAGATCGACGCCGAACGCATCCGCCAGCTCGATGGCATCGTCGTACCCGGCGGTTTCGGCGAACGTGGCGTCGAGGGCATGATCGCGGCGGCGCGCATCGCGCGCGAGCACGACATCCCGTACCTCGGACTGTGCCTGGGGATGCAGGTGATGGTCGTCGAGTTCGCTCGACACTGCCTGGGACTGAGCGACGCCCACTCGACCGAGATCTCGATCAGCACGTCGGCGCCGGTGATCGCACTCATGGCCGAGCAGATGGACGTCACCGATCTCGGCGGGACGATGCGACTCGGCGCCTGTCCGGCGATGCTCGACGAAGGCTCGGTCGTCGCTGAGCTCTACGGAACGACGGTCGTCTCCGAGCGACACCGTCACCGCTACGAGTTCAACTCGCGCTACCGCGCACAGTTCGAGGCGGCGGGCATGCGCTGTTCGGGCACGTCACCCGATGGCCGACTGGTGGAGTTCACCGAGATCGCCGACCACTCGTTCTACGTCGGTACCCAGGCGCACCCGGAGTTCAAGTCGCGGCCCGATCGACCCCACCCGCTCTTCCTCGGGCTCATCAAAGCGGCCGCGGCGCGCGCCGAGGGACGAGAGCCCCACATCATTGATCCGGAATCGGTCGACGCCTCGTTGTGAGCGAGTCGTTCCGCGTCGTTGGAACCAAGATGCTCCTGCAGTCCCACGTCTTCGGTGTTGAGCAGCGAACGGTCGAACACGACGGCACCACGTTCGAACGTGACGTCGTCACCCACCTGGGTGCCGTGGCGATACTTGCGATCAACGAACGCGACGAGATCGGGATGATTCGCCAGTACCGCACGCCCTTCGAACGCTTCTGCTGGGAAGTGCCGGCCGGCACGCTCGACGTGCCCGGCGAAGATACGCTCAGTGCCGCGAAGCGAGAACTCGCCGAAGAACTGGGGTGCGAGGCATCGGAGTGGACGCTCTTGGGACGGTTCATGACGTCACCCGGCTGGTCGAATCAACTCATGACGATCTATGAGGCCCGAGGTCTTACCCTGTCCGAACGACGTCCGGCCGGCCCCGAAGAGACCAGCGCCAGCGTGCGATGGTTCTCGCGCGACGAACTGCGCGAGACTCTTCGACGTGAACCCGCGATCGACAACTCCACCGTCGTCGCCCTCGGACGTGTCGACGGAACGTTCTTTGACGACCTCTGAGGAGTACCTCACCGAGTACCTGCAGTGGCTGACGATCGAGAAGGGCCGCAGTCGCGCGACGATCGAGGCCTATCGCCGAGACCTGACGAAACTGTTGGAGTGGATGAAAGACGCCGGGCGCGAACTTGAGTCACTCCGTGAAGCCGACCTCGAGCGCTACTGCAATCAACTTCGTCGCCAGAAGCGCGCCGAGACGTCGATCGCTCGTGCGGTCGCGTCGATTCATGGATGGTTCGCCTATCTCGTGGTGGAGGGCTATCTGGCGAGTGATCCGAGCGCCTTGTTGCGAGGCGGTCGCCGCGGACGCTCGCTGCCGAAACCGCTCGGTGAGGATGAAGTGACTCTCTTGCTCGATTCCATCCCCGACGCCACGCCGATCGACCTGCGGGACCGAGCACTCCTCGAGCTCCTCTACGGCACCGGTGCACGCGTCTCTGAAGTCGTCGGCATCGGCCTGGGCGACCTCGACTTCGACGAGGAGTTGATCCTGCTCACCGGCAAAGGGTCGAAACAGCGTCTGGTGCCGATGGGATCGACACTGAAGACGGCGCTGCGCGACTATCTCGCACCGCGCGGCCGGGGACTGTTCCCCGACGCTCGAAAGGACACACCGCTGTTCTTGAACGCACGCGGGGGAGCGCTGAGCCGTCAAGGCGTCGACCTCATCATCGACAAGCGCGCGCTCCCGGTGGGCATCGACCGTGCTCGCATCAGCGCACACGTGTTTCGCCACAGCTGCGCCACGCACATGTTGGCCCACGGCGCCGATATCCGTGTCGTGCAAGAGCTCTTAGGTCACGTGTCGATCTCGACGACGCAGATCTACACGGCGGTGGCGGTAACGTCACTGAAACGCGAATATCAGAACGCGCACCCTCGGGCGCACGACTAACCGAAAGCCGCGATGTTCCACAGTTACTACTTCTACATAGCCTTGCTGCCGTCGATCATCCTGCACGAGGTGAGTCACGGCTGGGTCGCCAACTTCTTCGGCGATCCCACCGCGAAGAATGCCAAGCGGCTCTCGCTGAATCCAATGCGCCACATCGATCCGTTCGGGACCATCCTCTTGCCGGCCATCCTCGTCGCGCTTAACTTTCCCGCGTTCGGGTATGCGAAGCCGGTACCGGTGAACGTCTCGCGTCTGCGCAAGCCTCGACAACAGTCACTGTACGTATCGCTCGCGGGGCCGACGATGAACATCATCCTCTCGGCAATCGGACTGTTCTTGTGTCAGCGGGCTGGAACCCACTTGAGCGGCGGCTATCTCTACTATCACAACGCATTGCTCTTTAATATCGGCTACTCATTGGGCATCGCGAACTTACTCCTGGCTGCGTTCAACTTGCTCCCCATTCCGCCACTCGACGGCTCGGCGGTCATCGAGCGTTTCGTGCCGAACAAGCACCTCGGCACGTACTACCACTGGCGCGCTCGAGCGCTGCCACTGGTGCTGGCGTTCGTGATTCTGAGTGAGTACGTCTTTCACTTCGGCGACAACGCCCTCAACTCACTCGAGAACTGGTGGCTCGGTCTCCTTTAAATGAGTCCGATGGCATGTGCCGCGCGACGATAGACCGCGCCGGCTACCTCATTGGCCTGCAGTGCTCCGCGCGCCACGACCGCGCGCAACGCGGCGTGATCGCCCATCAGTTCGTCGTAGCGTTCGCGAATGGGTGTCAGTGACTCGATAATGAGCGCGGAGAGGTCATTCTTCAAATCGCCGTAGCGCGAGTAGCGTTCGGCGACGACTTGGGGTGTCTCGTTCGAGAAACTGGAATAGATCTCGAGCAGGTTCGAGACACCGGGCTTCGTCTCCCAGTCGAAGCGCACGTCGCCGTCGGTGTCGGTGACCGCCTTCTTGATCTTCTTGTCGATCTCTTCGGGCAGGTCCGTCACGAAGATCGACCCCATCGGACTCGAGATTGACTTGGACATCTTGCGCGTGGGCTCTTGGAGGTCCATCACGCGCGCGGCGACTTTGGGTTGGACACCGACCGGCACGACGAAGGTCGGTCCGTAGCGGTTATTGAAGCGTTCCGCGATCACACGCGTCAGCTCGAGATGCTGACGCTGGTCGTCGCCGACCGGCACTTCGGCGGTCTCGTAGAGCAAGATATCCCCAGCCATCAGGACCGGATACGTCAACAGCCCGACGCGGTAACCGGTCTTGCGCGACGACTTCTCCTTGAACTGCGTCATCCGGCTCAGTTCGCCGTAGGTGGCGACGCACTCCAAGATCCAGTTGATCTGCGCGTGGTACGGAACCTCGCTCTGGAGAAAGATCGTGCAGACTTCGGGGTCCAGACCTGCCGCCATATACGTGGCGATGAGTTCATAGGACTGGCGACGCAGCGTCTCGGGTTCGATCTCGAGCGTCAGGGCGTGCAGGTCGACGACGCAATAGAAGGCCTCGTCGCTCTGGGCCTCGACCCAGTGTTTGAGCGCGCCAAGGTAGTTGCCAATGTGCAACGTGCCCGACGGCTGCATGCCCGAGAGAACTCTCATCGCGCAATTCTACGTGAAGGCAATGCGCGCCTACGAAGTACAGTGTTGCGGTGACCTTCGTCGTGACGACGCCGTCCTTCAGCGGCCCCGTGGAGCTGCTCCTCCAATTGATCTCCACCCACGACGTCGACATCCTGAACGTCCCGCTCGGTCCCATCGTCGATGCGTTCGTCGCGGCCCTTCGCGATGAGTCGATCCCGATCGAGGTCGAGGATCTCTCAGAGTTCCTCCTCATCGCGGCGATCCTGCTCGAGATGAAGAGCCGCAGCCTGCTACCCGGTCGCGACGACACCGAACCGGACGAAGAGTTCGTCGGGTGGGAGGAGCGTGACGTCCTCTTGGCCCGGTTGCTGGAACTACGCACCTACGCCGCGCTGTCCGACGCCTTCGTGTCCTTACTGGAGCGAGCCGGACGGGCCTACCCACGCCTGCGGGGGATGGATGACGGTTTCGTCGTCGTACCGCCCGACCTGCTGGCCGGCGTCACGACGGCCCAGCTCGCCGGCGCGTACCTGCGCGGTATCGAAGAGAAGCCCGTGCCGGTGCTGCGTCTCAACCACGTCACCGTCGACGCGGTCTCGGTCGCCGAGACCGTGGTGTCGCTCTCCCAGCGCCTCCCGTCGCTCGGTCCGCTCTCGTTTCGTGCGCTCACCGAGTCGCTCGGCAGTCGCATCGAGATCATCGTGCACTTCTTGGCGCTCCTGGAGCTGTGCAAACTTGGACTGATCGAACTCGGTCAGGGCTCGACCTTCGGTGACGTGCGCATCGA
Source organism: uncultured Acidimicrobiaceae bacterium (assembly GCA_963832925.1). Classification (GTDB taxonomy): domain Bacteria; phylum Actinomycetota; class Acidimicrobiia; order Acidimicrobiales; family RAAP-2; genus RAAP-2. The sequence continues at coordinate 128,872 of CAWHVY010000014.1, read as the reverse complement.
GTGGATCGACGAGGGCACTGACCTCGACATCGGAAGGGTGGACGTCTATGAGGGATGAGTTCTCGCTGGAACAGAAACTCGAAGCCATGTTGACCGTCGCGCTCGAGCCCATCTCCTCCGAGGAACTCGCCGACGTCGTCGAGGCCGACGCCACGGACGTGACGGCGACCTTGCGACGACTCCGCGCGGAGTTCTACGAGGAGCGGCGCGGCTTTCAGCTGGCGGAGTTGGCGAGCGGCTGGGTACTGCAGTCCTCACCCGACGTCGCACCATGGGTCGCGAAGTTCGCGAGCCGTGACGTCTCGCACCGACTCAGTTCGGCGGCCTTGGAGACTCTTGCGATCATCGCCTACCGCCAGCCGATCTCACGCGCCCAGATCACGGCGCTACGCGGTGTGAACGTCGACGGCGTGTGCCGTCTCCTCGAACAGCGCCAGTACATCGAAGAGAAGGGGCGCGCCGGGGGACCGGGCCAGCCGATCCTCTACGGCACGACCGAGTTGTTCCTCGACCGCATGGCGCTGGCATCCCTCGATGACCTGCCACCCATCGAAGAGTTCATGCCGCCGATCGAGACCGCGAACCGCCTCGTCGAAGAGATGGGCTTTGACGTGGACGACAGCGCTGAGGTCTCGTAGTTGGACGAGGGGGAGCGCCTGCAGAAGACCCTCGCTCGGGCGGGCTTCGGATCACGCCGGGCCTGCGAGATACTCATCAGCGAGGGACGCGTCACGATCGACGGTCGTGTCGCGGAACTGGGCAACCGCGTCGATCCCGACGTGCAGGTGATCTGCGTCGACGGATCATTGGCGCCGACGGCGCAGAACACCGTCTACTTCCTCTTGAATAAGCCCGACGGCGTCGTGACGACGGCGTCGGATCCCCACGGTCGTACGACGGTCCTGGAGTTGGTCGAGAGTCCCGTGCGCATCTTTCCGGTCGGTCGATTGGACATGAACACCGAAGGCCTCCTCATCCTCACCAACGACGGACGCCTTGCGCATCTCCTCACGCATCCGAGTTCGGGAATCCCCAAGGAGTACCTCGCGCGCGTCGAGGGTGACCCCTCGCCAGCAGCGATTCGGCGTCTGCGCGACGGGGTCGAGCTCGACGATGGCATGACGAGCCCCGCCCAGGTCAGTCGCGTGAGTGAGGGACTCTTGCGCATCGTCATCCATGAGGGACGCAATCGTCAGGTCCGTCGAATGTGCGCCGCGGTCGGCCACGACGTGACGCGACTGGTGCGCACGCGCATCGGACCGATCCAAGACGCCACGCTGTCACCGGGCTCGTCGCGACAACTCTCACTCGCCGAGGTTCGTCGACTCATGGAGGCGGTTGGGATGAGCGACGCCATCGCCTCTACGATGCCTACATGAGATCGGCGCAATTACGGGGTCTGCGTGGTGCCACCACCTGTGACGAGGACACGCCCGCGGCGATCGAGGACGCGACTCAGGAACTGCTGCGAGCGATCATGGACCGCAACGAACTCGCGCACGACGACGTCGTCAGCGTCATCTTCACCACGACCCGCGACCTGACGTCGACGTTCCCGGCGACGGTCGCGAGAGGTATCGGCTTCGGAGACATTCCACTGCTGTGCGCGAGCGAGATCGACGTGCCTGGTTCGATGCCCAAGTGCATTCGGATCCTGATCCACGTCTACACGAACCGGTCCCGAGGCGAGCTTCGACACGTGTACCTACGAAACGCGCAGGGCCTACGTGATGACCTCCCCGAGTAGCCGTCGCGCGCACGTCGTCGGTCTCGGTTTGATCGGCGCGTCGGTCGCACTCGCCCTCAGCGAGAGCGGCTGGACGGTCACGGGCACTGACGACGACGCCGAGACCATCGCGGCAGCGCTGTCGAGCGGCGTCGTCACCGGTGGTGAGCTCGCACCAGATGTCGCGCTGGTCGTCATCGCGACCCCCGCCGGCGTGGTGGGACCGGTCGCCCTTGCGACGTTGGCACAACTGACGAACCCCGACGTCGTGGTCACCGACGTGGCGGGGGTGAAGGGCTCAATCGTCGCGCTCGTCAATGACGAGCGCTTCGTGGGTGGCCATCCCATGGCTGGTTCGGAGTTGCGCGGTCTCGCCGGCGCGCGGGCCGACCTCTTTCGCGGCTGTACCTGGGTGCTCACACCGACCGATCGCACCTCGCCAACGACCTACAGCACGCTGCACGGTGTCCTGCGCGAGATCGGCGCCAACGTCGTCGCGATCAGCGCCGAGGACCACGACCGGCTCGTGGCGATCGCGAGCCACGTGCCACACCTCTTGGCCGGTTCGCTGATGAACGAGGCCAGCCAGGTCGCCGAACAAGACGCCGTCCTCTTGCAACTCGCCGCCGGCGGTTTTCGCGACATGACGAGGATCGCCGCGGGCGATCCAGCGATCTGGCCCGACATCTTGTTCGAGAACCGCGACGCCGTCGTCCAGAGTCTCGAGTCGCTCGAGGGCCGGCTCAAGACGCTGCGCGAGGCCCTGCTCGACGACGGACGTGACGTCATCCTCGAGAGCCTGCTGAGCGCGGCGAGTGCCCGACGTCAGTTGCCCGGACGGGCCCTCAGCAGCGAAGACCTCGCGTACTTGCGCGTGAAGGTCAGCGATGAGCCGGGAGTCCTGGCGCGCGTGACGAGATCGGCCTCTGATCTGGCGGTCAACATCTATGACATCGAGATCGCTCACGGCATCGAGGGCACGGGCGGCACCTTGCTGCTCGCCGTCGACGCCCAGCAGTTCGAGATGTTCGGCGAGGCGCTGACGGCGCTCGGCTTCCAGGTGGCCCCCGAACAATGAGTACGGCGCGCGTCGAACACTTCGATCGACTGCGAGGATCGCTCCACGTCCCCGGCGACAAGAGCACGTCGCATCGCGCCTTGATGGTGAGCGCCTTGGCCGACGGCGAGAGCACGATTCGCGGCCTATCGCCGGGGCACGACGTGGCCGCGACGTCACGGATCATGCAGCAGCTCGGCGCCGCGGTCATCGCCGACGGCGACCTGACCACGGTTAGTGGAGCGACGCGCGGCCTGCACGCAGCTGACACCGATCTGGACTGCGCCAACTCCGGCACGACGATGCGCCTGTTGTCGGGCGTGGTGAGCTCCATTCCCGGAACGCATCGTCTCGTGGGCGACGCCTCACTCTCGACCCGCCCCATGGACCGTGTCGCCGAGCCCTTGACCTTGATGGGCTCGCGCATCACCGGACACGGCGACCGCCTCTCGGCGCCACTGCACATCACCGGCACCGACACGCTGCACGGCATCGACTACACCGTGCCGATGGCGAGTGCACAGGTGAAGTCGGCGATCCTCTTCGCCGCGCTCGCCGCCGATGCGCCGACGACCGTTGTGGAGCACGTGCGAACCCGACCGACCACCGAAGAGATGTTCTCGCGCGCCGGCGTCGGAGTCGTGAGCATGGACTTCGACGGGGGCCGTACCGTCACCATCCAGCCGGGACGACCGCTCGCGAGGAACTGGCTGGTGCCGGGCGATCCCTCCCAGGCCGCCTTCTTCGCCGTGCTGGGATCGATTCATCCCGACGCGGCGCTCGAAGTGCTCGACATCGATAGCGCGCGTGAGCGCGTCGGGTTTCTCGATGTACTGCAACGTATGGGCGTGACGATGTCACTGCGGGCGCGCGACTCGGTGACGACACTCAGGGTACAAACCTCGGAACTCACGGCGACCGAGGTGCACGCAGCAGAGATCCCCTCGGTCGATGAGGTACCAGCGCTCGTCGTCGCGGCGGCGGCGGCCGAAGGCGTCACCATCTTTCGTGACGTGGGCGAACTGCGGGTGAAGGAGTCCGATCGATTCGAGGGTTCCTTGACGCTCGCGAGGGCGTTGGGTTGTCGGGCGTGGTCCGAAGGTGACGACCTCTTCGTCGAAGGGCTCGGGAGTGCAACACGGTTCTCGCCGTTCGAGATCGACGCCTCACTCGATCACCGCATGGTCATGGCCAGTGCCATTGCCGGCTGCGCCGGCAATGGCTGCGCCATCGGCGCGGCCGACACCGTCGCGTCGAGTTACCCCAACTTCTTCGATGATCTCGAGCGACTCGCGTGAGTGATCTCGTCATTGCCATCGACGGTCCGGCGGGCTCGGGTAAATCCACCGTCGCGCGCGCCGTGGCGGCGCTCCTTGGCTGGACCTTCCTCGATACCGGTGCGATGTACCGCGCGGTCACCTGGGAGGCGCTCGATCGCGGCATCGACGTCCATGACGGCACCGCGGTGGCGGCGCTCGCGGCCGACGTGCGACTGACGACGTTGCCGCGGGTGACCGTCAACGGTCGCGACGTCGAGGACGAGATTCGCAGCGACGACGTCAACGTGGGCGTCTCGGTCGTTGCAGCCAATCCCGAGGTGCGCGCGTCGATGGTCGAGCGTCAGCGAGAGATCGCGGCCGCCCAGCCGCTCGGCACCGTCGTCGAAGGTCGCGACATCACCACCGTGGTCTTCCCCCACGCCTCGGTCAAGGTCTTTCTCACCGCGTCGCTCGAAGAGCGCGCTCGCCGCCGCGGCGGCGACGAGGGAGAGGCCTCGGTGGCGCGCCGTGACGAGGCCGACTCTACGAGAGTTGCCTCACCTCTTCGACAGGCCGAGGACGCCCTCGTGCTAGACACAACGGGTCGAGACGTCGAGGACGTCGCCCAGGAGATAGTCCAATGGCTGAAGCACAACCTCTCCAGCTGAGCGAGCAGCGCACCTTCACGTATCGCGTGTGCGCGGGCATCGTCTCGGGCCTCTCGACGTTGCTCTTTCGCCCCACCGTTATCGGCGCCGAGAACATTCCGCTGGAAGGCCCGGTCATCATCGCGCCGATCCATCGCTCCAACGTCGACTTCGCGCTGACCTTATTCATATCCAAGCGCAAGGTCTTCTTCATGGCGAAGGACTCGCTCTTCAAGGTGCCGCTGCTTGGCCCACTCATCACGCACCTCGGCGCGTTTCCGATTCATCGGGGCTCGGCGGACCGCGAATCGATGGCACACTCCGAGGCGGTCCTTCGCCAGGGTCACGCACTGGTCTTGTTTCCCGAGGGCACGCGCAAGGAGGGTCGACAGGTTGCGCCGCTGCACGACGGGGCGATGTTCGTCGCGGCACGCACCGGGGCCAAGGTCGTGCCGGTCGGTATCGGTGGGAGTGATCACGCGATGCCCAAGGGCGCCAAATTTCCACACCCGGCGAAGATCCGCATCGTGGTCGGCCCACCACTCGATCCGCCGACGTCCGAAGGTCGCGTCTCGCGCTCCGCACTGAGCGCCAAGAGCGAGGAACTACGTTGCGCGCTTGAGGCGGTCTACCTCGAAAGCCTGCAGGGTTGACGCCACGCGCCCACGCCAGTCGCGTCAAATCGCCTTCGAGGCGGCGTAGGCTTCGGACATGAAGAGTCCCCAAGGCCGAGAAGCCAAAAAACCGAAGAAGGCCAAGGTGAAGACGCCGCCGCGCGTGTTCGACGATGCCAATCGAAAGAGCTTCACGGTCCCGAAACCCGAGACCGAATCAGGGTCGAACTAGCGCTCGCGCCACCAGGTGCCGAAGACCACGCGCGCGTAGCGAAAGCCGTAGGACCACGTCGCGCCCTTCTTCGTCTCACCTGAGACCCTCGGATACCACTCCGTCGGGACCTCGGTCACGCGCCAACCGCGCTTCAGGCAGGTGATCAACAGTTCCGAGGTCTGGTACTGCTGTTGGCGCAGTCGATCGACCACGTCGGCCAACATCGTGACGCGAAGCGCCCGGTATCCCGTCGAGGTGTCCGTGATGTGTGATCCGGTCATTCGGTTCATGATGAATGAGAAGAACCGCACGCCGGCCTTGCGCACCTTGTCGGTCGTCTTGTCGACGCCGAGCACGCGACTGCCGAGGACGAAGTCGGCCGTGTCGGCCAGCAACGGCACGAGGATCTGTGGGATCTCCGAGGGGTCATTCTGGCCGTCGGCGTCGAGCGTCACCACGTACTTCACGTTGTTGTTGACGCAGTAGCGATACGTCACCTGCAGGGCCACGCCGTGACCGAGGTTCACCGGGAACTCGATCACCACGACGCCGGGGAACGTCCGGGCGATCTCGGCCGTGCGGTCGTCGCCTCCGTCAACCACGACCAGCGTCGTGTAGGGCTCGCCGTTCACGCTGGCCGGCATCTTTTCGAGGACGTGGGCGATATTCCCCTCTTCTTCGTAGGCACAGATCGAGGCCACGATCGCCTCGGGCACGAATCCGGGGCGTTCGGTCTCCAAGCGAGCGAGCGCCTGAGCGATGGCGTAGGCGCGAAGGCGCGAGGACCGACGCTGTTCTAGATCATCGTTGACCATCGTTCTCCTTGGAACCTGACTCGATCGGCATCAGTTCGAACTCGAGGCGACTGGCAGTCGCATCCTCGGCGCACACCAAAGAGACGCCACTCGCCAGCGGCGCGAGAAAAAACTCACTGGTCGATACTAATCGGCGTCGCGAAGCGTCGAGGGCCTAGCGATTCGCGGCCGAGAGCACCTCGGCGGCGGTAAAACGTCGATCGGCCTCGCCGTCGAAACTCGACGTGGCCGGCGTCTGGAGTGACAGGTCCAACAAAGCCGAGAGGGTCTTTAGCATCTCGCGCAGTTCCGGGGGCGGAGGGAAGTACTCGTCTTCGACCGTTACCGACGTGACGGTGACGCCGTTGGCCGGATTCAAGGCCTCGAGTACCTCGTCCACGAGTGACTCCGGGGCCGATGCGCCGGCCGTGACGGCGACGGTGCCGTGCAGGTCGTCCGGCAGTTCGAAGGCGCCGTTCACACGTAGCACCCGCGTGCAGCCGACGGCCTCAGCGACCTTGGTGAGCGCGACGGTATTGGATGAGTTCGCCGAGCCGATCACGACGACGGCGTCGGCCTCGGCCGCGATCGTACGAAGCGCCGCCTGGCGATTGGTCGTCGCGAAACAAAGGTCGCTGCGATTCGGCATCCAAATCTCGGGGAACTTCAGTTCCGCGTACTCGCGAAGGTCCTGCCACTCATCGAGACTGAGCGTGGTCTGGCTGAGGAGGGCGAACGGTCCAGCCCCGTCGCCGACGGCGTCGATGTCGGCGGTCGACTCGATCAGGTGTACCGAGTCCGGGGCGACCGCCATGGTCCCGACCGCCTCCTCGTGGCCCTGGTGACCGACGTAGAGGACCGTGTAGCCCTTGCGTGCCCGGACCTTGAGTTCGTGGTGGACCTTGGTGACCAGCGGACAGACGGCGTCGATCACCGTACCGCCTGAACGGCGCGCCGCCTCGATCACCTCCGGTGGCGAGCCGTGGGCGCTCAACATCACGGGTGCGCCCGGTGGTACTGCCGTCACGTCGTCAATGAACACGACGCCCAGGGACTTGAAGTAGTCGACGACGAATTGATTGTGGACGATCTCGTGGTAGCAAAAGACCGGCGGCGCAAAGACCCGCGTCATCCAATCGAGGGCCTTGATCGCCTTTTCGACGCCCGCACAGAACCCTCGGGGCGCGGCGAGCACCACCTTGTCAACGTTCACGTCTCAACCCTAGTTTTGAAAATCTCAGATTCCTCGTAGGCTGGACGGGTGTCGGGCGCCCGAATCTCCTCAATTTCCATGGATTCACCGGCTTCGAGCGCCGATCTGGCCGTCGGTGACGAATTGGTGAGTGTCAACGGGCGCGAGCCGAGCGACATCATCGAGTACCAACAACTCATCGACGGCGAACAGGTCACGCTCGTCGTGCGCCGTGAGGGCGAGGACCTGGCGCGAAAGGTCACGATCACCAAGTCCGAGGGCCAGCCACTGGGCCTGAGTATCGATTCGGCGGTCTTTGACCGGATCCGCACGTGTGACAACCACTGTTCGTTCTGCTTTATCTACCAGCTCCCCAAGGGGATGCGCCGATCGCTCTACGTGAAGGACGACGACTTTCGTCTCTCGTTCCTCTACGGCAACTACACCACGCTGACGCGCTTCACTGAGTTCGACCTCGAACGAGTGCTCGATGAGGGCCTCTCGCCGCTCTACGTGTCGATCCACACCACGGACCCCGAATTGCGCGCCGAGATGCTGCGCAATCCCCGCGGCGCGACGAGCCTGCGATGGCTGAAAGAACTGCTGCGCGCGGGCATCGAAGTACACGCCCAGGTGGTCGTCTGTCCCGGGGTGAATGACGACGAGCACCTCGAACGCACGCTGCACGACGTCATCTCGCTCTACCCCGAGTTGGCGTCGGTCGCTCTCGTGCCGGTCGGCGTGAGTGCCTTTTCTGACGAGGCGACCATGCGGCCACACAGCGTGGAAGAAGCACAGCGCGTCGTCACGCTCGCCGAGCGCTTTCAAGCCCTGACCCTCGAGATCCTCGGACGAGTGAGCGTCTTTGCGAGTGACGAGTTCTACCTGGTCGCCGGTGCGACACCGCCGTCGGCGACGAAGTTCGCGAGCCTGGACCAGGCCGAGAATGGCATCGGCCTGGTTGCCGCGTTCGTGCAGAGTTTCGTCGAGCAGACGCCGATGGACAAGCTCGGCACCGGCTTCTTCCAGTCAGTCGACGGAGCCCCGGCCCTGGGGTACCGCGCGCCGCGCGGAGGCGAGTCGGACGAACTCCACGGTAACGACGTGCTCGTGGTCACCGGTGAGTACGCCGCACCGATCCTTCGCGCGATGTTCGACGCCGAGGGATTCGACGACGTGCGAATCCTCGCGGTGGAGAACCGATTCTTCGGTGGCAACATCAAGGTCGCCGGACTGTTGACCGGCCAGGACCTCATCAACGCGCTCGCCGACGTCGCGGCCGACACCGTGGTGTTGGTGCCCGACGTCTGTCTTTCCGAAGGCCGCTTCCTCGACGGCCTGGACCTCAGTGATTTGGGACGACCGGTCGTGGTCGTGCCGACCACGGGTCAGGACCTGCGCACGGCACTGACGTCGGTGCGTTCGGCCAAGGTCTCGGCATGAAACCACAGGTCGTCATCGTTGGTCGCCCGAATGTCGGCAAGAGTTCGCTCGTCAATCGACTGGCCGGCAAGCGCGTCACCGTCGTCGAAGAACACCGTGGCGTCACGCGTGACCGCAAGGCCGTCGAGGTCGAGTGGGGCGGCGTGACCTTTGACGTCGTCGACACCGGAGGATGGCTCGAGGCGGGCGACTCGCTCGAGGCCAAGGTCTCCAAACAGGCCGAGGCCGCGCTCGCCACGGCCGACCTCGTCCTCTTGGTCGTTGATGTCACCACCGGGATGGTGGACGAGGACACGCACGCCGCACGCTGGGCGCTGCGCAGTGGACGTCCGGTCCTGCTCGTGGTCAATAAGGTCGATGACGCGATGCACGAGGCCAGTAGTTGGGAGTTCCTGGGTCTCGGCGCTGGCGACCCACACACCGTGAGCGCCCAACACGGACGTGGCACCGGCGACCTGCTCGACGAGATCGTCGCACGACTCGAAGAGAATCGAATCGTCGACGAGGTTGCCGACGCCGATGACGACGGCGCCTTGCGCGTGGCTATCGTCGGACGACCCAACGTGGGCAAGTCCACGTTGTTCAACCAACTGATCGGTGAGGAACGCTCCGTCGTGCATGACCTGCCCGGCACGACACGTGACGCCATCGACACGCTCGTCTCGACCGACGTAGGACTGATCCGCTTCATCGACACGGCGGGGATGCGTCGTCGCGCGAAGACCGAGGCGGGTCTCGAGACCTACGCGGTCCTGCGCAGTCTCGACGCCCTCGATCGCTCGGACATCGCCATCCTCGTCATTGACGCCACGGTCGGTGCCACGGGACAGGATCAGCGCCTGGCCGAACGCATCTCGGCGGCCGGGTGTCCTTCGCTCGTCGTCCTGAACAAGTGGGAGCTCGTGGCGGTCGATGAACGCGACGCGGTCCTCGCGACGGTCGGGGAGAAGTTGGCGTTCCTCGGCGACGCGCCGGTTATGAAGACGACGGCGACCTCGGGCAAAGGCGTGCACCGGATCCTTCCGGCGCTGGCCATCGCCGCGGCCGACTACCAAAAGCGTGTGCCCACCGGCGCACTCAACCGCGCGATCCGCGACCTCCAGGTCAAGCAGCCCGCGCCGACGGGCAAGATCCGCTACGCCGTGCAGGGCGCGACGGAGCCGCCGACCTTCACACTCTTCATCGCCGGACGGCTGCCCCAGACGTACCTGCGGTACGTGGAACGGTCCCTGCGAGAGCGATTCTCCCTCGGGTCGCAACCACTGCGAGTGCGGGTGCGGATCGAATAGTGACACGCTGGTGCGAGCAGTGCGATCGCCCCGTCGAGGGCGAGGCCTGTGAGATCTGTGGTGAGCCCGTCGAGGAGCGTGTCCGCGAACCGATCCCATGGCGCTGGCGATTCTTCATCGTGATCACCATCATCTACGTCATATGGCGGATCTATCAGTTAATTTCGTGGCTGAGCCACTAGGAGAATCCATGCCCACCTACGCCCTCGGGGATCGAACCCCGACGATCCACCCCGACGCCTTCGTCCACCCCGACGCCGTCGTGATCGGCGATGTGCGCATTGGCGCCAACTCCTCGATCTGGCCGAGCGCGGTGTTACGCGGCGACTACGGCACGGTCATCGTGGGAGAGCGCACGTCCATTCAAGATGGCGCCATCGTTCACGCCGTCGCCGACTTTCCCACGGTCATCGGCAGCGACTGCGTCGTCGGTCATCTGGCACATCTCGAAGGGTGCGTCATCGAAGACCGCGCGCTGGTGGGGAGTGGTTCGATCGTGCTGCACCACGCCACCGTCCACAGCGGCGCGACCGTGGGCGCGGGCGCCGTCGTTCGCAATCGCATGGACGTTCCTGCGAACGCTCTCGCGGTCGGCGTACCGGCGACGATCAAACTCGACGCCAGCAGTGAGGAGTTGATCATGGTGAGCGCCGCGCTGTACGTCGAGAACGCCGCGCGCTACAAGAAGGAACTGCGCGAACTCTAAGAGTTCGAGAGCTCAACCAGGCGCGCGAGTGCCTCCGCGGCACGACCCTCGCGTACGCTCGACGCCGCCATCTCGAACCCCTCGCTCAAGTTCTGCGCCCGACTCGCGACGATGAGCGCGAGCCCGGCGTTCGCGCACACCACGTCAAACACCGGACCCGCCTGGCCGTCCAAGAATCGCCGTGTCACCTCGACGTTGTGTGCGGTATCGCCACCTCGGATCGCTGAGGCCGCGTGTCGAAGTCCGAGGACCGCGCCCGCGTCCAGGCGCTGGACATGGTGCTCGCTGGGCGAAATCACGTGCAGGGTCGCCGCCGTGCCGAGGGAGAGTTCGTCCAGCCCGTCATCGGAGTTCACGAGGATGGCGTGGTCAACTCCGCGCGCGACCAGCACCTGGGTCATGGCATCGAGCAGCGGTGCCTGGGCCACACCGATCAACGTGCGACGAACGAGCGCTGGATTGGCTAAGGGTCCCAAGACATTGAAGATCGTGCGAAAGCCGAGCGCACGCCGGATCGGCGTCAGGTAACCGAGCCCATGATGGAACGTCGGCGCGAACATGAAACCGATGCCCGCGCCCTCCACACAGGCGCGCACCACCTCGGCGGGCGCGTCGAGCCGCACGCCAAGCGCCTCCAAGAGGTCGGCCGAACCTACTGAGGATGACGCCGCGCGGTTGCCGTGCTTCGCGACGGGCACGCCGCAGCCCGCGACCGTCAGGGCGGCCATCGTGGAGATGTTGACGGTGTGCAGTTGGTCGCCTCCGGTGCCGACGATGTCGATCGCGTTGGGTCCGACGGAGAACGTCGAGGCCGACTCGACCATGGCGTCGATAAATCCCGTCATCTCGTCGGCCGTTTCACCTTTGGCGGTCAAGGCCGTGAGGAAACTCGCGATCAACACGCCCTCGACCTGACCCTCGAGGATCTCGATGAGCGCCGCACGTGCCTGACCCCGCTCGAGGTCAGTGCCGCGAACCAGTGGATTCAAGACGTCGCTCGAGAACGAACCGGCCATCAACGAACCCGTGCGACTGGTCGTGACATAACAAGAAGTTAGCCGTGGGGGAGTGCGCATCTGGCACAACTACGATTTCACAATGGCGACGTACCTCGACGAGATCCTGGCGCACCATCGTGCGCGTGTCGCCACCGACGACCGTGATTGGCACGAACGGGCGGACAGTGTTCGCGCGCCGGTCCCATCGCTGTTGGCGGCGCTCTCGGATTCGGCGAACACCAACGTCAAAGTGATCGCCGAGGTGAAACGGCGTTCACCGAGCAAGGGATGGCTGCACGAAGACCTCGACGTCGCGCACCTCGCGCGCGCCTACGCCGACGGTGGCGCGACCGCGATCTCGGTGCTCACGGACGCCGAACACTTTTCCGGATCGCTCGAGGACCTCGAGACAGTCGCGCACACCGTGCAACTTCCGCTGCTCCGAAAGGACTTCACCGTCAGCGAGAACGATGTCCTCGACGCGGCTGACGCCGGAGCCAGCGCGGTCCTGCTCATCGTGGCGGCTCTCAGCGACGGCGAGCTCCAGGCATTCCTTACCGTGACCCACGACGCGGGACTGGACGCGATCGTCGAAGTCCACGACGACGACGAAGCACGCAGGGCGATCGACAGCGGGGCGAGGATCATCGGGGTCAACCAGCGCAATCTTCACACCTTTGACGTCGATCGCGACAACGCCGCGCGCGTCATACAGTCCCTCTCCTCGTCAATCGTGACCGTCTGCGAATCGGGGCTCAGCTCTGCTGAGGACGTCGCTCGTGCCGCGGCGGCCGGTTTCGACGCAGTCCTCGTCGGCGAGTCCTTCGTCACGTCGGCCAACGTGACCGAGGCCGTCCGAAGCTTTTCGACCGTTCCGTTGGTGCCTCGTGGCTGATCTCGACGCACCGTTCTTCGTAAAGATCTGCGGCGTGACCACCTTGAGTGACGCCAACGCGTCCATTGACCTCGGTGCGGACGCCGTGGGCCTGATTCTCGCCACCTCACCGCGCCAACTGTCGCTCGATCGGGCCCTGGCGATCGCCGAGGCCATCAAGGGGCGCGTGCAGCGGACGTTGGTCTTTCGCGACAACAGTGACGAGCAGATCGTCGAAGCCGTTCGACTCATCCAGCCCGATGCGGTCCAGATCCACGGTCCACTCAGTGACGATTTGTTGTCACGGTTGCGCGAGGACCACGTTGACGTGATCAAGGCCCTTTCGATCGGGAGTGATGAGTTCTATGACTTCGACGATGCACGTGTTGACGCCGTGATGGTCGACGGTGCGACGCCCGGAAGCGGTGAGAGTCACTCCTGGGCGCAGCTCGCGGAACGTCCCTTCACGGTGCCGGTGATCGCGGCCGGAGGACTGAACGCGACCAACGTGGCCGACGTCATCGGCGCAAGTTCGGTCTGGGGCGTTGACAGCGCGAGCGGCGTCGAGGCGACCCCCGGTGTCAAGGACCGCGACAAGATGGAGCAGTTCATCTACAACGCCCACGTGGCCTTTCGCGAACGGGTGAACTCGTGAGTGACAACGGCGCCTTCATGGGCCGTCCCGATGAGCGCGGACGATTCGGTGACTTTGGCGGTCGCTTCGTTCCCGAGGCGTTGATGCCGGCTTGTCTGGAACTCGAAGCCGCGTTCGTCGACGCGTGGGGTGATGCGTCGTTCGTCGACGAGTACCGAAAGGTGCTGCGCGAGTTCGCCGGTCGTCCGACACCGGTGACGCCCCTCGTGCGCCTCGGAGATCACCTCGGCCTACGAATCTTTGCCAAACGCGAAGACCTCGCGCACACCGGCTCGCACAAGATCAACAACGTCATCGGCCAAACCCTCCTGACCAAACGGATGGGGAAGCGTCGGGTCATCGCCGAGACCGGCGCGGGGCAACACGGTGTCGCGACGGCCACCGCGGCGGCGCGGTTGGGTCTCGAGTGCACCGTGTACATGGGCGAGGTGGACACCGAACGTCAGATCCTCAACGTCTTTCGCATGGAGTTACTCGGTTCGCGCGTCGTACCAGTGACCTCCGGGAGTCGCACGTTGAAAGACGCCGTCAATGAGGCCATGCGTGAATGGGTCACGTGTGTCGCCGAGACGCACTACTGCATCGGATCGGTGATGGGACCTCATCCGTTTCCGTGGATGGTTCGCGAGTTCCAGAGCATCATCGGACATGAGGCCTCGGCGCAGTTGAAGGAGTTGGGCGTCGACACGCCCGACGTCGTCATCGCCTGCGTCGGCGGCGGTTCGAACGCTGCCGGCGTCTTCGCCGGGTTCGCCAACGCATCCTCGCGACTGGTCGGGATCGAGGCCGCCGGGGGATCGGCGGTCGGGATCGGCTCGCCTGGCGTGTTGCACGGAATGCGTTCGCTCCTGATGCAAAACGAGTTCGGACAGATCGAGGAGGCACATTCGATCTCGGCGGGACTCGACTATCCCGGCATCGGACCAGAACACGCCCACCTCGCTGACATTGGTCGCGCCGAGTACTACGCCATTGGCGATGAGGACGTCATCGCGGCCCTCCAGCTCCTCAGCGAAAAGGAGGGCATCATTCCTGCCCTGGAGACCGCCCACGCCGTGGCGTGGCTGGCGCGCGAGGCAGGACGTGCCGTGCCGTCCGGTTCGACCGTGTTGCTCAATCTCTCCGGTCGCGGCGACAAAGACGTCGCCCAGGTCCAGGCGCTCTTGCGCGGCCCGTCATGAAGACACTGGAACGCGACCTGCGTGCGACGCGCGACACCGGTCGCAAACTCCTCGTTCCGTATTTCATGGGCGGACTGACGACGAACTGGACCGAGCACGTCGCTGCCGCGGTCCACGCGGGTGCCGACGCCGTCGAGATCGGAATCCCGTTCTCCGATCCGATGATGGATGGGCCAGTGATCCAAGCCGCCGCCTTGCAAGCCCTCGAGGGCAACGTCACGTTGGACTCGCTCTGTGACGACCTCGCCCGGCTCGACGCGACCGTGCCACTCATCGCGATGACCTATTACAACATCGTGTTGCACTACGGACTCGAACGATGCGCGGGCAAGTTCCGGGCGAGCGGGATTGGCGGGGCGATAATCCCCGACCTCTCCCAGGAAGAGGTCGGCCCGTGGAGCGAGGCCTGTGACGCGAATGACGTGGCAACCGTGCTGCTCGTCGCGCCGTCGACACCGCCGGAGCGCGTCGATCGACTGAGTGCTCGTACCCAGGGTTTCGCGTACGCCTCAGCAAGGATGGCCGTGACCGGTCGATCCACCGGGGACGGCGACGGCGACCGCGTCGTGCGCGAGATCCGGCGCACGAGTGACGTACCGGCCCTTATCGGCATCGGCATCGCGAGCGCGCACCAGGCCAAGGCGGCAGCCGAGGTGAGCGACGGTGTCATCGTCGGTTCGGCGTTGGTCCAGGTGATCCTTGATGGAGGCGGCGCGCAGGAGATTGAGGCGTTCATTAGGGAGTTTCGCCTGGCCATCGACGCCTAGGACGGGATCTCGATAATTAATCGGGTTCACAAGGGCCGGTAGTTCCCCGCTACTCGCCAGTACACGTACGGAAAAATGATTTCCGCAGTGTGTCATTGTGAACCTCTTCACAAACTTACGCCAATTCAATCACGCACGCCTGTTCTTAGGTGATGTTTAATCTCTGTAGCCGTCATCCCGGCGGTGGAATCAATCTATGTGGGGGGAATTACATGGAACACAGAGTTGCGGACCCCGGTCCGCTCGGACTCGCCGGTTTCGCTATGACTACGTTTTTGCTGAGCCTCTTCAACGTCGGACTGTTCAAGTTCGGTGGAACTGCGAGTGCTGCAGTCGATGGCGCCATCTCCTTGGCGTTCATCTACGGTGGCGCCGCACAGTTCGCGGCCGGCATGTGGGAGTTCGTGCGAAAGAACACGTTTGGTGCTGTGGCGTTCACGTCATACGGTGCGTTCTGGATTGGTGTGTATTTCTTCATCAACTTCCAGGGCGGCCTCGCAGTGAAGGGTGCCTTGGGCCTGTACCTATTGCCCTGGATCCTCTTCACGGCGTACATGACTGTCGCAGCATTGAAGACGAACGTTGCCGTCCTGTTCGTCTTCATCGCCTTGACCTTGGCCTTCTTGTTCCTCACCATCGGAGCATGGGGCGGCGGTCACACCGACATGACCAAGATCGGTGGATGGATCGGCATTATCACCGCGCTTCTCGCTTGGTACGCGTCCGCAGCTGGCGTGATCAACGAAACTCACGGGAAGGTTGTACTCCCGGTCGGTCCTTTGAGCTAATCTCAAGTCACTGGTGGTTTACCACCGGACCCAACCGCCAACAGCGCCCCAGCCATCAGGCTCGGGCGCTGTTGGCATACTGGGCCGATTGAGCACTACTCTCGGCTGAAGTCCGCATCATGACCTCGTATTTCATTCGTTCGACACACCTCAACATCACAGCAAGGGAAGAACATGACAGAAGCAAAACTTGAAGCATGGCTCGAAGAGACGCGAAGTTTCGCGCCGTCGGCGGAGTTCGCCAAGCAGGCCAACGCGCAACCCTCCATCTACGCCGACGCCGCTGCCGATCCGGTCGCGTGGTGGCGCACCCAAGCCGACCGCGTTGCCTGGACCACCGCACCAACCAAGACCCTCGAGTGGGATTTGCCGTTCGCGAAGTGGTTCAGTGACGGCACGCTGAACGCCTCCTACGCGTGCGTCGATCGACACGTCGAGGCCGGCAATGGCGACAAGGTCGCATTCCACTGGGTCGCCGACGCCGAAGGCGAGGGGCGCACGATCACCTACGCCGACCTCCAGAAACTGGTCGCCCAGGCGGCGAACGCCTTGACCGAACTCGGCGTGAAAGAGGGCGACCGCGTCGCGGTCTACATGCCGATGATCCCCGAGGCCGTCGTGACGATGCTGGCCATCGTGCGTCTCGGAGCGGTGCACTCGGTCGTCTTCGCCGGGTTCTCCGCCGAAGCGCTCTCGAGTCGCATCTTGGACTCCGACTGTCAGTTCGTCGTGACCGCTGACGGCGCGTTTCGCCGTGGTGCACCGAGTCCCCTCAAGCCCGCGGTCGACGAGGCCCTGGAATCGTGTCCGAACGTGAAGGCCGTGTTGGTCGTTCGTCGAACGGGAGGCGAGGTCGCATGGAAAGACGGACGCGACCACTGGTGGCACGAGGTCGTCGAGCGGCAGAGTGACACGCACGACTACAAGTCATTCCCGGCCGAGCACACGATGTTCATCATGTACACCTCGGGCACCACGGCCAAGCCCAAGGGCATCTTCCACACGACCGGTGGCTACCTCACGCACGCCTCCACGACGCACAAGTACATCTTCGATGTCAAACCCGAGAGCGACATCTGCTGGACCGCCGCCGACATCGGCTGGATCACCGGACATAGTTACATCGTCTATGGGCCACTGATCAACGGCGTGACCCAGGTCATGTACGAAGGGCTGCCGGACTCGGGTGGCAAGGACCGCTGGTGGAAGATCATCGAGGAGAAGAAGGTGACGATTCTCTACACCGCGCCGACCACGATCCGCACCCTGATGAAGTGGGGACACCAGTGGCCAGGCTCCCACGACCTGTCGAGCCTGCGGCTCCTCGGGACGGTGGGCGAGCCCATCAACCCTGAGGCGTGGATCTGGTACCGCGAGTACATCGGCGGCGGCACGTGTCCGATCGTGGACACCTGGTGGCAGACCGAGACCGGCGGCATCATGATCACGCCGCTGCCCGGCATCACGGCGACCAAGCCCGGTGCGGCGATGACCCCTTTCCCCGGCATCAGCGCGGACATCGTCGACAACGATGGCAACTCGGTCGGCAACGGCGAAGGCGGCTATCTGGTGATCACCGCGCCGTGGCCTGGCATGACGCGTGGCATCTACGGCGACCCCGAGCGCTTCAAGGAGACCTACTGGAGCCGGTTCCCCGGGAAGTACTTCGCGGGGGACGGGGCCAAGCGTGACAACGATGGCGACATCTGGCTGCTCGGTCGTATTGACGACGTCATGAACATCTCCGGCCACCGTCTGTCAACGACGGAGGTCGAACACGCGTTGGTCGGCTACCCGTCGGTCGCCGAAGCCGCGGTCGTCGGCGCGTCCGATGACACCACCGGTCAAGCGATCGTCGCGTTCGTCACGCTCAAGCTTTCCGCTGAAGAGGCATCCGAGGACCAAGTCGTGGTCGTCGAAGCGCTGCGCAACCACGTCGCCAAGGTCATCGGTCCAATCGCCAAGCCGCGCCAGATCATCCTCACGCCAGAGTTGCCGAAGACTCGTTCGGGCAAGATCATGCGCCGGTTACTGCGCGACGTCGCGGAGAACCGATCGCTCGGTGACGTGACGACGTTGACCGACCCGACGGTCGTCAATATGATCGCCGGCCTCATGGACACGCACGCCGACTCCGAGGACTGACACATCCACACGTCGCGTTGAGAGGACACGACGTGTGGTCGCCATCATGATGTGCTGTTAGGTCATCTCCTCGCGCGTGTCTGACCATGAAAGTTTCGCCCGTCCCACGACAGTTATTGAGTGGAGGGCGTTACCACCGCTACCTGAAGGGTGCGTCAACGCCTATGACGGAGGAGATGCAATGAGTGATGACACCAACATCGCGAGCGAGCAGCACGACCATTCCCACCACGGCGGACATCATGGTGATCGACGTCCTCGACTGACGGGCTGGATGTTGACCATGGTGACAGCCATCGTCGTCGTCGCCGTCGGCTTTGTCGGCGTCGTCCTCGGCCACGCTCGAGCCGGTGCCACCTCGACGATCACTGTGACCGGTTCGGGGACCGTGCAGGGCACGCCCGACACGATCAATTTCCAGATCGGGGTATCGAACGTCAGCGCGTCGGCGGCGGCGGCACTGGCGCAGAACAACCAGAAGATGAGCGCACTCGAGTCGGCGCTGGAGAAGAACGGCGTGACCGAAAAGGACATGCAAACGACGGGCCTCAACATCTATGCCAACACCAACAGCCAGGGCACGATCACCGGCTTCACCGTCCAGGACACTCTCAACGTGACCATGCACAAGGTCAAGAAGGCGGGCGCCGCGATTGATGCCGCGGCACGGGCAGCGGGCAACGGCGTGCAACTGAACGGCGTGACCTTCACGATCACGAACGACTCGTCACTGCTTCGTGCGGCACGTATTCGCGCGATCGACAACGCGCGACTCGCCGCCGGTCAACTCGCCAAGGCCGGTGACACGCACGTCACGGGCATCGTCAAGATCACCGACAATGAGAATCAGAGCTCCGGCATCTACTACCCGGAGTTCAACTCGGCGTCACTGCGCGCCGGCGTGCCACTCCAAACCGGCAGTCAACCGATCAACGTGCAAGTCACGGTCGTCTACTCACTCAGTAGTTAACGCAACGCTCACTTCGGTCGGGGCGGTGACTCACGAGTCGAAGCCCAGGCCGAAGAGGTCGATGAACTTCAGCCAGAGATTTCGTCGACCTTCGTGTTCATCGGCGTACTTGATCGCCGACTGGGTGATCCGGATGAAGAGCCACTTGAACGGTTCCGGGGGGAACGGCATCGGCTTCTTTCGAACCATCGTGAGTCTCGTGCGATCGGTCTCGAGTCCGTCGAGCAGGTCCAGCATCGTGGCCGCGCCAAACCTGGTGGAAGCGACGCCCAAGCCGGTGTAGCCCAGGACGTAGGCGACCTTGTTCTCGTGCGAGGTGCCCCAGAACGGCGAGAACCTCGTACACGTGTCGATCGCGCCGCCCCAGGCGTGCGTGAACTTCACACCGGCCAACTGGGGGAACGTCTTCAAGAAATGTCCCGCGAGCGTGGCGTAGGTCTCGGAGTTGAACTCGTACTCGCGACGGACCTTGCCACGAAAGTTGTAGATGGTGTCGTAGCCTCCCCAGAGGATGCTGTTGTCACTCGTGAGCCGGTAGTAGTGGAACTGATTGCCGGAGTCTGCGATGCCCTCGCGACCGCTCCACCCGATGCTCTCGAGCTGCGCGTCCGAAAGGGGCTCGGTCACCATGACGTAGTCGTAGACCGGGACCACGTACTTGCGGTTCTTCTTCAACAATGACGGGAAGACGTTGGTGCCGAGCGCGACGCGCGCGGCCGTGACCGCGCCGTAGGGCGTGTGGACCCGCACCGCGTCGTGAAGGTCCTCCAGCCACTCGACCTTGGAGTTCTCGAAGATCTTCACGCCCAGCTCGATGCAGACCCGCTCAAGGCCCCACACCAGACGTGCCGGGTCGACCAGCGCCGTGCCGTCGTGGTCGAAGAGCGCGCCGACGTACGAGGGGGAGTGGACGCGAGCTTGGACCTCTTCCTGGTTGAGCACTTCGACGTCGTCGCCCATGGCGTTTCTTCGTTCGGCCTGCTCGGCCATCCCCTTGAACTGCCACGGCGCCACAGCGACCTGGAGCTCGCCGGTTCGCTCGAAGTCACACTCGATGTTGTAGCGGGCGATCGTCGCCTCGATCTCGTCCAAGTTCTCGCGACCGAGCCGTTGGATCAGTTCGATCTCGTCGGGAAATCGTCGCACGCCATTCAAATAGCCGTGCGTGAGCGAGGCCGAGGCGAAGCCGCCGTTCCGCCCTGACGCGCCGGCCCCGGTCTCGAACTGTTCGACGACCACGACCTCGCGGTGGGGGTCACGTTCTTTTGCGAGCAGCGCCGTCCACAGTCCCGTGTAGCCCGCGCCCACGATGCACAGGTCGGCCCCAATGTCGCCGATCAGCGCCGAATGCGGCGCCGGCTCCAGTGGGTCCGAGTCGAGCCACCACAGTTCAGGCTGGACGTCGGCGAGGTGGCGTAAGACGAAGGGATCCTTCTTGTCCATACTGTGTCCGGCCAGCGACCGGAATCACCCTCTCTCAGCACATCAGTCTTCGTCGACACCCCTGGTGGCGCCCACGAACATCGACCAGTTTCGGTCGATCTCAACCATCCAATTCTACCGACTCGCACTATTTGGAGAGTTGATGTCGCGTCCAGCGTTCGACGCGGTTTTGGAGGCGACCTCGGTAGTATTCGCAGGACATTGCGACGGGAGAGCACGATGCGACTGGCCAATTTTGACGGACGAGCGACGATCGTGACCGGCGACGGTATCGTCGAGGTCGCCGGCGCGTCGAGCGGCGCGTTCTCACCGTCTGTCGACAAGTGCCTGGGCCAACTCGACAAACTCAGCGCCTGGTACAACTCGGCGCGGCCAGCACTCACACTGGAGATTTCAGCTGATGAGTTCGCTCGTGATGAGCGTCTCGGTCCCGTCGTCACTCCGCAACAGATCTTCGGCATCGGCCTCAACTACCGACGTCACGCTGAAGAGACCGGGGTGAAAGTCCCGACTGAACCGATGGTCTTCACCAAGTTCGTGTCGGCACTCTGCGGGCCGAACGCATCGTTGCCGATTCCCGGGACCTCAACCGACTACGAGGCCGAACTCGTCGTCGTCATCGGCACGTCGATTCGCAACGTGCGCGTCGAGGACGCACTCGCCGCTGTCGCTGGCTACTGCGTCGGTCAGGACTACTCCGAGCGCGACTGGCAGTATCGCGGCGCACCAGCGCAGTTCTCCCTGGCCAAGTCCTTTGAGAATTTCGCTCCGATTGGACCGTGGCTCACGACCGCGGACGAAGTGCCCAATCCCAATGACCTGACCATCGCAACGACGCTGAACGGCGAGGTGATGCAGCGTTCGAATACCCGCGACATGGTCTTCTCGGTTGCGGAGTTGATCTCCTATCTCTCTTCCGTGTGCGAACTTCGCCGAGGTGACCTCATCTTCACCGGCACGCCCGAAGGAGTGGGACGGTCTCGCCAACCGCCCGTCTTCCTCCAGCCCGGCGATGAGATTGTCACGACCATCGAGGGTCTCGGCAGTCTCCGAAACGTCGCTGTCGCACCCTGACGAGCCCGTGCCAACGCACACCTCGTTACTTCTTCGAAACGAGTGACTCGAAATTCTCATAGAGCGACGGCTCACTCTCCATCTCGCGTGCCGCGAGCGCGTGCGCAGAGACCTTCTCCCACAGGCCGTCGAACCAGTAGACATCTCGAATGAGGGCGAGGTCGAGCACGTGGTGCTTCACCATCGCGCCCACGGCCTCACCGAAGAACAAGATCTTGCGGACATTGGGATCATCCATCGTCGCGTTGGCGTCAAATGAGGGCTGGAAGACGGCACTCATGGCCTCATCCAACCCCATCTCGGCGTCCAAGCGCAGTAGTTGTACGAGCAGATTCGCGTCATCGTACGTTGCGGTCATGGTTCTCTCTTTTCTCTCGTGATGCTCTCAGGTACTACACACTGCGTGATTCGACCTGGCGACGACGCTCAGTCCACCAATTCCTCCGGAAGGTCGAATCGGGCGAAGTCGACCAAACCCACGTACTCCTCGTCCACGTCGCCGCTTTCACGCAACACGTAGGCGGAGATGAAGCCGGTCACCGACGAGATCATTCCATCGCGTATCGACAGGACGTCGAGGACCGACGCCACGTAGCGTTGACGCTCCTCGTTGTAGAGATAGCAGCCCACGGCGAGCTGTCCATTCGCCGAGCTCGTGCGGTGGCGCCAGCGCTGGGGCGCGACGTCGTCGGCGAGGAACTCTCGAATGGCGTCCGTGCCGTGGTACCAGACAGGATGCGGCGGCATGGACCACGTCGCGTCCTCGGTGAGCAGTGTCATGAGCGTGGCGATATCACCGTCGTCGATCGCACTGGCGTAGCGACGTGCGAGCTCGTGCACGTGGACGTCGGCGAGACGGGCGAGTTCCACGCTCTGACTATCGGGGGGCAGCGTCGCGGTCAGCGTGGCGCGCGCACGCTGCAGCGCGGAGTTGACCGCCGCCACGCTCGCGTCGAGCAGTTCGGACGTCTCTTGGGCCGAGTAGCCCAGCACGTCACGGAGTATCAACACCGCGCGCTGACGCGGCGGAATGTTCTGCACGACGGAGATAAAGGCCAGTTCGAGCGACTCTCGTGCCTCGTAACGAGCATGGGGCGACTTGCTCCCGGCCTCGACGAGTTGATCGGGGTAGGGCTCGATCCAGTGGACGTCGAGCAATGGTGCGCCGGGTGAGTCGCCGGGGCCCGCGCGTCGGCCATAGTCGATCGGCAGTTCACGCCGTGAGCGCTTCTTTAAGACGTCGAACGAGGAGTTCGTCGCGATCTTGAACAGCCACGTCCGAATCGAACTCCTTCCCTCAAAGTGGGGCAGCGCCCGCCAGGCGCGAATCAGCGCCTCTTGCACGGCGTCGTCAGCGTCATGCACAGACGCCAGCATGCGATAACAGTGCGCGTGCAACTCGGCACGATGACGTTCGATCAGGACCTCGTAGGCCCGCTCGTCACCGGTGCGCGCGAGCGCCACGAGCGCATCTTCATCGTCTGTCGTCAGTCCATGAACCGTCACCATATTTAGACTACGAGTGGTGCCAAAACTCATCGGAGGCACCGTCATCGCTCGATCGAACCATGGATTTCCGTGGAAATAAAGGGTTCGATGCGACCCACGACGGACGTGTGGTCGGGCTGGGGAGATTCGAACTCCCGATCTCTCGGCCCCCAGCCGAGCGCTCTAGACCAAACTAAGCCACAGCCCGTGAACGAACAATCGTAGTCGCTGAGCCTTCGTTATCCCGTGGGCGAGTGCGCTCCGTGCGCCTGATCGGGGTGCGTGAGCCACGCTCGGGCCTCACACAGATACGCGATCGACTCGCCGGTGGCCTTGGCGCGGATGGCATCAAGGATGCGCTCATCGAGCGCCTGAATCAATTCGTCAACTGCCATCACCTGTCACTTTCACTCACCCGCCCGCAACGGCGGTCACAATTTCGATCACGACGCCGTCGTCAATTCTGGTGGTCGACCACTCAGAGCGCCGAACGACGTCGCCGTCGATGGCGACCGCAACACCTCGTGTCTCAATCGAGAGTCGGTCCAAGAGCTCCGCCACGGACTCGTCCACGAAGGGTTGAGCATCGCCGTTGACCCGTATCATGCGAAACTCTGGGCGAAGCGAAGGGCCTGGTCGGCGGCGAATGGTGCAAGGGTCACACCGTGTCGAAAGTGTCCGGACGACCACGCCCAGCGTCGATCGGACAAGACTTCAAAGAAGGGCCGGAGGTCTTCGCTCGCCGGTCGATTGCCGTCGCGCGTCTCCAACACGACGGCGGTCTCGAGTGATGGTACGACGTCGAGGCCGTCACGCAGCAGTCGCTGCACTTCGCCGACCTGGGCGCCCTGCTCGCGCCGTTCCTCCGATGACGCGCCGAGGACGTCATAGCCACCAGGGCGACTCACCATGTAGAACGCATTGCCACGCACGAAGGAGCGAATCATTGGCTGTGCACTCCGGTCGATTCCGCGTACCCGCACGGTGATGCCATGGATCGGTCGTACGACATGTTCGCCCGAGACGATCGCACCCGCCGGGAGCAGCCCCGCCCCCGTCGCGATGATCCCGACGTCGCCGACGAACGAACCGGACGACGTCACCGCCTCAACCCGGTCATCGTGGGCGCACACCCGCACCACGGTCTCTTCGATCAACGAGACCTCAAGCCGATCGTTGGCGCTGCGAACGACGGACACCACTTGGTCGGGGTCGAGCCACGCGTCGCCCTCGACGAGGAGTCCGTCCGCGATCCGAGGCGTCACCCCGTCGAACATCTCCGGGCGGTCGAGACGCGACACTCGTTGGGTCACCACACCGAGCTCGGCGACGACCTGCGCGTACTGATCGACGAGTCGGCGATCGCTGCCGTCCCAACCCACGAGGAGTGTGCCGGTCTCTTCAATCGTGAGCTCGTGATCAGAGATACGTTGGAGATCACGGGCGAACGCTCGCCACGCACTGAGCGCACCACGTTGCAGTTCGTAGTTCGACTCTTCGCCCGGACCGATCTCGGCGACTGGCGCGATCATGCCTGCCGCGGCCCAGGTGGCACCTCGACCGGGCGTCGGATCGAAGATCGAGACCTGCCAGCCATCGCTGGCCAAACGAAATGCGCTCGTGAGACCGATCACGCCACCGCCAACGACGAGGGCTCGTTTGGTGGTCTTCACGTCGAACAGCGTAGGTCGAAGGCCACGAAGCCTTTTCGTTATGATTGTGACGGGTCAGCGTTGCCCCGCAAGGAAACGCTATGACAAAGACTCTCTACGACCCCACCTTCGAACACGACGCCTGCGGCGTGGGCATGGTCGCGGACCTCACCGCCACGCCAACCAACGCGACGATCCTCGATGCCCTGACAATCCTGGAGAATCTCGAACACCGCGGCGCGTCGGGTTCTGACGCCGAGTCGGGCGACGGCGCGGGCGTCCTGCTTCAGATGCCCGATGCCTTCATTCGCGCCGAGTTCGGTGACGTCGTGCCTCCCGTGGGGGAGTACGGCGTCGCGCAGTGGATGATCCCTCGGGGCACGGACATCGCATCACTGCGCCAATCCATTGACGACGAGTTCGCGCGAGTAGGTCTGACCTCACTCGGCTGGCGCGAGGTGCCGGTCGACTCGAAGGTCCTCGGCCCTACGTCGCGCGCCTCCGAGCCCCTGTTCGTCCAACAGCTCGTGTCACGACGTCACTCCGCGCCGGCGCCGCACCTCGAACGCGCCATGTACTGCGCGCGCAAGGTACTCGAGCACACACTCGACATCTACGCCTCGTCGTGCTCGCCCCACGTACTCATCTACAAGGGCATGCTCACCGCACCGCAACTGCGCCAATACTTCAACGACCTTCGCGACGTGCGACTCCTCTCGGCGATCGCCGTCGTGCACAGTCGCTTCTCGACCAACGTCCTGCCGCGCTGGGATCTCGCCCAGCCCTTTCGCTACATCGCCCACAACGGAGAGATCAACACCGTCCGGGGCAATCGCAACTGGATGACCGCGCGCGAGACATCGCTGCACAGCGACCTACTGCCGTTGCCGATCGCGGAACTCACGCCGCTGGTCACGGCTGGGTTGAGTGACTCGGCGAGCTTCGATGAGGTCGTCGAGCTCCTCGTCCAGTCGGGACGTTCCTTGCCGCACGCCGTCTTGATGATGATCCCCGAGGCGTGGGAGCGCTCGACGTTCATGAGTGAGTCGCGCCGCGATTTCTATCGTTACCACGCCGGTCTGATGGAACCGTGGGATGGTCCGGCCTCCGTCACGTTCTGTGACGGCAAGGTGGTGGGCGCCGTACTTGACCGCAATGGCCTCCGTCCGGCGCGCTACTGGGTGACGAAGGACCAGCGCGTCATCTTTGCCAGCGAGGTCGGCGTACTGCCGATCGATCCAGCCAACATCGAGCGCAAGGGTCGACTGCAGCCCGGGCGCATGTTCTTGGTCGACATCGAACTGGGCCGGATCATCGACGACGATGAGTTGAAGAACACGTTGTCCTCGCGCGCTCCGTACGGCAAGTGGCTGCGCGATCAACAGCGCTCGCTGGATGAAATCGAGGCCCCGACGATGCTGACGCCCAATCACGCGTCCATCGTCCGTCTACAGAAGAACTTCGGCTACAGCGAAGAGGACCTCCGTCTCATCGTCCGTCACATGGCCCAGGTGAGCGAGGAGCCGATTGGCTCGATGGGATCTGACGCCGCCGTGCCGACCCTCTCGAAGCTCCCACGCCCGCTCTTCGACTACTTCACACAACTCTTCGCCCAGGTCACCAATCCACCACTCGACGCCATCCGCGAAGAGCTCGTGACCTCGACGCGCGTGACGATCGGCGGCGAGGACAATCTCCTCACCGAGAGTGCGAATCACTGTCACCAGATCGTGCTGCCCTCGCCGATCCTCAGCATCGACGAACTCGCGAAGATCCGCTACATCGAAGAGTTCGAGCGCATGAAGGGATTCACCACCGTCGTGATCGACGGTCTCTTCGAAGCCCACGGCGCTGGCACCGACGCCGAACGGCTCGCCATGGCCATCGACACGTTGTGCGATGAAGTGGTGAGCGAGGTTCGCTGCGGCACGAACATCATCATCCTCTCGGACCGCAACACCACAACCGACCAGGCGGCCATCCCGAGCCTGTTGCTGGCGTCAGCCGTCCACCATCGACTCGTCGACGAGCACCTGCGAACCGGCGCGGCCCTCATCATGGAGAGCGGCGACGTCCGCGAGGTCCACCACGTCGCGCTCCTCTTGGGCTTCGGTGCGTCCGCGGTCTGCCCGTACCTCGCCTACGAATCAATCGACGCGATGATCGAGATGGGTGAATTGAGCGGCCTCACGTCCTTCGAGGCTCGCTATCAGTACGGCAAGGCGCTCAACAAAGGTGTGGTGAAGACCATGTCGAAGATGGGTGTGAGCACCGTCGCCAGTTACGTTGGCTCACAGCTCTTTGAGGCCGTGGGAATCTCTGAGACCGTCCTCGCGCGCTACTTCCCCGGATTCAGCTCGCGACTGGGCGGCATCACACTCGATCACATCGCCGCGAGCGTCCTCACGTGGCACGCCAGCGCCTACGCGCCACCGGTCGGGGAGCGTGTCGAGCTGCGCAACAACGGTGAGTATCAGTGGCGACGAGAGGGAGAGATCCATCTGTTCAATCCGCGCACGGTGCAGAAGTTGCAACACGCCACGCGCGCGAAGCGTTTCGACATCTTCAAGGAGTACACCACGCTGGTCGACGACCAGTCCAGCGCGTTGGTGACCCTGCGCGGACTGATGGACCTGGTGCCGAGCGCGACGCCCTTGCCGATCGATGAGGTGGAGAGCACTGCTTCGATCATCAAGCGCTTCAGCACTGGCGCCATGTCCTACGGGTCGATCTCAGAAGAGGCACACAGCACGCTGGCGATCGCTATGAACCGTATGGGCGCCAAGTCCAATACCGGCGAAGGCGGCGAGGACGACGAGCGATTCGACACGTCCGATCCGAACTGGAACCGCCGGTCGGCGATCAAACAAGTCGCCTCGGGTCGATTCGGTGTGACGAGCCGCTATCTGGTCAACGCCGACGACATCCAGATCAAGATGGCCCAGGGCGCCAAACCAGGCGAAGGCGGCCAGTTGCCCGGGTCGAAGATCTACCCCTGGATCGCCAAGACACGTCACTCCACGCCCGGGGTTGGCCTCATCTCACCGCCGCCGCATCACGACATCTATTCGATCGAGGACCTCAAGCAACTCATCTACGACCTCAAGAACGCGAATGACCAGGCGCGCATCCACGTGAAACTCGTGAGCGAGCAAGGCGTCGGCACGATCGCGGCCGGCGTCGCCAAGGCCCACGCCGACGTGATCCTCATCTCGGGACACGACGGCGGCACGGGTGCGGCGCCGTTGACGTCGCTCAAGCACGCCGGCACGCCCTGGGAGCTCGGACTGGCCGAGACGCACCAGACGCTCGCCGCGAATGGCCTGCGCAGCCGCGTCGTCGTGCAGGTCGACGGGCAGTTGAAGACCGGCCGTGACGTCATCATCGCTGCGCTACTCGGTGCCGAAGAGTTCGGCTTCGCCACCGCGCCGCTCGTCGTCGCGGGCTGCGTGATGATGCGCGTCTGTCACCTCGACACCTGTCCTGTCGGGATCGCCACGCAGAACCCCCGACTGCGAGAGCGATTCACCGGACAGCCCGAGTTCGTCGAGAACTTCTTCGAGTTCATCGCCCAAGAGGTCCGTGAGTACCTGGCGTTGCTGGGCGCACGCACGCTCGAAGAGGTCATCGGCGACGCCGGTCGGCTGTCGATTCGTTCGACCGACGACGAGGACAGCGACCTTGACCTCTCGGCGTTGTTGGTCACCGTAACACCTGATCAGCGCCACCAGAGCGTGAAGCAGGACCACGGTCTAGATGGCGCACTGGACTGGACGTTCCTCCACGACGCCGTCAGCGCCGCGGCGCGCACGACGCCGTTCAGCGTCGCGATCCCGATCCGCAACGTGAACCGGGCCGTCGGGACGTTGACCGGCAGCGCGATCACGCGTTCACTCGGCGCGCGCGTCTTGCCCGACGACCTCATCGAGATAGATCTCGAAGGCTCCTCGGGTCAGAGTCTCGGCGCCTTCATCCCGCACGGCATGACGCTTCGACTCACCGGCGACGCCAACGACTACGCCGGCAAGGGCCTCTCGGGCGGGCGGATCGTCATCCGACCATCGCAACACGCCACCTTCGCCAGCGACGAGAACATCATCGCGGGCAACGTCATCGGCTACGGCGCGACGAGCGGCGAGATCTTCATCAGCGGCGTCGTCGGGGAACGCTGTGGCGTTCGCAACTCTGGCGCGACGATCGTCGTCGAAGGCACGGGGGATCACGCGTGTGAGTACATGACGGGCGGCGTCGTCGTGATCCTGGGCTCCGTGGGACGCAACCTCGCCGCCGGCATGTCCGGAGGGACCCTCTATCTCTACGATCCGCGTCAGAGTGTCTATGACCACCTGAGCGCCGGGGTCTACGAGATCGATCCGCTCGAGTTCGATGACGACGAGCGCCTTCGCGAACTGTTGACACGCTTCGTCGAGGAGACCGGATCGCGACGAGCCGAGTCGATCGTGAGCGATTGGCGCGCTGAACGGATGAACTTCGTGCGCATCGAGACCTCGGAGTACCAACGCATCCGCGACGAGACGCGCAATGGGTAAGGTCACCGGCTTCCTCGAGTACCCGCGACAGGGGCCGCGCTACCGACCGGTACCGGTTCGCCTGCGCGACTGGCGAGAGGTGTACGAGCCCCAGGGCGACGAGGAGGTCTCGGTCCAGGGAGCACGCTGCATGGACTGCGGGATCCCGTTCTGTATGCAGGGATGTCCCTTGGGCAATCGCATCCCGACCTTCAACGATCACGTCTTTCGCGCCCACTGGGAAGAGGCCGCCGACCAGTTGTTCGACACCAACAACTTTCCCGAGTTCACGGGCCGCCTCTGTCCGGCGCCGTGTGAGTCGGCCTGCGTGCTCGGCATATCGGACAGCCCGGTCACGATCGAACGCATCGAGTACGAGGTCGCCGAACACGCCTTCGCCAATGGATTCGACGTCGCCCATGTCACGGACGTGCGAACGGGCCACCGCGTCGCTGTGGTCGGCTCGGGACCGGCCGGACTCGCGGCCGCGGCCCAACTCGCGAGCGTCGGTCACGAGGTGCACGTCTTTGAACGCAGCGACGCCATCGGCGGGCTCTTGCGCTACGGCATTCCGGAGTTCAAACTCGAAAAGGCGGTCCTCGACCGGCGACTCGCGGTGATGACCTCCTCCGGTGTCACGTTCCACACTAACGTCGACGTCGACGTCGACGCACTCGCGGCGTTGCGCCGCGACTACGACGCAGTGATCCTCGCGCTCGGGTCGACCCGTCCACGCCTGATACCGGTCCCCGGTGCCGAGCTCAATGGCGTCTACGCGGCGATGACGTACCTTGAGGCCGCGAACCGCGCGGTCCGTGACGGCGTGGCGACGACTATCGACGCGGGCGGCAAACACGTGATCATCCTGGGCGGCGGCGACACCGGCGCTGACTGCCTCGGGACCGTTCATCGCCAGGGCGCCGCGTCGGTGATCCAGATCGAGATCCTCGACCGTCCGCCCGACGAGCGGCCCGATGATCAACCGTGGCCGACGATGGCACGGATCTTCAAGTCCTCGGCGGCCCACGACGAGGGTGGCGAACGCCGCTTCTCGACCGAGACACTCGAGTTCCACGGCGACGGGGTCGTCGAGCGCATCGTCGTGCGCGACGCGACGTCGAACGAGACCTTCGTCATGTCGGCCGATCTGATCCTGATCGCCGCCGGGTTCATCGGCCCGGAGCTGGACGGCCTCGAACTCGGCCACGGCGAGCACGTCACAGCGCGCGCCACGTTGTCAGTCGACGGCGCGTGGCGCGTGACGTCACTCGAGGGACCGACCCCGGTGTTCGCGTGCGGGGACGCCGTGCGAGGTCAGAGTCTCATTGTCTGGGCCATCGCCGAGGGTCGCAGCGCCGCCGCCGCGGTCGATTCGCACCTATCGCGTCACCCGAGCGTGCTCCCCGCGCCGCTCGTGCCCTACGGCCTCTCCTGGTAGCGAACGGAGCGGACGCCGCGAAGTTTGTAGCATCGTCGCAGTAGGACTTGAGGGGGAACAGTGCACAGCACGATGCAAGACGCGCCACTGCTCATCAGCGGCATCATCCGCCACGGCGAGAGCGTGTACGCCGAGAAGAAGGTGCTCACCGTCACGCCCGACGGTGTCGAAGAGGCGACGTTCTACGAGATCTCCAAGCGCGCCGAGCGACTCGCCGCGGCGCTCGCCAAACTGGGCGTGGAGTCGGGCGACCGCGTCGCGACGTTCATGTGGAACAACCAGGCGCACATGGAGGTCTACGTCGCCGTCCCGTGCATGGGCGCCATCTTGCACACGCTCAACATCCGGCTCTTCCCAGAGCAGCTGGCCTTCATCATCAACCACGCCGAGGACTCGGTCATCATCGTCGACAGTTCGCTGATGCCGGCACTCGCCAAGGTCCGTGACCAGATCCCGAGCGTGAAGCACATCATCGTGCACGGCCCCGACGACACGGGCGTCCTCGGCGAGACGATCGACTACGAGACATTTCTGATGTCCGAAGAGCCGGGCTTCGAGTGGCCGACGTTGGACGAACGATCGGCCGCCATCATGTGTTACACCTCGGGGACGACCGGCAATCCCAAGGGCGTCGTCTACTCGCACCGTTCGACCTGGCTGCACTCGATGGCCTCGACCACGTCGAACTCGATCGGCATCTCGGAACGCGATCGGTGCCTGCTCATCGTCCCGATGTTCCACGTCAACGCCTGGGGTGCCGCGTACACCGCGTTCATGGCCGGCGCGGAGCTGATCATGCCCCAGATGTTCTTGCAGGGCGAACCGATCGTCAAGATGATTCGCGAGCTGCGTCCCACGTTCTCGCTCGGGGTGCCGACGATTTGGAACGACGTCCTTCGCGCCTCCGAGAGCGATCCCGACGCCGATCTCTCGAGCCTTCGCGGCATCGTGGCCGGTGGTTCAGCTGTACCACGCGTCATGATTGAGGCCTTCCGCGACCGCTTCGGCATCAACGTGATCCAGGGCTGGGGTATGACCGAGACCAGCCCGTTGGCGGCGGTCGCGATCCCGCCGGCGGGGACGCCTGAGGACCTGCAGATGGACTACCGGGTGAAGGCCGGACGCGTCGTCGCCGGCGTCGAGGTGCGCGTTGTTGACGACGAGGGCACCATGCTGCCGCGCGACGGCAAGTCGGTGGGTGAGTTCGAGATCCGCGGTCCGTGGATCACGGGTTCCTACTTTGGCGTCGACGCCCCCGAACGGTTCCATGATGATTGGCTGCGTACCGGCGACATCGGCGCCATCGACGCGGAAGGGTTCATGACGATCAGCGACCGCTCGAAGGACGTCATCAAGTCCGGCGGCGAGTGGATCAGCTCGGTTGAACTCGAAGGCGCCCTCATGGCCCACCCGGCGGTCTTCGAGGCCGCGGTGATCGCGGTCCCAGACGAGAAGTGGCAGGAGCGTCCGCTGAGTTGCGTGGTGCTGCGACCCGACACCACCGCGAGCGCCGAGGAGTTACGTGACTTCCTCGCCGCGCGTGTCGCCAAGTGGTGGCTCCCCGAACGTTGGGCCTTCATCGACACCGTGCCCAAGACCAGCGTCGGCAAGTTCGACAAGAAGGTGCTGCGCGCACAGTACGCCGAGAACGAACTGCCCTACGAGACGCTCGCCTAGTGGAGTCCTTTGACGCACTCGCCGACGAAGTGGGCGCCCTCGAGTCGCGGGTGTCCGACGTCATCTTCGACACCGTGCGCGCCCAACTGCGCGCCGAGGGGGCAGACGAGGCCAAGGAACTCGAACGTCGGCTCTCGAAGGTGCGCCGGAGTCTGCAGAAGGCCGAGATGCTCTTGCGCGGTGCGAGCGACGACTAAGCCCACTCGTTGATCGCATCGATCAACAGTCGAAGGTTCACGTAGTTGCGTCCATCGAAGTTGAACGAGATCGTCGTGTCGTCCTCGAGCACGTAGCCCCGACCCTCGGCAAAGCGCGGCACGACCTCTGCGAGCGCCACCACCTGCTCATCCGTGGGTCGAGTGCGGACCTTGATGACGCCGCGGTCGCCGCGCACGTCAAAGCGCACGTAGTTCGAGTAAAAGTGATCGATCTCACCGGCGGCTTCGTCGACGGACGTGCAGATCCGCACCAAGCTCATGTCGGGTTCGTCGATGTAGTGATCGGCGATGACGGCGTGATCGACGAAGTGCATCCACTGATTCCAAAAGGTGCCATCCGGGCTATCCACCAACACCACCGGCGCCGGGGAGGTCTTGCCGGTATGGAGCAGCGTCAGCACCTCAAAGGTCTCGTCCATCGTGCCGAGTCCGCCAGGAAAGATGGCGAAGGCGTTCGATGGCCGGGTCATCGCGACCTTACGAGTGAAGAAGTACTGCATCGCCACGAGCATCGTCTCGGCGTCGATGTAGGGATTGGAGAACTGTTCGAAGGGCAGTTCGATGTTGACACCGAGCGTGTGCTCACGGCCAGCACCCTTGGCCGAGGCCTCCATGATGCCGGGTCCGGCGCCAGAGATGATCATCCAGCCGCGCTGGGCCATCGTCGCGCCGAGCTCGCGGGCCATCTCGAACAGCGCGTGTGCCTGATCGGTTCGCGCCGAACCGAAGACCGCCAACTTCGGCACATCGCGCCAGCGCGCGAACAGCGTGGAGGCCTCGGTCAACTCGTTGAGCGCCTGGACCGCGACACGGAGGTCACCGACATCGTGATCGACCATCGCGAGCTCAACGAATCGAACGAGGAGTGCGCGCAGGACCTCTATTCGTTCGTCGCTCAGCGCGGAGTCGCGGCGCAGCGAGTCGAGGAAGCCATCGATCAATTCGTCCACGGCTACAGCGTCTGATAGAGGGTGCTGCGTTGGACCAGAGGGCGTCCGAGCGGTTCGACCAGCGCGCGCAGCGTGTCCACGTCCATCTCCTGGCCGTGGCTGGCGCCCGCGGCGCGCGAGATGTTCTCGTCCATCAACGTGCCACCCACGTCGTTCGCGCCCGCCTCGAGGATGCGTCGCGAGCCGGCGACGCCCATCTTGACCCAGCTGACCTGAATGTTGTCGATGAGTGTCGCGTAGTGAAGTCGGGCGACCGAGTGCATGAGGATTGCCTCACGAAAGGTCGGGCCGCGACGAGCACGACCCTGGAGGAATATGGGCGTCGCCATGTGGACGAAGGGTAGCGGCACGAACTCGGTGAAGCCGCCCGTCTCGTTTTGCAGAGCACGTGTTCGCATGAGGTGCGTGACCCAGCTGTCGACCCCTTCGACGGCGCCGAACATGATCGTGATGTTCGAACGGAGCCCGACGCTGTGCGCCGCACGGTGAACCTCGAGCCACTGATCGGAATTGATCTTGTCGGGGCACAGCACGGCGCGAACGTTGTCGTCGAGGATCTCAGCCGCCGTACCCGGCAACGTTTTCAGTCCCGCGTCCTTCAGTCGGGTCAGGTACGTCACCAAATCCTGTTCGGAGCGACGAGCACCCTCGAAGACCTCGAGCGCGCTGAAGGCGTGGATGTGGATACGCGGTGATCCGGCACGCACCGCCGCCACGACGTCGATGTAGTAGTCGCCGTCGAACTTGGGGTGGATGCCACCTTGCAGACAGACTTCCGTCGCCCCCCTGGCTTCGGCCTCTCGGACGCGTTCGCTTATCTCATCCAAGGTCAGCAGATAGGGGTCGCCACGCAGGTTGAGTGAGAGAGGACCCTTGGAGAACGCACAGAACCGGCACTTGAACGTGCAGACATTGGTGTAGTTGATGTTGCGGTTGATCACGAACGAGACCGCGTCGCCCACGAGGTCACGCCGCAGCGCGTCGGCCCGCTCGACGACGGCATTGAAGTCGGCTCCTCGCGCGTGGAAGAGCGTCGTCAGTTCGGAGCGTTCGAACTCATAGCCCGGCTCGTAGCGCGTGAGGAGTGAAGAGACCGCGCTCGTTCGCGACAGCGTCGTCGGTGGCGAGGGTGGGGTGACGTCGGTGCCAGAGGCCCACACGTCGTTGCGCGCCAGGAACGTCGAGTCAGCGTGCGCCAAGACCGAGGGTCGAACCTTGTCGTCCAAGAAGCCGCTCGTGGTCCCGATGAACTCTGGGTACACCGTGAGCCTCGGCTCGAGATTGAAGCCGCGCGCGTCGCACTCTTGACCCAGGACCTCGAGCGCGGGCCAGGCCCGTTCGGGGTTGACGTGATCGGCCGTCACCGGTGAGATGCCGCCGAAGTCGTCGATGCCGAACTCCAGTAGTCGCGTCGGGTCGGCACTGAGGTTCGGGGGTGCCTGTAGATGGATCGATGTCGGCAAGAGCAGGCGCGCGACCGCGATCGTCCAGTGGAACTCTTCATCGCTCGCGGCAGGCTCATTGGCCATCGCCGTGCGCGGCTTCGGCAAGAAGTTCTGGATGATGACCTCTTGGACGTGGCCGAACTGCTCATGCGACGCCGCGATGGCTTCGAGCGTGGCAATTCGCTCGGCGCGCGTCTCGCCGATGCCGACGAGCAAACCGGTCGTAAAGGGGATCTTCAACTCGCCGGCGAAGCGCAGTGTGTCCAGCCGTCGCTGTGGCTCCTTGTCGGGGGCTAATCGATGCGCGGGCAAGTCCGCCAGTGCCTCGATCATCATTCCCTGCGAGGCCGAAACGGTGCGCAGTTGGGCGAGTTCGTGACGATACAACGCGCCGGCGTTGGCGTGGGGGAGGAGCCCGGTACTCTCCAACACCATTTGCGCGGCGTTCGCGACGTAGTCGACGGTCGATTCGTAACCTCGCGCGGCGAGCCATCGCGCGGCCTCGTCATAGCGCAACTCCGGTCGCTCGCCGAGCGTGAACAGCGCCTCGGTGCAGCCGGCGTCACGCCCGACCTGGGCGACCTGCATCACTTCGTCAAGACTCATGTATGGGGACGCCACGTGCGCGGGCGCCTGGGCGAACGTGCAGTAACCGCATCGGTCGCGACAGAGCTTGGTCAGCGGAATGAAGACCTTGGGGGAGTAGGTGACCACGTTGCCATAGGCACTCCTCGCCTTCTCGAACGCGGCGTTCGCCAGTTCGCTGAGCGGGGTGTCGAGGAGTTCGGAGTGCGTCGCAACTCCTCGTGACGAGGTCATGGCGACATCCTAGGGCGCGACACCTCGGTACTGATCCGCTCGTCTCGAACGGTGCGGATGTTCGAAGGAGTCGAACTAGCCCTGTGCCTGCACCTTCTCCTTGACGGTCGCCAAGAGTTCCTCGTACGAGGCCACGAAGGCGTTGACGCCGTCGACTTCCAGTTTCTCGGTCACCGCCGCGAGTGAGACGTCCTCGGGGAGCTGCTCCAACAACTCGGCCGCCGCCTTGATGCTCTCGTCACTTCGGAGTTCCGATGAGGCGAAGTTCCCGTGGTCGAGCGTCGCGGCCAGCGTGGCGTCAGGCATCGTGTTGACGGTCTCGTCACCGACGATCGTGTCGACGTAGAGGAGATCGAAGTAGGCGGGGTTCTTGGTCGACGTCGAGGCCCATAGCGGCCGCTGCACCTGTGCGCCGGCCTCGAAGAGCGCCGTCGCTCGGTCGCTCGCCATGCGACGACGAAAGAGTTGATAGGCACCGGCCACTTGGGCATTGGCGATCGTGCCGCGGCGAGGATCGCCGTCGGGGAGCAAGGCGTCGACCGCGACGTCAACGCGCGACACGAAGAAGGAGGCAACGCTGCCGATGGAACTCACGTCGCTTCGCCGGGTGAGCGCCAGCTCGAGACCCTCCATCCAGGCCGTGATCACCTCGTTGTAGCGCTCCAGGGAGAAGATCAATGTGACGTTCACGTTGATGCCGGCACCGAGCACCTCGGTCACGGCGGGCAGTCCCTCTTTCGTACCGGGAATCTTGATCATGACATTCTTGCGCCCGACCTCGGCCGCGAGTCGCTTGGCGGCCGTGACGGTCGCGACGGTATCGCGAGCGAGGCGCGGCGAGACTTCGAGCGAGACGAAGCCGTCGCAGTAGCGCCGCTGCTTCTCGGCGAACGCGCTCGCTGAGGCGGTGTGCACCGACGCCAGCACGTCACAGGCGTCGCGCACGTCACGCACGGCGAGCTCTTCGAAGAGGACCTCGACGTCGACGTCCTTCTTACCCTCGAGCATGTCGTCGTAGGCCGACGAGGTTGACAGCGTCTTGGCGAAGATCGACGGATTCGAAGTCACGCCGCGCACGCCCTCGGCGACCATCCCGGCGAGCGTGCCGTCATTGAGCCAGTCCCGTCGTATGTTGTCGATCCACGGGCTCTGCCCGTACTCGGCGTACAGTTCATCCAGTTTCGTCATCGTGCGTCTCCTAGAACCTCATGAACGTGGGCGACCACCGCCGCAGCGTTGATATTGAAATGGTCCATGACCCAGCTGCCGGGTGCTGACTTGCCAAAGGAGTCGATGCCGATCGCCTGGTCCACGTACTTGGTCCACCCTAGGGTGGCGCCGGCCTCGATGGATACCGACGGCACGCTGCGCCGCAAGACGGTGTCTTGATAGTCCTTCGGCTGGGCGTCGAAACAGCGCCAGCACGGCAAGGCGACCACCCGCGTGATCACGCCCTGGGCGGCGAGTTCGTCGTTGGCGTTCAGGCAGTGTTGGACCTCGGAGCCCGTTCCGACCAAGGTGAACACGGCGTCGGCGTGTTCGCGCACCACGTAGCCGCCGCGCCGAGCGTTCTCCCTTGAAGCGGTGGCGTCGGCGTCATTGAAGACCATGATGTCCTGACGCGAGAGCACCATGGCCGTGGTCACCGGCTCGGGCGCGGTCAAGAATTGCGCGACGAGATCAAGCGTCTCATTGGCGTCCGAGGGCCGCACGACGTGCAGGTGCGGCATCGCGCGCAGCGACATCAGATGTTCGACCGGCTCGTGTGTCGGACCGTCTTCTCCAACGCCCACCGAGTCATGGGTGTACACGAACATCACCCCGGCTTCGCTGAGCGAAGCGAGCCGCACCGCCGGTCGGGCATAGTCGCTGAAGACGAAGAATGTCGATCCGAGCGGCCGAAACCCACCGTGGAGCGCCTGGCCGGTGAGATTCGCACTCATCGCGAACTCTCGAATTCCGTAGTGGAACTGACGGCCCCCTGGATTGCCGGCGTTGTGCACCGACAGCGCCGACAGCGTCATGCCCGTGTTGTCAGTGAGGTCAGCCGAACCGGCCGTGATGCCCGGCGTCTGCACCGCGAAGCAGTCCATCGCTCGCTGCATGGCCTTTCGCGTCGCGGCCTTGGACCCCGCGGCGAAGAGCTCCGGGGGATTGGTGAGCGTCGCGGCGCCATTGGTATTGAGCTGTTCGAGAAGGCGGACGCCCTTTTCGCCGGCGGCCTGCACGCGCGACTCCCACGCCAAACGCGCCTCACGCTGTGCCGCGAGCGACGCGACCAACTGGCCCGGGATCGCGGGGTCGAAGTGGAAGGCCTCGTCGGGCACGCCGAGGATGGCCTTGGCCTCGGTGATGACGGCGGGCTTGAAGGGACTGCCGTGCGCCTCGCGCGTGTCCATCATCTCGGGCGACGGGAAGCCGATGTGCGAACGCACCACGATCAACGTGGGGCGCTGGGTCTCGGCGATCGCTTGACGCATGGCGTCTTCGAGGACGTCGAGGTCGTTGGCCTTGTCACCGATGTTGAGCACGTGCCAGCCGTAGGCGGCGAAGCGCTCTTCGGTGTCGTCGTCGAAATTCAGCTCCGTGGCCCCATCGATCGTGATGTGGTTGTTGTCGTAGAAGATCGTCAGGTGATCGAGTCCGAGCGCGCCGGCCAGCGACGCGGCCTCGTGACTGACACCCTCTTCGAGACATCCGTCACCCGCGATCACCCACGTGCGATGATCGACGAGGTCGCTGCCGTAGTCGCTGCGCAGTACTCGCTCGGCGATCGCCATGCCGACGCCGTTGGCGATGCCCTGTCCGAGCGGACCGGTCGTGACCTCGACGGTCGGGGCCACGCCGCGCTCGGGGTGCCCGGGCGTACGTGAGTTGGGCTGGCGGAACTGCTTGAGGTCCTCCACGCTGAGGTCGTAGCCGAACTCATGGGCGAGGCCGTA
Source organism: uncultured Acidimicrobiaceae bacterium (assembly GCA_963832925.1). Taxonomy (GTDB): domain Bacteria; phylum Actinomycetota; class Acidimicrobiia; order Acidimicrobiales; family RAAP-2; genus RAAP-2. The sequence continues at coordinate 89,878 of CAWHVY010000014.1, read as the reverse complement.
CTGCAAGATGCACGAGTGTCCGTTGCTCAAGATGAAGCGGTCGCGGTCGCTCCAGCCGGGGTCGGTCGGGTCGTGACGCATGACGCGTCCCCAGAGCGTGACGCCGAGCGGAGCGAGGGCCATCGCGGTGCCGCTGTGGCCGGAGTTGGCGGCCGCGGGGGCGTCCATGGCCACCGCGGAGATCTCGCGGATGACCTTTCCTTCGAGTTCGCTGGCGCCGGGGAAAAGAGTGTCGGTCATGGGTACGACAGTACCGAATGCGACCACGCATTCGGACAAAAGTCCGCGGTTAGTCTGTGGCGATGGCACTACAGATTCCGCCGAACTGTGACCTCACGTTGGGTCTGACGTGTCTCGAAAAGGGCACTGACGCGACGACGGTCTGGCGCATGCGCGTCGATGAACGCTTCTTGAATCCCGCCGGGATCGTCCAGGGCGGATTCCTCTCGGCGATGATGGACTCGGCGATGGGCGCGTCGGCGGTGCTCAGCGTGAAGGACCGAAAGGTCTACGTCGCCAACACCGAGATGAAGTCGTCGTTCCTGCGTCCAGTACGCACCGGCGACGTGCTGACCTGCACCGCGAGTGTCCTGAAGCCCGGGAGTGTCGTCGCCTTCTTGCAAGCGCAAATCCACGACGACGCGGGAACGCTCGTGGCGACCGCCAGTTCCACCTATCTCATCAAAGAGCGTGGTGAGTAGGCTGACGACGTGAAAAAGTCCACCTGGCGCAAGTTCATGAGGGGAAACTCCATGCAGCGCGACCTCGACGAGATCAAGGACTTGGCGCTCAAGTACATCAAAGAAGAGACGATCCTGCCGATCAAACAGATGGGCCGCTTCGTCGCCTGGGGCGCGGCCGGGAGCCTGCTGGTCGGCTTCGGGTTCTTCTTCTTGCTCTTCGGAGCACTGCGGTTCCTCCAAGAGCAGTTCAAGGTCCTCGACGGCACGCTGTCGTGGATTCCCTACTTGATCGTGGTGGTCCTCGCCGCGATCATCATCGGCCTGACGCTGTGGCGGATCGTGAGCGGCACCGCGAAACGGCGGTTGAAGGGCTCCAAATGAGAGAGCAGTCGGCCACCCGCCAACAGCTCGAGGCCTCGATCCGGGCGTTGTTACCGAGTAAAGAGGAGATCGACGAGATGACCCCGTCGAAGAACTCAACCGCCTCGATCGCTGGTTTCGGCGGCATCATGACCGGTTATGTCTGGGGTCGCTACCGCGGTCGTCAGGTGCGAAAGAGGCGCGAGGCGTGATTCGTAACCGCGTCCTCGGTTTCGCCTTGGCGAGCACGCTGGCCAAGGCCTGGGAGAAGAAGTCCAAGGCCTGGCTCTCGCTCGCCGGCGTGGTCGTGCTCTTCCAGTTCTTCGACTCGCGCGCCGCGCGAAAGCCCTCGCCCAAAAAATCGACCAAATGAGCGCAGCCGTCTTGAAGGTCGGTGAGCGCGTGATGCTGATCGACGCCAAGGACCGCCACTATCTGATCACCCTGCGCGAAGGCGCCGAGTTCCACACACACGCGGGCATCGTCCAACACAACGACATCATCGGCGCCCTCGAGGGTTCGCTGATTCGCGGCAGCACCGAGCGGAGTTTCTTGGCCCTGCGCCCGACGCTGTCCGACGTCGTCTTGAAGATGCCGCGTGGCGCGCAGGTGATCTACCCCAAAGACCTTGGGACGATTCTCATGCAGGCCGACGTCGGTCCCGGCATGCGCGTGCTCGAAGCGGGTGTCGGTTCCGGCGCGCTATCGATGACGTTGCTGCGCGCCGGCGCACTGATCACCGGCTACGAGATTCGCGAGGACTTCGCGCAACAGGCGACCAAGAACGTGCACGACATGCTCGGCGCGGACGTTGCCTACGACGTACAGATCCGCGACGTGACGATGGGCATCGACGAGACCGATCTCGATCGCATCATCTTGGACATGCCCGAACCGTGGGACGTGGTCAAACACGCCGAAGGGGCGCTACGGCCCGGCGGCATCCTGCTCGCGTATCTCCCGACCATCAACCAGACGCAGTTACTACGCGAGACGTTGCGACATCACTCGTTCGGTCTGGAAGAGACCGTCGAGATACTGCGGCGCACCTGGCATATCGACGGACGTTCGGTGCGACCCGATCATCGAATGGTCGCGCATACCGGTTTCATCACGAGTGCGCGGCGGTTGGTGAAGCGCGTGGAGATCGGCTAGTCGTTCTCGATGAAGATGCACTCGCCGGGACACTCTTCGGAGGCCTCGGTCACCGCGTCTTCCATACCGGCCGGTACTACAGCAATACCTTCAGCGCCGCCCGGCGCGCTCTTCACGTCGGCGCCCTCTTTCACGTAGGCCAGGCCGTCGTCGAGCAGGGTGAACACGTCGGGGCAGATCTCTTCGCAGAGACCGTCTCCGGTGCACAAGTCCTGGTCAATCCAAACCTTCATTTAGTGGCCCTCCGTGGCGCGATGTGTCTAGTAACTCTAGCGGGCGACTCTCAAAGCCGGTGACTTTCAAAGGGCCGTCGCGCTCACCTAGGGTGACGTTATGGACCGTTCCGCGCCGTTCGGCAGTGACGACATTCCGGAGAACGACGACCAGATCGTCGTGAGTTCTCCGCGCGACTCCACGATGAGTGACGTCGAACAGGCCAGCCGTCGCATTGAGATGCTCGAGGAGAAGCTGCTCGAGGCCCGCGGCGCGCTCGCCCAGAGTCGCTCGAACAACGAAAAACTGACCATCACGATTCAACAGACGCGCGACCAGATCGCGGCGCTCCGCGACGAAGTCGAGAAGCTGACCCAGCCGCCGGCGGTCTACGGTACCTTCATCGACTTCAACGATGACGGCACGGTCGACATCTTCGCCTCGGGCCGCAAGATGCGGGTCGCCCTGCACCCCGGGCTCGACCCCGGCCAGATCGACCGGGGCAACGAGGTCGTGTTGAACGAGTCCTTCACCGTGATTGGCGTGCGCGAGTCCGACGGCCAGGGCGAGGTCGTCACCGTCAAAGAGGTGCTCGACGAGCGTCGTGTGCTCGTCTACGGTCGCGCCGACGAGGAGCGAGTCGTGGAACTCGCGGACTCGCTGAGCGACGTGAAATTGCGCAGCGGTGACGCGCTGCTGCTGGACATGCGATCGAATCTGCTGGTCGAGAAGTTGCTGCGACAAGAGGCCGAAGAGTTGATCCTCGAAGAGGTGCCCGACATCACCTACGCCGACGTCGGGGGACTCGACTCCCAGATCGAGGCGATCACCGACGCCGTGGAGCTGCCGTACCTGCACCGCGCGCTCTTCAACGACTACGACCTGCCCGCGCCCAAGGGCATCCTCCTCTATGGCCCGCCGGGCTGCGGCAAGACACTGATCGCCAAGGCGGTCGCCAACTCACTGTCCCAGAAGGTCGCAGAGTTGACCGGTAATCGCAACGTCCGCTCCTACTTCTTGAACATCAAGGGTCCGGAGTTGCTCAATAAATACGTCGGCGAGACCGAGCGCCAGATCCGCGTGGTCTTCCAGCGCGCGCGAGAGAAGGCCGAAGAAGGCGTGCCGGTCATCATCTTCTTCGACGAGATGGACTCACTCTTTCGCACGCGCGGCACCGGCATCAGCTCGGACATGGAGTCGACGATCGTGCCACAGTTGCTCGCCGAGATCGACGGTGTCGAGTCCCTGCGCGACGTCATCGTGATCGGCGCCACCAACCGTGAGGACCTCATCGACCCGGCGATCCTGCGACCCGGTCGCCTCGACGTGAAGATCAAGATCGAGCGACCCGACGCCGACGCGGCGGCGCAGATCTTCCAGCGCTACCTCCACGCCGACCTCCCGATCGACGACGCCTCGATTCGCGACCTTGGTGGGGGCGACCGCGCCAAGGCGATCCAAGTGATGATCGAAGAGACCGTCACCGACATGTATCGCGTCACCGACGAGAACCGCTTCCTCGAAGTCACCTATCAGGGTGGCGACAAAGAGGTGCTCTACTTCAAGGACTTCGCGAGCGGCGCCATGATCGAGAACATCGTGCGACGCGCCAAGAAGCTCGCGGTGAAGCGAGAGATCGCCGACAAGGGACGCGGCCTTCGTGCCGACGACCTCATCGAGTCGATCCGCCAGGAGTACCGCGAGAACGAGGACCTCCCCAACACGACGAACCCAGACGACTGGGCCCGCGTGTCGGGGAAGAAGGGCGAGCGGATCATCTTCATCCGCACGCTCGTCAACCGCGAAGAGACCGACGTTCTCGGCGGTCGATCGATTCAACACGTCGGCACCGGCCAGTACCTCTAGGGCCATGGCGGTCGCGAAGGTCCTCGGGATCGAGACTGAGTACGGCATCGCGGGGGGTCCCGACTCGGACCAGATCGTCGCCTCGTCCATCATCGTCAACGCCTACGCCCAGGAGGGTCGCACCCGCATCAACTGGGACTTCGAGGGCGAGACGCCCGACATGGACGCTCGAGGTCTGCCCGACCTGACGTCCTTCGCACCCATCGTCGAGACACACCTCGCAAACACGGTCCTCACCAACGGTGCGCGCCTCTACGTGGACCACGCTCACCCCGAGTACTCCTCGCCGGAGTGTCGTACGCCGCTCGAGGCGACGCTGTATGACGCCGCCGGCGAAGAGGTCATGCGACGCGCGCTCACGGTCGCCAACGAGATGGTCGAGACGTATCAGGCGATCACGCTCTACAAGAACAACTCGGACAGCAAGGGTAACTCCTACGGCACGCACGAGAACTACCTCGTGCGTCGCGACGTCGAGTTCAATCACATCGTTCGCGCGATGGTGCCGCACTTCGTCTCACGTCAGATCATCGTCGGCGCCGGCAAGGTCGGCGCCGAGACCGAGCCGGGCCTGGAGAGCAACCCGACGTTCCAATTGAGTTCGCGCGCGGAGTTCTTCGAAGAGGTCGTAGGGCTCGAGACGACGTTGAAGCGACCGATTATCAACACCCGCGACGAACCGCACGCCGACGCCGAGCGATTCCGTCGACTGCACGTCATCATCGGCGACGCCAACATGAGTCAGGTCGCGACGTTTGTGAAGCTCGGCTCGACGGCATTGTTGCTCGCGGCTCTCGAAGACGTCGGTCTGGACGCGTTCCCCGCACTGCCGCGTCAGCCGGTGGGTGCCGTCCGGGGCTTCGCGCTCGACCCGAGCCTCAAGTACGCAGTGTTGTGTGAAGATGACCGCGAGCGCACGGCCTGGGACTTCCAAGACGAACTGTGGCACCTGGCCAGTGACTACGTGGAGCAAAGGGGCGCCGAGGCCGTGGCGGCACAAGACGAGGTCGCCGCCATCCTCACGCAGTGGCGCGAAATGCTCGATGGCGTGCGCGACGATCCCGATTCGGTCGCCGACCGAGTCGACTGGGTGGCCAAATTGCGGATTATTCGGGGCTTTCAGGAGCGTCACTCGCTCGCGCCCGGTGACGCTCGCCTCCAGGCGATCGATCTGCAATACCACGATTTGCGACCCGAGCGTTCCCTCGCCCAACGAGTGGGGCTGCGCGCGCTCCACACTGATGAGGCAGTTCGTGAAGCCGTTCACAACCCTCCGGAAGAGACTAGGGCGTACTTTCGGGGTCAGTGCGTCGCGCGCTATCCCGATGAGATCGTCGCGGCGAACTGGGACTCGGTGGTCTTCGATCTCGGCGAGGGACCCCTCCAACGCGTGCCGATGCTCGATCCTTTAAGGGGTACACGTGTTCTCACCGAAGAGTTGCTAGAAACGAGTGCGACGGCACACGCGCTCCTCGACGCACTAGACAGGTAGAACAAACGTATGACAGAACAAGAGCGAATCCAAAAACAGCGCAGCGAACGAGCGGACGAGTCAGCGCCGCCCGTCAACGTTGACGCCACCAAGGGCGACCAGTTGAAGGCCGACCTCGACGATCTGCTCGACGAGATTGACGAGGTCTTAGAGGAGAACGCTGAGGAGTTCGTTCGCAACTACGTCCAAAAAGGCGGCGAGTAGATGGGTCTACCGCTGTTCAGTGCCTCGGATGATCCGGGGCCATCGTTTTTTCACTTCGCCCAGCAGACCGGACTGACGCCGCCGGTCTCGAATGCCGCCGCCGCGTCAGCTCACGCGACCACGGTGATCGCCGTGCGCTACAACGGTGGCGTCGTGATGGTGGGGGACCGCCAAGCGACGACCAACTACATCGCCAGCCGTGACATTCGAAAGATCGAAGAAGCCGACCATTTCACCGCGATCGCGATCTCGGGCACCGCGGCCCGCGGCATCGAGTTCATCCGCATGGCACAGCTCTCCTTCGAGCACTACGAGAAGATGACTGACACCGCGCTCAGTCTCGAAGGTAAGGCCAACTATCTCTCGCCGATCATCCAGCGCAATAATTTGACGTCACCGCTGATCGTCGTTCCACTCCTCGCCGGATGGGACGTTACGGCCCAAGTGGGACGGATCTTCGAATACGACGGCGCCGGGGGCTGTTACGAACGATTCGACTTCACCACCATCGGCTCAGGTACGCCCTTCGCCGAAGGTGCGCTGCGTCTCGGCTTCAGCGCTGATCTCGACCGCGACGCCGCGATCGAACTCGGCGCCCTCGCGATGTACGAGGCCGGCGACAATGACCCGAGCACCGGGGGGCCGGACTTCGTGCGCAATCTCTTCCCGATGATCGTCACCATCTCGGCCGACGGCTTCCAAGAACTCGCGCACGATGACGCCGCCGAACGCTTCCGGGTGATCAACGAGCGGCGCACGCAAAGCGGCGGCGTCGCCGGAGGATCGCTGCGATGAGCAACTACTTCTACGTCGCGCCCGAACAGCTCATCCGCGACCGCGCAGAGTTCGCCCAAAAGGGAATCGCGCGCGGACGTTCGATCGTGGGTGCGATCTTCGACAACGGGGTCGTCCTGGTCGCCGAGAACCCCTCGGCCTCACTCTTCAAGATCTCCGAGATCTACGACCGCATCGCCTTTGCCGGCGTGGGCAAGTACAACGAGTTCGACCGACTTCGAGAGGCCGGCATTCGCTGGGCCGACTCGACTGGCTTCACGTACTCTCGCGGCGACGTGGACGTGCGCGCGCTGGCGAATTTCTACGCTCAGCACCTGGGGGACATGTTCACCGAGGGCCAAAAGCCTCTCGAGGTCGAGATTCTCGTGGCCCAATTGGGCAACAAGACCCGCCCGACCAAGTTGTATCGCATCGCCTACGAGGGCACCATCTCTGATGAACCACGCTTCGCGGTGCTCGGTGGCGACGCCGAGACCATCAAGTCACGCTTCGCTGCCTCCGAGGACTCACTCGAGTCACTCACGACGACATTGAAGAACGCCGTCGGCGCACTGGCCGGACCGGACCGGATCATCGAGGTGAGCGATCTCGAAGTCGGGATCCTCGAGGACCGCGGCGCCCGACGGACCTTCACGCGACTGAACGACGATCAAGTCAGCGAGCTCCTTCGCTGAGGAATCGGCAAGGGTGACACCATGCTGCGACGCATCTACGGCATCGAAACCGAGTACGGGATCACCTTTTCTCTGCGCGGTCAGCGTCGCCTCAGTCCCGACGAGGTCAGCCGATTCCTCTTTCGAAAGGTCGTCGCGTGGGGACGATCGAGCAACGTCTTCTTGGAGAACGGCAGCCGTCTCTACCTCGACGTCGGCTCACATCCCGAGTACGCGACAGCCGAGTGCGACACACTCGTCGACGCTGTCGCCCAGGACAAGGCCGGCGAGTCGATCCTTCGCGAGCTCGTCGAGTACGCCCAGGGACAACTGAGCGATGAAGGCATTCGCGGCGACATCTACCTCTTCAAGAACAACACCGACTCGACCGGCAACTCCTACGGCTGTCACGAGAACTACTGCATCGAACGCATCGACGACCTGACGCGACTCGAGCAGGTCTTCATCCCGTATCTCATCAGCCGTCAGATCTTCACCGGCGCCGGCAAGGTCGTCACCAACGCCAAGGGCACCGCGTACTCGATGAGCCAGCGCGCCGAACACATCTGGGAGGCGATCTCCTCGGCGACCACGCGCAGTCGCCCGATCATCAACACCCGCGACGAACCGCACGCCGACCCCGAGAAGTATCGACGACTGCACGTCATCGTGGGCGACTCCAACATGAGCGAGTTCGCGACCTACCTGAAACTTGGCACCGCGGCCGTCGTGCTCGCCATGATCGAAGACCGCAATACCGTCCTGCGCGATTACAACATGGCCTCACCGATCAACGCGCTGCGCGATATCTCCTACGACCTCTGGAGCAAGGAGCCGGTCAAGTTGACCAACGGTCGCGACCTCACGGCGCTCGAGATCCAAGACGACCTGTGCGAGCGCGCCGAACAGTTCTTGCAAGGACATCCGCTGCCGGCCGACCAGGTGCACGCGGTGCAGCTGTGGCGTGAGGTGATCGAGCAGTACCGCAACGACCCCATGGGTCTAGCGGATCGAGTCGACTGGATCGCGAAGCTCCAAATCATCGAGCGCGAGCGCGAGCGCAGCGGCGTCGAACTGAGCGATCCCAAGATCGCACTGATTGACCTGTTGTATCACGACACGAGTTTCGAACGCGGTCTCTACTACCGACGCCAAGCGCGCGGTCACCTGCGTCGCGTCGTAACCGATGAGGAGATCGCGACGGCGACGCACACGCCACCGCCGACGACACGTGCACACATGCGCGGCACCTTCATCAAGGCCGCCAAGGAGTGGCGCCGGGACTATACCGTCGACTGGGTCCACTTGAAACTGAACGATGAGATGCAGCGCACGGTCTTGTTGAAAGATCCGTTCAAGAGCACCGACGAACGATTCCAGAAGTTACTGCTCTCATTAGAGCGCCACGGCTAACTGACTAAACTTGACGAGTGTCTGATTTGAGCCCCCCGGAGTCTTCGGGCGTCCTGACGTCCGAAGCTCCGACGGAGTCGGCGCCACCCGCACGGACGAAGAAGCCGCGTCGTCGTGCGACGGTCGAGTGGGTCGCGATCATCGTCATCGCGGTGCTGGTGTCATTTCTCATGCGAACCTTCGCCTTTCAGACCTTCTATATCCCCTCGGGCTCGATGGAGCCGACCCTGCAGATCGGCGACCGCATCATCGTCAACAAGCTGTCGGTCACCTTCGGGACGATCAACGTCGGTGACGTCGTCGTCTTCAAGGCGCCACCGGCCGAGAACTGCGGCGAGCCAGTCACCGACCTCGTCAAGCGCGTCATCGGTACACCGGGTGATTCGATCAAATCCAAGGGCAACACCATCTACATAGAGAATCGCTCCCAGCACGTGGGGTGGCACGCCCTCAAGGAAAAGTGGACCCACACCGAGCCGCTGGGTGAGCCCATCATGCCGATCACGCTGAAGTCGAATCAGTACTTCATGATGGGCGATAATCACTCGGACTCCTGTGACAGTCGAATGTGGGGACCGGTGCCACGCAAGGACATCATCGGCAAGGCGTTCGTGCGAATCTGGCCTTTCTCCCGCATCGGATTTATCTAGACACCGCCCTACAATGGGCTGATGTTCCTCAGCCCCTTCAAGATCATGGTGATTGTGGCCGTGGTCTTGCTGCTCATGGGTCCCGACAAGTTGCCCGAGGTGGCACATCGCCTGGGATCGAGTTGGCGCGCCCTGAAACGCATACAAGAACGTGTGGAGAGTGAGGTTCGTGATGCGATCCCGGATCTTCCCAGTACCGGCGACATCGCGCGCATCGTGCGAAGCCCCATCAACCTGTTGAACCAGCTGTCCGATCAAGTCGACGCCAAAGAGGCCGCCGAAGTGCGGAAGAACCAGCCGCCCGCACCGGCCGAACCGGTCGCGCCGCTCATCACTCCACCCAGCCGGCCCGCCGTCGCACGATCAGAGAACACGACGTTGCCACCTGATCCGTCGCTGAACTAGGTCGAACGTGTCACGATTTAGCAAAGCCGAGACTGGCATGACGCTGGCCGAACACCTGGCCGAGATTCGCCACCGCTTCCTCGTCTCGGCGATCACGGTGTCATTGCTGGGCGTCGTGGCCTTCATCTTCTATCCGCAGATTCTGCACTTCTTGCAAGAGCCCTACTGCGCCGCGCGCTCCGCGGCCCACAAGGGATGCACGTTCCTGGTCACCGCTCCGCTGGACGGTCTAAACCTTCGCATCAAGATCGGTTTCTTCGGCGGACTCCTGGCCGCGTCCCCGGTGCTGTTCTGGCAACTCTGGCGCTTCATCACTCCCGGTCTCAAACCGCAGGAGCGCAAATACATCATCCCGTTCGTCTCGGCATCGCTGGTCTTCTTCATCGCCGGCATGACCGTCGCGTACTTCAGTTTCGGCCACGCGATCCAGTTCCTTGAGTCCATCGGTGGCAAAGAACTCCTCACCGAGTACAACCCGAACCAGTACCTGACGCTGTTCTTGCTGATGATGTTCATCTTCGGTGTCACGTTCGAGTTCCCGGTCGTGCTCGTCGCGCTCGAGATAGTCAACATCGTGACGCCCAAGCAGCTCCTGCACTTCTGGCGCTACGCCTTGATCGCCATCACCATCGCCTCGGCGGTCTTCACGCCGAGCGGCGACCCGCTGTCAATGCTGGCCTTGGCCTTACCCTTGACGGTCTTCTACTTCTTCGCGATCGGCGTCGGCAAGTTGTTGAAGAAGTGACCGGCGGGGACTACCGCGGTCGTTTCGTCAATGGCCTCGCCTTCGGACTCGACCGCTTTCAGGTAGAAGCCCTCGACGCGGTCGACGAGCACGTCAACGTGCTCGTGAGTGCGCCGACAGGTTCGGGCAAGACGCTGATCGCCAACTACGCCATCGGTCGAATCTTCGAGCGCGGGGAACGCGCCTTCTATACGACACCGCTCAAGGCCCTCTCCAATCAGAAGTACGGCGAGCTGTGCGCCCTTTACGGCGAACGTCGGGTAGGTCTACTCACCGGCGACGTCTCGATCAATGCCAGCGCCGAGGTCGTCGTGATGACGACCGAGGTACTGCGCAACATGCTGCTCACCGAGTCACACCAGTTGAAGTCGCTCGGCCTCGTCGTACTCGATGAGGTCCACTACCTCCAAGACCCTTTTCGCGGCGGTGTCTGGGAGGAGGTCATCATCCTCACCCCGGCCGCGGTCCGTTTCGTCGCGCTCTCGGCGACCATCGGGAACGCGAACTTCATAGGGGAGTGGTTCGCCGAGGTTCGCGGTCCCACGGCGATCATCGTCGAGAGCGAACGACCGATCACGCTGCACAATCACCTGGCGATCGTGCGACGCGGCCAGCCCAATGTCGAGATCGTCGACCTCCTCGACGGTCAACGACTGTCCGACGAGGCGCGGCGCATCGACAACATGATGAAGTCGACCCGAAAATTCCGACCCGGACCAAAATGGAAGGGACCGAAGTCGAGTGCACCGCCGCCGCCGTTTCGCGCGCCGCGTCGAAGTGAACTACTCCAAGCGCTGGAGCGCGAAGACCTCCTACCAGTGATCGTCTTCATCTTCTCGCGCGCGGCGTGCGACGACGCGGCCCATCAATGTCGGCGCGACGGCCTGATGTTCACCACGCCCGAGGAACGGCGCGACATCGAGGCCATCGCCCAGTCGCGGCTCGCGGACTTCTCCGACGACGACTTGAAGGCACTGGAGTACGCCGATTTCATCGACTGTCTGCGTCGTGGTTTGGCGATGCACCACGCCGGCATGGTGCCCGCCTTTCGAGAGATCGTCGAGACCTGCTTCGAACTCAACTTGCTGGCGGTCGTCTTCGCGACCGAGACCCTAGCGTTGGGCGTCAACATGCCCGCGCGCTCGGTGGCGCTGGAACGATTCTCCAAGTACTCCGACGCCGGCCGCAAGTTCTTGACGAGCGGGGAGTACTCACAGATGACCGGACGCGCCGGGCGGCGCGGACTCGACGACGAGGGCCACGCCATCGTGTGTTTCGCCACCGAGGTCGCGCTCCAGGACGTCGGACGAGTGGCGCTCGCGCCACCATCGGACCTACATTCGTCCTTTCGACCGACGTACAACTTCACCGCGAACCTCATCAATCACTTCGAGTACGAGACCGCCCTCGAAGTCGTGCAGCGCTCCTTCGCGCAGTTCGAGACCGACCATCGGCCGACCGGCAACAAACGCCCGCTCGGTGATCAGATGGTCGCGCGACACCACGTCCTCGAAGAACTCGGCTACGCACAGGGCTGGCACTTGACGAATCAGGGGCAACTCCTTCGTTCCATCTACCACGAGTGCGACCTCTTGATCGCTGAGTCGATCACCGCGGGAGTCTTCGAAGGTCTGGAGCCGGCGCAGCTGGCGGGCCTCTTATCGTGCTTCGTCTTCGAGTCCAAGCGGGCCGGGCGTCCGGCCAACGCGTCGCACCACGTGACGACAAAGAAGCGACGCACTTTGAACGACCGGCTCGGCCAGCAACGACGGGGCAATCTCAGCGAACGACTCGCGGAGATCACCATGACCTCACTCGCCATCCAAGAGGTCGAGGGCCGCTTCAAGGTCCCGAGCGCCAAAGAACCCGACGGCAAGTTCGCCACGACCGTTGCCGCCTGGGCTCGCGGCGCGTCCCTCGGGACTGTTCTCGACCTGGCCGACGTCGAGATCGGTCAGACCTCGCCGGGCGACTTCGTGCGAAACGCCAAGCAGGTGGCCGATCTCTGTGAGCAATTGGCCCGGATGAGCGACCTGACCTCGGTCGCGGACGTCGCGGCCGAGGCTCGCGATGCGGTCCTGCGCAGCGTGGTGGCCGGGTATTCCAGCGTCCACCCGCGGGCCTGATTTCGCCTCTAGCCTCGATAGTCCATGCACGCCTATGTCGCCGAAGAGTTCACCGACACCGAAACCGCCGTGCTTCGTCGTTACTTCACGAACTTAGAAGGTCCCGTGTTCGCCCTCGTGAACCTGCCCGAGGTCGTGAAGGGCGCGCTGTTCGCGCGCTACTCGCGTTCCTCAAAAAGTCTGCGGCGACTATTCCTCGATGAGTTCGTCGGCGACCTCGATCTCTCCGGGGATGCCTCCATCGACGCGACGGTCGGGCTCGACCGCGCCGACGAGCTCTACCAGCGCATCTTCGTCGAGTACGGCGACGACTCGGTCGCGCAGTTAGGCGGCGTGCACCTGGCGTGCGAACAAGCGAGCAACGTTCTCACGAAGGTCCTCGAGTGGGGGCGACTGATGAGTTACCTCGAACAGTCGACGCGCTACCTCGGCTATGACCGACGCTTCACCAATGGTCGCTACCGCTTCTATCGAGACCACGACGTGCTCGAATCGAGGTTCGGCGCGCGCTACGTCGGCGAGATGGACCGGATGTTCGACACCTACGCCGAACTGTTGCCGGTCCTCACCGAGTGGCTGACACTGAAATACCCCAAGACCCCTGAGGACACCGACTTCGTCTATCGACAGGCCATTCGCGCGAAGGCGCTCGACGCCACGCGCGGTCTCCTGCCGGCCAGTGCGCTCTCGAACCTCGGCATCTACGCCTCGGGCCAAGCGTACGAGTCGCTGCTCCTCCACATGCGCGCTCACCCCTTGCTCGAAGTACGCCTCTACGGGCAACTGATGTACGACGAGCTCGTGAAGGTGATCCCGTCGTTCTTGAAGCGTGTCGATGTCCCCGAGCGCGGCGTGGCATGGTCGACCTATATGTCCGAGACCAAGTCGGCCACCCGTGACCTCGTCGAGTCGATGTGGCCGCCGATCGACGAGGACGAACCGACCGAACAGGTGCGACTCGTCGCCTTCGACCCCGAGGGCGAGACGCGCGTACTCGAGGCGATCGTGTTCGGCAACTCGACGATCTCGCATGACGAGGCCCGTCTGCGTGTCGCGTCACTCTCACCTGAACAGCGAGCGACCTTGATGTCGACGTACGTCGGACATCGCCACAATCGCCGTCATCGCCCGGGTCGGGCCTTCGAACGAACCGACTACCGCTTTGAGTTGGTGACCGACTACGGCGCGTTCCGCGACCTACAGCGCCATCGTTTGCTCACGATCGAGTGGCAGCCGCTCACCGCGGACCTCGGCTTCGACGTGCCCGATGTCATTGCCGAGGCCGGCCTCGCCGATCGCTACGTCGAGTCACTGAAACGCTCCGCCGAGTTGTATTACGACCTTCGTCGTGAGTTCCCGGAGCAGGCGCAATACGCGGTCGCCCTCGCGTTTCGGATCCGCTACGTCATGCAGATGAACGCGCGCGAGGCGATGCACCTCATCGAGTTGCGGTCCAGTCCACAGGGTCATCCGAGCTACCGACGCGTCGCCCAAGAGATGGCGCGACTGGTGCGCGAGGTCGCCGGTCATGCATCGATCGCCGACGCGATGAAATACGTCGACTTTTCCGATACCGACCTCGAACGTCTCGAAGCAGAGCGTGCCGCCGAGCGAAATCGGCTCAATCGCTAGCTTTTCTCATCCTTAACCATTGTTTATGCCATTTGGCGTCACTCTGGGATTAAAAGGCTCTACAATGCCAGCGCTATAGAAGAGGGATTTATGTCTAGTGACGGCAATACAGAAGAAGTATTCGATGAAGAGGAGCTCGCCGACGGGTTCGACGAGGAAACGATTGGTGAGGTGGACCTCGACGATGTCGAGGATGTAGATGTAGAGGACGTCGAGGACGTCGAAGAAGTGGACGTCGTGGATGTGGATGACGTCGAAGAGGTCGAAGATGAGGACGTCGTCGCCGAGGTCGTCGTCGTAGAAGACGATGACGTGGTGGACGACGCGGACATCGAATTGGCGCTTGACGAGGTACTTGCCGAGACGATCCGGCGAACCTCGACGCCCGAGGACGACGAGGAAGCGCCGGGCGAAGTGGACACGCTGGTCGACCCCGCCGAGACGATCCTGCCCAAGCAGGACGACGAATTCCGCTGCACGTCGTGTCGTCTCTTGAAGAAGACGAGTCAGTTGTCGGACCGAGCGAACATGCTCTGTCGTGACTGTGTGTGAGGCCACGGCTGTCGTTGTTCCGATCACTGGCTAGTCGCTGACGTGCGCGTTGCCCAGGCACAGAGCGTCTCGGACGAACTGCGAACCCTGTGGGATGCCGCCCTCAAGCGACTGAAGAGCCACCGCGGCGGACCTGAGCTCTACAGCACCATCCGCCGCGGCTGCGCCGACGATGCGTTACTCGAACAACTGATCGTCGAGGGCACGCTATGGACGGTGAGTAGCGAGTCTCGACTCCTGGGCTTCGCCGTGGTGCGTGACGACATCGTCGAGGGAGTCTTCATCGATCACGATGAGCGCCGTCGGCGCGTGGCGACGACGCTCTTGACGACACTCATAGCGGGGGAGCGTCCGCCGAAGGATGGTTTCGCCCTGCCGGGTGATAGGGGGATGAAGTCCCTCTACGAGTCCCTCGGTTGGAAGGCGCGACTACTTACGATGCGCGGCGAGTAGGCGGTCGGCGCGTCGTCGGTCGGCGCGCGATCCTCGTGGGCGGCGGTGGCGGCGGTACCTTCATGCCGAGGAGTTTCGCAAGCTCCGGAATCGCCCCGGCGTTGTGGATGGCGACCGCCTTGCACGATTCATCGTCGGGAATACCTTGCGGCTTCACGTTGCGTCGGATCGACGTGTCAACGGTCAGTGCGACGATCTCTTTCCACTGCGTGGGATCGGCGTCAGCACTCAGTGCCTCTGACGTCAGGGCGACAACTTTGGCGGCCATCTCGGCGCTCACGCGCGTCGACACGTCCGGTGGGCGAGCGACCAGTGCCAGCGCCTCCTTGACGTTCTTCGATTCGACGGCGGCCTCGAGTTTCGTCGTCCACTGCGTTCGCAGGTGCTCGAGTCGCGCGGTCAGTGAAACTTGGAGCTCCTTCAATTGCGTGCGGGCCTCGTCGTCCAACGACACCGTCTTGGCCGACGTGACAACCGCGCGCAGATCACGAAGGCGAAGTTCGCGTCCCGCGCCAATGGCACCCGCGGCACGGTCCTTCCACAGCGCGAGATTCGTGCGACCCAAGAGGTCTTCGGCAATGCGATCGATCGTCGAAGCGTCGATGGTCGGACGTCCCTGGGCGGTGGCGTTCTTGTTCTGTTCGGCGACCGCGGCGCGAACCGACGGCATGCCGCCTCGCAGCAACTGTTCGGCGACGGGCAGTTGTTCGGGCGAGAGTGTGGCCAGCAGCGCGTTGCGATGCGTCGTCGTCAACGGGGGCTGGATGGGACCGGCGGGACGTTCCGTGCGCGGTGGACGTGCTCCGCGAGCGGGACGATCCGTGCGAGGTCCGCGCGCCGGTCGGTCCCCGGACGATGCGTCGGAGTTCTCTCGATCGACCGGAGTGCGTGGGGGACGCTTCGTTCGTTCAGGACGCGGCGATGACGCCCGCTCCTCAGCGCCTTCGGATTTCGTCGAACCGCTTTCGCGACGACCTGGTCCGCTCTCGCGACGACCGGGACCGGACTCGCGACGACCCGGGCCACCCTCTCGGCGACTCGGTCCACCATCGCGACGCGAGTCGCCACCTTCACGACGTGAGCCGCCGCGACCTTTGGGGGCGTAGGTGACCACGACGTCGGGGCCAGTCTTGGCCGTCGGAATGAGTTCCAGGCGTTCGTTACGCGGATCGAGCGGCGAGGCAGTCTTGGGGGCCATCACCGAAAGGATCTCGATGCCTTCCATGTACTGCTCGACGTCAGCCCGATAGACGTTGCCGACGACCGGTCCGCCGGGTACCAGTGAAGAGTTGAGGACGCCTTTGGGGAGCTTCGCGCCCGCCGCCCGCCACGTCGCCACGTCGCCGTTCAGACTCGTGATTTCAATCTCAATACGACGCGACATAGGGTCTCTAATCTAGCCGCTCACCAATAAACAAACATTTCGTGCGCATTTAGGTCAATTTTAGTTTGAGTGCCTAGCATGTCCTCGTGACAAATGTTCCCGATGACGGCGCCGACGTCGCGGCGAACGAAGTCGTTGAGACCGATGCGCACGACGCAAACCCGTCACCGCCAATAGCCTCGCCGCCACCAGCGACGCAACCTGCAACGACGCCTGCGCCGATACCTGTCGCCTCGACCGTTGACGACGTCGTGCCTCTCTCTTCGCAGCCGAGCGTGCGACCCGCGAAGCGTTCTCTCTGGTCAACGCGGGTGTCGTTGCTCCTGGTCGCCGCCTTGGTTGGTGGACTCGCCGGGTGGTACGCGTCGTCGTCCAAGACCGGACCCGGGGGAGTGACGATCGACCAAATCACGAATCCGCCGGGTGCCGGCTACTTACCCGGCGGCATAAGTATCCCCAAACTCGTCAACAAGGCGTTGCCGTCCATTGTCTCTATCGACGTGAAAGGGGAGGGCGAAGAGGACCAGGGCACGGGCATGATCATCACAAAAAACGGACTCGTCATCACGAACAATCACGTGATCGCGGCCGCCGTGAACAACGGCACCATTACCGTGACGCGAACGGGCTCGACCAAGGCACTCCCCGCGACGCTGATCGGAACGAATCCAATCGATGACGTGGCGCTCATTCGTATCAATAACATCTCTGGTCTGACACCGGTCACGTTCGGCAACTCCAATGACCTCGTCGACGGTGACGCGGTGGTGGCCATCGGCAACGCACTTGGACTCGCGGCCGGCACGCCAACGGTGACCTCAGGTATCGTCTCGGCGCTTGGACGCACCGTGACCGCCGGTTCGAGCTCATCGAGTGAGACGCTCAACAACATGATCCAGACCGACGCCGCGATCAACCCGGGCAATTCCGGCGGTCCACTGCTCGATTCGAGCGGCGACGTGATCGGTATGAACACTGCCGTTGCCGGCACGCTGCCCGACGGCACGAGCGCTCAGAACATCGGCTTCGCGATTCCCGACGCCACTATCGAGGCCCTCCTCAAGCACCTAGAGGCGGGGGAGAGTGTTGTCAACCACGGGGCCTTCATCGGCGTCGAGATCACGTCGATGACACCGTCACTGCAACAGGAATACGGCTTCAAAGTCTCCAGTGGGGCCGTCGTCATGAGCGTGATCTCAGGAACCGGCGCGGCCGCGGCGGGCGTCAAACAAGGCGACATCATCGTGGGCATCAACAAGACGACGATTGGCAGCGCTCAGGACGTCGGAAGCGTAATTTCTGCCTTACGACCAGGGGATATAATCGCATTGCACATCGTGCGCGGGTCGAAACACCTTACGATCAGCGTCACCTTAGGCAATCAGCCGAGGAGTTAAGCGAGGGTCGCGGCGCCGCCGTCCACCGGGAGAATGATGCCGGTGATGTAACTGGCGGCGGGCGACGCGAGAAAGATCGCGGCACCAGCCATGTCCGACGGTTGACCGATACGTTTCATCGGTGTCGATCGCGCAATTTCGTCGCCGTGAGCTTCGAGTGTGGCGCGCATCATCTGCGACGGGAACGCTCCGGGCGCGATGGCGTTCACCGTGATGGTCGGTGCGAATGTCTTGGCGAGGTGACGCGAGAGTTGATGGACCGCCGCTTTAGAGGCCGAGTAGGCCCAGGTGTCCATTGTCGGCACGTGGATGCCGTCGATGGAACCGATGTTGATGACCCGTGACGGGTTCTCGGCGGTGCCCTGGGCGTCGAGCAATGGTCGCAAGAACCTCGTGAGGTGAAAGACACCCTTCACGTTGAGCGACAACACGCGCTCCCACGCCTGCTCGTCGTACTCCGCGAACGGTGCACCCCATACCGCACCAGCGTTGTTCACGAGGACGTCTAAATGGTCCTCTCGCGCAGCGATCTCGCTGGCGAGGCGTTCGCACTCGGCCTCCGTCGAGAGATTGGCTGGCAGCGAGATACAGGTGCCGTGCTCAGAGAGCTCCTTGGCCAACGCATCACAGACCTCGGCCTTACGTGACGAGATGTAGACCTTGGCGCCCGCGTCGACGAAACCGCGAGCGATCATTTCGCCGATTCCGCGGCTGCCGCCGGTGACCAGGACAACCTTGCCATTGACATCGAAGAGAGAACTCATCTGGGCAGTGTAAACCACGACGCAATCACGATTCGACGCGAAGATTCACTCAGTCACTTCGAGCGCAACCCGCGGGCGGGGAAATTCCGGGTGTAGTTCGTGGGCCACAACGAGTGCCTCGTCGGCGTCGAATGCCTCCACGACGACCTGCGTCATGCCTTTGAAGGGGTCACCCCACAGGACGCGAAACTTCACCGGACCCAAAGGCCCCCGATTAATTGTCGACGCGAAGGTTTGTGACAGCGACGGCGATGACGTCGGTCTGAGGGGCGATGACGTATTGCGCGTGGATAGCCCAAACCCCTGGGTCCGGGAAGTTAAAGGCACACTCCACCTGGCCCTGATCGATCCACTGGAAGTGGCACACGATGTTCGAGTCACCAGTACTGGCCGGGGCAACCGCAAACATTCGCACGAGTCCGGCGGTGTCACCTGGCAAAACGTCGACAATCACGTTGAACGAGCCGTTTGACGCTGACGGCGGCGCCGTGTTGTCGCTGTAGTCAAACGAAAGCAGTGTTTTATTCTCGGTGGGGTCAGCCGAGGCGGACGTCGCAAAGATCCCGATCGTGGATGCCACTAGAAGGGCAGCACAAAGTAGCCGACGCATAGGAGCCAGTATAACAGCGGAATCTACGTATAACGCCGATAATGTACGTTATGTAAAGTTCGAAACGAAATCAGACTCGTTGCCGATTCCCTCACTCGCCGACGATGTCGATGGCCAAAAAGCAAGACCTGTCAAAGTACTTTCGTAGTACTGATGCGTTCTCACACCACTCTCTCACCCAAGCAACTCGGTCTTGCAATTGCGTTCGTGGCACTTGGTGGCGCCGTCGGAACGCTCATCCGAGATCTGTTACTAAAAATTAATCTGTACGCGATTCCGCGAGGTACCGCGACGTATCCGTCAGCGGATTGGACCCATCAGATTCCCTGGGTGCTGTTGGCGATCAACGCCGTCGGTGTCTACGTCGCTACGGACCTACTTCGTCACCGCCTCAAGCATCACGATCCGAACGATCCGATGCGCTTGATCCTCGTTACTGGCTTCTTGGGAGGGTTGACCTCGTATTCGGGCCTCTTCGTCGATTTGGCAGCTATCTGGCACCTCACCATAGGAGGATGTCTTTTGGTGACCGCAGGGGCGATCCTGTCGGGCTTTTTTGCTGGGATGCTCGCTCTGGGGCGACATCGGCGTCGCGCATGACGCTGCTACTGGTGTCGATTGCCGGAGCCGTCGGCTGTGTCGTCCGGTACCTCTTCGAGTACGCGGTTCGTCGACGGCATCCAACGAGTCGGCCGTGGGCCACTGTCGCTGCCAATGCATTAGGAACCGGTATCGCGGGTTACGCGGCGTACCGATTGATTGGCACGAGTGATGAACACGTTCGATCGATCATTTTGACGGGGTTTTGTGGGGGACTGACCACGTTCTCGTCAGCGCTTGCGGTCCCGGTCATTCTCCAACGAGAGCACCATTGGGGCTATGCGGCGGCCTTGATCACCACTACCCCACTTCTTTGTTCGGGCCTCTTCGTCGTTGGAATGTCACTCGCGCACTGATTGGACAAGCAGCGATCGATTTCGTCGCTATTTCTTGATCCATGCCCACCCGTGAGCGACACCTGTCTTCACGGGGCATGGCGCTTGGCCACCACCGGCGCTGATGAACCAAGCGCCATATCCTCTGGGGACTCTGTAGTGCACGTTGACCCCGCTGTTCTTAGGCGTGATCGCGGTCTTGGAGAAGATTTGTTCCCCGTATGGGCCGCTGCCGATGACACCGTCACTCGTGAATGTCCATGGGTCGGCGGGGCTCGGATTAGCTGAGGCTTCCGTCCAACTCCACAGCACCTCGTACGACGCCACGGTGGAACTCAACTTCACCCGCATAAAGAGCGCTTCAGCACATGTGTTGTCTGCCCCGGTCGACATTTGCGGAATCAACGTGACAGGCCATCGCACACACCGATCACCGGGTGCCGGCTGGCTACCGGGACACCCCGCCTTTGCAGACACGAGAACTACATGGTTCGACGAAGTCCCAGACGCTCCCACTGAGCCTATTGGCGCGATCGTTGAGGCGAGACTGATGGCCAGACCCATCGTCAACCCAATGCATCCGAGTCGCCAACGCGTTGTGGCCGCATTCCGACCCGTCTGATCGGTACTCACGCATCCACCAAGAGCATGCATTCTCCTGTCGACGAACACTTCGCTTCTCTCGGGCATCGGTCCTCCCTGAGAGGTCGGAACGCACCGAATTTGCTTGCCCGGAGAGCAATAATCTCGACTCGAGGCTGAGGATATCACCGGACTTGTTCAAGTTCAACGAGTTCCACTACAGGTAATTGCCACGAATTTCACGTGGCAGGTCAGGAGTACGAATCGTCCGCGTCGTCAGAACGCGCGACGTACTCCCCCACTACTGCGTTGTGTGCGGGTTCAAGTCGGCCCTCCGACACCAACATTCTCCGAGTGCTGTAGTCCGACCTCTTGGGGCAACACAATGAGCGGCGGACTGCCCGCGATCGTGATCTCAAAGTGCTCGGGAAACACCGTGATCGACTCGACAAAGTTGTCGATCAGAATCTTGCGCTCCAGATCGGTTGCCGCCTTCCAAATGACGTCGACGTCGAGCGTTTCAAGAATCTTCGCCACCTGCTCGAATTTGGCTTCGAGTTCGGTTGCCTGGCGCTTGGCTCCGGCCTCTTGACGAGCCTGTTCCGTGGCGGCGCGTATGTCCATCTCAATGCGCGTCTCGGCCTCTTGGAAGCCGTCCTCGCTGATCTTGCCCTTGAAGTACAGGTCGAGGAGTTTGCGACGTTCCTCGGTGAGTTTCGCGAGCGTCGTGGCACTGGCCCGCCGGGTTCGGGTCGCCGCCGGCGCTTCCGAACCCCGGCCGGCCAAGTTCCGTCGAATCGCGTCGCGCAGGTTCTCGTCCTCGCGGATGAGTCGCAGCCCCAGGAGCATCGCGCGTTGCAGGCCGATGTTGGAGCGACCCTTGATCTCACAGCCCGTTCCTCGGTGATGGCAGCGATAGAGCAGTTGGCCCTGGCCGTTTTGTGCGACCACCATGCGCCGACCGCACAGCCCGCAGAGCACGCGACCGGAGAGCAGGTCCTTCGAACGCCGGGTGCCGGTGCGGTTGTGGCGGTTCGCGGCGAGCCACTCAGTCTCGGTCACGATCGCCTCGTGTTGTCCCGGGTACCACGTTTCGCCGTGGACGACTTCGCCCAGGTAGATGCGTGAGTGGATGATCGCGCGCGCGGTCGAGTACTTGATGCCGGTGGCGGCTTCGATCTTGGGGAACGACTCACCTTGGGCGCGCAGGCGAAAGACCTCCTGGACCCTAGCCGCGTCAGCGTTCACGACGAGGCGTTTGTCCACCAGGTCGTAGCCGGTCTTCGGTCGGTTGACCCACTTGCCCTCTTTGGCGGCGCGCTGGGTCCCCATGCGCACGTTCTCTGAGAGTTGCTCGCGAAAGTACTGGGCGAAGGTGCCCAGGATGTTGTAGAACATGCGCCCGGCGGCTGAGGAGAGGTCGAGGTTCTCAGTCACCGAGTGCAGCGCGACCCCGTGTTCGCCGAGGAGGTCGGCGAGCAGGATTAGGTCGGAGAGGTTGCGTGAGAGCCGATCAAGACGCCAGATGATGACGTGAGCGACGTGGCCCGCTTCGACCGCCGCGAGGACTTGTTGGAGACCCGGCCGCTCCATGTTCTTGCCGGACTTGCCCGGGTCGGTGACGACGGTGACCTCGCCAAGACCGCGCAACTGCGCGTAGCGACGCAAGTGCTCCGTCTGTCCCTCGATCGAGAAGCCCTCCTCCGCCTGTTCCTCCGTCGAAACTCGACAGTAAGCGAGTGTGAGCATGAAGGCCTCCCGGTCCGTTGTCGTCGTCGCCCATGGCGATTCGTGTGGCGATGGCGATGAGCACGCTGGCCACCAGATCGTAATCCGGTGCTACTAGCAGTCTCGTGACTGCATCAATGACAGCGATCATGCTGCACCCCACGAATTGCGCTTGTTGGCGACGCGATCAAGCATTGGCACGCCTGACGCATCGATCCAGGAGTCTGCTTCGATGAAGAGCCGATCGAGGATCGCTTCGAGCTCCTCTGCATTGGTGAGCGCCCCGAAACTCGACAAGTAGCCAACCAGTCCGGGCATGAGGTGCGCAAGTTCCCCGGCACGCTGCGCTTTGTAGAGCCTGTAGATGCCCCAGTCGGTCCAGGCAATCGAGGCGCGACGAACGGCCTGCCAGGATGAGTCCACGGGCCAGCGCGACTTGGTCTGGTCGTCAGTTCGAATTCGCAGCGACAGCCACTCGTCGGTCAAGTGCACCCACAGCGCGCCGACCGCGTCCAAGAACTGTTCTGGTGTCGTAATGGCGAACTGGCGAAGCGCCTCTCGGCCGAGTTCGAACTCCACTCGAACGACCGGTCGCGCGGCGTCATAGTCCCCCCACATTTCGCGCCAGTAGAAGGCGCGGGACTCTTCGAGCTCGATGGTCTTGTCGTAGATGCGAGCGCAGATCGTGCCCGTGCTACGCCGTCCAAACCGTAGGCCGTTGAAGGTCTCGTCGTCCTCGTCGGTGGTGCGCTTCTTGGCTCGCGAGACGAAACGATGGCGATCGTCTCCGGTGATCGCGAGGCCCTGAAAGTCAGCGAAGAGGTCCGCCCGACGGACGCTCAGTTGGACGAAATGACACTCGGCTTCCAATACATCACGGAACCAGGCGACGGCTTGACCAGGCCCAAGTGCATGGATGAATTCAGCGCGAGGTTGAATGAAGAACGTCGGCAGGTGGCCACCGGGAGAAACCCCGATGAGGCCGTTGGCATGATCGAGCCGAAATCGGTACTTCAGGACACCGAAGGGCTGAACCTGGAAGATCGTCCCTCCGAACTCGAAATCGACCTGTGCCTCCAGGACCTGGGCGCGTTGCCGTGCCTCATGCAGTCGATCGACCAGGGGGGCCGAAAGGTTGGATCGGGCCGACAGGTAGACCGCATCGACACCCGAAACGAGTTCTTGAACTGGGTAACTTTCCACACAAAGGTTTAACAAGAGGGTGTGACATTGACCCTCAGACACCGCTCCGAGCGAGGATTTACTCAGACCTCATGCAGTTTGAGGGTGCTGTGATACAGGGACCGCACCCGATCTGACCGAACGGGTGAGCAATCGGAAGTTGGAACTTCTAGGTTTGAGTCATGTCCAGCGCTTCCGACTTGTCAACGATTCTTATCAGCGCCGCCGCCGGTGCTCTTACAACCGGTCTCGTCTCCTTCTCACTGCTTCGAATTCAAAATCAACACGATGCAGAGGAGCGAACAAAAGACCGTCAGTCAGCAACGGATACAGCGAATGCCGACCGCATGTATTCCAACTTGATGAAAGTGCATCTTGCAGTTGTTGGATATGTAACAAGAGAGGTAGATCGTGCTCGGCTGTGGGCGCAAGCATCGCAGGGCTATGACCCTGAACACCAGATTCCGGCAAGACAATCAACGGACGAGGAACTCAGTCTTTCTTTCTTACTCGCCGATGGCGCGATCACCTCCCGGCTCTTGGCGTTCGACAAAGAGATTGAAACCTTTCGAAATTGGTGCTACTCAAGAAGATTCAATCAAGTGCGCGCCGACTCCGACGGGTGGTCCGGTCGTGCTCAAGTCCAGGCGGACCTTATAAGTGATCGTGCTCAAGAAGTCATCTCGGCCCAACGCAAAGATCTCGGCCTCTCAGAATGGCCGGACATGAAGAAGCAATTGTTCATTCAAATTCCCACTCATTCAATTCAAAATCCCGACAAGCCAGTCGAAGAAGGTTGACCACGGTCGTGACCCGGGATATCTCAGTTCTTCCTCAGACCGTTCAAGCGAAGGCCGAAGTTCAGGACAACGGCGAGGTGGTCTGGCGACTCGATGATGCCATGGACGCTATTAATGCACTAGCTGACAGTGGCCAAATCATTCTTGGTCTTGACTTCTGGGAGTATTACCCCGACGGTGGCCTCCTAGAGATGCCGTGGTCCTCTTATGAGCCAGAAGGCACGACAACTGACGTGGAGAATGGACGCCGAACAGCGCTTTCAGAGTTGGAACGCGGCATAAGTGTGCATTCCTTGACCCCCGATCACTGGGTGCTCATCACTTGGTGACAGAGGTGACTTGGTACATCCTTCTGCGACCACCCATTCGGATATTCGCCCTTCGGACATTATGTACGTCGGCCCAATGAGTAGCATCTCCGCCATGGAGGCCGCGCTGCTGAACAGCCACCTGAAAGAGATGTTCGACTGCGAGTTAGTTCATCACGGGTTCACGTACTACATGCGCGATTATGAGTTTGTGGTCTACCAATCGTGTGATCCAAACCCGAAATACGGATTATCTCCTCGTCATCTTCGATTCCTCTTCCGACTTTGTCCAGAGGCCACTGTGACCTCGAGGGTCCGGCCCGACGTTTGGGCACGATCGCTCGATGATTCACTTCTCGACGAGCAACGAGTCACTCGCGAGTCACCAGGTTATGTCTGGGGCGTCCAGACCCAATGTCTCTACCCGGGCGCCTCCGTCATAGACAGTTCTGAGCGAGCCCGATTTTGGGCAAGTGCTTTAGGAGTTGAATTCCACGAGATCGTTGTTGAGGCCAATGCGCAATCCATAACGCTCGTATTCTCCGACATTCAAGTTGACGAAGTTTCCGACGGGTACGCGCCGTATCTGCTCCACAGCGAGGGCGTGCCAGAGAAGCACGGTAACGCCACCAAGATTCCGCTGTCTCCAAAAGACTGAGCTCTCACGACCCTTCCCACGAACGAATTCTCCAGTCGGAGAATGTGTAGGTCGGCCCTATGACTTGAGATCGGAACTCAATATTCACGCTGCACGTGATGTGTATTCTGCCTGAAGGGAGGCATGTTTATGGAACGACTTCGTCACCTCGCCACTTGTCGTGGACTTGTCAGTGCATTCGTGATCTTGACACTGCTGTTTCCGCTGGCTACATCCACTCCAAGTTTGGCATCAACGAGTGTTCGATCGTGTTCAGCGAAGCAAGTCACAGTCGCCCTGGAATCGCCCGCCGCGATCTATGCATTCGCTGCGAACGAAGGTTTTGCTTTTCTCGTTGTGAACGTAAGCCATACCGCATGCAGCATCAAGGGCTATCCCAAGCTTCAGTTCTTACCTGCGTCGTACGAAGGGAAGGCAGACGTGGTGGCAACCACGGGTGTCGGGCAAGTCTTCGTCAGGGTGCCGCCACGAAACGTTGTAATTGAACCTGGCGCAACCGCGTCCTTTGGACTTAATTATGTCGATGCCGCCAATCAAGAAGACCCCGGCGGCGGTCCCTGTTTGACGCGGAGTGTTTCCGTACGACTTCCGGTGAGTCCTCATCATTATTCGGCGCCACGCACGGTCGCAATAACACTCAACTTCTGCTTCGCAGGCTTCAGGTTTGGTGTCACTTCAATTCAGCACGGTCCCCTGCCGGAGACGATCTAAGAGTTCATCTCATTCAGGACCAGGGCAATATTCGCCACTCGGAGAAAGTTGAGTCGGGCCACTTAGTCTCAACATCGCATCTGTAGTCTCGAACCGTGGATGCCGAACCAAACACTGTCGCGACGCTGACATCTCTTGAGAACCGGATGGCGAGGCGTTTACTCGCGCACAACTCAACAATGCAAGAAAAGGCGAGGCAAGTCTACGGAGAGCAGGGCATATATATCTACGCTGCCTACCGCGGGGAAATGTCTTTGGCGTGCTTTCAACGCTGATTGGTGTTGGGTTTTTGGCTGTCTCATAGTTCCAAGGAGCTGTTTCTCTAGTTGGTGGCGCCTGGCTCGTATTGTTCCTCCTCTTCTATGTCTTGGGGGTGCGACGATTCATGACCGCGAAGCGATTTCGAACCAACCGCAGCGGATCTAAGCACGACTCCTAGTCCCGGGACCGCGACCAAGACTCAAGACGCCAGTCGGAGAATATTGAAGTCGGTCCTCCGACACCAGCGAACGCCTTAGAGTTTTTCTCTGTTGAAAATTGCTGTCGGGTTGCTTACCCAGGCCCGTGGGTTCGCCTTAATTATCATCCGAAACACTTCAATTGCGTCATCCCGCGGAGGGATATACGCAATTGACGCTTCCCATTTGCGGACAGTCATGGGACGAAACCGGTTGATGTCCATCAACGAACCGGTGATCGATGAAAGTTCACCGCGATCGACAGTCAAACTCTTCGGACGAAACCGTTGTCGTTCGAAGGTCACGCTTCCGTCAGGATTGATGATGGTAATTCGAGCTGGTCCCACAACTGCATAGAGACAGAACAGAATCACGCCCAATCCGAACAGCGCACTGAGAGCCTTCTCAACCCATGAAGAGGTCGTGCCACCAATGAACGCCGCCACCCAAAGCAAAACGAAGAGCGACGCACCAAGATTGAACACGTCGACTGTGGTCACATTTGGAGTGCGCCATTCTCGCGTCTGACGAGGAAAGCCGTCTTCGTTCTTCTCTGTATCTTCAACTGAAAGTTTTGAGGGTGCCTCCGAAATGGCACCGCAATTAGTGCACACGCCGTTTTCGACACTCAATGAGTGGCATTTTCGACAGATCATTGGCATTGTCCGTATGGTAGGCCCATGAAGAAACCCAACACCGACTCGACAAACATTGCGGGAGATGGGTCATGTCTCCATTTCTCAGTCTCACGCACAGAAGGGACAATTCCGGAATTTCTGCGTCGAATTGCTACCCACCTAGAAGAGAGAAATGATCCGGAGGTGATGGACATCGCGTTCGCTCGTTACTGGACACGCGTGAACGACGTGCTGGAGTATGAAACGACGATCACCGTCTACTACTGCCAAGACGAAGACCATTAAAACCATGAGTCCGTAATTTCCTATTAAGTCGAAAGGTTAATTCGCTAGTCGGTGAACGCGCAGGCCCCCAGCCCGCAGTTCATCGCGCAGCGTTCATGACTAGCATCTGTCGTCAATGACATCCGAACAGCACGAGCCGGCGCCTGCTCTGACCCTTCGAGAGGCCATGACAGAACGTCAGGTGCTGCGCGATCAGCTTCTGTCAATCTCCAAGCAATTCTTAACGCGGTATCACGAGCTTGCGGAGCGAGTGAAGGAAATCACGAAGAACTTCGGACTGGACAAACCTCACGGTGCCGGTACCAAGGAGGAGTTCTTGATACTTCACAAGTCATTTCTCAACTTGGTGAAAGACACAAAGGACTCGCAGGATCACTCGTCAGCCCTGATGCGAGAGATTCCGTCTTCGAAATCGAGTTGGCATTTCATAAAGAATCGATTAACGCCAACGAGGGCACTCCAGCATGAGCTCCGGATTGTTCGTGCTTTGAAGTACGAGCTCGACCATGGCACGAGCGAGCGCGACGGTCTTCTCGATCGTATGCAAGAGGTGGTCGACAAAATGCAAGAACTGGCGGACGCGGACCGGTAGCCACGAAGATTCCAATCGGCAGTTCGTCGGGCTTCGCTACTCTCAGCTAACTGTAAGTCTTTGCTCGTTTCTAGCGATCTTGACACTCCTAGGCTTTAGGTTGCGTGCAATCTCACCTAGCGAAGTCCTCATGCTTAGTCGTTTTGGCGGCGCTGATCCTCCTAGCGACGGCTCTTCCTGCCGTGGCTGGTACATCACTCGCTCCCACTGCGACGGGTTTCGACATCAGTTTTCCTCAGTGCACAGAATCGTTACCTCCGTCGCCCGGCTTTGGCGTCGTCGGAGTAAACGGGGGCACCACGTTCAGCCAGAACAAATGTCTCGCC
Organism: uncultured Acidimicrobiaceae bacterium; assembly: GCA_963832925.1. Classification (GTDB taxonomy): domain Bacteria; phylum Actinomycetota; class Acidimicrobiia; order Acidimicrobiales; family RAAP-2; genus RAAP-2. The sequence goes on along the minus strand of CAWHVY010000014.1, from coordinate 61,123 downwards.
CGAGAACTCATCTGGGCCGAGGCGGCGGCCAACGGAGCGCCCGCCTTTTACGCCAACACCGAGAATCCCGGACCGGCGGATGCCTCGAATTGGCCAACAAACCAACAGTCCCCGCGCGAGTGTTCCGGCGCGAATTCCGTCGCGTGCTCCTACGACTATGGCTGGAACGCGGCGCGCCTCGCCTTCGCGAACGCCGTCAACGCCGAGAGGAGCGACGGAGCGATATCGCCATCGACCGCTGCTGTCGCGGCGTCGTGGTGGCTCGACGTGGAGACCGGAAACAAATGGGAGACCCTCGATTACGGTCGCACTTCCGCGACGGGAACTTACGACGAGGCCTCCATCGCAGGCATGATCGCTTCCTTCGAGAACATAGGGGTCAAGTCGGTCGGGATCTACTCGACTTCTCAGCAGTGGAAGGTCATCACCGTTCACACCGAAGCTTCGTTTCCGTCCGTGCCGGTGTGGTTAGCGGGGTTCGGTTCGCTGACCGCGGCCGAGGTGGGCTGTGGTCTCGCCTCGTTCACCGGTGGGCGCGTTTCACTCATCCAGTACGGTTCACTCGGCTTCGACGGCGACTACGCCTGTGGCCTTTTGAATACGCCAACAACGACCTCCGTCTCGGTCGTTGGTTCGGCGACCTTCACCAACCAGATCATTTCCACCAACAACATCGGTGCGGTGACCTACGTCCAAACGAGCGGCAGTCCAGCACTGCTGGTCAGCGACAGTGGGCTCGTCAGCACGAGTGGCGCCTTGACGCCAGGAACGTACACGGCCACGGGCACGACGAGTGACGCGAACAACGACACCGGTACGTTCGCCTTCACCCTGGAGGTCGGCGTTCTGATCCAAACTTCACCCGAGACCGCTTCGGTCAAAGTGAGTGGATCGAAAACGTACGATGACCAACTGAGTGTCAGCGGTAGCGACGGCGCAGTGACCTTCGTGCAAACGAGCGGAACACCGGCCCTGATTGTGGACGCGAGCGGCTCAGTCTCAACCGACGGGACCTTGACGGCTGGCACCTACATCGCCAAAGGCACGATGAGTGACTCCGTCGGCGACGAGGGGACGTTCGCGCTCACGCTCAAGGTCGGGGCGCTGGTGCAACGCGATCCCGTGAGCGCGACGGTACGCACCGCGAACTCCCCGACCTTCAGCGACCAGCTCGCTGAAGGAGCCAACTTGGGGGCGGTGACGTACGTGCAAACGAAAGGCGCTCCCGAACTCATGGTGAGCCCGAACGGTCTCGTCACGACGAGCGGAACATTGACGAAAGGAACGTATCGCAGCTCCGGCACGGTCAGCGACGCAACGGGTGATGTGGGAACGTTCACCTTCACGCTTACGGTCACGGTGCCGCCGATAGTTCCAATCGCGACGTCGATCGTCGGCTACGCCCATGCTGGGAAAACCCGGAGCCTGATCATTCACGGCACCGGCTTCTACGGAGATCCTCGCGTGACGAGTCATCTGGGCACCACTGCAGTCGTGACCCGCGACACCGGACACGCGTTGGTGGTTCGTGTCGCAGTTCGTAAAGGTTCTCGAGACGGCGTCTTCACGTTCACGATTGTCCTGGCCGATGGCGAGTCATGCCAGATCCGCTACAACCAGCGCTAGAAACTGCCCGTAACGCATTGCTCGATGGAGCGCGTACAGCTCCTACACCCACTCGGCACCTCGTCCGAGAAACAACGTGTCTTCTGCCACAAAGCACAGCAGGTTGTCGTCCGGATCGGAGCAGTAGAACGAGCGTTCTCCCCACGGTTGCGTTTCGAGCCTAGACACGTTGGCGGCCCCGATTTTCTTGGCGCGTTCATAGGTTTCGTCGACGTTTTCAGTACTGAAATAGACGTGCTCCGGCATTGGGCGAAAGGGACCGAGCGGCTCAACGTTCCAGTCGATGATCGCCACTATGACGTCGCCACAGTGGAAATAGAGGCGACTTGGCACGGTGTCATCTGCGTCAATCCCGAGCAGTTGTTCATAAAAAGCTCGAGACACCGAGATATCTGAAACGGGAATTGCGATGCGAAACACTTTCACCTGTACACCCCTTTTGGTGTAGAGCAACGCGACACTGGTCCAATGCCGGGACTCGCCGCTCCATGCGAGACGAGGACGATCCGCTCACGGTAGACAACGGTCACTGACAGAATTGTCGCATGAGTCTCGCAGACGTGGAGAACCTGCTTGGGGAACTGGAGGGAGTTCGCCGAATACAGCGGAGCGGCGGCCTTCCCGAGTGGCGCTATCACGGCAGGCTGGTTGCCCGTCAAATTGATGATGATCACGTGGTAATTCGCATCGACTTCGACTTTCGACGATCACTGATGCAAACCAACCCCTCTACTTTCAGTGTGCCCACGAGATACGTGAAGCACAAGATGGTGATTGCCGATTTCGTACGGGGGGACGAGGACGCAATCGATGACGCCCTCGAAAATGCGTGGCAACTCCAGCGAAGTGCAGATTAATTCGAGTCACTCGCGACATCCTTGAATGCGTGGGATGACCGGTGGATAATGGGTCATGTCGAAGGACGAAATCACCCAGTACCTCGCCGGTATTGACGAGCCAAAGCGCGCGACGCTTCAAAAGCTTCGTAATACCATCGCCGAGTTGATTCCGGATGCCGAGCAGGGTCTCTCCTATGGACTGCCGGCGTTCACGCTCGAGGGGAACGTCGTCGCGGGATTTGCAGCGTTCAAGAATCACCTCAGTTACCTGCCGCATAGTGGTTCGGTGTTCCAAGAGCTTGAGACGGAATTGGCGCCGTACACCAAGACGAAAGGGGCGCTCCACTTTCCGGTCGACGAACCTCTGCCTCGAGCAGTCGTCGAGCAACTCCTCCGTGTCCGGATAGCTCAGGCACGACACAAGTAACTCGCTGACACACGCACGTGCACGAGCACATCCATTGCAACGCGTCATCCGTGCGTGACGTCGCTGACACAGAATCCACCAAGTCGCAGGGAGAGCTCACTCGGTTCGCGTGACGGATTCCGTCGCGGGCACAGCCGCCACGGCACCGAGATCGCCGACGAAGGTGTGGACTTCGATTCATTGGACGTGTTGGGTTACGGTTGCGACATGCACTACGAATACACCGAGTTGTATATCCCAGTCGGTAAGAAGGGTTGGCGAGAACTCGGTTCGGCACTGGTCGACTTACCTTCACAGGGCTGGGAGCTCTTTATGGCGGTCCCCATCATTGGGCTGACGTCGATAATTCCCGGCATCTCCGGCAGCCGGACCACCGCAATTATTCACTACTTCCGCCGACCGATCGAGTAAGTCGCGCGGAGGCGGCGGCGCCGAGCAGCTTGATCCGTCCACCACTCGCCCATGCGGCATCCACGCCCAGTACCGTGTTATTCACTGACCGGTAAGAACCGAACGCGTCGTGACAAGATCACAGTGAGTACGTGAGACGGGAGTGAACACAATGCGCACTCGCAGAGTCACTTTCGGGTTGAGCATCGTTGCCGTCGTTGTACTTGGAGGATGGCTTCCGATTTCCTCGGCGGGCGCAGTCGCGAATGGAACAATGCACTCGGCGCGCGTTCGCGTCTCGAGTACCAGAACTACAAACGTCCAGAGGCAGAGCCCGACGACCGTGCTGGAACCGGGCACGATCGTGAAGGACCGTTTCATGAAGTCTTTCGTCCTCTCCCACGGTGCCCTCACGCTCGCCCCCTTTCATGGTTCGACGCCGCATCCCTCGGCCGCGGAACAGACCCTCCTATGGGCGACCGACGGCTTGAGCGGAACCATCCAGGGCGTTGGCTTCGCCAACGTCACGGTGAATCGTTCGACGACCAAAGTGTCACCCGGACCCGCGGTCAGCGCACTGATTGGCGTGCCGTCACTGGTGGGGCTGACGAAGAGTGCGGATATCGAAGCTTGCCCGTTCGAGTCGTCCGGCGAGGGCACGTCGATCATCCCAATCAGTCAGGGTTGGTACGCCGTCATCCTCCCGCTTGTCTCGAACAAAAGTGACGTCATCTTCAGCGCGGCGAGCAACATATGCGGGAGTATCACCGCAAACACCGTGGGTGCCGCGTACGAGGATGTGTCCATCAACTGGCATCTCGAGACGCACGCCACCACAGGAACGGTCATTGTGGCGACGGTGCCGCGTTGCGGTCACGTCATCATGTCAGGCGGCGGCGGCAATGAAAACACACGCCACTTCGAGTATCAGGTGGAAGCGGCGATCCAAGATCGAGTGATTAGGGCGTCATGCTCCCCCGCCATCGACGTCGACGAGGGCCAGAATTACGCCAGTCTCGCCACGACGCACGGCTTCGTTGGTCCCGTTTTGAATGTCGGACCACACGCCGGCGACGTGGTAACGCCGCACGGTCCAAGAGCGCAACCGCTCGTGTGAGTCTGTCGAAGACTGACGCACGCCACAACGAGGACCAGAACATATCTCGTGAATCACGAGATATGCGAGCGCCGAAGTCGTTTTCGCCGCCGCGTTAAGTGAACGATTGCGTAAACAACGAGAACGATGGCAGCGAGCTTGTGCCACTGTGACAGGCCAGCCGGCAACCCGAGCGCTGTGGCAAACGCGAACTCGGTTGCGTGATGTTGGGTCCCGTCGACGATGCCGGACACGAGGACATTGAGGACGAGGAGTTCCAAGACGATGTCCGAGATCACCAAGCGAGTGCTCGCACCAGTTCGAGTGTGACGACCGACAAGCCGTGACAGCAGGGTCTTGATCGTGCGTCGTCGCTGGAAGAAGTGAAAGAGCAGCATGACCATGAAGAGCACTCCGAAGACCACGTGCAAGGTGATGCTGTGACTCAGGTAGATCAAGGACAGTAGCGATCCTGCCAACGTCACCATCAACGCGAGATGGACGTACCACCGACGCTGCTCAGCGCCGGTTGACGTGCGTACTGTCGTTGGATTGGTTGAGATGGTGCGTCCTCGTCGGTCGTTTCTTCGATCGTAACGATGAGTACGGGCGTGGCATTGATGTGACGATGGGTGTAAACCCTGAGTCGCCGTCGGGCGGTGAGGGATTTCGCGGGAGGCTCAGGGCGCACAACAAGGCCGCGCCAGCGCGTGGGCAGTCACCGCCCATGTCGGACAGATATCGAGGGCTACCGACGCTTCAGATACGCAAAGTAAACCGCGAGGAACACCACCACGATGCCGACATTTGAAATCAACCGTTCCACGAATCGGTGCCGGAAGAACAACAGGTCAACGCCGACGATGACCGTCACCATCACCAGCACGTACAGCACGGAGACGGCATTCCTGCTCATTGGACCAACCTAACGAGCTTCGCGGCGTCGTACATCGATTGGTCAGCATCTCGACGTGCCCCGCGTTTGGAGCGTCCGCCGTACCTGACAACATGGATGGGTGATTGACGCGATTGGCTACCTCGCGAGCCTCGGCGCCCTCCTTATGTGGCTTCCGCAAGGCTGGCGCGTCATCCACCATCGCGGTGACGAGAAAGCGCTCGCCGGCATCAGTGTGATGGCCTATTCGACCGGGATGCTCTTCAACGCCCTGCTCCTTGTCTACGGAATAGGAACGAGTGGACTGCCAATCATCGTGGCGGCGTGTGTCAATCTGACGATGAGTTCGGTCATCGTCACGGTGGTGACGAAGGCTCGGGCGAGACCGTGATCACTTTCATCGGTTACGTCGCGGCGATCATCGATGTCGGTCAGTTCGCACCGCAACTGTGGCGAGTGATCCGCCGAAGGGATGATCATCGCGCAATGTCGGGCATAAGTCTCATTGCCTATGCCATCGCCACGAGCCAAGCCATCCTTTGGACTATCTACGGATTCGCCACCAACAGGTTGCCCATCGGACTGCCCAACGTCTTCATCGCTCCGGCGTGCGCGTACATCCTCATACTCGCACTTCGCTCCAGATTTCGCCGGGCGCCCCAGTCTTCGTAATCGAGCGCTTCCTTTGACCTTCGCTACTCCCCTGCGTCGTGATCTCGATGTGCTGTCGCTCCGCGCAGCGATCGCCGTCCACGGACCGCACCGTTCGTACGACGGACCTGGCGACGCAGCTGGTAGATGCGAAGTGAGCCCAGTGCCAGAGTCATGAGTGCTCCGAGAATCACTGCACCCAGCAGCGCGACGGACAGGGGGAACCGGCCAGAGAACGTGAAAAGACTCACCTTGACGTCCTTCGGATTCTGAAACACGAATACCAAGATGACGACCAACACGACCAGTGCCGGCAGCAACCTGATCCACGCCCTTGACGTTCGCGTGGACGTGACGGTCTCCGCAGGTGCCCGCGACGCTACGGTCTCGTCCGAAGCCTGCTCCACGGGAGCGACGGACGGTACAGCGTCCTCACTGTCCGATTGATCTCCCATACGCCTTCCCTCCATACCGTGAATGACCACAACAGCGTTTGCGTACAACGACGTTCGCCTTCGAGCAGTCACAGCGCCTTTGCTTCAGACTAACTTCGACAGCGACGCGGGCTACCGAATCTCGCCTTCCTCACGGATGAAGCCGAACGCTCCGCTGTGCACGTAGACCAGCTCACACCTCTCGAGGTACCGAGCGTCGTGAATCCGGTGGGCGCTGGTGTACCCGACGTCGCCCTTGTTGAGCACGACCCGTTCTCCGTCTGGTAGCAGTGCATCGCCGTCGCGAACGTATCGCTGCGTCGACATCCGACCTTCAATCACGACGGTCATGTCGTCGCCCGGGTGCGAATGCGGCGGTTCTGCGGTGCCGGCGTCCCAGCGTTCCAGCATCACGTCCACGCCATCGGGATTCGTCGGATAGGTCGTCCGGAGACTGAATCCCGGTGAGGCCGCGTCATCGACCAAATGACCCCACACGTCACTGCCGGCGGTACTCTCAGGTCTCGTCGTGTCACTCACGGACATTCCATTGCCTCCTCTCGTGGGCTGCGCCGTCTATGAATCGAGGTTAATCCCTGCGAGTTTGTGAGTTCCCGACTCACTCGACCACGGTCCAAATGCTCGCTCTGGCCCTGTGTGGGTCGCTCGTGTAGACACTATGAAGTGAATCGAGAACGGAGAGCGTGATGGACGATGAGCGAGCGCGAGCGTTGCTGCGCGAAGAACGCACGCGGGTCGAAGCGTTGCTCGGCGCGGTGCGCGGTGACGGCGAGTCTGATCGCACGGCCGCCAATCAACAAGGTGACATGAGTGATTCATCAGAACTGCTCGTCTCAGAGGGCACCGACGACGCGGTCGCCACGGCACTCACCATTCGACTGGCAGCGATCGCGCGGGCCGAGCAACGACTCGCCGACGGCACCTACGGACGTTCGATCGTCAGTGGCGAGCGTATTCCTGATGAGCGCCTCGAGGCCGACCCCGCGGCCGAACTCACCGTCGACGAGGCCGCTCAGGCGTAACGTCGCACCGTCGGCTCAGTTGATCCAGTAACGCCGCCATGAGGGCTCACCCCGGTCGTTCGCGATCACCTCGTCGAGCACTCCCCCGCAACGTTCGATCGCCGTGTACGAACCGACGTTGGCATCCGAGCAATAGATCAACACCGGGTCGACGCCGCCGGCTCGTGCGATGACGAGGGCCTGGCGCAGGATCTCCGTTGCGAATCCCCTTCGTCGGAACTCGGGCAACACGACGTAGCCAATGTGGCCACCCTCGGTGGCGAAGAACTCATTGAGCTCGAAACGAATTGAGGCCCGACCCACGAGTTGGCCGTCAACCGTCGCCGCGAGTTGCACGGCACGCACGCGGTACTGCGACGGGTAGAGACCTTGGCGTTGCGTCTCGACGCTCTCAAGGAACTCGCTCCAGCTCATCTCCGGTTTCATGCCGAGCAGGAACATCGTGCCCTCGGCCTCACTCAACTCGTGCGCCCGACGAGCGGCGGCCTCATCATCAGCGCTGTACGGACGGAGTCGAAGATTCATGGCCACGACGATAACCCCCTCGACGGCCCGGCGAACTACGTCGTCGCGCGCGGTGCCACGGTGAAATCGAACGGCACGGTCCCCGCGTCCACGAGACGGTGTCCCCCGTCGACGCTCACGGTGGCGCCGTTCACGTAACTCGCCGCGGGCCCGAGGAGCCACACGATCACCTGGGCCACCTCGGCGGCGTGAGCCGGCCGACCCAGCGGCACCAACCGACTCAGCTCGTCATACGACGACTCGACGTCAAGACCAGTCGCCGCGCCAAAGGCCGCCATCTCCCGGTCAGCCATCTCGGTTCTGGTCCAACCGGGATTCACCACGTTGCATCGCACCGGGTGCTCGCCGCGACCTTCTTCCACCGCGAGGACGTAGCCGAGCATGGCCATGCCGGCTTTGGAGACCGCGTAGGCGGCGGCTCCATTCGGTGCGCGATCGGCCGCGACCGATGCCACCATCACGATCGAGCCGGAGTTCTCTCGCAGTGCCGGCAGTAGTTGGCGCGTCACGTCAAAGGTGCCCGTGAGGTTCACCGCCATGGTCTGGTTCCACTCTTCGAGCGTCGCCTCGCCGACGGTGCCGTCATAGTTGACCCCGGCGGCGTTCACGAGCCCGACCAACGGCGTCGCCGATGACGCCACGACCTCGCGCAGCCGTTCGTTGTCGATGATCTTGGCGACGTCGCCGACGAACGTCGCGCAGCCGGTCGCGAAGGCGACGTCCTTCAGTGACTCGGCCCGTCGGCCCGTGGCGAGCACGTCGTAGCCATCAGTGCAGAGCTGGGCCACGGTGGCCGCTCCGATGCCGGAGCCGCCGCCGGTCACGACAACGAGACCGTGGGACAACGACTACAGCCCGGTCTCGGTCAACTGGTGCTGGAGGGCGTGGTTCCCCGCCGCTTCGACCGCCTCGGGACGTCGCATCATGTTGTAGCCGAGCCAGAGGAGGATGACCACGATGCCGGCGAGCGCGAGGTTGCGTCCCTGGAGTGCCGTGCCCGTGGGTGCCAAACCGCTGATGAACTGGGCGGCGATGCCGCCGGCCGAGATGGCAAAACCCAACAGTGCCGGAATCGCGCCACGACCGAGCGACTTGTCCGCGATGAACATCTTGACCGCCGCGATGCACAAGATCGCGTAGATCAAGGAGATGAGGAAGGAGCCAAAGGCCGAGGCGATCAAGAACATCCAGAAGGCGTCAAAGGGCACGTTCGGGTTGGTCGTCGAGTTGCTCCAGTTCCAGATGAGGCCGGCGAGGACCATGAGGATCACCATGAGTGCACTGATCGACATCGTGCCCACGATCGGCACGCGTCGCGAGGAGACCGTGGTGAAGGGCTTGGGCAAGAGCCGGTCGCGCGAGAGCGCGTAGAGGCCACGAGCACAGGCGGCCGAGAAACCGATGGCGATGCCGATGATGTCCAACATGATGGCGATACCGATCAGAGCGCTGAGCCAACTCCCGACGTAGTGCGTCGCGATCGCCTGGAAGTCGAACGGGATGTTCTTCGGGCCGCCCGAACCGATGGTCCCGATGTACTGGGTCACCACGTAGATGACGGCGGTGATGAGGATCACCGTGAAGATCGCGATCGGGATCGAACGCTTGGGCTTCGCGGTCTCCTCACCGAGCACCGCGGCCAACTCGAACCCGACGAACATGAGGATCGCGAAGAGAAGACCCTTGAAGACCGAACCTCCCGCGGCGATGTGATTGGGCTCGAAGACCGAGAAGTGGTTGCCCGAGACGCCTCCCTTGTAGATCACGACGATCGACAAGATGATGAAGGGAATGATCGACAGCGCGACGACCGTCAGCTGGGCCCGCACCGAGAAAGTGATGCCCAAGACGTTGATCACGGTGACGATGGCGATCAGGATGGCCCCGAAGATCCACCACGGGACGTTCTGGTGGAACTCGGTCTGCCAGAACGGCACCGCGGTGCTGCCGAAGGCCATCGGGAGGCCGCCGACCAAGAACGCGTACGCGAGGAAGTACGCCGCCGCCCCGAAGATCGCCGCCTTCTTGCCGATCGTGTGAGCGAGGAACTCATAGACCGCGCCGGCGCCGCTGTAGCGCTTCGCGAACTCACTGATGACGTAGCCGAGTCCGAGGATGCCAACCATGGTGAGAATGACGACGAACGGTCCCACCCCTCCGGCGAATGCGGCGAGCGCGCCACCGATGACGGCGGCCGAGAAGATCGGTCCCACGGCCATCGACTGCGCGACGCAGTCGGTGGTCGTTAACGTACCCGCGCCTTGACCTAGGAGTACTCCACCGTCGTTTTCCATCTGTCCCCCATCGATTGAACCGCGTAGTTGAGTGCTAACCGTAAGGACTCAAACGACTCTTGTCAAGTACTGGACGCCGACGCGAGGAACTCGACGACGCGCGTACACACGTTGATGACGCCGTCACGCTCGTCGGTGAACATCGATGGTTTGAAGCAGATCGTCGAATATCCCATCGCCAACTGTTCGCGCACACCATCGAGCGCGTCGTCGAGTGACGCCACGTCGTTCGCGTGTGCAAAACGTCCGCGGATGCCGCCGACCATCTCAATGTCGCTTCGGCTCCGACCTTCCGCGGCTAATCCGCTGTCCAGCGCCGCCAACTCCTCGAGGGACGGTCGACCGAGTGGGTTGAATCCCGAGCCATATGTCGCGAGGCGTCGCACGACGGCGCCGTGCACCGTAGAACCGCCAAACCAGAGGACCGGCCCACCGGGTCGCCACGCCTTCGGCTCCACCCAGACCTCGTCAAAGTCGTAGTGGCGACCGTGAAAGGCGACCGGCGATGTCGTCCACACCTGGCGCCACACGTCGAGTTGTTCGTCGAGGATCTCACCGCGGCGATGGAAGTCGACACCAAGTGCGGCGTACTCGTCGTGGTGCCAACTCACCGTCGGGAGTACCACGAGGCGGCCGTCGCTGAGCAGATCGAGCGTGCCTAAGTCCTTCGCGGTGATCAGCGGATGGCGAAGGGGCGAGACGATCGCCCCGAGTACCAATCGAAGTGTGGTCGTTCGCGCGGCGATCGCGCTGAGCAGTACGTAGGGGCTCGGCCACGGTGTCGCCGGGTCCTGGTTGCCGGGCATGGCATAGTCGCGAAGATTGAGCGGTTCGCCGCCCTCGTTGGAAGACGGACCAAGGACGACGTGGTCACTGACCATGACCCCGTTGACGCCGGCGGCTTCGGCCTCCACCGCGAGGTCGACCAAATCGGACAGTGACGGACGCGGTGACAGCGTCCAGTTCTCCGTGAGCACCATCAATGCCCGGGCAGCGCTCACGTCAACCCTTGCGGGCTAAGTAGTCACTGCTTCGCTCGACCAACCACCGGAAGGTCGGGTCGGGCTTATCGAGCAATTCAGGGTGCCACTGCACTGCGAGGACATCGTGACCAGGGAGTTCGACCGCCTCGACGACGCCGTCGGTCGCGGTCGCCGAGACCACGAGGTCGTTGCCGAGGACGGCCAGCGTTTGGTGGTGCAACGAGTTCACTCCGATCGTTTCAGGGTAGAGCGAGGAGAGCAATGAGCCGGGCACGACGTGCACCTGGTGCGTTCGCTCGTGGCCGTCGGTATCCCACTGTGGATGGCCGGCGCCCTCGTCGAGTTCGACGTGCTGGTTCAACGTGCCGCCGAAGTACACGTTCGCGAGTTGTGCGCCACGGCAGATCGCCAGCACCGGCATCTCCAGACGACGGGCCTCGCGAAAGAGGGCGAGCTCCCACTCGTCGCGGTCCGGTTCGATCGCCCCGAGGTTCTCATCGGCATGGTGCCCGTAACGATCGGGCTCGACGTCGGCGCCGCCGCTGAGAATCAGCCCGTCGAGGCGCGCCAGCACCCCCTCGACGTCGGCGTCGCGCGTCAGTTCAACCGGCAGTCCCCCGGCTGCGGCGACCGACGCCGGATAGTCCGAGAAGTGCAGGTCGAACTTGAGTTCGTACATGGCCTTGGGCACGTTGTTGGCCAAGGCGGACGCCGGCCAGCGCCGCCCCGACATGCCGATCAGCGGTTTGGTCATCTTCCCATAGTACGAACCAATCGACGCCCAGGCGCAGCAATTTCGTTTGGTCACGAACGAGTACCCTTGGCTCAACGGAGGAGGTTGCATGTCGCCCGACGCCACGACCGTCGATATCACGTCCCACGACACCTACGTCGAGGGTGTCCCCCACGACACCTTCGCCCTCATGCGCGCGACCGAGCCGGTCGCCTGGACCGAGGAGGCCGACGGCGGACGAGGCTTTTGGAGCCTCACCAAGTACGACGACGTGTTGTACGCCAGTCGTCACACCGAGTTGTTCTCCAGTCGCCTGGGCATCCGCATGGAGGACATGGACGCCGAAGAGACCGAGGCCCGTCGCACGATGATGGAGATGGATTCGCCCGAGCACACCCGGCTCCGGCGCATCGTGGCGCGACCGTTCACGCCGCGCGCCGTCGCTGACTACGAGAGCGCGGTGCGCGAGTTGGCCAAGGAAGTGCTCCACAACCTCGAGGGCCGCGAGGAGTTCGACTTCGTCAAAGACGTCGCACGCGAGCTGCCGATGAAGATGCTCGGGCGCCTACTCGGTCTGCCGAACGAAGACCTCGACTGGTTAGTCAGTCGCGGCGACGCGTTGATCGGCAACTCGGACCCGGACTTCACGGACTACGTGGTCGACCAGAGCGACACCAGCGCGTATCGACTCCTCCCGTTTCGCAGCCCCGTCGCGATCGAACTCTTCGAGTACGCCCAACAGGCGCTCGAGAAGCGCCGGATCACGCCAACCCACGACGTCCTGACGGCGTTGCTCGCCCCCACCAAGGACGGCGACACGTTGGACGACCCGACGCTGAAGAACTTCTTCACGCTGATGGTGGCGGCCGGCAACGACACGACGCGATACACCATGACCGCTGGCACGCAGGTCTTCATCGAGCGCCCCGAGATCTTCGCCGCGTTGCCGTCGATGGACGAAGCGCAGATGAAGCTCCTCGTTGACGAGGTACTGCGCTGGGCGAGCACCACGATGCACTTTCGACGCACGGTCGTCGAGGACACGGAGTTGCGCGGTCAGAAGTTGGCCAAGGGCGACAAGGTCGTGCTCTGGTACATCTCGGCGAACTTCGACGAGGAGCAGTTCACCGATCCCTATGAGTTCGTCGCGAACCGAGCGCCCAATGACCACGTCGCGTTCGGTCTTCATAGCGCGCACCTCTGCCTCGGCGCGCACCTGGCTCGTCTGGAACTACGCGTGATGTTCGAAGAGATGGCCAAGGCGTGGTCGAGCATCGAGGCCGCGGGACCGAGTGAGCGATTCCGCTCGAACTTCATCAGCGGGACGAAAAAGCTCCCGGTACGCGTGAACTGGCGCTAGAGGAACGGCAGATACTCGCGCATCTCCCAATCGGTCGTGACGCTGACGTAGCGCTCCCACTCCGTGCGCTTCACCGCGAGGTGCTGGGCGACGATGTCCGCGCCGACCGCATCCACGAGTTCCTGGTCGGCCTCGAGCGCGTCAAGGGCATCACTGAGTGACGGCGGCACGCCGACGGTGGCGTCGATAGTGTCCAGGCCATTGCCGGATTCCTTGGGCCCGAGGACGTCCTTGTTGACGACGCCGAGACGCGCGGCCTGCAAGACCGCCGCCATCGCGGTGTGGACCACGGCCGCGCCGTCGGAGAGTCGGTGCTCGAGTCGCGAGCCCTCGCCGCGTTCCGGCGGGATCCGCACCGTCGCACCGCGGTGGTCGTAGCCCCAGTTCGCCCAGTAGCCCGACAGCGAGGCCGGTCGCAGTCGCTTGTAGGCGTTCACGGTCGGCGCACAGAGACCGGCGAGTGACTGGTGATGGGCGAGCATGCCCGCGACCGCCTGCTTGGCGAGCACCGAGACACCGTCCTCCTCGCTGGGGTCGTGCATCACGTTCTCCCCCGCGTCGTTGCGCAGCGAGATGTTGAAATGGAGACCCGAGCCGCCACGGTCCGACAGGGGCTTGCCCATGAAGGTCAACAACAGACCCTTGCGTTGGGCGACCTCGCGCGCGAGGAGCTTGAAGAGGAATCCCTCGTCGGCCGCGCGCAGGGCGTCGCTGTAGCGCAGCGTGAACTCGAACTGCGGCGAGTCGTACTCAGAGTTCACTGACTCCAGCGGGATCTCGGCTGCGTCACAGGCCTCCCAGATGGCATCAAGCAGGCCGTGAGGATCGACCGACGGACCGGTGCCGTAGACGTAGGCGCCGGGCGTGTCGATGGGCCGCCAGCCCCCGTTGCCGTCGGGTTCGAAGATATAGGCCTCGAACTCCATGCCCACGAAGGGGCTATAGCCCAGCGCCTGCCAATCGGCGATGGCGCGTCGAAGCGCGTGGCGCGGCGAAGCGACGAACGGCTCGCCGAGACGCATGAGATCGGCGACGACGACCTTGGTCCCCGGCTCCCAACCGGGACGGAGGTCACTCATCTCGTAGCAGGCGTCGAAGTCGGGCAGTCCCTCGTTCCAGTGCGAGCCGGGCGTCTCGGGTGTCATGCCGCGGTCGTAGCCGAGGGCCCATGTTCCGGTGCAGTGACGAACACCGTGGTCGGCCAGCGAGGCCGGCACGTACTTGCCGCGTGCGAGCCCGAGGTGATCCGGCCACAACACCCGCAGGCGATTGAACTCACTCGACATCTGGCCCCCTTGGGATACGTTGGGAAAGGTAGCACTCTGGCGCGAAGTAACCCAGAAGCCAACTTACTAGTCTGGACAACAACGTTTAGATACAAACGACTCTGGGAGCGCAGTGGAATTTCGAAGGATTCTCCTCGATGGGTACCCGACGGACGTCGTGCTCGACGGCGACTCGTTGGTCGCGCGTGACGGTCGCCGGGTCGAGGCGCGTACCGCGACGCACCTGGCGCCGATCTCGCCCACCAAGATCATCTGCTGTCACTTGAACCACGTCTCTCGCGTGCGCGAGTTCGGTGTCGCTCTGCCGCCAGCCCCGACGTACTTCCACAAGCCGATCTCGGCCCTGAATTCGCACGGCGGAGCCGTCGTTCGCCCGGCGAACTGCCACTACCTCAACTTCGAAGGCGAGGTCGCCATCGTCATCGGGCGAACGGCGCGCAACATCGACTACGCCGACGCCGCCCACTACATCGCGGGCTACACGATCGCCAACGACTTCGGCCTGCACGATTTTCGCGACACCGACGCCGGGTCGATGCTGCGCGTCAAAGGCGCCGACACGCTTTGTCCCATCGGTCCCGGCGTCGTCACGGACTGGGACTTCTCCAACAAGCGGATGCTCACCCTCGTCGGTGACGAGGTGCGCCAAGACGGCTCGACCGATGAGATGGCTTGGGACATGCACTACCTCGTCGCGGACATCGCCCGACTGATCACGCTGGTACCCGGCGACATCATCCTCTCGGGTACGCCGGCCATCTCGCGGCCGGTGCAGCCCGGTGACGTCGTCAGCGTCGAAGTGGAAGGTCTCGGCACCTTGACCAATCACATCGTCGAGGGCCCGATCCCGGTGAGTGACGAGATCGGCGCCCAACCCACGGCGACCGAGGAGGTCCTGTCGACCGCGCTCGGCGCGGAGTGGGAGTTCCGCGGCCAGCGACGACCGAATCCGACCACGCGCGACGAACTCCCGTTCCCGCGCGTACATCCAAAGTTCCAGTCATGAGTTCACCGCGTGTTGACGTCGACGGCGTGAGCGTCTCGCCCGATCACTACATCAACGCTGAACGCATCGCGTCGACTCGTACCTTTGAGGACCGCTCGCCGCTGGATTGGACGTGGAAGTTGGCCGACGTCGCACGCGCCAGTTCCGTCGAAGCCGACCTCGCCGTCTCGGCCGCGCAGGCAGCGTTCCCGGCGTGGGCCACGCTCTCGGTCGACGAACGCGGCGCTTATCTCGATCGACTCGCCGATCTCATCGACCGCGACGTGGCGACGATCGCCCACGTGGAGTGCCTCGACATGGCCATGCTCGAAGAGAGCCTGCGGCTTCGAGTGATCGGACGAGGGGCGAGGAACTTCCGTGCCTACGCCGAGCTGGCGCGCAACTACCAACCACGGCGTTGGTCATCCAACGGCACCGCGAACACGGTCCTGCGCATGCCCGCCGGACCAACCGTCGTCATCACGCCGTGGAACGCGCCCTTCATGCTCTCGACCTGGAAGTGTGCCCCGGCCCTCGCCGCGGGCAACACTGTGATCTTGAAGCCGGCCGAGTGGTCGCCGCTGAGCTGTTCGATGCTGATGGACCTCGTCGACGAGGCCGGATTCCCGCCGGGTGTCTTCAACCTGGTCCAAGGGGTGGGCAGCGAGGTCGGTGCAGCGCTCGTGGGCGACCCCCGGGTTCGGCGCATCTCGTTTACCGGCTCGCCCGAGACAGGTCGCTTCATCGGCGAAGCGGCCGCGAGGAACCTCGTACCCTTCACCGCCGAACTGGGAGGCAAGGGGCCGTTCATCGTCTTCGCCGACGCCGACCTGGACGCCGCCGCCGAGAAGGCCGCGGTCATGTTCGACGATGGCGGCCAGGTCTGTCTGGCTGGGACGCGACTCCTCGTGGACAGGACCGTGCGAGAGGCGTTCGTCACTCGATTCGAAGCAGCGACCCGACGACACGTGCTCGGCGACAGTCGAAAGTCCGAGACCACGATCTCGCCATTGATTCACCCGGACCACCTGGCCCGTGTCGACGGGTTCGTGCAGCGCGCGAAGGCGAACGGCGACGTCATCGTCTTCGGTGGCGACGTCCTCGCGACCGACGGCCTCTGGTTCGAACCGACGCTGATCGAGCCGAAGTCCAACGAATCCGAGATCGTCCAGCACGAGGTCTTCGGACCGGTGTTGACCATCCAGGGTTTCAGCGACGAGGCTGAAGCCGCTCAACTCGCGAACTCGACGTCCTACGGCTTGTCCGCGATCCTCTACACCTCGGACGAGGCGCGCGCCGAACGGATGGGGACGTTGCTGCGCGCCGGCACCATCTGGGTCAACTGTTTCTTGGTGCGCGACCTCACGGCGCCCTTCGGCGGCACCGGCATCAGCGGCATCGGTCGCGAGGGCGGCGACTACGCGCTCGACTTCTATTCTGACCTCAAGACGCTCCAGATCAAAGAAGGGACCACTCATGGGTGAAATCGTCGGCGCGGGACTGCTCGCGCACGTTCCCACCATCGTGCTGCCCGACGAACTCCGTCGCGAACTGAACGACGGCAACGAGAGCACACTCTTCACCGGGCTCCAGAAGCTGCGCACCGAGGTCTTTGACGTGCTGAAGCCCGACCTCGTGCTCGTCTTTGACAGCCACTGGTTCACGACCGTCGAGTTCGTCGTGACCGCAGCCGAACGGCGCACGGGCTTTTTCACCAGCGAGGAACTGCCGCGTGGCATGTCGAGCGTGCCCTATGACATGCCCGGCAATCCGGACTTCGCTCGACTCATCGGCAAGATCGCCGACGCGACGGACGACTGCTGGATCACTCCGATCGACAACGAACACCTCCCTGTCACCTACGCCACGCTGAACTTCCTCTCCTTCTTGCAAGGCGACGAGGCGTGGGCCTCGATCGGCGTCTGTCAAACGGCCGAGAACCGCGACTTCGCCACCGTCGGTCAGGTCGTCGCCGAGGCCGTCGCTCAAAGCGACCTGCGCGTCGTGGTCATCGCCTCGGGCGCCCTGAGCCACACCTTCCACAAACTCCGCGACCTCCGCCAGCACGAGGCCGCACCCGAGGAACACATCTACTCCGAAGATGCCCGCATGTGGGACCACCGCGTCATCGACGCCCTGGTCCGCGGCGATCACGCTCAGGTCGTCAATGAGATGGATGAGTTCATGACCGTGCGACCGGAGGGTCACTTCGCGCACTATCAGATGATGATCAACACCATCGGCGGTGCACGTTGCACCGCCCCGGGGCGGATGTACTCGCAGTACGAGAACTCGATCGGCACCGGTCAGGCCCACGTGTGGTTCGACCGGCCCGCGAGCGGCTGGACCGGGACGGACTGATGTCGTTTTCCGGACTGCCATTTCCCCGGACCGCCGCGGGCACGGCGTCGATGTTGCCGCCGACCCCGTGGCACTACTCCGGTGACCTCCTGACGGTCGAGTACCGCACTGACCCCGCCAACGTGCGCGCGGTCCTGCCGCCCGACGTCGAACTCGCCAACGACGACGAGGACCCCGGCGCCGTCGCGTTCATCTGGGCCGACTGGCAGAGCTGCGGCGATGACCGCACCGAGTTGCTCGATCCCGTGCGCTCGCAGTACAAAGAGTCCTTCGTGGTCGTGCGCTGTCGCTACAACGGCCAGCTCTACAGTCGCTGCGTCTTCATCTGGGTCGACAAGGACTTCGCACTCGTGCGCGGCTACCTCCAGGGGTACCCCAAGAAACTCGGTTCGATCCACCAGACCCGACCAGTCACGGTCGGCAGCGCCGGCCCGCGTCTCGAAGCGGGCGGCACCTTCGGCATGACCCTCGCGGCGGCCGATCGCCGACTCGCGAACGCCACGGTCACGCTCGAGGCACCGGCGACTGCGAACGGCTTCGTCAACGGACATGCGATGTTGCACCACCGCTGGTTCCCACGCATCGAACTCGACGGCGTCGACTCTTTGGATGAGGTCGTGACGATGTCCGGCGTCAATCTCGATCTCGGTCCGGTATGGGGCGGTCGCGCCACGCTCGAACTCTTCGACTCACCGACCGAGGAGTTGTCTCGTTTGGCGCCGCGTGAGATCATCGGCGGCTACTTTCGCTCGGTGGGCACCACCTTCGCCGGCGGCACGACACTGCGGGAGAGCTCGTGAGCCGTCGCATCGCCTCGGCGTCACCGGCCGTTGTCTTGCAGGCCGAGAAGGATATCAAGTCGCGTCTGAAGGGTCAGCACTTCGACTTCACGGCGATGAGCGCGGTCTCGAACGTCTACCGCGCCGGCACGGCCGTGCGCAATCACATGGAGCGAACGGTTCTCGCCGAGTACGACCTCAGCTGGGTCGCCTTCACCGTGTTATGGATCCTCTGGATCTGGGACACGCAGGAGACGGGTCACGTCGCCGAAGAGGCGGGCGTGACGAAAGGGACGCTCACCGGCGTCATCAAAACACTCCAGACCCGAAAGCTGATTCGACGGCTGCCCCACAAGGACGACCGACGTCGCGTGTCAATCGAACTGACGGCCTCTGGCGAACATTTGATCGAGACGCTCTTCCCTCAGTTCAACCAACACGAACGAGTGGCCGTGAGCGGGCTGACGGCGGCCGAACAACGTGAACTCGCCCGACTGCTGCGAAAGGTCACCCACCGGGTGACGGAGTCCGAAGAGGACTAGGGGTTCGTCGCTCCGGCCGCTGCGTCGGAGGTGCTCGGGGCGATTCTTGCCGACCGACTCGGGAGATAGACCATGACGGCGAAACAGATCAGTGAGGCGAAGGCCAGGAGCGCCATGAAGAACGAACTGACGTTTTGGTTGAAATCCAGAAATCCGGCGCCGGTGAACCCGGCGCCAATGGTCGCTGACGCCCCGAGGACCGACCAGACGATCAACGACGCGCGACCTATCGCGAAGGCGCGCGCGACGATGCCGATCACCATGATGCCCAACAAGAGTCCGAGGACCATGTGCAGTGCGAGCGCCACCGCACCATGTCCGATGGCCCACGCCACGCTGCGCATGGAGCCACTGAAGTAGTTCGAGGGATTCGCGCCGGCGTGATCCTTCGGGATGCTCACGAACAGATTGACGAACATCCCGATGCCCGACTGGACACAGATCAGCACGACCGCGCCGAATGCCTGCCGGCGAAGTGGTTCGACGGATTTCGAATCGCTCACGCGCACAGTCTCACAGAGTCACGCTCCATCTCGACCACTCAGCGGCTCGCGGCGTCCTCGGTCGGGATCAGAGTGCGCGCCGCGCGCGCTTCGTCAACGCGCGACACCGGCGTCGTCTGCGGCGCGCGATGCAAGCCGTCAGGGTCGTCGATCGCGCGCTGAGCGATTCGCTCGACTGCCTCGGCGAGTGCTTCGAGCGTCTGCACGCTCTCGGTCTCCGTGGGTTCGAACATGAGCGCCTCTTCGACGATCAAAGGGAAGTACACCGTTGGCGAGTGGAAACCCTCTTCGAGCAGCGCCTTCGCCACGTCGAGGCCGCGAACGCCGTACTTGTTCTTCAACGGCGTGGCGGTCAGTACGCATTCGTGCATGCAGACGCGGTCGTAGGCGGCGGGCAGCGTCGCGCGGAGCCGGTGGCGAAGCCAGTTGGCGTTCAGTACCGCGTACTTCGCCACACGCGTGAGTCCGTCGCCACCGTGGACGTCAATGTAGGCCAGCGCGCGCGCCAACACCATCGCGTTGCCGTGCCATCCGTGCACTCGACCGATCGAGCGCGGCGGCTTGACCCAGGCGTAGGTGCCGTCGTCGAGTCGCGACGCCTTGGGTCCAGGCAGGAAGTCGACCAGTCGCGCCGAGACCGCGACGGGGCCGGCGCCCGGTCCCCCGCCGCCGTGGGGCGTCGCGAAAGTCTTGTGGAGGTTCATGTGGACGATGTCAAAGCCCATGTCGCCGGGTCGCACGGCGCCCAGGATCGCGTTCAGGTTCGCGCCGTCGTAGTAGAGCAGTCCCCCGACGTCGTGCACGGCGGCCGCGATCTCGGTGATCTCCTCTTCGAAGAGACCCAGCGTGTTGGGGTTCGTCAACATGATCCCCGCGACGTCAGGGCCGAGCGACGCCTTCAGTTTCTCGAGGTCCACGAGGCCGCGGTCGTTCGACGGGATCGTCGTCACCTCGTAACCTCCGAGGGTCACCGAGGCCGGGTTCGTCCCGTGGGCAGAGTCGGGAATCAAGATGCGTCGTCGCGGATCGCCGTTGGCGCTGTGATAGGCGCGCATCAACAACAGCCCGGTCAACTCACCGGCGGCGCCGGCGGCGGGCTGCAGCGTCGCCGCGGCCATGCCGGTGATCGCGCAGAGTTTCTCCTCGAGGGTCGCCAGTAGTTCCAGCCAACCTTGGGTGAGTTCGGCCGGTGCGCCCGGGTGCACTGAGTTCAGTCCCGGGTCGTTCGCCACCGCGTCACAGAACTTGGGGTTGTACTTCATCGTGCACGAACCAAGTGGGTACATGCCGAGGTCGACCGAGAACTGTCGGTGCGACAGACGCGTGAAGTGGGCGACCAGGTCGCGCTCGGAGACCTCGGCCACGTCGATGACGTCATCGTTCAGATGGTTCGCCGGAATCAACGTCGCGAGCGCCGTCGCCGGAACGCCGGTCGTGCGCAGTTGGTAGGCCGAACGACCCGGCACGGACATCTCAAAGATCGTTGGTTCGGTCTCGTGTCCGAGCAGCGGCGCCGATGCTGCACGCCCGCCCGAGAGCACGCGGCTCACTGTCCGACCGCCTTTCGCAACACTTCGACGTAGCGGTCGATCTCTTCCTTGGTGCGTCGTTCCGTCACGGTGACGAGTAACACGTCATCAACGTCACCGTCGATGGATGGGTCCGGTCCCGAGGTCAGCGCGCTGACCGACACGCCGCCCAAGACACCGTCGCCGGCCATCGTGAGCAAGACGGCCGACGCGTCTCGCCCCAGTCGAACCGCGAATTCGCGAAAGAACGGCTGAGTGGAGAGCGCCGTGACGCCATCGATCTGCACGAGTTCGTCGAAGAGGTAGTGCGCTCCCTGGGCGCATCGCGTGGCGATCTCGCGCAAACCCTGGGTCCCGAGCCATCCGAGCTGGATCGCCGCGGTGACCGCCATCAAGGTCTGGTTGGTGCAGACGTTCGACGTCGCCTTCTCGCGGCGGATGTCCTGTTCGCGCGCGCGCAGCGTCGTGACGAAGGAGCGACGACCGTTGGAGTCCACGGTCTCGCCGACGATGCGACCGGGCAGTCGTCGCGTCTGCTCGGTCGTGCACGCGAAGAGTCCGAGGAACGGTCCGCCGAAGGCGAGCGGTGTCCCAAAGGGCTGACCCTCACCGACGAAGATGTCGGCGCCCCACTGGCCGGCCGTCTTCAACACACCGGCCGCGACCGGGTCACACCCCATCACGAAGAGGGCGTCGTTCGCCACGGCCAAGGCTTTCGCCTCACTCAGGTCCTCGAGGACGCCCAGGTAGTTCGGGTAACTCGCGACGATCGCGGCGGCGTTCGTCGCGTCGACACTTCCCCAGTCGGTCACCCCGTCTTTCAGGGGCACAACGACGATCTCATGACCGGTGCCACTGGCGAACGTCGCGGCCACCTCGCGCCAGTGTGGATGCACGCCGGCTGAGATCACCATCTTTTGGCGCGACGTCGCGCCGTGCGCCATGTTGAGTGCCTCGACGAGCCCGGTCGCGGCGTCATAGAGCGACGCGTTGGGGATCGGAAGTCCGCTCAGTCGCGCGATCAGCGTCTGATACTCGAAGATCGCCTGCAGGACGCCCTGGGCCACTTCTGGTTGATAGGGCGTGTAGGCCGTCACGAACTCCGAGCGCCCAGCGAGCATCTTGACAACCGCCGGGACCTCATGGTCGTAGACCCCCGCGCCAGCGAAGCAGGTCATCGCACTGGCCTTGGCGTGATTGGCCGACGTGTACTGGGCAAAGAGCGCCGCCACGTCGGGTTCGCTCATGCCATCGGGCAGATCCAGTCCCTGCGTGAGACGCACGGCCGACGGAATGTGGGCGAAGAGCTGGTCGAGTGAGTCCATGCCGAGGAAGGCCAACATCTCGTCGATCTCAGCGGGCGTGTGCGGTAGATAGTCGGCCACGTCACTTCGCCTTTCGTACGAAGGGCAGCGCGCTCACGGTGGCCGCGATCGCTCGACCGCGCAGTTCGACGACGGCCGACGTGCCGACCTCGGGGTCGCCGCGCAACAGACCGAGCCCGATACCACGCTCCAAAACTGGTGAGTAGTTACCCGAGGTGAGCGTGCCGACGTGCTCACCGTCGATCACGACCTCGCCACCGTCGCGCAACGGTTGGCGTCCGTCGACGATCAGTCCGGTGAGTAGTTTCTCTGGTCCGCGGTCGCGTTCGCGTTCGACGGCCGCACGCCCGCGGAACGTCTCCTTGTCCCAGCCGAGGACCCAGCCGAGACGGGCCTCGAGGGTCGTCGAGGTGAGTGTCAGTTCGTGTCCGTAGAGCGGCA
The DNA here is from genome assembly GCA_963832925.1 of uncultured Acidimicrobiaceae bacterium. GTDB lineage: Bacteria > Actinomycetota > Acidimicrobiia > Acidimicrobiales > RAAP-2 > RAAP-2. The sequence continues at coordinate 38,076 of CAWHVY010000014.1, read as the reverse complement.
GGGCCGCCTCCAAGCGCAGCGTGTCTCGCGCGCCGAGACCGGCCGGTGTGATCTCGGCGTCGACGAGTCGCGCGAGCAGTGCTTCGGCCGCCTCGTTGGGCACGGCGATCTCGAGACCCTCTTCACCGGTGTAGCCCGTGCCCGCGACACGCACCTCGACACCCTCGTAGTCGAAGCGCGTCACGCGAAAGCGTCCGACGTCGCCAAATCGCTGGTCGACCTTGGCGACCTTGGTGCGCGCGTGGGGCCCCTGCACGGCCAAGACGCAGCGCTCGGCGGTGACGTCGACGCCCGGCAGCGCCTCGGTCACGCCCGACGTATTCGAGGCGTTCGGCATGACGTCGAACTCATTGTCGCTCACCCACCAGACGATGATGTCGTCCACGACGAAGCCGTCATCGTTCAAGAGGTGCGTGTACTGGGCTCTTCCCGGCGCAACTTTTCGTAGGTCGTTGGTGAGCGTCGCTTGTAACGCGTCGAACATCTCAGGTCCGTCGCAGCGAACCGTGCCGAGGTGGCTGACGTCAAAGACGACGGCGTCGTTGCGACAGGCGAGGTGCTCAGCGACGGTGCCGGTGGCGTACTGGAGCGGCATCTCCCATCCACCGAAGGGGACGATTTTGGCTCCCAGTGTGACGTGCGCGTCGTACAGGTACGGGCGTCGGTCGGTCACGTCTGTCACTTTAGGCTGCAAACGTTGCCAGAGTTCCAAGCCCGTGTTGCTCGAGCAGCGCGGCGAAGTCACGTTGGTAGACGACGAGGAGTTCGACCTCGGGATAGAGTGCGCGGAACTTGCGGACCTTCTGATTCTTCTTCGTGACGAGCCGCTGTTCGAGCACGGTGAGTTCGATGAAGAGTCGCTTCTCGGGCAGATAGAAGTCCGGACGGAATCCCTTCACCGGCACGCCGAGTTCGTTCCACTCGAGGGGGAACTCGACGGGTTCATAGGCCCAGGCGAAACCGTAGAGGTTGAGGAGTCGCGCGAACGCGCGCTCACTGGGATGGGCGAACTGGTCCTGCGGGACAGGTTCCAGACTCGGGTGCCGACGACGCGACGCGTCGATCGGCGCGGTGTCGTTCACGCCGAACGGGACTCCCTCTCCGACGTTGCGAGCTGCGATTGACGAATCGTGGTCGTGAGTTCGGCGACCACGTTCGCCAGGGGGACGATGTTGAAGACACCCTGACCACCGCGGAGGAGGTCGACGAGGTCACCGTCATCGTGTGCGAGTACCGATCCGGCGTCACTCAACACGAGACTGGACGAGGCGAGATCGGCGCCGAGGGAGTTGCGCAGGCACTCGACGGCCTGGCGGGCTCGGTTGAGCGCGACACCCGACGTGAGCAGTGACTTGATCACCTTCACCTCGAGGACGTCGGAGTACGAGTACGTCCGTTTGGAACCGCTGCCTTGGGCGGGGGTGATGGACGGCGTCACGAGATCGGTTCGTGCCCAGTAGTCCAACTGACGGTACGTGACGCCCGTCAGGCGACAGACCATCGGTCCACTAAATCCGTACGTTGAAGTTTCAGCCATGTGTCGTTTCCCTCCCGACCGAGGTCTGTCCAGACTAACCCGACGGACTACACGAGTGTAGTTTGGCGACGGCTATTCAAACAACAAATCTGGCCGGCCGAGCGACGGTGAGGAGGCCTCGGCGTGCAAACGCGGTGGTATCCGACCGGCGCGCCGGGCCAGGAACCCGGCTTTCACGGCGTCGCGCAGGGATTCGGCCATCATGACCGGATCAAGGGCGCGGTTGATCGCCGAGGCCGCCAGCACGCCGTCACAGCCCAACTCCATCGCCAGCGCCGCGTCTGAGGCCGTGCCGACGCCGGCATCGAGCAACACCGGGACGCTGAGTCGTTCACAGATCAGCCCGACGGCGTGTGGATTTCGCACGCCGAGACCGGAACCGATGGGTGAGCCGAGCGGCATCACGGCGACACAGCCCGCCTGTTCCAGCCGCTGGGCGACGATGAGGTCATCTGAGGTGTAGGCCCACACCTCGAAACCGCTGCGCACCAACGTCGCCGCGGCGGCCAGCGTCTCGGTCGTATCCGGGAGCAGCGTCACGTCATCGCCGATGACCTCGAGTTTCACCACGTTCGTGTCGAAGGCCTCACGAGCCAGTTCGGCGACCTTGACGGCCTCGGCCGCGCTGAAGCATCCCGCGGTATTAGGCAGGAGCGAGAAGTTCAGTCGACCGAGGAGGTCGTAGATCGAACCCTTCACGCTGGGGTCCACGCGGCGAAGCGCCACCGTCGCGATCGAGGCCTCCGAGGCCACGAGGGAGGCGCCGAGCACTTCCATCGAACGGAACCCGCCCGTGCCGACGACGAGCCGTGAAGGAGAGCTGAGCGAGCCGACTTGAAAGAGATCTCCCACGTCCCAATCGTACTGACCGTTTGCCACGACTCATTAAGGTTGTTCAGGTGCAACCCCTCACCGTCTTGACGATTGCGGGGTCGGACTCCGGAGGTGGGGCCGGTATGCAGGCCGACCTGCGCACCTTTTGTGCCTTCGAGGTCCACGCCACGACGGCCGTCACCGCCGTCACGGCTCAGAACACGGTCGGCGTCGAATCGGTGCTCAACGTCGAGCCCGACATGGTCGCGCGCCAGGTCCTCAGTGTCGTCGACGATTTCGAGGTGAGCGCGGTCAAGACCGGCATGCTCGCCCAACCCTCGACCGTCGAACGCGTGGCGCAGCTCGCGAGCGACGGCCTCCTCCCCCACCTCGTGGTCGATCCCGTACTGGTCTCCTCGACCGGGCACCCGCTCATGGACGTCGGCGGCGTCGAGGCCTACCGTGCCACATTGTTGGGCCACGCCGAGGTCGTGACCCCGAACCTTCGCGAGGCGGCGATGCTGTGCGGCATCGACCTCGACGACGTCAAGGATCACGACGACATGGTCGCGCTCGCGCGCCAGATCCTCACCTTCGGACCGACCTGGACACTCGTGAAGGGCGGACACTTCGCGGAACGTTCGCTGACCGAGCGTCACGCGCCCGACGTACTCGTGAGCGCCGATGAGGTCTTCGTCTTTGACGCCGAACGCGTCACGACCACGAACGATCACGGCACGGGGTGCTCGCTGTCGGCCGCGATCTGCGCGGGCCTGGCGCTCGGGCGAACCGTGCCCGACGCGGTGCGCGACGCAAAGTCCTTCGTACTCGCCGCCTTGACGAGTGCCGCCGATTGGAAACTCGGCCGCGGGCGCGGTCCGATCGATCACCTGGGATGGGACGAGTGAGCGACGAGCCGCGCGCACCGCTGACGACCACGACGAGCATCTGGCCAGCCGCCGGCGTGCTGATCTTCGCCGTCGTCGTATTGGTGGTCTTCATGGCCATCAACTTGATCTCGGACCAGGGCGTGTCGACCACGCCGACCACGGTGCCCGTGGTCGTCGGCGGACTCCAAGTCGCGTCGTCCTCGGCGGTCCTCGACTACTGCACCAGCGCGTCGGAGATCCCGTCGAACATCGACGACGCCTTCATCGTGCCCAAGGGCACGACCATGCAAAAGGGCGGCAACATCCCGAACGCCGGCGCCGGTGACTTCGACTGTTACCAGCCATTGGTGACGCCCGCCAACAGCGCGTCACTCCTCCAGTTCTACAAATCGCAGCTCGAGGCTCGTGGTTGGAACCTCTTCTCCTCGGGTGCGAGTAACGGCTCGCCGCAGTCGCTCTTCCAAAAGGCCGGCAACGACGGCTTCTACTGGGTGGCGGGCATCACCATCACGAAGTCCACGAGCACGCGCTCGCACTGGACCTTCCGGATCTATCAGAACTCTGAGACGGTCTGAACCAACTCCCTCTCGGGCACGACGCTGTCGGTGAGGGCCCAGGACCAGAGGGCGAAGTTCAGCGGGTAGATCACGTAGCCAATGCGCGTGGCCGTCGCGACGCACATCATGGTGAGAAAGACCACGCTGAGGACCGCGAGGAGTTGCGCCAACGTGAGCGGCCAGTGGCGACGGAGGTACGTCGTCAAGAAATAACCCCCGACGAGGAACGTCACGGGCGCGAGGATATGGCCGGCCGGTGCCCACAACGTCGTCAAGATGTGGCCCGGCAGCGCACTCGCCGCCGGTGAGGTCACGCTCGTCAACCCGAGGGGGAAGGCGAAGACGTTCGACATGAAGGCCCACGGCGCGCGTATCGCGAAGGGCGTCACGGTGACCGCCACGACGGCGACGATCCACAAGGCCACGCGTAGCCAGGCCGAACGGTCCTTGTCGTCGCGCGCGACGAGCAGGGCGCCGAAGGCCATTGGCCACGCGGTCAACTTCATCGCCGCGGCCAAACCCAGACTGATGCCCGCGAAGTTGTTCTGTCGTCGTTGCAGTGCGACCACGCCGAGCAGGGTCAAGGCGAGGATCGGCATGTCGTCGCCACCGGTCGACAGGAAGAGCGCGCCGGTCGGTAGCACCAAGAGGCATTGAGCGACGCGGATCTTCTTCTTCGACGAGGCACGTAGGAGCCCGAGTGCGAGTCCGCTCGCGAGGAGCGTCAGCAGCGACATCGCGATGCGCGGGTCGGTGAGGCCCTTGGTCTTGTGCGTCTCGGCCGAGGGCAGGCCGAACACGCTCATCAGCGGGAAGTACGGGAAGAACGACTCAAAGGACGGGATGCCCTCGATCGGGTCGATGAGCTTGCCGTGCTTGTCGTAGGTCGGATAGAGGTTCTTGTCCTTGCTCAGGTTGTCGCCCGCGCGTTGAATGACACCGACTTCTGGTTGCGCGACGCGCCAGCGCGCCTCGAGTCCGAGCGGTATCGCAACCGTGCCGAGCATCACGAGCGCGAGCAGTCCTACACGCAGCCACGTGGTGCGGCGCAGTTGCAGTCGGTGCAGTCCGAAGGCGACGAGCGCGAATAGTGCATACGGCGTGGTCGCCAGGTAGCCCCACTGCCACTGGGCGCCCTGGTGTGAGAACAGCCCCAGGCCGAGGGCGAAGACCGCCGAGACACCGTAGAGGAGGGCGTCGCTGCTGAGGCCCGAGAGCGCCCCCCACCACGTCAAGAAGCGGGTGCGCGCGAAAGAGACCCGCGTCAGCATTGGGCCAATTGTACCCAGAGTCGCAATTTACGCCCGGCCTTTCAGTCGCCCTGCACCGCGTTCGCTCGGCGCATGGGAGCGTAGGTGACCGGTGGCAACTTCGAGCGCAAGAAGTGGTCGATGATGCGCACGCTCTCCTTCGTGCGCTCCTTGAGCAGCATGTGCGAGGTCCCGGGGACGATCGCCAACTGCCCCTCGGGAATCGCCTCGTACAGCGCGCAGGTGTGCTCCAACGTCGCGACGTCATCATCACCAGCCATCACCAGTACCGGCACGGATATCGTCGCGAGGTTCTTGAGTTTGAGCGTCGGTTGCGAGAACGTCATGATTCGGGTCTTCTCCTCGACGACCAACGCGTGGGCCGGACCGTCGGGCGAGTGTTCGCCGAAGCGCTGCGCCCACTCGGCGAACGCGTCGCTCGACGTGTCGAAGACCGGCACGGGCAACAGTCCCTTGAAGTGATAGTTGGCACCGATCACGACCGCACGTCGGATGAGGTCCGGTCGGCGCATCGCGACCAGCAGGGCGATGTTGCCGCCGTCACTGTGCCCGACCAAATGGACGCGACGTTGCAGGTGCTCGATGAAGGCGATGGTCTCGGTGGCCATGGCGTCGTAGGAGAACGGTTCGTCGGTGTCGGCGGTGCGACCATGACCACGGCGGTCGAACGCGGCGACGCGGTAGCGCTTGGCGAGAGAGGGACCAATCGACCGCAACAGGCTCGCGCTGCTGCTCATTCCGCCGTGCAACAGCACCAGCGTCGTACCTTTGCCGCGCGGCAGTTTCGCCCACGTGGGATGGCCATTGAGTGAGATCGTCGTCACCTTGGTCATGGTAGGCGTCAAAGCAGCAGCCTCTGCGGGCCGTAGTGTTGCTGCGTGCGCGCCTTCGTGATCACTGAATCCGACGACTCGTTGTCACTCGCGGTGAAAGACGTCGAGTCAACGGGCGAGGCCGAGGACCTCCTCGTCGCGGTCGACTACAGCGGGATCAACTTCAAGGACGCGATGGTCGCCGCGCCGAAAAGTCGCGTCCGCCGCGTGGCCTCACTCATCGGCGGCGTCGACGCGGCCGGCACCGTCGAGCGCTCCAGTGATCCGGCGTTGCCGGTCGGTACTCGAGTCGCGGTCCACGGCGGCACCCTGGGTGTGTCGCGCGACGGCGGATTCGCGCAATCGGTCTACTCCCCCGCGCGCTACGTCACCGCGCTCCCCGATTCGATCTCCACGCGCGTCGCGATGATCGTCGGCACCGCCGGCTTCACCGCGATGGAGAGCCTGCTGGCACTCGAGGACCGCGGCTTGGCCAGTGACGCCGAGGTGCTGGTCACGGGCGCGACCGGCGGCGTGGGGTCCCAGGCCGTGTCGTTCCTCGCCGCGCGCGGCTACCGCGCGGTCGCCTCGACCGGCACAGCGTCTGAGTCACAGTGGCTGAAGGAACGCGGTGCCGCGCGGGTCATCGGACGCGACGAGATCGCGGACAACCCTGGTCGCGTGCTCGCGAGCGAGACGTGGGACGGTGCCATCGACTGCGTCGGCGGCGACACGCTTGCCCAGATACTGCGCTCGCTTCGCTACGGCGGGGCCGTGGCGGCGAGTGGACTCGTGGGCAGCGCCGAACTCGCGACCACGGTCTATCCCTTCATCACTCGATCGGTGGCGCTGCTCGGGATCGACTCGGTCGAGGCCTCGACCCAGACGCGCGCACGCGTCTGGGCGGCGATCGGCGAGGTCGCGTCGCGCGTCGACTTCGAGGCACTCGCCGAACGCGAGATCCGACTCGAGGCGTTGGCGTCGGCGCTCGACGTCGTGCGCAACGGCAACACCCGGGGCCGGATCCTGGTGAATCCAACCCCGGAGTGATCCAGACCGAGTCAGCTACTCGTCGGCAACGATCGAACAACGAACGTCACCCGGTCAGTGCTGCGCGATTTCTACGGTCGAGTACGAACTAGTAGAAGGGGCTAAGCCAGATCTTTCCGTTGTCGCACGGCTGCACCGGATAGGCCGGTGTCAGCGCGACCGTGGGACCATTGACGACGAACTGCACACTGATCGTGACCGCGTCGTCACAGACCGTCTTGGCCGTGGCCACGTCGGAGTACGCCAGCGAGAAGCTGGTCGACGAACCATTGACGAGCGAGAGCTGCGACGGTGGCCCGTTCGCCTTGGCGGCCGTGAAGTGGACGGCACCGGCGCCCGATTCGTCGACGAGCGAGACCGGCAGCACGGCCCCGGTCTTGTCCTGCAGTGTGAGGATCGGCCAACCCATGAGTGCGCACGCAGTGCCAGTGTTCTTGGTCAACGTCACACTCGCGTAGATGGTCCCGGCGGCACCTTCGCCCTGGTTGAACACGCCGGTGAAGTCGCTCGCCGGACAACTCGCGGCGTTCACCACGGTCGTCGACGTCGTCGTCGCAGGAGCGGCCGTCGTCGTGGTCAAGGGAACGCCGGTTGTCGTCGTGCTCGACGACGGATCAATGACGTGGCGACTGAGCGTCAAGATCACGACGAAGGCGGCGAATATGGCGACCGAGATGAGGCCGCGTCTCACTGACCAAAGTCCTCGGGCCGGATCGTGTCGAGGAACTCACGCAACTCAGCGACGAGATCCGCCTCGTTCGGTGCGTCGGTGTCGTCATCATCGTCGTCGTCATCGAGATCGAGTTCCATCACTCGACCTTCAGCGGCCATCAAGTCGTCGTTGACAAGTATCGGTGCGCCAACGCGCAGTGCGAGCGCGACGGCGTCACTCGGTCGCGCGCTCACGTTGATCTCGTCACGATCGCGCAGCAAACGAAGGTTCGCGTAGAAGGTGTTGTCGCGAAGTTCGGTGATCTCTGCCGCGAAGAGTTGCGCGCCGAGCGCGACGATGACGTTGCCGAGCAGGTCGTGGGACATCGGACGCGGAGCCTTCACACCCTGGAGCGCGTAGGCGATGGCCGCCGCCTCCGGCGCGCCAATGAATATCGGCAGCACGCGAGAGCCCGTCACCTCTTCGAGTAAGAGCAGCGGCGTCGAGGACCCGACGTCCACGCGCACCGCTCGAAGGACCACTTCAACCATGCAACGAGCCTAGACCGCGACCCGTGCGAAAATTACGTCTAGCGACCGAGGTAGTCCTGTAGCGCTCGGTCATACAGCGCCGCGCGCAACGCACCGACCTCGGCGGCCAGTTCAACCGTCACCCCATGGGCCTGCTCACTGGTGAGGCCGCTGCCCCTCGAGCGCAGGGGCGCCGAGAGGTCATCGATAAGGCCGACCTCGCGCTCGGCAACCCGTCGAAGGGAGCCGAGCAGTCGAATGTCGAGGCCGCGCTCGAGCAACGCTTGCGCCAGCGTCGCGACGCGCACGTCAGATTCGGTGAAGGCGATCTCGCTGCCCAACAGGACCGGAGCGAGGAGCCCGAGCGCGTGCAGTTGCGTCATCGTCGCAGGCGCGAGACCCGTGGCACCGAGGAACTCCGCTGCCGACAAGTAGTGGGCGTCGCCTCCGGTGGACTTCGCCTCGACCGACGGCGCTACGACCTTCAGCACCGGACGCGGCGCCGGCGATGACGGCGGCGCGGGGATCGATACGACGTTCGAGAGCGCTTCGCGCGCAGCGTGACGCGGACTCGTCGGCACCGGTACGTCTTTCAAGAGACCTTGCTCGATCAGTCGCAGGCGCACGACGCGCAGCGGCACGAACTCTTCTTGGGCGAGTCGAATTGCTTCGCGCAGGCACTCGACGTCTCGCTCGGAGTACAGGCGATAGCCCTTGCGACTGCGACTCGGCTGCACGAGTCCCTTGTCCTCGTAGTAGCGAATCTTCGAAAGCTCGATATCAGGGAAGTACTTTCGGAGTTGAGCGTGCACTTCTCCGATGCGCATGATTCCCTGATTGGTGTTCATTGCGTTGCCTCCCAAAAGACAAGCTTGAATTTGCCGATTTGCACCTCGTCGGCGGAGTGCAATGTGGTCTCTTCGACCCGTGTGCCGTTCACGTAGGTGCCATTGAGCGAGTTGAGGTCGCGCAACGTGATCCGTCCACTCGCCGTGCGCGTGAAGATCGCGTGATGGCGCGACACCGAGACGTCATCGAGCAATAGGTCGCTGTTCTCGTGGCGACCGACGGTCGTGATCTCGCCTTTGAGTTCGATTCGACTGCCCGCGTCGAGACCGGCGGCGATCACGAGCTCGTCGCCGTGTTCACCATTGGGTCCGCGGTTCGTTCCGGGGTGCAACACTTCGGCCGCCGTGACCACCGGCACCGCAATTGTCTCGGGCGAGTTTGCGTCGTGTTGTGGGGCGCCACACGACCAACAAAAGTTCGCGTTGGCGTTCAGAATTTCCCCACATCGACGGCAGTTCATCGGCTTCACACTAGTTAACTTCGCGAGTGTTCGTCAGAGTCAATTGTTGGTGAGAGCCGCGTAGCCCTCGGCGTCGAGCAACGCGTCGAAGTCATTCGCGCTCGTCGTCGTGATCTCACAGATCCAACCTTCGCCGTACGGGTCGGAGTTCACGAACTCAGGTGAACTCGACAACGTCGAGTTCACCGCGGTGACGGTGCCACCGACCGGCGCATAGATCTCGGACACCGACTTCGTCGACTCGACCTCGCCGATGGTGCCGTGCGCCGCGATCTCGGCGCCAACCTTTGGGAGGTCGACGAACACCACGTCGCCGAGCGCGTCCTGGGCATAGTCGGTGATGCCGATGCGGATTATGTCGCCATTGGCCTTCGCCCACTCATGGTCGTTGGAGTATCGAAGGTCACCGGGAATCAACATGGGGCAAACTTACAAGATGTGGCGGGCCTGACGCCCCGTGCGCAGCGCGCGCAGCGCCGGTTTGACGTAGCCGGCGAGCACGATCCACGACAACGTCAGTCCCATGATGCCGATCACCCAGCACGCGTCGCGCGCGTCGTGTTGCCACGGCTGAAGCGGCGCGTGATGCGGATTGGTCGTGAGCAAAAACAGCGGGAAGGTTGTCATCAGGGCAAACGTCGACACCTTGCCCCACCACAACACGTCGATGCGTGCGGCACCGAGCGCGGCGAGCACCACGGTGAGGATCGACACGATCAACTCGCGCGTCAAGGTCGCCGACGCGAACCACCACGGCACGCCCCCGGCCGCCGCCACTGCGAGCAGTCCGCTGATCACGAGCACGCGATCGGCGACGGGATCGAGGATCTTGCCAACGTTGGAGACCTGGTGGAAGCGTCGAGCGACGAATCCGTCAATCCAATCGGTCGCCCCAAGTGTCGCCAACAGCCACGCGGCGATGGCGCGGTGATTCGTCGCGAAGAGTAAGTAAAAGAACAGCGGCAGTAACGCCAGACGGATGATGGTGATGACGTTGGGCCACGTGCGCCACCCCGCGTCCTCGTCGTCGTCTGAACTCATGATTGAAGTTCTAGGCGATGGTGATGGATTCGTCCAGATAGACGTCTTGGACGGCGTGAATGAGTGCCGCGCCTTCGTCAATTGGTCGCTGGAAGGCCTTGCGACCGAGGATGAGTCCTTGACCACCGGCGCGCTTGTTGATGACGGCTGTGCGTACGGCACCGGCGAGGTCGTTCTCGCTGTCGCCCGTCGACTCGCCACCGGAGTTGATCAGACCGATCCGACCGGCGTAACAGTTGACGACCTGCCAACGCGTGAGGTCGATCGGATTGTCCGTCGTCAGCTTCGAATAAACCAGCGGACTGGACTTTCCGAACTTCACGGCGTTATAGCCACCGTTGTTGATTGGTTGCTTTTGCTTGATGATGTCGGCTTCGATGGTGACGCCGAGGTGGTTGGCCTGGCCGGTGAGGTCAGCGCTCAAGTGGTAATCCACGCCGTCCTTGATGAAAGCATCATTTCGCAGGTACGTCCAGAGCACGGTGAACATACCCAGTCGATGTGCCTCCGCGAAGGCCTTGCCGATCTCTTCGATCTGGCGGATCGAACCTTCCGAACCGAAATAAATCGTCGCGCCGATGCCGACGGCACCCAAGTCCGAGGCGAGCTGTGCCGAGGCGAAGAGGCGCTCGTCATAGGAGTTCGGGTAGCGCAGGAGATCGTTGTGGTTGATCTTGACGATGAACGGGATCCGGTGGACGTAACGCCGAGAGATCGATCCCAGCGTGCCTAGTGTCGAGGCGATGGCGTTGCACTCCCCCTCAATGGCCAGGTCGACGAGTCGCGCGGGATCGAAGTACTCCGGATTCGGCGAGAATGACGCCGCGGCCGAGTGCTCGATGCCCTGGTCGACGGGGAGGATCGAGAGGTAGCCCGTCCCACGCAGCCGTCCATGGTTGTGCAGCGTGCCGAGGTTGCGCAGCACCGTCGGCGACCGGTCCGTCAGGGAGAAGACGTCACTGAGGTAGTTCGGTCCCGGGAGGGTCAGCAACTCCTTGGGGAACGCGGTGGCCGTGTGGTCGAGCAGCGATGACGCTTCGTCACCCAGTAGCGAGGCAATGTCCATGACCCAAGGTTACAAGATGGTTCGCGCGACTTACTCCGGCGTAACACGCGCGACGCGTCGATGACACCGCCGCTCGCCATGCGACAGACTGCGGTGATGGACTTCGACTACCGATCATCGTTGCTTCGCCGACTGCGCGCCGTGCACTCGCTCTACGACGATGCGTGCGCGACCATGGACCTCGAACAGGTGAACCGGGTCGTCGCCCCGGGGGTCTTGCCGATCGCCTTCTCCCTCGTCCATCAGGTTTTGATCGAAGACGGGAGCATCGTCTTCATCGGTGGCCCCACCCCCCTGATGAGCGAGACGTGGGCGGCGCGCATGGGACTCGCCATCAACGACCCCGGCAAAGAGAGGAGCGTCGACGAGATGATGCACCAGCGCATTGGTGACTACGAGGCGTTCCTCGAATTCCAACGTCTGGTCTTTTCCGCAACTGAACAATTCGTCGCCACCATCGAAGTGTCGACATTTTCCGATGTGCTCATCGCCTTCCCCTACGGCGCGACACTCGCCCAGACGTTCTCGGCCCGCGTCGCCGGCGAGGCGGGGATCACGCGCAGCGATGCGCTCGAGTGCTGGATCTATCAGCACGCGCTGCGTCACATGGGTGAGATCGAGCACGCCCGGGCGCTGGTGGGACTGTCGGGGATGACGTCGTAACGGTAGTGTCGGCACCACCGTCCACGGAGGAGTCGCCGATGTCGAACGTACAAGGAACCACCACCGAGAAGTTCGCCGGACTCGTCGAGTACCTCGAGGGATCCCTCGCGAGCGGCGCTGACGTCGGTGCGTCCATCGCCGTCTACCACCGCGAGGAGTTGGTGGCCGACCTGTGGGGCGGTTACCGCGACGAGGAAAAGACCACGCCGTGGGAACGCGACACACTCGTGAACGTGTGGTCAACCACCAAGACCATGACGTTCCTCGTCGCGCTGATGCTCTTTGAACGCGGCGAACTCGACTTCAATGCACCCGTCGCGACCTATTGGCCCGAGTTCGCCGCGAACGACAAGGCGACCATTGAAGTTCGACACCTCATGAATCACTGCGCCGGACTCTCGGGCTGGCAAGCGTCGATCGCTGCCGAAGACCTCGCCGACTGGGACCTCGCGACGTCGCTCCTCGCCGAACAAAAGCCGTGGTGGGACGACCGGACGCTCACCGGCTATCACGCCGTCACGCAGGGATTCCTCCTCGGTGAGGTCGTGCGACGAATCACCGGCACGACGATTGGACAGTTCTTCAAGAGTGAGGTCGCCGACGTCCTGGGCGCCGATTTCTTCATCGGACTGCCCGAGACAGAAGAGCACCGTGTCAGCTTGGTGATCCCCCCTCCCCCCGAGGGCTTCGGTGACGCCGCGCCGGACTCGATACAGGTGCGCACGCTCACCTCCCCGCTGCTCGATGCCACCGCACCGCGTCACCGGTGGTGGCGCGCGGCCGAGATCCCCGCGGCCAACGGTCATGGCAACGCGCTGGCGGTCGCGACGATCCAACAAGTGATGGCCAACGGGGGCCACGCCAACGGCCACCGGTTCCTCTCGGAGAAGACCTGCGACATGGTCTTCGAGCGACAGGTCGGCGGCGTTGACCAAGTGCTCACGGTCGACATGAGCTTCGGACTCGGCTACGGACTTGCGAGCAGTTACGTCAAGGTGGGTCCCGGCACCTGCTTCTGGGGCGGCTACGGTGGTTCGCTCATCATGATGGACCGCGACCTCGGTCTCACGATCTCCTACATGATGAACAAGATGCAGGTCGGACTGACGGGTGACACGCGCGGCAGTGAGATCGCACTGTTGGCCGCGGTCGCGGCGATGAGTTAGTCGACCGACTTCTTCTTCGAGACCGGAGTGGTGCGACGCTTGCGGTTCTTGCGCGGCGTGCCCGCGCCCAGCTCACCGAGGCGCGCCTTGGCGTCATAGGCGTCGGGCTCGGCGATGACGACGCGCGCAAAGAGCTCTCGCGCTGAGGTCAGGTCCCCCGCCCGGTCATAGACGTCGGCCAAGGCGTACCAGAGTCGGACGTGGCGATAGGAGGGATTTCGCAACTGCTTCGTGGCGCCCGCTTTGGTGAGGAGCTCGATCGCCTCGGTGTAGAGGCGCTGGTCGGCGAGGGACGCGGCCATGACGATGCGGCCCTCGGCCAACACCTCGGCGCTCGGCTCAGCGCCCTCGAGTTCGGCGAAGGTCTTGGCGACAGCGCGGAATCGGAAGTTCGCGCGGTCACAGTCCATGACGAGGGGAAGGTGTTCGGCGTCGCCGGTGATCGTGAAGTGCGCGCGCAGGTGGATCTTGGCCATGTTCCATCGCTCGGCGCGGTAGGCGGCGAGGCCGGTCAATTCGCGCACCGGCGCCACCCCCGGCACCGCGTCGGCGACGATGCGCCCGAGGCGCAGCGCCTCTTCGTAGCGCTTGCGGTCGTAGGCCTCGGCCGCTTTGGTCAGCGTCATGACCATCTTCTCGCGCATGTAGGACGTGCCGATGAAGGCCTTTCGGATGTCGGCGGCGATATCACCCGGCAGGGCGTACTTGACCTTCGGCTTCACCGTGGCGGCGGGCGCGACGCTCACCGGACGCTCGTCTTGCACCCAGGTCGACATCGTGTCGGGTCGACGCCCCGAGCTCGGCGTGACCTCCATTGCCTGACCCGTGGACTTGATGTTGGCGCCTCCCTTTCGAGCGACACCTCCCCAGCCCTTGTCGCGACCGAAGGCATCGGCCTTCGCGCGCTCGAGCTCCTCGGGCGTCAGTTCTCGGGGCCGGCGCTCGACGCGCGAGCGCGCGGGCGGACGATTCCGTGGCGGGAGACTCGGGCGCCGATCGCGCGACGCGGCGTCGACGCGTCCCTCGGGTCGGCTCGAACGTCCGCGGTGCTCAGAGGACTCACTGCGACGATCATTTGCGCGCGGGGCGAGCGACGATGCGTCGCGGGTCGCGTAACCATCGCGCGAGGGACGTGTTCCCTGGTAGCGCGCTCGGGTGTCACGCGAGCCCGGTCGAGCCGCGGGGCGCCCGTCGCGGCCGGCACTGCTCGGCCGAGGACGGCGCTCGGCACTCTTCTCGTCGCGACTGTCACGGTCGTAGCGACGGGGCCGGTCGGCGTAGGGCTTCGAGTCCTTGGCGCCGCGTTCGCCGCCACGACTCCGGGGCGCGGGGCGAGCGTCAGGCTTGGCGCGGTCGATACGACGCTCGGCGCCGTCACGCGCTTCGCGTCGTTCGTAGCTCCGGGCTTCAGGGTCGCGCGGTCGACGAGGAGCGCCGGAGCCGGTCGGGGTCCGGCCCGTGCCCTTGGGGGCGCCACGATTCGCGCGCGGCGGTCCCGAGGAGGCGCGACGAGGCGAAGGATTTCTGGCGGGCACCGGTTAATGCTACTAAAGGTGCCTCGTCGCTCAATCGCGTCGGGTCGTGTCCGGTTCGGCCGGCGGCGCCACCGGTTGCTCCTTGCGTCGCCATAGACGCACGGGAGGCGCACTTGACACATCACTCGACACGGCCGGTCCGCGTACCCGGTACCCGACGGGCAAGAGCTCGAAGTGGAACTGATCGCGAATGAATCCCCAGATGCCCCGCGGCTGCCAGATCGCGACCGCGACGGCCAGCGCCCCAAAGATGATGAGATACCAGGCGCCGTAGTTCTGGAGCGTCTGTTGCAAGACGAAGTAGATGATGCAGCCCAGGATCGGACCCTCGATCGTGCCGAGACCCCCGATCATCGAGGCGAAGAGCATTTCAGCAGCCCACTGCAGGTTGAACTCGTTGCCGAGCTGGATAAACGGCTGGCTGATCGCCAGGACCGCCCCAGCGGCGCCGCAGCCCGCTGCGGCGACAATAAATATGGTACGCCGAGTCGACGTGACCTTGGCTCCGGAGCTGCGCGCGGCCACCTCGTTGTCGCGCACCGACGACAGCACGAGGCCGAGGCGGCTGCGCAGCAGTATATATGTCGCCACGATCACGATGAGGGCGACGAACCACGCCGCCAGATACGTGTCGTGAGTGAGTGCTTTATAGGGGATGGTGGTGAGTCCCGGCAGATAGTGGCCGGTCCCGCCGCCGAAAAATGCGATCGAGCCGATGATGAGCATCGCGCTATCGGCGACGACCCAGGTCGCCACGGAAAAATAGCCACCACGGAGACGAAAGAGCAGATAGGTGACCGGGAAGGCGATGAGCCCACAGATGACCGTGGCGAGCGGGATCGCGACGAAGGGTTCCATCCCTTTGATGGCGAAATACAAGGTCGCGTAGGCGCCGAGTCCGATGAAGGCCTGTTGGCCGATCGAGACCATGCCGGCGTAGCCGGCCAAGAGGTTCCACATCGTGGCCATGATCACGAGGATGAAGAAGTTCATCAGCGTCGTGACGAATGAGGCCGGCAGTATCCACGGCGCCCAGGTGAAGAAGACCGCGAGCGCGAGAGCGCCGGTGAGGGTGTAGGCGACCGGGATCTGGTGGCGTACGACGCTGACGGACGACTCGCTCGGACGGAGTTCTTCGACGCTCACGACATCGTCACTTTCTTGCCGAAGAGGCCTTGCGGACGGATCGCCAGCACCACCAAGAACAAGATGTTGCCCGCGAGGATCGTGTACTGCTCAT
Organism: uncultured Acidimicrobiaceae bacterium; assembly: GCA_963832925.1. GTDB lineage: Bacteria > Actinomycetota > Acidimicrobiia > Acidimicrobiales > RAAP-2 > RAAP-2. Next base: position 21,944 of record CAWHVY010000014.1, on the reverse strand, counting down.
TGAAATGCGCCCCGAACTGCTGGGCGATGCCGAGCAAGATGCCCCCGACGAGCGTCCCCCAGAGCGATCCGATGCCCCCGATGACGACGGTCTCGAAGGCGTAGAGGAGGTTCACGCCGCCCGCGGTCGGATCGAGACTCGTGTACATCCCGAAGGCGATGCCCGCCAGCGCGACCGTGGCGAAGGCGAGCGAGGACGCGATGCCGAAGATATGCCGGTAGTTCGTGCCGCAGAGCTGCGCGGCCTCGCGGTCGTCGGAGACCGCACGGATCTGTCGCCCGGTGCTGGTCTTGGAGAGGAACAACTGCAGCGAAGCGAGCACCACGATCGAGACGATCAGGACCGTCAAGGAGAGATAGGACACGTAGATCGTCGTGTTCACCTGCCAGGACTTCGCGATCAGCGACCCGATATTGATCGACTGCGCGTTCGCGGTGTAGATCTCGAGCAGCAGGTTCTCGATGACGACCGACAGGCCGAAGGTCACCAACAGTGTCGTGAACGGGTCACGGTCGATGCTCTTTTGCAGGAGCGTGCGCTGCACGATGTAGCCCAACAGGGCGAAGATCGGGACGACGATGAGGAATGACCAGACCTCAGGCAGGTGAAACTTGGGGACCAAGAAGACCGCGGTGTAACCGGCGACCACCGCCATGTCACCGTGGGCGAGATTGATGATCTTCATGACACCGAACATCAGCGAGAGTCCGCAGGCGAACAACGCGTAGAAGCCGCCGAGGAGCACACCGGAGACGATGACATTGACCCAGGTCACGTCGACTCCTTCGGAGAGGATCCTAAGGACGTCCCGTGCGAGGTCCCGAAGTAGGCCGACTCGATGGCAGCCGAGCTGAGATCGCCCGGTGCGCCGACGAGTGAGGTCTTCCCCTCGAGCAGACAGTGGACTCGGGTCGCGACAGCGAGTGCTTGGGAGACGTCTTGTTCGACGAGCAGGACGCCAATGCCCTCGGCGACGATCCTTGGCAGGAATTCATAGATCCGCTCGATCACGATCGGGGCCAGGCCGAGGGAGACTTCGTCGATCATCAATACCTTGGGATTGGCGACCAGCGCACGCGCGATCGCGACCGACTGCTGTTCGCCACCCGAGAGTTGACCGACTTTCTGGTGGCGACGTTCGGGCATCCACGCGAAGAGCTCGTAGACCGCTGCGATGTTGAAAGGTCCGTCGGCCGCCTTCTGTGCGCCCACCTGGATGTTCTCTTCGAGTGTCAAGGACGCGAAGAGTCGCCGCCCTTCGGGCACGAGCGAGATGCCGCGGCGCACGCGTTGGTGCGTGCGGAGCTTCGAGACGTCCTCCCCCAAGTACGTGATCGTCCCCGACGTCGGGACGTGCAGACCAGCGATCGTGCGCAGCAGCGTCGACTTGCCCGCGCCGTTCGCACCGATGATGGCAAGGACCTCGCTGGTTGCGAGGGAGAAACTGATGTCGTCGACGGCGCACAACTGCCCGTGGTAGATCGTGAGGTTCCTCACCTCCAACAGCCCCGCGGCAGCGTCGCTCACGCCACACCGCTCTCGTTGATGATGCGTCCGCCGAGATAGACGCGCCGCACGGCCTCCGAGGCCAGTACCTCACGCGGTTCGCCGTCGGCGACGAGGGCGCCGTTGGCGAGACAGAGCAGCCGATCGACCGTCGAGAGCAAGGCGCGAACGACGTGTTCGATCCACAAGATCGCGATGCCCTCTTCTTGGAGCGTGCGGATGACGTTCGAGAGCTCAACGACCTCAGCGTCCGTGAGACCGCCGGCGATCTCGTCGAGTAACAAGAGCCGCGGGTTCGTCGCCAGGGCGCGTGCGAGCTCGAGGCGCTTGCGATTGAGGAGCGCCAGTGAACCGGCGGGCCGATTCGCCATCGCCGCCAGTCCCGAGCGCTCGAGTGCGCGATAGGCCGCGTCGTAGCTGGCGCTCCCGCGCCTGCGCGCACCTTGTTGGGCGGCGACCAGTGCGTTCTCGAAGACCGTCATGTGCTCGAACGGCTGTGGAATCTGATATGTGCGACCGATGCCCAGACGACAGCGCTGCGGCGTGGCGACGCGCGACAGGTCGTGGTCGGCAAAGGTGAGCTGGCCCGAGTCGGCCCTGATGTCGCCGGAGATGATGCCGAACATTGATGTCTTGCCGGCGCCATTGGGTCCAACGACGCCCACCGAGGCCCCTTCTTCCAACTGGAAGGTGATCTCATCGGCGACGACAACCTGTCCGAAGCGTTTGGATACACCTTCCAGTTGTAGAAGCGGCATGCAGCTAGGTACTAAGCGTTCGTCGGCTCAAGTGTCGCTTGAATCGGAATGTGCTTGTTGAGTGTGTTGTCGACCACCCACGGCGACCACGCGAACTTCTTGTGGCCGACGAGTTCGGTCGATCCCGGCTTCCACTGGATGCCCACCGGCTTGATGATGCCGATGCCCTTGGCGGGGTTGGCCGACGCGTGGAAGTTGAGCGGACCACACATGCCGTCGTAGGACACTTCCTTCAACGCGTTCGCGACGGCCTTTCGATCGTGCGGATTCTTCACCTTCTTGAGTGCCTCGACGACGACTTCGAAGAGCGAGTACGTCGAACCCATCGACTGGACCCACTGCTGACCGGTGACCTTCTGATAGTTCGCCGCGAACGTGTTGGCCGTCATACCTGTCAACGATGACTTGTAGGGCGCGTTCGGCGAGAACCAGCAGTCGGTCGCCACGTTGTTCGACAGGGCGCCGAGCGCGTAGACGTCGGTCGGGAAGAGCATGACCTTGGCGACCGTCGCCAATTTCGGGTTCCAGTCCTGTTGGGACGCTTGCTTCCAGAACGTATTGAAGTCTGGCGGCAACGGGCAGTTGATGAAGAAGTCGCAGGACTTCCCACCGGAACCGGCCTTGAACAGTTCGATCATGGTCGTGTAGTCCGTGGCGAGGTCGGTGTAGGCGCCGCCGTCGATGAACGTCCACGGCTGGCCGCCCTGGGCTGCGTTGATCGCCGTCAACGTCGGGGGCCACGCCGCACGGAAGGCATTGCCGTCGGAGTCGTTCGGGAACATCCCGGCGTAGACCTGGTTGGCGTTGGTGACTTTGAGCACTCTGTTCCACATGGGCAAGAAGCACTCCACGAACTCCGGGATCCCGAAGAAGAACATCGAGCAGTACTCCGGAGAGGCGCCGACCGCGTTGCCCGCTGGGCCGATCGAGTTGCCGGTGAAGCCGCCCCACCACGCTTCCCACGGGCAGACCGTCGAGAGACACGGTACGCCTGCGCCTTCGCACACCACGCTCACCGGAATGGTCGTCTCGGGAGCCGAGGACGTGACGATGAGGTCGACGCCGCTCTGTTGGATGAGCTCGGTCGTGACCGTGCTGGCGATCGAAGGGTCGGACTGTGAGTTCTTGACGGTGACTTCGATCTTGTACTTCGTCTTGCCGATCGTGATGCCCTTGGCGAACTGACTCGCACTGCGCACGAGACTCAAGACGAACTTGTCCGGTCCCGCGAAGTCCGCGAGCGATCCCGTGGACGGTGTGACGTAACCAATCTTGATGGTGCCGGATTTCGTCGCTGCCGCGGCCTGGGAGGCTTCGGCGAGTGCGGCCATTCCTCCGACGAGGGCCGTGCTGGCCACCGCCTTAAGACCGAGGCGTCGCCCGAACTCGACACTGCCCCAACCGGGAATGGTTCGCTCTTGAGCGCCGGTACCGCTCGATTCTTCAATCCCCATGTAATCCCCCTCTAGTGACTGCACTGATGTTTTCATTACATTACGTCGCGGTCGCTTCGTATTTCCGCCACGAATCGCCGTGATTGTTTACATTCTGGCCTTCGTTGTTCGCTATGCGGTCATATGCCGCTGGCGCGTCAATTCCTCTTCACCTAACTGGCTCAACATGTGCCGCGCGGCGAGTCCACCACGATCGATCTTCACGCTCACCTCTGTCATCTCACGTCCCGCGTTCACTCGCTGTTGAATGACGGTGAGCGCGTCGACGTCTTCTTGCACGACGCCGATCTGCATCTTCTCCAACGCCGAATCGATGGCGTCGTCGCCGACACAGAAGTCGCGTGACAATGCCCAGAAGTCGTAGACCGAGGTTGCGGTCGACGGCGTGAGTCCATAGAAGATCTTGAGATGAAATGCGTGGTCGTCACTGCCATCGGGAAGCGGCGGCTGCGCGACCGGCGCGATCCTCGAGTTGAGTTTGTAGAAACCCGGTGGAAAGTATTCGATGTCCTGCCAGCGATCGATGTTCCCCGACAGTCCCGTCGTCGAGGCGTAGAACGGAGGACACTCCACGTCAGCCATGTGTCGATACACGTTGATGATCCGCGACGCCTCGTCGACCTCCACTTCGATCGGCGTGGACGCCACTTCAGGTGTGCCGATTGAACTGTTGTGCAAGAACGTCTCGTGCGACAGGTCCAATAAATTATCGACGAGCAGGGAAAACGCAGCTTCGATCGTGGCCACGCCCGACACGACGGACCAACTGGCCGGCGTCTCCAACCAGGGCGTGTCGGGGAGTAGCTCACGGTTCGCGTCACCGTGACCCATCCAGATCCACAGCCAACAGCCCTTTTCGACGACCGGGTACGTGCGCACGGCGAGCTTGGTCGGGATGCGGTCTTGTCCGGGCACGGCGACGCACCGACCTTCACAGTCGTAGGTGAATCCGTGGTAGCCACAGACCAAGAGATCGTCGACGACCGTGCCCAGGGACAGCGGGTAGCCGCGATGTGGACACTGATCAGCGATTGCCACGACGCGACCGCTCATCGCGCGATAGATCGCGATGGGTTCACCGAGAATCGTGCGCGCGATTGGTCGCGACGAGAGTTCGGAGGTGAGCGCGGCTACGTACCAGTGCTGACGAAGAAACACGTTCCTCCTCATGTCACTTCGCGATGGTGTGCGAAATGCGTGCGTGTCGACACGACTGTCGACGACGCGAAGGCTAACGCTGGTGTGCTAAGACGTCAAGACATAGCAACCGAATCGAGGCACCCGTGTCACTGTTAGACGACACCAACTGGCAATCCACGATATTCATCGGCGATTGGATCAAGGGCGGTGCAGGTGACGCGCCAGTCATCGAACCGGCGACCGGCGAGGAGCTCGGACGTACGGGACGAGCGAGCGTCGAGGACGTGGCCACGGCATCGACACGTGCGCGCGAGACTCAGCGCGAGTGGGCGGCACTTCCCCACAGCGCTCGTGCGGCCGTGCTTCGAAGGGCCGGTGATCTCTTCCAACAGTACGAAGAGGAGATCTCGTCGTGGATCGTGCGCGAGTCGGGCGGCATCCCCTTCAAGGCCGGACTCGAGGTCCACACCGCCGCCGAGGAATGTTATGAAGCTGCCGCGATCGCGTCGCACCCGACGGGCGAGATCCTTCGCTCCGAGATGCCGCGGCTGAGTTTCTCGCGACGCGTGCCCGCCGGCGTCGTCGGCGTGATCGCGCCCTTCAACTTTCCACTGATCCTCTCGATCCGCTCGGTCGCGCCGGCGCTCGCACTGGGCAACGCCGTCATCTTGAAGCCGGATCCACGTACCGCCGTCTGCGGCGGGGTCGTACTCGCTCGAGTTTTCGAAGAGGCGGGCGTGCCCGCCGGTGTCTTCAGCGTGCTCCCTGGCGGGGCCGATGTCGGTGAGGCGCTCGTCAAGGATCCCTTCGTGCACATCATCGCCTTCACCGGCTCGACCGCGGCCGGTCGAGCCGTCGGTTCCCTCGCCGCCCAACACCTCAAGCGCGTGCACCTGGAACTCGGCGGCAACTCGGCCATGATCATCATGGCGGACGCGGACCTCGAAAAGGCCGCGATCGTCGGTGCGTTCGGTTCCTTCGCGCACCAAGGCCAGATTTGCATGACGACCGGGCGTCATCTCGTCGACGCTCGTGTCGCTGACGAGTACGCGGCGATTCTCGTGGAACACGCCAATCATTTGCCGGTGGGCGACCCCAAGAGCGGACAGGTCGCGCTCGGACCCCTCATCGACGCCAAACAGCGAGACCGCGTGCACTCGATGGTCAGCGATTCGGTGACGGCCGGTGCGACACTGGCGGCGGGCGGCACCTTCGAAGAGCTGTTCTATCGACCAACGGTGCTCACGAACATCCCGACCACCGCGCCGGCCTACGCCGAGGAGGTCTTCGGTCCGGTGGCACCGATCGTGAGTTTCGGGTCGCTCGACGAGGCCGTCGCCATGGCCTCGTCGACACCCTACGGACTTTCGCTGAGCATCATCTCCGGCGACGGACTTCGCGCGCTCGAGTTGGCCAGTCGCATCCCGAGCGGAGCGATCCACATCAACGACGCAACGCCCGCCGATGAGGCCACGATCCCCTTTGGTGGCATCGGCGACAGCGGCAACGGTTCGCGGATGGGTGGCCTGGCCAACCTCGACGCCTACACCGAGACCCAGTGGGTCACGGCGCAGGCCGACATCGCCTTCTACCCGTTCTAGGCAGTTACAAGCTCGACAGATTCACGTAGTTGCGCGCTAGTGCGCGCGCGGTGTCGTCGGAGTCGATGACCTGACGCAGTCGCGCGCTTTGCACACCGTTCTCGAACTCATCACTCGGGTGCGGGTGCAACATCTGGGTCATATAGGTGGAGAACTCTTCGGCGCGCCACACGCGGCGAAGACTCTCGTTCGAGTACGAATCGAGCAGCCGCTCATCGCCGTCACGTAACGACGCGAGTAGAGCGGGCGCGAGGAGACGCACATCAGCCAGAGCCAGATTCATCCCCTTGGCACCGGTCGGCGGGACGATATGCGCCGCGTCACCGGCGAGGAGGAGTCGGCCGTAGCGCATCGGCGCGACGACGACGCTGCGCATCGGCGTGATGCCGCGTTCGATGATCGGACCTCGCGAAATGGTTTCTGTTCGCTCTGTGGCCAATCGGGTCGTCAGTTCGTCCCATATGCGATCGTCGGACCAGTCGTCGAGCTTCTCGTCCGGAGGCACACCTAGATAGAGCCGGCTCAAGGTGGGCGATCGCATTGAGTAGAGCGCAAAGCCTTGCGTGTGCCGACAGTAGATGAGCTCCTCGGTCGCCGGCGGAGCCTCGGCGAGGATACCCAACCAAGAGAAGGGATAGACCCGTTCGTAGCGCCGAAGCGACGCTGACGGCACTGACGCCACCGACACGCCGTGGCTGCCGTCACAACCGATCACGTAGTCGGCGGTGATCCTCGCCTCGCCGTGCTGCGTCCTATAGGTGACCGACGGTTGAGCAGAGAGATGGCCCTCGATGCTCGTGACCGTGGCATCGAAGTGCAGGGGCGCGCCGCTGGCTTTACGTGCTTCAATCAGGTCTTTTACGACCTCTTGTTGACCGTAGACCGTGATGGCATGGCCGTCGTAGAGATCGCTCAGCGCAATGCGGTGTGAGACACCATCGACCCGGAACTCGACGCCGTGATGCACGAGTCCCTCGGCGCGCATGCGCGTTCCGACGCCGGATTCTTCCAAGAAATTCGCGATGCCGTACTCAATGACGCCAGCGCGCACACGGTGCTGCACGTACTCGAGACTGCGGGTCTCGACGATGACGTTGTCGATGCCGTCGCGCTGGAGGAGGTGTCCGAGTAGCAGTCCGGCCGGGCCGGCGCCAATGATGACCACCTGCGTGCGAACTGACTCCATGGTCCTCCAACAATCCTGCACACTTCGTCGACGATTCGGAACGCTACTCGACAGTGTCGAAAGTGGCGCTTAGTCTGGTCCGAGAACGACCGTCGCCTGGACGACGACGGTCACGGGAATCGATAGCCTCGACGGAAGACTCTGAGGGAACTATGGCTGTAGTCGTACGAAACACCGAACGCACACCACGCGAGACGGTGGATGCATTCGCGAACTACGGCGTCGCCACCATTCATGAAGCGCAAGGTCGCACTGGTCTGTTCGCGTCACGACTTCGTCCGATCTATCGACCGGTGCGTGTCGCGGGCACCGCGCTGACGTGCGAGGTCGCGCCGGGTGACAACTGGTCCATTCACGTCGCGGTCGAGCTAGCGAAACCCGGCGACGTCCTCGTCGTCGCACCGACCAGTCCGTGCGACGACGGATACTTCGGCGAACTGCTCGCCACAAGTCTTGTCGCGCACGGCGTGCGTGCGATCATCATTGACGCCGGCGTTCGCGACGTCGCGGAACTCACCACGATGGGATTTCCCGCGTGGTCGAAGACGATCTGTGCGCAGGGAACCGTGAAGGAGACGCCCGGCAACGTGCAGACACCCATCGTCTGCGCCGGTGCGTACGTTCGCCCCGGCGACGTGATCGTCGCCGACGATGACGGCGTCGTCGTCGTGCCTCGCGAACACGCCGTCACGGTGCTCGCGGCGGCCCAGGCCCGCGAGGCCAACGAAGTGGAGAAGCGACAGCGTCTCGCAAGCGGCGAGCTCGGGCTCGACATCTACGCCATGCGTGACAAGCTCACCGAACGGGGACTGCGTTACGAAGAGGCCGGTGGCGAATGAGCACCCAGATGCCCATTCGCTGTTCAGTGATTCGCGGTGGCACCTCGAAAGGGCTCTACTTCCACGCCGGTGACCTCCCGCACGACGCTCCCACACGCGACGCCGTCTTACTCGCCGCGATGGGTTCACCCGACACTCGTGAGATCGATGGGATGGGTGGTGGTCATCCTCTCACCTCCAAGGTCGCCGTCGTGCGGCCATCCCAGCGCGAAGGCGCCGACGTGGACTACCTCTTCTTGCAGGTCTGGCCCGACCGGGCCGAGGTTTCGGACTCTCAGAACTGCGGAAACTTGCTCGCCGGTGTCGGCCCCTTCGCCATCGAAGAGGGACTCATCGTTCCGACCGGCGAGACGACGAACGTTCGAATCTGGATGGAGAACACCCACAGCCTCGCCGTCGCCAGCGTGCAGACACCAGGCGGCCGCGTCCGTTACGACGGCACGACGCACATCGACGGCGTGCCGGGGACGCACGCCCCCATCGCCATCGAGTTCCTCGACGTCGCCGGCTCGTCGTGCGGGTCGTTGCTGCCGACGCGACACGCCGTCGACGTACTCGAAGGCATTCGCGTGACGTGCATCGACAACGGGATGCCGGTCGTATGCCTGAAAGCCGAAGAGGTCGGTCTCACCGGCTACGAGGAGCCGTCCGTGATCGAGGCCAACCGCGACGTATGCGAACTCGTCGAGCGCGTGCGCCTGGCCGCGGGCCCGGCGATGAACCTCGGCGATGTGACGACGGCCACCGTGCCCAAGGTCTGCTTGCTCGCGCCGGCGATGCACGGCGGCGTGATCAGCACGCGCACCTTCATTCCCAAACGGGTCCATGACGCGATTGGTGTCTTCGGCGCCGTCTCGGTGGCGACGGCCTGTCTGATACCAGGCACGGTGGCCCATGAACTTGTCGAAGCGGGCGACCGCGAGATACTCGACATCGAACATCCGACGGGTTACTTCTCCGTGACCCTCGACGTGCGCGTGAGCGGGGGCGAGGTCGAAGTCACGTACGCAGCATTGTTGCGCACCGCGCGCCTCTTGATGCGCGGCGACGTCTTCATCCCTTCGGCGCTGTGGCCCGACGCATGATCATCGACTGTCACGGTCACTACACGACGGCACCTGAGGCCCATAACCTCTGGCGCAAAGCTCAGATTGGCGCCTTCGACGCGCACGAGACAGCGCCGAGGTACCCCCACATCTCTGACGGCGAGATCGCCGACAGCATCGAGTCGAATCAACTGCGGATCCTGCGCGAACGTGGCGCCGACATGACGATCTTCTCGCCGCGCGCCTCGGCGATGGAACACCACGTGGGCGATGAGGACGTGAGCCAACGATGGTCACGCGCCTGCAACGATCTCATCAAGCGCGTCGTGGACCTCTATCCCGAGACGTTCATCGGCGTGGGACAGCTTCCGCAGTTTCCAGGCGCGGACCTCAAAGGATCGATTGCCGAACTCGAACGGAGCGTGAATGAACTCGGGTTCGTCGGTTGCAACCTGAACCCCGATCCCAGCGGCGGGCGCTGGAACGGGCCGCCCCTCACCGATCGCTCCTGGTACCCCCTATACGAAAAGATGGTCGAACTCGACGTGCCCGCGATGATCCACGTCTCGAGCAGTTGCAATCCGAACTTCCACGCCACCGGCGCGCACTACATCAACGCCGACACCACCGCCTTCATGCAACTCATCCAGGGCGACCTCTTCGCAGACTTCCCCACGCTGCGCCTCATCATCCCCCACGGCGGCGGCGCGGTCCCGTACCACTGGGGCCGCTATCGCGGACTGGCCGACATGCTCGACAAGCCGAACCTGGCCCAACACGTGATGCGCAACGTCTACTTCGACACCTGCGTGTACCACCAGCCCGGGATCGATCTCCTGTTCAACGTCATCGAGCGAAAGAACATCCTCTTCGGCTCCGAGATGCTTGGCGCGGTGCGCGGCGTCGACCCCGAGACCGGGAACTACTTCGACGACACCAAACGGTTCATCGACGCGCTCGCGCTCACTGACGCGCAACGCGCTGAGGTCTACGAAGGTAACGCGCGCCGCGTCTACCCTCGCCTCGACGCGGCGCTGACAGCGCGGAGCTGAGCCGTGGCAACGTTCACCATGGACCCCGACTGGCTCGTCTTCGATGCCCATCCGACTCGTCCCAGCTTCGTTCTACCGGCGGGCGCCGTCGACGCGCACTGTCACGTTTTCGGACCCGGCGACGTCTTCCCCTTCGCCGACGAACGCAAGTACACGCCGTGCGACGCCGGTAAGGACGAGCTCTTTGCGCTGCGTGATTTTCTCGGCGTCGACAGAAACGTGATCGTCCAGGCGACGTGTCACGGAGCCGATAACCGCGCCATGCTCGACGCGTTAGCCGCCGCGAAGGGCCGCGCCCGTGGCGTCGCCACGGTGGAGCCGACCGTGAGCGACGACGAACTCTCAGCGATGCACGAGGCCGGCGTGCGCGGCGTGCGTTTCAACTACGTTCGCCGACTCGTCGATCCCGAACCCGATGAGTATTACCACCGGATCGTCGAGCGCATCGCGCCGTTCGGCTGGCACGTGGTGATCTACTTCGAGGCCGCAGACTTGGCGGAGCGCGAGAGGTTCTTCACGTCACTCGAGACCGACGTCGTGGTCGACCACATGGGTCGTCCTGATGTCACGCAGTCGGTTGACGGTCCGGGCTTCGCTGCGTTCCTGGCGCTGATGGACGAGCACGAAAACTTCTGGTGCAAGGTCACGTGCCCCGAGCGACTCAGCGTCACCGGCCCGCCGGCCTACGCCGACGTCGTGCCGTTCGCTCGTCGCGTGGTCGAGCGGTTCCCCGATCGAGTGCTGTGGGGTACCGACTGGCCGCATCCCAATCTGCACGAGTACATGCCCGACGACGGCGAGATCGTCAACTTCATTCCGCACGTGGCCGAGACGCCCGAGCTGCAACGTAAACTCCTGGTCGACAATCCGATGCGACTGTATTGGAGGGACGACGAGTGAACGACCACGAAGAGTTCGACGACATCCCCGGCACGACGGTCTTCACGACCAAACGTTCCCGCCAGGGCTTCCAGCTCAACCAGTTCTGCATGAGTCTCATGAAAGAGGAGAACCGCGAGCGCTTCCGCGCCGATGAGCGCGCCTACCTCGACGAATGGCCGATGACCGAGGCCCAGAAGCAGGCCGTGCTGGCGCGCGACTACAACGCCGCTATCGCCGAAGGAGGCAACATCTACTTCCTCGCCAAGATCTTCGCGACCGACGGCCAGAGTTTCCAGCAGGCCGCTGCGTCGATGACGGGCATGTCGGCCGACGAGTACGCCCAGATGATGCTCTCAGGCGGCCGCTCGCCCGAGGGGCAACGCTCCATTAAAGAAGGGCGCTAGGTCGTGGCGAGGATCACGGCCGGCGTCGCGACCAGTCACGTGCCGGCCATCGGCGCGGCACTGGACCTCGGCAAGTCCGGTTCCGACTACTGGCAGCCGCTCTTCGACGGTTACGAGTGGTCCAAGGCGTGGATCAAGGATGAGAAACCCGACGTCGTCGTCTTGATCTACAACGACCACGCGTCGGCGTTCTCGTTGGCGGTCTTACCGACGTTCGCGATTGGGTGCGCCGAGCGCTACGCCATCGCCGACGAGGGGTTCGGTCCCCGTCCGGTACCCGAGGTGATCGGCCACGCCGATCTCGCGAGTCACATCACCGAGAGCCTGATCCTCGACGAGTTCGACATGACGATCATCAACGAGATGACGGTCGATCACGGCCTGACCGTGCCCCTCTCGCTCATGTTCGGACAACCCGAGGTCTGGCCCGTCAAGGTCGTGCCGATCGCCGTCAACGTCGTGGAATATCCCCAACCCACCGGCAATCGCTGCTTTGAACTCGGCAAGGCCCTGCGCAAGGCCATCCGCTCCTACGACGACGACCTCAACGTCCAGGTCTGGGGCACCGGGGGCATGAGCCACCAACTGCAGGGTCCGCGCGCCGGACTGATCAACTCTGCGTTCGACCACGAGTTCTTCGACCAGTTGGTCCAGGACCCCGACACGCTCAAGAAGGTGCCGCATATCGAGTATTTGCGCGAAGCCGGGTCCGAAGGCATCGAGATGATCATGTGGCTGATCATGCGCGGCGCCCTTGGCAAGAAGGTGAAGGAGCTCTACCGCTTCTATCATGTGCCGGCGTCGAATACCGCGGTCGGCCATCTGATCTTGAAACCGTCTAAGTAACGCTCGTTGCGTCGAAGGGATCACATGCGCGTCGCACTCGCAGGGGCCGGAGCCTTTGGCATCAAGCACCTCGACGCGCTCGCGCGCATCGACGGTGTCGAGATCGCCGCCGTCGTCAGCCGGACGTTGGACCAGGCCCACGAGGTCGCCGACAAATACGGCGCGCCGATCGCGAGCACGTCACTCGATGAGATCCTGGCCTCGCCGGACGTCGACGCGGTCATCTTGGCGACGCCGACGCAACTCCACGCGCAACAGGCCATCGATGCGATGACCGCTGGCAAACACGTGCAGGTCGAGATTCCCCTCGCCGACTCGTGGGCCGACGCCCAGCGCGTCGCCGCCACTCAAGTAGCGACCGGTCTCGTCTGCATGGTCGGCCACACCCGACGATTCAACCCCTCGCACCAGTGGGTGCACCGACGCGTCGTCGCGGGTGAACTGCGCATACTCCAGATGGACGTGCAGACGTATTTTTTCCGGCGAACGAACATCAACGCGCTCGGTCAACCTCGAAGTTGGACCGACAATCTGTTGTGGCACCACGCGGCGCACACCGTCGACCTCTTCGCGTACCAATGCGGCAGCGACATCGTCGAGGCGCACGCCCTCGCCGGTCCGGTCAACGACGAGCTCGGCATTCCCATGGACATGTCCATCCAGCTGAAGACGGCCGCGGGTCAGCTGTGCACGCTCTCGCTGAGCTTCAACAACGAAGGACCCCTGGGTACATTCTTTCGCTACATCGGCGACACCGGCACCTACATCGCGCGCTACGACGATCTGAGCGACGGACGCGACGAGGTCATCGACGTCTCGAAGGTCGACGTCTCGATGGACGGCATCGAACTCCAGGACCGTGAATTCATCGCCTCGATTGAAGACGGCCGCGAACCGAACGCCTCCGTGCACCAGGTGCTCCCCTGCTACGAGGTGCTCGACCGTCTCGACCAGCAGATCCGCAGCTGAATGTCCTTCGTCACGTCGCGAGCCACCAGGGTCGCGGCACCCGCCGCCCAGGGCGAGCAGTACGAACCGGCGGTCGGCTTCGTCGTGACCGGCGTCATGGCCGCGGGCAAGTCCACGGTCGCCGAAGCACTCGCCCAACGCTTCGAACGCGGCGCGCACGTGCGTGGCGACGTCTTTCGAAAGATGATCGTGCGCGGCCGCGATCCGATCACGCCCGAACTCGGCGACGAGGCCCTGCGCCAGTTAGACCTTCGCCAGCGCATCGCGGCCGGCGTCGCCAACGACTACTGGCGCGACGACTTCACGGTCGTGCTCCAGGACATCTACGCCGGGGCGGCACTCAGCAACGTCGTCGGACGACTCGAGATCTCGCCGCTGTACGTCGTCGTGCTCTGTCCCCGGCCCGACGTCGTCGCCCAGCGCGAAGCGCAACGCGAGAAGTCCGGCTACGGCGCGTGGGACGTCGCGCAGTTCTGGCGGGACTTCGAAGCCGAGACCCCGCGAATCGGACTGTGGCTCGACACGTCAGATCTCACCGTCGACGAGTCAGTCGATGAAATCCTCCGCCGACGCACCGAGGCGCGCGTGCGCTAGCGCACCTCGGTGCTCACGAGGAGTTCTGTTCGTAGAGGGCGAAGCCACCCTGTGCCGAGACGAGTCGGTAGTCGCTGGCGATCTTGGCGAAGACGCCCGGATTCTCTGAAGGGTTCAAGGGATCGGGCAGGAGTAGATACTGGACGTCACTCGCGACCGCGAGGCGCGTGCCCGTGACGTTGGCGGCGACCCCCCAGTTGGACGCGTAGAAGGGATTTGGCCAGACGTAGATCTGGGTACGCGCGTCGAGGTGCGCGACGATCGGGTACCACGCCGCGACGACGGCGTTGGACGGTATGTCACCCTCCAACGAGGCGAGGGCCTTGATCGAGGTCGACGGCACCGTATAAGTGACGACATGGTTCTTCGAGAACGGCGCGTAGCCCCAGAGGGTGCACGTCCACAGCGCGCCGATGAGTGCGAGTGCCGTCACGGCGTTTCGCCGCCACACGCTGGATTGTTGCGCAACGGCGTAGAGCACGCCGAGCACCAGGACCGGCGCGAGCGCCATGGAGTACTGATACAGGATCTGGTGCATGTAGCCGTCGTCACTGATCGTGTTCTCCGCGACGACGAGCAGTGCGATGAAAGCGATCTCCGGCGAGAAGAGGAACGCAAATCCCGCGGTGCTCGCGAGTTGCCAGAGGTAGAACGGCCGGCCCTGGGACTTCGCGTACGTCAGGAACTGTCCGGGGTGCCGGAACATCGTCGAGAGCAACCCCGAGAAGCCACCGAAGGGGATTCGACCCGCATAAATGCTGGTCGCGCCCAGTATCGAGGGGATGATCAACCAGTTCGCGATCATCGCATAGACGACCGAGCCCGCGATGATGCCGAGACCGAGGCGGCGGTCTCGTCGCGTCGCCACCCACAGGCCCAGGGGGATCACGAGGAGCGCGGCGTCCTCTTTGACGAGCAACGACAGCACCACCATCACGACGAGCATCCGGTTCTTGCGCTCGATCGCTGCGTAGATGCCGAGTGTGATGAAGAGCACTTGGAAACACTCTGGATGGAACTGATCGAGGTTCCCTTGTTGAATGAGCGGATTCAAGAGATACGCCGCCACCAATGCGGTCGCGATCACCGTGCTCTTCAAGTACTTGCGCGCGAGCACGTAGATCGGCACGGATGCCGACGCGATCAGTACCGTCTGCAGGACGAGGAGACCCTGGGGCTCGGGGAAGAGTCGATAGAACGGCGCGAAGAGATATAGGACGAACGAGGTGTGGTCGCCGAAGAGGTTGCGTCCCATGACCGTGACGAAGGGCACGTGGAAGTGCGTGATCAGCCACATGCCCTGGTCGAAGATGGCCAGGTCATAGGGCGGCTCGCCGTAGGTGTTGAACGACAGCAGGTTGAGGTGGATGAACCATCCGACGTAGAGCACGATCAGGAGAATGACGACGATGTTGCGCCGATCGGCCACGGCGCGCCACCGATTGCGGAGCCGACTCCGGCGGTCGAGGACTAGCGGGTCGGGCAACGGTGGAGCAAAGGGATCGTCATCGACGAAGAACGCACTCGGTCGCTGTGGCGGCCCACTCATCGGCGGACGCACTCCCCGACTGCCCCGTGCCACCTTGACGAACGAACCATCGACCGCGCTTTCTAGGTCCAACGTACGAGTGTTTGAATCTTACAAAAGTATGTTGTAGTGCAGGGGATACGCGAGGGAGATCCATGAGCTCCGATGACACGTTCACGCAACTCTTTGAAGGACCGTCGCGTCTGCGACGCGCGTGGCGTTGGTTCGCCCAACCTCCGCGCAGCGCTCGACCGCTCAGCGACCGTGACGTGCTGCTCGAGTTGCACTCAGTTGACATGACGGTGCGATTCTTCGATGACCGGCTGGAGTATCACCGTCGACTCGGTGCCAAGCACGGCACGGTCCCCTACCGCAGCATTCGCGTCGCGCGTCTCGTGGCGAGTGCGTCGTTACTCGTGAAGCGTCCCGCATCGACCAACGTCGACTCGTCACGCGAGGCGAAGAAGATGGTGATCACCGTTGACGCGCGTGCCACGCCGCTGATTTTCGACTTCCGCGCCGAGTCCAGTGAGAAGGTCCGCGAAGCATTGCTCCTGATCGATCGAGGTCTCGAGCGCTGAGGCATCTGTCGGCGAAAGCGAATGGCCCCCACCGAAGTGGGGGCCATTCAAGAAATCCCGGCGGCGACCTACTCTCCCAGGGGGGGACCCCCAAGTACCATCGGCGCTGGTGGGCTTGACTGCTGTGTTCGGAATGGGAACAGGTATATCTCCACCGCCATAACCACCGGAAACTGTGCGCCCGATCTCTCTCGAGATCAGAACCGGCGTTGCCGGCTCCTTGAGCGTCCTAGAACGAGCACGAACATCAAACTCCAAGCCCTCGGCCGATTAGTACCGGTCAGCTGAATGCATTGCTGCACTTACACTTCCGGCCTATCAACGTGGTCGTCTGGCCACGGGCCTTACCTGGTTAACCCAGTGAGTGAATTTATCTTGAAACGGGCTTCGCACTTAGATGCTTTCAGCGCTTATCCCACCCGAAGGTCGCAAAACAGCCATGCCCTTGGCAGGACAACTGTCACACGAGAGCTTCGTTCGTCCCGGTCCTCTCGTACTAGGGACAACCTTTCTCAATTCACTTACGGCTGCATCGGATAGGGACCGAACTGTCTCACGACGTTCTGAACCCAGCTCGCGTACCGCTTTAATGGGCGAACAGCCCAACCCTTGGGACCGGCTTCAGCCCCAGGATGCGACGAGCCGACATCGAGGTGCCAAACCTTCCCGTCGATATGGACTCTTGGGGAAGATGAGCCTGTTATCCCCGGCGTACCTTTTATCCGTTGAGCGACGGCGCTTCCACAAGCAACCGCCGGATCACTATGCCCTACTTTCGTACCTGCTCGACCTGTAAGTCTCGCAGTCAAGCTCCCTTGTGTCATTGCACTCAACAGCTGATTGCCAACCAGCTTGAGGGAACCTTTGGGCGCCTCCGTTACATTTTAGGAGGCGACCGCCCCAGTCAAACTACCCGCCTGACGCTGTTCCTGATCCCGATTAGGGATCGAAGTTAGGGTTCCGGCGCAGAAAGGCTGGTATTTCAACATTGACTCCACGCTGACTAGCGCCAACGCTTCAAAGTCTCCCAGCTATCCTACACAAACTGAACCAAAACCCAACATCAAGTTGTAGTAAAGGTGCACGGGGTCTTTCCGTCCTGATGCAGCTAACGAGCATCTTTACTCGTACTTCAATTTCGCCGGGTCTCTAGTTGAGACAGTTGGGAAGTCGTTACGCCATTCGTGCAGGTCGGAACTTACCCGACAAGGAATTTCGCTACCTTAGGACCGTTATAGTTACGGCCGCCGTTTACTGGGGCTTAGGTTCTCAGCTTCGCCTTGCGGCTAACCGATCCCCGTAACCTTCCAGCACCGGGCAGGCGTCAGAGCGTATACGGCGTCTTACGACTTAGCACGCTCCTGTGTTTTTGGTAAACAGTCGCTCCCCACAATTCTCTGCGACCCTCTCGCGCTTCGGACGCGAAGTCCTACACGCTAATAGGGCCATCCTTCTCCCGAAGTTACGGATGTATTTTGCCGAGTTCCTTAACTAGAGTTCTCCCGATCGCCTTGGTATTCTCTACCCATCCACCTGTGTCGGTTTGGGGTACGGGCGCCATGTCAACTCGCTAGAAGATTTTCTTGGGAGCATGGAATCAGTGACTTCGCCTATTGGCTCGGCATCGTGTCTCAGGCTTCACGAGGTGCGGATTTGCCTACACCTCGCCCTACACACTTACCCCAGGACAACCAACGCCTGGGCTCACCTATCCTCCTCCGTCCCTCCTTCGCTAACCGCCGCAGGATTTGTCAGTTCGACCCGAAGGTCAGCCCCTTAGTACTCCCACTTTGGTTTGGACGTGTACATGGCGGTACAGGAATATCAACCTGTTGTGCATCGACTACGCCTCTCGGCCTCGCCTTAGCTCCCGACTTACCCTGGGGGGATTAGCCTTCCCCAGGAACCCTTGGATTTACGGCGGAGGGGTTTCTCACCCCTCTCTCGCTACTCATACCAGCATTCTCACTCGAATACGCTCCACGTAGGTTTACACCTCCGCTTCACCGCAAATTCGACGCTCCCCTACCACTACGCACAAAGTGCGCAATTCTAAGCTTCGGCTCTGGACTTGAGCCCCGTTACATTGTCCGCGCAAGACCACTCGACCAGTGAGCTATTACGCACTCTTTAAAGGATGGCTGCTTCTAAGCCAACCTTCTGGCTGTCTGAGCGTTCTCACATCGTTTTCCACTTAGTCCAGAATTTGGGGCCTTAGCTGTAGATCTGGGCTGTTTCCCTCTCGACCAACGAAGCTCATCCCCCGTGGTCTCACTGCCAGTCTCTGGAGCATCGGCATTCGGAGTTTGGTTGGGGTCAGTAAGCTTGTAGGCCCCCTAGCCCATCCAGTGCTCTACCTCCGATGCTGAACGACTGACGCTGCACCTAAATGCATTTCGGGGAGAACCAGCTATCACCGAGTTTGATTGGCCTTTCACCCCTTACCACAGGTCATCCCCCCCATTTTCAACTGAGGTGGGTTCGGTCCTCCACGGGGTTTTACCCCCGCTTCAACCTGCCCATGGCAAGCTCACTCGGCTTCGGGTCTGCAGCACGCGACTGAACGCCCTATTCAGACTCGCTTTCGCTTCGGCTACCCCTCCCGGGTTAACCTCGCCACGTACCACAACTCGCTGGCTCATTCTTCAAAAGGCACGCTATCGAGGCCATAGCGTCGTAACGCTATGACGACTCTCTAACTGATTGTAAATCAACGGTTTCAGGTTCTATTTCACTCCCCTCCCGGGGTACTTTTCACCTTTCCCTCACGGTACTTGTTCACTATCGGTCGTCTATGAGTACTTAGCCTTATCAGATGGTCCTGACAGATTCACGCCGGCTTTCCCGGATCCGGCGTTACTCGGGTGTTCACTCAGAGATCTCAACGTTTCGCGTACGGGACTGTTACCCCCTTTGGTTTACCTTTCCAGGTAATTCTGCTACGTATCAATTTTGTAACTCTGTGAAGGTTGCTGGTTCCTTCTAGTAAATCCCACAACCCCGAACTGGCAACGCCCAGTGCTTTAACACCAGCTCGGTTTAGGCTCTTCCCGTTTCGCTCGCCGCTACTCAGGGAGTCACTTTTGTTTTCCTCTCCTCGGGTTACTGAGATGTTTCAATTCACCCGGTTCCCTCTACCCGCCCTATATATTCAGGCGGGAGTTACACCCCATAACGGGTGCAAGGTTTTCCTATTCGGACACCCATGGATCAATGCTCGGTAGACAGCTCCCCATGGTTTATCGCAGTCGCCCACGTCCTTCTTCGGCTTTAGACGCCAAGGCATCCACCGTTGACTCTTTGTAGCTTGGAGAAATTGATATTTTTAGATATATAGATGCTCGTGCTCGTTCTAGAATTCTCAAAGATCTGCGCTACGACGCTCTACCAATCGAGCAATCTCCGCTCAATCAGGAACATCGGGGAATGAGAGGCCTCTCAAGGCATCATTCAAGGAACGATGTGTCGCTCCTCCAAAACGGAAGACGAGAGTCAAGCTACGTCGCAGTCACCTGACAGGACCAGTGCGAACTGCAGGTACAAGTACTTGTGGTTGGGACTGGGATCCCCAGTGGTATGACCACGTAGCCAACTAACCAGCATTCAACTCGGTAGCTGTCTGTCCCTTGTGGACAGATGTGCTCCTTAGAAAGGAGGTGATCCAGCCGCACCTTCCGGTACGGCTACCTTGTTACGACTTAACCCCAATCACTGACCCCACCTTCGACGGCTCCTTCCTTGCGGTTAGGCCACCGGCTTCGGGTGTTGCCAACTTTCGTGGTTTGACGGGCGGTGTGTACAAGGCCCGGGAACGTATTCACCCCGGCAATGCTGATCCGGGATTACTAGCAACTCCAACTTCATGCAGGCGAGTTGCAGCCTGCAATCTGAACTGAGAGCGGTTTTAGGGATTGGCTCCACCTCGCGGTTTAGCAGCCCTCTGTACCGCCCATTGTAGCATGTGTGCAGCCCTAGACGTAAGGGGCATGATGACTTGACGTCGTCCCCACCTTCCTCCGAGTTGACCCCGGCAGTCTTCTACGAGTCCCCACCATTACGTGCTGGCAACATAGAACAAGGGTTGCGCTCGTTGCGGGACTTAACCCAACATCTCACGACACGAGCTGACGACAGCCATGCACCACCTGTGCTGAGCCCCGAAGGACACCACATCTCTGTGGCTTTTCCCAGCATGTCAAATCTAGGTAAGGTTTTTCGCGTTGCATCGAATTAAGCCACATGCTCCGCTGCTTGTGCGGGCCCCCGTCAATTTCTTTGAGTTTTAGTCTTGCGACCGTACTCCCCAGGCGGGGCACTTAATGCGTTAGCTGCGGCGCGGAAACCGTTGAAAAGTCCCCACACCTAGTGCCCACCGTTTACGGCGTGGACTACCAGGGTATCTAATCCTGTTCGCTCCCCACGCTTTCGCTCCTCAGCGTCAGTATTGGCCCAGATCACCGCCTTCGCTACTGGTGTTCCTCCTGATATCTGCGCATTCCACCGCTACACCAGGAATTCCGTGATCCCCTACCAAACTCTAGTCACGACAGTTTCGGGTGGCGGCCCCAGGTTGAGCCTGGGGGTTTAACACCCGACTTGTCGAACCGCCTACGAGCTCTTTACGCCCAATAAATCCGAATAACGCTCGCACCCTATGTATCACCGCGGCTGCTGGCACATAGTTGGCCGGTGCTTCTTCTACAGGTACCGTCACAATCGTTCCTGTCGAAAGAGGTTTACAACTCAGAAAGCCTTCGTCCCTCACGCGGCGTTGCTGCGTCAGACTTTCGTCCATTGCGCAAGATTCCCCACTGCTGCCTCCCGTAGGAGTCTGGACCGTGTCTCAGTTCCAGTGTGGCTGATCGTCCTCTCAGACCAGCTATCCGTCGTAGCCTTGGTGGGCCGTTACCCCGCCAACAAGCTGATGGACCGCGAGCCCCTCCCAAAGCGAAAAAACATTTCTTTCATCGATCATGCGATCATTGAAAGACATCCGGTATTAGCACCGGTTTCCCGGTGTTATCCCAGTCTTCGGGGCAGGTTGCTCACGTGATACTCACCCGTTCGCCACTAAATAGTTCGGAGCAAGCTCCTTGTATTCCGTTCGACTTGCATGTGTTAAGCACGCCGCCAGCGTTCATTCTGAGCCAGAATCAAACTCTCCATCAAGATTTTTCCGAGGACCGAAGTCCTCTTCGAATCAGAGAGCCAGATGAGTGACTCTAATACTCACCTGACGACAACGAGTGTCCACGGGGTGGTCTCGTTGCCTACTGCAATACTTCTTTTGACGAACGACGCGTCCTGTTAGATCAGTCCATCGTCGCCCGTACTGGCTTTTGGCTCTCGTTCTTCCGTTTTCAAGGAGCGACGACACACGTGAGCGAACTCAGCGGTGCGACGTACACCATCTCGGGATTTCTCCGTTGATTCCGCGGCCAAACAACCCGGCCGCGGGGATGCCCACCTTATCAGCGCCGTTTGCCAGGTTGCAAATCACAACCGGCCGCGGTCTCTGCGATGGGATAACCAGTGTAACAGAATCCCCCGCGCGTCCG
>CAWHVY010000013.1:0-197896 GCA_963832925.1 uncultured Acidimicrobiaceae bacterium | reverse complement strand
CCTCTACAAATCGGTGATCAATGCCCTTTTCCACGGCGAGTTTGAGGATTACCGACCAATGCAGCGCAAAATATTTGCACGAAATTTTGCTTTTAATGATTGGGGTTCGGCTGATTTTCCCCAAATAATTCTCAGATGGTCGCTTCGTCGCTTGTGTTTCGGCTGGATTGTCCATATTCGTGAATATTAGTGCCATCAACATGACCACAAGCGTTTTTGCATCTGTTCTTGGGAAGAAAACTATGACATTGATGCAATAGTGCCCATGGGGTGAAACCCTACCATTCATCCAAAGCGGCGAACGCTATCGGGCAAAATTCAAAAGGGCAAAGCAGGAATATGTTTCTCATCACATTAAAACAAGGCATGCCTTACCAATCGTCAAAATGAGTATTTCCCACTCAACATACAAGCCGCCTTTTAGTGGCGGAATATTCACGCCACAAGCCAGTCTGCTGTTCGCGTCTTCGTCTAGTCCATTCTGAGACAGGCAAATGGATAAAGAAACAACGGAAACCTAAACTAGTGTTTGGAGCAACAAATAGGTGGTTAAAAAGTTGAGGCCAGTCAGATCGACTACACAATAATTTTTGTATCAAGGCACTGGATGATGAAATAGCCTTGGGGGATGTTGGTGTTCATGCCGTTGGTGAAGTTAAAGTTGCCGTTGGTGTCGAACTGGTTCGTCAGCACCGGCGTCCAGTCGCGCGCGGCGCCGCCATGTTCGTCGACACCAGCACATAATAGATTCCCGCCGGCAATCCGCCCGAGCCGCCCAACTCCACCCCCGCCTCCCAGGTTCGACGCCGTGAACTGCGCCACCGTCACCACCTGTCCGAGGCTGTTCGTGCTTCCCAGTAATTGCCATCTCCAGAATAGGCTGCGACGACGACGTTGGTTCCCGGCGCCAGCAATGTCGTGTCCGCGCTTGTTGCCGCGCCTCCGGCCAGCGTTTCCGCTGTCGAAGAAACCCCGTTGGTCAGGAATTCCACACGTCCCGGTGGGCGTGTCCGCTCCGCTGATGGTCGCGGTAAACGTCACATCGCCTTCGTAGGGGACGGATTGTTCGAGGAAGTGATCGTTGTGGTTGAATTGGCTGGTGTGATGACGCCGGTGGCGGTGGTGGAGGTCGTGGCGAGCGCGTAGTTCCTGGCCGTCGTCCCGGACAGGTTCAAGCCGGTGATGTTGACGGTGTAGATGCCGGCGTTCTGGTTCGTGAATGCGCCGACGATACCGCTGCTGCCGAGATTGACGTCGTCACTGCCAATCACCCCGGTCAATAACCGGGTGGCAATCGTTGTGGTCGTACTTGTCCCGTCATATGGCCTTGCTGTTGAGGATGACGACCGGTGTCACCGGTCCGTGTTGATCACCTGGTTCGATACGCCGGATGTGCTGCCGAGATAGTTCGCATCCCCCACCAAAGGCGGCTGTGATGGGATGTGATCCTGCAGAAAGCTGGGTGTTCGTGGTCGTTAGCTGGCCACTCCTCCGCCACTGATGGTTCCCGTTCCCATAATGTTTGAACCGTCCATGAATGTGACGGTATCGCCGGGTTGGAACCAGGCGAAACAGTCGCGTGAACGTTACCGGCGTACCATAGGTCACGGCGTTTAATACGTTCAGACTCGTTGTCGTGGGAGACGACATTGGTTGGGCGCTCGCTTCTAAGGAGTTGGTACTTTCGCCTGTCGAGTTCATCGCAGACACGACGTAATAAAAGGTCGTGCCGTTGGGCAGTCCGATGTTGGTGTAAGTCATCGTGGTCACTCCGGAGGAATAGTCGTGTAAGGCCCGCCGCTGACCGTGGAGCTCTTCACATTGTAGCCAATTGCTCCAGTTGCAGCGGTCCAACTCAATGACACTTGCGCATTGCCGCCAGTCGCGGTCAATCCTGCAGGGGTGTACGCGCGGATTCTTCGCGAGCGCTCGGATACCTTCAGACGTGCTACCGGGACGCGCAAATCACTTCTCCTCATCTTCATCACGAAGCAGGGCGTATTTCCGAATTCGTACGCCTCCGAACTAGTCGCCAGTGAAGTTCGATCCAAGGATCTGTTTGCGTCGTAAAACGGCCCATCTTGTTATTCCAGTACGCCCACGAACGCGGGTCAATGATGCAGCGCGAGCATAATCCAACGCCTCGCGAAAATCATCGTCACAGACACAACGACGGATCGCGCGCATGTCCTCCGGGGGCGCATGCGTCATGGCGTAAGCCATGAAACGGATCGGATCTGAGATCGCCTTTTCAGGCGACTCAAACCAGGGCGAGCTCTAGCGCAGAGACACGAAATGCCGACCCTCGAATCGATTCACCGGCGCTCCCCGCGCTGCAACGATCGACGCAACCTCCCTCCATAACAGTGAGAAACAAGGCGAATCACCCAAATTATCCCACTGTGCGTCGCGCGCACTTTGTGAGACCTTGTCATCGCCTTGTTCGCGGGTTTTTTCTTATGGCGCGCATCGTGCACCTACAGAATGGACGCCTGCCCCGCAACCTAACGAAAAATCACTCTTTCGAGTGACGGCGCGCCCTCTGATCCGCACCTAACCTACCCAATGCTTGCACACCCGCCCCCGAGCCCGAATTTTGGAGGCGGTTTCAAGACCACCTGTACTCGAGCGCGGAGAGTAGATCGATGTCCCATCACTTTGACGTCAAGCGCGCCAAGGAAGACCCCAGTCTGAATGTCTGCGATGCCTACCTGTTCAAGGGTAGCCCGGGACATACCGTAATGGCGATGACGGTCAATGCCGACGCGGGCATCGGCTCTCCCGATTTTCTGCCGTCGGAAGCCCTGTATGCATTCCGCTTTGACCTGAATGGCGACGCACGCGAGGAAGTCGTTTTCAAACTGCGCTTGGGAGAGCCCCATCACCTACCGGGTGACGAACATACCCACGTGCAGACATTCCGGTTCATCCGCGCGGAGGGTGCCGAGATTCCCGGCGACGCCGGGGAAACCTTGATCGAAGGCCGCACCGGCTCGGTGGCGATGGCGTCCGGGATCAAGGCATTCGTCGGCGTTTCTCCCGAACTGTGGGCGGCCGATGCGATCGCTTTCTTCAATCTCCTCAACGGGCTCTATAAAGAGAGCAAATTCGACAGCGCCGTTTTCCTCCATCGCAAGAACTTCTTCAGGAACCGCAACGTCATGGCGATCGTCCTGGAAGTGCCGAACGAGTTGATCGGCAAGGGCGAGGTACGACTCTGGGCGACGGCATCGCTGTACGGGCACGCCCCCGAAGTGCAGATCTGTCGTTGGGGACTGCCGCTGTTCACGCATCTGTTTTTGTCTGATGCCGTCTCGACCGCGGCCGCGGAGAAGTATCACGCCGGTGTTCCTGCGGATGACCTACAACAGTTTGCCGGTAAAGTAGCGCAGTTCACCGCGAAACTCTCCGGTCTGGCCGGGTCCACCCAGAAACCGGATGACTATGGGAAACAAGTCGCCGCACGCCTGTGTCCCGTGATGTTGCCCTATGAATTGGGTACCGACGCCGTTTTCGACTTGCAGCGTTTCAACGGAAGACCTCTGCACGTCGACGGCTATGACGTGATGCTGACACTCGCGGCGAATAAACCTATCGCGGATGGCGTCGCGCCTGATCGCAGCAAGATACGGACGGAATTTCCCTATTACGGCACCCGCTACACCAAAGCGGAGCAAGCCGACCTGGAGGCCATTTCAACCGGCTTCTACGAGTGAGGGTATGAGAGCCAACAGTGAACATCTCATCCAACACATCCAGGCGGCACTGACTTTATTCAACATGACAACGAGCCGCTGTAAAGCGGCAGCGCACATTGGCGTCGTTCGGGCTAACCCTCAGTCA
The DNA here is from genome assembly GCA_963832925.1 of uncultured Acidimicrobiaceae bacterium. GTDB lineage: Bacteria > Actinomycetota > Acidimicrobiia > Acidimicrobiales > RAAP-2 > RAAP-2. The sequence continues at coordinate 194,053 of CAWHVY010000013.1, read as the reverse complement.
GCCGACCCTCAGTAACGGTGACCGCATGACCGCCGATACGCACGGCCACGAGCTCACCGCTCTTGACTTCCAATCGCACGTTCACGGTTCCAGCGCGATTCACATACTCGCCCTGGCTTCCCGTAAATTGGGCTACGAACGAGCGCAACTCGGACAGGCGCCATAAGTAAGTCGCCAACATGGCGTGCGCATTCCCGCTGACCGGATCCTCGGGGATGCCCAACGCGGGACAGAACATGCGGGACCGGGTTCGGACTGTTTCCCCGTGCTGTTCCGCGACGAAAGGAAAGAACCCTTCGATGCCGAGCTCTGTGCCGAGCTCGACCAGAGTCGCAAAATTCGGCTTGATGAAGCCCAAGGTTGTAGCACTGGTCAACGGCAGCAGGAGCCGTGTGCTGCCTTTGCGCGCTACGACCGCGGGCAGTGTCTTGTGCAGCAACTCGTCCGACAGTCCGAGTGCTTGCGCAATGCCTAACTTCGCTTCGACCCCGAGCGGCGCATCCAGGTCGGCCGCCGTCTGGCGGAACTCGAATAACGGTCGTTCGGTGCCGCGCTCTGCCGTGACGGTCATGATGCCCTGCCGACTCTTCTGCCGATATTCGCCATAATCGCGCATGCCCAGCGAGAGGAGTACGTGGTGAACGGCGAGCGTAGCATGGCCAACAAACGCGGCCTCTTTGCGCGCGTTGAAGAATCGAACGCCGACGTCGTGATCGTCAGCGACGGCCGGTAGCACAAACGCAGTTTCCGCATGAGCGAACTCGCGCGCGATTTGCGCGTACTGCTGGTCGCTTGCGCCAGCGGCATCGAGCACGACCGTGGCAGGGTTCCCGCTGAAACGGGAGGACGTGAACGCATCGACTTGAAATATTCGCATGTCAGGAGTCTTGCATAAACCGCCTGGTGGCGCATCTCCCGATAGAGTGCTCGCCCCTGGATCCCCGGCCGCAAGATCCAACGGCCGCGGCTCCAGCATCACGTAATTCCGACGCGATGAGTCCTAGGCGAACGTATTCACTCGATGGAGTGAAAGTTTCACGGCGTCGACCGTTGCGAGGCCACGGGCAGCGACGGATAAATGCACCCGATCGAGTGATTATTTAACCCAACACCGATGCGAGAGTCGGCCCCGTTTTTCATCCGTTCCTGGCAGAGGGGTTGGCCGTGAATATCGGGGCAGTACAGTAAATGGCGGCGGAGAATCCGACTTCGGGCTGGCGTGCGCCGCCCGATTGGGTGTGGCGCGTCGTAATCTTTCTGATCGCGCTTGCCTTGTTGATCCTGATCGCGACCCGTTGGAACCGCTGGGAGGCGAATGCCAGCGAGCAAACCACCGACGACGCCTATCTGCAGGCGGATATGACGCGAGTCGCAGCGAAGGTTTCCGGCTACGTGCGCTCGATGCCCGTGGAGGACTACGAGCGGGTCAAAGCGGGCCAGGTCCTCGTGCAACTCGTCGACGATGATTACAAGGCCACGGTAGATCAACTCGCCGCGAGTGTGCAGGCCGCCGGCGCCACGATCGAGGCGCTGAAAGCGCAACGCGCCCTACAGGCTGCCAACGTCCAGGCGGCCAGGGCAACGACCGCCGCGACCCTGGCGAACGTCAAGCAGAACGAGCGCGACCTCGGCCGCCAACGCCGTCTCCTGGAGACGGGCTCCTCGTCGACCGAAGCGACGGAGAAATTGCAGACGATGCAGGCGCAACTGGCGGCGCAACTGGAACAGAACCGGGCCCAGGAGCAGGCCGCCGCCCGGCAGTTGGATGTCCTGGGCGCGCAACAGTCGCAAGCGGACGCCAACCTCCTGGCGCAGAAGGCGAGCCTCGAGTTCGCGAAGATCAACCTCGGGTACACGAGCATCGTCGCGCCCCAGGATGGCGTCATCGGTCAAAGGCAGGTGAAGCCCGGACAGTTTGTACCCGTCGGCGGGCAAGTCACCTCCCTCACGCCGCTGCCGAACGTGTGGGTCATCGCGAACTATAAAGAAACCCAACTCACTCATCTGCTCGTGGGTCAGAAGGCGCAGATCCGCGTCGATACATTTCCGGGACGTACGTTGAAGGGGCACGTGCAGTCGTGGGCACCCGGGTCTGGAGCGCAGTTCAGTTTGTTGCCGCCCGACAATGCGACCGGGAACTTCACGAAAATCGTACAGCGAATCGCGGTGAAGATCCTCATTGATGACGCCGACGGGCTCGCGGACCGCCTGCGACCGGGTATGTCAGTGGTGACGACCATCGCGACTCTTGAGGACGGTGGTCGATGAGCGAGCGCCCAGAGGAGTTGCACGTCAAGGTACCCGCTCTCACAGCGGCGGCCCCCGCGGTCCCCCCAACCCCCGTAGCCCCCGCCCCAACCCCCAAGATCCCCTGGCTTGCGTTGTTCGCGGTGTTGCTGGGGACCTTCCTCTCAACTCTCAACACGCGGCTTTCCGGCATCGGCCTCATGGATATCCGCGGCGCGGTGCACGCGGGGTTCGACGAGGGCGCGTGGATTACGACGGCGCAGTCGATGGCGCAGATGCTGGTGTGTCCCATCGCGATCTGGATGGGCCACGCGTACGGTGCCCGCAAGGTGTTGATCGAGGCGGCGGTGGCGTTCGCGGTGATTGCCTTCCTCGAGCCCTTCTCCGTGAACCTGCCGATGCTGATCGGGTTGCAGTTCATGGGCGGCTTGGCGACGGGCTTCTTCGTGCCGCTGACCCTGACATTTGTGCTGCGGAACATGCCGCCGAAGTACTGGGCATACGGCATTGCGCTCTATGCGCTGAATCTCGAAGTGTCGCTGAACGTCTCCGCGTCCTTCGAAGGCTGGTACGTCGATAACGAGTCGTGGCGTTGGATCTACTGGCAGGACGTGCCCCTCGCCATCGGCATGGCGGTCTGCATGGCCCTCGGCACCAAGCCGGACGCACCGAACGCGCAGCGCCCGAAGCCCGATTACTTCGGGTTCGCCTCCGGCGGCATCGGTCTTGCGCTCATTTACGCAGCCCTCGACCAGGGGAATCGCCTCGACTGGCAGAACTCGCCCCTGGTGTGGGCCCTGTTCATCTCCGGCGCGATCCTCATTGTGGGCTTTCTGATTCACGAGGAATACACGCCCGCACCGGGAGTCAATCTCAAGTCGGTGATGGAAGCGCCGCTACCCCGACTCCTGCTGCTGGTTTCCTTCATGCGCTTCACAGTGTTGTCCGGGGCTATCGTGGTCCCGCAATTTCTGGAGGTGGTGCGCGGGTTCCGGCCCATAGAGGTCGGCCAGACACTGCTGTGGATCGGCCTCCCACAGCTGGTTTTGTGCCTGATGGCGGGGTTTATATTGAGACGCGTGGACCCGCGGCTGGTGGCCTCGGTCGGTTTCATTTTCATCTGCGCCGCCTGCTTGATGGTGGCGCACACGCTTACTCCCGAGTGGGGTTCCGATCAGTTCATCCCCTCGCAGCTCCTGCAGGCGATCGGGCAGAGTCTTGCGCTGTCGGGAATCCTGTTCTTCGCCGTGCTACACCTGCGTCCGCAGGCCGCACTGACCTTTGCCGCCACGATCCAGGTCGTACGCCTCATGGGTGGGGAAATCGGCACGGCGTTCACGGTAACCTTCGTGCGCAAGCGCAGTCAGATCGCCTCCAACCTCATCGGCCAACATCTGCAGATCGGCGATCCCGATGTCATGAACCGTGTGCAGGGTTACGCCGATGCGACCGCGCCCGCCGGCGACACTTCCGACGCTTTTACTCGCGGAGCGGCGGTGCTTCACAGCGTCGTGCACAGCCAGTCCACCATGCAGGCGATCGTCGATTCCTTCGTGGTCATCGCCGCGGCCACCGCTTTCGTGTTGATCATCCTCGTCACACGCCGGGCGGCACCACCGCATCCCGCCGGCCATATTCCATTCTTTGCCCCCCGGAAGGAGGGCTCGGCATCATGAAGCGCCGGTTCAGCAATGCAGCGGCGACAACCCTGCTTGCAGTGTTGAGTGGGTGCGCGGTCGGTCCCGAGTACCACACCCCGAAGCCGGTCGAGGGCGCGGAGGCGCCGCTGGTATCCACGAGCGCGACAGCCGAAACGGTCGCGGAGCCGCCCGATGACTGGTGGCGGCTTTATCATGATGAACAGTTGAATGGACTGTTGCAGGAAGCCTTTGCCGCCAACACCGACCTGCGCATGGCGGCCGCCAACCTCATGGCCTCTCGCGCCGTCCTCTCGGCGGTCAAGTCCGAGCGCTGGCCACAGACCCAGGGGGAGGCGAGCGCACTTTACGGACGTGATGCGCAGACTGATGAAATCCTCGAGGTGGATGGAAAGGATCCCAAGAACGTCGAGCTCTACAAAGGCCTTCTCGGAGTAGGTTACGAGGTCGATCTCTTCGGCCGGGTGAAACGCTCGATTGAGGCTGCGCGGGCCGACGACGCGGCGGTCCGGGCGACACGAGATTCCGTGAAGATCGTGGTCGCCGCCGAGACGACGCGCGCGTATGCGCAAGTGTGTGCCCTGGGCGAAGAGCTGACTGTTGCGCACCACTCCCTCGACGTGGTGACTCGCGAAGCTAACATCACAGTCAATCGCAATGAGGCGGGAGCGGGGTCGGAGTTCGACGTTGTCCGCGCACAGGAGCTCGTCGAGCAGGTCGGCGCCAGTATTCCGCCATTGGAGGGGCGGCGCCAGGACGCGCTGTTCGAGCTCGCGGCGGTGTTGGGACGTCCCCCTTCGAAAGCGCCCACCGAAGTGACGAGTTGCGTATTACCCCCGCGTTTGGCTGACCTGATCCCGGTTGGTGACGGCACGACTTTATTGCGACGTCGGCCTGACGTCCGCGAGGCGGAGCGTCGGCTTGCCGCGGCCACCGCGAGGATCGGCGTGGCGACGGCGGATCTGTATCCGCGGATTCAACTTCAGGGCCTCATTGGCGGGGTCAACACCGAATTCAACAACTTCGCGAACAACAAGGGCATCGCCTGGGGCGTGGGGCCGGCGCTGAGCTGGACATTCCCCAACCAACAAATCCCGCGAGCCCGCATCCGGCAGGCCAAGGCCGCGGCTGCCGTCGCGCTCGCGAAGTTCGACGGCGTCGTCCTGCAAGCCCTGAAGGAGGCAGAGCAGGCACTCGCGACCTACCGCTCCGAGCTCGACCATCGCCGGGCGCTCGCGCGGGCGCAGCAGCGGGCGCAACGGGCATTCGACATCGCTCATCAGCAATTCCTTGCCGGTGCCATCAGCGATATCGACCTGCTCACCACGGAGCAGCAGCTCATCGCGACGGATGCCGCCGTTGCGGGCTCGGATGCGGATGTGGTCCTCGACCAGGTGAGTGTGTTCAAGGCACTCGGCGGGGGCTGGCGGAACCCCGCCACTGCTGGGGTTTATGTCATTCAGTGGTAGCATCAAAAGAGTCGCTTCGGCTGTCGGAGAAGGATCCGCATGTATTCAACAAGTCCATCGGGTCCTGGCGCTCGAGGCGGCGGAGACAGCCGCTGCGGGAGTCTGAACGGCGCTCACCCCGATGAGGCTCCATGGATCGCTTAGAGGCGATGTCTCTGCTGGTGGCCGCGGCGGAGGAAGGCAGCTTTTCGGCCGCCGGCCGTAAGCTGGGCGTGTCCTTACCTACGATCAGCCGTAAGGTGGCCGAGCTGGAGGCGCACCTCAAAACCCGGCTCCTCGTCAGGTCAGGGCGAAAACTCGTTATGACCGAGTCGGGCGTCGCCTACGTCGAGGCCTGCAGACGGATCCTGAGGGAAGTGACGGAGGCCGAGTCTCGAGCCTCTGGTGAATACAGCGGCCCCCGGGGTGAGCTGACGGTCACGGCTCCTGTCGTATTCGGTCGACTGCATATCTTGCCGATTGTGTACGAGTTTCTCGCGGCTTTCACCGAGATCAAGGTTCGCATGACCTTGACAGACCGTAACCTGAGTCTGGTGGAGGATCAGATCGACATGGCGGTGCGGATCGGTGAGCTGGCGGATAACAGTCAGGTCGCCATCCGCGTGGGTTCCGTTCGCCGGGTTGTCTGTGGTAGCCCGGCCTATTTCGCAACCCATGGGGTGCCGCGAACCCCCGAGGAGCTCGCGCAGCATGTTTGCATTACCTTCACCGGGATTCACTCGGGCGTGTCCTGGTTGTTTGCCTCGAGTGAAGGCGCGCGGCGGGTGATCAGTCCCCTGTGTCGGTTGTATGTCAATAGCGGTGAGGCCGCCGTTGCAGCCGCCATCGCCGGCGTCGGGATTACGAATGTCATCTCCTACCAGGCCGCGCAGGCGGTACGGGAAGGCAAGTTGCAAATCATCCTGGCGGAGTACGAACCGGTCGCCATCCCGGTCCATCTGTTGCATTCGAAGAAAGGCCGCTTGCCTTTCAAGATCCGCCACTTTCTCGAATTCGCCACTCCGCGGATCCGCAAATCGTTACTCGAGGTCAGTGGCGGCGCGTGAGCGCTCCTCTCAGATTCTGAGAGACTGGTTTGCGGTTCTGACGCTTCTTTGACCCGGTCTAAGGCACTACAGTGTCAGTAGGTGTTGACGCGTTGCTACATTCTGGTTTGCGCGCTGAGTGTATTCTCGTTGCCGGCGACAGGTGGACCGTCACGGCCGGGCGACGCTCCGATGTCTGTGCTCGAAAGACAGTTCGGACTGTCCGGGTTACGTCATACCGCGTTCCGGGCCAAGGACGGCGCTCCTAACGGCATCAGGGCCCTGGCACAGACCCCGGATGGTTTCCTCTGGATCGGCACCGAAACAGGACTCTATCGGTTCGACGGGGTTCGGTTCGATTCGACCCTGGGCGACCGACTGCCTGACGCCTCGATATGGTCACTGTACGCAGACCTCAACGGCGACCTGTGGATCGGTTATTTGTTCGGTGGGATGAGTCGCGTCCATCAAGGTGAGCTCACGTATTTCCCGCCGGGCAGCACTCCCGCCGGCTCTGTCCATCAATTCCTACAGACCTCCGACGGGACACTCTGGGTCGCCACCACTGGCGGTCTGGCTCGATTCGATGGCAAGCGGTGGCTGAAGGTCGACTCGTCATCCGGTTACAGCGAAGAAAGAGCGCTCTCACTCGCAGTCTCCGCTGCACGCCTGGAAGTGCTTACGCCGACGGCCGCTTTCGCGCGCGACAATACCTCAGGGCAGTTTCTGCCTATCGCCCGATCCCAGGCCTTGGCGCGCCGCTTCGCAACGCCGGTCGATTCCGCCTGGTCGCCGGCCGGGGGGACACGCGATCTGGAGTATGAACCGGAGCAATCGATGGTGGACACCAGCGGCGCCTGGTGGCATTCCGCCCCGGGCGCACTCGCCCGGGTGCGTTGGTCCCACGCACCGAATCCACAGGCATCCGAGGAGTTGTTTACTTTCGAGGAGGGGCTGTCCGGTGAAGTCGAGTCGGTGCTCCAGGATCGTGAAGGGAATGTCTGGGTCGGCACCATGGGAGGTTTAGACCGGTTCAGCGAAGCGTTGCTGCACCGGTTGAACATTCCTGACAACCTCTACCTGCCGCTCCTGATTGGTGAGCAGGAGGGCGAGCTGCTCGTCGGCAACTTCACCGGCTCGAGCCTGCGCGTGGGCGACTCGATTCGGGCGGACGCCACGGCAGGCTTTGGAGTCACCGCGGCGACTACGACTCGCGATGGCGCATGGTGGAGTGCGGGTATGGACGGCATCGTGCGCCATTTCCGCGGCGAGGCTCTCAAAGTTGCACCCCCACCCGCGGCGACCGCCGCACTCAACGCCATGACGATCTCGTTGTATCAGGCCATCGCCGTAGAACCTCACGGAGACATCTGGGTATCGATCGCCAGTCAAGGGCTCTATCGACGCGAGCACGGTGAGTGGCAGACGCAAGGGCCGCACACCGGGATGCCGGAGGGCCCTGCGACGCGGCTCCTCGCCGACGAGGGCGGCCGGCTGTGGATCACCTATCCTGACAATCGCATCGTCGTGCGCGAGGGGGCGCGGGTGATCTTGTATGGTGAGGCGAACGGGTTGCACGTCGGCAATGTCCTGGGCATCACAGTCCACGGCCGCCATGTCTGGGTCGCTGGCGACCAGGGTCTCGCCACCCTCATGGGAGAACACTTCGTGGCGGTCAAGGGCCAGGGCGGGGAACGGTTCGCCTTCGGGGGCGCGATTATCGAGACCGACGACGGCGAGCTCTGGATCAACGGCGCGCGCGGGATTTACCGTCTCTCGAAAGACAGTGTCAACATCGCCTTGTCACCCGCGCCTCACGCGGTTCCTTTCGAGCTGTTCGATTGGCGCGATGGGTTAGGCAGCGCTGCGGTGGTCATACGACCATTCCCCACCGCCCTCAAAGGCGCGGATGGGCGCCTCTGGTTCAGCCGCCAGAATGGGGTGTGGTGGATCGATCCACACCAGAGAATTAAAGACAGCGCCTCGACCCTCGTGTCGATCGAGGCCGTCGCCGGCGATGACGTAACCCACGTGCCACGAGCGCAGCGGGTGGATGCCGAGCTGCCGCGCAACCTGCGAATCGACTACACCGCGCCCGTTTTGCGCGATCCCGAGCGAGTCAACTTTCGTTACCGGTTGGCCGGTGTCGATAGCGCATGGCAGGACGCTGGCGCGCGCAGACAGGCCTACTACACGAATCTTCCCCCCGGGGAGCACCGGTTTGAGTTGCTGGCCGAAAACGGTGCGGGGCACTGGAGCGATAAGGCCGTGCTCACGTTCCGGGTAGCGGCCGCCTTTTACCAGACTGTCTGGTTTCGCTCGGTGGTTGCGCTCCTGGCGACCTCGTTGTTGGTGCTCGCCGTCATCGTGCGCACCGAGCAGATCAAGGCGCGCATTCGCCAACATGTCGTAGCCCGGACCTACGAGCGGGAGCGCATCGCCCGCGACTTGCACGACACGCTGTTGCAAGGGGTACAGGCCCTCGTCTTACGCACCAACATCTGGGCAAACGACCGTGCTTTGCCAGGGGAGCTGCGCGCCGAGATTCGCGAAGTGTCCGAGCAGGCGCGCGAGATCGTGGTCGAGGCAAGAGATCGGATCGTCTTGCTACGCAACGGCGACAATAAAGATTCGGATCTCATCGCCACATTACAGCGTATGGCGAGCGCCCGGCTGGCCAACGAAAGCCCGTCTGTTGAGATCGTCACCCGCGGAGTGCCGCATCCGATCACGCACGATGCGTATCAACAGCTCGTCGACATTGCCCGCGAGGCGGTGCGCAACGCCATCCAACACGCGAAATGTCGATGCGTTCGAGTGACAGTCGAATACGATCCGGACTCGATCGTGTTAACCGTCGCCGACGACGGCTGCGGATTCGCACCCGCCTTGGTGCGAGCTGATCCGCCGGCCGGCCACTATGGCATTCTCGGGATGCAAGAGCGGGCGCAGCAGTTGGGCGCAACATTTGCCTTGGGGCCGAACGGAACGACCGGCGCCAAGGTCTCGGTTCACGTGCCCGCCGCCATCGTGTTTGCGGGCGTGGGGCGGACCGGTTGGTCTGATCTCATCGTTCGTTGGTGGCAGCGATCGAGGCGGTCCCGTTTCAGGGATCCAGGAAGCCGCGCTTCATAGCCAGGGCGACAGCGTGGGATCGGTCGTGGGCGTTGAGTTTGGCAAGAATGTTCTTGATACGACTTTTGACCGTTTGCTCCGAGATATTCAGCTCTTCGCCGATGCTGCGATTGTGTTTGCCGGCCGCAACGAGTCGCAGCACACTCACTTCGCGCGGACTCAGCGGCTCCATGCCGCGATGCTGTTCCAGATCTTGCGAGACGTCGGATCCCAGGACGGTGCGGCCATTACACGCGCTGCGTATGGTCGCAACGATGGTCTCGGTCCGGGAAGTTTTCAGAATGTAGGATGCCGCTCCGAGTTCGAGTGCACGGCTGACCCTCGCATCGCCGGCGTAGCTCGTCAGGACGATGAGGCAAGCGTCCGCGGCAATGGCGCGGATCTCGGCGATCGCCTGCAGACCATTCCTGCGGGGCATCTGCAGGTCCATGAGGACGACATCGGGACGTAGAGCGGTGAACTGGGTAACGGCCTCGATGCCATCAGCGACCATGCCCACGACCGTCATGTTGGACTCTTGAGCGATGGCTCGAGCGAGTCCGTCACGCATGGCCGGGTGGTCGTCCGCAATCAGGACCCGCAGCGCCGTGCCTCGCTCGCTCATGACTGTCACCTCGATGGCCGCTGAACTCTCGAAGGCGAATCATGCTATCGGGGACTGAAAAGGTCCAGCCATTCCCAGTCCGCGCTACGCCCCGGGAGCGCTTTCCCGCTCGCGGCAATTCACGACCACCGTGCGCAAGGCCGCGATGATTTCCTCGCCGGAAGAGGACTTCAATATAAACATAACCAACCCGGGACTGGTCTCACCGAACAGTGCAGTCGCGTCGATCGGATAGGAACTGAGCACGATCAGGGGAAGATTTGGGCAGGCCTGACGGATTGCCTCGACGGTATCGGGGCCACTCCGGTCGGTCGAATCGACATCCAGAAGGATGACATCGGGAAGCAGTCGCTGGAACTGCTCGAGGGTCTCACTGGCGCCCCGCGTCTCGCCCACGACCTCCATGTCCCGTTCGCGTCGTACAGCCATCCGCAGCCCGACGCGCATTATCGGGTGATCGTTGGCAATCATGACTTTGATCTTGGGTGGACCGTCTATGTTCACGGTGAATTGGATGAGGACCCTTAGGCTCAACGGTATACGCATGTGGACGGGGAGTTGGAACACTCGTCGGAGTGAATCTGGGGACCTGCGCCCCGGCGGTTGATTCTATAAGCGGCGCCGCAGGCGGATTTCACCCGATCGAGTGATGAGTCTCGGGAGGACGCCGGGAACAATCAACGATGCCCCGGAGGCGATAGATGGAGGAGTCAGTTGTGAGCAAGCGAATTCTGATCGTGGGCGCTACCGGCACCGTGGGACGGGCCTTAGTACAACAAATAGCGGGCCGGCACGAGGTCATTCCCGTCGGGCGCACTCGCGGCGACTACCAGGTCGACATCACCGACAGTGCGAGTATCAGCGCTCTGTTTGACAAGGTTGGTAAGGTCGATGCGATCGTCTCCGTCACCGGGGACCTGCACTTCGGGCCTCTCGCCGAAATGACCCCCGAGCAATTCCGGATCGGCCTGAACAGTAAACTCCTGGGCCAGGTGGGACTCGCGCTCATCGGCCAACACTTCCTGAACGACGGCGGGTCCATCACCTTGACCGCCGGTACGGTCTCCGACGAGCCCATCCGCTTCGGTGCCAACGCGTCGACCGTCAACGCGGCACTCGAGGGCTTTGTGCGCGGGGCGGCCGTGGAACTGGCTCGCGGAATCCGTATCAACGTTGTGAGTCCTTCCGTGCTGGAGGAATCGATGGCGAGCTTCGGTCCGTTTTTTCCCGGAATCGAGCCGGTCCCCGGCCGTCGCGTCGCGCTCGGCTATGTTCGAAGCATAGAGGGCGTGCAGACCGGGCGCGTGTATCGCATGACGTAAGCCGTCGCGGGTTATTGCTTCAGCACAGGGTATCCCTGCGTATAGATCCAGTCTGTGTCTTTCGCAGGTACGTGACAGCCGAGGCAATCCTTCTTGAAGTCTGTTGAGGTGGTCTTGGTGGGCTTGTCCGCGTCGAACCACGACCATCCCCAGCCATTCCCCCACAGCGGATTGCCCGCGTGCGTGTCGTGGCCATCCTTGACCATCACAAACCAACCTTTGAGAGTCTGTACGTGGCTGACAGTCCCGGTCGTCATCGAGCCGGTGGCCGTGTCATACACCTCTTTCACGAGTATCGTGCCATCGGGAAAACGCCCTGCCTGACGGAACGCGGCGATGGCGCCGGGCGAGGCGTAAACCTGGTGGATGTCTTTCGAGCCCGCCACGCCCGCGTCCGCGGCGACGGCCCAACTGCCGAGGAATTCGTATTCGTGGCGATAGTTCTCCGGAACCCGCAGGTTGCCTTGGCTATCGACGACTTTACGGGCCATCGGGCCCGCAGCCTGCGCCGTGGGATTCAGGTAGAGCGCCCCCACCGTCAGGGCGACTGCCAGTGTCAGGGTCACCGCGATTTTCGTTCTCATATCCAACTCCCTCGTGAAATAAAGCCCGGTCCCCAACGAAGGGTGTCCGAACCCGAGCGCGGTGGACTGTCAGCCGGAGGGGGCGAAGAGGGGAAGACTCCAAAGAGTGATTCGCGCGGGCGGTGTTGCCGGGTCGCGATACAAGACCCAGTCGAGTGTTTAATCGAGCCGCCCGGGGGTCGATCATTCAGTCGACATGGTGAATTCCGCCCAAATCTCCTGTGACGCTGCGCTCGCCCGTGCCACGACGTTCTCGGCGACTCCAAAGCATCCAACGTTGGCACTCGCCGCTGCCATGGCCGCGGGCAGTCTCGTCTACATTGATGGGGCAGTGGTTGCGATCGGATTGCCGGCCATTGACAGAGCCTTGGCGCTCCAGGGGAGTCAGTCGCAATGGGTCATCAATGCCTACTTGTTGCCCCTGACGGCGTTGTCGCTCCTCGGAGGGGCATGGGGTGATCGCTTCGGGCGCCGGCGGGCGTTGATCCTCGGGTCGATGATATTTGGCCTGGCATCCGCAGCGGCGAGCCTCGCGCCCACCATTGCCGTGCTGATTGCAATGCGCTTGCTGCAAGGTCTGGGCGCCGCGTTGCTGGTGCCGAATAGCCTCGCGATCCTGGGGCAGATGTTTTCCGGGGAGCATGAGGCGCGCGCGGTGGGTTTATGGTCCGCGACAGCAGCAATCGCCAGCGCGATCGGTCCGGTACTCGGCGGCTTTTTGATCGATATGGGTCATTGGCGCGCCGTGTTCCTGCTGACCGTACCGGTGGCCGCACTGTCTGTTGTATTGTCGTACCGGTATGTCCCGGTGGACCGGGAAGATACGAGCCGACCGTTGGATCTGGTTGGCGGGGTGCTCGTGGCGGTGGCGCTCGGCGCATTGACATGGTCATTGACGACAATGACCGTCTCGCCCGAGCGACAGATTGAGGCCCTCGCGACCGGCGCGCTGGCCGTGGTTGTCCTGGGCGTGTTCGTGTGGGTCCAGCGGCAGTTGGGCGAACGCGCCATGGTGCCGCTGTCTTTGTTCAGCTCGCGAACCCTGACCGGCATCACCTTGTTCAGCTTGTTGTTGTATGGGGCACTCAACGCATTCCTCATTCTGATTCCGTTCGTGCTGCTGAAGGCCGCGGGTTATTCGGGCGCCGCGGCGGGTGCGATATTCGTGCCTTTGCAGATCGTGTTCACCGTCGTGTCACCGTTGATGGCCCGCGTCGTTGTCCGGGTGGGGCCGCGCGTTCCGTTGGGTGCGGGCGCGCTGCTTAGCGCGTGTGGGTTCCTGCTGGCTACGCGGATCGGGACCCAGTCGGATTACTGGAGTGCTGTGTTTCCTGCGGTCCTGCTTTTATCCATGGGCATGAGCAGCGCTGTTGCGCCGCTGACGACGTTGGTTCTGACGTCCGTCGATGGACCGCACACGGCCACCGCCTCAGGTATCAACAGTACGGCCACCCGACTGGGCGCCGTGATTGCGACGGCGCTGTTGGGTACGGTGCTCATCCGGCGGGGCGAACATCTCTTCGCGGCCTTTTCCACCGTGATGGTGATGGGCGCCGTCGTGTGCCTGCTCGCGGCGCTCACCGTGGTCCTGATCGAGTGTGCGCCCCGCCTCGCGACCAGTCCCGGCGCCTAGTCTCGAAACAGCAGGGCGTCGATTGACAGCTTACCCGGGCCCCGTGCCAGCATAGATGTTCCCAGCCCTGCGGGCGGCCGCGATGATCTCGATGCCAGATGCTGTCTTGGGAACCTCGAGGGTAACGGCGGTGCTGTTGCTCGCGGCCGCCGTCTCGCCGGGATAGGTCGTGAGCACGACCACGGCGCAGTCGGGGAATCTCTCCCGCAGCGTTCTCACAGTACGCCAACCTTCGCCGGCGGGCCGCTGCAGGTCAACAATCGTCACGTCCGGGCGACAGAGCTCGAAGTCGCGCAGGGACTGCGTCGTATCAGTGGCCTCGCACACGATTTCCATGTCCTTTTGCGCGGCAAACGCCATCCGCAGACCGTCCAGCATGATCGGATGGTCTGCCACGATCATGACCCTGATTTTGCCGGGCACTGCACCGCTCCCTGACTGAGACTTCCGCGCTTTATTATTGGGCGGGTCGAGCGCTCCTACAAAGCGAGCGCGTATGGACCGCCACGCTCGAGGGCTACCTGGTAGGCTGGGCGCGCCTGGAAGCGCTTCACCCATGCGATCATGTTCGGATAGGCGCTACAGTCAAAGCGCGCTGCCGCCAGCTCGCCCACGAAACTCAACTGCACGTCCGCGCCCGTCAACTGCGTCCCGAGCAGATAATCGCGATCCCGGAGGGTCGTGTCGATGTAGCCCAGGTGATTGACGATCTCCGCCTCGATCCGTGGCATGATCGGCTGCCCGGCCTCGCCCAGGCGCGCCACGTTGAGTTTCAGCAACAGGGGTAACATCGCCGAGCCTTCAGCGTAGTGCATCCATTGCACGTAGTCGTCGTACTCGGGTTTCGCGAGGGACGGCTGGAGCTCACCGTCGCCATAGTGCCGGATGAGGTAATCGACTATCGCGCCCGACTCGGCGATGACTCTGCCCTCGTCGGTAATGACCGGCGATTTCCCCAACGGATGAATGTTTTTCAGCTCCGGGGGCGCCAGCCGGGTCTGAGGGTCACGCCAGTACCATGTTATCTCGTAGGTGACTGCCAGCTCCTCGAGAAGCCAGAGGATGCGTTGTGAGCGGGATTCGTTGAGATGGTGAACGGTAATCATGCAGTAAACTCCTGGCCCAGGTCTTGTGGTTTTAGTTTCAGATGGATGGCATTCCATAGATACACGCAGGCGATGCTTCGATAGGGTTGCCAACGTTGCGCGCGCTGCTGCGTGAATTCGGGTGTCGCCGGCTCCTTCAGCCCACACATGAGTTGGATGCCGCGCCGCAGGCCCAGGTCCGTTGCGGGCATGACATCGGGGCGCTGCAGGCTGAAGATGAGAAAGACGTTGATGGTCCACAAGCCCACTCCCGGGATACCGGTCAATGTCTCTATCACCGCCTCATCCGGGAGCGTGACCAACTTGCGCGCCTGGGTGCTATGGGTGCCGAACCATTCCGCGAGGTTGCGCACGTAGGTTGCCTTACTTGCCGATAACCCGACGGAACGGAGCTTCGCAGCGGACAGTGATTGCACCTTCGCCGGCGTGAGGACTCCCGAGCCGGTGGCCTTGAGGTTCTTGTAAATCGTCGCTGCGGCGCCTGTCGCCATGCGTTGATAGACGACCGCGCGGACGAGGGCCTCGAACGGAGTCGCCTTCGAGTGCTGGGGACGCTGTTGGCCGCTTCGGTCCACCACGACGCGGATGATCCGGCCCAGCTGCGGATCTGCCGCGGATAAGGCGGCTTCGATTTCAAAGGTCCCTGCTCGTTTCGGACGGCTCGATCGGCTCATGAATCACCCTGGCCGTCGGCAGCTCAAAGGGGCTGCCGGCAGTCGATCGCGAAGCAGGGCGGCGCGGCGCGGGGAGCTCCCACCGGCAGGGTATCCGCCCGGCGCACCAGCATGAACGTCACAGCGCCGGCCATTGCGGCAACTCCCGCGGCGACCAGCGCCGCCGCCGCGAAGCCCTGTGCGAATGAGATCTGCGCGATGGCCTGGAGCTTCGGGCGCAGGCTGCCTGGAAAAGCAGCCAGGATTTCCGCCAGGTTACCGGAGGCCACCTGGCGGGCTGCGACCCGAGCGGCCTCTGGGGATATCCCTATGGCCACGGCGGCACTGACAAACGCGTGGTCACTCGTACTGGATAGCACTGCTCCGAGCCCGGCGATACTGACGAGGATCCCCACGAAGCGAGTCGTGCCGGCCAGACCTCCGGCCATTCCGGCTCGCTCGGGAGGAACGGCACCGCCCAGTACCTTGACCGTTTCACCGTTGAGAAGCCCGGCCCCGCAACCCGCTACCAACATTGGAAGGAGGAACATCGCGTAGGACAGGTGGATGCGTGCGGCCGCCCAGAACGCAAGATTGCCGAGCAGGGTAACGATCAATCCCGCTGTGAGAATCGTGCGGCCCGAAAATCGGGCTCCGAGGCCTGCGAACACTCGTGGTGCCAGCACCATCGGGAAGGCGAACGGGATCATCGCCACGCCGGCGACCAGCGGTTGGAAACCGTAGGCGTTTTGCAGGTACAGTGGCAAAAAGAAGATCATGACCTGCGCACTGGCACCGTAACCGATCATGGAGGCGACCGCGCCTACGAAAGTGGGGCGCCGGAACAACTCCAGGTCGACCATGGGGCGTCCCTGGTGAGACTCCTCCCGCACGAATAGCGCGAATAGCAAACCGGCACCCCCGAGCCGCAGCAGGATCCGACCGTCTCCCCAACCCAACTCGTTGCCATCGATGAGCGCCCAGATGAGCAGGCCGAGGCCGCCGCTGAAGGTGGCGATGCCGCGGAAATCCAGCTTTTGCGCCCGCGGATCGAGCGACTCGGGTGTGGTCCGGAATGCTGCCAGTGTCAGGATCACGCACAGCGGGAGGTTGATCAGGAAGATCCAACGCCATCCCACGAAGTGCGCGATCGCTCCTCCGAGTATCGGGCCCACCGCGAGTGCGACGCCGAGGCTTGCACCCCAGAAGGCGAAGGCCCGCGCCCGCTCCGCTCCCGAGAATTCGTGGCCGATGATCGCAAGGGATGACGTGAGCAACAGGGCGCCACCCACCCCCTGTCCGGCTCGCGAAACGTTTAACAACAAGACGTTCCCGGCCAATCCGCATGCCAGGGAGGCGAGGGCGAAGACGACCAGTCCCGCCACCATCGTCTTGCGACGGCCATGCAGATCCGCATAGCTCCCAGCGGCCAACAACAGGGAGGCATACGTCAGGATGTAAGAACTGACAACCCACTCGATGTCGGTGAAACTCGCTCCGAGCGAGCGCGCGATCGAGGGCAAGGACACCGCGAGGACATTGGAGTCCAGCATGATGAGCGAGGAGACCAGGGATGCGACGAGCAGAATCCTCGACTTCGCTTTCGAGCTCGCCGCGGCGGCGGCGGCGGCGGTGGCGGCGGCGGCGGTGGCGGCGGTCGCCCCTATTGCTAGCGAGTTATCGGGGCTGGACATCGCGGTAATACTGCGGCGCCTCGCGTCGATCGAACATCCCGTAGTCGCGCACGACGCGCACGCGGCGTACCCGTGCGCTCCGCGGCACTTGCGCTCTTTTTTCGAACTCCTCGGCGGCGCGATGGCCATGCCACGACATGAGGAGAATGAGATCTCCGGGGGTCAGGACGGCATCGTAGAGGTCCCAGCCGCCCAGTCCGTTCGCGTTGGGATCCAGGCCCAACCACTGCGGCAGGTCGGTCCGGGTGAGTTGTGCGTCGTGTTTGGCGTCGATCATCGTGACCGTGTCGGTGGTTCCGGTCTGAGTTTCGTCGAGGCGTTGTTCGACGAGTGCGCAGCCCAGCGGCAACCGCGTATCCGCGGTGAGTTGACCGACGCGCAGATGATAGTCCGCGAGGATTTCGAAGCGTCCCCGCTCCTGGACCTCGTGATGTTTCGCCAGCGTCCGCCAGCGCACGAGGGCCTTCTCGTCACGCCAGTTCGACAGTGACAGAATCCAACCTTCACGGGTGAGACTGCGGTAGCGGATGTTGTCGACAAAACCGTCGATCTTCTCGAGGTCGGGACGCAGCATCTTGGCGTTGCCGAGGTAGGCGTCCCATTGCTCGGGTCGCGGGCGAACTTCGAAAATCACCGAGAACATAGGGGTCGCCTCTGCAAAGGGAGCCGGTTTTGAAGATCGCATGAAGAAAATCTGCCGAAAACACTCGATCGGGTCTTCCTTTCAGCCAGCTCAGACGGGGCTGTTCTGCGAAAGAAGGCGTAAATTCACTCTTTGGAGTGAAGATGCCGTGTCGCGGCGGGGTATAGATGATGCAAAGTTTTGCCTCGGTAAAAGGAGGACGCTGTGAGCCTATCCGGGCAACCGATTCGAGTGTTGATCGCGGACGACCACCCGCTCATGCGGGACGGGCTGCGTTTTATGCTGCAGCCGGAGAACGGTATCGAGGTCGTGGCCGAAGCGGCCGATGGCGCCGAATGTCTGGCGAAATTCCGCGAGCATCGGCCTGATGTGGCGTTGATTGACCTGCAGATGCCCAAGATTGACGGCCTGCGGGTCATTGGAACCCTGTGCGGCGAATATCCAAATGCCCGGTGCGTCGTGTTGACCTCATTCGCGGGCGACGCACGGGTGTCGCGCGCGCTGAACTTGGGCGCGAGTTCCTATCTGCTCAAGACGGCGCGGCGGGATGACATCATTCGGGCCCTTTACGACGTCGCGCGGGGACGCAGATATCTCGCCTCCGACATTGCACAGGACGTGGCTACACACCGCGGCACCGAGCTGTTGAGCGCCAGGGAAGTGAGCGTGTTGCGTCTCATAGCGGCGGGAAAGAAGAACCGCATCATCGGCGAGGAGCTGAATATCTCGGAGCAGACCGTCAAGACCCGGATCAAGAACATCCTCGCCAAGCTTCAGGCCGACGATCGAACCCACGCGGTCAGCATTGCGGTGAATCGCGGGTTTATCGATCAATAGCCGCGACGCAATCGATCTCGATGTCAAAATGACCCGGCCACGCGACCACGCACACAAACATCCGGGCGGGAGGATTCTTGGGGAAATAACGGGCGTAGATGGCATTCACCGCCGCGAATTGATCGACCGAGGTGCAATAGACGGTGCACTTCAAAACGTTATCGAGTGAAGAGCCCGCCGTTTCCAGGCACAGCTTCATCTGTTCCATGACCAGCTCGGTCTGACGCTCGAGCGGCGCGTTGACGACCTCACCGGTGGCAGGATCGAACGGGGGGAAGCCGGAGACATAAAGCGTGTCGCCATGGCGGGTCACCGCCGAAGTCGGGGCCTTCCACTGCTCCAGGTAGGTTGATAGCGGCTCAACCCGAATGATTTCTCGTTTCATCGGACAACTCCATCACAACGGTCAGGGGGAATTTATAATTACACCGCGGCGCGTGGGCCATGCAAGCCGGTCACCGCCGATTCGACAAGACTCCAACGGGTGTTTTATTACGTGAAGTTTCACCTGATCATCGAGGCTCGAGCATTGCACGCTCATGGGAGATGAAACAGATGAGACATATGGTTAGGTTGGCGACGGTCCTGGGACTGGCGTTCCTTGGGAACTCGGTGATGGCCCAGGACGGCGAACCGCCGGCTTCGCAGGTCCGCTATAAAACGCAGACTGTCGATGGTATCTCGGTCTTCTATCGCGAGGCCGGCTCGCCCCAGCGGCCCACCCTGGTGTTACTCCATGGCTTTCCATCCTCCTCGCATATGTTCCGCGACCTGATTCCCAAGTTGGCCGGTAAGTACCACCTCATCGCCGCTGACATGCCGGGTTACGGCTATACCGAGCAGCCCTCGCTCGACAAGTTCAGTTACACCTTCGATGCCGAAGCGACGTTGATCGACCATTTCCTCGACAGCATCGGCGTCGGCAAATACAGCATCTACATCCAGGACTACGGTGCTCCGGTGGGCTTCAAGCTGCTCCTGAAGCACCCCGAGCGCATCCAGACGATCATCTCGCAAAGCGGTAACGCCTACGATGAAGGCTTGAGCACGTTCTGGTCCGATTCGATCATTCCGTATTGGAAGGACAAGAATCCGACGACGGAGAAGAAGGTACTCGCACTGTTCACCCTCGAGACCACCAAGTTCCAGTACTCGAAGGGGTTTCCGCACCCTGAGCTCGTCAGTCCCGACAGCTACACGTTCGACCAGATGACGCTCGATCGACCGGGCAACCGCGAGATCCAACTCGCGCTCATGTACGACTATCAAAACAACGTCAAGCAGTATCCGCAGTGGCACAAAGTACTACACGACAGCAAGGTGCCGGTCCTGGCGGTATGGGGTAAGAACGATCCTATTTTCCTGCCCGCCGGCGCGGCAGCCTTCAAGAAGGACGCGGTCAGCGTCGAGCTCCACCTGCTCGACACGGGTCACTTCGCGCTCGAGGACCAATCGACGGCGATTGCCAACTACATTCTCGCCTTTCTCGGTAAGAACGTTCACTGACATTAGCAATGCTTGGCGCCGCGCGGCATCCAGGAGAATCGATGCCGCGCGCGTAGCGCCGGACCATGAGAGGCCAGGAGGGGTCGCCCGTGGTGTAATGTGTGACATCGTAACTCCCCAGATCGCCATCGATGTCACCGTACTTCAGGTGGGCCGCGCGCACGATCCGATTCTTGCTGTCGGGGCTCACCCGGCCTGCGGCGGTCCTGTTCATCATCGCGCTTCCGGGCGCGGCGGACGCCCTGAATCCTGATTGGAATCTCGGTGAATACTCCCACGAGGCGTGGACGCTCAATGACGGCACCCTACCGGCTCGCCCATTCGCGATCGCGCAGGGAAAAGACGGATTCATCTGGGTTGGCACCGGCAACGGCCTGCTCCGATTCGACGGGGTGCGATTTCTTCCGTGGCCCGCGGAGGGTAGCGAGGCGCTGCCCAGCCGCCAGGTCTTTTCTCTACTGGGGGCTCGGGACGGCAGCTTATGGGTCGGTACCGAACGGGGCTTGAGCCACTTGGAGCACGGCC
Source organism: uncultured Acidimicrobiaceae bacterium (assembly GCA_963832925.1). Classification (GTDB taxonomy): domain Bacteria; phylum Actinomycetota; class Acidimicrobiia; order Acidimicrobiales; family RAAP-2; genus RAAP-2. Next base: position 173,412 of record CAWHVY010000013.1, on the reverse strand, counting down.
GTGTCACCAATCTTCTCGAAGCGAATGAAGCGGATGTCATCCATATCTCCGCGGATCGGCAGAACGGGCTGTGGCTGTGGCATTCAGGCAGCCGGGCACAACAGCCGCTTTGCCGGGTCGATAACAACAAACCGGTCTGCTACGGTCCCGAAGCGGGTATTCAGCCGCAGACCACGTTCTCGGTGCTCGCGGACGACAGCGGCCACGTCTGGATCGGCAACAGCACCTCCTTGCTCGAATGGACACAAGGCCAGCTCCAGACCTATCCGCTGCGCGGCTTGGAGGCTAACGCGAATGCGGAGGGAATTGTCGCGCTTGCGGCGGACTCAGACGGTGCGATCCTCGTTGGCGTCGCTAGAAACGGCCCGGGTCTGGGTCTGGAGCGCCTCCAGAATGGAGCGCTGACGCCGGTCACCGTGCCCGGTTTCGACGGCTCGAAGTTGGATGTGCTGAGCTTATTGGTCGATCGGGACAAAGCGCTCTGGGTAGGAACCTCCGACAATGGCATCTACCGGGTGTATCGCAATCGCGCCGAACACTTCAGCACCGCGGACGGTCTGTCCGGAGTCACTGTAAGTCGGCTGTTTCAAGATGGCGAAGGGACCGTCTGGGCAGTCACCGAGAAGGGCATCGATCACTTTCGCGACCGGCCGGTTGTCAGCATCGCACGACGCCCGGATTTCTATTCGACCGAGGTCGACTCGGTTCTGACCACCCGCGATGGGTCTTTGTGGGTCGGGGGGTGGCAGACACTGTACGTGTTGCGCGATGGCGCTCCGACTTTCGCGCCGGCCGCGGCGACGCTCGCCGAGAAACAGATCACCTCCCTGTTTGAAGATGGCGCCGGGCGCATGTGGGTTGGAATCGGAGACTCCCTCAATACGTTGCGGGACGGTCATTTCGAGCCCGTTCACATGGACGATGGAAGCCGCGTCGGTATGATCGTGTCGATGACGCAGGACCGCCAGGGGCAACTCTGGGCCGTCGCTCTCGGACCGCCCCGACGGAGGGTGTTGCGGATCGATCCTGCTCTTCATAGCGCTTCCGAGGTCAAAGGTGTGCCGGCGTCCAGCAAGGTGACGAGCGATCCTGACCGCGGGATTTGGCTGGGTCTGCTGAGTGGCGAGCTGGCCCGTTACCGGGATGAGAAACTGGAAGTCCTCCATTCCACCCACGAAGGGCCGCCGTCGCGAATTAAACAGTTGGTCACGGAGCCCGACGGGTCGGTGATGGCATCGACGGGATTCGGGCTACTCGCCTGGAAGGCGGGCGGTACTGCGGTGATGTCGACCCGCAACGGCTTACCCTGCACCCAACTCTTCGCGACCATTCTCGATGCGAGCGAAAACCTATGGCTCTATATGCAATGCGGTCTGGTCCGGATCGAGGCGACCGAGTTGCGCAAGTGGTGGCGCGATCCGTCGGCGCGACTCGAGGTCAGAACCTGGGATGCCGCCGATGGCGCGCAAGGGGCGCTGGCGCCCTTCACCGCTGCCGCCCGGACTCACGATGGCAGGCTCTGGTTCGCCAACAACAATGTCCTGCAGATGATCGACCCCCGCCTTGCGAGCCTTGTGTCGGCGGCACCGCCGGTATACATCGACGCATTCGCGGCCGATCGCCGTGGTTACTCCATTCTCGGGGATGCAACGACGCCGCCCCTGAGACATGACTTTCAGATCGACTACACCGCGCCGAGCTTCGTGTCACCCCGGAAAGTGCGGTATCAATATAAGCTGGAGGGTTTCGATCGGGACTGGAACGACGCCGGCGTCCGGCGGCAGGCTTTCTATACCAACTTGCCGCCCAACAGCTACACGTTCCATGTGAAAGCGCTCAACGAAGGCAGTGCATGGAGCGAGAATCCCGCCGAGCTGCGCTTCACGGTGCAGGCCGCGTTCTACCAGACCCTCGCCTTCAAACTCTTGAGCGTGGCGGTCCTCCTTGCGGCGGTGTGGCTAGGATACCTGGCGCGCATCCACCAGGTCCAAGAGACCTTGAGAGGGCGTATGGAAGCTAGAAGCGCTGAGCGGGAGCGCATTGCGCGCGACCTTCATGACACCCTGTTGCAGGGAATCCAGGCGCTGATGTTTCGTTTGCAGACTTGGGCGGTCGACCCGAAGATACCGCCCGGGCAACAGAAGGAAATAGAGGCGGTTGCCTCGCAGACCGTGAATATCATCATCGAGGCGCGGGAGCGGATCATTCAGGTACGGCAGGCCAGTCCGCGACCCGGGGAGCTCGCCGAAGCGCTCGCCGCGGCGGCCCGGACCCATGGAGGCGGTTCTCAGCCGCAGGTTGAGGTTCGGGTCGAAGGGCAACCGCGATACCTGACTCCGGAAGCCCAGGAGCAATTGACCGGCATCGGAATCGAAGCCATCAACAACGCTTTACAGCATTCGGGTGGGACCTCGATCAACGCGACCGTGCAGTATCACCGCCGTTGGCTCCGACTGACTATCAGCGACAACGGCCGGGGTTTTCGAGCCGACCTGGAGACGGTCGAGGGGAATCACTTCGGCCTGGTGGGTATGCAGGAGCGTGCGGCACTGCTCAATGCGGACCTTTCGGTGGACAGCCGCGAAGGCACGGGCACGACAGTCAAAGTGACGGCACCGGCGCGGAATGTCTACTTGTGATGAACCTGTGATGGAAGTGAGGAAGGAGTCGGATTATGGGAAACGAGTTCGGTGAGATTGTGTTTACTCCGACTGTGAAGGGATTGCAGGAGAAGCTCGGGAGTCGCAAAGCGTATGCCTCGCTGGAAGCCGGCGAGCACCATAACAACGAGCTGGGCCCGGACGAATCCGATTTCATCGCGGAACGGGACAGTTTCTACATGGCCTCCGTGAGCGAGACCGACTGGCCCTACGTCCAACACCGGGGTGGCCCGGCCGGCTTTGTCAAAATATTGGACTCGAAGACGCTCGGGTTCGCCGACTTTCGCGGTAACCGCCAGTACGTTTCGGTCGGCAATCTCATGAAGAACGATCGCGTCGCGCTCTTCTTTATGGATTACCCCCACCGTACGCGCCTGAAGCTGTTAGGACATGTGGAGCTCGTCGGGATCGAGCGCACCGCGGTACTCAAATCAATGGCGGTGCCAGGTTATAAGGCCAAGGTCGAGCGGGGCATGTTGATTCACGTAGCGGCCTTCGATTGGAATTGTCCGCAACACATCACACCCCGCTTCACGCAGGAGCAGGTCGAGACGGCGATCGAGCCACTGCGGCAACGGATCGCGGATCTGGAGGCGCAACTTGCCGCGGCCACAGACGGGAAGAAAAACCGGTAAGTGATTCCGATCATGCACGCTCATTAGCTGCATTGCGTGCGCGTCAACAAGCCCGTCAATGAGATGATAGGAGAAGAGGGGTGCTCCGCTTCTCAGGACAAATTTCTCGTCTGGATAAGTGGATCTGCGCGGGAAGTTGATGATGGTCTCTTCCTCATCGGTCTTCGCCGATCCACTTGTCCGCGTCGCTACGCTATGTGAGTTCCCCGGCAGTTCATTCACTTGGTGACCGAGGTCGCATTGCGTTGGAAGGCGCGCAACGCGACGGCGACGACTTTCAAAGGCCTGCAGCCCCTCAATCAAACCCGCGGAATACATCGTTCAACCGCGCCCCCGGCATCGCGGCCGCCAAGCCCTCAAAGGACCCAGCCTTCATCCGTTCGGCAGCCGCGAGCGTCGCGCCCCAAGCGACGAGCGCCAGCGACCCGCCCACACTGACACGCCGCACGCCCAGCGCAGCCAGTTCCGCGACTGTCATTGCCGGGTTCATCACCAGGACGTTCAGAGGTTGGGGAGCCACCGCGCGAACCATCGCGGCAATGTCCTCCTTCTTCTGAACGCCCGGAGCGTATCAACAGTACCGCACCAGCCTCGGCGAAGGTCACGAGACTATCGATCGCCTGGGTAGTAGCGTCGGGCGAACTCAACAGCCTCTCTGTCCGTGCCACGAGAATCACGTCGTCTTCGCCTGATGCATCGATGCTCGCGCGTGCGGCGGCCACGCGTTCAATAGCCAACTTAGAGTCGTAGAGGCCCGCCTTTCCGTCCACCTGGCGATCCTCGATCGACAGACCCGCGATCCCTGTTTGGAGCGCGAGACCGACATTGCGCGCGACACCTTCCGGCTCGGAAGCGAACCCGGACTCGAAATCGGCGTTGATCGGAATGTCGACCGCCGCGCACATCGATGTCAGGTGCGCCATCACCTCTTCTCGAGTGACAGCGTAATCGGCTCGCCCGGTCGTCCACGCGAAGCCGGTGCTGGTTGTCGCCGCGGCGACAAAGCCCAGCTTCTGGAACATGCGGGCGCTGCCCACGTCCCACGGATTCGGCAGGACGAAGCACCCCTGCTGGTGCAAGGCGCGGAATTCGACACGTTTTCGGGCTGTACTGATCTTGCTCGTGGGGGCGCTCCGCATGAGGATCCGTCTACGCTTTGGCGTGCACTTCTTTCATCAGACCCGTGTCCATGTCGAAAATGAAGCCCCGCACCGGGACTTTTTTATCGATCCAGGGATGCGCTCTGACTTTGCCGATCTGCTCGCGGGTGTTCTGTTCGGCGTCTTTGAAAGCGAAGAAGCGCATGGGAGCGGGGGATGAATCACCCGTCTCAGCGCTCAGCTTGGCGTTCAACTCGGCGTCGGTGAATGTTGTGAAGCCACAGCCGGTGTGGTTGAGAAGCAATATTTCTTTGCTCCCCAGCACGTACGTCGAAACAACGAGTTCGCCCAGAACGTCTTGCGTGACCGCCGGTCCACCGGTTCGGATCACATCGAGATCCGCGTGCGGCATTCCTAGGATCGCGGGCAGGTCAGAGAGCCGGGGATCCATGCAGGTGACTACGGCGACCTTTGGGGCCGGACGCTTGCCATGTGAGGGATCGTAGCTTTTAGCGTACTTGCGATTCGCTTCCAGCGCCTTGTCGATGAGAGTCATGTCCGGCCTCCATAGTGATTGATGTGGCGTGCGGGCGGGCCCCGCACACCACATCCGCGACGCTATCGAAGCCAACAGCGGGCCGGAAGACTCAACTGGGTGATCGCACTATTTGAGTGATGCGCTTACCTCGCGTCCGGACTCGCCAGGAAGGCAATGATGTCAGCCCGGTCCTGCGCGTCGGGGACGGAGTAGCCCATCTTCTGACCCGGAATGAAGGCTTCCGGGTCGGTGAGCCAGCGATCGAGAGACTTGGCGTTCCACACGACATGTGAGCGTCTCAGTGCCGGCGAATAGTCGAAGCCGGCGACCTGCGCCACATGTCGACCGAACACCCCTCGGTGTGCCGGGCCTATCCGCGAGTGATCGAGGGAATGACAGGCAGTACATCGGGATTCATAGAGCGCCTTCCCTTTCACGGCATCTCCCGTGCGGTCGGCACCTTGCGCCGTGGTGAGTGCCACGGCGAGGATGCAGAACGTTCCAACCTTGGAGCGTACCGTAAGTCTCATACGCCGAAGCTCAGCGGCGGCAGCAACGGACGGCCGAGTGCCTGGCTGAGGATCGCGAAGTGCACAGTCTCATCCGCAGCCAGTTGCCCGGAGAGCTTCGCGAGGGCGTGGTCGGTGAAGGAAGGAATGATGCCGAGATAGGCGTTGACGGCGCCCTGTTCCAGGCCGGCCGCGAAATTCAGGACGTCAGTCTGGGTTTTCAGCTTGTTGACTTCGAGCTCGGTCGCGTATTCGGCGAGTGACTTCTCCTGCACTGGTGTGGCGCCCAGCGTATGCAATACCGCGATGAGGCGATCGCGGTGCGCTTTGTGATCGTCCTGGAACTTCAGGGCGAGAGTGAGCACGGGCTTTTCCAGCAGGTTCGATTGCGCGCCCAGGGTGTAGGCGTTGATCCCCTCGTACTCGAGGGCGAGCGCCGTGTTGAGAACTGCCGCATCCTTCTGAGCCGAATGTTCGCCGTCGCTTTCAGAAACGTTGGTACGGGACCGTCATTCATACACAATGTCCTCTTCTCTCCATCCGCTGGACTGGTCGTGAAGGGACGTACAAAGAGCGGGGTAGTTCCTGTCGACGAACATTCCTACGCTTTTTACTCCTTCAACGCTGATAGCAGCTATTTCTCGTTGGCCGAGTCGTGGCTTGCGATAGGACAAATGAGAGTCGCCATCCAATACACGGACATCGGAACCAACCAGCGATTTCAAACGGATTTGGACGTCAAGCGAAACCCAGTTCCCACGAGCGAATTCGAAGTGTTTCGGGTTCAAATTTTTCGTTGCGATGTTCAATGGCTAAGGGAGAACGAGCCTTTTGTTGAGACAGGCGAATCGAAGTAACGCTTGCGCCGTGATTCATCGACGTCACGTCCGTGGAATGGCAACTAGATGAAGGGTATCCACCACTTACGTGGAATCTCAGTTCGAAGACGCCAACTTCGACGCGGTGTTGACTCGTGCTGCGAACTCGCGAGCTTTCGCACCATCCTCAGCACCCACTTGCACGGAGATCTCCCACCCTTGTCCTTCAATTGTCAGATAGACCTCGCGCTCGTCAATCTTCTTCTGGTGGAGACCCAATGTCTTGATGGTTCGGCGACCACGAATTTGACCAAGCGTTTCGACCGTCGCACGTGCTCCGGCTACTGGGCCACCTCCTTGCTTCGATTCAATTCGGTCATTCCCCACCAGTTTGACTCCTTCAAATCGGCACACGTCTGGCCTTGCGTCCATTTTGGCCTTTGCTTCGACAAGCTTTTCTTGGGTCGCCTTCGCGCCAGCGGTAATGCGGTCCTTCCAACCCTGCTTACTCTCTTCCATCAACTGTCTTCTCCATTTCGTTATACGCACGTTGCGCTTGTAGCGGTGACGAAACCCACCAGTCAAGAAGACGTGCTTGTGATGACCCTACGACTTGTCGACGCCGGAACACGGTTGCCAATGACCCCTAATCGGGTGCGGGCCAGAGTCCACTTGATCGTTGGCCCGGTACTTCTGACACCTGAGGCGAACCAACACCTGCAATGCCGCCACGTCCGTAAGAGCGGCGGCATTGCGATGTCATTGACCGAGCGCGGCGCTCATCATTGCCAACGCTCGCTCTTCGCCTCCGCGGATTGCGTGGGCGTACGTCGAGTGCAGGACGCTCACCGAGTTCCCGAGCCACTGCGCGACCTGTGGCGGCTTGATGCCGTCCGACAGCCAGTGCGACGCCGCGAAGTGACGACAGAGATAAGGGTAGAAGGCTACCTCGACTCCTGCGCGCTCTGACGCCAGCGACAACGCGCGCCAGTAGTTGCTCTCGGAGGGGCGTTTTCCCGACCTAGTGAGGAACAGCGGCCCGGACGTGATGCCCGAGTGCTCGAGGTACGCGCGCACGGCGACTACCACGTAGGGCGTCAGCGGGACGGTCCTCACTCGAACCGTCTTGGTCGGACCGATGTCCTGCTCCGAAACACCCCACTCGCGACCGGCCCCGTTCCACGCGTCCTCCACGCGCACTGAGCCGTGTCCCGATTCGGGCAGCTCGAAGTCCTCGACGGAACGCGTCACGGCCTCTTGCGGCCGCATTCCGACGTAGAGACCCAAGATGGCGAGTAGCCACCACACCCACGAACGCGGCTGGTGGTTGCGCAACTTGCTCACCATCGCCGTCGCCTCGTCGAGCGAGGGAACAACTATCTCGGTCCTCGGTTGCTTGTACACCTTGCGGTCAGACTCGCCGTCATTGGTCGTCGGCCAGTTGTTCGTACGCATCACACCCGCGACCACCGCTTTGGTCAGGGCGCGCTTGGAGAGTCGCACGTTGCGCCCCGCCGTCAGTGCGCCGAGGCGCTCGCCCTCGATGCCGATACGCAGACGAGCGTCGATGACCGTGAGCATCGGCGTGTCCAGTTCGGACAGTTCCAACGAGTTGCGCTTGAGCCACAGCGCCAGTTCGGGAGTGAGCTCAGCACCTTCGGTCGTTATCCAGCGCCGCACTGTGGCGCGTTGTTCCGTGGACCACTTTGGCGGTTCGCACTCACAGGCCAGTTCCACGAATCGCGCCAACGTGTAGCCCGAGGTGCGCCGCGAGTTGGGCGCGCCCGAAGCCGAGTCCAAGCGGTAGTGCTCTTGGCACCACGCCGCGACGTTGAGCTTGCGAGTCTCAAGCATCGTGACCGGCAGCAGCGTGCGGGGGCTCCATCGCACCCCGTCGGCCACGGCTTTCTCGAGGGTCTTGCGAAATGCGTCTGCGTCCTTCTCGAGAGGAAAGTTGCGCTCGGTCGCCACACCGTCGACTGACCAGCGCACGCGGAACGGCGAGGCCCGTTCAAAACGGGGCTTCTCGCGAACCTTCGGCTGGACCTTGACAGACTGTCGGCTCACGAGAGCACCAACTGGTCGAACCAGCTATCCAGGTCCGTGTCGGCGCAGCGCCACTCCTGGTTGGGCAACTGGTGCATCTTGGGCCCCTTGCCATCCTTCATCCAGAGGTCGAGGGTTGAGCGGGCGCACCCGATGCGCACCATCACCTCAGCCTTCGTCAGCCAGACTTTCGATTCGCGGGCCATTTGAGTACCTACTTTCTGACGACCTGTGTGATCGACAGATGAGACGGTGCCGATTACTCGTAGCGCGGCAGTCGCCGTCAGTTGGGAGCGGCTGGGTATGGCTGGCCTTGGGTGGGCCAAAATGGTCGATTCTGGGCGGATTCTCGGGGCAAATAATGCAGTAGGTTGCTGCCTAATTGCGTTGCCCCTGGTCGCGAGCAGCGTAAAACGGGATAGAGCATCGGTCTTCGGAACCGAGTGTCGGGGGTTCAAATCCCTCCAGCCGCACTTAAGAGCAGATGCGATCGGATCTCGTTGGCGGTGACCTCGTGATGGGCGACGCCAACAGTTGCGTTGGTGCTCCCCAGTGGTGATACGACAGGGGTGATTGCGACACTGTGCAATTTGCTCGGAGCGCAGAAGTACAGCGCGAACTCGACGCCCTTCCCGTACGGCTCCGAGTACGTGTGAAGACAATGTTGCCGTAGCCACATCATTCGCGGATCGTGTCCAGCCGGTGTGAGTGGAACAAACACCTGGGTGATCCGACCGGTGTCCACGAGGTGTCGCAATTGCCGCAGCGTTGGTGACGGCACATTGCCATCGAATCCGCCAATGGGCAAGAACTCTCTCCCCGTGACCATGATCAGCGGCGAAGCCGCTGCCGAGGTGTCGATCGCCTGGAGAATCTGACCCCGAGGAGCTCTGTCCCAGTATTTGTCGTACGTTGTCGCCTGGTCTTGGTAGTTCTCCGGAGCAGTGGTCGTACCGAATGTCGCCGTCGCGCTTTGGTACGGCGTCGAGAACGAGCCCAGTCCTTGGGCGACGACGACGCCCGTCGTGATTGCGGGCGCCAAGAGAAGCGAGAGGGAGGCAAGCGGTATGGCGAGGGCGCCGTAGTTGCTCCTCGGGTTGCCATTCGTCAACGATCGGATGAGAGCGTATTCCGCGATCACGCAGACGACTCCAGCAAGGGGCAGCAGCCACCACGCCACCCCGGCGTTCGATGGGACGAGCACGACGGCGTAGATCGTGGTGAGCGGGACAAAGGCGAGTAGGAGAAACCTGGAGAGGCGGCTTCGTTCGCGGCTCCGCCAAGCCTCCGCGAGGCCCATCGCGCACAATGTGGCGATTGCGGGATCGAGCGCAGCTGTGTAGTACGAATTGATGAACTTTCCGAAACTGAAAAAGAGAAACAGGGTGAGGAGCCACCCGCCCCAAAGAATGACGCCCGTTCTCTCCAGATCGTCGCGTGGTCGTCTCCGTCGACGAATCATCAGACAAATGCCCGAGAGCAGCGCCGCTGGAAGGAGCCACGCGTCGTCGCGGCCGAGTTCACCGACGAGCAGGCGATCGATTGATGGCTTGACCTGATACGTGCCGACCTGCACATTTTCTTCGGATTGGATGCGTTGCCACGGCTGATCCCCCAGGGCCGCATCGCTCTGCAGCCAAGGTATCCCGGCGCGAATCCATCCGTTGTAGACGAATACCTGGACAAAGAGCGAGTCGTCACGCGTTCCGTCCACGTACGGTCGGTCGTGCGAGGGAACGAGCGAGACCGCCGTCATCCAACTGATCGACACCAGGACCAGGAGGACCGACGCAGTCACCAGACGGATGATGCGACGACGGCGATCGCCAGGACCTGACACCAAGTAAGCGGCGAAGAGCGCCGGCACGATGAGCCACGCCTGGACCATCTTCGACTGGAAGGCGAGCCCGATCCAGACAGCGGCCAGGAGAAGAGTCCGGAGACGTCCGTTCAGGAGTGCGCGGACCGTGGCATCCGCCGCAAGGACCGTCAAGAGGACGAGCAGCGAGTCCGAGACGTTGCCGCGGTTAAGCAGCGCGGACACCGGACTCGCTGCGAGGATCAATGCGGCCAGGAGTCCTGTCTTGGGTCCTGAAAGAAGTCGCACCACGCGGTACAACACGAGGACCGTCAGGACGCCCTCGACCACTTGTGGCAGCGCGACAGCCCAGTAATGCCACCCGAAGATCCGCACTGAGATCGCATCGAGCCAGATGGCGCCCGGCAACTTATCGAGGGTTATGGTCCCCGATGGATCGAGGGCGGCGAAGAAGAAGTCCCTCCAGCTCGACGCCACGCTGCGAGCGGACGCGGCGTAGAACGACTCGAGCGGGAAGTTCCCCATGCCCCACCCGTAGGAAAGGCCAGCGCATCCGCCGATGGTAAGCAGCATTGGTCGCGCCCAACGCGGCTGATCTCCAGGTGATCGCCAAAATCGGAGTTTCGCAGCCCGTCGACGTGCGTTCCTCGCGACACGATGGCCGAGGGATACGCGCTGACGTGACGAATGGTCCTCGTTCGAATGAACCACGTCAGTCTCTTTCAAGGAGTCAACTCCGATGTCTTCCGTTGCCAATGAGTTCGCCAATCTTCTTACCCCACCATGCGGCCGCACGCTCGGAGACAATCTCTCTCTTTGATCCGGTGATGCCGACGTCTCGGCGTCCGTCACATCAACGGACGTCGTCGACGCACCGCGCGACCCAGGGAGCGTTCGAGTGGCGGTCAAGCGACGTCACGGTGGACGAGCCAGAGGACTCGGATCTCGACGATGACGTCGAGGCGACGGAGCTGTAGATTCTGTCCGAGATTGCGGCGGTACTCTGGCTCTAGTTCGAGAGAAACGAGTTGGCGGTGGTCGACGATTCGAGACAGCCGATTGCGGCACCGTCGGTCGACTCGAATGCCGTCGCCGTCGATCGAGGGACCAACCTCGTCGCCAAGGTAGGTCTGGCCATCGTCGTGGTTGTCGCCGTCATCGCGTTCGGGCTGCGGATCACTGGGAGTTCGACAGCAAGTGCGGCGAGCGTCGTTCGTGGCGCACTGGTGTCGTCACTGGCGCATCACACGGCGACGCTCTCCATCGCTGAGACGATCGACGTCGAGGGACAGATCGGCACTGCGAGGGGACGGGCCAAATGCGATCTCCGTGTCGACGCCTGTTCGGCGACGCTTGTCTACAACGGCGCGCTCGCGCAATTGGGGACCGAGTCGATGGTCTATTCGAATCGCACGATGTATCTGAAGTTGGACGGTACTGTCGGCGCGAGTTTTCCGACGCAGTGGATTTGGCTGCCGTTCGAAGCGTCGAATCGGCCATCCGCGTTGGGATCGACGGGCAGCCCGCTCGCGGGCCTGTCGCTGCTCACGCGCGGTGGCACGGTCCTGAAGGACGAGGGCACGGTCAGCGTCAACGGGACCTCGATGCACCAGTACGTTGTGGACCTTTCAAAGGGCGCCTCGACGAGCGTCGTCGATCGTCACCAGGCGGGACTCCCGGCGTGGCTCGCCAACCCGGAGTCGCGCGGTCCGCTGGGCGCCAGTGCAGTGACGCTCGACGTCGACAACGCCGGACGACTCGGGCGACTTGCGTTTACGACTTCAGCGAGGCAGGACGGGACCTTCGCCGTGGTGCGCGCGACTGAGACGGTCATGGGATACGGCGCTCCGATCACCATCACCGTGCCGGCGAAGAAGCAGCTGACGTTTGTCGACGCGTTGGCGGGCACGCTCACGAGGTACTGCGCACCGCCGCCGGGCCTACGCCTCGGCCCGTCCTCCAAACCAATCATCAATCGCCGCTAGCGGCCAACTTCGCGACCTCACCCTTCGTCACTTCGACGGACTGTGTGAAGTAGTCGATGAGGAACTGCAACTCCTCGACGCTGTACTGCTCGTGCAACTTCTGGAAGGCATTGGCGACCGAGTCGTAGACGTGACTCATCTTCTCGACGGTCGCGAAGTCCACTTCGACGATCACTTTGCGACGATCGGTGGGATCGGCGACGCGTCGCACGAAGCCGGCGCGAACCAGACGGTCGATGACGTTGGTGACGGCGCCGGTGGTGAGACCGAGCCGCTTGGCAATCTCGCCCGCCGTCATTGGCCCTTCCTGCACCAATGCCGACAGCGCTTTGGAGTCGGTGATGCCCAGGCCGTTGGCGGCGGCGGCGTGGTGGTGGAAGAGGGCTGCTTCGGTGCTCGACATCTGACCGAGGAACTGAAGCCGCTCGACCAGCGCGGCGTGCTCGTTGGCGTCGCCCGATGGGTCTGCGGATCTAGTTGACACAATATCTCTTAACTATTAAGATACTTAACGATTGAACATTCTACCGCAATTCGCGGTTATTTCAACGATGTTAGAGGGGTTGACATGAGTGACGTGATCATCAGGACGTGTGAGTTGCAGAAGTCGTTCACGCTGAAGAAGGAAGAGGTCAGGGCCGTGGCCGGCGTGAACCTCGAAGTCGGCACCGGCGAGATCTTCGGCTTCCTCGGGCCGAACGGTGCCGGTAAAACCACGACACTTCGCATGCTCACCACGCTGCTGCCAATTGATGGCGGCGAGGCGACTGTCGGTGGTTTCGACGTCCAAAAGCGACCGAAGGAGGTCCGCCAACGCATCGGGTACGTCAGTCAGCTTGGCGGGGCCGACAACGAGGCGACCGGCTACGAAGACCTCCTCTTGCAGGGTCGTCTCTATGGAATGTCCGAGACCGACGCTCGTCGTCGGGTGGACGAGCTCACCGTGACCCTGCAGCTGGAGGAGTTCGCGCACCGCAAGACCAAGACCTATTCCGGTGGACAACTGCGCCGCTTGAACGTCGCGTGCGGCATCGTCCACCGACCGGACGTCCTGTTCCTCGATGAACCGACGACCGGTCTGGACCCACAGAATCGGGCCAATCTCTGGGTCCACCTACGTGAACTGCGCGACGCCGGCACGACGATCTTCCTCACCACGCACTACCTAGATGAGGCCGACGTCTTGAGCGACCGACTCGCGATCATGGACAACGGCAAGATCGTCGCCGAAGGCACGCCCCAGGAGTTGAAGGCGCAGATCGCGGGCGACGCGATCGTGGTGCGACCCCGCACCGACCTGCTTGACCTCGACGCCATTCGTTCGCTGCTCGCGGATCAGTCATTCGTCCTCGACGCACATGTAGAGGATGACGCCGTGCGTCTCTATGTACGCGACGGTGCTCAGGCGCTGCCGCAACTATTCGCCCTGCTCGAGGGGGCGCGCGTCGTTGTCGAAGCGGTTTCACTCTCCCAACCCTCGCTCGACGATGTTTTTCTCTTGCAAACCGGCCGCTCGCTGCGCGATGCGGCCCAGAATTCGGAGGTTGGACAGTGAAGACCCTTACCGACATGCGACTGCTGTTCTCGCGGCTCTTCTTCCAATATCTGCGAAATCCGATGTTCATCATCGTGAACCTGACGACACCGATCCTGTACCTCGTCCTGTTCATGCCGCTCCTGAAGAAGCTCTCCGGTCCCGGTTTCAACTCGTCGCACGTGGTTCAGATCTTCTTGCCAGGTATCATCTCGCTGCTCTTTGCCATGGCCGGACTCTTCTCGGTGTGGCCGACGATCTTCGAACTGAAGGACGGACTGATCGAGCGCTTCCGGGTCACACCGGCCAGTCGCTTTGCGCTGCTCGTGGGACCGATTCTGATGTGGAACGCGTGGACGCTGATCTCGTCGGCCGTGATCGTCGCGATCAGTATCGCCTTCGGGTTCCATATTCACGTCGTTGGACTGCTGTTGTTCGCCCTGTTGCTGGTGTTGCTGTTGACGCTTTTCGAGGCGTGGGTCACGGCGATCGCGATCATCATGAAGGGTGAGATCACGAGCATCAGTGGTGTCGTGACTGGACTGAACCTGCCGATCTTGCTCACGGCCGGCGTGATGCTGCCGCTCAGCCTGGCACCCGGATGGATCCAGGGACTAGCCCACTTCAACCCGCTGTACTACGTGGTCGACGCCGGTCGTCAGCTGGCCGCGGGCAGTCTCGCCACATTCCAAGTCGGGCTCGGTTTCGCTGTGCTCGTGCCCCTCACCGCGCTCGTGCTGTGGTGGTCGACGCGCGTCTATCAGAAGGCGATTTCCTAGAAGCGACCGTGCCCCTAACGATCGGGCGGTCGTGCACGATGATTCAGAACATTGTCTATGGTTCTTCTCGACGGCGCGTGCGCGTCCGTGAGAGGAGGCCCCATGCCCGATGTCGTGAGAGCAGCGCTGGTGCAAACGGCGTGGACCGGTGACAAGTCGTCGATGATCGACCTGCACGAGCAGCACGCGCGCTCGGCCGCCTCCCAGGGCGCCCAGGTGATCTGCTTCCAAGAGCTCTTCTACGGGCCCTACTTCTGTCAGGTGCAAGACGCGGCGTATTACGACTACGCCGAGGCCGTACCTGAGGGCCCGACGACGCAGCGTTTCATGGCGCTCGCCGCCGAGCTCAACATGGTCATGATCCTGCCGGTCTATGAGATGGAACAAGAAGGCGTGCTCTACAACACCGCCGCGGTGATCGACGCCGACGGCACGTACCTGGGGAAGTACCGAAAGACGCACATCCCCCAGGTGAGCGGCTTTTGGGAGAAGTTCTATTTTCGCCCGGGCAACCTCGGCTATCCGATCTTCGACACCGCCGTCGGGCGCATCGGCGTCTACATCTGTTACGACCGGCACTTCCCCGAAGGTTGGCGTGCGCTCGGACTGGCGGGCGCCAAGATCGTCTTCAATCCGTCGGCGACGAGTCGGGGACTGTCGGCGTATCTCTGGCAACTGGAGCAACCGGCGTCGGCGGTCGCGAACGAGTACTTCGTCGGCGCGATCAACCGTGTCGGTGTCGAGGACCTCGGCACGAACGACTTCTACGGCCAGAGCTATTTCGTCAACCCGCGCGGACAGTTCGTCGGGGAGGTCGCGAGCACGACCGACGAAGAGGTCGTCGTGCGCGACCTCGACATGGACGTGCTCAAAGAGGTTCGCGAGCAGTGGGCGTTCTACCGCGACCGCCGTCCGGACATGTACGAACCGTTGACGGACTGGTAAGGCCATGGCACGAATCCTCATCACGGGCGGTCAGGTCATCTCCTCGACGGGCGCCCAGGACTATGACGTGTTCATTGACGGCGACGAGATCGCGGCACTCGGTGCGCCCGGCTACTTCGAGAACCTGACGCCGACCTGTGACCGGGTGCTCGACGCCAGGGGTAAGTACGTCATCCCCGGTGGCGTCGACGTGCACACGCACATGGAGTTGCCCTTTGGCGGCACCAACGCCTCGGATACCTTCGAAACCGGCACCATCGCGGCGGCGTTCGGTGGCACGACGTCGATCGTCGACTTCGCGGTCCAGCGAACCGGTGAGGACGTGCACGACGGACTCGCGGCGTGGCACGAGAAGGCCGACGGCAACTGCGCCATTGACTACGGCTTTCACCAGATCATCGGCGGTGTCGACGACGCGGCCCTGAAGGCGATGTCGGATCTCACGAACAACGAGGGCATCACGAGTTTCAAACTGTTCATGGCCTATCCGGGCGTCTTCTACTCCGACGACGGTCAGATACTTCGTGCGATGCAGACGGCGTCGGACCTCGGAGCGACGATCATGATGCACGCCGAGAACGGACCGGCGATCGACGTCCTCGTCGCCCAGGCCCTCGAGCGCGGCGAGACCGATCCGCGCTACCACTCACTGACGCGACCGGTCGAACTCGAAGAAGAGGCGACGCATCGAGCGATCATGTTGGCCAAGGTGGCCAAGGCGCCGCTCTACATCGTGCACGTGAGTTCGCGTGAGGCCGTCGAGACCATCGCCAACGCGCGTGGCCTCGGTGCCAACGTCTTCGCCGAGACCTGCCCGCAGTACCTGTACCTGAGTCTGGAAGAGCACCTGTCCAAGCCGGGTTTCGAGGGCGCGGCCTATGTCTGTTCGACACCGCTGCGCTCACGCGCCGAAGGACACCAGGACTCGTTGTGGCGCGCGCTTCGCACGAATGACGTCTCGGTGGTCAGTACCGATCACTGCCCGTTCTGCATGAAGGATCAGAAGGAACTCGGCCTCGGCAACTTCTCGAAGATCCCCAACGGCATCGGATCGGTCGAGCATCGGATGGACCTGCTCTACCAGGGCGTGGTGACCGGTGAGATCACGCTGCCGCGCTGGATCGAGTTGGCGTCGACGACGCCTGCGCGCATGTTCGGGCTGTATCCGCGAAAGGGCGTGATCGCCCCCGGGTCCGACGCCGACCTGGTGATCTATGACCCGAAGGGCACGACGGACATCAGCGTGACGACGCACCACATGAACATGGACCACTCGGCCTACGAAGGGATGCACGTCGACGGCCGCGTCGACACCGTCCTCTCGCGCGGACGCGTC
Source organism: uncultured Acidimicrobiaceae bacterium (assembly GCA_963832925.1). Classification (GTDB taxonomy): domain Bacteria; phylum Actinomycetota; class Acidimicrobiia; order Acidimicrobiales; family RAAP-2; genus RAAP-2. Next base: position 156,708 of record CAWHVY010000013.1, on the reverse strand, counting down.
ATCATCGAGCACAACACGTTCACCGGCGCAGTCGGCCACGGGAAGTTCCTGCGACGAGGACTCAGCCAGTATCTGATCTAGTCGGCAACGACACGAGAGCGAGGAAAGGGGAGTATGGAGTTCGGAGTCGTACTGCAGACGAATCCGCCGGCGTCGCGCGTCGTCGAACTGGCGACCCGCGCCGAAGAACTCGGCTTTCACTACGCGTGGACGTTCGACTCACACATCTTGTGGGAAGAGCCGTTCGTGATCTATAGCCAGATGCTCGCCTCGACTCGTTCCATCAAGGTCGGTCCGATGGTGACCAATCCGGCCACGCGCGACTGGACCGTGACCGCGAGCCTCTTCGCCACCCTCAATGAGATGTACGGCAATCGCACGGTCTGCGGCATCGGTCGTGGCGACTCCGCGGTTCGCGTCACCAACGGAAAGCCGACGACGCTCGCGACCTTGCGCGACTCGATCGACGTGATTCGCGAACTCGCGAACGGTCGCTCGGTCGAGTACCACGGCTCGACGCTGCACTTCCCGTGGGTGAGCGACAGTGAACTCGAGGTGTGGGTCGCCGCCTACGGTCCCAAGGCCCTCACCCTCGCCGGGGAGGTCGGTGACGGCTTCATCTTGCAACTGGCCGATCCCGCGATCGCTCGCTGGATGATCACGCACGTGCGCGAGGCGGCGGAGGCCGCGGGGCGCGATCCCGCGGCCCTCACGTTCTGTGTCGCCGCACCGGCCTACGTGGGCGATGACCTCGCACACCAGCGCGACCAGTGTCGTTGGTTCGGCGGGATGGTCGGCAATCACGTCGCCGACATCGTCGAGCGCTACGGCAACGACCCCTCGTCACCGATACCCGTCGCGTTGACCGACTACATCAAGGGCCGCGAGGGCTACGACTACGCAGAGCACGGCCGCGCCGGTAATACGCATACCGAGTTCGTGCCCGACGAGGTCATCGATCGCTTCTGCCTCCTCGGTCCGGTCGAGCGTCACATTGAACGGCTCCAGGAGTTGCGTGCGCTCGGCGTCGATCAGTTCGCGCTGTATCTCCAGCACGACGCCAACGACGAGACGCTCGAGGCCTACGGCGAGACGATCATCCCGGCGATGAATGCGTCCTGAGTCGCGGGGTGAGCGCGCATGAGCGGTCGTCGAATGGAGGCCTTCAGCGACGGCGTCATCGCGATCCTCATCACGATCATGGTCTTGGACCTGCACCGACCCTCCGGTCCGCACTTCTCCGATCTCGGCTCGGCCTACCCGTCACTCTTGGCCTACGTACTCAGCTTCGTCTATCTGGGCGTCTACTGGAACAACCATCATCATCTGCTGATGACTGTGCGCACGGTCAACGGCGCGATGCTCTGGGCCAACCTCTCGCTGCTCTTCTCGCTGTCGTTGTTTCCGTTCGCGACGTCGTGGATGACCGAGACGGGCTTCGCGACCGACACCGTCGCGAGCTACGCGATCGTGTTGGCGATCGCCGGTGCGGCGTACACGCTGCTCCAAAGCGTCATCGTTCGTTCGCACGGCACGGACCTTCGACTGAAGAACGCGCTCGGTCGTGACCGCAAGGGCCGAATGTCGTTCGTCGCGTATCTGGCGGCGATTCCGCTGGCCTTTGCGTTCCGGTGGCTCTCGATCGCCATTTTCATCGCGGTCGCCGTGACGTGGTTCATCCCTGATCGTCGTATAGAGACCTACGTCGCGTCAACTGCGGGCGATTCCGTGCAAAGTGCCGAGTAATTCGCCATTCCACGACGACATCCGTGTGGTTCTGCGGACCGCGGTGACAAATGGACCGCTGGTAAGGTTGAACGGTTGAGATTGCCATGACGGGGTTTTGATATTTGGGTGAAGTCGTCGCGATGGCTTCGAACTGGGAGACGGCATGAAGGTATTGGTACTCGGAGGCGACGGGTTCTGTGGCTGGCCCACATCACTGCACCTCGCAGACAAGGGCCACGATGTCATCGTTGTCGACAACCTCAGTCGCCGTGACATCGACATCGAACTCGAAGTCGAGTCCCTCACACCGATTCGCCCTATGGGCGAGCGCATCCGGGCGTGGAAGGAACTGCGGGGCCAGGACATTGGCTTCGTTAACCTCGATCTCGCTGAAGAGTACGAGCGATTCTTGGAGTTGCTGCGCGATGAGCGCCCCGACGCGATCGTCCACTTCGGTGAGCAGCGCGCGGCTCCGTATTCCATGCGCAGCGCGAAGGCGAAGCGCTACACCGTCGACAACAATGTGCGCGGCACGCACAATGTGCTGGTCGCGATCGTGGAGAGCGGTCTCGACATCGCGCTGGTGCACCTCGGCACGATGGGTGTCTACGGCTACGGCTGGTCCGGTTCGGCGCCGATTCCCGAGGGCTACCTCACGGTCAAAGTGCCGACGCCCGACGGCGAGATCGAGCGCGAGATCCTGCATCCGGCCAATCCCGGTTCGGTGTATCACATGACCAAGACGCTCGATCAGCTGCTCTTCGCCTTCTACGCGAAGAACGACGGCCTGCGCATCACCGACCTTCACCAGGGCATCGTGTGGGGAACGCAGACGCCCCAGACCGTCCTCGACGAGCGATTGATCAACCGCTTCGACTACGACGGCGACTACGGCACGGTCCTCAACCGCTTCTTGATGCAGGCGGCGATCGGCCACCCGTTGACGGTGCACGGCACCGGTGGTCAAACCCGAGCTTTCATCCACATCCGCGACACGGTGCGCTGCATCCAGATAGCGTTGGAGAATCCGCCGAAGCGCGGCGACCAGGTCAGCGTCTTCAACCAAGTCACTGAGACCTACCGTGTGCGCGACCTCGCCGAACTGATCTCCAAGGAGACCGGCGTGAAGATTGCGAACCTACCGAATCCCCGCAAGGAAGCCGTCGAGAACGAACTGAACGTCAGCCGTGAGCGTTTCATCGCGCTGGGACTCGACCCAACGACGTTGACCGAAGGCTTACTCGAAGAGATTCGCGAAGTTGCCCAGAAGTACAGTCATCGCGCCGACCGAACGAAGATCATCGCCCGTTCCGTGTGGAACCAAGGTATGGAGACGTCGCCCGACCTCGTCGGGTATTGATCGCTCGTCTCATAGAAGGAACGTGCCTCGATATCGCCGAGGTCTAAGCGAACATCGCGACTGACGCGTCGCTTTAAGGCGCGTCGACGATCGGCAGGAACGCCCTCCAGGGACCAATGGCCTGCGTGAACTGCTTCGCCATCGTCTTCGCGATCTGGTCGAGGTGATTCAAGTCGTGCACGACCCACGTGGCCAGAAGTTGTGCGAGTGTCACCACGCCGAAGTCGGGATGTAGACCGGTTCGCTCGAGGTCCGACTCGGAGACGACCCGCGCCAGTTGTTCGAGGTTCGCCGATCGCAACGCGTCGAAACGTTCGACGAGATCGCTGAGCGTCCAGCCGGCGTATCGGGTGAAGCCCGCTTCACGGTCAACCGGCTCGAAGTGCCGTGGACCGTCCTCGGCGAGGATCGTCATCGTGCGGTCCATCCAATCAAGCTCCTCGACGGCCGTCATGTGACCAACGGTCTGATACGGCGACCACGTCCCGGGTCCTTCGTCCGACGTCGTCCACTCTTCGGGGAGTCCGACGACGAGATCACGAAGCGTCGCGGGGGTTCGGGTCAAGACGGCCTTGGCGCGCGGGAGCGAGAAGTCCACGTGTGCCATCCTCGCAGGAATCTGGAGTTCCCGCGAGCAGCCCGGATGAGCAGTCCGGGTAGAACGTGTGAGAATTCGCGTATGCCGAATATCTATGAATACGTGCGACACCCGTGGGTCGAAGAGCGAAAGTTGGCGACGCCCACGAGAACACGCGACCTTCGTCCACTCGATCATCCCAACCCGTTCATTCGCTTCAACGCGCGGTTCGGACTTCGCATCACCCTGGTCGTCGGCACCATGTGGATGGCCTACGTCTTCACGGTCATCGCCCTGTTCGCTCTGCCCGACGCGATCAAACAGGGGACGTATTTCATCATCGTGTGGCTTTCGAGTTCATTCCTGCAACTCGTGCTCCTACCGATCATCATCGTCGGCCAGAACATCCAGGCTCGCGCCGCCGACAAGCGCGCAGAGGACACCTACAAGGACGCCGAGGCGGTGCTGAAGGAGTCTGAGGAGATCCAGAAGCACTTGCACGCCCAGGACCACGCGATCTCGGACATCCTCGCGCGCCTCGAGACGTTGTTGGCCGAACAAGAGAAGAAGTCCTAGTCGCATGCCATTCGTCGGACGATAGGTCGGACGTGATCAAAGGAGATGGAGCAGTTGAGCGCGGTACTTGAGGCATTCAATACGACGACCACGATCGTCAGTGTCCACCGTGGCGCGGTGCTACCCGTGGCCCGCTTCATCATCATCGTGGTACCGGTGACGGTCTTCGGCATCTACTTCTTCTGGCTGCGAGATCGCGGTCGTTCGTGAGCGACTTCCCCTACGTGCCCATGGAGCCCAAGGGTTGGCGAATGGCGATGGGACTTCGTCCGCTCGACCTCGACCATTGGCTCGAGATCGACGAACGCCGTGACGACGAACTCGACCTGAAGCGCCAACTGCTCGAGGACTCCTTCGACGTGGTCGTGGCGACGAACCCCGACGGCGAGGAAGGGAGTCGCGAACTGCTGGCCGAGGTGACGCATTTTTTGGCGACGCATCATCCGGATGTCGCGCTCGACGTCGCGGCTGACGAGCACCCGGTCGTGGCGGCCGCGCGTCTGGTGCAAGAGGATCTCTGCGTTCTCGTGCGCTCTGACGCGTGGCGTTTGCAGGCGGCCTGTGTCTGTTTCCCTTCGCGATGGAACCTCGCGTCCAAACTCGGCACCACGGTGGACGACATCCACCAACCGGTACCGCGCTATGACGTCGAACTCGCTCGCCCGACCAACGCCTTCTTCGACCGACTCGGTCCTGATCGCTCGTTCTGGCGGCTGAATTGGACGCTGATCGATTCGCCGGCGCTTCACCAGCCCACGAGTGCTCGTCACAGTCCCCACGGCGACGTGGCCAACTGGTTCTTCCGAGTGGAACGCCAGACGCTTCGCCGACTCCCTCGGAGCGGCGCCATTGTCTTCACCATTCGCAACTACGTGGCATCGGCGAAGAACCTGTGCGATTCGCACGAGGAGTTCGGCACGACGTTGCTGTTGAACCTCGACACCGCACCTGAAGCGATGCGCGAGTACAAGGGCTGGGTCGGCGTCGCCGACCGATTACGTTCGTCGCTCGAAGCGGACGCTCGTTAGTCGCGCACCAAGTCCTTGGCGATGGCGATGACCTGCATCTCGTCGGTGCCGGCATAGATACGCAGGACTCGCGCGTCGCGGCTGAGCTGTTCGACGCGGTACTCCGCGATGTAGCCGTTGCCCCCGAAGATCTGGATCGCGTCATCGGCTACCTGACAGGCGGCCTGGGCCGAGTAGAGCTTCATCGCTGATGCCTCGGCGAAGGTCGGTACCGCTCCGTGCGATGATCGCTCGATGTGGGCGAAGACCATATTGCGCACGTTCACGCGCGCGACTTCCATGTTCGCCAGCTTCAGTTGGATGAGTTGGTAGTCCGCGATCGCGGTGCCCCAGAGTCGGCGGTTCTTGGCGTAGTCGATCGAGAGCTTGAGGCACTCTTCGATGATGCCGAGGGACATCGCGGCGACGCCGGCGCGTTCGGCGACGAAGTTGTCGCGCGCGCTCTGGCGACCGCCGCCCACGGGGTCCTCGCTCTCACCGAGCAGTCGGTCCTTCGAGACGCGCACGTCACTCAAGAAGATCTCGCCGGTCGGCGAACCGTGCTGACCCATCTTGCGCATCGGCGCCGCCTGAACCAGCCCGTCCATGCCGGTATCGAGCACGAACGTCAGGACCTTGCGACTGCGCATCTCCTCGCCGCTCCCGTCGTCGAGTTTCGCGTAGAGCACGATCGTGTCGGCGTATGGTCCATTGGTGATCCAGGTCTTTTGGCCGTTGAGGACGTAGTCCTCGCCGTCGCGGACCGCGCTCGTGCGCATGCCGCCCAGGGCGTCCGAACCGGAGTCTGGTTCGGTGATCGCCCACGCGCCGATCTTGTCCAGTGTCATCAGGTCCAGTGCCCAACGCTCCATCTGTTCGGGCGTGCCGAGTTTGTTGATCGTGCCGGCGGCCAGACCGCTCGACACGCCGAGTGAGGTCAGCAGTCCGGGACTGACGCGGCAGAGTTCGATCGTGGAGATCAACTGTGCGGCCGGGTCCGAACCTCGAGACTCGCGTGAGGGTTCCTCACCAGAGATCTTGCGCTGGAGTTGTCGCGCAAAGCTCTCCTTCGCCATCTCCTTGAGTCCGAAGACGTCGTACATCTTTCGCAGGATCGCGTAGGGCGGCACGCCGTTGTGTTCGAGGTCATCGAGGTTGGGACGGATCTCCTCGTCGACGAATCGTCGCATCACGTCGATGATCGCCTGTTGTTCGTCAGTCCATTCGTACATGGTTCCTCAGTTCGAGAGTGTCGCGTCGGGCCCGGCTCACGAGGCGGCGGGCGACGACGGCGACGATGAGATCAAGAGGTGGTCGATCAATGTCGTGATCCACTGGGACTCACCGACGGCCACGATGGCCGGCGCCACGCACAGCCACGCCTCGGCGTGGAACTGGGCGACGAAGAGCAACATCAAGACGGCCTCGGCACCCACGCGTCGAACGGGCTTTCCCCCGAGTCGCGTCGTCACGATCGCGTTGACGGCGAAGAGATTGACGCCGGGGATGAACGCCCAGGGTGTCCAACGCCCTTCCAGCTCTCGCGCGGCGAAGGCGAAACAGGCCGAGCCGACCAGGATCAGCGCCACCGCGACGTTGCACGCCGCGACCGCGAACCACTCTGCGACCGGGTGTGCGGTGCCCGGCCAGTGGGCGAGGACGCTCACGAGGATGCTGATGCCGGCGAAGTCGCCAGCGATCCCGTAGCGGACCAGTCGGTGGAGGGCCTGAATGAGAGGCAGGTCGGCGGCGATGCTCGGCGCCGGCGCCGTCTCACCATAGGGGCGGGTCAGCTCGGACCACTCTCGACCGGTCCACACGCGCCATTGACGATCGCCCGAGGGGTCCGGATACCAGCCGGAGGGGACGGACGTTGCGCTCAAACTCACGGGACTAGCCTCGCATACAAACAGCGGGGAGGGTCAACGTGAGCCACACTCGAGGGGCGTCGGCCCCGACGTCCGGTCTCCAAGACCACATCAGCCTCGACGAGGCCGCGCTCGATCTGGTCGTCGCAGACGTCGCGAGCCGGGCCGACGAGTGGTCGGCCACCACCCCGCGACAGCGCGCTGAGTTCCTGGCACGCATCGTCACCGACACGCTCGCGGTCGCCGAAGAGTGGAACGCCGCTGCGTGCGCCGCGAAAGGGTACGACACGAACGGTCCCGAGGGAGGTGAGGAGCTCTTCGGTGGCATCGGTACGTTCGTCCACATGGCCCAACTCTTCCGTCAGTCGATGCTCGACATCGCACGTTCGGGCCGACCGAAGTATCCGGGTCCCGTCCTCCACAAGCCGGGCGAGCGGATCGCCGTGCGCGTGGTGCCGTCATCGATGATGGACCGGATGGTCTATGCCGGCATCACGGCCGAGGTGTGGATGGAACCGGGCGTGACCGAGGCCGAGGTGAAGGCGACCCAGGCAGCGCAATACGCGTCACCGCGCGAGTCGGCCGGGGTGTCGTTGGTGCTCGGCGCCGGCAACGTCGGCTCGCTCGGCCCGCGCGACGTGCTGACGAAGATGTTCGCCGAAGGCAAGGTCGTCGTCTTGAAGGCCAATCCGGTGAACGACTACCTGGTGCCGTACTGGTCACGCGCGCTCGCCTCGCTGATCGACGCTGGCTACCTACGCATCGTGAGCGGCGGCGCCCAGGTCGGTTCCTATCTGGTGAGCCACGAACGCATCACGGACCTGCACGTCACCGGGTCGGACAAGACCCATGACGCGATCGTCTTCGGCGTCGGCGCTGAAGGGGCGCGGCGCAAGGCGGCGAACGAACCGTTGGTCACCAAACCGATCTCGTGTGAACTCGGCAACGTCTCACCGGTCGTCATCGTGCCGGGGCAGTGGACGAGTGCTGAGATCGACTACCAGGCCCGCCACGTCGCCACGATGCTCGCCAACAACGCGGGATTCAACTGCCTGACGCCGCGCGTGATCATCACGCACGCCGGATGGGCCCAACGAGAAGAGTTCTTCACCGCGCTCGAGGCGGTCTTCGCCTCGTTGCCGGTGCGCAACGCCTACTACCCGGGAGCCAAGGAGCGCCACGCGTCATTCATCGCCGCGCACCCCGCCGCGCGACAGGTGGGAAGCGCCGGTGACGACGAACTTCCGTGGACGATCATTCGTGACGTGGACGCGACGAACGCCGGAGAGATCTGTCTCAACGTCGAGGCGTTCTGCTCGCTCACGAGTGAGACCGCGCTCGAGGCCGCCTCGCCGGCCGACTTCATTCGCGCGGCCGTCGAGTTCTGCAACGACGTCGTGTGGGGGACGCTCTCGATGACGATGCTCTGCGACCCTCGCTCGATGAAGGACCCGGAGATCGGCGGGGCGTTGGAGCAGGCGGTGGCCGACCTTCGCTACGGCTCGATCGGCGTCAACCTCTGGCACGCCATGAGTTACGCGATCGCCGCGACGACCTGGGGTGCCTACCCCGGCCATCCGTCGACCGATATCCAGTCCGGCTGCGGTGTCGTCGGTAACGCGTATCTCTTCGCGCGACCGCAGAAGTCAGTGGTGCGAGGGCCGTTCGTTGCGAAGCCGGCGCCCGTGTGGTTCGCCACGAACCGCAACGCCGCAGTAGTGATGCGCAAGCTCCTGGCCTTCGAAGGCGCGCCGTCGTGGCGCAAGTTGCCCGGACTGGTCGCTGCGTCGCTGAAGAGTTAGGGCCGCAACGCCAGAACGGTCGTGACGCCGATCGCGGCGCAGACCGTGGAGCCGCACGCCACGTCAGCGATCGGTGAGGGAACGTACTTCATCGTGACGGGTGTGACGACACTCGACGTGACGGTCGCAAGATACGGCGTCGAGGTCTGAAAGTTCTCGGTGCCCCCGACGACGCATCGATCGAGCGTCGTGCATGCGAGCGTCACGATCGGACCACGCACCGGTGCGACCTTCTTCCAGGACTTGCCAAGATTGTCAGTGCGCTCGACTCGCCATCCGAAGGAGAGCTTGGCCAGACCGACGCACGCTCGTCCGACGCAGTCGAGTGACGTGAGCGCGGCCCACGTCACGGTTGGAACGTCTGACCGCGATGTCCACGTCGCACCGCCGTCAGTGGTCACGTAGACGTCGATCCCGTTCGACGCGTTCGCGAAACTCGCCAAGCAGGTGAGTTGCGAGGAGCACGACATCGACGACACCGACTCGGTGGCCGGTACGCCGAGACTCACCGGTGAGGTCCACGTCAGGCCACCGTCGTGCGTCGTAGAAAAGCGCGGTCCGCTCTTGACCGAGTCGACGATCGCGCATGACAGCGTCGCGTAGCAGCTGACCGCGTCGATGCCGGTGGCGCCGGGCGGACCATGCTCTATCGAAAATGACTGCGTCGGTGCGTAGTAGCGCCACACGAGGTCGGCGCTCGACTGTGATCCGACGAAGAGACAGCCGTTGTTCCAGCACGACGAGGACTCGATGAACGTGGAGGTGTCGGCGGTCGGCACGGTGATCGCCGACCAGCGCCCGCTCAATGAGCGAGACTCACCGACCGACGTCGGACTGACGTCGAGATTGGACGTCCCGAGTGCGACGCACGAGTTGTCAGTCGTACACGCGACACTCGAGAGGGGCACCGAGATGCTGATAGCGGGAAGGCCAGTCACGTGTGGTTTCACGGCCGCTGTCGATGAGCCGCATGACGCCAACACCACTCCTGCGACCAAGGACATCGTCACGATTCGTACCAGTGAGCGTGCGGAGGCTGGTACTCGAATCATCGTTTCCTTGTGATCGTGACGACCGTTGTCGCTGTGTTGATGATACTGAAGCGACGACCGACGTCGTCTCGTCGTCGAACGGGGGAGCGGTCTAACTTGGGGTTCATGAACTGGGTCGACGCACTCATCGTCGCCATCGTGATCGTGGCCGCGATTCGGGGCTACTTCTCGGGGGCGATCCGACAGGTGCTGGGATGGATCGGGCTCATCGCTGGCTTCTACATCGGCATCGCGATCGCACCGTCGCTCTCGACGAGGATCACGCACGTCCGCGTGGCGGCCGGTGCTCGCGCTCGTCATTGTGCTCGTCGCCGCCTACCTCGGGCACTTCGCCGGTCACCTCCTCGGATCGTCCATTCGCAAGACCATCACGATGGTGAAACTTGGAATGATCGACTCAGTGGCCGGCGTCGTCGTCGGTGTCGCGGGCGCTTTGATCACGGTCTGGCTCGTCGCGGCGTTGCTGGTCTCGACGTCGTGGAGCGCCGCGGCCCAGGGTGTGCAGGGTTCGCGCATCATCAAAGAACTTGACAGTGCCTTGCCCGCGGTGCCGTCGGCCGAGGCTCGCCTGCAGACGCTCTTGCACAATGCGAATTTTCCTAGTGTGTTCACGAGCATCGTGGCACCCACGATTCCGTCCTCCGGCACGACCCCACGACTCGGTCCGAACGTCATCTCGCCGACGTCGCCGGCGCAGGTGCAAAAGGTCCTCGCGACCGGATGTCCCAACACGCACGAAGGCACGGGCTTCTTCGTCGCGCCCGGTGTCGTGGTGACGAACGCGCACGTCGTTGCCGGTGCGACCAGCGTCGCCGTCGATGGTGTCCACGCGCAGGTCGCCTACTTCGATCCGGTGAACGACCTCGCGGTCCTTCGAGTGGCGATGAATCCCTCGGCACTGAAGTTCGCGTCGTCGTCACCGTCCTCGGGCGCGAAGGCCAAGGTCATCGGATTCCCCCTCGATGGACGACGAACGATCAGTCCGTCGGTCATCAGTGGCGAGATCACCGCGGAGTCGAGGAATATCTACGACACGCAGACGTTCGTTCGCACGGTGCTCGTCGTCTACTCGAATATCGAGCCAGGGAACTCCGGCAGCCCAGTACTCGTGAACGGACTCGTGACGGGCGTGGTCTTCTCCAAGTCACTCAGTCAAAGTGAGACGGCCTACGCCATACCGGCGTCCACCATCGAGAGCGATCTCGCGAAAGTCCCGAAGAGCGGATCGGCGTCGACCCAGAGCTGTTTGAACTAACTGGCTGAGCGCACCGCGGCACCGAGGACCTCGAGTCCGTCGGCGAGCTGCTCGTCGGTGATCACGAGCGGCGGCAGTAGTCGCACGACGTTGCCGTACGTGCCGCACGAGATCGCGATCACGCCGTGCTGGTTGCAGTAGTTCACGATGGCCTTGACCGCCGCGGCGTTGGGTTCCTTGGTGCCGGGCTTGATGAACTCCATCGCGACCATCGCGCCGCGTCCGCGTACGTCGCCGATGATGGCGACGTCTTTCGCGAGCGATCGCAGGTTCGTGAACAGGATCTCGCCGATCTCGAGGGCTCGGGCGGCGAGGTCTCGGTCACGGAGGGTCTTGATCGTCGCCAGTGCCGCGGCGCAGGCGACGGGGTTGCCGCCGTAGGTGCCGCCGAGTCCGCCTTCGTGGACCGCGTTCATCAACTCGGCTCGACCGGTCACGCCCGCGAGGGGCATGCCGCCGGCGAGGCCCTTGGCCGTGGCGACGATGTCGGGGATCACGCCTTCGTGGTTGACGGCGAACCAGTCCCCGGTACGACAGAAGCCACTTTGGATCTCGTCGGCGATGAAGACCACGCCGTTGGCGGTCGTCCACTCCGAGAGGGCCGGCAGGAATCCCTCGGCGGGCACGACGAAGCCACCCTCGCCCTGGATCGGTTCGATGAGGAGCGCCGCGACGTTCTTCGCTCCCACCTGGGTCTCGATCGTGTTGATCGCGAGCGCGGCCGCCTCGGCACCGCTCAGGCCGTCGCGGAAGGGATAGCTCATCGGCACGCGGTAGATCTCCGGCGCGAAAGGACCGAAGCGGTCCTTGTAGGGCATGTTCTTGGCGGTCAGCGCCATGGTCAAGTTGGTGCGACCGTGATAGGCGTGATCGAAGACGATGATCGCCTCTCGACCGGTCGCGAGTCGGGCGATCTTCACTGCGTTCTCGATCGCCTCGGCGCCGGAGTTGAAGAGCGCCGTGGTCTTGGCGAAGTCACCGGGGGTGAGGGCAGCGAGCTCTTCGCAGACCTCGACGTAACTCTCGTAGGGGTTCACCATGAAGCAGGTGTGGGTGAAGGCGGCGACTTGGGCGCTCACGGCGTCCACCAGTTCCGGCACCGCGTGGCCGATGGACGTCACGGCGATGCCCGAGCCGAGGTCCAGGACCTGGTTGCCGTCGACGTCGACGAGTATGGCGCCCTCGGCGCGCTCGATATATATGGGGAAGCCCTGAGTGAGTCCGGCGCTCACGACGGCCTGGCGGCGTTCGTGCAGTGCCCGCGACTTCGGTCCGGGCAGTTCGGTGATGACCTTGCGCTCGGTTCCCACTCCTGTGTCGATTGACGAGACCATGGCATTCTCCTGAGATTCGTCGGCGCAACGCCGCACCAAACCAGCGTACTTCCAACGTCCAAATGGGCTCACGGAACAGAAAACGGGTGACCGAAGTCACCCGTTCACCGTTGGCGGAGGAGGTGGGATTTGAACCCACGGTGCCCGGAGACACAGCAGTTTTCGAGACTGCCCGATTCGGCCGCTCTCGCACCCCTCCGTCGAGAAGTCTACAACGCGACCTCATCGACGTATTTTGAGGCGCCGAGGCCATCGCGCGCTTCTCACTAAGTTCGTGGTCGTGGATGACACGACGAACGACGAACGGTTCATGCGTGCGGCGCTCGATCTGGCAATCGTCGCGGCCGGTCATGAGGACGTGCCGGTTGGCTGCGTGCTGGTGGAGAACGGCGTCGTGATCGGCGTGGGGGAGAACCGCCGCGAACTGGATCACGATCCGACGTCGCACGCCGAGATCGTGGCGCTGCGTGACGCCGCGTTCTCGCGACCGTCGTGGCGCATGGAGGAGGTGACGGCCTACGTCACCCTGGAGCCGTGCGTCATGTGCGCCGGCGCGCTCCTCAACGCGCGCGTTCGACGCGTCGTGATCGGCGCACTCGATGAGAAGGCCGGCGCGGTGGGTTCTCGCTACAACGTCTTGAGCGACCCGCGCCTGTTGCACGAAGCGAGGCTCACCTACGGCGTGCTGGGCGAGGAGTCGGCCGATCTTCTGCGCGCATTCTTCCTGGAGCGTCGGACCGACTAGGCCGGCAAAAGAGTTGTGTCGATGACACCAACTCGTCACCGACGCGCAACATGACCGACCTATTTTCGCCAACGTGCTGAAGGACATCGAAGCGACGCTCGAGGGTCAGCGCGTCGTGGTCGTCGGTGGCGGCGTGTTCGGCACGATGCACGCGCTGTTCGCTTTGGCGCGCGGCGCGACCGTGGTGCACCTGGAGCGCGATCTCGTACCGAGTGGTGCGACCGTTCGGAACTTCGGATTGGTCTGGGTGAGTGGACGTGCGCCGGGACGCGAACTCAATCTCGCGCTGCGATCGCGAGAACTCTGGGAGGACATCGCCCAGGACGTTCCCGGCGTCGGATTTCGTGCGAACGGTTCGATCACGTTGATCGAGAACGAGCGAGAACACGAGGTGGCGCGGTGCGCGATGGCGCGCGATGACGCCAAGGAGCGCGAGTTCGAACTACTGACGCGAAGTGAGGTACTGGAACGCAACCCGGCGCTGCGTGGTGAATTCGCGTCGGGCATCTACTGCGGTCGTGACGCGGCCGTCGAGTCGCGCGTCGCACTCGGAGCGCTACGCACGTATATGGAGACGTATATGGAGAACAGTCGCCGCTACGAGTTCCTCCCGGGACACGAGCTCGCCGGTGTCGCGGAGCACGCAGCGATCGATCATCGCGGCGTGCACTACGGCGGTGATCACGTGGTGCTCTGTCTCGGCGCGACGCTGAGTGGCTTCGGCGCCGAGCTCTTCGAGAACGATCCGTTGCGCAAGGTCCGTCTCTACATGGCCGAGACCGAACCGCTCGGGGACACGCTCACGACGTCGGTCGCCAACGGCGACTCATTCCGCTACTACCCGGGTTTCGCCGAGTTCGCAAAGGACATCCTCGACGTGCAACCGCCTCCGGCAGCTGACTTCGCGATTCAGCTGCTGTGCCAACAGCGACTTCACGGCGGACTGACCATCGGCGACACGCACGAACCGGACGCTCCCGGCCTCTTCGAGACGTTGGACCGTCCGATGGAGATCATCGAAGCGGCCGCGCGACAGGTGATCGGGCCGGCGATGCCGCGCATCGAGCGTCGGTGGAGTGGCGTCTACCATCAACTCGTCGACCCGACGCCGAACGAGATCTATTTTCGCAAGCAGGTCGCGGGCGGAGTGAGCGCGGTCACCGGCGCCGGCGGTCGAGGGATGACCCTCGCGCCGGCCATCGCGGAGGAGAGCTTCCAATGAACGACGTCGAACTCATCTGTTTCGACATGGCCGGCACGACGGTGCTCGACAACGGACTCGTGTTGGAGGCCTTTCGTCGCACGATCGACGACCTGGAGGTCGACGCGGACGAGGCCAACTCGGCCGAGGCGTACGTGATCGAGACGATGGGTCAGTCCAAGATCGAAGTCTTCACCGCACTGTTCGGCGATCGGGCGACGTTCGCCAACGAGGCCTTCGAGCGCAACTTCGTCGAGTCGGCCCAGGAGTTGGGTGTCAGTGAGATACCGGGCGCACGCTCGACCGTCGAGACCCTGCGCGATGTCGGTCTGCAGGTGGCACTCACGACCGGGTTCTCACCAACCACCCGAGAGGTCTTGATCGACGTGCTCGGTTGGGGCGACCTGTTCGAACTTCGCGTGTCGCCGTCCGACGCCGGTCGCGGCCGTCCGGCGCCTGACATGTTGTGGTGGTGTGCCCTGAAGAGTCAGATCACGGCCGCCAGCTCGATCATGGTCGTGGGCGACACGGCCTCGGACATGGTGGCGGGACTTCGGGCCGGTGCCGGCTACTGCGTGGGCGTGCTCTCGGGCAACGACGATCAGGAGCGGCTCATCGCTCACGGCGCCGACGACGTCATCGACTCGGTCGTCGACTTACTTACAGCGTGTGTCCTAATTGGACCCACCGGTTCGCCTTGACCAACTGAACTAAGTGGCTCAGCGGTGCTTGCTCACCGTCCGACTTCCCAGACGATGATTCGTCTGAGTACTCGGTTCCGACCCAGGGCCCTCATCACGTTTGACATGATGGTTGTGCGGGTGACGATCGGCTCTTCCCGCGTGCTTCGCGGTGCAGACCCCAGTGGGATCAGGCCGTGGAGAGAAGCGCAGCTGGCGTTGGGTTCAACAGAGTCACTTCGGAGGGCTCTTTGGGTTGCCAACGGGCCAGGTTGATGGCCGCATTGAGGTCGCGGTCGATGACCAGCCCACAGACCTCACACGAGTAGGTCCGCGCCGACAGGTCGAGGTCGTTTCTGACCTCGCCACAGCCCGAGCAGGTCTTGGAACTCGGAAAGAACCTATCGGCCACTCGGACTTCGACGCCGTGCCACCTGGCCTTGTAGAGGATCTGACGAGAGAGTTCTCCCATGGCGGCGTCCGCGATGGACTTCGCCAGGTGTCGGTTCCTCACCATCCCCGCGACGTTGAGGTCCTCGATCACGAGGACCTGGCATCGGTCCACCAGGGCCCTGGAGGCCTGGTGGACGAGATGTCGTCGGGTGTTGACGACCTTGCGATGGGTCTTGGCGAGTCGGGACCGCGCTCGTTGGCGGCCTTTGGACCCCGGTGTGGTTCTGGCCAGGGCCTGGTTGGTCGCCTTGAGCGACGCGTGTGCGTGCTTCAGTGTTTTCACCCCCTCGAATCGCTCGAAGGGAACACCGTTCGCGTCGGCGGCGACGCAGAGTGAGATGATTCCTCGGTCGACCCCGACGGGGACGGCGTGACGGGTGGTGCGACTGCGCTCGGCCTGGTGGAACTGCGTAGCCACGCCGGTCAGGGAGATAGTCCAACGACCGGCGCGCTGGGTGAGGGTGGCCGAGTAGATGTGAAAACGACCGGCGTTGATCATGCGACGGACCTTGCGGGTAGGACCGAAGAGCTTCACCGATCCGATCTTGGGTAGGCGGAGGTGCGAAGGATCGGTGAAGCGGATGGGCTGGCTCGAAGGCACCCGCCTGGCGTCGCGCGGTTACGCAGACGAAAGCGCGGCGTCACCTTCCCCTTGGCCTGGAAGCGAGGAAACCCGACAGACCTTCCACTTCGCTCGCCCCGCCGCGACGCAGTGAAGTTTTCGAGGGCCCGGGCGGCGTCCACCGAAGCGCACTCGAAGACATCATTGGGCAGTTCGTGGCGCCAGGCGAGGCCCCGAGTCCCGTTGTCGTTGACCAACGAGTCCTCGAGCTCCCCGTTCTTCCAGGCGTTGAACTCATTGATGAAAGAGAAAGTCGTCCAGGAGAGCGAAGGGGTTGATGGTTCGCTGGTGAATCACCACATTCGACTAGCGCTTCTCGCTCGGTCGATCTGGTGTCCAGGTTGGCCTTGACCCGTGCCAGGTGGTGGTTCACGGTGTAGCGGCGCGCTCCCGCGCACTTGGCGAGGAAGATGCTCTGCTCGAGGTTCGGGTCGAGAGCGAACTGGAACGTGACGGCACGAGAGAGCACCTGTCCCGTGTGCGAAAGCGTTGGAGTCGTGCGTGAGGCCACGACACGCAGTATTGGGACGAGGTGTGACACTCGGATCGCGCAATAATCAGCGAAGTGAGCCCGGTCCAGGGATCGGCCGCGCACGACAATTCCGTGAGCGACGGAGTTGATTCGTGCAACGGGCGCGACGATGAGTTCGGGGCACAATGAGGGGTATGGAACTTCGGACCGAACGTCTCATGCTTCGAGAGTTCCGCCTCGACGACGAAGTCGCAGTTCACCGCTACGGCTCAGACGAAGAGGTCACCCGCTACCTCACGTGGGGACCAAACTCGCCAACCGACACCACGACGTATCTCAAGCAGGTCGTTCGCGAGGGGGCCCGGGAGCCTCGAACTTCATTCACCCTCGCCGTCGCGACGCTCGATGATGAGCTGATCGGCGTCGCCAACCTTACGACAACCGACACGCAGTCGACAAGCGATCTTGGCTACGTCCTTTCGCGGGAATCGTGGGGGCATGGCTACGCCACCGAAGTAGCCCGTCGACTCATCGTCTTCGGGTTCGAAGAGCTGGCACTACGCCGAATCACGGCGACCTGTCATCCCGACAACTTCGCGTCGGCGCGAGTCTTGGAGAAGGCGGGGCTGCGCTTCGAAGGGACACTACGAGACCACCTCGGAGTTCGCGACAAGATGGCGACGCTTCGCCATCGCGGTCGGCGACGAAGTAGCTGGCCACCCGGGCTGAGGAGCTCCCCCGCGTCCACTCAACGGGGTCGTCCTTTGCGGTGCCGCCTACGAGTTCAGCACTGCGCCCGAAAGACCTTGGCGCCGTGCCGCGGTCCACGAGCACGAGTTCCAGCCGTTCGTCAGCACCCGTTCGGGCCAGGTCGTCGAGTATCTGCTCGACGGCGCTCGCCTCGGACGTCGAAGCGGGAACAACTCTCACGCACAGCGGTAGAACCGTGACGTCCACGCAGACAATGCGCTTGGCACCGTTGGTCCGGCCGTAGGGGCCGCCCTGGTTGTGGAAGGTGGCGCCACCGTTCGACGCGCCTCGTGCGAGGTGGGTATCGATGACGACCATCGAGGGACGCGGTTCGCTTCGACCGAGGGCGATGCGCGACGAGGCGTGTAGCGCGGTGAGAACACGGGTCCACGTTCCATTGCTCGACCACCGACGAAACTGGGACCAGATTCTGGTCCACGGTCCGAACTCCTCAGGCAGGTAGCGCCATTGGCACCCGGTGTGCGAGATGTAGAGCATCGCGTCGACGACGTGGCGAAGGTCGGCTCCATGTTTCGGGCCCCGTTTGGAGGAATGCACCAGTAGGAGTTCGAGGAGATTCCACTGGGCGTCGGTTAGGTCACTTGAGTAGGCCACGACTTGATCGTGCTGGTCGCGGCAATTGGGGCACTCGCCAAATAGAACACAGCCTCTTAGTTTTGACCTTCTCGTCACGCACTAGTCACACGCGCGTTCGTGCGTGTCGACAGACGGCACGTTCGCGTCGAAGAGTTCGACGTGATGGCAGGTCGGGCAGTGGTACGCGTTGAGCGCCCACGTCTGCTCGTGCATCTCGGCGAGCTGACCGAGGAAGAACGTGGACGGCGCGCCCGCCCCGTTAGACACCAATGCACGCACTTCAGTTCAGCGGTGTCACTCATGGCTGCCGTTAAGGTGCGTCGAAACGTTCGCGAAGAATCCGAGAACCCGTCACACATGTTGCTCCGTCGCGTCACACTCGGCTAACCCTCGCAACTTACTCTCGTCGCGAGTCACCAACGCGGTGCACTCACCTTTAGGAGGACGACGAGTGTCGACAAAGAAAATGAAGGTGGCGGTTGCCGCTGGACTTGTGAGCACCATGCTGTCCGGTGTTGCACTAGTCAGTGGTGGCGCGAACGCAGCCACCAAGAAGGTGAACTGGTCGACGGTGACGTCGGCCAAAGCTGCCGGTGGAATGGCCGCGTTGGTCAAGGCCGCGAAGAAGGAAGGCCACGTCAACGTGATCACCATCCCGCTCTCGGGTTGGGCCAACTACGGATTGATCATGAAGGACTTCACCAAGAAGTACGGCATCAAGATCAATGATGCCAACCCGAACGGATCGAGTGCGCAAGAGATCACAGCGATCCAACAGGACAAGGGACGTGCGGACGCGCCCGACGTCGTCGACGTCGGTACAAGTTACGCCGTGAACAACCTGGGACTGTGGGCACCGTACAAGGTGGCGACGTGGAACTTGATCCCTTCGGCCTCGAAGGACCCGAGCGGTCGTTGGTTCGATGACTACGGCGGCTACGTCGCGATTGGTTGTGACACCAAGATCGTGACGACGTGCCCGACGTCCTTCGCGGACCTGACCAACCCGGCCTACAAGAACGAAGTCGCCATCAACAACGACCCGACCTCAGCCTCGGCCGCGTTCTACGCGGTGTGGGCGGCGGCGATCGCCAACGGCGGCTCGTACAGCAACATCGAGCCCGGCATCACGTTCTTCGCCAACCTGAACAAGATCGGCAACTTCGTGCCCGGTGGCACGGCGGCGACGGCCGCGTCGGGTGCGACGCCGATCCTCATCTGGTGGGACTACCTGCAGAACGGCGTCGCGGCGAGCGTCCCGGGCTGGAAGTCAGTGATCCCGACCGACGGAACGATCGCGGCGTACTACACCCAGGCGATCACCAAGGATGCTCCGGACCCCGCGGCCGCGCGCCTCTGGGAAGAGTTCCTGTACTCCTCGCTCGGACAGAACCTGTTCCTGCAGGGTTACGCCCGTCCGATTGAACTGGCCGGGATGATTGCCAACAAGACGGTCAACCAGGGCTTCTTGGCGAAGTTGCCAGCGGCGCCCAAGGGAGCATTGACCTTCCCGACCCAGGCGCAGGTCACGACGGCCGGCGCCACGGTTGACAGCAACTGGCCCGCGGCGATCAGCGGCAGTTAAGCACGCACGTCGTTCAACCAACATGTCCGATCTCATCACTGACGCCAGTCCTTCCCCTTCGGGCGTCAGTGATGAGGTCGGCATGAAGAAGTCACTCCCGGGTGCACTGCTTCGGTCGATCCGAACCGGTGTACCCGGTGCTGCCGTTTCTCGCCTACGTCACCCTTGGACTGCTCATCCCGATGGTGGTCATCATCAACCTCGCCTTTCGAGCCAACAATGGAAAGCCGACGTGGGCCAACATCAAGACGATTCTGTCGGCCGGTCACATGCACGCGGGGATATTGGTCGGCGGCCAATACCGTGCGGGCTTCGAGAACAGTCTGAAGCTGGCCCTCGTCACGTCGATCGTCCCCGGCATCCTTGGAACCTTCCTGGCATACGCGATCGCGACGTCGAACCACGCGCTGTTCAAGCGCTTGACCGCCGCCTGCTCGGGCGTCCTGGCGCAGTTCGGCGGCGTGAACCTCGCCTTCATGTTCATCGCGGCGCTCAATGCGACCACGGGCGTCGTCACGCACTGGCTGACCGAGATCGGGTTCAACCCGTGGGACCACGGTTTCAGCCTCTTCAAGTTCTGGGGCGTGGCGTTCGTCTACATGTACTTTCAATTGCCCCTCATGGTGCTCATCATCACCCCGGCATTCGCAGGTCTCAAGGAGTCCTGGCGCGAGGCCGCCTCGAACCTTGGTGCCTCGACGTGGCGATACTGGCGCCACGTCGGCCTGCCGGTCTTGGCGCCGGCCGTGCTCGGCGGCATGTTCCTGCTCTTCGGCAGCGGGTTCTCCGCCTACGCGACGGCCGAGGCGCTCACCGGCGGGACGATCGCCATCACCCCGATCCAGATCGGTGACATCTTGAACGGGAACGTGCTCGCCAACCAGGCGAACCTCGGGTATGCGCTGGGCTTCGCGATGATCGTCATCTTGTTGATCTCGGTCATCGGCTACGCCTTGTTGCGCAGGAGGACCTCACGATGGCTTCGTTAGAACTCGGCTACGTCGTGTCAGATGACGTGACCATGGAGGACCACCCGGAGCTGCAGCCGGAGCAGAGTTGGTTCCGTCGCGTCCACTGGGGACGGGGCATCGTGCTCTGGGTCGCGGCCGCCTATTTCATCATTCCGTTCTATGCCGCGATGAAGTTCTGCCTGCAGAACGCCAACGGAGGCTTTTCCCTGCAACCGCTCACACAGATCGGCGACGCACCTCAGTTCACCTCGGCGCTGTGGCTTTCAACGGAGTTGGCGGTCGTCACGATGGTCATCGTGATGGTGCTCATGGTGCCCACGATGATCTACGTGCACCTGCGTATGCCGCGCTTTCGTCGGGTGATGGAGGTCATCACCATCTTGCCGATTGTGATCCCGCCGATCGTGCTCATCGTGGGCGTCGACGGCTCGGCGCCCTCGTTCTTGAAGGCCTCGCAGTGGCTGCTGGCCCTGATCTACGTCGTCCTCGCGATGCCCTACGTCTACCGTTCGCTCGACGCGGGGCTCGGCGCGTTGGACCTGAAGACATTGGTCGAGGCGGCACGCTCACTCGGCTCCGGTTGGGCGTCGATCATCATGCGTGTCCTCGTCCCCAACCTCCGCAGTGCCCTGCTGTCGGCCTCGGTGCTCACGCTGGCCCTGGTCTTCGGTGAGTTCACCATCGCCAATCTCGACGGGTGGGAGACGGTGCCCGTGTGGATCTATCTCGCACCTACGGATAACGCGCGTATCAACACGCTCGTCGCCATGATGGCGCTCCTCGGCACGTGCATCGTGCTCATGCTCATCGTCTCACTCGATCGCAAATCTCGCTCCAGGAGGAGTTAATGTCCATGGCCACGCGAACACCGCCCATCACTTCGACCGAGACGTCCCCACCGAAGAGCGGGGCGCCGGTCGTCCTCGAGAATCTCACCAGACGCTTCGGCTCGACCAAGGCGCTCGACGGCTTCACGCTCAAGATCGAGCCGGGTGAGTTCGTCGCGTTGCTCGGTCCCTCGGGGTGCGGCAAGACGACGGCGCTGCGCGTGCTGGCGGGATTCGAGCGACCTGACATCGGACGCGTGACGGTCGACGAAAAGGACGTGGTGCACATCCCGGCGCAGAAGCGCGATATGGGAATGGTCTTTCAGAGCTACTCACTGTTCCCCAACATGACCGCCCGTGACAACGTGGCCTTCGGACTCCGGCTCCGTCACCAGCGCAGCTCGGCACGCCGGAGCCGCGCCGACGAACTCCTCGAGCTGGTGGGTCTGGGCGAGCACACGACGAAGTATCCTCATCAGCTCTCGGGTGGTCAACAGCAGCGTGTCGCGCTGGCGCGCGCACTGGCTATCGAGCCGCGTGTCCTCTTGCTCGACGAACCGCTCTCGGCGCTGGACGCCAAGGTTCGTGCCGAACTGCGCGACCAGATCCGCGCGCTGCAACAGCGTCTCATGATTACGACGGTCTTCGTGACGCACGACCAGGAAGAGGCGCTCTCGATGGCCGACCGCGTGTGTGTTATGTCACGCGGTCGCGCCGAGCAGATCGCCACGCCGGCCGAACTGTACTCTCGGCCGTCGACCGAGTTCGTCGCGCAGTTCGTCGGCATCTCGAGTCGGGTGGGCGTGCAACGCACCGGTGACTCGGTCAACCTCTTCGGTCGCGAGATCAAGATCCGCGGCATGGCGCCGTCGGACGCGGAGTCCCTGGATGCATTGTTGCGTCCCGAGGACGTGGACGTGGTCGTCGCGCCGACCGGACTCGGCGTCGTGACGCACAAGAGTTTCCTCGGTGCGACGACACGTTTGGAGGTCGGGATCGCCGGCTCGTCGGTCAAGGTCGACGTATTCTCCAGCGCGTCCGACGTGTTCGAACTCGGCACGCGTGTGGACCTCGTGGCCAACGTGCACGACGTGTTGGTCAGCGCTGCTCGGCCAGTGTCCTAGCGAGTGGTTCCCAGTCGCGCAGTGCGCCGACGTGGAGACCTTCGACTTTGCCAGCGTCGTCCCACGTCCGAAGTGCCAGTGCGTCCTCAAAGCCCGGATGTTGCTCGAATCGTTGACACTCCTCTTCACTGAGCACGCCGCCTTGGGCGATCAGCGTCGCCTGGGACGCCGATGACAGTTGCTCGCGATAGTCGGGCTCTCTCGTGCAGCGCCATCGCTTGGCGGTCACGTGCAGGGCCACCGGCTGGGCCACGTGGGGACCGAAGACTCGAGCGAGTATGCGAGCGCCTCGTGCTTCGTGATCGTCGTCGTGACGCGAGAGCTCGGACGCGGACGCTCCTTGGACGTCGATCGCGAGGTGGCCCACGTCGTGGAAGAGCGCGGCGACCATGAGGACGTCGCTGGCACCGGCCTCGCGTGCCAGCGCCGCGCGTCTGCAGCGCGTGCTCGCGCTGGGTGATCGATTCGCCATAGGTGCGCTCACCGAGCGTCTCATAGAGGTCGAAGAGCTCGTCGACGCTCATGGGGTCTCGCACGCCGTTCATCGTAGGGGGCGCCGGTGACGAGTCCGTGAGCGACACTCGACGCTGCGGTGACTTACGAACCCTTGAACATCGGGAGTTGGATCGTGAACTCCGAACCCTTACCCGGCGTGCTGTCGAAGCTCAGCGTGCCGCCCATCGCCTCGGTCAGGTTCTTCGAGAGTGCGAGACCGAGTCCGGTCCCTTCGATGCCGGTTGCCTCGATGTTCAGTCGGTCAAAGGGGATGAAGAGTCGTTCCACCATCTCTGGACTGATGCCAAGTCCGGTGTCGCTCACCGATATCCGAATCACCTCGCCGATGAGATCGGCGTGCACCATCACGTGACCCTGGGGACGGTTGTACTTGATGGCGTTGGACAAGAGGTTCAAGAGGACTTGGCGAAGTCGCTGTTGGTCGGCGCGCACCAGTGCGTCGGTGACGTGACCGACCTCCAAGGTGATGGCGCGTTCACTGGCCTGGAGCGTGATGATGCCGACGCAGTCGCGGATCACCTCATCCAGCGCCACCGCGCGCAAGGTCACGATGACCCGACCGGATTCGATCCGCGAGATGTCGAGGATCTCGTCGATCAGGTTCAAGAGATGCTGCCCGGAGTTGTTGATGTGGCCCAGCATGCGCAGGACGTCGGGATCGTCGGACTCCATTTGGAGGAGCTGCGAAAAGCCGATCACCGAGTTGAGCGGCGTGCGCAGTTCGTGGCTCATGCGCGACATGAACTCACTCTTGGCGGCGTCGTGTCGTTCCGCTTCAGCGCGCGCGATCTCCAAGGCGTGTTCCAACGCGACGGACTCTGAGATGTCGCGCGTGATGACGACCGCGGCGATCGGTGGCTCGCCCCCGTTCTCGAGCGCCTGGCCGCGTGACTCGACAGTGACCCAGTGACCGTCGTCATGGCGTACGCGAAAGCGCGCCGTCGACGCCTGTCCTTCTTCGAAGATCCGCCGAATGGCGGCCACGACGACCGCCTGATCGTTGTAGTGGACGAACTCGAGCGCGGAGTGACCGCGACGGTTCTCTTCGGGGATGCCGTACATCCGCTCACTGGAGGGACTGACCTCGAGGATCGTGCCGTCCTTGTCGATCACCGTGATCGCGTCGACGGCCGACTCGATGATCGCGCGCATCTTGGCGAGGTTCTCGGCCAGTGCCGCTTGGGTCTGCGCGGCCTCGGTGATGTCGCGCGTGATGAAGACGGCACGAGTCGGCGGCCCGTCGGGATTGCGCAGTGCGCGTCCTCTCGTCTCGAGCGTGATCTCGTGGCCGTCGGCGTGCTGCGCGCGGAACTGGACCGTCGTCACTTCGTCGATCTCGAAGGTCTTGCGGAGCGCCGCTTCGACGGTCGGCCGGTCCTCGTCGTCGATGATGTTGAGTCCGGTGTGTCCGCGGCGACCGGTCTCGGGGTAGCCGTACATCTGTTCACTCTCGGGACTGGATCCGACGATGTTGAGGTCGCGGTCGATGATGACGATCGAGTCGGCGGCCGCCTCGAACATCGCCTCGGCGACCGCGATGCTCTCGTTCAACTTGTACTGCATCTCTTGGCGGTCCGTGACGTCTTGGCCGGTCGCGCAGATCCAGTCGTCCTTGCGGAGCGAACTCCACGAGATCGTCTTGTACGTCCCGTCCTTGCAGCGCTGTCGGTTGGTGAAACCGCGACGGGTCTCCTCAGGAGCGCGAAAGACCTGCATGAACTCTTCTTCGGTCGCCTTCACGTCCTCGGGATGGACGAAGTCGGCGAAGGGTTGGCCACGCAGCTCGTCGAAGTCCCAGCCCAGCAGGTCGTGCCAGGCCGGGTTCACCTGGATCAGTTGACCGTCTTTCCCGAAGACCGAGAGAAGGTCCGGAGAGCTGTAGAAGAAGTCCCCGATATCCGGGACCGTCGACGTCTCGTCCTTCACGAACTGCAACCCCCTGCCCGTGGCCGAGGTTTCCAGATCACAGGACTTTCGGCGCGTGGCATTGATCGGGTGACTCGCTCACCCAATCATGAACCTACTTTGTGGAAGAACCGGCCAAGCGCACTCACCACGACGTCACACGTCGGACGCTCCGGACGAGGAGCGGTCGGGCGATACTGGACGACGTGGAGGCGGCGCAGAGAGGTTTTGACGATCGGCGAAAATCTCCTGTTGAATTCCTAGAAGTGGTTCGACGTAAGGATGAAGGCGGAGGATCCGCCCGAAAGGAGAGCCACCATGGCTGAATACGCAATCTTGCTGTACGCACCAGTTCTTGACCACTACGAGGACGACGGCGGCGCAGCGCTGGCCGAACACGACCAGCACTCGAAGGACCTGCAGGCGGCCGGCACGATGGTGGGCGCCTTCGCGCTGGCACCGCACTCGATGTCGACGTCGATCCGCGGTGACGTGATTACCGACGGACCGTTCCTCGAGACCAAGGAAGTCATCGCCGGTTTTTGCATCATCGAAGCTCCCGACCTCGACGCCGCGCTGGCCATCGCCAAGACCAACCCGATCTGCCACCAGGGCGGTGGCGTCGAGGTGCGACCGGTTCAGGACTGGGTCATCCCGGCGCGCCACGCGCACGCGAACGACTAGGCCATGAAACCGGGGCTCGACTAGGTGCGGGGCGACGACTCCGGTGAGGTCGCACGGGCAATCGCTGACGCGCACCGTCGCGAGTGGGCCAACG
Source organism: uncultured Acidimicrobiaceae bacterium (assembly GCA_963832925.1). Lineage (GTDB taxonomy): Bacteria > Actinomycetota > Acidimicrobiia > Acidimicrobiales > RAAP-2 > RAAP-2. The sequence continues at coordinate 130,923 of CAWHVY010000013.1, read as the reverse complement.
TGCTCGCCGCGGCGGCGGGCGCGGCGCGCGACCTCGACGTCGCCGAGGAGTGCGCGCAAGAAGCGTTCGCCGCGGCCTTTGAGGCCTGGTCAAGAGAGGGCATTCCCGAGAACCCCGGTGCCTGGCTGAGCACGGTGGCCAAGCGCAGAGCGATCGACGTGATTCGACGCGAGGTCAGCTACCGAAAGAAGTTGCCGCTGTTGGTCGAGACGGACGAGGCGTCAAATGAGGACAACGATCGAGGTGAGTTGATTCACACGGACTCCACGGACACGATGAGCGACGAGCGTCTTCGCCTCATCTTTCTCTGCTGTCATCCGGCGTTGGCGCCGGAGGCGCAGATGGCCTTGACCCTGCGCCTGGTCTGTGGCATGTCGACCAGTGACATCGCACGACTGTTCTTGGTCTCAGACACGACGATGGGCGCGCGCTTGATGAGGGCCAAGCAGAAGATCGCGATGGCGCGAATTCCGCTGCGCATGCCGGACGAGACGGAGTTGCCCGATCGCCTCGGCGCGGTACTCGGCGTCATCTACTTACTCTTCACGATGGGACATACCGCGACGACCGGATCCACGTTGATGCGCCCGGAGCTGGTCGACGAGGCGATTCATTTGACGGGCGTCCTTCGCGAGTTGATGCCCGATGAGCGAGAGATCCGCGGCCTCGTCGCACTGATGATGTTGACCGACGCGCGACGTTCGACGCGCGTCACGGCCGACGGTGCGTTACTGCGGCTCGAGGACCAAGACCGGTCGCAGTGGGATAGGGCCGCCATCGCCCAAGCCAGTGAGCTGATCGAGGCGGGACTACGAACGGCGCGCCCCGGGCGCTACGTCCTCCAGGCCGCGATCGCGCTGGTCCACGCGATCGCGCCGACGTACGCAGACACCGACTGGCGTGAGATCGTCCACCTCTATGACCTACTGCTCGTGGCGTGGCCGTCGCCGATCGTGGCACTGAATCGCGCTGTCGCGGTCTCGATGGTCGAGGGGCCCGCGGTGGCGCTCGCCCTCGTCGACGAACTGGCTACGGACGCGCGCCTCGACTCATATCACTACGTGCCCGCGATCCGCGCCGATCTGTTGCGACAACTGGGCCGTGAGGACGAAGCTCGCGCGGAGGGTGAGCGCGCAATGGAGCTCACGCGAAATGAAAGTGAACGACAGTTCCTCGACGCGCAGATCCGCGACCGGGCGCTCGACTGACGAACATCGCTGGTGCACCCTTTCGTGGGGTGCACTCGCGACGGTCAGGCGCGGGGCCCCGTTAGCGCGAACGGCGAGAGCGTGCCACGAGTGCGCGGGTGAAGACCGCACCACCCAAGGCGAGCAGCCCTAATGGCCAAGGGATGTACGCGGTGGACCGCGCGCGATACTCCTTGAGCTGCGTTCAAGATCTAACTCAACTCAACTGGCGCTCGACGAACAATTCCCAAAACTCCCTACCGAGTTCGTCGTGTGCGAACGATGAACGTTCCGGCCACTCCTGCGAGTCCGAGTGCGATTAGGCCGATTGGCAAGAAGTCGGTACTTGCACCACGGGCTGATCCACCGGCGAACCAGCGGGACTCGTCAGGTCCCGACGGATCCCTTCATCGCGAGATTCCGTGCGTCGCGGAGATCTCAGTGCCTATAACTGAATTCTTGATGAACGGATCGTTGCGACGAGCATCAAGTATAAAACATACTTGACAAATAACGACAAGTCTGTCAAGATAGTCGACGTGAACTTGAATCAACTTGAAACTAGTCAAAACAACGGAAAATCACGTCGCGACGAAATTGTTGATTCGGCGATCCCCGTTTTTCTTCGTTTTGGCTTCAAGAAAACCTCAATGGACGCCGCCGCTCTGGCGGCAGGTATCTCCAGGCAGGCCCTGTACCTTCACTTCCCAAATAAGGAGAGCTTGTTCAGTGCCGTAGTTGATGAACTCGGTCGGGCGACTGGCCGCATCGCCCACGTCGCCCTATGGCGCACGGGGTTGACGCTCGAGGAGCAGTTACTCAACGCGTTTGACGAGACGTTGCCCCATGAATCACCGGAGCTTCTTTCTGAGTTGCTCGCCACGGCGAAAGAACTGGTTCCCGATTCGGTCGCTGACATCGATGCCCACATGGTCGCTGAGGTCAGCGCTCGCTTGCACGCCGCACTCGTAGACGAAGCGTGGTCGATGTCTGACGTCTCGGTCGAACGAGCCGTCCACGTTCTCCAGGCAACGTCGTACGGCCTTAAGCAACAGAGCAGTGACCGCGACAACTATCTGGTCGGAATGCAATCAGCAATACGTCTCATCTTGAAAGCCGGTGGTCTCGTACCGCCATCGATCTAACTATGACAACAAAGGAGTAGTAAGTATGAATAAGCCCATCCTCATCACCGGCGCGACGTCGGGTATCGGACAGGCGGCGGCACGCATACTCAGTGCGCGCGGCTACGACGTCTTTGCGACGTATCGTGATCCGAGCCATCGGGCCGGCCTCGCAGAGTTGCCAAACGTCCACCCGATCCAACTTGACCTGAGCGATCCCGAGCAGATCGTGCCAGCAGTCCAGAAGATCGAAGCGGCCCTCGCCGGTAGCGGTCTGTACGCGGTGATCAACAACGCCGGCATTGGCTACACGGCGCCCTTCGAGTTTGCGAATGTTGAGCGAGTGCGTGAGATCATCGAAGTCAACTTGATCGCGCCGTACCTGGTCACCCAGGCGAGCATCCCGCTACTACGTCGCTACAACGAATCGAACGCGGTCAAAGCGCGCGTGATCAACGTTGCGTCGTGGGCTGGGGTGATGGCCACGCCCTTCATTGGCTTCTACAACGCGACCAAGGCCGGGCTCGTCGGCATGAGCGAGTCGATGTACTACGACCTCGGACTTCTAGATATCCACACTGTGCTCGCCAATCCAGGGGTCACTAAAACCCCCTTGCACGCGAAAACAACGGGTGCCGCTTTGGAGAGTTTGGCCTCGATGCCTGCAAGCGATCGGGAACGCTACCGGCCATACCTCGAACATTTCGCGACCATGGGTGACCGCTCCGACGGCGTGAAAATGTTGCTGTCACCCGAGCAGGCAGCCGCCAAAATCGCTGCGATCGTCGATGCTCGCAACCCACGCTACAAATACAACCTCTCTGTCGACGCCAAGATGATCGATGGTTTCGTCACCCGGTTCTTGCCGTTCTCGGCTCGAGCCCGGATGAACCGGCGCATGTATCGGCTCAACCAAACGATGACCCTCTCGGAACCGTTAACTCAGTCTTCGGACCCTAGGAGCAGCGTCGCAGTCTCCTCATAGTCAGTACGTGCTCGTTCGTACTCTTCGTGAGCATCAATGGTGGCCGCCAGTGAGTTCTTGAGGTTTCGCCTGGCGGGTTCGTACGCGTCGTTTCTGGCAGCGCTAGAGATAGTAAATACCCCCTGGCTGGCGGAGGAGGTGGGATTTGAACCCACGGAAGGTTTCCCTTCACACGATTTCCAATCGTGCCGATTCGGCCGCTCTCGCACTCCTCCAAACATCCGACGTTCACCTTTTGAAATGAACACCGGCTTGCAAGGCTATCTGAGTCGTTGCAAGAACTCGTCCGGTAGCCTTTTCAACGCCGAGGTCCACAGCAGTGGTCGGGTCCCGTGCGACGGCCGTTCGTGAACCGAGTCAGGGGTGGAAGCCAGCAGCTCTCAGCGAATCGTGTCGGGTGCCACGGATCGCCTGACCACTGCTTTGGACCTCGGCATCTTGCACCCCCCAATTAGGCTGAACCCATGGCCGACCCGTCTTCAGCACCTACGTCCATCGACGGCGTCACCTCGCTGTACCGGCGTTTTCGGCCCGGTCGTTTCGCAGAGATGCGCGGCCAAGACCATGTGATCCGGGCCCTGCAGGGAGCCGTCAAGAACCAGCGCGTGTCACACGCATATCTCTTTTCTGGACCTCGTGGTACGGGCAAGACAACGACCGCGCGGATTCTCGCCAAGGCACTCAACTGTGAAAGTCCGATGGACGGTGACGCCTGCAACGTCTGCGCGAGTTGCGTGGCGATCACCAAAGGAACGTCGCTCGACGTGACCGAACTCGATGCCGCGTCCAACAACGGCGTCGATGACATCCGCGACATCACCGCCGGCGCCTGGCACGGCACGCCCGGTAGCTGGAAGGTCTACATCTTCGACGAGGTCCACCAACTCTCCAAGGCCGCCTCGGCCGCACTCTTGAAGACGTTGGAGGAGCCGCCGCCGCACGTCGTGTTCGTGCTGGCGACGACCGATCCGCACAAGGTGATGCCCACGATTCGCTCTCGTACCCAACACCTCGAGTTCCGTTTGTACAGCGGCGAGACACTGAGCTCACTGTTGCGCGACGTCGGCAAAGCCGCCGGGCTGAGTGCCGATGACGCGACAATTGAGGCCGCGGTTCGCCTCGGTCGAGGTTCGGCGCGCGACGCACTGAGCGCCTTCGACCAACTCATCGCGACCGGTTCGGTCATCGAAAGTCAACCTGAGTTCGACGGACTTTTTCGTGCGCTGGTCGACGCTGACGCGGTCGCGGCGTTGCGATGTCTCTCGGTGTTGACGAGAGAGGGCTGGGACCCCGAGCAACTCGCTGAGAACTTCGCGGCGGAAGTACGACAGGTCTTCTTGCTCCAGGTCGCCCCCGAAGTCGCCGATGCGGTCGGCAGCGACCGCGAACGGCTCACGACGTGGGGATCGCAGTTGGGACTTCCGCGCACGGTGCGCATCCTCGAGACCGTTGGACGAGCGATGCGTGAGATGAAGAGTGCGCCGGAGAAGATCGTCATTCTCGAGGTGGCGATGGTCCGACTGATCCGTCCGGACCTCGACAACTCCCTTGAAGCGCTCGATGAACGCGTGACCAGGTTGGAGCGTGAAGGCGTGCGCGTTGAGACCCCGGCCCCGCTGCCACCGGCGGTCCTTCGACCCATCGGTGCTGCGACACCCGCTCCGGCGCGACCTCCTGCAAAAGAGCCGGCGCCGGCCCCGGTGGCTGAGGTCGCAGAGACCGAGTCGCCAAAGCTCGGCGCCACGGCCGCCACCTTCGACATCGATGACGTCCGCGCGCGATTCACCGAGCGGGTCATCCCCCATACCTCGCGCGGCGCGCAACTGTTGCTCAAGTCGGCCTACGTTCGTTCGATCGACGGACCGAACCTCACGATCGCGCTCCCGAGTGAAGAGATGCGCCAGAACACCGAGATGATCGCCCAGGGACTCAAGAGTGCGATGGAGCACGAGTTCAAGTCACCACTGCACATCACGTGGGCGGTCGATCCCACGTTGGTCAACGTGTCGACGGCGCCCTCGCCGACGCCACACGCGATCGGCGCACGAGAGGTCGACGTCGACGAGTCCTATCCCCAGGACGAGACGGTCATCGTCGTCGACTCGGCCGGCGAGCACTTGATCACTGAGATGTTCCCCGGCGCGACGGAGGTCACGTGAGTTACCCGCCTCCGTTGCAGGCGGTCGTCGATGAACTGGGACGATTTCCCGGTGTCGGACCTAAGTCAGCGCAGCGCATCGCGTTCTGGCTGATGCGCCAGCCCAGTGAAGACGTCGCACGACTCGCCGTCTCCATCGAAGAGATGAAGACGAAACTCTCGTTCTGCGAGCGCTGTTGCAATATCGCCGAGACCGGCGGGCTCTGTCCGATCTGCGCCGACGACCGTCGTGACCAGACCACGATCTGCGTGGTGGAGAATCCGCCCGACGTCGTAGCGGTCGAGCGCTCCGGTGCCTTCCACGGGACCTATCACGTGCTCCACGGCGTGCTCAATCCACTCGAGGGGGTGACGCCGGACCGACTGCGGATCCAGGAGTTGATCGCGCGACTGCGCGGCCCGGTGAAAGAAGTGATCCTCTGTTTCAACTCGAACGTCGAGGGCGACGCGACCGCGATGTACCTCAGTCGTTTGCTGCAGGTGCCAGGCCTGATCGTCTCGCAACCCGCGAGCGGATTGCCGGTCGGCGGTGACTTGGAGTTCGCCGACGACCTCACGCTTGGTCGTGCAATTGACGGCCGCCGCGTCCTGACCGATTAAGCGAAACGGATCACGCAGAGAATCCCGGCCACCAGGCTGTAGAAGCCGAACGGCGTGAGCGTCTTCGTGGTGAACCACCTGGTGAGGAACTTCACCGAGATCAACGCAGTGACCATGGCGCACAGGGCGCCCACGAGTGTCTGATAGCGAACGCCGTCGCCTAGCGGTCCCGTGAGGTCGGGCAGTTTCAAGATGCCGGCGAGGAAGATGACCGGTGTCGCCAACAAGAACGCGAAGTTCGCCGACTCTTCATGGTCGAGGCCGTCCATGAGTCCGGCGACCATCGAGATGCCGCTGCGCGAGATGCCGGCGAAGAGGGCGAAGATCTGCGAACACCCGATGGCGAAGGCGCTCGTGGCCGACATCTGGTCGAGCTTCTTGAAGCGGACATGTCGTCCGGCGTTGCGCCGAAGGCGTTCCCCGACCAACAAGATGACGCCGTTGATGGTGAGGAAGATCGCCGCGGCGAGCGGCTTGGCGAAGAGCACGCGCAGTTTGTGCTCCAACAAGATGCCCGCGATGCCGACCGGCACGGTGGCGATGGCGAGCACGAACAACAGCCGGTAGTTCGGATCGGTCTCGGGATCATTCAGGTGCCACAGCGACGAGACGCCGGCACTGGGAACGGCGCGCACCTGGCGACCGAGGCCACGAAAGAGTGCGATCCACGTCTTGCGGTAGTAGACGAGCAGGCCCAGCGCCGTGCCCACGTGCAGCCCGACGATGAAGGCGAGGAAGAACGACTCGGACGCCGACTGGGAGTTCACGAGGTTGTGCCACCCCAAGAGCGCCGGCAGCAAGACGCTGTGGCCCAGACTCGAGACCGGGAAGAGTTCGGTGAATCCCTGCGTGAGGCCCATGATGATGGCCTGGAGGTACGTCAGGTGTGCGTGCACCCTTCAACGCTAAACGACCGCGCTGGTGGTATCGGTGACGGATTTGCGTCAGAATTCAGCGATGCGGTATCTGACGGTGGTTCGCCACGCGAAGTCCTCACCGGCCAAGCCCGGAGAGTCGGATTTCGCGCGCACGCTGAACAAGCGCGGTCGTGAGGAGTGCGAACGGCTACGCGAATGGGCGAGCGACGTCAAGGAACTCGGCCGCTACGGCCCGACCACCGCGCTGGTGAGTGCCGCCGCCCGAACCCGCGAGACCTTCCGCCGGGCCTTCCATGGCACGGATTTCGTGGCGCACTGTGAGTTCTCCGAGCTCATCTACAACGGGAAGCGCGACGTCAGTGCCGAGGACCTCCTCATCGACTTAGCGGCGATCGACCCGGTGACGACGTCGCTACTCGTGGTCGCTCACAACCCGACAGTGCACGAGGTGATGGTCGCGCTGGCGAAGGAACTCCCGAAGTCGCTGCGCGACAACTATCCCCTCGGTGGTGCCTACGTGCTGGAACTGCCCGACGACCGACAGGTCGGCCTCGAACGCTACGAGGTCGTTGCGAGCTTCATCCCGGTCTAGAGACTGCGCAGTATCGCGGCGTCGCCCTGACCGCCACCACCGCAGAGCGCAACCGCGGCCACGCCACCGCCGCGACGGCGTAGTTCATAGAGCGCTGAGAGGGCGAGGCGTGTGCCGGACATGCCGATCGGGTGGCCGAGGGCGATGGCGCCGCCGTTCACGTTGACCTTGGCCTCATCGATCCCGAGGTCATCGACTGAGGCGAGACCGACGGCCGCGAAGGCCTCGTTGATCTCGAACAGGTCCAGACCCTTGACGTCCAGGTCCGCCTTCTTCGCCGCCTGCATGATCGCGTGCGACGGTTGCGTCAACAGCGAGGTGTCGGGGCCGGCGACCTGGCCGTAGCTGACGAGTTCGCCCAGCGGCGTGAGGCCGAGCTGCTCGCAGCGCTCGGCCGACATCACGAGCACCGCCGCGCCGCCGTCGGAGATCTGCGAGGCGTTGCCGGCCGTGATCGTGCCGTCCTTCTCGAAGGCGCCGCGCAACTGGGCGAGCCCTTCGGCGCTCGTGTCACCGCGCACACCTTCGTCGGTCGAGACGATGATCGGATCGCCCTTTCGCTGGGGGACCGCGACGTCGACGATCTCGTCGGCGAACTTGCCGGCCGCGATCGCGGCGGCCGCGAGTTGGTGGCTGCGCGCCGAGAACTCGTCCTGGCGCTCCCGACTGATCTGACCATGGTTGTAGCGCTCGGTCGCGAGTCCCATGGCGCACTGGTCAAAGGCACAGGTCAAGCCGTCGAACATCATCGCGTCGATGACCTTCTGGTCGCCGATGCGGTAGCCCGACCGCGCGCCAGGCAGGAGATACGGCGCGTTCGTCATGGACTCCATGCCGCCGGCGATGATGACGTCGGCCTCACCGGCGCGGATCATGAGGTCGGCGAGATAGATCGTCTGGAGTCCGGAGAGACAGACCTTATTAATGGTCGTGGCGTTCACCGTCATGGGGATGCCGCCCTTCGACGGCGGCCTGACGGGCGGTGATCTGCCCCTGTCCCGCTTGCAGGACCTGACCCATCAACACGAGGTCGACGCTCGCCGGGTCGACACCGGTGCGCTCGAGGACGCCCTTGATGGCCGCGCCACCGAGGTCCTGGGCGCTGAGCGACGCGAAGGCTCCGGCTAATTTTCCGATGGCCGTTCGTGTTCCGGCGACGATGACGCTTCGTGACATGGGACTCCTTCGAGCAGTCGGGACAACGTGACGACTTTAGACGGCGATTTCGGATCTCCAACGAGCGAAGTGTGCTGTCGCATTTGTGAATGATCGCCATCGAACCGGCGGCGTCACCGCGCCCACTAACCTCGCCGGGATGAGTGAGATTCTCGACGCGGTGCGCTCCGGTGCCTCGGCCGAGGAGTTGGCCGCGACCGACATGCCGGAAAAGACACGCGCGGTCTTCGTGCGCCGCGATGAGCAGACGATGTTCGACGGCATGGACAGCGCCGACAAGGATCCGCGGCGCAGTCTCCACGTGGACGAGGTGCCGCTGCCGGAACTCGCCCCCGACGAGGTCTTCATCGCGGTGATGGCGTCCTCGATCAACTTCAACTCGGTCTGGACGAGCATCTTCGAGCCCCTCTCCACCTTCGGGTTCCTCGACCGCCTGGGCAAGGAATCGTATTGGGGACAGCGCCACGCGCTCGACTATCACGTGATCGGATCCGACGCGGCCGGCGTGATCGTGCGCGCCGGTTCCGCGGTGCGCAATTGGAAGGTCGGTGACGAGGTCACCGTGCACTGCAACTACGTCGACGACCAGGATCCCTCGAGTCACGACGACTCGATGCTCTCGAGCAGTCAGCGGATCTGGGGCTTCGAGACCAACTTCGGGGGACTGGCCGACATCTGCGTCGTCAAGGCCAATCAGTTGATGCCCAAACCAACGCACCTCACGTGGGAAGAGGCCGCCGTCAATGCCCTGTGCAACTCGACGGCCTACCGGATGCTGGTCTCGCGCAACGGCGCGCCGGTGACCCAAGGCGACGTCGTGCTGATCTGGGGCGCCTCGGGCGGCATCGGTTCCTTCGCCGTCCAACACGTGCTGAACTCCGGTGGCGTTCCGGTCGGCGTCGTCTCGAGCGAGGCCAAGGTGGAGACGCTCCACGAACTGGGCTGTGAGTTCGTGATCGACCGTCGGGCGAAGGACTACCGGTTCTGGAAGGACGAGCACACCCAGGACGAGAGCGAGTGGCGTCGCTTCGGCAAGGACATCCGTGCCCTCGTCGGCGAGGACCCCGAGATCGTCTTCGAGCACCCTGGTCGCTCGACGATGGGCGCGAGTGTCTTCGTCGCCAAGCGTGGTGGCACGATCGTGACGTGCGCGGCGACGAGCGGCTACATGATCGAGTACGACAACCGCCACCTGTGGATGAAATTGAAGACGATCAAGGGATCGCACTTCTCCAACTACCGCGAGGCGTGGGCAGCGAACCAGACGATCATCGACGGCAAGGTCGTGCCGCCGCTCTCGGCGGTCTTTCCACTTGAAGAGACCGGCGTCGCCGCCTACGAACTGCACCACAATCGACACGAGGGCAAGATCGGCATCCTCTGCGTGGCGCCCGAGGAGGGTCTCGGCATCACGAACCCCGAGCTTCGCGCACGCGTCGGCGAGGAACGCCTGACGATCTTCCGTCGACACGACCAGGAAGCGTCGTGACCTCGCAGCTGACCGAGATCGACCACGTCGCCATCGCGGTCAATGACATCGATGCGGCGATCGCGTGGTACGAGTCGGTCTTCGGGGCCGTCGTCGTGCACCGCGAAGTCGTGGAGTCTGACGGTGTGGACGAGGCCTTGGTGAAGGTCGCCGATTCGTACATCCAACTCCTCACGCCGACACGCGACGACTCACCGGTCGCGAAGTACCTGGCGAAGAACGGCGAGGGACTACACCACATTGCCTATCGCGTCGACAACTGCGCCGAGACGCTCGAGGCCGTGAAGGCGAGCGGTGCGCGCGTCATCGACGACGTGCCCCGACCGGGATCACGCAACACGATCGTGGCCTTCGTGCATCCGAAGAGTTCCTTCGGCACGTTGATCGAACTCGTCCAGGAGTCGAACTAACTGGCGCTGAGTTCGTCCTCTCGCGCTCGCGCGAGTGCGGCTTCGGCGTCTTTCAAGAGTTCGGGCCACGTCTTGAGATGTTGTGCGTCGAGCAGCGCCAGTCCGGCACTGACCGTCACGAAGCCGCTCGGCGCGCCTTCAAAAGGAATCGCCAGTTCGTCGATACTTCGCCTCATACGCTCCACGGCGACGGCGCCCGTCTCGATGGTCTGTTCGGGCAAGAGGCAGATGAACTCGTCGCCGCCGATGCGGTAGACCGAGTCGCCGGACCTCGAGCGACTCGCCAGGCGTTGGGCGATGGTGACGATGACGGCGTTGCCCGTGTCGCGGCCGTGTCGCTGGTTGAACTCCTTGAAGTTGTCGATGTCGATCAGGGCGATGCAGCTCTTGAGTCCGTAGCGCGCGACCTGGCCCTCGTAGGTCGCGAGGTCCTTTTCCAACAGCTGGAGCGTGCCGAGACTCGTCAAGGGGTCGGTGAAGGTGATCGCCGCCGGTTGACCCTCAACGTTCGACGCTTCGTGGGTGGGCGTCTCTGAGGACGCGTCCAGGAGTTGGGCGATCTCGCGGTCACGTGCGGCCACGAGTGCCTCGGCGTCGAGTCGTCGACTCCGCGCGGCGACGCCGTACCAAACGCCAGCGATGATGACAGGAATGAGTAAGACGGCGAGGAAGTCGACCATTGCATGATTTTTGCACTTGATTCGCCATTTCTCTGGTACTTGACGCGGAGTTGTGACTTCGATCCGACGTAATTGCCCGATATCAGCGCCAAACGTTGGACTATCTTCAGACCAACAGCGAGAAAGTGACGATTGGCATCGCCAATGACCAATTCCGACGACATCGAGACGCAACTCGAACGAGCGGGCAACTACTTCATGTCCGGACGGTTCAAGAGGGCTGCTGCTCTCTATCGAAGCGTCCTCACGCAGGATCCGGGCAACCTGCGGGCGCTCTCTCCGATGGCACGCATCGACGCCGAACTCGGCCGTACGACGATGGAAGAGGCGTTGACGAACCTGAAGGAACTGGCCGCCGTCCACCCGGACGACGAAGCCCCGCCACGGGTGATGATCGGCGTCTTGTACAGATTGCAACGGTGGGAAGAGTGCGCAGTTGTGCGCAGGGCGTTGCTCGATCGCTATCCCGAGTCGCCGGTCGTGCTGCAGATGTGGGCGAATGGTCTGCAGGTTGATCCGAAGACGAAGAGTGATCCCGAGCACGCCGCCGACCGCCTGGGAGTACTACAAGAAGGCGCTCGAAAGCGGACCTCTTCGTTCGACGTGCTTTCGATCCGCGGCGTTCATCGCAGGAAGAAAAGCGGAGCCCTCCCGCGCCAGTGACGCGTTCTTGGGTGCCAGCACCATTGAGCGACTGGCCATACGTACGCGCACCATGGGACCGAAGCCGATGCTCTTCGGTCTCTTCGCCGGGTTCATCCTTGGGATGCTGGTGTCGCGTGTGAACCTGGGGCTCGGCACGGCACTTCAGTTGTTGACCCTTGCGTGGGGAGTGTGGTGCACGTACTGCAACAACCTGATGTGCTGCAAGAAGTGTCGCAATGTGTGGATCGTCACCATCGGCATGTTCGCGGTACTGAGCGTCTTCGTCGACTACCCAAAGACGTGGCCGATCGCTGTAGTCGTGGTCGGGATTCTGATTCTCGTGATGCGACGAATCGCGCCGACGAGTGTGACGTCAGGCTCCGAGGTCACTGAGAGCAGTGGCGTCGGCACCTGAGTGGACAGCTCACAGTGCCAACGTGCCGTTGGTCAACCTCGCTCCAATCTCAGCGACGGTCGATTCCACGTCGAGCGCGGAATTGTCGAGGACATGAGACTCGAGCTCGCCCAGATCGCTGAAGGCGCGGTAGAGAAAGTCGAGGACATTCTCATCGTGTCGAGATGACTCGTCACGTTGGCCCGACCGAGACTGGACGGCGGTCAACTGTGGTCGAAGTGCGACGTAATGGAGCTCGATGTCGTCCGACGCGATGACGTCGGTGAGAATGTGCAGATAGGGAGGGCGGATCAAGGAATCCACCACCACGAAGTAGCCACCCCTGGCGTACACCGTCGCGGCCCGCGCGATCGCTTCGAAGACGACCTCGTGTTGCGGTTCGGCGCCGGGCTCCCAACCGCGTCGTCGCCCCGTCTTCAGGGCGCGGAAGAAGTCGTCGCCTTGGAGGTGGACCGACGGTTCGCTCGACCGTTCGGCGAGCACGCGTGCGACGGACGTCTTGCCGCTCGCAGCCGGACCCGTGACGATCAGGATCGAGCCTCGTTCGTTCGTCCCTCGACCTACTTGGCGCACGACGCGCAGTTTAAGAGTTCTCTTTTCGCGCGACGGGCTCCTCTTGGAACCCCTCGTGCGGCGGTTGGGTAGCCTTGCTCTTCATGGAGCATTCAATGGCTGAACGTCTGACTGACCTAAACACCCGCAAGGCCGAAGCCCGGGTCGCAGGCGGTGAGAAGGCGATCGAGCGTCATCAAGCCAAGGGCAAGATGACCGCGCGTGAGCGCATCGAGTATCTGCTCGATGAGGACACGTTCCAAGAACTGGACATGTTGAATCGTCACGTCGCGTCCGGTATGGGACTCGAAGAGACGCGGCCGTACACCGACGGCGTCATCACCGGCTACGGCAAAATCGACGGCCGAAAGGTCTGCGTCTTCTCCCAGGACTTCACGGTCTTCGGCGGTGCGGTCGGCGAGACGCACGGCGAGAAGATCCACAAGATCATGGACCTGGCCACGGCCATGGGCCTGCCGATCATCGGACTCAACGACGGCGCCGGCGCCAGGATCCAAGAGGGTGTGGCCGCGCTCCACGCCTACGGCGGGATCTTCATCCGCAACGCGCGCGCTTCGGGCGTCGTGCCCCAGATCTCAGTCATCCTCGGCCCGTGCGCCGGCGGCGGGGTCTACTCCCCGGCGCTCACCGACTTCATCTTCATGGTGAAAGACACCAGTCACATGTTCATCACCGGCCCCGACGTCGTGAAGACCGTCACCGGCGAGGACGTCACGCTCGAAGAACTCGGCGGTGCGCTCACGCACGCCACGAAGTCCGGTGTCGCCAATTTCGTGATGCCCGACGAGAAGAGCGTGCTCGATGAGGTCCGCTATCTCTTGTCGTTCATGCCGTCGAACAACATGGAAGAGGCACCGCGAATCTTGACCGGTGATGACCCCAACCGACTGTGCGAGGACCTGCGCGACATCCTGCCGGCGTCGTCGAACTTGCCGTACGACATGAAGAAGGTCATCACGTCAGTCGTCGATGGTGGCGACTACATGGAAGTACACGCCACCTTCGCTCAGCAGATCACGTGTGGCTTCGCGCGCATCGACGGTCACAGCGTCGGCATCGTGTCCAATCAGCCCAACGTGCTCGCCGGCGTACTCGACATCGACTCGAGTGAGAAGGCTGCGCGCTTCGTGCGCACGTGTGACGCCTTCAATATTCCGATCGTCACCTTCGTCGATGTGCCGGGCTTCATGCCCGGCACCGACCAGGAGTACGGCGGCATCATCCGCCACGGCGCCAAGTTGCTCTACGCATTCTGCGAGGCGACGGTGCCGCGCATCTCGGTGGTCACGCGCAAGGCCTACGGCGGTGCCTACGTCGTCATGAACTCCAAGTCGATTGGTGCCGACCTCGCCTACGCCTGGCCCACCGCCGAACTCGCGGTCATGGGTTCGGCCGGCGCCGTCGAGATCGTCCACCGTCGTGACCTCATGGGCGCCGATGACCCCGCGACACTGCGCAAGCAGTTGATCGAGGAGTACGAGGAGCAGTACGCGTCGCCGTATATCGCGGCCGAGCGCGGTTTCATCGATGACGTCATCGACCCCGCCGACACACGACGAGTCCTCGCTCGATCGCTCGAGTTGCTGCGCGGCAAGCGCGAGGACTTGCCGAAGCGCAAGCACGGGAACGTCCCTCTGTGAGCTACGGCCTCACGCCGCGACCGGAGTTGCCACCGGACGAGTTGGCGGCGTTGATCGCCGCCGCCGAGGAGATCCTTCGTAGTGAAAAGACTGTCGCCCTCGTCGATCACGCGCCGGTGTGGCGATTCTCGGGTCGGTGGTTCAACGCCGGGCCGTACTCGGACCGGCGACCTCGTCTCAGCTGAGCGACTCGACGATCCCTAAGAGATCGCTCATGATCGCCGCCAGAGAGAAATCCTTGGGCGTGTAGACCGCCGTCACACCGAGCGCGAGTAACTCCTTGGCGTCGTCGGTCGGCACGATGCCGCCGACGACGACCTTGGTATCGAGATCCGTCGCCCGAAGACCGTCGAGGATTCGCGGCACGAGTGCGAGGTGTGAACCGGAGAGGATCGAGAGTCCGATGACGTCGACGTCCTCGTCGCGCGCGGCCGCCACGATCTCTTCCGGCGAGAGCCGAATTCCTTGGTAGACGACTTCGAAGCCGGCGTCGCGCGCGGCCACGGCGATCTGTTCAGCGCCGTTCGAGTGTCCGTCGAGTCCGGGCTTCGCGACCAAGAGTTTCGGCGGTCGACCCCGTCGGTCCTGCACCGCCTTGGACCGCGCGACGAGTGACGCGAAGACGTCGCCGCGTTCGCCGACACCGGCGCGAACGCCGGTCGGCGCCCGGTACACCCCGAAGACGTCGCGCAACGCGTTGGCCCATTCACCGGTCGTGCCGCCGGCCTTCGCGAGCGCGATGGTCGGCACCATGATGTTGTCACTCGCGTCGCCGCTCTTCACGACTCGCGTCAGCTCATTCAGGGCGACGCGCACGGCCTCGTCGTCACGCGTGGCGCGCCACCGCACGACGTCATCGATCAACTCGCGCTCGACGGCCGGGTCGACCGTGAGGATGGTCTCGATCGCGCTGTCGCTCGTGAGCGGCGACTCGGCGGTCTCGGTGAACGTGTTCACGCCGACGACGACCTGTTCGCCCGACTCGATGCGCGCGACGCGCAGCGATTGACTCGCGACGAGACGGCTCTTGAGTTCGTCGATTGCGGCGAAGGCGCCGCCGAGGGCGAGCACGTCGTCGAGTTCGTTCTGCGCGCCGACGGTCAGTTCGTGGACCTTGGCCTCCATCACTGATGAGCCCGCGAAGATGTCCGGGTACTCGAGGAGGTCGCTCTCGAAGGCCAACACCTGTTGCATACGAAGGCTCCACTGTTGGTCCGACGGGCGCGGGAGGCCGAGCGCCTCGTTCCACGCCGGCAATTGCAAGGCGCGAGCGCGCGCGTCGGCCGAGAGCGTGACACCGAGCATCTCGAGCACGATGCGTTGCACGTTGTTCTCGGGCTGCTGTTCGGTGAGGCCCAATGAATTGACCTGCACGCCGTAGCGAAAGCGGCGAAAGGACGCGTCCTCGACGCCGTAGCGAGTGCGACAGATCTCGTCCCACATCGCGGTGAAGGTGCGCATCTTGGCGATCTCTTCGATGAAGCGCACACCGGCGTTCACAAAGAACGAGATCTGTCCGACGACGTGGTGCATCTGTGACGCGGGAACCTTGCCCGAGTCGCGCACCGCGTCCAGGACATCGATCGCCGTGGCCAGGGCGTAGGCGATCTCCTGGACCGGGGTCGCGCCGGCCTCTTGAAGGTGGTAGCTGCAGACGTTGATCGGATTCCACTTCGCCACGTGATCATGTCCGTAGGCGATCATGTCGACGATGAGACGCTTGGAGGGTTCCGGCGCGAAGATGTACGTGCCGCGCGAGAGGTACTCCTTCACGATGTCGTTCTGCGTCGTCCCCTGGAGTTGATTGAGGTCGACGCCCTCCTCTTCGGCGAGCGCGAGATAGAGCGCCCAGAGCCACGCGGCCGTGGCGTTGATCGTCATCGACGTGTTCATCTCGGCGAGGGGGAGTCCCTGGAAGAGTTGTCGCATGTGACCGAGGTGGGCGATTGGTACGCCGACCTTGCCGACCTCGCCGGCGGCGGCTGGGTCATCCGGGTCGTAGCCCGTCTGGGTGGGCAGGTCGAAGGCGATCGAGAGACCGGTCTGACCCTTGGCGAGGTTCGAGCGGTAGAGCTCGTTCGAGGCGACGGCGCTGGAGTGTCCCGAGTAGGTCCGCATCACCCACGGTTTGGAACGTTGGGTCATCTCGTCTCTTTCAATCTCGTTAGCGAGGGTACTGGTAAAAGCCGGAGCCCGACTTCCTTCCGAGTTGACCGGCCGAGACCATCCGTCGAAGCAGCGGCCGGGGCGAGAAGTTCGGCTCGGCGAACTCGGCGAACAGCGCGTCGAGGATCGCGAGTGAGGTGTCGAGCCCGACGAGGTCGAGCAGCGCGAACGGACCCATCGGGAAGCCGCAGCCGCCCTTCATGGCGATGTCGATGCCTTCCTTCGTCGCGACGCCCTGCTCGAGTAGACGTATCGCGTTGTTGAGATACGGAAAGAGCAGCGCGTTGACGACGAAGCCGGCCTGGTCCTTGACGTTGACCGGCTCCTTGCCGCAGGCGAGTACGAACTCGGTGACCGCGGCCATCGTCTCGTCGCTCGCACATATCGGTCGCACGACTTCGACCAGTGACATGGCCGGGGCGGGATTGAAGAAGTGCAGGCCGCAGACGCGCTCCGGCCGCGACGTCTCCATCGCCAGTTCGATGACCGACAGCGTCGACGTGTTGGTCGCGAGGATCGCCTCTGGCTTGACGACGTCGTTCAGTTCGCGAAAGACCGTGCGCTTTATCTCGAGGTCCTCGACGACGGACTCGATGATGAAGTCACAGTCCGACAGGTCGGCCAGGTGCGTCGTCGCCGACACGCGCTTGATGATCGCCTCGGCATCTTCGGCCGTTCGCTTGCCCTTCTCGATCTGTTTCGTGAGTGACTTCGCCATGGTGGCGAGCATCGCCTCACCGGTCGCCTGGCTGCGCGAGCGCACGATGACGGTGGCGCCAGTCGCGGCCGCGACCTCGGCGATGCCGCTGCCCATGATCCCCGAGCCCAGTACGCCGACTTTTTGGAAACCCATATGGAGACATTACTTGGCACTCCGATTCGCTCCGGATGCGAGACTCGTCCCATGGGGTCCTCGACGTATGCGGTCGGATCACTTGACGCGTTGCGCGTTCTCCTCCATGACGGAGCAGTCGAGCTCAGCAGCGGCGCCGACGTCGTGATCGTGCCGACAGCCGCGGCGTTCGTCGGCATCACGGAGGCGGCCCTTCGCACGAGTGCGGTCTTCGATGACCTCGACGTACGCCTCGAGGCGTTGATGGTGAGTGATCGAGCCGCAACCAATGATCCCTACTACGTCGATCGGCTCCTCACGGCTGACCTGGTGGTGTTGTGCGACGGCTCGGCGCTGCACGCGCGCTCGGTGTGGCGTGCCAGCGACTTCGGCAACGCGATCAACGCCGCGTCGGCGTTGGTGGCGATCGGTGAGGTCGCGTCGGCACTGGGCGAGGTCATGATCGACCCCCGTGGCGGTGCGCCCACGACGGGCCTGGGTTACCGCGGCGGTGCGGCCCTCAGCGTTCCGGCGAGTGACGAACAGATGTCGAGGACGCGTTCGTTGTTGAGCGACGTACCACTAATCGTGCTGTCCTCAGACGCAGTCGTGCGCCACGACGGCGCGCACTGGAGTGTCGTCGCGGGCGACGTCACCGTGACACGAGGTCACGACGTCGTCGAGCTTTAGGACTCGGTGATCGTGACCGACTCGATGACGACGTCTTCTTTGGGCTTGCCCGACGAGGTCCCGATGTCGTTGATCGCTGCGACCACGTCGAGCCCCTTCACGACCTTGCCGAACAGGGAGTAGAGCGGCGGCAGACTTATGCCGCTCGGTCCCGAGATGACGAAGAACTGTGAGCCGTTCGTGTGGGGACCGGCATTCGCCATCGCCAGTGAACCGAGTTCGTAGCGACCGGGCTTGGGGAGCTCGTCATTGAACTTGTAGCCCGGACCGCCGGCGCCGGTGCCCGTCGGGTCACCGCCCTGCAAGACGAAGCCGGGAATCACGCGGTGAAAGACGATGCCGTCGTAGTAGTGCCAACGCGCGAGGAACACGAAGCTGTTCACGGTCGTCGGTGCGGCGAGCGCGTCGAGGACGATCTCAAGGGTCCCCTTGGACGTCACCATCGTGGCCGTGTAGTTCTTGGTCGTGTCGATGATCATTGGCGGCGCGCTGGAGAACTTCTGGCGCTTCTCGCTCGTGCCGTCGGGGTTGGGGATGTCGCTCATTTGCTCAACTTTAAGAGGTCGATGATGAAGATGAGCGTGTCGTTCGCCGCGATACCGGTACCGGGTGAGGATGCACCGTAGCCATCAACCGGCGGCAGGATCAACTCGCGACGTCCGCCCACCTTCATGCCCTGCATTCCCTCGACCCATCCAGGGATCAGACCACCCGGTTCGAGCGTGTCGGAGAAGGCTTTCGAGGACCACGAGGATTGGATGACCTTGCGAGTCGAGTACGTGGCGAGTTCGTATTCGACGGTGAACTTGTCCCCGTCGACCGCGCCGGGCCCGGTGCCGGTGATCAGGTTGGCGAGCTCGGGCTTCGTCGGAGGGTTACCCGGCGGCACGACGAGCGTCGGGGCCTTGCCCCAGACACCGGCCGGCGACGGGTCGGCGAGCGTCGTGAAGTGGATGCTCGCGGGGTTCACCGCGGCAGCCGCGGTCGTCGTGGTCGTCGGCGCCGCGGTCGTCGTCGTCGTGGTCGTCGTCTTGCTGGAGAAGAGCAGTGCGCCGGTGCCGAGCACCACGACCGCGACGATGCCGACGATGATGCCGCGACGCAGGTTCTGGCGACGCTTCGCGCGCTTTTGCATCGCCTCTAACTTGATTCGGCGCGCGGCCTTCTGACGTTCTCGTTTTGTAGTTGCCATGGCTGCTCACTTTACTCCGCCACCTGAAGGCCGCCGATTGCCTCAAGTAACGTTGAATCCATGGCTTTGATCGTTCAGAAGTTCGGCGGCACGTCCGTCGGCGACGCCGATCGCATTCGGGCCGTGGCCGATCACGTGGCGCGAACCCGCGCCGCCGGCGATGACGTGGTCGTGGTCGTCTCGGCCATGGGCAAGTTCACCGACGACCTCATCCGTCTGGCCGACGACGTCTCGCCGACCCGGCCGCCGCGCGAACTCGACATGCTGCTCACCGCGGGCGAGCGGATCTCGATGGCGCTGGTGAGCATGGCGCTCGGCGCGCGCGGCGTGGACTCGGCGTCGTTCACCGGCAGCCAGGCCGGCATCATCACCGACACCGACCACACCCGCGCGAAGATCCTCGAGATGCGCCCCGACCGGATCCGCGAAGCGCTCGACGCCGGGCTCGTGCCCGTGGTCGCGGGATTTCAGGGCGTTTCGACCGAGCGCGACATCACGACGCTCGGTCGCGGGGGCTCTGACGTCACGGCCGTCGCGCTGGCCGCGGCCCTCAAGGCCGACGTCTGTGAGATCTACACCGACGTCACCGGGGTCTTCTCAGCCGATCCGCGTGTCGTCGCCAAGGCCCGTCGCATCCCGAAGGTCACCTTCGACGAGATGATGGAGATCGCCGCGACCGGCGGGCGCGTCTTGATGCTGCGTTCGGTTGAGTTCGCTCGCCGCTACGGCGTGCCGCTGCACGTTCGCTCGAGTTTTACCTGGGAGCCAGGCACCTGGATCGTGGAGGAGGACCCCACTATGGAAGAAGCCGTCGTATCGGCCGTGACCGATGACACGTCGGAGGCGAAGATCACGGTCGGGGGAGTGCCCGACCGACCGGGCGTGGCGGCCCAGCTGTTTCGCCAACTCGCCGAGCGGGGCATCAACATCGACATGATCGTGCAGAACACGAGCGCCAAGGGGATCACCGACATCTCCTTCACGGTCGCCAAGACCGACCTCGCCGCGGCGAGCGAGACGTGCGACACCGTGAAGGACGAGATCGGCGCGACCGAGGTCACCAGCGACGACAACATCGGACGGGTCTCGATCATCGGGGCCGGCATGAAGTCGAACCCAGGGGTGACCGCACTGATGTTCGAGACGCTGTCCGAACACGGCATCAACATCGAGATGATCTCGACGAGTTCGATTCGGATCTCGTGCGTCATCCGCGCCGAGAAGGTCGCCGACGCCGTGCGACACCTCCACACGGCCTTCGGACTCGACGCCGCGTAGGGCATTTTCGCGTCCCGTAGACTTTTGTCATGCGAGTAGCCGTAGTAGGAGCCACGGGCCAGGTCGGCACCGTCATGCGCGAGATCCTTCGCGAGCGCGCGTTCCCGGTCGACGAGATCCGATTCTTCGCCTCGGCGCGCTCGGCCGGCACGACCCTGGAATGGAACGGCACCGAGGTGGAGGTGGAAGACGCCGCGACGGCGAACTTCGCGGGCCTCGACATCGCCCTGATGTCCTCGGGCGCCAGCTCATCGAAGGAGCTGGCGCCGCGCATCGCTTCGGCCGGCGTCATCGCCATTGACAACTCGTCGGCGTGGCGCATGGACCCGCACGTGCCGTTGGTCGTCTCCGAGGTCAACGCCCACACGCTGCGAACGATTCCCAAGGGAATCGTCGCGAACCCCAACTGCACGACCATGGCCGCCATGCCGGTGTTGAAGCCGCTGCATGTCGCCGCGGGACTCCGTTCGCTCACCGTGTCGACCTATCAAGCAGTGAGCGGTGCCGGGCGCGAAGGCGTCGACGAGCTGTGGAACCAGCTCGAGAAGTCGCAGGGACACGACGTGCGCGTACTCACCTTCGACGGTGCTGCCTTTCCGATGGACTCCGGCGTCAAGTTCCCGGCGACGATCGCGCACAACGTGATCCCGATCGCCGGCGCCATCGTCGACGACGGCCTCTTCGAGACGAACGAGGAGAAGAAGTTCCGCGATGAGAGTCGCAAGATCCTCGAGATTCAGGGGCTGCTGGTCGACGTGACGTGCGTGCGGGTGCCGGTCTTCACGGGTCATTCGCTCGCGATCACGGCGAGTTTCGAGCGAGCGCTCTCGCCCGAAGAGGCGACCGAGTTACTCGAAGAGGCCGCCGGCGTCGAGGTCTGCGAGATGCCGACGCCGCGTCTGGCCGCGGGCAAGGACCCGAGCTACGTCGGACGAATTCGCCGCGCCGAGTCCGTCGCCAATGGACTGTCGCTCTTCGTCAGCAACGACAACCTGCGCAAGGGCGCGGCGCTGAACGCCGTGCAGATCGCCGAGGAACTGCTCGCGATTCGCTAGTCGGGGCCGTTGCGACCGACCTGTCGGCGCGCGAGATTGACGCAGTGGTCGCCGAATCGTTCGTAGAAGCGCGCCAAGAGTGCCAACTCGACCGCCACCGGAAGCGTCATCGAGCCCGACGTCAACTCGGCCGTCAGCGAGACGTGCAGGTCATCGAGTTCGTCGTCGATCTCTTCGATGGCGCCGGCGGCTTCGAGTTTCCCGTCGATGATGACGTCGGTCGCTTCGCGCCAAATGGTGGAGGCCACCTCGCCCATGCGCTCCACGAGTCCGCGACTCCGCGGCGACATCTCGACGCCGAGGCCACGCGCGGCGCGTCGCGCGATGTGCTCGGCCAGGTCACCGCTTCGCTCGACCTCAGGAAGTATGCGCAGCAGCGTCAAGAGACGACGACGGTCCGCGATGTTGAGCGATTCGTTCTCGACCAACTGCAGTTCGGCGGTGCTGACGATTGCGTTCACCAGCGTGTCGATCGCGATGTCCTTCTCGACCACGCTCTTGGCGAGCTCACGGTCACCCGAGAGCAGCGCGTGCGTCGCGCCGGCCATGGCTTCGCCGACCAGGGCGAAAATCTGCACTATTTGGGGGCGTAACTCCTCGTCGGCCGTGGCGACCAGGGGGACCTCTTCATCTGGTTCCGAGCGGTTCCCGAACAGCCGATTCATCCTCAAAGGTTACTTGCGCGTCACACGGCGTATCTATGGTGGAAACGTCGGGACAAAGGGGATGAAATGGTTGCAGTGATCAGCGCCGTCGTGGGCCTCGCTCTGGGCGTCGCCGTGACATGGACGCTCTCGATGAAGCGCTCACAGACGTTGCGTGAGGAGGTCCTGCGCGCTGAAGCCGACCTCAAGGTCCGAGACTCACAACTCATGGAGGCCAAGCAGCGTCTCGAGCGCCAGCGCGCCGACCACGAGACCGCGATGACGCAGATGGGTGACACGTTCAAGGTCCTCTCCACCGAAGCACTCGACGAGACGGTGCGTCGTTTCAAGGAGTCCCAAGAGGTGACCCAGAATCTCCGTGAGTCCAAGCTGGACTCGACGCTCAAGCCGCTCGAGGATCTGCTGGAGGACTACAAGAAGAATCTCGTCGAGTTCAACACACTGAACGCCGGTGCGCTGAACGACGTCAAGGGCCGGGCCGCGGAACTGCTCGAAGCCCAACAGCAGACCCAGTACGAGACGCGACGGCTCAATCAGCTGCTCGGTCGTAGTTCGCAACGCGGCGCGTGGGGCGAGATCCAACTCGCGAACGTCATGAACGCGTCGCATCTGCGCCAGGGCATCGACTACGAACTCCAGGTCTCGGCGACGAACGACGAAGGCCGCGCACTTCGCCCTGACTGCGTCGTCAATCTGCCCAACGGCATCCGGCTCGCGGTCGACGCGAAGTTCCCGTACGACGCGTTCGAGAGGTCGTTGGATGCAGAGGATGCCGACACCCGGCGCGAGCTGCAATCCAAGCACGCCCGTGACTTGCGTAGCCACGTGAAGACACTGCGCGAGAAGAGTTACTGGGAGGCGGTCTCGCCGTCCCCGGAGTTCGTCGTCTGTTTCATTCCCAGTGACTTCGCGATGTCCGCGGCACTCGATGCCGATCCCGAGTTGCTGTCCTTCTCGGCGAACGAGCGAGTCGTCATCGTCGGCCCGACGAATCTCCTCTCGCTGTTGTGGTCGGTCGGCTTCATCGTGCAACAACAGCAGATCGCGGTGAACGCCGAACAG
Source organism: uncultured Acidimicrobiaceae bacterium (assembly GCA_963832925.1). Lineage (GTDB taxonomy): Bacteria > Actinomycetota > Acidimicrobiia > Acidimicrobiales > RAAP-2 > RAAP-2. The sequence goes on along the minus strand of CAWHVY010000013.1, from coordinate 107,431 downwards.
ATCGCCGAGACCGCGAATCAACTGTTCGACCGGATCCGCAAGATCGCCGAACCGGTCGGCAAGATGGGCAAGTCACTCGATACCGCGGTCCGGGACTACAACACGATGCTGGGCTCGATTGAAGGACGTCTGATTCCCGCCGCGAAGCGACTGCGATCCTTCGGCGGCGCGCACCGCGCGAAAGAACTGCCGCCGCTCGCGTCCGTCGATCGACTCACGAGTCCGTTGAACGAACTGACGTGGGAGATCGACGACGAGAACGCACTCCCCGCGGGGACCTCTGAGATCCTCGAACTGGACATCTTCGACGACGAGTAGCAAAAGCGCAGCAGACTAAGTTGCTGCTTTGTGGCCCGGACACGCGCGCAACGACGCCGACATTCGCTGTTCATCATCATCGCGCTCGTCGTCACGCTGGTGGTCTTGGTCTTTGCGAGGGACATCTCTCGCGCGGGTCACGGCGCGATCACCTCGCAACGAAGTGAGGACCGAAGTTTCGGAGCGCTCGCCAACGCACTGATCACCCAGGAGAACGACTTCGATCAGCGATTCGCGCGTCTGTTGCGAAGCGGATCATCGCTGACGCGCCCCGTCTTTGACGCACGCCTCGATCAACTGGACCAGGAGCTGGCCTACTGGACGACGACCGCGGAGTTGTTGCGCCACCCGAAGCTCGCGCACGACGTGAATGACAAGATGGCCGATCTCACCGAGACGCGCATCACGGACTACGAAGAGGTGATCGCGACGATCGCGAACGCACTGTCGTTGCCGGTGCCGTCACCGCGTGCGCAGGGCACGCTGATCTCGGACCCCGCGAGCTCGCTCCTCGACGCGGGCGTTGCGTGGAATCGGGATCGATCCGAGTTGCGCCACGAACCCGGAAACGTACGGCTCGACAAGCTGACGCTCTCGAGTGCGAAGTACTTCATCACGTCGGGTGTCGACGCGCTGTCAGCGTCGTCGTCGCTCGCGGTCGTGCGTGGCATCGGTATCGCCGCGATCTCGGTCGTGCCGGCCCCGCTGCCGTCCAAGGCGAGTGACCTCGTGTTGCCGCCGGTCTCGAGCATCAAGCTCGGTATCTCGGTGGAGAACACCGGATTCGTGGAGCAGCACGTCACGCTGGAGGTATCGATGCAGCCCTCCAACGGACCACTGGCGGCGCAGCGCCAAAGCTTCCACGTCGTGCTGGCGCCGCTGCAGTCCTACGCCTTCGCGCCGAACGAGATCGCCGTCGTGCCCAGCGAGCGAGCGACACTGAGTATCCGAGTCACCGGTGCCCCGGCCTCGCCGAACCTCCAGAGATCGAAGGTATTCCGAGTAGAGATGTCACCCGCCGGTCACACGTGATTTGGCAGCGTTACGGGTTCGTTGACATACGATGGGCTGGCCCCCATATTGAATCGAGGAATTGTGTCTGAGTCCATTACCGTGACCGACAACCGCACTGGCGAAACTCGAGAGATTCCCATCGACAGGGGCGGCGTCGCCGCGTCGGAGTTCTCCAAAGCCGTCCCCGGCGTCTGGTTCTACGACCCCGGCTTCCTCTACACCGCCGCCGCGGAGTCCGCGATCACGTTCGTCGACGGTGACCTCGGTATCTTGCGCTATCGCGGCTATCCGATCGAACAGCTGGCCGAGCATTCGACGTACCTCGAGGTCGCCTACCTCCTCAACTACGGCGAACTGCCCACTGAGGCGCAGGCGGCTGAGTGGGAACAAGAGGTCACGCATCACACCTACATCCACGAGAACGTCCGCAAGCGCTTCTTGGAAGGTTTCAACTACGACGCCCATCCGATGGGCATGCTGGTCTCGGCGATCGCCGCGCTCTCGACGTACTACAAGGACGCCAAGATCCTCGATGACCCGGAGATATTGCACCGCCAGGTCGTGCGCCTGATCGCGAAGATGCCGACGCTCGCCGCGGCGGCCCACCGCTTCTCGGTCGGCATGCCCTTCGTCTACCCGGACAACGGCCTCGGCTACACCGAGAACTTCCTCTCGATGATGTGGAAGGTCGCCGAGCCGCGATACGAGCCGGACCCCGTCCTCGCACACGCGCTCGACGTGCTCTTCATCTTGCACGCCGACCACGAGCAGAACTGCGGCACCACCGCGATGCGCATCGTGGGCTCCTCGCACGGTGACCCGTACTCCGCGACCGCCGCGGCGACCGCCGCGCTCTACGGCCCGCGACACGGCGGGGCCAACGAAGCGGTCCTCAAGATGCTCACCAAGATCGGCAGCATCGACAACATCCCCGCCTACATCGAGACGGTGAAGCAGGGCAAGGCCCTGCTCGAAGGATTCGGTCACCGCGTCTACAAGAACTTCGACCCGCGCGCCACGATCATCAAGAAGACCGCCGACGACGTCTTCAAGGTCACGGGCAAGAACCCGCTGCTCGACATCGCGCTCAAGCTCGAGGAGATCGCCCTCGCCGATGACTACTTCATCTCGCGTCGTCTCTACCCGAACGTCGACTTCTACTCGGGCCTGATCTACCAAGCCATGGGCTTCCCGCTCGAGATGCTGACGGTCTTGTTCGCGATTCCGCGTACCTCGGGGTGGCTCGCGCACTACCAGGAGCTGCTCGCCCAGGACGTGAAGATCGCGCGACCACGCCAGCTCTACATCGGCGACGAAGAGCGCAAGTACGTGCCGATGTCGGCGCGCACCTGATCTAGCTGTTCACCGCCTCGAACAACTGCGCGGCGTGCGCGCGCGGGTGCTCGGTATAGACCGCGAGCCACGTCGCCAACGTGTAGCGACCGGACTCGGTGTGCTCGCCGTAGCGCTCGAGGTCGGCCTCGCGCAGACGATTCAACACGTCGAGTGACGCGAGCCGCACCGCGGTGAAGACCTCGAGCGAGTGCACGATCGGCAAGTCCTTGTAGCCGAGTTGTTCGCTCTCGGCCCACGCGGCCTCGTCATAGCCCTGGATGACCGAGCCGGGCGGTTCGGCGAGCAGGCGGCGAAGTCGCGCGTAGGACTGGGCTTCGGAGTCGGCGACGTGGTGGATCACTTGTCGCGCGCTCCACCCACCGTCGAGGTGACGGTCGAGGTTGTCGTCATTGACGACCGTGACGTCGTGGAGGAACTGTGAGGTGGCCATGCTGTAGGCGGCCACGTCGTCACTGAAACTCATCGCTTCTCCTTTGCCTTGTGGGGATCGACCCGGCGAGTGAGTCCCTCTTGCATCATCGAGGTCATCAGTTCGCCGTCCTCGTTCCATAAGAAGCCGTGCGCGGTGCCTCGTCCGCCGTGGGCGATGGGGGAGTCCATGTCATAGAGCAGCCACTGGTCGGCGCGCAACTCTCGGTGGAACCACATGCAGTGGTCGAGACTCGCGACCATGAACGATCCGTCGTCCCAGCGAACGGAGTGCGGCTTGAGGACCGAGTCGAGGAGACTCATGTCGCTGGCGTAGGTGATGACGCAGGCGTGCAGCAACGGGTCCTCGGGCAGCTCGCCGTCGGCCTTGATCCACACCTGCTGTCGTGGCTCCTTGTCGCGATCGGGACTCCACGGCAACTCGCCGACGAAGCGCTGGTCGATCGGGTGATTGCGGGAGAACCATTCCTCGATGTCGCCACCGGAGTCGTGAATCCGATCGACCAGTCGGCCAATCGTCTCGGGCTTCGCGACGACCGGCATGTCGAACTGGTGCTCGATGCCGAACTCCTCGGTGTGGAAGCTCGCCTGCATGTTGTAGATGGCGCGGCCGTGCTGGATGGCGACGACGCGTCGTGTCGTGAAGCTCCGACCGTCGCGGATGCGGTCGACCTCGTAGAGAATCGGGATCTTGGGATCGCCCGGACGAAGGAAGTACGAGTGCAGGGAGTGGACGCGCCCGACCTCGACGGTCCGTCCCGCTGCCATCAGGGCCTGGGCCGCGACTTGGCCGCCAAAGGTGCGCTGGCGCTCCTCTTCGGGGTGGCGTCCGCGGAAGGTATTGACCTCAATACGTTCGAGATCGAGCAAATCAACGAGAAGCGCGAGGGCGTCGGACATGTTCCATTCTTGCATCTGGGACCTGCGCCGCCGCCGGCCCGAGGACCCCGACGAATTAGACTGGGCCTCGTGCGCAGACGAATTGATTCTTTCGTGGCGTGGTCGAAGACCCATCAGGGCAAGAAACTCATCCGCTACACCGCGAGCTCGGTGATCACGACCGGCGTCTCATTCGGTGCCATCGTCTTCTTCTACGGACTCAAGATCATCCCCGGAGTCATCTGGGCGACACTGGTCGGCAACGTGATCGCGACCGTGCCGTCGTATCACTTGAACCGCCTCTGGGCCTGGGGCAAGCGCGGCAAGAGCGCCTTTCGCAAGGAGATCGTTCCCTACTGGTCGCTCGCCTTCGCCGGTATCGCCTTCAGTCAGATCGGTGCCTTCAGTGCGCGCGCCATCGTCCGAGCCCACCACTGGAGCCACCTCTACAACACTGGCTTGGTCGCCGGCATCAACCTCGTGTGCTTCGCGATCTTCTGGGTCCTGAAACTGCTCGTCTTCAACCGCATCTTCCACTTCGACAAACTCAAGGTGATCGACGAGGAGCTCGTCGCCGAGGAACTCTCCGGTATCCCTGAGACGCCGCTCGACGCCATCCGGAACGACTGACCATCGCCGTTCGCGTCGCGTTCCCTGACGAACTCGTAACCGTTCATCACGAAGCTCCGAAACTAAGGTTTTGGTGGTGATCACTCGTCTGCGGTCGTGGTCCAAGACGCACCAGGGCCGAAAACTCATTCGCTACACCCTGGTCTCGGGCAGCTCCACGGTCGTCTCGTTCCTGGCCCTCTCGGCGTTCTACGGGCTCAACATCATTCCGAGCGTCATCTGGTCAACGCTGGCGGGCAACCTCGTCGCCTCGGTACCGGCCTACCAACTCAATCGTCGCTGGACCTGGGGCAAGCGCGGCAAGAGTCAGTTCCGCCGTGAGGTCGTCCCGTTCTGGGCACTCACGTTCCTCGGCATCGGCGTGTCGCAACTCGGCGCGCTGTGGGCGCGCCACGAGGTGAAGGCACACCACTGGAGTCACCTCGCCAACACCGGACTCGTCGTCGCCACGAACTTGGCGAGCTTCGCGATCTTCTGGGTGCTCAAGTTGATCGTCTTCAACCGGATCTTCCACGTCGACACCGTCGAGGAGATCGACGAGCACCTCAACATCGAAGAGGTAACGGGTACCTAGTCGCGGAAGTTCGTGAACTGCAAGGGCACCGCGAGGTCGGACTCCTTGAAGAACGCGATCGCCTTTTGCAGGTCGTCACGTTGTTTGCCGGTCACGCGCACCTGATCGCCCTGGATCGAGGAGCTCAGGCTCTTCACGCCCATCTCCTTGACCATCTTGTTGATCTGCTTGCCGACGTCCTGGGTGATGCCGGCCTTGAGGGCGACTTTTTGGCGGGCGCTGCCCTGACTGGCCTCCTCGATCTTGCCGGGGTCGAGTGACTTCAGCGACACCGAGCGCTTCACGAGCTTCTCTTCGAGCAACTGATAGAGCGCGCGGAGTCGGTCCTCGGTCGAGGCCGAGAGACGCAGTTCCTTGTCGGAGAACTCGATGACGGGGTTCGTGTTCTTGAAGTCGAAGCGGGTGCCCGCCTCACGGTTCGCTTGGTCGACGGCGTTGCGCACTTCTTGCAAATCGAGTTCAGAGACGATGTCGAAACTAGGCATGCGCAAATCGTAGACCGGCGCGCTTGGAAAGCGTCGTGGTGGCCGAACTAAGATGCTCCACGGGTCAGTGCCCGAGTGGCCAATGGGATCTGGCTGTAAACCAGACGGCTTAGCCTACGGGGGTTCAAATCCCTCCTGGCCCACCAAGGCCAATCCAGCACGACTGGATTGGCCATGCCCGAAACGGCCGGAACGAAATAAGGTGGCGATGGGCAGGAGGATGTGGAGTGAACCGGCTTAAGTCCACGGCCAGCATGGTGCGCCGCAACTATGAGCGAGTGGCCGAGCGCTTCGAGACCGGCGTGTCGATGCTCGAACGCCGCTACACGCCACTCGGCCGATTCACCCCCGGACCCTTCGAAGGTTGGCGGTTCCTCTGGCAACCGGCCGTGCTCGGTTTCGTGGCCATGTCGCTCATCCTCGCCGGGTGCTCGTTCACCAACTCGCCGTTCAAGCTCGACATGGCCAATACGTGGTTCTACGGCGAGCCGTCACTCAAATTCACGGTGACCCCAAGCGAGACGAAGTACATCCTCTCGGTCGTCCTCGTCTACGGCGGACTGTTGCTCCTGATGCGGGTGTGGCTGCGACTCGCCGAGGTGATGAAGCTGCACCCCGGGGCGAAACTCAAGTCGTTGTGGTGGATGTTGGTGCTCTGGGCGACCCCGATGATCGTCGCGCCGCCACTCTTCAGTCGCGACGTCTTCAGTTACGCGGCCCAAGGTGAGATGACCTTTCACCACATCAGCCCGTATTTATATGGCCCCTACACCCTCGGCGGCGGCGCGTTCGTGCCGCCTGTCGACCCCCTTTGGCAGAACTCTCCGGCGCCCTATGGGCCGTTCTTCCTCTTCCTCGACGGCAAGATCGATTGGATCGCGCAGCACAACGCGCTCTGGACGGTCGTGGGCCTGCGACTCCTCGAGACGTTCGCGGTCGCCTTGATCGGCTACGGCGTGGTGATGCTGGCGCGCGGCATGAACCGCGACCCAGGCGAGGCATTCGTGCTGTCGGCGATGAACCCGCTGGTCCTGCTCACGTTGATCGGGGGAGCCCACAACGACGCGATCATGGCCGGGTTCCTCGTGGTGGGCATCGCCCTCGCGGTGAAGAAGCATCCCGTGTGGGGTCTGTTCTTCTGTTCCTGCGCGGCGGCAATCAAAGCCCCGGCCGCGATCGGTCTCGCGTTCATCGCGTGGACCTGGCTGGGACCGAAGGTGTCGATTCGAGATCGTCTGCGACCGATCGGCATCGCTGTCATCGTCTCAGCCGCGACGTTGGGCGTGTGGACCTTCCTCGCGGGCTTCGGTTTTGGGTGGGTGGAGAATCTCCTGTCCAACGGAACGGTTCGCTCGTGGGCGGCCCCGGCGACGGCGGTCGGCCTCGCACTGACGAATACGTTCCACGCCGTCGGATGGCACGGCGTCACGACCGGTTCGGTCTTGTCGATCACCCGATTGATCGGGCTGTTGGTCGCGGCCGGATTCGGGGTCTGGCTGCTCTGGCACGCCGACGAACGGGGCTGGGTGCGTTCACTGGCGTTGACGTTGATCCTCTTCGTGGAACTCGGTCCCGTCGTGCAGCCGTGGTACCTCGCGTGGGGACTGGTCTTGTTCGCCGCCAGCTACAAGGGACGTGAACACTTCTGGCTCCTCGCCTTGTCGATCACCGGTCCGTTCATCGGGATTCCCGGCGGTCGCGCGTTGCTGGCAGATTTGATTCACTCGAATCCGTTGCTCATCGCGCTGGCCGTCGCGATCCTCGGTGGCGTCTTGATCCTCCCGATGGGGCGTTGGACACAGTGGTCCTGGCCGGGAAGTGACGTCGAGAGTTCGAAGCCGCTCGCTATCGCGAGCGATTCGTAGGCATGACGTACTGATACTCGACGACGTCGAGCCAGACACCCTGCTTGCGACCGACCTCGATCTCGGTGCCGACCAGGGTGAAGCCGCATTTTTCGTGGAGCCGGATCGATCCCGCGTTCTCACCGACGATTCGCGCGATCAACGAGTGGAAGCCCGATTCGCCCGCCACCTTGATGAGCTGGCGCAACAGGTCTTCGCCGACGCCGCGCCCGCGCGCCGCTCGGTGGACGTAGACCGAGTTCTCGACGGTCGTGGCATAGGCCGGGCGGTCGCGAAACGGTGAAACGAGCGCGAATCCCAGTATCCGCTCACCCCGGGCGCCCACTTCGCCGACCTCGTCGTCCTCATTGACCGCGACGATGCAGGGGTGCGTGTCGAGGTGGCGTCCGATCCAGGCCTCTTGTTGCTCGAGGGTGCGCTCGACGAGGTCGAAGCTGATCGAGGCCTCGACGACCTCGGGGTTGTAGATGTTCATGAGCGCGGTGGCGTCTTGGACTTCGACGAGGCGCGTTCTCATGGAAGTCAAGGGTAGTAAACGCCACATTGAAAGCCGTAGACTGGTCCGAGTACAATTTGCTCCGCGCCAAAGTGGACGCGAGCGCCCTCTTAGCTCAGTGGTAGAGCACTTCCATGGTAAGGAAGGGGTCGTCGGTTCAATCCCGACAGAGGGCTCGCCAGGCGGCGTAGCTCAGGTGGTTAGAGCACACGGCTCATAATCGTGGTGTCGCGGGTTCGACTCCCGCCGCCGCTACCAGGCACAACGCAGGACCGAATTGCAGTGATACGAGGAGAGAAGAATGGCGAAGAACGAGAAGCGTGTCCAGGTCACCCTGGCCTGCGAGGACTGCAAGCGGCGCAACTACATCACGATGAAGAACAAGGTCAACGACCGCGAACGCATCGAGATGAAGAAGTACTGCCAGTGGGAGCGCAAGCACACGGTGCACAAGGAGACGCGTTAAGGCATCCCCGGGGAGGGTGGTAAGATTCATCTTCCCTACGGCCTCAGTCACGTTGTGACTGGCGTCACGAAGGGCAGTGGCTCAATTGGTAGAGCACCGGTCTCCAAAACCGGTGGTTGGGGGTTCGAGTCCCTCCTGCCCTGCGCGAAGGTGTTCTTCGATGGAAATGCAGTGCGAACGAGAGACGTGAGATGAACCGCGAACAGAAGCGAATGATGCAGCGACAGGGTCAGGTGGGTGCCGACGGCACCCCCGCACCTCGTCGCACGTCGACCGCTGACGTCCAGCAGCGTCGCCGTCGCCAGCGCACCGGACCTCGTCAGTTCTTCAAGGAGATCCGCGAAGAGATGCGCCAGGTGAGCTGGCCGACGCGTCCCGAGGTCATCAACTACACCCTCATCGTCTTCTTCGTCCTGGTCTTCATGACCTCACTCATCTTCGGACTCGGTTACGGCTTCTCGAAGTTCGTCACGTTCCTCTTCCAGAAGTAAGGCAACCATGAGCGATATCGAGACCCCGACCACCGAAGAGGACACCGTCAGCGACGAGATCCTCGAGATCACGATCCTCGAAGAGGACTTCGAGGAGCCGATCGCCGAGAGCGCCTTTGACCGACCCGGTCGCTGGTACATCGTGCACACCTTCGCCGGCCACGAACAAAAGGTCATCGGCGCGCTGCACAACATCATCAAGAGTCGCGAACTCGAGGACCAGATCTACGAGATCTACCTGCCCGAAGAGGACGTCACCGAGTTCAAGTCGGGCAAGAAGGTCACCGTCTCGAAGCGCATGTTCCCGAGCTACCTCCTGATCCGCTGTGAGCCGGACCCCGAGATCTTCTACGTCATCGGCTCGACGCCGGGCGTCACCGGTTTCGTCGGCGCCGAGAAGACCCGCCCGACGGCACTGACGCGCCGCGAGGTCGACAACATCATCCGTCCACACGTCGAGGGCGTCGAGCTCGCCCCGACCAAGCGCCGCATGCCGACGCACGAGTTCGAAGTGAACGACACCGTCCAGATCAAGACCGGACCCTTCGCCACGTTCTCGGGCCACGTGGCCGAGATCAACGAGGACCAGCTCAAGGTCAAGGTGCTCGTGGACATATTCGGACGAGAGACCCCGGTGGAGCTCGACTTCACCCAGGTCACGAAGCTCTAGATCGCCAAAGGAGAGAACCATGGCCAAGAAGATTGTCGCAGTCGTCAAGATCCAGCTCGAAGCGGGCGGCGCCACGCCGGCCCCGCCGGTCGGCACGGCCCTCGGGCCGCACGGCATCCAGACGATGGAGTTCTGCAAGCAGTACAACGCCGCCACCGAGTCCATGAAGGGCACGGTCATCCCGGTCGACATCACCATCTACGACGACCGTTCCTTCTCGTTCATCTTGAAGACCCCGCCGACCCCGGTGCTGTTGCGCCAGGCCGCCGGTGTCGCCAAGGGCGCGCACCTCGCCGGACGTGAGACCGTCGCGAGCGTGACGATGGACCAGATCGAAGAGATCGCCAAGACCAAACTGAAGGACCTCAACACCGATGACATCGAGATGGCGAAGCTCCAGGTAGCTGGCACCGCGCGTTCGATGGGCATCTCGGTCGCGAGCTAGGAGAGACATGAAGCACGGCAAGAACTACAAGAACGCCCTGGCCCAGGTCGACCGCGAGGAACTCCTCAGCGTCACCGACGCCATCGACAAGGTGAAGTCCCTCTCGACCGCCAAGTTCGACGAGACCGTCGAGCTGGCGATCCGACTGGGTGTCGACCCGCGTCGCGCCGAGCAGATCGTGCGCGGCACGCTGTCGTTGCCCGCGGGCACCGGCAAGACGAATCGCGTCGCGGTCTTCGCGGCCGGCGAAGCGGCCCAGGCCGCGCGTGACGCCGGCGCCGACGAAGTCGGGGCCGAGGACCTCGTCGCCAAGGTCGCCGGGGGATTCCTCGACTTCGACGTCGCGATCGCGACCCCGGACCTCATGGGCCAGGTCGGTGGACTCGGACGAGTCCTCGGACCACGCGGTCTCATGCCGAACCCCAAGACCGGCACCGTGACGATGGACGTCGCCAAGGCCGTCACCGAGTTCAAGGGCGGACGCGTCGAGTACCGCACCGACAAGATCGGCAACGTGCAGCTGCGCGTCGGCAAGGTCAGCTTCAGCCGCGACGACCTCGTGAAGAACGTGCGCGCCGTCGTGGACGAAGTGATCCGCGTCAAGCCGGCCAGTGCCAAGGGCCGCTACATCATGTCGATCACGGTGTCTTCCACCATGGGACCCGGCGTCAAGGTCGACCCCGCGTTGGTCAAGGCCGTCGAGGAAGTTCCCGTTTCGGCCTAAGGACGATGTTGACGGGGCCGTGCCTCGTGAGTAGCATGAGTAGCCGCACGAAACCTGTGCCACAGATTTAGAAAGAACGCCGAAGACATCCGGTGGGGAAACCCATAAGGGCCAGTGGTCCGCCTGACGAGGAGTTCGAGTCTCTACTGAGACTCGTTCGCTTGGATGTCCCGGCCCGAACCGGGCGGTATCCGGCGAAGGAGCAGTATGAGCAAGGTCCAGCCCGCCAAGGTCGCCACCATCGACGAGGTGAAGTCACGCGTCGCGGCCTCCACGACGGCCGTCGTGACCGAGTACCGCGGCCTCACGGTCGCCCAGATCTCGGCCCTCCGTCGCCAACTGCGCACGCTCGGTGCCGACTACAAGGTCTTCAAGAACACGCTCGTTCGCCGCGCCATCGCCGGCACCGACGTCGAGTCGCTCTCGGAGTTCCTCGTCGGCCCGACGGCGATCGCCTTCGTCGACGGCGACGTCTCGGCCGTCGCCAAGGCCCTTCGCGACTTCGCCCGTGAGACGCCCAAGTTGATCGTGAAGGGCGGCGTCGTCGACGGCAAGCCGCTCTCGATGAAGGACCTCAGCGCGCTGGCCGACCTGCCGAGCCGCGACGTCCTCTTGGCCCAGATCGCTGGTCTGTTGGCCTCGCCGCTTCGCACCATGGCCGGTCTCATGAAGGCCGTCCCGCAAAACTTCGCCTACGGCCTCTCGGCCTTGATCGAAAGCAAGGGCGGCACTGTCGCCCCGGCTGAGGACAAGGCCGACGAGGTCGCCGAGACTCCGGCCGGGGTCGAGGAAGCTGCTCCGGCAGCGAGCGATGACGACGCGACCCCCGTCGCGGACGTCACAGTCGAGGACGAAGCCCCCGCGGCTGCGTCCGACGCTGAAGCCTCAGTCGACGAGGAGGCCCCCGCGGCCGAGCCCGAGGCTGACGCTACCGAGGCGACGCAAGTCGCCGAAGCCGAACCGGCCGAATAACCAAGTCCACGAAGTACGAAAGAGAGAGGAATCACCATGGCTGCAACATTGACCAAGGAACAAATCCTTGATGGCATCGCAGAGCTTTCCGTTATCGAGCTGAGCGAGCTGTTGAAGGAGTTCGAAGAGAAGTTCGGCGTGACCGCCGCGGCACCCGCCGCAGTGGCCGCGGCGCCCGCCGCCGCCGGCGGCGCCGGTGCTGACGCGCCGGCCGCTGACGAGAAGAGTGACTACGACGTCATCTTGACCTCGGGTGGCGACAAGAAGATCCAGGTCATCAAGGAAGTGCGTGCACTCACCAGCCTGGGTCTGAAGGAGGCGAAGGACCTCGTCGACGGTGCCCCCAAGCCCGTGCTCGAGAAGGTCTCCAAGGCCGACGCCGACAAGGCGAAGGCTTCGCTCGAAGCCGCCGGTGCGACGGTAGAAGTCAAGTAATTTCAACGCTTTTCAGCGAATGTCCCGGCCGAGCAATCGGCCGGGACATTTTCTTTGGGTGGTGTACTTGACCTTGGTCCAGAACCTGCCTAGGGTTACCGCAACCGCTCTAGCGGCCGCGCGTCTCCAGAAGGAGGAGCGCCAGTTGCGCATTGCCTGAAGTTACCGCTAGAGTTGTAAGACCGTGTCCTTGCACCTAACTTTGTCATCCCCTGACGCCGTTTTGTACGTGTTCCCGGCATTTGCCAGCAGTACCCACCCACCTACACGGAGGATAGACCGTTGACGTCTCGGTCCACTAGCCCAGAGCGATTTAACTTCTCGGCACTCGGTGAAGCCCACCCCCTGCCTAACCTTCTCGAAATTCAGCGAGACAGCTTCGACCTGTTCATGAAACAGGGTCTGCGTGAGGCCTTCGAGGCCATCTCGCCGATCACGGACTTCACCGGTCGACTCTCGCTCGAGCTCGAGTTCGACCCTGACGACGCGGACCTCAAGTCCCCGCCGAAGTTCACCGTGGAAGAGTGCCGTCAGCGCGCCACCACGTACTCCCAGCCGATCTTCGTTCGCGCGCGTTTCCTCAACTCTGAGACCGGCGAGATCAAAGAGCAGACCGTCTTCATGGGCGACTTCCCGATCATGACCGAGCAGGGCACGTTCATCATCAACGGCACCGAGCGTGTCGTCGTGTCCCAACTCGTCCGTTCACCGGGCGTGTTGTTCCAGCCGGGCAAGGACGAGAAGGTCGCCTTCGAAGGCACCATCCACCCGAGCCGCGGTGAGTGGCTCCAGGTCGACCTCGAAGAGAAGAAGAACAAGGCGGCCAACGCCGGTGCGCGCATCGCGCGAAAGCGTCGCATCTCGATCTTCACGTTGCTGCGCGCCCTTGACACCGTCATGGACGAGGCCTTCTTCGAGAAGTTCGTCGCGCACTTCGACTTCCTCGAGGACCAGTTCCACGCCGACTGGAAGAAGGCCCACCTCGAGATCGCCAAGCACATGGACAAGTACAACCTCGAGGACACGCCCGAGAACTTCCTTCGCGCGAGCCAAGAGACCGCGTGGCTCGAGATCTACCGACGCGCGCGTCCCGGTGAAGTGCAGACCATCGAAGCGGCCCGTCAGTACTTCGAGGGTGCCTTCTTCTCCGAGAAGCGCTACGACCTCAGTCGCGTCGGCCGCTACAAGCTCGACCGCAAGCTCGGCGACGAAGTCGCCAAGAACGTCGAACTGTTCGGCGACCTGCTCGAGCGTCCCAACATGCAGATGCACGTCCTGTCCAAGGCCGAAGTCCTGGCGACGGCGACGTACCTGTTGAACCTGGCGCGTGACCGCACCGCCAAGGAGACGACGTACCACATCGACGACCAGGACCACTTCGCGAACCGCCGCATCCGCAGCGTGGGCGAACTGATCCAGAACGCGTTGCGCACCGGCCTCTCTCGTATGGAGCGCGTCGTGCGCGAGCGCATGAACACCCAGGACGTCGAGGCGATCGCGCCCCAGACGCTGATCAACATTCGTCCCGTGATGTCGGCGATCAAGGAGTTCTTCGCGACCTCTCAGCTCAGTCAGTTCATGGACCAGAACAACCCGCTGTCGGGACTGACGCACAAGCGTCGTCTCTCGGCACTGGGACCAGGCGGTCTGAGCCGCGAGCGTGCCGGCCTCGAAGTCCGCGACGTCCACTCCTCGCACTACGGACGCATGTGTCCGATCGAGACGCCCGAAGGCCCGAACGTCGGACTCATTGGCTACCTCGCCAACTACGCGCGCATCAACGAGTACGGCTTCATCGAGACGCCGTACCGCGTGGTCACCTCGGGCAAGGTCACCGGTGAGATCAAGTACTTCACCGCCGACGAAGAAGAGCGTTTCGTCATCGCCCAGGCCAACACCGAGGTCGATGAGAAGGGCGTCATCCGCGCCGAGCGCGTGCTCGTGCGTCGTGGCCCCGTCGGCACCGGTCTTCGCGTCGGATCCTCCAACAAGTCGTCCTCGACGACGTCCGAGATCGACTTCGTCAAGCCCGACGAGGTCGAGTTGATGGACGTCTCGACCAAGCAGATCATCTCGGTCGCGACCTCGTTGATCCCGTTCGTCGAGCACGACGACGCCCAGCGCGCACTCATGGGTGCGAACATGCAGAAGCAGGCCGTGCCGCTCATCATGCCCGAGGCGCCGTTCGTCGGCACCGGCATGGAGGCGCGCGCCGCGCTCGACTCCGGTGACGTTCTCATCGCCGAAGGCGACGGCGTCGTGAAGATGGTCTCGGGGGATCGCATCGTCGTCGAGTACGACAAGGACGTCGCGGACCGCTACGGCAAGGCTCTCGGCAAGAAGCAGTACAACCTCAACAAGTTCCGCCGCTCCAACCAGGACACCTCGATCAACCAGAAGCCCTTGGTCTTCGGTGGCGAGACGGTCAAGGAAGGCGACCTGCTCGCCGACGGCACCAGCACGTTCAACGGCGAGCTCGCGCTCGGCAAGAACCTGCTCGTCGCCTACATGCCGTGGGAGGGCTACAACTACGAAGACGCCATCATCTTGAACGAGCGTCTCGTTCGTGACGACGTCCTCACCTCGATCCACGTGAAGGAGTACGAGATCGACGCTCGCGACACCAAGCTCGGTGCCGAAGAGATCACTCGTGACATCCCGAACCTGCCCGACGACATCCTGGCGGACCTGGACGACCTCGGCATCGTGCGCATCGGCGCCGAAGTCGAGCCCGGCGACATCCTCGTCGGCAAGGTCACGCCGAAGGGTGAGACCGAGCAGTCGCCCGAAGAGCGACTCCTGCGAGCGATCTTCGGTGAGAAGGCGCGCGAAGTGCGCGACACCTCGCTGAAGGTTCCCCACGGCGAGTCCGGCAAGGTCATCGACGTCAAGGTCTACAGCCGCGACGAGGACCACGAGATGCAGCCCGGTGTCAACCAACTCGTCAAGGTCTACGTCGCCCAGAAGCGCAAGATCTCCGAGGGCGACAAGCTCGCCGGACGCCACGGCAACAAGGGCGTCATCTCGAAGATCCTGCCCGAAGAGGACATGCCCTTCATGTCCGACGGCACGCCGGTCGACATCATCCTCAGCCCCTTGGGTGTACCGAGTCGAATGAACGTCGGCCAGGTCCTCGAGAGTCACCTGGGCTACGCCGCGCGTCACGGATGGGAAGGCATCGAGGTCAACTCGACGGTCGGTACCTCCGGTCACGCCGACCAGGCCGACCCGGCGACGCGTCCCTATCGCAAGACCCGTCCGCGCACCGAGCCGGCCGTCTACGTCGCGACACCGTCCTTCGACGGCGCGCACTGGGACGAGACCGAACGGGCCAAGGACAAGCCGACGATCCAACAGACCTTCGCGACACTGAACGTCGACGGTCAAAACGGCAAGCGCCTGCTGGCCGGGGACAACGACGGCAAGGTCACGCTCTACAACGGTCGCACCGGTGAGGTCTACGACAGCCCGATCTCGGTCGGCTACGCCTACATCTTGAAGCTCGCCCACATGGTCGATGACAAGATCCACGCCCGCTCGACCGGCCCGTACTCGATGATCACCGCCCAGCCACTCGGTGGCAAGGCGCAGTTCGGTGGTCAGCGCTTCGGTGAGATGGAAGTGTGGGCTCTCGAGGCCTACGGTGCCGCGTACGCGCTGCAAGAACTCCTCACCGTCAAGTCCGACGACATGAAGGGCCGCGAGCGTGCCTACGAGGCGATCGTGAAGGGTCAGAACCTGCCCGAGCCCGGTATCCCCGAGTCCTTCAAGGTTCTCATCAAGGAAATGCAGTCACTCTGTTTGAACGTAGAAGTGCGCGACAAGGTCGGGGCCCACGTGGACCTGGCCGACACCGAAGAGGACTTCTTCTCCGTCACCCGTGAACTCGGTATCGACATCAGTCGACCGGAGCGCGGTTCGGACGAAGAGGACGCTCGACGCGCCGCCGAAAGGAAGTTGTCATGAGCCCGTTAGACGTCAACCAGTTCGACGAACTGAGCATTGGACTCGCCACGGCCCAGAACATTCGCAGTTGGTCCTCGGGAGAAGTGAAGAAGCCCGAGACCATCAACTACCGAACCCTGCGTCCCGAAAAGGACGGCCTGTTCTGCGAGAAGATCTTCGGGCCCCAAAAGGCCTGGGAGTGCGCGTGCGGCAAGTACAAGCGAGTTCGTTTCAAGGGCATCGTCTGTGAGCGCTGTGGCGTCGAGGTCACCAGTGACAAGGTCCGTCGCGACCGCATGGGCCACATCGCCCTGTCGGCGCCGGTCGTGCACATCTGGTACCTGCGCGGCACCCGTTCGTGGCTCGCCTACCTCCTCATGGGCACCGCCCCGAAGGAAGAACTGAAGGCCAAGCAGTTGGAGAAGGTCATCTACTTCGCCGCCCACATGGTCACCTTCGTCGACGTCGACAAGCGTCACGACGACCTCGCGGAACTCCGCGGCGCCCTCGCCGAAGAGATCCTCGAGATCGCCGAGCGCGAAGTAAAGGCGCTCGACGCCAAGCTCAAGGAGATCGAGGCCCGCGCCGTCAAGCTCGAATCCGACGGCGCCAAGGAGTCCGAGCTTCGCGCCCTGCAGCGCGGCACCGAGAAGGAACTCGACGGCGTGCGTTCGCGCTTCGCCGAAGAGCGTGAGTTGGCCAAGCAGGCCTTCGACACCTTCGAGGGACTGCACTCGCGCCAGATCATCGAGGACGAAGTGCTGTACCGCGAGATGGACTTCCGCTACGGCGAGTACTTCGAGGGCGGCATGGGCGCTGACGCGATCCTGCAACTGATCGATCGCATGGACCTCGACCAAGAGGAAAAGACCATGCGCGAGATGATCGACGCGAAGGACGGGCGAAAGCCCCTCAGCGCGCAGCGTCACGCCAAGTTCTTGAAGCGTCTCGCCATCGTGCAGTCCTTCAACCGTCGTGACGACCAGGGTCGCCGACTGAACGACCCGCGCGCCATGATCTTGGAGGCCGTGCCCGTCATCCCGCCGGACCTGCGCCCGATGGTGCAGCTCGACGGTGGACGTTTCGCCACGTCGGACCTCAACGACCTCTACCGTCGCGTGATCAACCGCAACAACCGACTCAAGCGACTGCTGGACCTCGGTGCACCGGACATCATCGTCAACAACGAGAAGCGCATGCTCCAAGAGGCCGTCGACGCCTTGTTCGACAACGGCCGTCGTGGACGTCCGGTCGCCGGTCAGTCCGGTCGACCGCTCAAGAGTCTCTCGGACATGTTGAAGGGCAAGCAGGGCCGGTTCCGTCAGAACCTGCTCGGCAAGCGCGTCGACTACTCCGGACGTTCGGTCATCGTCGTCGGTCCGCAGCTGAAGTTGCACCAGTGCGGCCTGCCCAAGATGATGGCGCTGGAACTCTTCAAGCCCTTCGTCATGAAGCGACTCATCGAGACGCAGATGGCCCAGAACATCAAGAGCGCCAAGCGCATGGTCGAGCGCCGCAAGGCCGTGGTGTGGGACGTCCTCGAAGAGGTCATCCGCGAGCACCCGGTCTTGCTCAACCGCGCACCGACCTTGCACCGACTCGGTATCCAGGCCTTCGAGCCCGTACTGGTCGACGGCAAGGCCATCCAGATCCACCCGTTGGTCTGCAAGGCGTTCAACGCCGACTTCGACGGTGACCAGATGGCCGTGCACGTGCCGCTGTCGGCCGAGGCCCAGGCCGAGGCGCGCATCTTGATGCTCTCGACGAACAACATCTTCACGCCCGCGACCGGTCGACCGATCACGGAGCCGGCCCAGGACATGGTGTTCGGTGCGTACTACTTGACGTTGCCGGCCGAAGAGGATCTCACGAACCCGCCGGTCTTTCGTCACGTGTACGAGATCGAGAACGCGCTGGCCGACAAGACGATCGGCGTTCGCACGCAGATCCAGATCCGACCCAGTGAGGGATCGTCACTCGACACGCGTCTTGGAAGCCGCCGGGATCGAGGTGAAGGGCGCGAGCCGTTCACTGATCACGACGGCCGGTCGGGTCTTCTTCAACGAGGCCCTGCCGTTCAGCTTCCGCTACGTGAATGAGCTCATCGGCAAGAACGCGACGCCGATCGGGACCATCGTCGAGGAGATCTCCGGTAGCTTCAGCCGCCAAGAGGTCGCTGAGTCACTCGACGCGATCAAGTCGTTGGGCTTTCGCTACGCGACGCGTTCGGGTCTGACCATCTCCATCGACGACGTCGTCACGACGTCGGAGAAGGCCGCGATCTTGAACAAGTACGAGGAGCAGGCCGCCAAGGTCGAGACCAACTACCGCCGCGGCGTCATCGTCGACGACGAGCGCCGTCAGCAGGAGATCGAGATCTGGACGAACGCGAACAAGGAGGTCGGTGACGCCACCGACCGCGCCATGAACGCGACCTTCGACAACCCGATCCGCATGATGGTCGACTCCGGTGCTCGTGGTAACTCACAGCAGATCCGTCAGATCGCCGCCATGAAGGGCCTCGTGTCCAACCCGCGCGGTGAGATGATCCCTCGTCCGATCAAGTCGTCCTTCCGTGAAGGTCTCTCGGTCCTCGAGTACTTCATCTCGACCCACGGCACCCGCAAGGGCCTGGGTGACACGGCGCTTCGTACCGCGGACTCCGGCTACCTGACCCGTCGACTCGTCGACGTGGCCCAGGAGTTGATCGTCAAGGAGTTCGACTGCGGCACGCAACGCGGCATGTGGATCGAGCACGTCACGCCCGACACCCGTGGCCAGCGCGCGCACCTCGAGACCAAGCTCTGGGGACGAGTCCTGGCTGAGGACGTCACGCTCTCCAACGGCACGACGATCCAGTCCGGCACGATGTTGATGGTCGATGACGTCGAGCTCTTGCGAGAGGACACAGCGGTCGAGCGTGTGCGTGTTCGCACGACGCTGACCTGTGACGCCGTCCAGGGCGTCTGCGCCTACTGCTACGGACTGTCCTTGGCAACACACCAACTGGTCGAACTCGGTGAGGCCGTCGGCGTCATCGCCGCACAGTCCATCGGCGAGCCCGGCACGCAGCTCACCATGCGTACCTTCCACTCCGGTGGTGTGACCGAGAGCGACATCACGCACGGTCTGCCGCGCGTCGTGGAACTCTTCGAGGCCCGTACGCCGAAGGGCGCCGCGAAGGTTGCGGAGTTCTCAGGTGTCGTGCGCGTCGAACTGATCGGTCGTGAGCGCAAGGTCACGGTCGTCGGCAACGACGGCGAAGTCCAGGAGGAGTCGATCTCGATCGCGCGCCACCTGCTCGTCGAGGACGGCCAAGAGGTCGAGGTCGGCACGCCGCTGCACGACGGACCGCTGGACCCGAAGTTGATGATGAAGTTCCGAGGCACCAGGGAGACCCAGCAGTACTTGGTCGAAGAGGTCCAGAACGTCTACCGCGACCAGGGTGTGTCGATCCACGACAAGCACATCGAACTGATCGTTCGTCAGATGACGCGACGCGTCCAGATCGTCGACGCGGGGGAGTCCCCGTGGCTGCCCGGTGCGATGGTCGACGTGAAGCTCTTCAACGACACCAACGACGACATCGAAGCCAACGGCAAGGAAGCGGCCGACGGTCGTGCCCAGTTGATGGGTATCACCAAGGCCTCACTCGCTACTGACTCGTGGCTCTCGGCCGCCTCCTTCCAGGAGACGACGCGAGTCTTGACCGAAGCGGCCATCGAGGGCAAGCGCGACCACCTGGTCGGGCTGAAAGAGAACATCATCATCGGCAAGCTCATCCCGGCCGGTTCGGGACTCGAGTACTACAACCAGCGCGAACTGCGTCTGGACATGCCCGACGCCGAACTGTTGCCCGCCTGGGCGCAGGTCAGCGACGATGACCTCGACCTCGCGAGCCTGCTCGGCGAACTCTCCGGTGACGACTCGACGTTCAGTGCCGACCTGTCGGCCTTCCAGAACATCGGGACCGCCACCTACGACGAGTCGGCGTTGCCTGAGAACGACCTGTCCAACCCCGAAGACGAATTGGGCGGACGAGCCATTTAAGTGCTGAGCCCGCCGTCGCCTTCAGGCGGCGGCGGGCTTTGACATTTTCAGGCGAAGTACTGC
Organism: uncultured Acidimicrobiaceae bacterium; assembly: GCA_963832925.1. GTDB lineage: Bacteria > Actinomycetota > Acidimicrobiia > Acidimicrobiales > RAAP-2 > RAAP-2. The sequence goes on along the minus strand of CAWHVY010000013.1, from coordinate 87,124 downwards.
CAGTGGCCTTCGGTGATGACCTCGACGTTGCCGTCGACGACCTTGATGGCGCTCTGATCATCCAGCGCGTACGACGGATTGCCCAACGTCGCAGCCCACTTCTCGGCTTCGGCCATCGAGTTCTCCGGCATCTCGGGGTGATCGACGTGCGGGAAGATCGAGAAGGGGACGATTCCCAGCGTTTCGTCATGACCGGTAGGCGGGGTCCACTCCATGAACTCATCACCGATGCGCGGGGTCAACACCATGCTCCCGCCACTGAGGCCAACGTAGAGGGCGTTCATCGTGGGCAGGAGCTCGGCCACGCCTGACTGCTTCATCCAGTAGCTCATGAAGACCGCGTCGCCCCCGCCCACGAGCAAGACGTCGATACTGTCGAACTGCGGCCGCCAATACTTCTCGCCGAGGCTTCTGAGGATGCTCAACTCCAACACCCCGACGGACTTCCAACCGGCCTCGACCATGGGTGCTCGTCCGACCCCAGTGGTGCTTCGCCAGACCCCGTTCGGTCCGCCCATGGGGTACCCGCCGGTCGGGATGTAGAGCGTGTCGCACTCTTCGATCGGTTTGCCGGCGAGCTCGACGATCGTGTCGCGGATGCTCTGGTTCTTGACGCCCGCAGACGTGAGTAGAAGCTTCACACTTTCTCCTTAGTGTTCGACTCAGAATCTACGTCCCCACGGCAGAACGGCAAATCGGTCAATTCCTGTCGATTCGTATTGGCGAGCCAGGAAGTCAAGGACGAACTCCAGGTCGTGGGTCGTTGCAGATCTCACGCGATGAGTTATCGTCCAGTGCATGACTCCGAGAACATCAGCGATGCCGTCGGCAATTGTTCAACGGCTGAGGATGCTTCTGCGTACTCTCGTGCCCTTATCTCTTATAGCGACTCTCACCCTTCTCGGCACCGGTACGAGCGGCGCCAGCTCGGTCACGATCAAGGACGCCAAATACAACCTGTCATTCACGCTGCCAGGTGATTGGCGTGAGATTCCCCTCACTGGTGGAGACGTTTCCGGACTTCTGGACCTAGCCACCAAGGCCGATCCAAGTTTGAAGAGTTCGCTGACGGCCGAAGTCAAGCGAGAGACGAAGGCGGGCGTAAAAATCTTCGTACTCGGTCCCATATCCGACGAGTTCGCTTCAAATCTGAGCGTAATTGTCGAGCCGCAGGCCGAAGGTCCGTCTACGTCCGGCTACTTCGACGAACTCGGAGCGGAAGTGAAACTTGGTCTCGCAGGTTCCGGATTCAAGAAGATTGAGACCTCAAAAGTGCATTGGTCTCAAGGCGAGGTACTGCAGGCGACCTACACGCTCCACTTGGCATCGACATCGGTCCCGGTAAAAGGAGTCCAAGACTACGTGTGGCACAAAGGAAAGATTTTCATCGTCACGATCTCCTCGGGCACATTGTCAGCCGACGTGGCTGTTGCTCATCAGGTTGGTCATAGTTGGCACTGGTAGCGGGCAGTTCGCGACGACGTTGTCCTTGAGAGGGACTGCAGTATTCGTCAGTCTGATGTCGGTGGGGCATCGAATAGCGCGTTCTCGGCAGTATCAGGTGCCTGAAAAGATGCTGCCCACTCGTCAAGGTGCCCGCGGCTGATTGGGTACTTGTCCCAAGGAGGTTCTGAGTTCCGTTCGTCGATGCGCCGCCAGAGCTCGTCGGTAGGTACATCAAGGAAGTGCAGTTCGACCCCGACGCCGAGGTCGCGGGCCGCCAACCTGAAGGCGTCCCGTTCGTCTCGACCCCAGAGCCCGTAATCGAGGACGACGCTCACGCCGAGTCGCAGAATGTCCTGGGCCAGACGCCAGAGTTCGTGCTCAGACGCGATCCGGGCTTGCTCCTCCCAGGGGCTAGAGCCCATCGCGATGATCCAATCATCAGAGGTGAGGCGCACGGCGCTTCGGCTCTCGGCCAACTGACGTGCAAGGGTCGTCTTTCCGGCCCCCGGCAGTCCGCACGTGAGGAGCAGACGAGTGTCATTCATCGTGCGCCAGTCAAGCAGATAGTCGCTGGAGTAACGTGGTGATCTCCACGAGGGTCACGATGTGAACTCCTGTCGCGAGACGGCATCGCCCCGGCGCCATCACTTTTCCCTGGAACCGTTACCCGGCTTGCCGTCCGAGGGTGTTTTGCCGTAAGATAGATAGTCCGCGTGCCGAGTCTGGCGCGCTCCAGCAACGAAGTTCAATTAGAAGAGGTTTTCTGCGTGCCCACAATCGCACAGTTGGTCCGAAAGGGTCGACAGGACAAGGTTTCCAAGACCAAGACGCCGGCCCTGAAGGGGGCCCCACAGCGTCGTGGTGTGTGCACCCGCGTCCACACCGTCACCCCGAAGAAGCCGAACTCGGCCCTTCGCAAGGTCGCGCGTGTGCGTCTCACCTCCGGCGTTGAGGTCACGGCCTACATCCCGGGCGTCGGCCACAACCTCCAGGAGCACTCGATCGTCCTCGTGCGTGGCGGCCGTGTGAAGGACCTGCCGGGTGTGCGTTACAAGATCATCCGCGGTGCGCTCGACACCTCCGGTGTCCGCGACCGCAAGCAGGCCCGTAGTCGCTACGGCGCCAAGAGGGAGAAGTAAGCAATGCCTCGTAAAGGCCCCGCCCTTCGTCGTGAAGTCCCGGTCGACCCGATCTACAAGTCGGTCCTGGTGACCCAGCTGACCAACAAGATCCTCGAGCGCGGCAAGCGCACCATCGCCGAGCGCATCGTCTACACCGCACTTGAGCAGGTCGAGCAGAAGACCGGCACCGACCCGGTCGCGACCCTGAAGCGCGCTCTGGAGAACGTCCGACCCGAGTTGGAAGTCAAGAGTCGTCGCGTCGGCGGTACGACCTACCAGGTGCCAATGGAGGTTCGACCGCGTCGCGCCACTACACTGGCTATCCGCTGGTTGACGGATTTCGCGAAGAAGCGCCGCGAAAAGACCATGGCCGAGCGGCTCGCCAATGAGATCATTGATGCGAGTAACGGTGTCGGTGCTGCAGTGAAGCGTCGTGAGGACGTGGCCAAGATGGCCGAGTCCAACAAGGCCTTCGCGCACTACCGCTGGTAATCAAAGAAAGCTCTCGAAATGACTGCTCGTGACATCGCCCTGGACAAGGTGCGCAACATTGGGATCATGGCGCACATCGACGCCGGCAAGACCACCACGACCGAACGCATCCTCTTTTACACCGGCAAGAACTACAAGATCGGCGAGGTCCACGACGGTGGCGCCACCATGGACTGGATGGTCCAGGAGCAAGAGCGCGGGATCACCATCACCTCAGCCGCCACGACCGCCTACTGGAACGGTCACCGGATCAACATCATCGACACCCCGGGCCACGTCGACTTCACCGTAGAAGTCGAGCGCTCCCTTCGTGTCCTCGACGGCGCGGTCGCGGTCTTTGACGCCGTCGCCGGCGTCGAGCCCCAGACCGAGACCGTCTGGCGCCAAGCCAACAAGTACAACGTCCCGCGCATCTGCTTCGTCAACAAGATGGACCGCATCGGCGCGGACTTCTTCCGTTGCGTCGAGATGATCGCCGACCGCCTGGACTGCGTCCCGGCCGTCATCCAACTGCCCATCGGCTCTGAAGGTGGCTATCTCGGCATCATCGACATCGCCTCGATGACCGCCACGATCCACCACGACGAGCACGGCGAGCGCGTCGAGATCATCGAGATCCCCGACGAGTACAAGGAACAGGCGGCTGAGTACCACGAGAAGCTGCTCGACATCCTCACGACCTTCGACGACAACCTGATGGAGAAGGTCCTCGAGGGCCACGACATCTCGGTCGACGACATCAAGTCGGCCCTGCGCCGCGGCACGCTCGAAGGGATCTGCGTCCCGATCCTCAACGGCTCGGCCTTCAAGAACAAGGGTGTCCAGCCGATGCTCGACGCCGTCGTCGACTTCCTGCCCTCGCCGATCGACCTCCCGCCGACCCAGGGCACCAAGCCCGGCAAGGACGAGGTCATCGAGCGCAAGCCCTCCGACGACGAGCCCTTCGCGGCCCTCGCCTTCAAGGTCCAGACCGACCCGTACGTCGGCAAGCTCACCTATCTGCGCGTCTACTCCGGCACCCTGGAAAAGGGCGACACCGTCGTCAACACCACCAAGGGTATGAAGAAGGAGCGTCTCGGACGCCTCCTCCTCATGCACGCCAACAACCGCGAAGACCTCGACACCATCCGCACCGGCGACATCGTCGCCGCGGTCGGTCTCAAGCAAGTGACGACCGGTGACACGCTCTCTCGATTGACCAGCCGATCCAGCTGGAGACGCTGGTCTTCCCGGAGCCGGTCATCCACGTCGCCGTCGAGCCCAAGACCAAGGCCGACCAGGACAAACTCGGCCGCGCGCTGTACTCCTTGTCCGAAGAGGACCCGACGTTCCGTGTGCGCACCGACGAAGAGACCGGCCAGACCGTCATCTCGGGAATGGGTGAGTTGCACTTGGAGGTCCTCGTCGACCGCATGATGCGCGAGTTCGCCGTGGACGCCAACGTCGGTAAGCCCCAGGTGGCCTACCGCGAGACCGTTCGAAAGACCGTCACCAAGGTCGAAGAGAAGTACGTGCGCCAGACCGGTGGTAAGGGTCAGTACGGCCACGTCGTCATCACCCTGGAGCCCACGGGCCCCGGCGGTGGCTACGAGTTCGTCGATGAGATCACCGGCGGTGTCATCCCCAAGGAATACATCCAGCCGGTCAACCAGGGCATCACCGAGGCCCTGACCTCGGGTGTCTTGGCCGGTTACCCGGTCGTCGACGTGCGCGTGCGCCTCACCTACGGTTCGTACCACGACGTCGACTCCTCGGAGATGGCCTTCAAGATCGCCGGTTCGATCGCGGTGAAGAAGGCCGCGCGTCTCGCGAGCCCGGTCTTGCTGGAGCCGATCATGGCCGTCGAGGTCGTGACGCCCGAGGACTACATGGGCGACGTGATCGGTGACCTCTCGTCACGACGCGGTCGTGTCGAAGGCATGGAACAGAAGGGCAACAGTCAAGCGATTCGGGCCCTTGTGCCACTGGCCGACATGTTCGGCTACGCTACTGACCTGCGTTCTCGCACCCAAGGGCGCGCGACGTACACCATGCAGTTCAGTAATTACGCTGAAGTACCTGACGCGATTTCGAAGGAGATCGTGGCCAAGGCCACTGGCGCGTAAAGCTGGGTGACCAGCGAAAACCAGGTCCAAACCGTAGTCGGGGCGGGCCGAAACAAACAAGACGACTTCGAGTGAAGCCGTCGTTATAGAGAAAGTTAGCCCCCGACAATGGCAAAGAAGAAGTTCGAGCGCACTAAGCCGCACGTAAACATCGGCACGATGGGCCACATCGACCACGGCAAGACCACCCTCACCGCGGCCATCACCAAGGTCCTCTCCACGCGCCTTCCCGGCACCGCCTTCACCCCGTTCGACCAGATCGACAAGGCGCCCGAAGAGAAGCAGCGCGGCATCACGATCTCCATTGCCCACGTGGAATATGAGACGGCCAATCGTCACTACGCCCACGTCGACATGCCCGGCCACGCCGACTACGTCAAGAACATGATCACCGGCGCCGCCCAGGTCGACGGCGCGATCCTCGTGGTCGCCGCGACCGACGGTCCCATGCCCCAGACCCGCGAGCACGTGCTGCTCGCGCGCCAGGTCGGCGTGCCCTACATCGTGGTCGCCCTCAACAAGGCCGACATGGTCGATGACGAGGAGCTCCTCGAGCTCGTCGAGATGGAAGTGCGCGAACTGCTGACCTCCTACGGCTTCCCGGGCGACGACACGCCGATCGTGCGTGTCTCGGCCCTCAACGCCCTCAACGGCGACGAGGCCGCGGGCGACCAGATCATGGAACTCATGGACGCCGTCGACAGCTTCATCCCGGAGCCGATCCGCGCGACCGAGAAGCCGTTCCTCATGTCCATCGAGGACGTCATGTCCATCACCGGCCGTGGCACCGTCGTCACCGGCAAGGTCGAGCAGGGCATCGTGAAGGTCGGCGACGAAGTCGAGATCGTGGGCCTTCGCCCGACGACCAAGACCGTCGTCACCGGCATCGAGATGTTCCGCAAGCTCCTCGACCAGGGTCAGGCCGGCGACAACCTCGGCGCACTGCTCCGTGGTACCAAGAAGGAAGAAGTCGAGCGCGGCCAGGTGTTGTGCAAGCCCGGCACCATCACGCCCCACACGAACTTCGAGGCCTCGGTCTACGTGCTCACCAAGGAAGAGGGCGGCCGTCACAAGCCGTTCTTCGCGAACTACCGTCCGCAGTTCTACTTCCGCACGACCGACGTCACCGGCACCATCGAGTTGCCCTCGGGCACCGAGATGGTCATGCCGGGTGACAACACCGAGATGACCGTCACGTTGGGCAAGCCGATCGCCATGGAAGAGGGTCTCACCTTCTCCATCCGCGAAGGCGGCCGCACGGTCGGATCCGGTCGCGTCGTCAAGATCCTGAAGTAGTAGGTCATGGCCGACAACCGACAAATGATTCGTATCCGGCTGAAGGCCTTCGACCACGGCGTCCTGGACCAGTCCACCGCGAAGATCGTCCAGACGGTCGAGCGGACGAACGCTCGTGTGCAGGGCCCCGTGCCGCTGCCCACCGAGAAGCACCGTTACACGGTCGTTCGTGGACCCCACAAGCACAAGGACTCGCGCGAGCACTTCGAGATGCGCGTGCACAAGCGCCTCTTGGACATCGTTGATCACACCGCCAAGACCGTCGACTCGCTCCAGCGACTCGACCTCCCGGCCGGTGTCGACATCGAGATCAAGATTCGCCAAGTCTGATCATGAAATCCCGCGTGCACTTAAGGGCGCGCGGGACGAATGAAGCGTTCACAGGCTCGCTCATGCTGTTGACGGTCTTTGAGTGGTCCCACATGTGCGTAAGTGCCGACGATACGATGCCGCTATGACCGTCGTTGTGGCCGTGAAGGTCTTTGACGGGATCGTAATGGCTGCCGATTCCGCTACGACCCTCAAATTGACGGCGCCCAGCGTAGGAGCGGCGGTGTCGGCTCAACCGGCAATCGACTATCAGGTGTATAACAACGCGGACAAGATTGTTCACCTTCACCGTAATTTTCCGATAGGACTTGCAACATGGGGTGGAGGTCAGATTGAAGCTGCGAGTATCGCAACTCTTGCCAAGGATCTCAGACGGCGCTTTATGGGACGTGATGACGCCCACCCAAGTTGGGAACTCGACCCGGCAAGCTACAAGATCAGCGAAGTAGTTGAAAAAGTAATTGATTTTATGTACGGCGAATTGTTCTCACATTTGACGGCGAGTGAGGCAGTGTTGACAGGCTTCATGGTCGCAGGCTTTTCAGCGGGTGCGCGCCACGCAGAACTCTGGGAATTTCAGCTCGAAGATGTTTCAACTCGACCAACCCCCGTTCAAATTTGGGATGAAAATGGCATGGGGTGGAGAGCCACTGGTCAGGCTGATGCAGTGGCACGGTTATTCAACGGGTATGCGCCTTCATTGTTGGCTGCGGTCTTGGCGGCCGTCCCACCAGCAAGCCGCACCGCCGTGATGGATGCCTTCAATCGTGAAGGTCGTAGTGCAGTCATCCCTTCCATGCCCTTTGCAGATGCAATAAACCTGGCCCGATTTTTCGTGAATACGACAATTGGGTACACGCAGTATGTGCCGGGTTCAAACACCGTCGGCGGACCAGTCGAGGTGGCAGGAATATCCCGTCACGAAGGATTCAAATGGATAGAGCGAAAGCACTATTACCCCACAGAGTTAAATCCGAGGAGACCACATGACCACGACCAATGACACCAACGACAGAGTTTCATCGACCGTACATGTAACGAAAGTGCTTGTTAAGCCACCGGTTTCCGACCCAAGAGTCGGGGCAACATCTACGGGCCAAATGAAAGATCCCTACGCGCGAAAGCAGAAGGCCAAGAAGCGATAGTTGCGAGATCGGGATTTCTCATCGGTCTTGACCTGACATGACTAATTCGTTGGAGGCCCACTTCCCGGTTGAGCGCGTGCATTCTGAGCCTCACGAGATGCTCGGTCTTGAACGAAATGTGGACTTAGCAAAGCCCTTTTGATATCTTCACCTCGAACCATTATGCCGACGCCTAATCGGGAGACTGCGGTCTCAGGATTCAGCTCCGGATCTTCGGAGTCATCGTAGTGTTCCGTGAACATTCCAACCATGAGAGCCCGGTAGTGGGGAAGGAATATCTCCTCGCCGTTCTCGTTCATCTTCCGAATGAATAAGAGTTCTACGAAGCAGGGAGAACCGCTAAATCCGCAGTACGACCTGCAGTCAATGAGATGGCAGTCATATTCGTAACCGAAATCTGGGTCATGGGTGATGCCCTTGGCGTCAATGACTCCAAATGTTCCGGCCCTTGCCATCATTCGACCTGCTGGAGCGAAGAGCCCAACGTAGTGAACCGGAGAACCAAGTAACGAGACCTGTTCGTCGGCCATTGGATATAGCTCATTTTCCATCGGAATGCTCGCGTACGGAGTGTTGGGCTTGTATGGCCACGGCGCCGCAATCAGATCCAACTTTTCGTCGGGCTGATGCCAATCCTTAACGAGCACAGGTTCAAAGAGCTCACCATTGGCGTTGGGGTTAGGGGCTGCGACGTAAACCGTTGCGACGTCTCGAACAACGTGATCTGCTGTGACCACGTAGGGCCAGATGTTTACAGGATTCGTCTCACCTCTCACGGTCATGAGGAACCCGGTGCCGATTGCGTGAGCCAGCGAATCTCGTATTTCGACCGCCGTGAACAACATTGTTTCGCTAAGGGACATGTAGATGAACTCCTCTTGCGCGGTTAGAATCGTGGCCGAGTCAACACGGTATCCGGGCTTTGCATTGAAGAGTCCCTGTGATGTACTGTTAATAGCCCCCATAAAGCAGTTTGGGGCGAACAAAAGAAGTGTTCAGTCGCCCTTCGGGGAACGCTGAACCGAACCAGTCGAGCGCTCCGTTCGGGTTTACTGACCCGGCGGAGCGTCTGTGTGTCGGACATCCGACGCGCAGAGGAAGAGAAGAGGCACACGTGGCGACCAAAGCGATCGTCGGCGAGAAGGTGGGCATGACCCAGGTCTGGGACGACCAGAACCGGGCCATCCCCGTGACGGTGGTACGCGTCAGCCCCGCTCGCGTCGTTCAGGTGAAGACACCTGAAAAGGAGGGCTACTCAGCCGTCCAGGTGACGTGGGGGACCCGTCGCACCTCGACCCTCTCCAAGCCCGAGCTCGGCCACTTCGAAAAGGCCGGCGTGACCCCCGGCAAGAAGCTCGTCGAGCTTCGTCTCGATGACGTCTCGGGTTACAGCGTCGGCCAGGAGATCCTCGCCGACGCCTTTTCGGCGGGCGAGATGATCGACGCGACGGCCGTGGCCAAGGGCAAGGGCTTCGCCGGTGGCATGAAGCGCCACAACTTCTCCGGTCAGGGCGGCGCGCACGGTAACCACAAGCACCACCGCGCGCCCGGTTCCATTGGCGCCTGTGCCACACCGGGCCGTGTCTTCAAGGGCACGAAGATGGCCGGTCGCATGGGCGGCGGTCAAGTGACGACCACCAATCTCGAAGTGATCTCCGTTGACGTCGAGCGCCACCTGGTGCTCGTCAAGGGCGCGGTGCCCGGCCCTCGCGGCGGCACCGTCGTGCTGCGCACGTCCGTGAAGAACCCGATGAAGGCCGGAGGTGCCCGATGACCGACGTCTTCACCCTTCGCGGTCCGATCAAAAAGGACCGACCCGAGCCCGCCAAGCGCTCGGTGACCCGCAAGTCCCTCGACGGAACCGACCTCGGCTCCGTCGACCTCGAGCCGACGTTCTTCGGCATCGAGCCCAACATGGCCGTGCTGCACCAGGTCATCAAGGCGCAACTCGCCGCCAAGCGCTCCGGTACGCAGTCGACCAAGACGCGTAAGGAAGTCCGCGGTGGTGGCAAGAAGCCGTTCAACCAGAAGGGCACCGGCGGTGCGCGCCAAGGCACCATTCGCGCCCCGCACTACCCGGGTGGTGGCATCGCGCTCGGCCCCAAGCCGCGCAAGTACGACCAGAAGACGCCCAAGAAGATGATCCGCCTGGCGCTCTACTCCGCGCTGTCGGACCGCGCCGCCATGGAGCGCGTCGTCGTCATCGACAGCTACGCCAAGTGGGAGACGCCCAAGACCAAGGACGCGATCGCCGCGCTCGGGGCGCTCGGTGTCGACGGCAAGATCTTGGTCGTCTTGAGCCGCGATGACGCCACGGCGCTTCGCTCGTTCCGGAACCTGAGGAACGTGAAGTCCATCGACGCCGGCGAGATCAATGCCTACGACGTCCTCGACTGTGACTGGATCGTCTTCACCGACGCGACGTTGCCGACCCTGAAGGAGAACAGCTGATGCGCGATGCCATGAGCGTCCTGATTCGACCGGTCGTCTCGGAAAAGACCTACGCCTTGATGGATAAGGGCACCTACGTCTTCATCGTGGCCCCGAACTCCACCAAGATCGACGTGCGCAACGCCGTCGAGCGGACCTTCAACGTCAAGGTCACCAACGTCAACACTCTCAACCGCAAGGGTAAGTCGACGCGCAACCGTCGCACCGGTGTCGTGGGCATGCGCCCCGGCTCGAAGCGGGCCATCGTCACCCTGCGAGCCGGTGACACGATCAACCTCTTCGACAACTAAGGACTGCCATGGCCCTCCGTCAACGCAAACCCACGAGCCCCGGGCGCCGCTTCCAGACGGTGTCGGACTTCGCCGACATCACCAAGACCCTGCCCGAGAAGTCGCTGCTCGACTCCAAGCCCAAGACCGGTGGCCGCAACAACCTCGGCCGCAAGACCTCGCGTCACCGCGGTGGTGGTCACAAGCAGCAGTACCGCATCATCGACTTCAAGCGCAACAAGGACGCGATCCCCGCGCGCGTCGCGGCGATCGAATACGACCCGAATCGCACCTGTCGCATCGCGCTGCTGCACTACCTGGACGGCGAGAAGCGCTACATCCTCGCGCCCAACGGCCTCAAGGTCGACGACATGGTCGAGAGCGGTCCCAAGGCCGACATCCGCACCGGCAACTCGCTGCCGATGCGCTTCATCCCGACCGGTTCCACCGTGCACAACGTCGAGCTGCGCCCCGGTGGCGGCGGCAAGATGGCGCGCAGCGCCGGTATGGGCGTGCAGATCGTCGCGAAAGAGGGCGCCTACGCCACGCTTCGACTGCCGTCAACGGAAATGCGCCGCGTGCCGATCGACTGTCGCGCCACGCTCGGCACCGTCGGGAACTCTGAGCACGAACTCACGTCGATCGGCAAGGCCGGACGCAACCGCTGGAAGGGCATCCGCCCCCAGACGCGTGGTGTCGCCATGAACCCGGTCGACCACCCACTCGGTGGTGGCGAAGGCAAGACGTCCGGTGGACGTCACCCGGTCTCGCCGTGGGGTCAGCCTGAAGGTCGTACACGCTTGCCGAAGGCATCGGACAAGTTGATTATTCGTCGTCGCCGTGGACGCGGCGCGCGAAGGTAGGTAGAGAATGTCACGAAGTCTCAAAAAGGGTCCGTTCATCGATGCGCATCTTCTGAAGAAGGTGGACGCGATGAACGCGGCGAACGAGAAGAAGGTCATCAAGACCTGGAGCCGTCGCTCGACGGTGATCCCCGACATGGTCGGGCACACCTTCGCCGTCCACGATGGTCGTCGCCACGTCCCGGTCTTCGTCAACGAGTCGATGGTCGGCCACAAGCTGGGGGAGTTCGCGCCGACGCGAACCTTCCGCTTCCACGCCGGCCAGGAAAAGACGGGTAAGCGATAATGACCGGTCCCAAGCTGAACGAACGTCCCGGCACCCGCGCCACGCTGCGCGGCTACCACATGTCCGCGAGCAAGGCTCGCGTCGTGTTGAACCTCATCCGCGGTGAGGACGTCACGACCGCGCGCGAGATCCTCGCCGGCACCACACGCGAGGCCGCCGACGTGATCGGCAAGGTCCTCGCCTCGGCCGTCGCCAACGCCGTCACCAACGACGCCATGCAGGCCGACGAGCTGTTCGTCTCGGCCGCCTACGCCGATGAGGGCATCACGATGAAGCGTTTCACGCCGCGTGCGCGTGGTCGTGCCGGCCAGATCCGCAAGCGCGCCTGTCACATCACGGTGATCGTGTCGCGTCTGCCCGACGAGCGTCTAGCGACGTTGCGCAACGCGCGCAGCGCCCAGGCCGCCGCGAGCCGCACCCGTCGCGTTGCCTCGTCGCGCAAGCGCGCCGACCAGACGGCGAGTTTGAACAAGCGCGAGACCGCCGCCGCCGAAGCCGCCGAGAACGAGGCGTTGGAAGCCCAGGCCGCATTGCTCGCCGACGAGGCCTTGGAGACCGACACGAGCGAGTTCGACACCGTCGACACGCCGGTCGAGGACCTTGACACCGACGTCATGGCGGGTGCTGACACCGAGGTCGCCGACGACGTCGAAGCGACCGAGGAGACGCCTGAAGAAGCACCCGTGGCTGAAGCACCGGCCGACGAAGCACCGGCCGATGACGCCACAGACGACGACACCACTGAGGAGACGAAGTAATGGGTCAGAAGGTAAACCCCTACGGTTTCCGTCTCGGGATCACGACGGACTGGAAGTCGCGTTGGTTCAAGGAGCGCGGCTACAAGGACCTCGTCATCGAGGACTGGAAGATCCGCGACTACCTGACCAAGCAGCTCGAGAGCGCCGCGGTCAGTCGCATCGAGATCGAGCGCAACTCCGACCGCATCCGCGTGGACATCCACACGGCGCGTCCGGGCATCGTCATCGGTCGCCGTGGTGCCGAGGCCGAGCGTCTGAAGAAGGACCTCGAGAAGATCACCGGTCAGAAGAACAAGATCAGCTTGAACATCCAAGAGATCAAGCAGCCCGAACTCGACGCCGCATTGATCGCCCAGGGCATCTGTGACCAGTTGCTTCGTCGCGTGGCCTTCCGTCGCGCCATGAAGCGTGGTATCCAGACCGTCCAGAAGGCCGGCGCCATGGGCGTCAAGATCCAGGCATCAGGTCGTCTCGGTGGCGCCGAAATGTCACGCCGCGAGTCCTACCGCGAAGGCCGCGTACCGCTGCACACGCTGCGCGCCGACATCGACTACGGATTCCGTGAGGCCCGCACCTCGACCGGACGCATCGGCGTGAAGGTCTGGATCTACAAGGGCGACATCTTGCCGTACCAGTTGACGAACGACGAGAAGATCGTGCGCGAGGCCGCCATGGCCGCGGGCGACGCGGTCCCCGTCGGCGCGACCGGCATCTCGGCGGCCCCCAAGGGCGTCGTGCGGGCCGGTGGCGGACGCCGCCGCGTCGAGGCCGAGCCGGTCGTCGATGACGTCGTCGAAGAGATCGTGGTCGATGGTGATGACACCGAGGCCGTCGAGTTGTTGGCCGTGACCCCCGAGGTCGAGGCCCAGTTGAGCGTCGAAGAAGAGATCGAGCGTCGTACCGCCCAAGAGCACAACGACACGCCGCACTTCAGGAAGGACGCGGAGTAACCATGTTGATGCCCCGCAAGGTAAAGCACCGCAAGCAGCAGCGCGGACGTCGTGGCGGCAACGCCAAGGGCGGCGTCGAGCTGAACTTCGGCGACTTCGGAATCCAGGCCCTCGAACGAGGGTGGATCACCGCGCGCCAGATCGAAGCGGCTCGTATCGCGATGACCCGTCACGTGAAGCGTGGTGGCAAGGTCTGGATCCGCGTCTTCCCCGACAAGCCCGTCACGCAGAAGCCGGCCGAGACCCGCATGGGTTCCGGTAAGGGCAACCCCGAGTTCTGGGTCGCCGTCGTGAAGCCCGGTCGCATCATGTTCGAGCTCGGTGGTGTCGACGAGGCCCTGGCGCGCGCCGCCATGGAGCGCGCCATCCAGAAGCTGCCGATCAAGGCCAAGTTCGTTATTCGTCCCGGCACGCACGGGACCCCGGAAGTGAGCATCTAATGGCAAAGACCCGTGAACGTATTGCCGAGATGCGCCTGTTGGGCGACCGCGAACTGCTCGAGCGACTGGCCGAGTCGCGTCGCGAGCTGTTCAACATGCGCTTCCAACTGGCGACCGGCCAGCTCGACAACTCGGCACGCCTCAATGAAGTGCGCCGCGACATCGCGCGTCTGTCGACCTTTGCGCGCGAGCGCGAGATCGCGGCCGCCGAGGCTCTTGGAGAAGGTGAGTAGTCATGACTGACTCGAACGAAACAACCAACGACACGACCCGTGTGAATCCCCGCAAGATCCGCGAGGGCATCGTCGTGTCGGACAAGATGAACTCGACGCTGGTCGTCGCGGTGAACGAGCGTGTCTCGCACCCGCGGTACGGCAAGACCGTGCAGCGCACGAAGAAGCTCTACGTGCACGACGAGAACAACGAGGCCAAGATCGGCGACAAGGTCCGCGTCCAAGAGACCCGTCCGCTGTCCAAGCTCAAGCGCTGGCGCCTCACCGAAGTCGTGGAGCGTGCTCGATGATCCAGCAAGAGAGTCGACTCAAGGTCGCTGACAACAGCGGGGCGAAGGAAGTCCTTTGCATCCGCGTGCTCGGCGGGTCGCGTCGTCGCTACGCCTCGATCGGTGACGTCTTCATCGCCACCGTCAAGGAAGCGATCCCCGGGGCCGCCGTGAAGAAGGGAGACGTGGTTCGCTGCGTCGTCGTTCGCACGTCCAAGGAGAAGCGTCGTCCCGACGGCTCCTACATCAAGTTCGACGAGAACGCCGCGGTGCTGATCAACGACCAGCTGCAGCCGCGCGGCACGCGCATCTTCGGACCAGTCGGTCGCGAACTGCGCGACAAGAAGTTCATGCGCATTATTTCGCTGGCACCGGAGGTGCTGTAATGAAGATCAGAAAAGGTGACGAAGTGTTCGTCTTGGCCGGCAAGTTCCGCGGCGAGCGTGCCAACGTCGAAGAGGCGTTGCCGAGTGCCAACAAGGTGATCCTCGACGGCCTCAACATCGCCAAGCGTCACACCAAGCAGGCCGGCTCGACCATGCAGGCCGGCATCATCGACAAGTTGATGCCGCTCGATGCGAGCAACGTGGCGCTGTGGTGCGACAACCACAAGGGACCGGCCAAGGTCGGCTACAACACCGACGACGAGGGCGTGAAGCACCGCGTCTGTCGCAAGTGTGGAGAGGTTCTCGAGAAATGACCACCGCAACTCGCCCCCGCCTCAAGGTGCGCTTCGACGAAGAGATTCGTGAGTCGCTCAAAGAAGAACTCGGCCTCGACAACATCATGCAGGTCCCGCGCCTTACGAAGATCGTGCTGAACAGTGGTGTCGGTCGCGCCACGCAACAGGCGTCGCTCTTAGAGGGCGCCCAGCGTGACCTCGAACTCATCACCGGCCAGAAGCCGGTCGTGACGCGCGCGAAGAAGTCGATCGCGAGCTTCAAGCTCCGCGAAGAACAGCCCATCGGCGTGAAGGTGACCCTGCGCGGGGACCGCGCCTGGGAGTTCTTCGACCGACTGCTCAGCCTCGCGATCCCGCGAATCCGCGACTTCCGTGGTCTGTCGCCGAAGTCCTTCGACGGACACGGCAACTACACGTTCGGCATCAATGACCAGTTGATCTTCCCCGAGGTCGACTACGACAAGATCGACGCGCCGCGTGGTTTCGACATCACGATCGTCACCACGGCCGCGACCGACGAGCAGGGCCGCGCATTCTTGCGCGCGTATGGCTTCCCCTTCAAGCAGGAGAACAAGTAGATATGGCAAAGAAAGCTCTTCGCATCAAGCAGCAGAAGACCCCGAAGTTCTCGACGCGTGCCTACACGCGCTGTGAACGATGTGGTCGGCCGCGCTCGGTGTACCGCAAGTTCGGCCTGTGCCGTATTTGCTTGCGTCAGATGGTGCACGCCGGCGAGATTCCCGGCGTGACGAAGGCAAGTTGGTAGGTAGATCATGACAATGACCGACCCCATCGCCGACATGCTCACGCGGATCCGCAACGCGAACTCCGCGATGTTCGACACCGTCAAGATGCCCTCGTCGAAGTTGAAGGAGAACCTCGCGAAGGTCCTCGAGCGCGAGGGCTTCATCGCGGGCTTCACCGTCTCGAAGGTCGACGGCAAGCCCGGCAACCAGCTCGAGATCGCCCTCAAGTACTCAGAGGACCGCAAGAAGACGATCATCGGTATCAAGCGCGTCTCCAAGCCCGGTCTTCGTATCTACAAGAAGTCCGACCAGATGCCCAAGGTTCTGGGAGGCGTCGGCGTCGCCGTCGTCTCGACGAGCCACGGCCTGATGACCGACCGCGAAGCCCGCAAGGCCAAGCTCGGTGGCGAGGTGCTCTGTTATGTCTGGTAGTCCAAGGAAGGTCCGCTGATGTCGCGCATCGGAAACAACCCCATCACCGTGCCCGCCTCGGTCACCATCACCGTCGCTGACGGCGTGGCGACCGTGAAGGGTCCCAACGGCACCATGAGCCGCGTCATCCCCGACGGCATCACGCTCGAACAAAACGCCGACGTACTCACCGTCTCACGTATCAACGACGAGACGCAGTACCGCTCGCTGCACGGACTGACGCGCACGCTGATCGCCAACATGGTCGTCGGTGTGACCGACGGCTGGTCGAAGGAACTCGAGATCATCGGCGTCGGCTACCGCGCCGCCAACGGGGGACCGGGCGTCTTGGACCTCGCCCTCGGCTTCTCACACCCCGTCAAGTTCACCGCGCCCGAGGGCGTCACCTTCGAGGTGCCGCTGCCGACGCGCGTGATCGTGAAGGGTCCCGACAAGGAGGTCGTCGGCCAGGTCGCCGCGTCCATCCGCAAGATCCGCAAGCCCGAGCCCTACAAGGGCAAGGGCGTGCGCTACCTCGGCGAACGAGTAGTGCGCAAGGCTGGAAAGGCTGCGAAGTAATGCCACGAACCACACTCGAACTACGCAAGCGTCGTCAAAAGCGCATCCGCCGTCGTCTCTCGGGCACGGCCGAGCGCCCGCGCGTCGCCGTCTCGCGGACCAACAAGCACATCTCGGCCCAGATCATCGACGACACGACGGGCCGCACGCTCGCGGCCGCGTCCTCGGTCGAGGCCGGTCACAAGAAGACCACCGGCGGCAACATCGCCGGGGCCAAGGCCGTCGCCGAGACACTCGCGCAGCGTGCCAAAGAGGCCAACATCACCGCGGTCGTCTTCGACCGAGGTGGATTCGATTATCACGGCCGGGTCGCGGCATTCGCTGACGCCCTACGCGCCGCCGGACTGGAGTTTTAATGGCTGACCTGGAACAGTTCGAAGAGCGCACCATCAAGGTGAACCGCGTCTCGAAGGTCGTCAAGGGTGGTCGCAGGTTCTCCTTCACCGCCCTCATGGTGATCGGTGACGGCAAGGGCCGCGTCGGCCTCGGTTACGGCAAGGCCAAAGAAGCCGGCCTCGCCGTGCAAAAGGGCATCGAAGAGGCGCGCAAGAACCTCTTTGACGTGCCCCTCGCCGGCACGACCATCGTCTACCCGGTCCTCGGCGCCTCGGGCGCCGGCCGCGTGTTGATGAAGCCGGCGGCGCCCGGTACCGGTGTCATCGCCGGTGGTGCGGCGCGCGCGATCCTCGAGATGGCCGGCGTGAAGGACATCATCGCCAAGTCACTGGGATCCTCGAACGGCATCAACGTGGCCCACGCCACCATCGAAGGTCTGAAGCAGCTGCGTCGCCCCGAGGAGATCGCTTCCTCGCGCGACAAGCCGGCCGACCACGTCATCCCGTCGGGCACGTTGCGGGCCTACCGCGAACGTCAGCGCGAGGGCGACCTGTTCAAAGTAACGGAGGGCTGAGATGCAACTCAAAGTCACCCAGATTCGTTCCGGCATCGCCACCAAGCCCAAGCACCGCGGGACCCTCCGCGCGTTGGGACTTCGCGGCATCGGCCAATCCAACGTGCTGCCTGATCGTCCCGAGATCCACGGGATGATCGCTCGAGTGCCGCACCTCGTGAAAGTAGAAGAGGTCAACGAATGAAGTTGCACGATCTCAAGTCACCCGAAGGCTCGATCAAGCGCAAGAAGATCGTCGGTCGTGGTATCGGTGGTCGCGGCGGCAAGACGGCCGGACGTGGCACCAAGGGCCAGAAGGCCCGACGCCAGATCCCGGCCGGCTTCGAGGGCGGCCAGTTGCCGCTCCTCCAGCGCATCCCGAAGCTGAAGGGCTTCACCAACCCGTTCCGTGTCGAGTACACCCCGGTCAACCTCGACGCGCTGAGCGCCCTCGGGGTCAGTGACATCACGCTCGACGTGCTCGTCGAGCGCGGCCTGGCGCGAAAGAAGGACTTCGTGAAGGTCCTGGGACGTGGCGAACTCACGAGCGCGCTCAACGTCTCGGCCCACCGTTTCTCGGCGTCGGCCAAGGCCGCGATCGAGGGCGCCGGTGGGACCGCGACCGAGGTGGCCCTGCCCTTCGCCGTTCGTCCTCCCGCCTCGGGCAACCAACACCAGAACCGCTAAGGTCCAACAGTGCTTCGCCGCCTCGGGAACATCTTTCGCGTACCGGACCTTCGCAACAAGGTCCTGTTCACGATTGGCATCATCTGCCTCTACCAGGCCGGTGCCAACATCCCGATCCCCGGGGTCAGTTGGAGCCAGGTCCGCCTGCTCCAGGAGAAGGCCGGCGCCAGTGGCGTCCTCGGCTTCTTGAACCTCTTCTCCGGTGGCGCGCTCACCCGACTCGCGGTCTTCGGACTGGGTGTCATGCCCTACATCACGAGCTCCATCGTCATCCAGCTCTTGACGACCGTCATCCCCAAGCTCACGCAGTGGCGTGACCAGGGCGCCGTCGGACAGAAGAAGATCACCCAGACGACGCGGTACTTGACGATTGGCTTGGCACTGCTGCAGTCGACCGGACTCATCTACGCCTTCCACGGTCACGACCAGGCGTTGCTCGGTTTCAACATCGACCTCATCCCGAAGTTCAACCTCGAGCTGGGTCTGTTCATGGTCGCGATCATGACCGCCGGCACGGCCTTCGTCATGTGGCTGGCCGAACTCATCACCCAGCGCGGCATCGGCCAGGGCATGTCACTGCTCATCTTCGCCAACGTCGTGGCGGGCATCCCCTCGGGTGGCCACGCCGTCTTGGACGAGGGCGGCCCGGTCAAGTTCGTGGTCCTGCTGATCGTCTCGATCGCGCTGCTGGTCTTGATCGTCTTCATGGACAACGGTCAGCGCCGCATCCCGGTGACCTTCGCCCGACGAGTCGTCGGTCGAAAGGAGATGGGCGGGAACTCGACGTATATCCCCTTGAAGGTCAACCAGTCCGGGGTTATCCCGATCATCTTCGCGTCCTCGGTGCTCTACATCCCGATCCTCTTGAGCAACATCGTGCCGTGGGCGAGCTTCACGAACTTCGTGAACTCCTCGCTGCACCCGACGAGCTTCTTCTACATCATCTCGGACTTCGTCTTGATCGTGGCCTTCACGTTCTTCTACGTCTACATCGCCTTCGAGCCGCACCAACAGGCTGAGATGCTGCGCCAACAGGGTGGCTTCGTGCCCGGTATCCGCCCGGGCATGCCGACCGAGCGTTACTTCGCCAAGATGCTCTCTCGCATCACGGTCGTCGGCGCGTTCTTCCTGGCCTCGGTCGCGGTCGTGCCGAGCATCCTGATGGCGCTCTGGAACATCAACAAGTTCCCCTACTACGGGACGACGCTGTTGATCGCGGTGGGTGTCGCCTTGGAGACCATGCGCCAGATCGACAGCCAGTTGATGATGCGTAACTACGAAGGCTTCCTGAAGCGGTAGCCATGACGGCACGTCTAAATCTGATCGTCCTGGGAAAACAGGGCGCCGGCAAGGGAACACAGTCCACTGCCCTGTCCGAGAAGTACGGCATCCCGCACGTCTCGACCGGTGACATCTTGCGCAACGCCGTCAAGGCCGGCAGCGATCTCGGCAAGCAGGTCGCCTCGATCCTCGAAGCCGGCGACCTGGTCTCCGATGACATCGTGAACCAACTCGTCGAAGAGCGATTCAAAGAGCCCGACGCCCAGCGCGGCGTCTTGCTCGACGGCTTCCCGCGCACCATCGGCCAGGCCGAGGCGCTCGAAGCGATGCTCGGCGCCGACGGCATCAAGCTCTGCATCAACCTCGACGTGCCAATCGAACTGGTGACCCAGCGGCTCTCGTCGCGGCGCGTCTGCCAGGAGTGCGGCACGACCTATAAGGACACCGACATCGAGGCCATCTCCGGCACGTGCTCGAACTGCGGCGGCGACGTCATCCAGCGCACCGACGATTACCCTGAGGCAATACGCACGCGTTTGATGAACTACGAAAAGGACACCGAACCGCTGCTGAGTTTCTATGCGCAGCGCGGTCTGCTCGTCACCGTCGACGGGGACCAGAGCCCCCACGAGGTGACCGAAGAGATCATGAGGTTGGTCCACGAACGGGGCCTCGCGTGAGGCGTTCGGCCGATGAGCTGAACAAGATGCGCAAGGCCGGCAAGGTCGTGGCCGAGATGCACGAAGCGACGCGCGCGGCGATCCGCCCGGGCGTCACGACGATGCAGCTCAATGAGGTGGCCGCCGAGGTGCTCGCCAAGCGCGGCGCGCGCTCGAACTTTCTCAATTACCACGGCTTCCCGGCCGTGATCTGCACGAGTCCCAACGACATGATCGTCCACGGCATCCCCGGCAACGTCACCCTGCATGAGGGCGACATCATCTCGGTCGACTGCGGCGCGATCATCGAGGGCTACCACGGCGACGCCGCCTACACGACCGGCGTCGGCCAGATCAGCGACGAGGCGACCCGTCTCATCGAGGTGACCGAGCGATCGCTGTGGGCCGGCATCGAGCAACTGAAGAAGGGCAACCGACTGAACGAAGTCGGTCGCGCCGTGCAGAAGGTCGCCGAGGCGGCGGGATACTCCGTCGTGCGCGAGTACGTCGGACACGCCATCGGCACCGCGATGCACGAGGAACCGCAGGTGCCGAACTACTGGCCGGGCTCACCGGGACCGACGCTCAAAGAAGGCATGGTCTTCGCGATCGAGCCGATGGTGAACGTCGGCGGCTTCGAGACCTACATGCTCGATGACGGATGGAGCGTCATGACCCAGGACGGCTCGCTTTCGGCGCACTTCGAACACACCATCGCGATCACCGACAACGGTCCGGAAGTCCTGACCGTCCTCTAGTCGCGAGGCTTGGCGCGGTCCTGTTGGCGTTGCGCGAAGAGCGCCGCTTCGGTCCTTCGCTGAAAGCCCAACTTCGCGAGCAGGTTGGACACGTAGTTCTTGACCGTCTTCTCGGCGAGGAACATGACGTCGGCGATCTCGCGGTTGCTCAGACCCTCGCTGAGGAGATCGAGTATTCGGTGTTCTTGCGGGCTGAGACTCTCGAGGCGGATGTCCTCGGTGATCTGTCGACGCAGTCGTTCGCGTGCGCGCTCGATCTGCTCGGGCGTGAGCAACATCTCGCCGTTGGCCACGCGGCGGATCGACGTGATCAACTCATCGCCCCGCACGTTCTTCAAGACGTAACCGCGCGCGCCCGCGAGGTACGACGCGTTCAGTGCGTCGTTGTCGGCGAACGCGGTGAGCATCAGGCAACCGAGTTCAGGTCGCACTTCGCGTAATTGACGACAGAGGTCCACACCGCTGCCGTCGGGCATTCGGACGTCGAGGATCGCGACGTCGATCTCGGTGATGTCCACGAGCAGCGCCTCATCGAGTGATCCAGCCTGGGCCACGACGGTGAGGTCCTCTTCGGCGTCGAAGAGTTCGTGAAGACCGCGGCGAACGATCTCGTGGTCGTCGACGAGGAAGAGATTGATCATGTCAGAACGACCGACTCGCGGTCCATCGCACCGTGGTGCCACCGCCGACAGTGGAGCTGATCGTGCAGTCGCCGCCGAGTTCGCGTGCCCGAGAGGTGAGGTTTCGTACACCGCGACCGGAACCGACGTTCGGGACGAAACCGACACCATTGTCGCGCACGACGACCTCGATGAGATCGTCCTTCGTGTCGAGTTGGATGTCGACCGCCGTGGCCTGCGAGTGTCGCACGACGTTCGAGAGGATCTCGCGCAGCGCCTGCACGCAGTTGTGCGCGCACTGCGGCCCGATGTCGGCCTCGATGTCAGAGGCGACCTTCACCTCGGCGCGTACGCCGAGACGCGTCTCGATCTCTCGCGACAGCGCGATGACGCGCTCTTCGAAGCTCAGTCCGCTCTGGTGATCTTGGTCGATCTCGAAGATCGTCGTGCGGATCTCCTGGATCGTGGTGTCGAGTTCGTCGAGAACGTTGTTGATGCGAACGCGCACTTCGTCCTCGGCGATCACGGGCAGTGAGTTCTGCAGCGCCAGGCCGACGCCGAAGAGTCGCTGGATGACCGTGTCGTGGAGGTCACGCGCGAGACGTTCACGCTCTTCAGCCAGTGTCAACGAGCGCACGTTGGAACGGAGCATCTCTTGATCGATGACGAGACCGGCGGCGCGGCCGAAGGCCTCGGTGAGTTGCTCGTCCTCTTCACTGAACGGCTCGCCGTCCAGGGGATCGGTGAGGTAGAGATTGCCAAAGATATGTCCGTCGCCGGTCACGACCGGCACGCCGAGGAATCGGTGCATCGGCGGGTGGTTCGGCGGGAAGCCCGAGGACTGAGGATGCGTGGCCAGCTCGTCGATGCGCAGCGTCGTGCGACCCCGGATGATCTCACCCAAGAGTCCGTGGCCGTGGGGCTCGGAGCCGATGGCGGCGCGCTGCTCGGGGGTCAGTCCGTAGGTGATGAAGCGAGAGAGCGTGGTGCCGTCGCGGGCGATGACCCCGAGGGCGCCGTAACGAGCACCGACCAGTCGCGAGGCGGTCTCGATGATCCGTGAGAGCAGCCCGTCTAAGTCCGCGTCGGTCTCAATGAGGAGGATCGCATCGATCAGAGCATGGAGTCGCTCGGGGTCGTTGATCTTATGGAACGCCACTGGGTAGATTCTCCCACAGTTGGAAAAATCGGCCGGCAGCTCAGAGTTCGCGATGGCCCGCCACCAGCGATATGGGCAAGATGACCAGGGTCGCCCCGGAATCGAGTCGGCGCTTGAAACGCTCGACTTCCTCGCTGTCGGGGGACGCGGGGGCGGCGATTCCCGTCACGGTGACTGACCAGGTCCGATTGTCGTCACCGAGACCGTCGATTTGCAGGGAGATGACGTCGCCGCGGCGCGCGGCCAGCAATACTGCGTTTTCTCGACTCGAGATGACCAAACGGTCACGTTCGGCGAGCTCGATGCGCGCCGGCAACGCGGCGGGTAGTCCCTTCACCGAGAGCAGTACGCGCGCCACGTCGGCCTTGTCGAGTCGGCGCAGACACTCGTCGCGAGTGAACGGAACGCCCGAGAGTGAGTGACCCGTGAACGTCATGGTCCCAGTATGGGGCCATTTTCCGTATGGTCACTAGGGTCTCGGGTCACGTTCTCGACCATTACAATGGATGTACCGGATCGTCACGACGGGACGTTTTGGGAACCAACTTTTGCGTTTTGCCGAAATTTTGGTAGAATTGTCAGCCGACCTCTTGGCATGCCTCGAGGTCCATCCGTGAAGGAGCTTTTTGCTCTTCCACGTCCCGCCGTTACAAGGAGAAAGAACCTGAGCAAGCCAAAGGAAGACGCGTTTACCGTTGAGGGGACCGTCGTCGAGCCTCTACCAAACGCCATGTTTCGCGTCGAATTAGAGAACGGGTATACCGTCCTCGCGCACAGCTCGGGAAAGATGCGCATGCACCGCATCCGTATCCTCCCCGGCGACAAGGTCCAGGTAGAGATCACTCCGTATGACATGACCCGCGGTCGCATCACCTACCGCTACAAATAGCTCCAGTTCTAGAAGATCGAGAAAGAGAATCATGAAGGTTCGCGCAAGCGTCAAGCCCATGTGTGAGAAGTGCAAGGTGATTCGCAGGTCCGGCGTCGTCCGTGTGATCTGCGAGCAGCCTCGCCACAAGCAGCGCCAGGGCTAGGAGAAGAACATGGCCCGTATTGCTGGCGTCGACATCCCGCGCGACAAGCGCACCGTGATCGCGCTCACCTATATCTTCGGCGTCGGTCCGACCATCGCCCAACAGGTCTGTGCCGCGACCGGCGTCGATGAGTCGACGCGCGTGAAGGACTTAAGCGAAGCCGACGTCAACAAGCTTCGTGCCTACATCGACCAGAACGTCACCGTCGAAGGTGACCTTCGACGTGACGTCGCTCAAGACATCAAGCGCAAGATGGAGATCAACTGCCTCCAGGGCATCCGTCACCGCAAGGGCCTGCCCGTTCGCGGTCAGCGCACCCGCACCAACGCTCGCACCCGCAAGGGACCGAAGCGCACCGTCGCCGGTAAGAAGAAGGTAACGAAGTAATGGCTAAGCCGAATACGGTTCGCAAGGGTCGCAAGAAGGAGCGCAAGAACGTCGCCTTCGGCGTCGCGCACATCAAGAGCTCGTTCAACAACACGATCGTCTCGATCTCGGACCCCGAGGGCAACGTGTTGTCCTGGGCCAGCTCGGGTCAGGTCGGTTTCAAGGGATCGCGTAAGTCCACGCCGTATGCCGCACAGCTCGCCGCCGAGAAGTGTGCGCGCGCCGCGATGGAACACGGCGTCAAGAAGGTCGACGTGCTGGTGCGCGGACCGGGATCGGGTCGCGAGACCGCGATTCGTTCGATCGCCGCGGCGGGCATCGAGGTCGTCGCCATCAAGGACGTCACGCCACTGCCGCACAACGGGTGTCGCCCCAAGAAGCGTCGTAGGGGTTAGTCATGGCTCGTTACACCGGACCCGTCTGTCGACTCTGTCGACGTGAGCGCACCAAGTTGTACCTGAAGGGCGAGCGCTGCTTCACCATGAAGTGCCCCGTCGCTGAGAACTCGGACCGCCAGATGCGCGCGTTCCCGCCGGGCATGCACGGTCGCGACCGTCAGCGCCAGGGGTCGGAGTACCTCACGCAGCTGCGCGAGAAGCAGAAGGCCCGTCGCATCTACGGTCTCTTGGAGAAGCAGTTCCGCAACCTCTACGAAGAGGCCAGTCGCCGTCCCGGCATGACCGGTACGAACCTGCTGCAGTTCCTGGAGCTGCGTCTGGACAACATCGCCTACCGCGCCGGTTGGGGTGCGTCGCGTGCCCAGGCCCGCCAGTTCGTTCGCCACGGTCACGTGACCGTCGACGGCAAGCGCGTCAACATCCCGTCCTACCGCGTTCGCCCCGGCGAAGTGATCGCCCTGAAGAACGTCACGCGCGAGAACTTCAACGTGAAGCGCAACCTTGACGTGCTGGACCGCAGCGTGCCCGGCTGGCTCGAGACCGGCGACGCCGGATTCAGTGTCACCGTGCGCATCGTCCCACAACGCGAACAGATCGACGAGTCGATCAAGGAGCAGCTCATCGTCGAGCTGTACTCCAAGTAATCCAACCTTTCACAGACTTAGAGGAGTCCCCATGTTGATCATCCAGCGCCCCATCATTGAAGCCCTCGGCGACGAGGTAAACAATCGTCAGTCCTTCGGTATCGGACCACTCGACCCCGGCTTCGGGCACACGCTCGGCAACTCGCTTCGCCGCACGCTGCTCTCATCGATTCCGGGCGCCGCCGCGACGCGCGTCAAGTTCGACGCCGTGTTGCACGAGTTCGGTGTCATCGAGGGCGTCAAAGAGGACGTCCAGGACATCTGCCTGAACCTGAAGGACCTGCTCCTCCAGGTGCACAGCGACGAGCCGGTCATGCTGCGCCTCGACAAGCGCGGCGAGGGTCCCGTCACTGCGGCCGACCTCTCGACCACGGCTGACGTCGAGATCTTGAACGGCGACCTGCACCTCGCGTACCTCACGAACGCCAAAAGCGCCCTGACCTTCGAGCTCACCGTCGAGCGCGGCAAGGGCTACGTCGGCGCTGAAGGCAACAAGGGATCGTCCACCATCGGTGTGATCCCGCTCGACGCCATCTTCACCCCGGTCCGGCGCGTCAGCTTCGAGATCGAGCCCGTGCGCGTCGAGCAGTCCAAGGACTTCGACCGTCTCGTCATCGAGATCGAGACCGACGGTTCGATCAGCCCGCGTGAGGCGTTGGCCTCGGCCGGCAAGACGCTCGGCTCGTTGGTCGAGCTCATCGGTAACTTCGACGACGAGGCACCGGCCCTGGAGTTGGGCGACGTCGGCACGGCCCAGGCCGCCGCGAGCGAGCTCGACATCCGCATCGAAGAGCTGGGTCTCACCGAGCGTTCGCGTAACTGCCTCAAGCGCGCCGGCATCAACACCATCGCGCAGTTGGTGAATGCCACCGAGCGTGACCTCACGTCGATCACCAACTTCGGCGCCACGTCGCTGAAGGACGTCAATGACCGTCTCGAAGAGCGCGGTCTCTCACTGCGAGTCGAGGACTAATCATGCGCGGCACTCCTACGAAGGGCAAGCGATTCGGTGGCGACTCCGCACACCAGAAGGCGATGATGGGCAACCTCGTCGCCTCGATGATCGCGGCCGAGTCGATCGTGACCACCGAGGCCAAGGCCAAGGCGCTGCGTCCGATCGTCGAGAAGGTCGTCACCGCCGCGAAGAACTCACCCGAGGGATCGGTCCACGCCAATCGCCGCGTCGTGGCGTTCATCCGCGACAAGGACATGACCCACAAGCTGTTCACCGAGATCGCTCCGCGCTACTCCGATCGCCCCGGTGGCTACACGCGAATCCTGAAGCTCGGGCCGCGCCAAGGTGACAACGCCCCGATGGCGCGCATTGAGTTCGTCTGATCAACCCGTAGCCGCCACCCAACGGTGGCGTCTCGATATCGCCTACGACGGCCAGGCGTTCTCTGGCTTCGCCTACCAACCTGAGTGCACGACGGTGGTCGGCGTCCTTCGCGAGACCCTCGCCAGCACGCTCCGGATGGACGAGCCGCTCATCGTCGGCGCCGGTCGCACCGATAGCGGGGTGCACGCCTTCGCCCAAGTCGTCCACGTCGACCTGCCCACCGTGCTCTTCTCCACGACGAGGGGACCTGATGCAGCGCACCTCATGCGTTCGCTCAACAAACAGTTACGTGGACGCATCCAAGTCCTCAACGCGCAGGTCCTCGACGACGAGTTCAGCGCGCGGTTCTCCGCCCGGTGGCGTGAGTACCGGTACCTCGTGCTCGAAGCGACGCCGCCGGGCCTCGATCTCACCAACGCCTGGTCGTGGACCGTGCAGGGGCCGCTCGACATCGACGCCATGAACCGGGTGAGTCGAGTGATCGTCGGCACGCACGACTTTCGTGCCTTCTGTCGACGACCGACGAACTCGACCGCCGATGAACCTCTACTGCGACGGGTGATCGACGCGAGGTGGGAGCGGCTCGACGACGAGTGGGCGCTCACACCGGCGCACTCGACCGCGCTCAAATTCACAATTCGAGCTCAATCGTTCTGTCACAACATGGTGCGCTGTCTCACCTCTTTGATGGTCGAGATCGGCCAGGGGCGGTGGCCGGAGTCGACAGTTTTAGAAAGGCTTGAGAATCTCAGCCGCGACCACCTCCCATCTCCAGCACCCGCAACGGCTTTGACGTTGGTCGGCGTCGGCTACGACGACGCTGACGGTGGACCGTCAGGGACCTCCCGCTAACGTTGAAACAATCACGAGAGCCTCCAGACCACGGGTTAACTCGCAACTGAATTGCCTCTCGGGAGTGACGTCAGCCACTTCGTGAGAAGGGTGGCAGGGTGCAAACAGACGTGACGTTGAGTGGACTGATCCGTGAGGGCCTGCACCGCGTGCGCCCACTGAGTGTCGATCAGTCGACGCACGTGCATAGGGAACGGCCGAGCGCATGTCCAATCAACTAAACCAAGCGTCGCAGTCTGCTGCGAAGACGATGTGGTCGGAGCTCACTTCGGGCATATTCGGTCGAGGGGCACTTTCCTTCTTACTGGCGACCGCCGGCGTCAGTGTCTCCAATTTTGCGTTCCACGTGGTCGTGAGTCGAGTGATCGGCCCCGATCAATATGGCGCACTCGGCGCGATACTCGGGGTTATCAACCTCCTGTCCGTGCCGATCATCGCCATTCAGATCGCAGCGACACAAGCCGTTGTCGGTCGCGGCGCCAGCGAGACTTCGCACAACGTCAGCAAGATGGTCCAGCGCGTCGCGGTCTTCGGCGTCATCGGCTCGGTATTGATGTTGGCCTGTGCGGTGCCGCTGGACTCCTTCTTGCACCTGACCTCGCCGATGTCGGTCGTGTTGGTTGCGGCGTGGATTCCGTTCGCCGCCGTCGGTGCGGCCCTGCAGGGTTCGCTCATTGGGGAGTACCGATTTCGACCCGCGGCCTTCGCGCTCTTCGTCGGCGGGGGACCGATCCGACTCGTGCTCGGCGCGGTACTCGGCTACATGAGCTTCGGTGTGACCGGCGCCATTGCCGCGACGTTGATCGCGCAGATCTTCACGACGGCGTCGCTGGCGTACTCATCGCGCCACCACGCGTTCACCGCCAAGCGCGGCAAGGCGGTCAATACCGCGCTTCGCGACATCGTGTTCTCGGTGTGTGCACTGGCCGGATTCACCGTCTTGACGAACATCGACACGTTCCTAAGCCGCCATTATTTCAGTGCGAATCTCGCGGGGCAGTACGCCGCCGGCGCGATCGCGGCCCACATCGCGCTCCTCGTCCCTACCGCAATCGTCACGGTCGCCTTCCCACTGTTGGCCGACGGCAACGGCATCAGCGACGCAAGCCGTCGCGCGTTCATGCAGAGCCTCAAGATTGTGACGCTGCTCGGCATGATCTTCGCCTTGGGGATGATCCTCTTCTCCTCGTTGCTCGTCAGCGTCCTCTTCGGCGCCAAGTACGGTCCGGCGGTAACGGTGATTCGGCCCCTCGCGCTCGAGTCGGCCGGACTCGGCGTCTTGAACCTCCTCATCTACCTGCACCTCGCTCGTCGCTCGTACGTGTCGATGATCTCGTGGCTCTCGGTCGCATTAGTCGCGGTCGTGACGACATTCCGCCACCACTCGATGGTCGAACTCGCGCTGATCATGTTGGTGGCCGTCGGCGTCGTCCTGATCGCCGGGGCCTGGCCGGCGTGGAAAGCGCTCACCACCGCGGCCGCGCGCCGTGACGTCGATCGACTCAGCGAGCTCATCCTTCCCACCGTGACGGTCGATCTAACCCTCGTCGTGCCGTTTCGCAATCCCGGGCCGGGATTCGCCCAACGGGTGGCTGACTGCGTGGACGTATTGGGCGCGACTGGATTGACATTCGAGATACTCGCGGTCTCTGACGGCAGCACCGATCACAGTGAGGACTCATTCCCACACCTGAGCAGCGAGACGTTGCGTGTGCTGCACATGGAGGAGAGTCAAGGCAAGGGCGCCGCACTGCGTGAAGGGCTGTTGCAAGGCCGAGGTCGATATCTCGGATTTCTGGATAGCGACTTCGCCTTGTCGCCGAACTTGCTCATTGAGTTCGCGAAGGTCGTTCATGAAGAAGGCCCGGACATTGCCTTCGGCAGTAAACGTCACCCCGAGTCCAAAGTGGCGTATCCGCCGCTTCGTCGATTCTTCTCCTTCTCCTACGAGCAACTGACCCGACTTCTCTTCCGAGCCCCTCTTCGCGATACGCAGACCGGCATCAAAGTGATACGGCGCGACGTGCTGATCGCGGTGTTGCCGAGCATGGTGGAGAAGAACTTCGGCTTCGACCTCGAGTTGTTCGTGGTGGCGCGCGAGATGGGGTACTCGGACTTCGTGGAGATACCCGTTGAGATCGACGCGAAGTTCCCCTCGACGGTGTCGGTGAAGAGCATTCGCGGCCTGCTCTGGGACACGTTGGCGATCTTCTACCGTCTGCGGATCCTTCGTTACTACGACCGCGCGACGGGTCCGGCGTCCGCGGCACGGTCGGCGCGCGACGAGGTCGAGGTCACCGCGTCGCTCGCCGTCACGGGCGGTGCAGCAATGGTGCCGGCGCCCCGCCGCGACCTTCGTATCTTGATCCTCAACTGGCGCGACGTCTCGCACCCCAACGCCGGCGGTGCCGAGCTCTACACGGACTCAGTGGCGCGTCACTGGATCAGCGAAGGACATCACGTCACGCTCTTCTGTGCCGAGATCGCGGGTCGACCTCACTCTGAGGTCGTGGACGGACTGCACATCATCCGTCGCGGTTCGCGATACAGCGTCTACCGCGAAGCGCGCAACTACTACCGGAACGAAGGGAGTGGTCTCTACGACCTCGTGGTCGACGAGATCAACACGAGGCCATTCCTGTCACCCAAGTGGGTCGACGACGTTCCCGTCGTCGGACTCGCCTACCAAGTGTGCCGAGAGCTCTGGTACCTGCAGATGCCGTTCCCACTGTCGTGGGTCGGTCATCACATCCTCGAACCGAAGTGGCTGAAGTCGTATCACTCCACGAAAGTCGTGACCATATCGGAGTCCAGTCGAGAGAGTCTCGTGGCGTACGGGATGACGGACGTCCACGTCGTGCCCGTCGGCGTCACAATCGAAGTGCCGACTGAGCCGTTGCCCCGTGAGACCCGACCGACCGTCGTCTTCATCGGACGCCTCGAGTCGCACAAACGGCCCCACGACGCGATTCGCGCCTTCTCGATGCTGCACGAACAAGATCCGCGCGCGGTGATGTGGATCATCGGCTCTGGTCCCATGGAAGCGCAGCTTCGAAAGTCATCACCGCCGGGCGTGCAGTTCCTCGGCGGTATCTCCCACGCTGAGAAGTTCGAACGTCTGCAACGCGCACACGTGTTGGTAGCGACCTCGGTGCGAGAGGGCTGGGGGCTCGTGGTGTCGGAGGCGGCAGCCTTGGGCACGCCCGCGATCGCCTATGACGTTGCGGGACTTCGCGATTCGGTGAGCGCGTCGGGCGGCATTCTGACGGCGCCCACTCCCGACGCACTCGGACGAGCACTCTGTGAGTACTTCAAGACGATTCCCGAAGCCGGTGTTCCCAAAGTGAGTGCCGGAGGGATCCTCGAGTGGGGCGAGGTCGCCGACTTGATCCTCGGCGTGGCGATTGGCCCTAGGGAGCCGGCGCTCTGACTCGAGGACGTAGGCGACGACGAACTCTCTCGACGTTCAAGGCGAGGACGATCATGAGAAATGCCCCACCGGAGACGAGGTAGCCGAGGCGAGCCGATCGCCACGGCGTGAAGACCACGTCCCCTCCGTGCGAGCCCACGTGGACCAGCATGGAGCCTTCTGCCGAGGGGAGCGCCGCGACGCCGTTGAGGGACCAGCCGACTTGGTAGGGCTCGTCGATTTCGACCCAACCCGGCGAACCGGGGTCGATGTGAAAGGCGACCGGCGACACCATCGTTACGCTGTCGCCCGACGTGGCGTCGGTCGAGGACGTCGAGGACGACCGTGAGCGCGCCTCGCGAGCCACGCGTGGCGAGACCAACCCGAAGGACGATGATGCGTTGTGCACTTCTTTCACTGCGTCGTTCAGCGACGCGACCGCGCTCAAGGTGACGTGCGACTGGCCGATGTTGTCGTAGGCGAGGTTCTTCCACACTTCGAGTGACGAGGAATTGAAGACTCTCTTGAGATCGGACTGGCGCGTGAGCCAGAGGTACGCGGGCCAGTCGACGGTCTTCGAGAGCACGACGTACTTGACGCCGAGCGGTGCGATGAGCGCCCCGAAGTGTGTGAGTGTCGATCCGCGCGCGTAGAGCGCCGCGAGGTATTTCGATTCGAGGGACGTCGATTGCGTCTCGACCCCGCCGGCTTCGACGTTGTCGCCCGAGATCACGTCGCGATCAAACAAGCTGGGTGTGAGGTTGGCCACGACGCGATCATTCGTGAAGGGATATGAGAGGTAGAGGTGCCAAGGCAACGCCAGCACGCTCCCCGCGCCGTCGCCCATGAGGACATTGGCTTTTTGGTACGAGCTCGGCACGTGACTGGGAGCGATCTGTGCGCTGAGCCCATTGAAGATCGTGGGCGTGTAACCCAGCGGCAGCGCGATTCCGAGGACGAGTGCGGCCACCGCGGCGCGGGTCGCTTTGGTTGACGTCAGCACTCTCGAGACGTGCGCGATACCCCATCCGAAGAACACGGCGTAGGTGAGTGCGAGCAACATCACGAACTTCTGAGGTTCTCGCATGATGGCGAAGAACGGCACGTGGACATAGCACCATCGAAAGAGCGCTCCCGTCGGGCCCTGGCTCCCCAACGCGAGGAGGTAGCCGATGACGCCCACGGCCAGCAATGAGATAGCGACGAACGCCCGAGACGCGGGAACGGCTGGGTCCGACGATGGTGGTTCCGATTGGAGGAGATCACTAATCGGAGTTCGCGCCGCGTTCCCCTCGATCGATTCCGCGTCGTTCCCGCCGCTCGACCTGGTCGTACGAAGCGCAACCCACGCTCCGGTGGTGGCGACGAGAAATATCGCCAGGAAAATGAACGGCCAGCCGCTTATGAGGTTCTTTGGCAACGTGGGGCCCGGACCGAGACGCCAGAAACCGTAAAGACCAGCGACGTTGCCGAAGAGTCCGAACCTCGGGTCGCCGGACGTTTGATAGAGCGCGAGACTCGATGGACCATTCGATGTCGCGAGGGTGGTGACGAAATGCGGCAGCAAGAGGTACATCGACATGATGAAGAACGACGCGGCGGTGGCGACGAGACGCAGCACCGAATCGCGCAGCGCGCCGTGCGAGGCCGCGACGATGGCGACGACGAGTACCACGACGCCGTAGATCCATGAGAAGTGCGGGGTGATCGCAGTGAGTGCGGCCCACCAGAGCGAGACCCGCAAGGCGTAGCGCCAGAGCGGTCCTTGTATGCGAAGCGCCGAGACCACGGCGAATGGCAACAGCGCGTAGCCGATGAGAAGGTCGATGTGCCCGACGAAGAGTCGATTGAATACGAACGGGTTGATCGTGTACAAGACCCCCGCGGAGATCCGGCTCGTGAGGGAACCACCGGCGAGACGAGAGATGCCGAGAAACGCCGTGGGGAAGAACAACAAGAACAGCAACCACGTCGAGACCGAGCCGAGCGCCCAGTTCAACAGCCCCGTCAGGAGCGAGCCGAGGACGCCCGACGTGAGACCGCCAAAGAGGCCGAGTGTATTGATTGAGATGATCGGCGTGGTGGGACCGATCGACCAGTCCAGTAGGAACAGGCGGCCTCCGCCGAAGAACGGGATACAGACCGCGATGCCGATCAAGAGTCCCAGACCCAACATCACCCAATCCGCACGACTGAGAAATCGACGCGGCTCGAAGTGGCTCTGCACGTTTAAACCCTACGGCGTGGGTTCTTCATGACTACCGGTGCGGATCACTCACGTTGAGCGAGTGTCAACCTTTTGAGCGAGTACGAAGAGCCCGGAGGAGAGGGACGGGACGGCCGTCAGCAACTCGTCAAACTTCGAGAGAGGGAATGGGAAGAAGAAGGGTACGCCCCACACGCCATCGATCGTGAACCCACAGGCAACGATCAGTTCCTTGAGAGCAGGCAACGTGAAGATCTTCAAATGACCTTCGACATTCGATCCTTGGCCGAGGAACTTGAATCGACGTCCCAACTTCTTTCGGCTGCTGGTCTCGGTGAAGAGGGGCTGGATCCCCAACGGCAACAACACGCGGTTGGCCCACGACGCAAGATTGGGAGTCGTGATGATCGCCTTGCCGCCGGGGGCGAGCACGCGCCAGATCTCTTCGAGGAGGAAGTCGGGATCGGGCACGTGTTCAATCACTTCTCCCAGGATGACCACATCGAACATCTCGTCATCGAACGGCAGGCCCTGGGTGAGGTCAGCCTGCTTGTACGTCCAGTGATCGGTCTCAATGGGATAGACATCGAGTCCGTAGAGATGTGCGTCGATCCGAGAGGCGAGTTGCGTCAGCAGGTACCCGTCGCCGCACCCGACATCGAGGAGTTCCTTCGGCTTCAACTCTTCAGCCAACTGGATGATCTTTGACAGACGCGCGTCGGTTTTGGTGATGAACGTCTTATGGTTTCCATAGAAATCCATATAGTCCACCTAAAAAACTTAGTTCTTCATTCAGAATTTCGGACGCAGCGAGAAGAATCGTCAGGGATATTCGGCGGCGGCGTCATTGCAGCCACAACGTCGACGTCGAACGTCGCGGTGAGGTCGCAGTTGGGCCATCGATCGGATGGTGACAGCGTCCCGTCTCGGGACGCAACTCCTGGTTGCGCCAGGTTTCATCAGCACGAATACTCGCTAGGTTGTGATGAGCGGGCTTACAAAGCTGGGGAAACGGCGAGCTATGGATCGACCTTCGGATGTCGCGGTGGTGGTTCCCACGCGCAATTCCGCGACAACACTCCGAGCCTGCCTTGAATCACTTCGTGCTCAGACGCATCCCTGCGAGATCATCGTGGTCGACAACGGTTCTTCGGATGAGACGGTCGCGATCGCGGAGATTCTGGCGGATCACGTATTGACGTGTGGACCGGAACGATCCGCACAGCGAAACGCCGGCGCCGCGCACACGTCGGCGCCAATCGTCGGGTTCATCGACTCTGACATGATCCTCTCGACGAACGTCGTCGCTGAAGTGGTCAGTGGCATCGCCGAGGGTGCGGTGAGCGTCGTAATCCCTGAACGGACCGTCGGTGAGGGCTACTGGGCCAAAGTGAGTGCCTTCGAACGGTCGTTCTATGAGGGTGATCAATTCGTCGAGGCGCCGAGGTTCTTCAACGCCGAGGTCTTTCATCGAGTCGGAGGATTCGATGAGGCGATGACCGGAGCCGAGGACTGGGACCTCGGACAACGAACGGCGTCACTCGGCACCAGGTCTCGAACGAACGCTGAGATCGTGCACGAAGAGGGACGAGTGCGATTCTTCAATATCTGTATGAAGAAGGCGTACTACGCGCCCGGGGTCGCACTATTCGTAAAGAAACACGGCATCGGCACCATGCGCGAGATGACTGGCCGACGGTGGCTCCGCCAGCCTCGGGCCCTCGCCAACTCGCTTGGTGTCGGTCTGGTGGTCCTCAAGGCGGGCCAGGCGTTGGCCATGGTCGGTGGACTTGCCGCCGACTCGTTTGGTCATAGGGCGAAGCTTCCGCGACGTCCAGACACCACGGATTCGCATCGGCGAGTTGGCAATTGAACGACGCGCCGGCGGATGGAGACCTTGCGGGGGAGAGCACTGAGAATGCGGTGCCAGATGGCGCCATGGGCTCGTCCAGGTACCGAGCATCACGCTCACTCCTGGTACTGATCGCGCTCGCACTCGTAGGGTTTGCCGAACTCTTTCCGCGCGGCGGTCTGCAAAGTACTCTGGCCGACCTTGGGTTTGCAGGACTCGTTCTCGGAGCAATCGCCCTCTTCGTCCAAGGGGCCAGGCAGCGGACGGTGGACGGCACCGACGCGAACATCGACTGGCGAGTGTCATGGCGTTGGACGATTGCAGGACTCGGCGTTCTAGGTCTACTGATCACTCAAACGTGGTTTCGCTCCGGAACAGTCATTGCGGGAGGTGACATATCGCCGCCCGTGGGTACGGCGTGGATTGGTCGCATCTTCGCCAGTTATGGCTGGAGCGGTGACAACCTTGGGGGCCCGGTCAATAACCAACTCCGCCTCCCATGGGCGGTCGTGGAGTGGACGACAGTGCACCTTGGCGGCTCTGGAGGACTCGCCCAACGTCTTTGGCTCTCGCTCTTGGTCGCCTTGGTACTGGTGAGTGCCGGCGCACTCGCCCGATCGCTCGGCTTTGCACCATTCACGGGTGCCATCGTGAGCATCGCCTACTTCTTCAGTCCCATGACATTCAGCTCGGTCGGCCAGGTCAACGATGTCTTCTTGAGCGCGATGGTGCTGATTCCACTCCTCGCCGCGGCGGTGATCTCGTATGGCAATGCGCGCCTCCGGCTGTGGCAGGTGGGTCTTGTCTTCGCGCTCAGCGCTCCCTTCGTCGGTTACGCCTACGCCAATCCTCCACTTGTCGGCATGGTCATCGCGACCACGTCCTTCGCGGTGCTGATCTCGTGGGCGAAGTATGACCGACAGCACGCCCTTCGTGCACTTCGGGCGACGTTGGTGGGCGGCGGCGTGCTCGTCCTCGCGTCGTTGTACTGGTTGATACCGGCGGTCGGGGCCTTTAGCGTGGTCGCCACGGGCAGCCTCTCATCGCTCTCGGCGTGGGCGTTCACCGAGTCGCGCGCGACGCTCACGAACGGGCTCTGGCTGAACAACACCTGGGGGTGGACCAATCCGGAGTACTACCCCTACGCCCGTGCCTTCGCTCTCTTCCCGCTTGACTTGATACCGGTCGTGGTGCCGTTAATGGCCTTTGGTGTCATGGCCCGTCGACGACCAAGTCGAAAGGGCGGCGAGGACCGATTCATCGCGCTGATTGCGCTCAGTTCGTTGGTGTTGGTGCTCCTGAGCACTGGGACCGAAGAACCCGGCCGCTGGCTCTTTGATCCCCTCTACAACCTCCCGCACGGTTGGCTCCTTCGCGAACCCGGTCGGTTCTTGATGGCTGCGGGTCTCGGCTACGCCTTGTTGGTGGGCGTACTCATCGACCACACCTCGAAGTTTGGCGCTGCCACGGTGATCCGTTTCAATCAGCGACGTCCGCGTCCTCGAGAACAGGTCGTTACCATTCGCTGGATCACGGCCGCACTGGTGGTCGCTATCATCGCCGGCAGTTTCCCGATTTGGACCGGCATCATGATCTCGGGCAAACGACAAGAACTCCCCTCGACACACGTCACCATTCCGGCGTACTGGACATCGATGGGTAGTTACCTCAACGGCTCGAATTCTCCGAACGGGTCACTCCTGGTCATGCCGGCCGACGATTTTTATCAGATGCCCTACACCTGGTTCTATGGCAATGACAGTTTCATCGTCGACATGCTCAATCGTCACGTGATCGTGCCTACAGCGCAGGGCTACGTGCAGACCTCAGTCGGTCTCCTCACTGCGTTGCAGGAGGAGTCGAGCGCGTTGCTCGGACATCAGTGGGCGACCGCGGGCGCGATACTGAACGCGCTCGACACGCCGCTCGTGCTGGTTCGCGGCGACGTCGAAAGTCAGTTCCCGGGCCGCGACATCGTCTCTCCAATAGCCCTTGCGTCCGCGCTCCGCCACGACCCCGAGATGGCCTCAGTGAAGAACTTCGGCCCGCTCTCCATCTTCAAGATCAAGCCGCGCTATCACAAGCCGTGGAGCAACGTCGCCACCGTGGCGAGCTCGGCGCCAAATCTCGGGGACTTGGGGATTCTCCCCGCGCGCACGGCGCTCATCACGAGCAAACCGCTCGCCGGCGTCGTCTCAGTGACGCAACTGGCGCCGGTTGGAAATTGGGCGCTCGCTGGCAATGAACTGTCGACGCGTTTGATATTGCCGGGCAGGCGGCAGTATCGACTCGCCACGAGTAGCGGGACGTCACTCCAGGGCATTGCGTTGTCGGTCCGTCCCCAAGGAAGGAACAACGTGACGGCCACCGTCAAGATGTCGGCGTCGGCATCGCTAATCGGCAACGGGACGTTCGAGCATGGCAAGTGGAGTCCTGTAGAGAACTGTCAAGACGCGAAACCGTTGCGGCATTCGAGTGAGCTGAGCGCAACGATTGTCAATGGCGTCGCACCCACGGGCCTGCCTGCGTTGAAACTCACGGCATTGGCTGACAGCGCGTGCGAGACCACCGTCCTCAAGTGGCATTCCGGGCCGGTATTGCTCTCGCTCTGGACGAGGAGCGTCAATGGGGCGGCTCCCAGCATCTGCGTATGGGAACAGCCGAGCGATACGTGCGCGCCGATGCCGTCGCTCACTACTTCAAGTGGCTGGCTCCACTACGGAACCTCGTTCGACCCAGTGAGTGGAACGACGAGCCTCACGGTATTCCTCTACGCCAACGCGGTGACCAACAACGGACCGGCGTCGGTGGAGTACGCCAACGTTGAGGTCGCATCGATCGCCGGTGCGCCCAACCTCGATCTGGTTGGCACGCCGTCCGGGCCGATGGTGAAGCGAAAGCTGGTCGTGCTGCACACCACGTACGTGGCCGGAACAAGCGCTCTCAAAGGTACGCGACACGTCCTCGTGAATGGGCTGACGAATGGCTATCTCTATAGGGCGGACAACTAGTCGCGTCACTCCTGCGATGCGGGTAGCACTTACCGACGCAGTTCGAGCAAGACGTTGTCCCCGTGACTCGCAACGACCGCGGCCGTACGTGACGTCGATGACTGAAGTGTGTTGATGAACTCATCAACTCTTACCCCGCCGAGCCGATCGGGGATTACCTCGACCCAGAGGAATCGGAACTCAATCGTTGACAATCCAGCGAGCGCGGTCATTTCGTAGCCCTCAACGTCCAGTTTCACGAGGTCGACGATCTGTGACGGGCTCCAACCAATCTGAGCGAATTGTTCAGACGTGATCGGCCCTTCCTCGATGGGTACACGCCGTGGGGTGGGATCGCCCACGAGGTCTTTGACCGCGTTCTCCGCGTACATCGACCCTTGAGCGGACTTTCCCACGACGAAGAAGAAGTCCGACTGCTTCATCTCTGGTCCGACGGCCCGCGTAAGGATGAATGATCGACCGGCGAATGCAGTTAGGTTCTTCCGCAGAATTGGAAGTACGACGGGGTTCGGCTCCACCGACAGAACCTGTGCCGATGCGTCGAGGGCGAGCAGGGTCCTTGCGAATTGTCCCACGTTCGCGCCTATGTCGAGAACGAAGAGTGGACTATCTGGCGCAGCGACCAACGGCGAGACGGCTCCGAGAACTGATCGACACTCTTGGAGGTAGCCAGGCATCAAGAGAAGCCCGAGCCGACTGTCGCTATATAGTCGACCACCGAACCACCACACGAAGCCGGTCAGGGGGAGCGTAGTGATCCTTGAGAGCGCATAGAGGAATCGAACCATAAAAGGCACATCCGGAGTGCGCCATAGCGCATTCTCCATTTGAATCAGAACGCGTAGTCGCGCGAGCATCAAGACCTCCTGGTCTTGTGTAGCACGAATCCGCGAGCGCCCCTTGCAGCGTCTCGCTGCAAGGGGCGCTCGATCATGGACCAATGAGATCTCGTCTCGTAATGATCAATCCCCCCTTTTTGAGGGGGGATTGATTTCAACTCAGTGTGCTTCGTGTTCGCCTAGTGCAAGCGGTAGTCAATGCGACAAGAGAATCCATCGGCGTTCGTGATGGTGAAGGTGAAGAGACGTCCGATGTTTCCGAATCCCTTCACTTGAACGACCGCATCCAACCTTGAGCCATTGTCATGGCGAACGACCGATCGCGTACCTCGATCATTCGACCGGATACTGGGCTGGGCGTAGAAGCCGTGACCAGTGATGAAGACGTCAATCGTCTTCCTCGAAAGAATGGCACCGCGCAGAACACAGCCGCTCGGTCTCTTCGGTGGGGGCGTCGTGACGATGGTCGTGGTCGTGGTGCCGACCAGCGTGGTCGTGGTGGTGCCGACCAGCGTCGTCGTGGTCGTGCCAACCAGCGTCGTCGTGGTGGTGGTTGGACCGCCACCGCCACCGCCGCTCGGCGAGATCGTGATCGAGAGTGTGCGCGTCGCGGGCTGTCCGTTGCCATCGGTGGCGGTCACGTTGAATCCGAAGACGTTACTGACGATGGGGGTTCCGCTGATGAGGCCGCCGGTCGAGAGCGTCAGGCCGTTCGGAAGGGCGCCAGAGCTGATCGTCCAGGTGTAGGAGTTGGTGCCGCCGGTTGCCGTGAGCTGTGACGAGTAGGGCGTGCCAACAGTTCCCGTGGGGAGCGTCGCGGTGGTGACGAAGATCGGACAGACCTGGTCGCCGTAGCCGTAGTGGAAGGTGCCGCCGGTGCCGTAGCCATAACCGAACGCGGCCCCGGTGCCATAACCGAAGGTGCCACCAGACGAGTACCCGTAGCCACACCCCACGGAGTAGTCAGCCAGGGCATTTGGCGTCACCGCGAGACTCACGAAGAGTCCCGATAACAGCGCTGCCGCGACCGCTACGGGAATGAACCTCTTCTTGTGGTGTGTAAATGACTTTGCGGCCCGTGCAATCATGGCGACCTCGATCCGGGGTAAGGCCCCGGGATCTGGAGGGCAAAGTGGTTACACAAAGAACCGTAGCGGGTGTGTTGAACGTAATCAATCACGCCAACGAATTTTTCGTCGCGTCTTTGTTACGACGATTACAAAGAGGATCTACGTCGCTTAAACGGTTTTCATCAGGGCTGACACCAGCGTGATGGTTGAATCGTGACTAGTAAATTGGACTGATTCGTAACGTGGACGACTCGCCCGTGGCTCACAAAATAAGTGTCGCGTGTAATGCGATTGTGCCCGCCATCAGGAACGCGAGCCACCGTCGCGACTCGTAACGAAGAGAATTCACAATTCTTAGAAACTTTGTGCAACGTCCCGGGCACATCTGGCTCGGGCGCGTCTCGAACCGACGCTGACTCGGTACCGATTCGTTCTCGGCGAAGTGGTGCACGTGGTGAATCCGACCGACGTACGTT
The DNA here is from genome assembly GCA_963832925.1 of uncultured Acidimicrobiaceae bacterium. Classification (GTDB taxonomy): domain Bacteria; phylum Actinomycetota; class Acidimicrobiia; order Acidimicrobiales; family RAAP-2; genus RAAP-2. The sequence goes on along the minus strand of CAWHVY010000013.1, from coordinate 46,682 downwards.
GGAATACTCAACGCAATGCTTCTCGGTACACAACACGAACCCCCCTCAAATGAGGGGGGTTCGTGTTGTGTCGACGATCCCGTTACTAGCGAAGCACGTACCTGATGCGACCCACGTGACCATCTGCGTCGCGGATCGTGAAGGTGAAGACGCGGCCAACGTGACCGATGCCTCGTACCTGAACGACGGCCTTGAGTTGCGTGCCGGTGTCGTGGCGAACCACGACGCGAGTGCCCGCGTCATTCGAGGTGATCCTCGGCTGGCCGTAGAAGCCCGAACCGACGATCGTGATGTTGCTCGTCTTGCGGGAGCGAACAGCACCGATGATCCTGGTCGGGTGGGGGGTCTTGGGCGCCGACTTCACGGTCGTCGTCGTCGCCGAGGCCACGGCGATCGACAGATTGCCTGGGATGGACTGTCCGTTCGCGTCGGTTGCCGAGACCACGAAGGAGAAGGCACCTGATGCCGTCGGCGTACCAGTGATAGCGCCGGCACTGGACAGCGTGAGCCCGGCTGGGAGAGCGCCTGACGCGAGCGTCCATGTGTAGGAGTCCGTGCCGCCGGTGGCGGTCAACTGCTGGGTCGGGTAGACGACGCCAACGGTGCCCGCGGGCAGCGATGAGCTGGTGACGAAGAGTGGGCAAACCTGATCGCCGTAGCCAAAGTGGAAGGTGCCACCGTAGCCGTAGCCGTAGCCGAAGGTGTTGCCGGATCCGTAGCCGAACGTGCCCGTCGAACTGTAGCCATAACCGCACGCGGTGGCGTAGTCAGCCTGAGCGTTCGGCGTCACGACGAAACTCACCAGGAGCCCCGCGACCAGCGCGAATGCGACGGCGACAACTATGTAACGCCGCTTTTGAGCGGCAATGGACTGTGTGGCACGAGCAATCATGGGGGTACCCCTTACTTTCGAGAACGACAATCTCATCGAAGGTTGCCTAAAAAAAGGTTAACTGTGTCACGCCGAACTGATTCGTCGCCACGCAGTGTCGCGCTCCGTGGTCGAGTGAGTTAGGCACACGGTTCGTTCACGAACGTGATCAGGATAAAGGGTGACGAAGCGTCGGCTATGTACACACATTGTTGAAGTAGCGCCGACGTGCGATCGAGCGATTCACCTCGAAAACGCCGCCATCGTTGTTGTCCAGAATCGAACGCTCATCAGGTATGCAGTGACGCCGAATCTGAAAGAGCCGGGCGTTATGACAATTCTGTAGCAACTGCATGTGAATATCGTGTGAATCGACATGAGGACGACGAACGACGAGTTTCGCACCAAGGTCGCGTCGGCCGACCTTTCGTGCGACGACGTCACTCTCGCGTCCGCGTTCGACCAGAAAACCTGAGACGAACGACGTGGAGGACAACCGGGCGTGCCGCGAACGTTCGCGACGCCCTTTTCTCGCATTGACTGGCTCGTTATGCTCGCTGACGTGCCTACGCAACCAATGAACTCCGGATTCGACGCCTCTCAGTTCGATTCAAGTGTCCGACCGCAAGATGACCTCTATCAATACGTGAATGGCGCGTGGATCGAAACGACTGCCATGCCCGAGGACAAGTCGCGCTACGGAACGTTCGACATCCTCGCCGACGGCGCTGAACTGGCGATTCGCGAGATTCTCGACGAATCGCGCGACGCACCCGAAGGCAGCGAGGCGCGCAAGGTCGGTGACCTGTTCGCAAGTTTCCTCGACGAAGAACGCATCAACGCATTAGGTGTCGGCCCACTCCTTGATCGGCTCGCCCTGGTCAACGCCGTCAGCACGGTGAGTGAGCTGATGTCGCTCATGGGTCGACTGCAGCGACGCGGCATCGGCGGCTTCTACGCCGTCTTCGTGGACAACGACCCGGGCGACCCGGAGCGATACGTCACTTTGTTCGAACAGGGTGGTCTCTCATTGCCCGATGAGAGTTACTACCGCGAAGAACACTTCGCGTCCATCCGCGACGCCTTCGTGGTGCACGTGGAGCGGATGTTGGCGTTGGCGGGGCTGGATGATGCCGCGACGCGGGCGTCGCGGATTTTCGAACTCGAGAAGAAGATCGCCGCGGGCCATTGGAACAACGTCGACTCGCGCGACTCCGAGAAGACCTACAACCTGAACTCGTGGGACGAGGCCTGCGAGGTCTTCGGTGGCTCCTTGCTCGAGGTATGGCGCAACGGCATGGAAGTGCCCGTCGGAGCCTTCGACCAGGTCGTGCTTCGTCAGCCGAGCTTCTCGAGCGCCGTTGGCGCACTCTTCACCGAGTCCAACCTCGACGCGTGGAAGGACTGGTTGTCCTGGCAGATCATCTCGGGTGACGCGCCGTTCCTCTCGGACCCGTTCGTGAATGAAAACTTCGATTTCTACGGCCGCACCTTGACAGGCGCGGAAGCGATTCGACCCCGATGGAAGCGCGCCGTCGCGCTCGTCGAAGGCGCCATGGGCGAGGCGGTCGGCAAGATCTACGTGGAGCGAACGTACCCACCAGAAGTGAAGGTTCGCATGGACGCGCTGGTGACGAATCTCATCGAGGCCTACCGTCAGAGCATCACGTCACTCGAGTGGATGAGCGAGGCGACGCGAAAGCGGGCGCTGGACAAACTGGACGCCTTCACGCCGAAGGTCGGCTACCCCGCGAAGTGGCGCGACTACTCGACGATGCGTATCGACGCGAACGACCTGCTCGCGAACGTACGCGCCGCCAGCGAGTTCGAGTTCGCCCGGAACCTCGCGAAGATCGGACAACCCGTCGACCGTGACGAGTGGTTCATGACGCCCCAGACGGTGAACGCGTATTACAACCCCGGCTTCAACGAGATCGTCTTTCCCGCGTCGATCCTTCAGCCGCCGTTCTTTGACGCCGAGCGCGATGAAGCCGGTAACTACGGCGCCATCGGCGCGGTCATCGGCCACGAGATCGGCCACGGCTTCGACGACCAGGGATCGAAGTTCGACGGCACCGGACGACTCGCCGACTGGTGGGAGGCGTCAGACCGCGCCGCGTTCGAAGAACGAACGACGTCACTCATTGCCCAGTACGACGCGCTCTCACCGAAGGCGACGCCTGAACTGCACGTCAATGGCGCGCTGACCGTGGGGGAGAACATCGGTGACCTCGGCGGACTCTCGATTGCGTGGAAGGCGTACCTGATCTCACTCGACGGTGCCGAACCGCCGGTCATCGACGGACTGAGCGCCGCCGAACGATTCTTCTTCGCGTGGGCCCAGACGTGGCGCCAAAAGGAGCAGAAGGCCGAGGTCGAGCGGCTCCTCGCGATCGACCCGCACTCGCCGAATGAGTTCCGCGGCAATCAGATCGTGCGCAACATCGATGAGTTCTACAGCGCGTTCGGTGTCGGCGAGAGTGACGCGATGTGGCTGGAGCCAGCGGCGCGCGTCACCATCTGGTGAATCACTGAGCTTCGATGCTCGGCGTGTTCGCCGCGTCCAATGCAAAACCCAATCCACTGCGCGGCGCGATCACGCTGTCGATGATGCCGTAGGCGACGGCCTCGTCAGCGGTCATGAAGTAGTCGCGGTCGATGTCGTGCATCACCTCATCGACCGGGCGCCTGCTGTGGTGCGCGATGATCTCGGCCATGCGTCGTGTCAGGGACAGTGCTTCGCGAAGTTGGATCTCCATGTCACTGGGTGCGCCGCGAGCGCCCGCGCTGCCCTGGTGGATCATGATGCGCGCGCTCGGCAGGGCGAGTCGCTTGCCGGGCGCGCCGCCGCAGAGCACCATCGCCGCCGCAGACATCCCCATGCCGACGCAGATGGTCGACACGTCCGGGCGCACGTGTTGGATGACGTCGTAGATCGCCATGCCGCCGTAGGCGAGTCCGCCGGGGGAGTTGATGTAGAGGTTGATGTCGCGGTCCGGGTCCTGCGCCTCGAGATAGAGCATCTGGGAGATGATCAGGTTCGCGATCTGGTCGTCGACCTCTTGGCCGAGGAAGATGATGCGCTGGCGAAGGAGCATGGAATAGATATCGAAGGCGCGCTCGCCGCCCTTGGACTCCTCGAGCACCATCGGCACGAGCGAGTGGCGAATCTCTCGTGGCAGAACGTCGGTCATAGAGCCTCCTCAGCACGCCAGTGCGTACAGGTTCTTGTGCAATCGATTAGTTGCATGATAGCGCGGCGACAGGACTCGTGCAATAGAGTGGTTGCATGACAGATACCGTGCACCGTGAGATGGATCTTCCTTGTTCACCGAGTGAGGCGTGGGAGCGCGTCATCGATCCCTCGTGGCTGGGCGACGATGGCGAGCTGCCGACGACACCCGGTGCCGACGGGTGGATCAGTGACGGCGGGGACGTTCGCTACCTGATCGTCGAGGAAGTCGATGAAGAGAATCGACTGGTGTATCGCTGGGCGACCTTCACCGAGGAGCCGTCGCGCGTGGAGATTGAACTGACACCGATCGACGAAGGAACGCACATCTCGATCTCTGAGTCGCCGATCGAGGTGACGGCCCAAGCGAGTCTCATCTCTCGATGAGCGACGACATCTCGGTGGTCTTCGCGGCGCTGTCGGACCCGACGCGCCGACGACTCTTCGAACAGCTCCTGGACTTCCCACACGGTCGCACCGCGACGGAACTCGCCGAAAATGCCGTCGTCTCGCGTCAGGCAATCGTGAAACACTTGCAAGTACTGGCGAACGCCGGCCTCGCGGAGGCGAGCCGCGACGGACGCGAGGTTCGCTACCGCGCCTCGACTGGCGCGGCGCAGCACGCCTCGACGTGGTTGAGCGTGCGCGCCAGTGCCTGGGACCGACGTCTCGAGTCGCTCGAAAAGAGCGTTCGCGACGCCAAATCGAATACGGCGGCCACTCCACGGCGCCGCTGAGGAATGACTTGTGACTGGGCCACGTACCATCGAATGAGCAATCCGCTCGTGAAGTCAAGTGAATCAGGGAAAATAGCCGTCGCGATTTGCCATTGCCCCTGATTTTTCCTAGACTTAAGAGTCCTTCGGACCCGGTTTGGGCCGTCAACAAACGTTTATGGGAAGTTCTGTGCGCACATTTTCGCCAAAAGCCAGTGAGATCACCCGGGAGTGGCTCGTCATCGACGCCGAGGGTCTCGTCATGGGACGCCTCGCGACCGTCGCTGCCTCGCTCCTTCGCGGCAAGCACCGCGTCTACTTCGCCCCGCACATCGACTGCGGCGACAACGTCATCATCGTGAACGCCGACAAGGTGGTCCTCACCGCCAACAAGGCCGCGCAGAAGTTCGCCTACCACCACTCGGGTTACCCGGGCGGTCTGCGCGCGACGTCCTGGCAGACATTGCTCGACGAAGACCCGGTCAAATTGGTCTTCGACGCCGTCAAGGGCATGGTCCCGAAGAACCGCCTTGGTCGCGAGATCATGGGCAAGCTCTTCGTCTACGCCGGACCCGAGCACCCGCACGCGGCCCAAACACCTACGCAGTACGACACCTCGGCCATCCGCCGCGGTTAAGGAGAACGACGTGTCATCACCTCTCACCCAGACGACCGGACGCCGCAAGGAAGCCGTCGCTCGCGTACGCCTTCGCCCGGGCACCGGCACCATCACGATCAACAGCCGCGCCTTCGACAACTACTTCACCTCGGCGACGCACCGACAGATGGTGATGGAGCCGCTTCGTCTCATCGACGCCCAGCAGACCTACGACATCGACGCCACCATCGAAGGCGGCGGCATGGCCGGTCAGGCTGGCGCCCTTCGTCTCGGCATCTCGCGCTCACTGCTCGAGATCGACGAGGCCGTTCGACCGGCGCTGAAGAAGGCCGGACTCCTCACCCGTGACTCGCGCAAGAAAGAGACCAAGAAGTACGGTCTCAAGAAGGCGCGTAAGGCTCCTCAGTACTCGAAGCGATAGCTGCCATGCCCGTGCAATTCGGCACGGATGGCATTCGTGGACGAGCCTCCGACGAGATCACCAACGACCTGGCCTACCGGCTGGGACGCGCGGTTGCCTTGGTCTTCACGACCGACGTCTTCGTGGGCTATGACACTCGAGAGAGTTCGCCACACCTCGCTCGTGCGGTCCTCGCGGGGCTTCGTGACGGTGGCGCGCGCGGCGTCAACCTCGGGTACTTCACGACACCCGGTGTCGCGGTCATCGCCCAACAACGCGGCGGCGCCGGCGTCGTGGTGTCGGCCTCGCACAATCCCTACTACGACAACGGGCTCAAGGTGTTGGGCGTCGGGGGCGGCAAACTCGACTACGCGACGGAACTCGCCGTGGCCGAAGCGTTGAACGCTGCCGCGCCTGCCGTGAGCAACGACTTCCAGGAGTTCGAGATCGACGAGTCGGCGGAGCACGACTACGCGCATCACCTCCGTTCGCTGGTGCCCGCCGACCTCTCATCGCTGCACATCGTGCTCGACTGCGCGAACGGCGCGGCGAGCCATGTCGCCCACGAGATCTTCGAGTCGACCGGTGCGCGCATCACGACGATCCACGACGATCCAAACGGCCGCAACATCAACGTTGACAGTGGCTCGACGCATATCGACGCGCTCGTGGCCACGGTGTTAGAACTCCACGCCGACCTTGGGCTCGCCTTTGACGGCGACGCCGACCGCCTCATCGCCGTTGACGCGGGTGGAGCGGTTCGTGACGGGGATGACCTGATGATCCTCTTCGCGCGCGACTTCCTCGAACGCAACGCGCTCGGCGGCGGACTCGTCGTCACGTCGATGAGCAACCTTGGCCTGCACCGGTCGATGGGAGAGGCCGGCATCGAGGTGGTCGAGACCGATGTCGGCGACCGCAACGTCCTCATCGAACTCGAAGAACGCGATTGGCCCTTCGGTGGCGAGCAGTCCGGTCACCTGATCTTCCGATCTCTGGCTCCGACCGGTGATGGTCAGCTCACCGGTCTCATGCTGGCCGACCTTGTCGTGCGGCGTGGACCACTCGCCGAACAGGCCGACGCGGTGTGGCAGCGCGTGCCCCAACGACTCATCAACGTCGCGCGTGACGCCTATGACGACGCCGCGGTCGCCACGATGTTCGAAGAGATCCGCACGAGCTACGGCATCGACGTCGATGCTGTGCGATTGCTCATCCGACCGTCCGGGACCGAACCGGTCGTTCGCGTGATGATCGAAGCGCTGGACGAGGCGTTTGTGAACGACTTCTCCCAACAGATTCAAAACTTCTTCGTCGCCTAATCAACACTCGGAGAGGCCAAAAATGGCCCGAGTAGGATGGCTCTCATGTGCGGCATTATCGGGGTCGTTGGATCCGACGACACGCTGGCGACACTCCTCGAGGGACTCACGCGTCTGGAGTATCGCGGCTACGACTCAGCCGGCATCGCCCTCGTGCGAGCCGGCGAAACCTGGCGCGCCCGCACGGCCTCGGGCACTGAATCGGTCGCCGCCCTCAAAGAAGAGTGCCTCTCGGCGCCGAAGGGCTTCACCTCCGGCATCGGTCACACCCGCTGGGCGACGCACGGCGCGCCCGAGGCGATCAACGCGCACCCGCACCTCGACTGCTCGGGCAACATCGCGATCATCCACAACGGCATCATCGAGAATCACACGGAGCTGCGCGAGGACCTCGAGTCGCGCGGACACGTGTTCACGTCGGTCACCGACTCTGAAGTACTCGCGCACCTCATCGAAGAGTTCCGCGCCCAGGGCCTGGAGTTGATGGAGGCCGTCCGCCAGGGACTGCTGGTCGTGCGCGGTGCCTTCGCGCTCGCCGCGATGGACGCGACCGAACCGAACGTCATCGTCGCCGCGCGCCGTATCTCACCGCTCGTCGTCGGCACCGCACCCGGCGAGACGTATCTCGCGAGTGACGTGCCAGCGATCCTCGACAAGGCGTCGGCGTTCTACGCCGTGAACGACGACGAGATCGTGCGTCTCGGTCCCGAGGGCTTCCGTGCCATCGACCTCGAAGGCGCGCCGGTTCGACTTCGCCAATTGTCGATCGACTGGGATCTTGAGACCGCCCAAAAAGGTGGCCACGACGACTTCATGTCCAAGGAGATCAACGAGCAACCGGGCGCGATCCGCTCGACGCTCCTGAGTCGTCGCCGCAAGGACGGCACGATCACGTTCGACGAGATGCGCATCAGCGACGACGAACTGCGAGAAGTGAAGCGCGTCTGTTTGGTCGCGGCGGGCACGTCGTATCACTCGGCGCTGATCGCCAAGTACGCGATCGAGAAGTGGGCGCGCCTCGGCGTCGACGTCGACATCGCGAGTGAGTACCGCTACCGCGATCCCATCGTCGAGATCGGCACGTTGGTGATCGGCGTCTCACAGAGCGGCGAGACGATCGACACCATCCAGGCCACGCGCGAGGCGCAAAAGCGTGGCGCCCATGTGGTTGCCATCTCGAACATCGTCGACTCCTCGATGGCGCGCGAGGCCGACGCGGTCATCTACACGCGCGCGGGACTGGAAGTCTCGGTCGCGTCGACCAAGGCCTTCGTCGCCCAGGTCGCGGCGCTGGAGCTCCTGGCGTTGCGACTCGCGCAGATTCGTGGCACGTTGCCCGCCTCGGAGATCGACGGACTCTTCCAAGGCCTCAACGCGGTCAGCGCCCAGGTGCAGACCGTGCTCGATCGTCGCGAGAGCGTCGAAGTCGTCGCCAAGGAACTCATGGGATCGCACGACTTCTTCTTCATCGGCCGCCACGTCGGGTTCCCGACGGCACTCGAGGGCGCCTTGAAACTCAAGGAACTGACGTACCTGCACGCCGAGGGCTATCCCGGCGGTGAACTCAAGCACGGGCCGCTGGCGTTGATCGAGCCCGGCGTCGTGGTGGTCGCCATCGCGACCGATCCGGCCATGCAGGAGAAGATGCTGTCGAATCTTTCTGAGGTGAAGGCCCGCGGCGCCAGCGTGGTCGCCGTGGCGACCGACGACGACGAGTTGATCGAATCGGTCGCCGACTTCGTCTTGCGCGTGCCGGCGACCGAGCCGATGTTCACGCCGATGGTCGACGTCATCTCGCTGCAGATGTTCGCCTACGCCGTGGCGCGCGGACTCGGTCGCAACGTCGATCGACCGCGCAACTTGGCGAAGACCGTGACGGTTGAGTAGTGGCGACGGTCGGCGTCGGCATTGACGTCGTCGACGTCCCGCGTTTCGAGATCGTCCTAGGACGTCGACCGCGAATCGTCGATCGACTCTTCACCGAAGGCGAACAACGCGACGCCCGCGGCAAGGCCGAGCGACTCGCGGCGCGCTTCGCCGCGAAAGAAGCCGTCATGAAGTCACTGAGTGTCGGTGCCGGATCCGTGCCGTGGAAGTCGATCGAAGTCAAGCGCGCGCCGAGTGGTGCGCCGTCGGTCCTGCTGCACGGCGCCGCGGCCGAGCTGGCGAAGTCGCGCGGTGCCGACGAGTTCCATATCTCGCTGACGCACACCGCGATGACCGCGGCCGCCTTCGTCGTCGCGAGCTCGAAAGAGCCACGTGCAAGTTGAGGGAGTTCATCGCCCGGCGCACGCTGAGATCTCGGCGTCGGCCATCGCGCACAACGTGCGCGCTATCAAGTCGGTCATTGGCGACACGCTGTTCTGCGCCGTCGTCAAGGCCAATGGCTATGGTCACGGCGCCGAACTCGCGGCGAAGTCGGCCCTCATCGGTGGCGCGGACATGCTCGCGGTCGCGATCATCGACGAAGGAATCGAGTTACGACAGAGCGGCATCACGGCGCCGATCCTGCTGCTGGCCGAAGTGCCGGCCGAAACGCTCGCCGCGGCGTTGGAGAGTTCACTCACCCTGACGATTGGCTCACTCGAGGGTGCGAAGGCCGCCGTCGCCGTCGCCGAGTCACTCGGTGGTCGACACCGCGTCCACGTGAAGGTCGATACCGGCATGCATCGCATGGGTGTCGCGCCGGAAGATCTGGATGGCGTCGTCGACGTTCTCACCGCAAGTAGAGCCATCGAGCTCGAAGGTATCTACACACACTTCAGCGTGGCCGACGGCTCGAGTGCTGAGGACCGAGCCTTCACGCGAGAACAGATCGCTCAGTTCGACGACCTCGTGGACTCGCTGGCGCAACGCGGCGTCGAGCCCCGGATCGTCCACGCGGCAAACAGCGCCGGTGCCCTGGGCTATCCGGAAGCTCGACACCACATGGTACGTGTCGGGCTCTCGCTGTACGGATACCTGCCCGAGGCGTGGCTCGCCTCGGCCCTCGAAGAGTCCGCAGAGCGGTTGATGCCGGCGATGACGCTGCGCGCCAAGGTCGTAGCCGTTCGCCGCGCCGACGCGGGGGAGCGACCGAGTTACAAGCGTCGCCGTGCGCTCAGCAGTGCTGCCACCGTTGCGACCGTCCCCTTCGGCTACGCCGACGGTTATCCCCGTCGGCTCTTCGACGAAGGCGCCGAGGTCCTCATCAACGAGAAGCGCTACCCGCTTGCCGGCGTCGTCACCATGGACATGTTGGTGATCGACTGCGGCGATGACGCGGTCCAGCCCGGTGACGAGGTCGTCCTCTTAGGTCGTCAGGGCGACGAGGAGATCACGGCCGACGAGTGGGCCGAGCGGGCGGGCACCATCTCCTGGGAGATACTTTGCGGTATTGGGGCACGCGTGCCTCGTATTCTCGTTGACTGAGATGAGTCGCGACTTAGCCGAGCTTCCGACCTGCACGCGCTGCGCGCTCTCCCAAACTCGCCAGCGAGTCGTCGTCGGCTCTGGACCTCTGGCGCCTGCATTGATGGTGATCGGTGAGGCGCCCGGTCGCGACGAGGACGAGGGCGGCGAGCCGTTCATCGGGCGAAGCGGTCGGCTTCTCTTCCAACTCATCCAAGAAGAGGTCGGTCTGGCGCGCGCGCAGTGTTTCGTCACCAACGTCGTGAAGTGCCGTCCGCCGGCGAATCGAACGCCGACGCGCGACGAACTCGCGACGTGCCGGCCCTGGCTCAGCGAACAGTTCCTCGTCGTTCGTTCACCACTCGTCTTGGCGCTCGGCAACACGGCGGCGAAGTCGGTCTTCGGTTTCGAACAGGGCATCGGCCTGACGCACGGCCGGGTCGTGAAACTCGGCGGCGGACAGGGCATGGCGACCTACCATCCAGCCGCCGCACTGCGTGGCGGGCCGAGCGTGGTCGACGTCATGCGCGCGGACCTGCGAATTCTCAAGACGTTGGTGGCGGCAGCGTGAGTTGGCAACGACGCGGCGCGACGGCTGAGGACACGGTCGCGGCCGGCGAGGCGTTCGCCGCGGTCCTCGAGAGCGGCGACATCGTCTTGCTCTCCGGCACACTTGGTGCCGGCAAGACCACGTTCGTCAAGGGAGTCGCCAAGGGTCTCGGGGTTGTCGAGCGCGTCACGAGCCCGACCTTCACGATGGTCCGCCAGCACGCAGCCCTGAACGATCGCGGAATCACGACGCTGCATCACAGCGACGTCTACCGGGTCGAGTCGCTCGACGAAGTCCTGGACCTGGCGCTGGGCGAACTGGTGGAGGACTCGGCGGTCGCGCTGGTCGAGTGGGGCGAACTCGCAGCCTCGGTCTTCGGTCGCGACGTCATGACTATCGAGTTCAGCGTGCTCGATGACGAGGCGCGCCTCCTCACCGTTTCCGGTGACCTGACGAAGGACCGTGCCGAAGGGCTGGATGGGTGGGCGTCGTGAATATCGTCGCCATCGAGACCGCCACGCCCGCGTGCGCCATCGGCGTTCGCACCAGTGCCGGTGTCGAGTTCACGCGCGTCGTCGACGACGGACGCCGCCATACCGAAGCACTGACGGGAGCACTGCGACCAGTTGCTCGAGGAGATTCAGCTCAAACCCCGCGACGTCGATCGCGTCGTGGTCGACCGGGGCCCGGGACTCTTCACGGGTCTTCGGGTCGGGATCGCGACGGCGATCGCGTTCTCCCAGGCGTTGGGTTGTGACCTCGTCGGCGTCACCTCGCTGGAGATGCTCGCCGGCGGCGCGTTCGAGGTGGGCGTGCGCGGCACGGTCGTCGCCTGCGTCGATGGGCGACGAGGCGAGATCTTCGCCCAGGGCATTCCTCCTTGACGACGGAGTCCGGGCGTTGGACGACGCCCGGGTGACGACGGCGAATGACGAGACTTCTGCCTGGCGGGCGAAGGGGAGGTGCGACGACCTTCACGGGCGACGGTGTCGAGCGCTATCGCGAGTGCGTTCGCCGGCGACCCGCTGCTTCACGATCTTCGATCAGTCGGTGCCCTCGGTCCGGGCGGGCATCGCGCTCGGTCTCGGCCGATCTCCCGAAGAGTTCGTGACGCCGCTCTACCTTCGAGAAGCTGACGTGACGCTGACGCCGTGGCGAATTTCACGACTCGCGAGCGTCCCCAATGAAGAATTCCTGGAAGATCCGACTCGCCGAGCGCCGAGATATCAACGAACTACTGGTGATCGAGGAGGCGCAGTTCCCCGAACCGTGGACCAAGCGGATCCTGCTCGATGAGATCGAGAACACCGAGACCCGCCGCTACACCGTCGCGGTCGAAAAGCGCCGAATCGTCGGGTATTTAGGGGTCATGTTCGTCCTCGAGGAACTCCACGTCAATACCATCGGCACCCTGCCCCAAGAAGAAGGTCGGGGCATCGCGACCTCATTGCTGGACGACGCCTGGGCCGACGCCCATGAACGCGGCCTGAAACGGGCCACCTTAGAGGTCGCGGTCTCCAACCAGCGGGCCATCGATCTGTACTATCGGTATGGTTTTCGTCCGGTGGGGATCCGGAAGAACTACTACGAGAAGAGCCACGAGGACGCGCTCATCCTCTGGGCCGACCTCAAGGGCGACCCCTCAGAACCACCTCCTACGCTGGAATCATGAGTGATCTGGTCCTCGGCATCGAGACGAGCTGTGACGAAACGGCCGCCTCCATCGTTGACCAGGAGTTTCACGTCCATTCGTCGGTGATCGAGTCCTCGATCGACCAACATCGGGCCTTCGGGGGCGTCGTGCCGGAATTAGCCGGTCGAGCCCACGTCGCCACGATCGGTCCGGTCGTCCGACGAGCGTTGCTCGACGCCGGACTCGACCCCCACGATCCGGCGATCGCGGGGATCGCCGTCACGAGCGGACCCGGGACTCATCGGCTCACTGCTCGTCGGACTTTCCGCCGCCAAGGCCTATGCCCTCGCCTGGGGCGTGCCCTTCGTCGGGGTCAATCACTTGGAAGGCCACCTCTTCGCGCCACTCCTCGAGAACGCCGATCTGGAGTGGCCGCTCATGACGTTGCTCGTCTCGGGTGGCCACAGTTTGATCGTCCTGCAGGCCGGACCGGGACAACACGTCGTGCTCGGCGAGACCATCGACGACGCGGCGGGCGAGGCGTACGACAAGGTGGCGCGCTGGCTCGGACTCGGTTATCCCGGCGGACCCGAGATCGACCACTTGGCACAGTCGGGCGTCGCCGGTTCGCTCAAGCTCCCGCAGTCGATGACCGGTGATGACTACGACCTCTCCTTCTCGGGACTCAAGACCGCCGTCGTTCGCGCGACCGAGAAGCAACACGACCTTCCGGTCGCCGACGTCGCGGCCTCGTTTCAGGCCGCGGTCGCCGAGCAGCTACTGCGCAAACTCCGCAGTGCGCTCGAGCACAATCCGGTGAAGGGACTCGCGCTCGCCGGCGGTGTCGCCGCGAACTCCGCACTGCGCGCCGGCGTGACGTGACCTCGCCAAAGAGTTCGGCATCGAAGCGCACCTGCCGACGATGGCGATGTGCACCGACAACGCGGCGATGATCGCGGCCGCGGGCACGTACCGACTCCGTCACGACGGCGCGAGTGCGTGGGATCTCTCGGCGAGTCCGAACTGGCAGTTGGCGGACGTGTCGTGAGTGAGATGTGGATCCCGCTTGGAGTTGTCCGACTGCGACCCGAATCCCTTCGTGCAGTTCCATCGATGGTTCGACGAAGCGAAGGGCGAGATGCTCGAGCGCGACGCCATCTCGATCGCGACCTCGACGCCCGACGGCCGGCCGAGCACGCGCATGGTGCTGATGCGACACATCGACGATCACTCGGTCGGTTGGTACACGAACTACGACTCGCGAAAAGGTCGCGAGCTCGAAGCGAATCCCAACGCCGCGATCCTCTGGTACTGCGAACCTCGCGGTCGACAGGTTCGCATGGAAGGCGCCGTCGAGAAGATGACGGCGGCTGAGTCCGACGCGTACTTCGCCACTCGTGCGCGCGGCAGTCAACTCGGCGCGCACGCGAGCGCGCAGAGCAGCGTCATCGCGAGTCGCGAGGAACTCGAAGCAACGAGTGCGCGAGGTCGAGGCGCGAGTTCTCTGGACGCGACGTGCCGCGACCGGACAACTGGGGTGGCTACCGACTCACGCCGAATCGATTCGAGTTCTGGCAACACCGCGAGGACCGACTGCACGACCGCATCGTCTACCACGCGACGACGGACGGTTGGACGCTCGAGCGTCAGGCGCCTTGAGTTTCCATTTCTGTCTTCACCGCTGAGCGCGTCGCGCGAAGTGCGAAGGGACCGAGGACCAACCGCGAAGACCGTCGTCACGATGCCGGCAATCTGAAAGACGGTGCGCGGCGCGACGAGCGTGAGGATGAGTCCACCGAAGACGGTCCCGATGATCTGCGCGCTCGTGAAGACCGCACTGCTCGAGGCGAACATCCGCCCGCGCTGCGCCTCGGGCGTTCGCGTCGTCATGAGCGTCGTGATGGTCACGTTCAACAGTCCGACCGCGACGCCGAGGACCGCGAGGATCGGGAAGAGGTAGCCGACGTGCTCGACCAGTCCGATCAGTCCGGTGAGGACGCTGATGACCAGCGCGCTGACGAGTGAGGCCTTCGCCAGTGAGACGTCGTGCTGTTTGACCTTGCGCGATCCGACGGCGCCGATGATGTTGCCCACCCCGAAGCTGGTCCCGACCAGTCCGTAGATCGCGGCCGAGGAGTGGAGGGTCTTGGTGATGAAAAAGACCTCCGCGACGTTGATCATGACGAGTGCCAACAAAAAGACAACAAACGTGATCACGAGAGGGCGCAGTACCCCGTCCCCGAAGAGGATCCGCATCCCCGCCCCCAGGTCGCGCTCGCCCTTCTTCGGACGCTCGACACCGGGGTCCGGTCGTCGGTCGGTGACGAGCAACACGGTGCCGAGGGCCGCGAGGGCGAAACTCATGGCGTCGAAGTACAGCGGCCAACTCTGGCCGAGGAGTCCCACGAGCACGCCCCCGAGGCCGGGGCCGACCACGACGGCGATCCCCTGGACCGACTGCATCGTGGAGTTCGCGCTCGCCAGATGTTCTTCGCCGGCGATCTTCGGCACGAGCGCGGAGTACCCGGGGAGGGAAAAGGCGACGAAACAACCCAGCAGCGCGATCAACGCCAATGGTGGCGACGCGCCCGTGCCAGTAGCCGATCCCCACGCAGACGATCGCCTCGAAAAGACAAAGAATCACCAACAGGCGCTTCACCGGGGTGTGGTCGATGATGAAGCCCGAGATCGGCGAGAGCAGCACCAGCGGCAACGTCGCCGCGATCGAGATCGCCGCGATCGACCAACTGGCGTGGGGACCGTGCGAGAGACGAAGATAGAGGGCGATCAACGCGATCTCGTCGCCGAGGAATGACAGGCCGCGAAGAATTGCGACCAACGTGAGGTCTCGTTTTTGCACGGGTGAGAAGGTCACCGGGTCAGGCTACCGAAGCCCACGATCTCTGTTGGCAGTCACACCCGTAGGCTGCTAAATTGGCAGTCGGAAGATTCGAGTGCCAAAAGCACAGGAGGCAGGAAATATGAAGTTGCACCCATTGGAAGACCGCATCGTGGTTCGTCCGGACGTCGCCGAAGCCACCACGGCCTCAGGCCTGGTCATTCCCGACACCGCGAAGGAAAAGCCGCAGCAGGGCGAAGTCTTGGCTGCCGGTCCCGGTCGTCGCAGTGACACCACCGGCGAAGTCATCCCCTCGGGCGTCAAGGTCGGCGACACGGTCGTCTACTCGAAGTACGGCGGCACCGAGATCACCATCGACGGTGAGGACCTGTTGATCCTGACCGGCCGCGACGTGCTGGCGACCATCTCCAAGAAGTAGTCACGGGGCGGTTCGCCGCCTCCATTTCTCAGACAAGGAAAAAGAAGAAGAATGTCGAAATTACTGAAGTTTGACGAAGACGCCCGACGCGGCCTCGAGGCCGGCGTCGACAAGTTGGCCGACGCCGTCAAGGTGACCCTCGGGCCCAAGGGCCGCAACGTGGTCATCGGCAAGAAGTTCGGCGCACCGACCATCACCAACGACGGCGTCTCCATCGCTCGAGAGATCGAGCTCGAGGACCCGTTCGAGAACATGGGTGCCCAGCTGGTCAAGGAAGTCGCGACCAAGACCAACGACGTCGCCGGTGACGGCACGACGACCGCGACCGTGCTCGCCCAGGCACTCATCAAAGAGGGTCTGCGCAACGTCGCGGCCGGCGCGAACCCGTCCGGTCTGAAGCGCGGCATCGAGAAGGCCGTCAAGGCGGCCGTCGAGTCGATCCAGAAGCAGAGCCAGGCCGTCGACGACAAGAGTCAGATCGCTCAGGTCGCCACGATCTCCGCGGCCGACGCGTCGATCGGCGAAGTCATCGCCGACGCCATCGACAAGGTCGGCAAGGACGGCACCGTCACGGTCGAGGAGTCGAACACCTTCGGGATCGAACTCGAGCTCACCGAGGGCATGCAGTTCGACAAGGGTTACCTCTCGCCGTACTTCGTGACCGACCCCGAGCGTCAAGAGGCCGTCCTCGACGAGGCACTGGTGCTCTTCACGAGTTCCAAGATCTCGGCCGTCCACGACCTCGTGCCGCTGCTGGAGAAGGTCATGCAGACCGGCAAGCCGCTGTTGATCATCGCCGAGGACATCGAGGGCGAGGCCATGGCCACGCTCGTCGTGAACAAGATCCGCGGCACGTTCACCTCGGTCGCCGTCAAGGCGCCCGGCTTCGGTGAGCGCCGCAAGGCCATGCTCCAGGACATGGCGATCCTGACCGGGGGCACCGTCATCTCTGAAGAGATCGGCCTCAAGTTGGAGTCGGCCACGCTGGACCTCTTGGGTTCGGCTCGCCGCATCGTCGTCACCAAGGACGCCACGACGCTGGTCGACGGGGGCGGTTCATCCGCCGACGTCGCCGGACGCGTCGCGCAGATCAAGCGCGAGATCGAAGACACCGACTCGGACTGGGACCGCGAGAAGCTCCAGGAGCGTCTGGCCAAGCTCGCCGGCGGCGTCGCGATCGTCAAGGTCGGCGCGGCCACCGAGATCGAGCTCAAGGAAAAGAAGCACCGCATCGAGGACGCCCTGTCGGCCACTCGCGCCGCCATCGACGAAGGCATCGTCGCCGGCGGCGGGACGGCACTGGTCCGTTCGCGCAAGGCCGTCGACAAGCTCATCGAGACCCTGACGGGTGACGAGGCGACGGGGGCCCGGATCGTGGCCAACTCGCTCGAGGCGCCCCTTCGCCACATCGCGGCGAACGCCGGTTTCGAAGGTGCCGTCAAGGTCCGCGAGGTCTCCGACGCCAAGGGCTCGATCGGCCTCAACGCCGTGACCGGAGAATTGGTCGACCTCGTCCAGGCGGGCATCATCGACCCGGCCAAGGTGACCCGTTCGGCACTTCAGAACGCCGCCTCGATCGCCGCACTCCTTCTCACCACCGAGGCCATCGTGGCCGACAAGCCCGAGCCGGCCGCGATGCCGGGTGGCGGCATGGACGGTGGCATGGGTGGCATGGGCGGGATGATGTAGCCCACCCCCTTTGGGGTAAGAACTGGAAGAAGCCGAGTCGGAAACGACTCGGCTTCTTCCTTTGTTCCGGGACCGACGCCATGAACGAGGAGCGGTCATTTTGGGCACCTCGGTCCAAGGTTTGGGAGGCCTCAAGTCTTCTCCCAAGAGGCTGGAACTCTCTCAGGTCGGAGCGATGCGTTAGCCGAGAGCGATCAGTTTTTGAGATTCGAGCCAGGCCTACGCTTTACAACTGAGGTTTCTCAGGTTTCAGCCGGCTCTCTGGACCATGTTCCGGTCCCACCAGGAGGTATGAGTGCACCGGTCACCGGTCTCAGACGTCCTGTTTGAGCTCGGATGGACCTAAAGCTGTACGTTGTAATTCCTGGTGAGACCGGAAAGATGGATTCAGCGGCCCAAAGTACCGAGAAGCCAGCGTTTTGGAGGAGTTGGCGCCACAGATTTGCGTGGCGCAGGTCGGGACTTGATGGCAATGGAATCCCACGGACCACCCTCAGTGACGTCGTGCGATGATCGCGGCGGGTCAAGCGCTCAATCAGAGATCTCAAAACTATTCGGGCGAATCGTTAGTCCCGGTGGAAATTGATGGCCGCGTGCTTTGTCGGGGTTTCCACCGAGCGCCCAAAATCCGGAGTTCCGTCCCCAAACCTCGACCGAGTTCTCGGTGAGTCCCAAATTACGATTCCAAGGTCACGAATCAGCCGAATCGAGCCGACCGACATTCGCTGAGATTGTCCTTGAGGGTGGATAAGTCGGTACCGGTATCCAGTCCTTAAGAAACTCACCATCGAAGCCACTGATTGAAGCGAATTGACGCCTTAAAGACCCACAGTTCCGGTCCCATCAGGAACAAGGCTTGTCCTTGAAATGCCACCAATCACCCGTTTGGCGGTCCTTTTGCCGCAAAAGCGCCCTTTGGTGCCCTCGTTTTTCCAGGCGACAGATCCACGCAACGGTGTTCAGTCCGGTTCCGGAGATGCGGATCGACACTACGCCCATGAAGTTTCGTCACAACGCTCACGGACCGGGAAAGTCGTCGATTTCGGACGTCTTGACGGTGTGTTGCGGTCCCACCAGGATTAACAGAAATTGCAGCTATCGAGGTTCAGAGACGTTGGCCGAGATTTCCCCGATTCCGCGGGCATTTCCCGAAGATTTGGAGGCCACGACAACGGGATTGCGCCGACGTCGCTGTCGGCGTCGGAGGTCGCGATTCCATCGGTTCCACCGAATCAGACCGACCAGGTCCACGCCCTGAATTCGACACGGCCCAATATGCCCAACGAGATTCATGCGGCGGGGCCGAACTCGATGAGATTGGTCGGCTCGCGAGTCCGTCGCCACGTCGATTCACAGATTCTCGGGCCGGATCACGTACGGGGTCGTCTTCATTCCGATTGAGACTTAGGCCCCAGAAGGGGGGTACCCCCCCTCCTGGAGTCGACCGAAAGCGAGGCATCCCTATTCGGCCCCAGGCGAGGTTCAGATTTCCTCGGCGACGCTTGACCCGCATCTCAAGAACCCCGGAAAGTGTCGGTTGGTTCTCGTCACGTGGTTCAGGGTCCTGACGAAGGTCGGAACTATCGCTGAAGGCGATCTCAACGGACAATTGCTGCGCTGGGTGGAGCTAGATAATGGCGGGGATCGGTCCTCTTTTCTGGCTCCGAGCCATCCTCTCGGGCGAATTTGCCGATGTTCCGGTCCCATCAGGTGGAATGACAAAACGAGGTAATTACGGGCTTCTACGGTCTGAGCGTGAAACCCTTGAAATTACTGGGCACTGGATTTACGGGTCGACGATGTCGCGATCGTGCGAACGTAGTGATCTCAGCCCCATCTAACTCGAAAGAGTCACGGTCAGCGTCTGAGCCGGTGAGGTGTTCTCCAGAGTGGCGGTCATGACCACGGATTGTCCAGACCCCAGGTCACGAGTGAGGGTGAAAGTACTCGAGGACGTCGATTGGCCACTCAAAATTGACAGTGCGCCGGTGCCACCAGGTACAACATTTCCTTGGCCCGAGGCCTGAATATCGATCAACAGGGTCCCGGCAGTGGTGTTTACGGTCGGATTTCCGTACTGGTCCTCCAATTGGACCGATCCCGTGAGGATATTGCCGCTCGTCGCGGACTCGCCGGCCGAGGTACAGGTCAGGGAACCTACCCCCCCTACGCACGACAGGAGGGGGGTCGTGTTCTGGGTGATGCCCGTGATTCCGACGCCGGCGACGGTCGGGGAGGGATTCACCGTGATTGGGGTCGTTCCGGTCTGGGTGCCGGTCGCCAAGGTTGCGGTCAAGTCGGTGGTTTCGGCGTCGAAGAGGGTGAGGCCGAGGATATTGGCGTCCGTCAACGTAGCCACTGGCGAAGGTGACGGCCGAGAAGCCAGTGGCGCAGCTCCCCGGAACCGGGTAGATCGGGGTGATGCCACTCGGAGCCGGATCGGGTCCAGTGAACGTGATGCATTGGGGGCCCGTGAAGTTGGCATCCACGTTCTGGTACTGGTCGAGGGCGCTGAGTCGGACGTCAAATTGCGTGCCGGCCGTCACAGTATGGGAATCGGGAATTACGGCGAAGCTCGACAGGGTGCCCGGGGTGACATTGATCGGAATGGAACCGAAATGCTGGGTCGGAACATCGGTCGCAATGAGGTCAAGGGGCTGGGAATCGTAGAAAGCGATGATCGGGGCGTCCCCACCAGACGCCACGCCACCCTTGAAGGTGACTTCGGAGCTTTCAGCGGTGCACGAACCGGCTCCTGGATAGCTCGGTCCGGTCCCATCAGGTGCATTGGACGCGCCGCTAAAGGCCACACATTCGCTGCCGGTGTAGTTCGAATCGATATTCCCGTACTGATCGAGGGCCGTAATGCCAACTGTGATCGGATTTCCGGCGACGGGATCAGAGTTCGAGGGTGCCAGCGAAAAGGAATCCAGCACTGCCGGGCCGACGCTGAGGTTCACCAGTCCTGTCGCCCCGGATACGGGGTCCGTCGCCACGAGGGACGTGGCCTGAGCATTGAAAAGCGTGATCGGGACGACGTTGGCGCCGTCGGCGACCCCGGCGACGAAGGAAACCTGGGTCCCCGAAGTGCACGAGCCGGGTATGCCATAACTCGGTCCGGTCCCATCAGGTGCATCGGATCCGCCGCTGAAGACCAAACACTGGCTTCCCGAGTAGTTCGAGTCGGTATTTCCGTACTCATCGAGTGCCGTAACGCTTACGGGGAAGGTCGTACCGGCCACTTGGATCGGTGTCGAGCCCAGCGCGAAGGTCTTGAGCACCCCCGGCGACACGGTGAGGCCGGCGAATCCATTGGCACCGGTCGGCACGTCGCGGGCAGAGAGGACCCCCCCTACGGCATCGAACAAGGTGATATTCGGGGCGTTCACTCCTGAGGCCACGCCAGCTGCAAAATTCACGGCCGATCCGGTTGCGCAGGTCCCGCTGGACGGGTAGGTCGGCAGATCGCCGTCGGGCGAGGCGGTGGGACCCGAGAACGCAACGCACTGCGCTCCGGAATAGTTCGAATCGACGTTGCCGTACTGGTCCAGAGCGGTCAAATCGGTCGCAAAGGGCGTCCCGGCGACCGGTGTTGGGCTCTCTGGGGACACCGAAAGTAATTGCAACGTTCCTGGTGCGACCGAAAGAGTGGTCGATCCGAGCACTGAAGAGGCGATATCGGTGACATTGAGTGTCGTGGTCTGCGCGTCAAAGAGGGTCAGGTTCGCCGTCCCCACGCCGTTGGCGAAGTCGACCACGTTGCCACCGCTACAGGCGCCGGCATTTGTGAACGTCGGGACCCGGCCGTCGGGTGCAGCACCCGGACCCGAGAAGGAGAGGCACTCCGGACCGTTGTAGGCACTGAAGACCGATCCGTATTGGTCGTAAGCGACGATGCCAAGGCTGGTATTGGTGCCTGCTGTGGGTGTCGGCGTGATCACGTCGAGCTCCAACGAGGTCAAAACCGGCGCGGGCACCGTGACATTTGTGCTGGTGGCACCGGAAGACCACGTTCGAAAGACCGCCGTGACCGAATAAGTGTACGAATCCGACGCCAGGTTCATGTCCTGGCACGAAAGTGTGGTCGTCAGGTCCGTGGGCGAGGTCCCGCAGGCTGGACTGGGGGTCGTTCCGAGGTAGCGGGTGACGTAGTAACCGCTCACGACGATGCCATCAGGCTCGGCCGGGGTGTTCCACGAGACGTCAACGGTGCGCTGCGCCGGGTTCGAGAAGGCTGCCACGACATTGGTTGGGGGGTTCAAGGTCGCGACCGAGGCGTGCGCACTGCCGTTACCCCCCAGTCCAAAGTACGACCAGGCGGCATTGCCGAGGGTGAAGGAGAGGGCAGCCCCGAAAAGGACCACGAGGAGCATGGCGACCCGACGCCCGAAGCGTCCTCGTCGGCGGGTTGGGGTCGAGCTCATGGGCTCACCACCGTGCAGTTGGTCAGGGTGTCATGGAAGTACGCGGCCGGCGACCCGTGCCAGGAGGAGGGGGGGGTGGGTAGGTGACAGACGTTGGGGTGGTGGGCCGCTCCAATGAAAGTATTCCCCGTGCCGCTTCCGAGGTAGACGGTGTCATTGCCAGTGCCGCTGACGGTGTTTTGACTGCCGCCCAGGGTGACCACGTCAGTGCCGGAGCCGAGGATCGCCTGGTTGGAGGATCCGTTCCCGAAGGTGAGTTCGTCATTTCCATTGCCCGCGACCACGTGGTTGGCGTTTCCGCTGCCGATGGTGACGGTGTCGTTGCCGCCGCCCAAGATGATTTTGTTGGTCCCGTCGCCGGCCTGGACGTCGTCCTGGCCGTTTCCGACGAAAATACCGTTGTCGCCGTTGCCGCAGGTGACTTCGTTGTGACCGTTGCCGCCGTTGTAGACGTTGTTGCCGTCACCACCCCAGAAGCAGTTGTCGCCGTCGGATCCGTTCACCTGATACGAGCCGCTCGGAACCCAGAAGAAGTTGTTCCCCGAGGATCCCTGAATGTCGGGCTGTCCGGGCGATCCGTAGAACCAGTGGTTGTAGGGGTCGTTGCAGTGACCGGGCTTGGCGAGGACGTTCTGGACGATGACCGGCGAGGTGCTGGACGCGTAATTTGCGTCGCCGTTGTAGACCGCGAACAGGTTGTCGGCACCGATCGGCAGTGTTGAGGTCGTCAGAACAACTTTTGCGCTCGCACCAAGAGTTTCAGTTCCGAGCAGTACGTGTGCCGTGATCGGTGTGCCCGAGAAGAACGACACCGTGCCAGATGGTGATGGACCTGATGGGACCGGTGGAGTACCAAAAACACTGGCGGTGAGGTCAACGGGGAAGCCGACGACCGATGGATTGGGCCACGAGGTCAAAATCACGGCCGACTTTCGAGCCGACTGGACGACTTGGACGAGCACCGGCGACGTCGAATCCGAGTAGTTCCCGTCGGTGTTCGTGTACGCCGCGGTGATCGGGTGCTCGCCAGCAGCGAGATACGACGGCGGTGTGCAGGTGGCGATCGAGGTCCCATTCGGGCCGCTCGCGAGCGGGACGTTGGTGCAAATGACCGTGGAACCGTCAGAGAAGGTGATCGTGCCCGTCGGATTGCCCGATCCGGGCTGATTTCCGGTGCCATCACCGGAAATGACGGTGGCCGTGTAGGTCACGGATTGTCCAATGACCGAGGGATCGTGGGATGAGGTTACGAAAGTCTTGGCCGAGTCCACGATGCTGAACGTCGCGGAACCCTGGAAAGTGAACCCAAATGTCGTGTGTTCACAGGAATCCTGATTGCGATGTGTCTCCAGCAGCGAGATTGGCACTGGAACCGAGTTCGTTCCCTTGGCCGGGACCAGCAAGGTGCCCGAGAACGTGGTGCCGGAGTAGTTCAGGTTGACGGTCGGGCACCCCACAGGAGCGTTTACGGAGGAGATACTCAATGAACGAACGGTGATAGGAACCTTCAGCGGGTTGTGGGCGGTGTACCAGAGGTAGTCCTGGACCCCGGGGTAGAGGAGGGCGGGTGTCTGACTCGTCACGGAGCTGCTGATCGTGTTGGTGATCGTGAAACTCGGTCGATTACTGGCCCCGTGAGCGATTGACGTACAGGCGGCAGCGACGGAGGCAACGAGGACGGTACTGGCCAGGGCGATTGCGCTTCCCTTGGCTAGTTCCTTGATCCGCTGAAGCTTTTTCACTGGTTCCTATATCTATTTGTCACGAGGACGTTTCTGATTTGCCACGTCTCCACCGAATGAACGGGAAATCGCCTCGGCAATTACCCGTTCATCCGGTGGAAATCGTTATGAAGTACGGAAAAACCGTGCTTCAGTCATTGGGATCACGGATTTGTCGCAAACCCGAGGTTCAACGTGCCATTTTCGCAAACGTCTTGGTTGGTACCGCTTTCAACCATTGCAATTGACGCGGTGCTGTCCGTCACGCTGCCATTGGCGGGGATTATTCCGCTGTAGGAGCCTTGCGTGATGGTGAACCAGTTGGCGGCGAAACACGCGGCGCTGTTGGTAGCACCCGAAACCGATGCGAGCGATGTCGTCACGCCCGTCACCCCAACAGGAGTATTCCCTGGGTTCGAGATGATGTACGTGATCGGATCGGCAGGCCCACCTGGGTAGAGCGGCGGGGTGTTGGTCACGCCAACGACGTTGAACTCAACGGCCGGAATGTCAGCACCTTCGTGCGCTCTGATACGCGCCCTCATTTGCGGGGGAGTTGCTGGTGCAGTCGCCCGGCGCAGCGGCCCAAACATCCGTCGAGGCAAAACCGGTGTAGGACGGGGAGGTTGAGCAGACGCCGGTGTCGACCTGCCAGCCACCTATCCATGTTGCGTTAAGCAAATTGACGTAGACGGTTCCTGGATCTGGGTCAGTTCCAATCGAAAGGTCGTTCGCCGAACTGGAAAGCGCGACGTTCAGAGAGCCCCCGATGCCATCCGTGACGCCTGCGTACGCAACGCCGTAGACGATGGTCGCCGGCACGGTCACGTCTTGCGAACTGAAGTCGAACGTCACGGTGGACGTCGATGGATCAGTATTGTCCGTGATCGCCGCTGGGAAGTTCGCGTCGACCGTGTCCGTCGCGATTGCGGCGGAATCGGGCGAGGTGTCACTGGGATTGTAGATATTCAACGTGACCGGATAGCCCGTCAATGCGTCTCCCCAGTTTCGAAATGCCACGACGACGGTTCCTAATTCGCCCCCCGACGTGAGCTTAATTTCATTGCCGAATTCCGTCACACCGGCGCCGCCGTAGGTCTGATCTTGAACGTAACTTCCGTTCGTGGTCAGGCTGTCATAGGCCGTTCCGACTTGCGTGATGTTGAGCGCCGTCGCGTGACCGACCGACGCATTCCCTGTCCCACTTCCACCGGACGTGAAGTAGGCGAATGCGAGCCCACTCGCTCCAGCGATGAGGCCGACGGTCAAACCAATGACCGCCATCCTCCGTTTTGAACTAATCAACTTCATGTTTTCTCCTAGCAATTGGTTTGGATTAATTGACTAGGGCATCGGGTTCGCCAGTCGCTCCCCACGGGTCCGGCGGCCATATTTGGCCCGTGGATCAAAACGTCGCCCTTCACTGCGCGGACGATCTCAGCTGAGATGTCCAGGTTGGTACGGGCCGGCGAGGACGGGTTAAGTCCGCCTGGTCGAAACCGCAACATCTTGTTTTTCTGAAAGTGGATTGGAGAAGAGGTTCGGGACTCGAAGATCACCGAAGCGTCCGAGCATGGCCGTAAGTGCGCATAAACACGCAGAGGCTCGGTTCTCTGCGTGTCAGATTGTGGGTCTGCCAAAGGCGCCGCACGCGAAAATACCGTTCCCTACTTGAGAGATTGGTGCGGGGCATAGGGGATCTGCTCAACGGGCACAAACCAACCCGGCTGCGACGACCCTGTGAGTCAAACTGCCCTCCGTCTGCAAATGCAGTATCGACCATGACAGGCTTTGCGAGAAATGTCAATTCGCTCGGTGAGCATTGCGTGGGCGTTGAGTAAAACCTTGAAAATGCACCGCGCGATCGACCGCGAAGTCTTCCTCCTCACGATCGCGTGGCGAAGAAATCATCATTCATTTTGTCTCTTACGGATCGCCTCGAACGAGTTTCATCACACTCGACGCGACCGATCGAGTGGTTTGGGCACTCCGGGCACGTTGACGAGTCAGAGAAAACGCCGTACAGGAATTGAAGAATCACTAGTCCGCACCGGGTCTGTCGGCGCCTACGGATCTCGCTAGGACGGCGTCGGTCGGCGACTCGAGATCCAAGGCAGGAGAGGGACCCTCTTCAAAAAGTGAATGACCTCGATGTTTTTCTTGTTCGAACGGCTCTCGAGACAAGGTTCCGAAATGAGCTCTTTCAGAGGAACTTTCTTTGGAATCACTTGGTTTTGTGCAGCGAACTGTCTCAACGCAATGTCTCGCCAATCACAACCATTTGACAACGCCCAGAGTTTCTATTAGAAATTCATCTCGCAGGGGCGGAATGGGGACAGCAGTAAGTGTCGATCACAACTGGTTCGCCGAGCCTCGGCGGGCAAAACTCTTCTTTGCGTTCCGCCGTACCCGTAAAGCCATTCACACTCCGTGATCTCTACGTGCGGGCCAGCATCTCTGGTAACTCAATGGCCGCCGAACTTGGCCGCTACCTCAACATTGACGAAAACACGTTTTCGTCGTCCCCCAAGCAAAACTCCCAAATCTCTGTCCCATCCGACGAGCCCACCATTCACGAACAGGCTCTTTCCGCAATTCTCGAAGTAGTTACAACGAAATCAAACGCGACGTTCGAGTACGTCCGCGCTCCCGAGCCCCAGGGTGGGGTTCAGGAGTGGTGGGCCCGAATGCTCAGTGGATCAATGAACAACTCTCAAACGGCCTCCGGCCTCTCAACGACAGGTGAGTCACGATGAAGCGCTTTGCACGAATCCTTCTGCCCGTAATCATGATCGGGGCAATCGCCGCTCCCTTCATGGCGCCCGGTATCGCTTCGGCAGCGAGTGGCAGTGGCACAATGACCGTCTCACCGATCACTGTGGAGTCTGGATCGACTACAAATCAGTTGGTCTTTTCCTTCAGTGCCAGCGGCACAACCTTGGTCACGAATTCTGAGGTCACCGTGGCGATTCCAACGGGATGGACCGCCCCATCGTCTTCGAATACGACCATCGCCTCGGGAGCTACCTGCACCACGGGGACATTGTCGTTCTCGACATCGTTGATCACGATTCCTGTCAGTTGCAATCAAACCGGAACATTTACCCTGGACTATGGATCGAGCGGAAGCCCAGTCACAGCTCCAACTGCGGGTGGCACCAATACGTTCACGACGTCAACGAGGGATGGAGGCGGGAGTCTGTCCGCAATTGGCACGAGCCCAACTGTGGGAGTGGTCAATTGCTCAACGGGAACTGGAAGTGGTTGCGGATCAATGGTGGTTACACCGTCGACCGTTGCGGCGTCATCAACGACGAACCAGCTCGCCTTCACTTTCACCAACAACTCTGGTGCAGCATTTGGTGCCACTTCATTCGTGACTATTGCAATTCCCAGCGGCTGGACTGCAGCATCGACTAGCAATACGTCGTTCTCGGCTGGAACGTGCACAGGCTCGACGCTGTTTTCGGTGACATCCACTTTGATCACCGTTGGTTCCGCGGCGTGTGGCGTAGGCACCTCTTTCACGGTCAATTACGGAATTACAGGACACACAGTGACCGCACCGGCCGCTCTGGGATCAAACACGTTTACGGCTCAAAGCTCTGATTTGAACAATCCGAACAATCCTGTCACTCTCTACTCAGGTAGCCCGATCGTGACCGTGGGTTCCGCACCTACTTTCACAAGTGCCGCCAATACCACGTTTACCCAAGGAACTGCAGGTTCATTCACGGTCGCTACTTCTGGCTCGCCCGCCGTCAACTCGATCACCAACGCAGCTTTCAGCGGATGCACCCTTAACGACTCGGCGACTGGACTTGGCTTCACTTACACAAGTGGCACCACAGCAACCATCGCAAGTTCGACTGCCACTCCGGCGGGGGTCTACACGTTCTGCCTCAATGCGTCTAACGGTGCGACCACAACCCAAGCGTTCACTCTGACTGTCGGCGGACCGCCGTCTATCACCAGCGCGAGTAGCGCTGGTTTCGCCCAGGGAACAGCGGGAAGCTTTACCGTCACCACTTCCGGCACCCCGGTGGTGAATTCGATTTTCAATACTGCCTTTAGCGGTTGCACAATTGATGACACGGCTTCCGGTCTGTCATTTAGTTACACGAGCGGCACTACAGCCACCATTGCCAGTACCACGGGAACACCCTCAGGCGTCTACACGTTCTGCCTGAACGCCTCAAATTCCATCTCTCCGAACGCCACGCAGACTTTCACCTTGACAATAGGAACTCCGCCTGCGTTTGTGAGCGCCTCTTCCTACACAGCAGCCCAAGGCGTCACTACGAATTTCAGCGTTTCGACGTCGGGGAGTCCTTCAGTGAACTCGATCGTCAATGCAAATGAAGGCTCGTGCACCGTCAACGCGGGCGGGGTTAGTTTTGTCTACACGGCAGGTTCCTCAAGTGCCAATATCCAGAGCTCGGCTTCGACTCCGGTGGGCGTATATACGTTCTGTCTCACCGCGTCCAATGGAATTAGTCCGGCGGCAACTCAGACTTTTACCTTTACCGTAGGTAATCCACCAACTATCACCAGCGCCAACAGCGACTCGTTCACGCAAGGCACGGCCGGTTCGTTTACGGTAACGACCTCGGGAACCCCCGCGGTGAATTCAATTGTCGATACGAATGCCTTTGCTGGTTGCACGATTAGCGATACCGCAACTGGCTTGACCTTTACTCACACCGGCACCTCTTCGACGGCCACGATCACCAGCACCACTGCAACGCCTTCGGGCACCTATACCTTCTGTCTGACGGCTTCAAATGGTGTCGTTCCCAACCCCACCCAGGCTTTTACCCTGACTATCGGTTCAGCGCCCACCTTCTCGAGTGCCGCCACTGACTCAGTCGCCTCGGGCGCGTCCGGCTCGTTCGACGTGACCACTTCGGGAACCCCGACGGTCAATTCCATTATCAACGCGAGTGAAGGCAGTTGCACTCTCAACGACACTGCTGCCGGTTTGTCCTTTAATTACACCCCTGGCGCTTCGACAGCCACTATCACGAGCACAGCATCAACTCCGACCGGCAGCTACACCTTCTGTTTCACTGCCTCTAATGGGGTTACGCCTGCGGCAACCCAAACGTTCACATACACAGTCACGAGTGCCCCGTCGATTACGAGCGCGAACAGCGCGACGTTCACAAAGGGCACCGCCGGATCCTTCACGGTCACGACTTCAGGCAGTCCTGCCGTTAACTCGATCACCAACGCAGCCTTCGCGGGTTGCACCCCGTCGTCATTGCCGACCGGGGTCACCTTCTCCTACACGAGTGGCACGACGGCCACGATTGCCAGCACTACGGGGGCGGCTGCGGGTGTCTATACCCTCTGTCTCAACGCCTCAAACGGGGTTACCCCTAGCGCAACGCAGACATTCACCTTGACCATCAACGGTCCACCCGCTTTCACGAGCAGTGCGTCGACGACATTCACGCTGGGCACCGCCGGTTCCTTCACTGTCACTACATCGGGCACTCCGTCCGTCACGTCCATCACAAGTGCCAATTTCTCCGGGTGTACTGGCTCGACCTTGCCGAGTGGAGTGACGTTTTCCTACACCAGTGGCACGACGGCCACGATCGCCAGCACGACAGGGGCCCCCGCGGGGACCTACATCCTCTGTCTCAACGCCGCAAACGGGTTTACCCCGAACGCCACCCAGTCCTTCACATTGACGATTGCAAATGCCCCGTCGATTACGAGCGCGAACAGCGCGACGTTCACAAAGGGCACCGCCGGATCCTTCACGGTCACGACTTCAGGCAGTCCTGCCGTTAACTCGATCACCAACGCAGCCTTCGCGGGTTGCACCCCGTCGTCATTGCCGACCGGGGTCACCTTCTCCTACACGAGTGGCACGACGGCCACGATTGCCAGCACTACGGGGGCGGCTGCGGGTGTCTATACCCTCTGTCTCAACGCCTCAAACGGGGTTACCCCTAGCGCAACGCAGACATTCACCTTGACCATCAACGGTCCACCCGCTTTCACGAGCGCCGCTTCCTACTCGGTTGCGACAGGGACCGCCGGTTCCTTCACTGTCACCACTTCGGGCACCCCAGCTGTGACTGCGATCACGGACGCAGCATTCAGCGGATGCACGCCATCCAGCTTGCCGAGCGGAGTGACGTTTTCCTACACCAGTGGCACGACGGCCACGATCGCCAGCACGACAGGGGCTCCGGTGGGGACCTACACCCTTTGCCTCAATGCTTTGAACGGTTTCACGCCGAATGCCACCCAGGCATTTACCTACACCGTCGGCGGAGCACCATCAATCACCAGTGCCAGCAGCTCGTCCTTCACAGAGTTCACAACGGGTTCATTTACCTTCACGACCTCGGGCACCCCGGCCGTGACTTCGATCAGCGACGCCAATTTCAGTGGCTGCACAACGAACCTGCCGTCCGGAGTTTCGTTCTCATACACGAGTGGCACGACGGCCACTATCTCAGGTTTCACGACATCCACTGGCACTTACACCGTTTGTTTGACGGCTTCTAACGGAATCAGTCCCGCGGCGACCCAGATCTTCACTCTTCACGTGTACCCGGGAGCTACAAGTGGAAACGGGACGATGACAGTGTCACCAACGTCAGTGGTTGCTGGCTCGACTGGAAACCAACTCGTTTTCACTTTCACTGCACCGGCAGCGGCCAACTTTTCGGCGAACTCTTACGTGACGTTGACCATTCCCACAACTCCCACCGGTTGGACCCCTATTACGACTTCGAATACGTCGTTCACTGCGGGGACATGCGTCCCGACAGCCGAGAGCGCTACCGGGGGGGTCCTTACGATCACGTTGGGTTCGGGCTGTCTGGCCGGGACCTCATTTACGGTGACGTACGGCACGAGTAACAACATCACTGCAGGTGGCGTTGGCACGGGCTCATTCACCACGAAGACGCATGAAGGAGCTAACGGCAATCCGTCGAGTATTGCTTCACAACCTTCAGTCGCGGACCTTCAGGCGTATACGGTCGCCTATAACGCCAACACTGGCACTGGGTCAGTTCCTTCAGACCCCACCCTCTATACCAACGGGCAAACGGTGACTGTTCTGTTTAGTCCCACTCCCACTCTGTCTGGATATACCTTCGCTGGCTGGTGTCAGACCGGTTCATCGCTCACAACCTGCTCAGGCACGCTGTACACCTCGACGGGTACGTCGACGTTCAACATTGGTGCCACCAATGTCACTCTGTACGCAATTTGGACCGCCGCCTCGACAAATGTCATCACTTTCACGGGCAGCGGAGTGACTCAAGGCTCGCCAGGATCGTTCAGTGTGACCACCTCCTTTCCAAGCTATGGCGCCCATGCGAGCGCCACGAGCGGTGGAACGCCCACATACTCACTTGTCTCCGGGACATGTGGCGTCAATTCGAGCACAGGCGTGGTGACTTTCGTGGATCTCTCAACCTGCGTGATAATGGCGAGTGTTCCAGCGTCGGGACCCTACGGAGCTGCGACGGCAACCCTGAGCATCACAGTGAACCAAGGTTTGTCAGGCACGAACACTTCAATAACCACGCCCACTATCACCTTCGGCTCTGAAGGCGGGGCCAGTTTCTCGGGAACTGTCACGGGCGCAAGCGGCGATGGCTATCCAGAGGGCACAGTCTCCGTGTACTACAACGACGCCACGTCCCCAGTTTTGATTTGCAGCGAAACATTGGGTGTTGGCACAGATCCGAGCACGAGTTACTCGTGCTCGACGAGTTCGAATACCCAACTTGGTGGTGGCACCTATAACTCAGTCGTCGCGATTTTTACCCCAGGCACGCCGTCCTCGTCGAACTCGAACTACAGCTACACGGGCTCGAGTTCCTCGCCGACGAGTTTCAGCGTTGGTGCTGGGTCACAGAGCATCACGGCCACGCCCGGCGACACCTCAACGCCCTGGAGCAACCAGGTGACCGTCGGAGCTACTGGTTACAGCGGCACCGGCACCATCACCCTCGTGCTCGACACCGGCGCCAACGGCAACACCTCGAGCGGCGACTGCTCGCTCGTCGGTGACACGCTCTCGGCCACCGGCTCAGGGACCTGTTACGTCTACGCGACCATCGCGGGTGACCCGAACTACACCGGCGCCACCTCGGCCGACGAGACGATCACCTTCACCGCGGCCAGCCAGAGCATCACGGCCACGCCCGGCGACACCTCAACGCCCTGGAGCAACCAGGTGACCGTCGGAGCTACTGGTTACAGCGGCACCGGCACCATCACCCTCGTGCTCGACACCGGCGCCAACGGCAACACCTCGAGCGGCGACTGCTCGCTCGTCGGTGACACGCTCTCGGCCACCGGCTCAGGGACCTGTTACGTCTACGCGACCATCGCGGGTGACCCGAACTACACCGGCGCCACCTCGGCCGACGAGACGATCACCTTCACCGCGGCCAGCCAGAGCATCACGGCCACGCCCGGCGACACCTCAACGCCCTGGAGCAACCAGGTGACCGTCGGAGCTACTGGTTACAGCGGCACCGGCACCATCACCCTCGTGCTCGACACCGGCGCCAACGGCAACACCTCGAGCGGCGACTGCTCGCTCGTCGGTGACACGCTCTCGGCCACCGGCTCAGGGACCTGTTACGTCTACGCGACCATCGCGGGTGACCCGAACTACACCGGCGCCACCTCGGCCGACGAGACGATCACCTTCACCGCGGCCAGCCAGAGCATCACGGCCACGCCCGGCGACACCTCAACGCCCTGGAGCAACCAGGTGACCGTCGGAGCTACTGGTTACAGCGGCACCGGCACCATCACCCTCGTGCTCGACACCGGCGCCAACGGCAACACCTCGAGCGGCGACTGCTCGCTCGTCGGTGACACGCTCTCGGCCACCGGCTCAGGGACCTGTTACGTCTACGCGACCATCGCGGGTGACCCGAACTACACCGGCGCCACCTCGGCCGACGAGACGATCACCTTCACCGCGGCCAGCCAGAGCATCACGGCCACGCCCGGCGACACCTCAACGCCCTGGAGCAACCAGGTGACCGTCGGAGCTACTGGTTACAGCGGCACCGGCACCATCACCCTCGTGCTCGACACCGGCGCCAACGGCAACACCTCGAGCGGCGACTGCTCGCTCGTCGGTGACACGCTCTCGGCCACCGGCTCAGGGACCTGTTACGTCTACGCGACCATCGCGGGTGACCCGAACTACACCGGCGCCACCTCGGCCGACGAGACGATCACCTTCACCGCGGCCAGCCAGAGCATCACGGCCACGCCCGGCGACACCTCAACGCCCTGGAGCAACCAGGTGACCGTCGGAGCTACTGGTTACAGCGGCACCGGCACCATCACCCTCGTGCTCGACACCGGCGCCAACGGCAACACCTCGAGCGGCGACTGCTCGCTCGTCGGTGACACGCTCTCGGCCACCGGCTCAGGGACCTGTTACGTCTACGCGACCATCGCGGGTGACCCGAACTACACCGGCGCCACCTCGGCCGACGAGACGATCACCTTCACCGCGGCCAGCCAGAGCATCACGGCCACGCCCGGCGACACCTCAACGCCCTGGAGCAACCAGGTGACCGTCGGAGCTACTGGTTACAGCGGCACCGGCACCATCACCCT
This sequence comes from uncultured Acidimicrobiaceae bacterium, assembly GCA_963832925.1. GTDB lineage: Bacteria > Actinomycetota > Acidimicrobiia > Acidimicrobiales > RAAP-2 > RAAP-2. The sequence continues at coordinate 13,210 of CAWHVY010000013.1, read as the reverse complement.
CGTGCTCGACACCGGCGCCAACGGCAACACCTCGAGCGGCGACTGCTCGCTCGTCGGTGACACGCTCTCGGCCACCGGCTCAGGGACCTGTTACGTCTACGCGACCATCGCGGGTGACCCGAACTACACCGGCGCCACCTCGGCCGACGAGACGATCACCTTCACCGCGGCCAGCCAGAGCATCACGGCCACGCCCGGCGACACCTCAACGCCCTGGAGCAACCAGGTGACCGTCGGAGCTACTGGTTACAGCGGCACCGGCACCATCACCCTCGTGCTCGACACCGGCGCCAACGGCAACACCTCGAGCGGCGACTGCTCGCTCGTCGGTGACACGCTCTCGGCCACCGGCTCAGGGACCTGTTACGTCTACGCGACCATCGCGGGTGACCCGAACTACACCGGCGCCACCTCGGCCGACGAGACGATCACCTTCACCGCGGCCAGCCAGAGCATCACGGCCACGCCCGGCGACACCTCAACGCCCTGGAGCAACCAGGTGACCGTCGGAGCTACTGGTTACAGCGGCACCGGCACCATCACCCTCGTGCTCGACACCGGCGCCAACGGCAACACCTCGAGCGGCGACTGCTCGCTCGTCGGTGACACGCTCTCGGCCACCGGCTCAGGGACCTGTTACGTCTACGCGACCATCGCGGGTGACCCGAACTACACCGGCGCCACCTCGGCCGACGAGACGATCACCTTCACCGCGGCCAGCCAGAGCATCACGGCCACGCCCGGCGACACCTCAACGCCCTGGAGCAACCAGGTGACCGTCGGAGCTACTGGTTACAGCGGCACCGGCACCATCACCCTCGTGCTCGACACCGGCGCCAACGGCAACACCTCGAGCGGCGACTGCTCGCTCGTCGGTGACACGCTCTCGGCCACCGGCTCAGGGACCTGTTACGTCTACGCGACCATCGCGGGTGACCCGAACTACACCGGCGCCACCTCGGCCGACGAGACGATCACCTTCACCGCGGCCAGCCAGAGCATCACGGCCACGCCCGGCGACACCTCAACGCCCTGGAGCAACCAGGTGACCGTCGGAGCTACTGGTTACAGCGGCACCGGCACCATCACCCTCGTGCTCGACACCGGCGCCAACGGCAACACCTCGAGCGGCGACTGCTCGCTCGTCGGTGACACGCTCTCGGCCACCGGCTCAGGGACCTGTTACGTCTACGCGACCATCGCGGGTGACCCGAACTACACCGGCGCCACCTCGGCCGACGAGACGATCACCTTCACCGCGGCCAGCCAGAGCATCACGGCCACGCCCGGCGACACCTCAACGCCCTGGAGCAACCAGGTGACCGTCGGAGCTACTGGTTACAGCGGCACCGGCACCATCACCCTCGTGCTCGACACCGGCGCCAACGGCAACACCTCGAGCGGCGACTGCTCGCTCGTCGGTGACACGCTCTCGGCCACCGGCTCAGGGACCTGTTACGTCTACGCGACCATCGCGGGTGACCCGAACTACACCGGCGCCACCTCGGCCGACGAGACGATCACCTTCACCGCGGCCAGCCAGAGCATCACGGCCACGCCCGGCGACACCTCAACGCCCTGGAGCAACCAGGTGACCGTCGGAGCTACTGGTTACAGCGGCACCGGCACCATCACCCTCGTGCTCGACACCGGCGCCAACGGCAACACCTCGAGCGGCGACTGCTCGCTCGTCGGTGACACGCTCTCGGCCACCGGCTCAGGGACCTGTTACGTCTACGCGACCATCGCGGGTGACCCGAACTACACCGGCGCCACCTCGGCCGACGAGACGATCACCTTCACCGCGGCCAGCCAGAGCATCACGGCCACGCCCGGCGACACCTCAACGCCCTGGAGCAACCAGGTGACCGTCGGAGCTACTGGTTACAGCGGCACCGGCACCATCACCCTCGTGCTCGACACCGGCGCCAACGGCAACACCTCGAGCGGCGACTGCTCGCTCGTCGGTGACACGCTCTCGGCCACCGGCTCAGGGACCTGTTACGTCTACGCGACCATCGCGGGTGACCCGAACTACACCGGCGCCACCTCGGCCGACGAGACGATCACCTTCACCGCGGCCAGCCAGAGCATCACGGCCACGCCCGGCGACACCTCAACGCCCTGGAGCAACCAGGTGACCGTCGGAGCTACTGGTTACAGCGGCACCGGCACCATCACCCTCGTGCTCGACACCGGCGCCAACGGCAACACCTCGAGCGGCGACTGCTCGCTCGTCGGTGACACGCTCTCGGCCACCGGCTCAGGGACCTGTTACGTCTACGCGACCATCGCGGGTGACCCGAACTACACCGGCGCCACCTCGGCCGACGAGACGATCACCTTCACCGCGGCCAGCCAGAGCATCACGGCCACGCCCGGCGACACCTCAACGCCCTGGAGCAACCAGGTGACCGTCGGAGCTACTGGTTACAGCGGCACCGGCACCATCACCCTCGTGCTCGACACCGGCGCCAACGGCAACACCTCGAGCGGCGACTGCTCGCTCGTCGGTGACACGCTCTCGGCCACCGGCTCAGGGACCTGTTACGTCTACGCGACCATCGCGGGTGACCCGAACTACACCGGCGCCACCTCGGCCGACGAGACGATCACCTTCACCGCGGCCAGCCAGAGCATCACGGCCACGCCCGGCGACACCTCAACGCCCTGGAGCAACCAGGTGACCGTCGGAGCTACTGGTTACAGCGGCACCGGCACCATCACCCTCGTGCTCGACACCGGCGCCAACGGCAACACCTCGAGCGGCGACTGCTCGCTCGTCGGTGACACGCTCTCGGCCACCGGCTCAGGGACCTGTTACGTCTACGCGACCATCGCGGGTGACCCGAACTACACCGGCGCCACCTCGGCCGACGAGACGATCACCTTCACCGCGGCCAGCCAGAGCATCACGGCCACGCCCGGCGACACCTCAACGCCCTGGAGCAACCAGGTGACCGTCGGAGCTACTGGTTACAGCGGCACCGGCACCATCACCCTCGTGCTCGACACCGGCGCCAACGGCAACACCTCGAGCGGCGACTGCTCGCTCGTCGGTGACACGCTCTCGGCCACCGGCTCAGGGACCTGTTACGTCTACGCGACCATCGCGGGTGACCCGAACTACACCGGCGCCACCTCGGCCGACGAGACGATCACCTTCACCGCGGCCAGCCAGAGCATCACGGCCACGCCCGGCGACACCTCAACGCCCTGGAGCAACCAGGTGACCGTCGGAGCTACTGGTTACAGCGGCACCGGCACCATCACCCTCGTGCTCGACACCGGCGCCAACGGCAACACCTCGAGCGGCGACTGCTCGCTCGTCGGTGACACGCTCTCGGCCACCGGCTCAGGGACCTGTTACGTCTACGCGACCATCGCGGGTGACCCGAACTACACCGGCGCCACCTCGGCCGACGAGACGATCACCTTCACCGCGGCCAGCCAGAGCATCACGGCCACGCCCGGCGACACCTCAACGCCCTGGAGCAACCAGGTGACCGTCGGAGCTACTGGTTACAGCGGCACCGGCACCATCACCCTCGTGCTCGACACCGGCGCCAACGGCAACACCTCGAGCGGCGACTGCTCGCTCGTCGGTGACACGCTCTCGGCCACCGGCTCAGGGACCTGTTACGTCTACGCGACCATCGCGGGTGACCCGAACTACACCGGCGCCACCTCGGCCGACGAGACGATCACCTTCACCGCGGCCAGCCAGAGCATCACGGCCACGCCCGGCGACACCTCAACGCCCTGGAGCAACCAGGTGACCGTCGGAGCTACTGGTTACAGCGGCACCGGCACCATCACCCTCGTGCTCGACACCGGCGCCAACGGCAACACCTCGAGCGGCGACTGCTCGCTCGTCGGTGACACGCTCTCGGCCACCGGCTCAGGGACCTGTTACGTCTACGCGACCATCGCGGGTGACCCGAACTACACCGGCGCCACCTCGGCCGACGAGACGATCACCTTCACCGCGGCCAGCCAGAGCATCACGGCACCTTCGGCGCCGAGCGGTCCATGGTCGGGATCGCTCTCGGTCTTCACGACCTCGAGTTCGGGTCTCACCGTGACATACACCGTCATCGGCGGCTCGGCTTCGGGCTGCTCAGTGAACACCTCGGGCATCGTCACCGCGAGCGGTGCCGGCACGTGCGTCATCCAGCTCAGCCAGGGTGGCAGTTTGAACTACAGCGCCGCTCCGCCAATCTCGGTCACCGCGACGTTCACGGCTGTTAGCCAGAGCATCACGGCACCTTCGGCGCCGAGCGGTCCATGGTCGGGATCGCTCTCGGTCTTCACGACCTCGAGTTCGGGTCTCACCGTGACATACACCGTCATCGGCGGCTCGGCTTCGGGCTGCTCAGTGAACACCTCGGGCATCGTCACCGCGAGCGGTGCCGGCACGTGCGTCATCCAGCTCAGCCAGGGTGGCAGTTTGAACTACAGCGCCGCTCCGCCAATCTCGGTCACCGCGACGTTCACGGCTGTTACCTACACGGTGGTCTTCGCGCCGGATGGCGGCTCGGGCACCATGGCTAATGAGACCTTTACGGCCGGCGTGTCCCAGGGCATAACGCCGAACGGCTTCACGCTCGCCAACTCGACCTTCGCCGGTTGGGCCACGAGTTTCGGCGGACCGGTTGTCTACGCCAACTACGCGACGATCACGGTGTCGGGCAATGAGACGCTCTACGCGGTCTGGACGCCGATTACCTACACGGTGGTCTTCGCGCCGGATGGCGGCTCGGGCACCATGGCTAATGAGACCTTTACGGCCGGCGTGTCCCAGGGCATAACGCCGAACGGCTTCACGCTCGCCAACTCGACCTTCGCCGGTTGGGCCACGAGTTTCGGCGGACCGGTTGTCTACGCCAACTACGCGACGATCACGGTGTCGGGCAATGAGACGCTCTACGCGGTCTGGACGCCTAGCACTGTGACCACCGTCACGGTCTCCTTCAACGCGGAAGGCGGCAGTGCGGTCAGTTCGCTCAGTGGTCCGAGCGGCACGACGATCACCTTGCCCGCAGCCCCGACCTACGCTGGCCACACCTTCAACGGGTGGTTCGCGGCAGCGAGCGGCGGCACGGCGTTGACCTCGCCTTACACGCTGACCACGTCGACCACCCTCTATGCACAGTGGACGACGAACGCCACCGTCACGGTCTCCTTCAACGCGGAAGGCGGCAGTGCGGTCAGTTCGCTCAGTGGTCCGAGCGGCACGACGATCACCTTGCCCGCAGCCCCGACCTACGCTGGCCACACCTTCAACGGGTGGTTCGCGGCAGCGAGCGGCGGCACGGCGTTGACCTCGCCTTACACGCTGACCACGTCGACCACCCTCTATGCACAGTGGACGACGAACGCCACCGTCACGGTCTCCTTCAACGCGGAAGGCGGCAGTGCGGTCAGTTCGCTCAGTGGTCCGAGCGGCACGACGATCACCTTGCCCGCAGCCCCGACCTACGCTGGCCACACCTTCAACGGGTGGTTCGCGGCAGCGAGCGGCGGCACGGCGTTGACCTCGCCTTACACGCTGACCACGTCGACCACCCTCTATGCACAGTGGACGACGAACGCCACCGTCACGGTCTCCTTCAACGCGGAAGGCGGCAGTGCGGTCAGTTCGCTCAGTGGTCCGAGCGGCACGACGATCACCTTGCCCGCAGCCCCGACCTACGCTGGCCACACCTTCAACGGGTGGTTCGCGGCAGCGAGCGGCGGCACGGCGTTGACCTCGCCTTACACGCTGACCACGTCGACCACCCTCTATGCACAGTGGACGACGAACGCCACCGTCACGGTCTCCTTCAACGCGGAAGGCGGCAGTGCGGTCAGTTCGCTCAGTGGTCCGAGCGGCACGACGATCACCTTGCCCGCAGCCCCGACCTACGCTGGCCACACCTTCAACGGGTGGTTCGCGGCAGCGAGCGGCGGCACGGCGTTGACCTCGCCTTACACGCTGACCACGTCGACCACCCTCTACGCACAGTGGACCGTCGTGAAGACATTGACGTCGACGACGTTGTCGCTCAACGCTTCGTCCGCGACCTACGGAAACGAAGGCAGCGTCGTCTACACGGTCGGTGTCAGTTCGAGCGTGGGTACTCCAACGGGCACGGTGTCAATCCTGTGGGGCTCGACCACGCTGTGCGTGATCACGCTCTCGGGCGGTGCAGGACACTGCAGTGCCGGTTCCGCAGCCTTGCCGGTCGGATCGCAGTTGATCACGGCGAGTTACTCCGGTGACGCGAGCCACAACGGCTCGACGTCATCGTCACATTCACTGAACATTACGAAGGACAACAGCCACTCGACGGTCTCAGAGAGTGCATCGAACGCTGCTGTCGGCAGCGAGGGCTCGGTGTTGTTTACCGCGACGGTCTCCTCGAATAATGGGGAGTCGATCCCTTCCGGTGAAAGTGTCACGATCCATGTCGGTTCGGCGTCGTGTTCTGCGACGACGAATGGATCGGGGAGTGCCTCGTGTTCGATTGGCAACAGCGCGTTGAGCGGCGGCACCTATGCCGTGAGCGCGTCCTACGCGGGCGACTCGAACATCAACGGTTCGACGTCGACCAACTCGCTGAGTTTCACGGTCGGCTCCAAGCCGGTCTTCACGAGTTCATCGTCACTCAGCGTCGCAGTCGGTCAATACTTCTACTTCCAGGTGTCCGTGAACGGGTCTGTCACCAAGCCGTACTCCTTGTCGGGCAACCTGCCACACGGAGTGTTCTTCAACCCCTACACCGGTGTGTTGTTTGGAGCGCCATACTTTGGAACGACCGGTACGTACACATTCACGATCACCGCAACGAACGCGTCGGGAAGTACGAGCCAGACCTTCAACTTGAAGGTGACGGCACACTAGAACGCAAGGGCGGAATCGTGGGGCATCATCCGAAATGCGTGCCCCACGATTCAATACGGCCCGTATGGTCGAGCAGAAGAAGTCAATATCACAGGGTTGAAAGAATCTGCTCGACCGGGTCGGTTTAAATCTCTCAGGGTTATCCCTGTGGCCCGAAATCTGACGCACTCTTGGTACCATGCATGCACGAGTGGATTGATGTCCATGTTTGGCGCCATATATATAGCGATGGCGACAACGGGCGATGAATGGTCAATTCCACCGAAGAGAGTGGAGACAACGTGATAACGACGCGCAAGATTCGAGTGGTAGCGGTTGCCGCGCTGCTGAGTACCGGCATCGTGACGAGTGGCTTGATCGGCATTACTGGTTCGAGCGCTGCGGCGACGCCAAAGTTGGTCGTGACACCTGTCAACGGGACTCACGAACCACAAGGTCGTCACAGTGTCGGGCAGCGGTTTCAAGCCGAAGGATCAGGTGTACATCACCGAGTGTCAAGCGACCGCCAAGGGCGAGGCCGGTTGTGACATCTTCCTCGCAACACCGGTGAAGATCACCGCAGCAGGCGTCTTGCCCAAGACCAAGTTCAAGGTCGCGACTGGGCACCATCGGCAACGGCAAGTGCGGTACCACGGCAGCGAATCTCAGAAAGTGTGCCGTGAGCGTCGGCAACGCATCCGGAGGCGACAGCGCGGTTTTCAAGATCGTGTTCGCTGCTCCCAAGAAGTAGCAGTCATTTCGTCGTGACGTAAGCGGAGGATTTTTTGCCTTCGCGGTGGGGGCATGACGTCGACGTGCGGCGTACGAAGTTACGCGCCGGGACCATACATTGGTCCGAGCATTTGATTTGACAGCATGGAGCGAAGAGCTCGTCGCGGTTGTACGGACCGCAGTATTATGGATACGAAAGGGGAGTATGAGCGAAGACTTGGCGTCCCCATCCGCGTCAACTCAAGAGCCGAATGAACTAGGCGGCGTCATCGTGCGTGGACTTCGCGCACACTTCAGTTTCGCAGCGTTGCTCGCGATTCTCTTTCTCACCTTCCTCGACAACACGGTCGCGAGTGCCGTCCTCACCAGCGTGCAGGCGAAGCTGCACGCCAACGTGTCACAGCTCCAATGGGTCGTCGGCGGCTACGCCCTGGCGTTCGCGAGTCTCATGCTGATGTTCGGGGCGCTCGGCGACAACTTCGGGCGCAAGCGGCTGATGCTGACCGGCGTCGCCATTTTCTGCGGCGGATCGATCGTCTGCGCCCTCTCGGTCAACCCCAGCGAACTGGTCATTGGCCGCATCATCATGGGGATCGGCGCCGCGGCCTCTGAGCCCGCGACGCTCTCGATGATCCGACACATCTATCCCGACCACAAGGCTCGGGCTCGGGCGCTCGGGGCCTGGGCCGCGACCACCGGTTTGGCGCTCGCGATGGGTCCGATCCTCGGCGGCATCCTCGTCGGTATCTGGTCGTGGCGTGCGGTCTTCTGGTTCAACCTGGTCTTTGGCGCGCTGGCCTTCATCGTCGCGGCGATCGCGTTGCCCGAGAGCGTGAATGACCTGCGCAAGAAGGTCGACTTCCCCGGCTTCTTCTTCGGCGCGGTCGTCCTCGGCACCGCGACGTTTGCCTGCATCCAAGGTGAACTCTCCGGCTACGAGAGTGGCTGGGTCATCACCCTGTTCATTGTCAGCTTCCTCACGGTCCCGGTCTTCTATCTCGCCGAGAAGCACGCGAAGGACCCGATGTTGGAGATGGGCTTCTTCCGACGCAAGTCGTTCACCGGATCTGCGTTCATCGCCTTCGCGAGTTACTTCTCGATCTTCTCGATCTTCTTCTTCGTCGCGCTGTACCTCGAAGTTGTCGTGTCGGTCAGTGCGTACGGCCTCGCACTCGACTTCTTGCCGTTGTTCGGCGGCATCGTGGTGGCATCGCTCTTCACCGGTCGTTGGGTCGGACGCATTGGTTCGCGGACCCCGATGACGGTCGGCTGTCTCCTGGCCGGCTCGGGCGTGCTCTTCACGTACTGGGCCATCGGACCCAACGTCAGCCTGGTGACGTTGGGATGGACAATGGGTCTCGCCGGTGTCGGCTTCGGCATCGTCATCGTGCCGGTGAACGCGACGGCGCTCTCGAGCCTGCCCGCCGCGAACTCCGGCATGGCCTCATCGGCCGTCAACACCAGTCGCGAACTCGGGGCCGTCGCCGGTGTGGCGATCCTCGGATCGATCGTGAACGGACAACTCACCGTCAATCTGACCCAGCGCCTCATTCAACTCGGTATTCCCGCGTCATTTCGAAGCCTGGTCATCACGGCCGTCACGACCGGTCAGACCCAGGCCGAAGAGGCCGGTCTCAATCCGGCGGTCAAGAAGCAGTTCGCGGCCACCATCAAGAAGGTCGTCAACGCGGCCTACGGCGCGCTGACGCACGGACTCGACATCGCGTTGGTCGCGTCGGCGCTGTTGCTGCTCGTCTCAGCGGGCGTCGCCTACACGACCGGAACGGCAGAGCGAACGGAACTGGTCGACTACGTCGAGCCGGTGCACGTGCCGACACCGGCGATCAGCTGACGCGAACCTCTTCAGCGTCCACCGCTCGTCGCCGCGGCTCAAGTAGTTCGATGGCGACCATGACCGAGAAGCACACGAAGAAGATCGGTTCGACGAACGCGCCGAATCGGTCGGTGATGTAGGCCACGGCGAGGAGCGGATAGCCGATCAACATCGCGATCGCGGTGGCCTTCACGCCGATCGCTACCCAGTTGCGAGTCTTCTCTCGTGCGCTTCCAGGCGAAGTAGACCGCGGTCGTCATCGTGGCGAACTCGATGATGCCTGAGATCACGTGCAGGTAGTGATGCAGCGGCAACCGCAGGTGCCATTCGGCGCTGCGACAGGCCGCGCTCAACCCTTCGGGACAGGCGTAGCCGTAGTGGCCACCTACGGCACCGGCGGCCGCGAAGGCCAACAGCCAGTGCCACTCCTTGCGCTTGCCGTTCGGTCCCCACGGCCCGCGCACGAGGAACGCGACCAACATGATGATGCCGGCCGCGAGGTCGAAATGCTGGAAGATTGTCGCGTCGGGGCGTCCCGTCGCCTCCAAGTCACTGAAGAACTCGTCGGTGCTGATGAGCAGGTTCGTCGCGACGAGCACGTAGACCCACCAGTTGTAGAGCACGATGCCGATGAGCCCGAGGAACTGCGCGACGAAGAGTCGCAGGCTGTAGCCCGGATGATGATCTTTGAGTACTGCAGCGCGTCGTACGGCGGCGTCGGTCGAGTCCCCGTCGTCGCGCTCGCTCATTACTCTTTGCGCTCTTTAGACGACCGTCAACGTGATCGACGGCACGGAGGCGAGCGCTTTGGAGACCGGGCAGTTCGCCTTGGCGTCTTCCGCGGCGGCCTTGAAGCCAGCGGCGTCGAGGTTCTCGGCCTCGCCGGAGAGCGTGATGCGGATCTCCGTGATCCCGGTGCCGGGCACGAAGTCGACCTCGACCGAGGTGTTCAGTGAGATGGCGGGGTTACCGGTCTTGGCGAGACCATTCGAGAGCGCCATCGAGAAGCACGAGGCGTGGGCCGCAGCGATGAGCTCTTCGGGACTCGTCTTGCCGTTGGCCTCTTCGGCCCTCGAGGCCCACGTGATCGGGTAGGTACCGACGCCGCTCGAGGTAAGTTCGACCGTTCCCTGGCCTTCAAAAAGCGTGCCCTCCCAGTGGGCTCGTGCGTTACGGGTTGTCGCCATTGATCGTCCTTCACTCGTGACACCGGGTCCCTCCGCGGTGAACGAACGCCACCTTAGCCACGGGCCTGTCAGAGTCGCTCACTAACGTGACGGGTAGGCACACGGCATCGTCGGCGTCCGAGAAGGTGACGTAGCCGCCACGAAGCAGCAGGGGAGACGGCGTTGATGACGGATCGAACTCATCGTTACTCTCATCAGACGCGCAAGAGGTTGCGCTCGCTTGGTGCCTTCAGCACGGCGGCGGCGCTGATGACCTTGGGCGCGGCAATTGCCGCGCAAGCGGCGCCAACACCGCTCATTCGCCCGTCGCTCGTGGCGACGACGCCGAAATTGATTCCTCTGGACGTGTCGTGCACGTCGCAGTTCTTCTGCCTGGCCCTCAGTCGATCGACGTCGGACTTCGGTGGCGGGGTGTACTCGACCATATGGAACGGTTCGAAGGTCTCGGCGCCGACGAGGATTCCTGGCGCCGGCTTCACCGCCGAGGATGACAGCGGTGGGCTGAGCGAGGTGTCCTGCGCTCCGGCGAATTTCTGCATGGCGGTCGGCAAGAGCTCGGCGTCGAAGACGAGTTACCGCTGGACCCACAGTGGTTGGCGAGAGATTCCAATTCCCGTGCCGACACCAGTCGCGCCCGCCCCAACGCTCGCAAGCATCTCGAATGAGTCCGACGGGTGGATGTCAATTTCGTGCCTCTCATCGTCGTTCTGCATGGCCGCGGGCGGCGACAACGATCAAGTAGTGACCGGCTCTTCGGAGGTCGAGAAGTCGGCGACGACCTTCATGGAATGGAACGGTTCGACGTGGGGCCACGCCCAGTCATTCCAGGGTTTCGACATCGACAACATCTCATGCTCCACGTCGAAGTTCTGTGTCGCGGTCGGGAACACGTCTGCGGTGTGGAACGGGGTGCACTGGCGGCGAGTCACTGTTCCCGGCCAGACGTCCAACCCCAATACGACGGCCAGTTACACGAGCATCTCATGTGTCGCGGGTTCCGTCTGTTTAGCCATCGGATCCTCGGCCTCAAGGTCGGCGGTGATCAAATGGTCGGGCAACGCCTGGCACGTCATCACCGCTCCGACGTACTCGAGTGGCCTTTACCTCTACCAGATCGACTGTCACTCCGCGTCGCTGTGTTTGACGTTCGACAACATCCCCGGCAATCAGCACGAGCGCGCAGTGGTCTCTGAGTGGAACGACAGTCGGTGGTCAAGCGCCGCGGTGTCAGGAGAGCTGTTGGATGGACCCGGCGTCCAGTGGACGTCCGCGAACAGTGACATCGTGGTCGACGTGTCGCTGAACGCCACGACGACGCAGTGGCTCAAGGGATAGTCGTCAGGTGCGCTGTGTATTTCTTGGTCGCGAACGGCGTGACGGCGTGAGTCCGCGCGAACGGTCCCATCAGTCGTTGAAAGAGCGTTAGTGCCAACACGCGTCTACTTCGAAGAGGGCAAGCACTCGGCCTTTGCCGTCGCGATCGGATGACCCGGGTGGTGTCGACGCGGCAAGACCAACGACGTGGCGCTCGAAGAGCTACTCGAGTACCGCGACCGCTACGCCGCGGTTCTCTCGGTGCCGTTCAAGCCGGGCAAGCTCGAGGTCGTCGGCGCGATCACCGGCAACGCGACGACGGACTTCGGTGCGCCCGGCGTCGCGTCACCGTGGGACGCTGAGCCGATCACATCGCGCGAACTCAAGCGACAGATCGCAATCCTGGAAGACATCTGGTCATACTTCGATGCCGTCGTCGCTGCAGCCTCGGTGACCCTACGAAAGGGGCCGCGCGGCGGCGGCCGTGACCGCGACGCGGTCGTCACGCACGTCCACGAGGCCGAGCGCCACTACTGCTCCGCGCTGGGCACGCGCGTACCGCCGCGAACCCCGACGGTTGAACGACGTGCGGTAATTACGTCAGCATTGCTCGCCGGTTCCCCTGGGGCCAAGTGGCCACCGAGGTACACACTCACCCGACTCGGCTGGCACGTCCTCGATCACGCCTGGGAGATCGAGGACAAGAGCGAATAACGTCAACTGACGGACTGGTGGTCCTTCAGGACATTCATGCGAAGGGTGAACTCGTCCTCGTCGATCTCGCCCTTGGCGAAGCGCATCTTCAAGACGTCGGCCGCGGCGCTATTCGATGACGAGGCACCGGTTGGCGGCGCGACGTAGGCGCGATGATGCGCGCGGTCGAAGTGACGGATGACCACATATGAAATCGCGGCGATGAAGAGCAGGAACACAATCATGAGAATCAACCTTCCAAGTCCGAAGCCACCGAAGGGACCTCCGTTGATATAGAGCCGGCCCATGGGACCTCGACCTGGACCGAAGGGAATTGGGGGTCGTCCGTGAATCGAGATGTGAACCACTGCGACCTTTCCTTTCCTCGTCCTACTGGAAACTTACCGGTACAGCCGCACCGACATTGGCGTCGGCAATGTCAAAAACCCTTAGAACTAAGGGACCGCTCCGGTGCAGCGCGCTGAAAAAACCAGTCGGTCGTGTCGCATTAGTGACGTCAATAGAGTTGGTCGAAGAATCGAGGAATCATGGACGGTACTGAGCACTTTCGTGCGCCGCGAGGAG
>CAWHVY010000012.1:0-79987 GCA_963832925.1 uncultured Acidimicrobiaceae bacterium | reverse complement strand
CGCCGCGAGCCCGAGCCCTGGGACGAGGAACCAGATGCCGAAGACCAACGCCAGCACGGTGAAGAAGGCGCCCATGCCGAGCGTGAAGGGGAAGATTGACGACCCGGGGAAGGAACCGATGACGCCGGCACCCTCGGCCTGCGTGCCTTGGGGATCGTCTTCGGGTCGGGCCTTCATCCGACGGCTCCACCAGTAGTAATAGCTACCCGGCAAGAAACACAGCAGCATGCCGGCGAACATCATGACGCCGCCCGCGTTCTCGAGGCTCCAGTTCCAATAGACGGCACACATGATGCCAAAGAACGTGCCGAGGCTCAGGAGGATCTTGGCTTCGACCCTCATGCGTCGTGATCCTGTTCGTGTTCAAGGGCCCCGACGACGGCGTTCGCGAGTGGCGGTTCGTGATGGGTGCCCTCGCCGCCGGAGCCGTGCGCCAACGAGCGGTGCTCGGGGTGGTTGTAGTCCCAGGTCGGTCGTTCGGAACGAATCTGTGGCAGGCGATAGAAGTTGTGGTGCGGCGGCGGTGAGGTGGTGAACCATTCGAGCGTCTGGGCGTCCCACGGATTGTCCCCGGCCGGGTACTTCTTCCAGCTGTAGCCGACGTTCACGACGAAGACGATCATCGAGATGCCGACGAGGACCGCGCCGAAGGTACTCCAGTCGTTCAGCGTCTTCCACTGAGGACTGTGCGGGTAGATCGCGATGCGTCGTGGCATGCCATCGAGTCCCAAGATGTACTGCGGGAACGTGAAGACCTGCGTGCCGATGAAGAGGAACCAGAACTGGATCTTGCCGTAGCGCTCGTTGAGCATGTAGCCGGTGAACTTCGGACCCCAGTAATACAGTCCGCCCATGCCGGCTAAGACCAGGGCCATGACGATGGAGTGGAAGTGCGCCACGACGAAGTACGTGTCGTGCGTGAAGAAGTCGAGCGGGGGACTGGCGAGGTAGATGCCCGTGATCCCGCCGATGAGGAAGGTGATCAGGAATCCGAGTGCCATCAACATGGCGGTGGATAACCAGAGCTCTCCTCTCCACATCGTGCCGATCCAGTTGAAGATCTTGATGCCCGTCGGCACCGCGATCATGAGACTCATAAAGGAGAAGAAGGGGAGCAGGACCACGCCGGTCGTGAACATGTGGTGCGCCCACACACCGAGGGAGAGCGCGCCGATCGAGAGCGTCGCGAAGACCATGCTCTTGTAGCCGAAGACCGGCCGCTTGGAGAACACCGCGATGATCTCTGTGGCCATGCCGAAGAACGGCAGGGCCAAAATATAGACCTCGGGATGGCCCCAGAACCAGAAGATGTGTTGCCACAGCACCGGAACACCTCCTCCAGCAACAGAGAAGATATGGGTACCGAAGTGTCGGTCGCAGTACAGCATGATGAGGCCCGCGGTCAGGACCGGGAAGGCCAGCAGGATCAGGATCGCCGTCACCAACATGTTCCAGGTGAAGATCGGCATGCGGAACATCGTCATGCCCGGTGCGCGCAAGTAGAAGATCGTGGCGGTCAGATTGACGCCCGTGAAGATCGCCGAGAAGCCGGTGAGGAGCAGTCCGCCGATCCAGAGGTCAGCGCCGGCCCCGGGCGTGTTGATCGAGTTCGAGAGCGGGGCGTAGGCGACCCAACCGAAGTTGGCGGCGCCGCCGGCGGTGAAAAATCCCAACAACATGGTGATCGAGCCCGTCAGGTACAGCCAGTACGACAGCGCGTTCAGACGGGGGAAGGCCATGTCCGGCGCGCCGATCTGGATGGGCACGATGATGTTGGCGAGTCCACCGAAGGCGAAGGGGCCCGCGAAGAGATAGATCATCACCGAGCCGTGCATCGTGAACAACTCGTTGTACTGGGCGAGTGAGACCAACGATCCGTTCGGTGAGGCGAGCTGCGCGCGGATGATCTCAGCGAACAGACCGCCGATCAGCAGCATCACGACCGACGTGATCGTGTAGGACATGCCGATGACCTTGTGGTCCGTCGAGGTCATCCACTTCAACAGCCCGGTCGGACCGTGGTGTTCGTGCTCTTCGTGCTCCTCGTGGCCGTCGTCAACGAGTCGACCATTAGTTATCCCCGTGACTCGAGGCCGGCTTGGTCGGAACCTGCGTGGCCGTCTGTTGACTCGTCGTCTTCTGGGCCGCGGCGTAGGCCGCGGGATTCGCGGTGCTGGCGAGCCACGCGGTGTATTGGGACTTGCTCACCACCTTCACGTTAAAGAACATAAGTGAATGGTAGAGACCACACAGCTGCGTGCACTGGCCATTGAAGGTGCCGGTCTTCACCGCTTCGAGCGTGAACTGATTGAGTACGCCCGGCAGCGCGTAACGAGAGAAGTTGAAGTCCTTCACGTAGAAGCCGTGGATGACGTCGGTCGAGGTCAGATTGATGTGGACGTTGGTGTCCACGGGGATCACCATCGTCGGGTCTTGGGTCGTCTGGCCGATCACGACGGTCTCGGTGTGCGGGTAGGTGAACTTCCAGCCCCACTGAAAGGCGTTCACGTCGACCGTCACGTTGGTCTTGGGATTGGCCACTTCCTTGTTCTCCACCACGAGCGTGGCCGCGAAGAGACCGAGGACGACGAGAATCGGCACCGCGGTGTAGAGCACTTCGGCAGGCAGGTGGTACTGCGTTTGGATCGGGATGTTCTTGTGATCGCCTTGTTGGACGCCCTTGCGTCGGAATCGAATGATCGCGTAGAAGAACAAGATGACGGTGAATCCGCCGATGATGACGGCGCCGATGGAGAATCCCTGCCACAGGTGGTACACCGAACTCGACTCCGTCGTCGCCCCTTTGTGGGCGCCGAAGGAGGGCACAGTGCATCCTGACAGGGCCAGTGCCGCAATCGGGAGTGCAACGAATCGCCGCACGCGTCGCCATCGGCGCGTGCGAACCGTTACACCCTGTGGGGGCAGGGTAGGTGATTCCACGTCACGACACTACTCAAAAAATGCGTCGTGACCCGTCGCGAAACGAGCGCAACTCCGTTGGGAGAACGGGATCCTGGAGACTTCGAGGTGACCCGGTCGAGGCTCGCGTCGAACGCCGAGCCAGCCGAGGAACTAACTCTCGGTGTCGGGCGCCTTGGTCTCAGCCGTCGTCGAGGGCGCGTCGCCAGTCCCGTCGCCAGCCTTGCCGGCTTTCAGGCCCTTCTCGAACTCAGACTTGGCCGAGCCGAGGTTTTTGGCCAACTTCGGGATGGCCGAGCCCCCGAAGATGAGGACGGCAACAACGATGACAACGATCAAGAGATCGGGCCCAAAAATTTCGCCTAAGAACACTGCCTTCTCCTTTGACGTGCGTAGTTCCAGAGTAGTGCGCTGCGAGTAGCACCGCGAAGGCGCCCACTGCAATTGATTATCCGATTCGACAAGACTGTTCGGATGTCGAACCTGACCAGGAGCACTGTTCGTGACTCGCTCAGTGTCGCGATCACGGTCGGAACCTACGGCGTGGCCTTTGGTGCGGCAAGCGTGGCCGCCGGCTTCTCGGTCCTCCAGAGCTGTCTCTTCTCCCTGCTCACCTTCACCGGCGCGAGTCAGTTCGCCGCCGTGGGGGTCGTCGCTTCAGGTGGTGTGGCGGCCAGTGCCGTCGCGACCGCCGCGCTGCTCGGCACCCGAAACGCTCTCTACGGCATCCAAATGGCACCGGTCCTGCAGGTCAAGGGATGGCGTCGCGTGCTGGCCGCGCAGATCACCATCGACGAATCGACGGGCGTCGCCCTCTCCCAGGCCCCAAAGGGCCCGAAGGCGATGCGCGAAGGCTTTTGGATCACGGGCACCGGGGTCTTCATCTTCTGGAACATCTTCACGCTGCTCGGCGCACTCGGCGCCAAGGCGTTGGGCAATCCGGCGTCGTGGGGACTTGATGCCGCGGTGCCGGCTGCGTTTCTCGGGCTCCTGTGGCCCCGGCTTCAGACGAACTATCAGCGCGTCGTGGCCGTCGCCTCCGTGGTCTTCGCAATACTCGTCACGCCGCTACTTCCGGCGGGGCTTCCGATCATCGCCACGACGGTGGTCGCGGTGATCTTCGGTTGGCGGTCGCGGTGAACGCACTGACGTTGTGGATCGTGTTGGGTGCGACCAGCGCGTTGTGCTTCGCGATCAAACTGCTCGGACACTTGGTCCCCGAGCGGTGGCTGGCCGATGAACGATTGCAGCGCATCAACTCGTTGATCCCGATCGCCTTGCTGAGCGCCCTCGTCGTCGCCCAGGGTGTCGTGGTGAAGACGCACGTGGTGATCGATCATCGGTTGGCCGGTCTCGCGGTCGCTCTCGCGGCACTCATCGCCAAAGCGCCGTTCCCCGTCGTCGTGGTGGCCGCGGCCGTTACCTCAGCGCTCGTCTATCACCTGCATTGAGTTCGTCGACTACTTGCCCTGCCAGTTGGGCTCACGTTTCTCGGCGAAGGCGATCGCGCCTTCGAGCGCGTCGGCGCTGCTGCCGATGCGTCCGAAGGACTCGGTATTGAGTGTCCAGGACGCTTCTTCGGAGAGCTCGCGCGACTTCTTCATGACGTCCTTCGAGACACGCACCGCGAGCGGCGCGTTCTTGGCGATGCGCTCGGCGAGGGCGATGGCTTCATCCAGCACCCGCTCACCGGGCACCACACGGTTGACGAGTCCGAGCTCGTAGGCGCGATTCGCGTCGATGGGGTCAGCCGTCAACGCCATCTCGTAGGCGACGGCGAGCGGGATGCGCTTGGGCAGTCGGATGAGTCCGCCGCCGCCGGCGATGAGGCCGCGCGCGGCCTCGGGGATGCCGAACTTGGCGTGATCGGCCGCGACGACCATGTCACAACTGATCAAGATCTCGAAGCCACCCGCGAGCGCCGAGCCGTTGGCCGCGGCGATGAGCGGTTTGGGGAAGTCGCGTTGCGTGATGCCCCCGAAGCCCTTGTCAGTGATCGGGAACTCCCCGGCGGCGAAGGCCTTGAGGTCCATGCCGGCCGAGAACGCCTTGTCACCGGAGGCGGTGAGGACGACGACCCAGACGTCATCGTCGCGCTCGCAGTCATCGAGCGCGTCACCGAGGGCGATGGCGGTCGCGCGATTGATGGCGTTGCGCGCCTCGGGTCGATTGATGGTCAGAATCTCGACGTGTCCGCGTCGTTCGCGTAGTACTTCGTCAGCCATGGCGCTCCTTCGGTCGGCCCCGAAGGGCAACGAGTCGAACGATACCGGAGTTGGGTGAATCCGGGCGTGCGAAACTGACGCAGTGGAGAGACGACCGCGGCGCTACGTCACCCTCGAGGGCTACGCCGTCGAGGGCGGCTTCGACGGCCCCTACGAGCCGTCGACGTGCTTTCGGCCGACATTCGCGCTCGGACGTCACGTCAACCCCGGGGTCGATGACGTCTGGCACGACTACGAACGGACACTCGATCTCGTCCCGTCGCTCGGTTTCGACGGCGTGCGACTGAGTGTCGAGTGGGCCCGCATCGAGCCGCGTCGCGGCCAGATCG
Organism: uncultured Acidimicrobiaceae bacterium; assembly: GCA_963832925.1. Taxonomy (GTDB): domain Bacteria; phylum Actinomycetota; class Acidimicrobiia; order Acidimicrobiales; family RAAP-2; genus RAAP-2. Next base: position 74,514 of record CAWHVY010000012.1, on the reverse strand, counting down.
ACGAGGCGGCACTGGCGCGCTACGCCGACGTCGCGGGGCACGCCGCGTCCCTTGGCCTGGGCGTCACCGTCGTGATCGTCGATTGGGCGTGGCCGGCGTGGCTCGGTCTTGAGGCGTGGCTCCTTCCGTGGGTGGCGCCGCTCGTGGTGGAACACGCCACGCGTGTCGTGGGTTCAATCAGCGTGGCGAGCGGCGTCGTGGTCTTCGCCGATCGGCAACGCCTCGTCGACGGTTACCTTCAGTCGCAGATGCCGCCGTGGCGAAGGGGCGCACGCGTGGACGCCGAGTTCGCGCGCACGCACATCGAGTGGATCTGCGAAACACTGCGCGTCGACCCGGTGGTCGGGCCGAAGATCGTGACCTCGACCAGTGAGGTGTCCGCGGGTGCAGATCCGCAAGTGATCGGTGCCGCGCTGCAACGAGAGTGTGACGAACTCTACGTGCGCTCACTCGTCGGCGCGAACGGACCGATGAAGATCGCGGGCCTGTTGATCAAGCGCGACGGTGAATGGCAGTTGCGCGACCGCGATGTGGCCGAGCTATTCCACTGAGTCGTCGCTGTCGTACTCGACGTCTTCATTGGTCTCGCGACTCTTCTTCACGAAGTGGAAGATGATGAAGAAGAGGATCATGGCGATCAAGACGCTGAGCCCCACCCAACTCGCGTAGTTCTCGATCTTCGTCAGGGCCGTGCCCGCGAAGTAGCCGAGCAAGGTAAAGGTGATGCCCCAGATGGTGCCACCGAGGGCGTTGGCGATGAGGAACCGCCGGTAGTTCATGCCGCTCATGCCGGCCAGTCCCGGCATCACCGCACGCAAGAACGCCGTGAATCGTCCGATGAAGACGTAGACCGGACCGCGACGTCGAAGGCCCTCCAACGCGCGATCGAGTGCCGGACGTCGCCGTCGCAGGATCGACAGCTTCATCAATGATTCGCCGTACCGGTGTCCGATCTCGTAGCCCACCGAGTCGCCGACGATCGCCGCCGCGACGACCAACACGCACACGACCACGACGTTCACGTGGTCCTGGGACGCGACGACGCCGGCGACCAGGACCGCCGTCTCACCGGGAAGGATGAAGCCGATGAAGAGGGCCGCCTCGCCGAAGACGAGCAACGTGACGAGTCCGTAGACGAGCCCGCCAGGCAGTCGGTGGATCTCGTGCAACAGGTACGAGACGATGGAGGCGGCGAGCACGAGTCCATTCTCCTAGATAAGGAGTAAGTAAAGACTTAGTTTGCGCGGACAAGGGCACAGTGGGCCTGTGTAACGATGGAGCGATGCCGGCGACGCCAACTCCTCCCGCTCGTCACGCCCGTGCAGGTGAGCGCCGCCTGCCCTTCGGCGCGCCGGTACGTGCCTGGAATATGGCCGAGTGGGCGCTCTTGCCGCTGCGCCTCTTCCTCGGCGCGACGTTCCTCTACGCCGGGCTGCAGAAACTCGCCAACCCGAACTTCTTCCGTTCGCAGAGTCCGATCTCGATCCAAGCCCAACTGATCGCCGCCTCGCACACGAGCCCGATCCACGCGCTGTTGGTCCACATGATCGGCTTCGCCAAGCCGATCGGGCTGGTCATCTCCTTCGCTGAAGTGGCGATCGGCCTCGGCGTGTTGCTCGGTCTGTGGACCCGGATCGCGGCGATCGGCGGCGCGGTCCTGTCCTTCAGTCTGTTCCTCACGATCAGCTTTCACGCCTCGCCGTACTTCACGGGTGCCGACATCGTCTTCTTCTTCGCGTGGATGCCGTTCATCGTCGCCGGGGGCGGCACCAAGTTGTCGCTCGACGCGTGGATCGCGACACGCGCCGCGACGAGAGAGGGCGTCGCGTCGCCGGAATTGGTGGCCATACCGTTCGCGACGGTCCAAAGGATCTGCGGCAACTACCACGACGGCACGTGCGCCGCTCGCCAAGGACTGGCCTGTGACAAGGCGGTCTGCCCGGTGTTGTTAGGTGATCGTGCACCGTTGGTGACACGTGTCGCCATTGATACGGTCGATCGTCGCGCCCTCGTGGTGGGCGGCACCGTCGCGGCCGGCGTCGGTGCGGCGGCGTTGCTCTTCGGCGGCGCGGTCGCCGACACCGGCAAGATGATTGGCGGCGCGAAGGCGCCGAAGAATGTCACGACGCAGTTGACGATCCCATCATCGGATTCCACGTCGACGACCACGCCGTCGACCGGTCCGACGACGCCGACCCCGAGCGGCACGCTGCTCGGGGCCGCCAAGGACGTGCCGAAGGGTCACGCCGCCGCGTTCACGATCCCGTCCTCGGGAGATCCCGGCATCGTGATCCATGCCGACGACGCCTTCTTCGCCTATGACGCGGTCTGTCCGCACGCCGGGTGCACCGTTGGTTACTACGCCGCGAACGACATCATCGTCTGTCCGTGCCACGGATCAGAATTTGCCGTCACCACCGGCGACGTCATCGACGGACCGGCGCCGCACGGTCTTTTGAAGCTGAAGATCGTCGAAGGGACCAACGGTAACCTCTACTTGCAATGAGTGGGGACCGCCGGCGGGTGCTGGTCATTGAGGACGATCACGACCTCGCCCGGGCGGTGGCGAACCTCCTGCAAGACGACGGGTTCGACGTGGAGCAACGACACGACGGCGAGACCGGTTTCGCCGAGGGCCTTGAGGGCGAGTACGACGTGATCGTCCTGGACTTGATGTTGCCGAAGCGAAACGGATTCAGCGTCTGTCAGGACCTGCGCGCGGCCGGCGTCGACACGCCGCTACTGATGTTGACGGCCAAGGACGGCGAGTGGGACGAGGTCGAGGGCTTAGAGGTCGGCGCCGACGACTTCATGCACAAGCCCTTCGAGAACTCGATCCTGGTGGCGCACTTGCACGCGTTGCTTCGTCGTCACGACCGCGGCCGTCCCCAGCGACTGGTCGTCGGACCGATCTCGCTCGATCCGATGCGCCGAACGGTCGTCGCGTACGGGCGCGACGTCACGTTGACGCCGCGCGAGTTCGCGCTGCTCGAGTTCCTCATGGGACGAGTCAACGAACCCCTCGCCAAGAGCGAGATCCTCCAAGCCGTCTGGGGTAGCGGCTTCGACGGGGACCCCAACATCGTGGAGGTCTATATCGGGTACCTGCGGCGCAAGATCGACCTGGCGCCCTATGAATCGGTCATCCGCACCGTGCGCGGTGTCGGCTACAGCATTCGCCCGGACTGATGAACCTGTTGCACAGGTTCTCCATCCGCGCGCGTCTGACGTTCATCTTCGTCGTCGCCATCGCGGCGATCCTCAGTTTCACCGGCCTCGCCCTCGTCCACCTCGTGCGCAACTCGCTGTCGAGCAGCGCGAGCAACCAGATCCAGGCCGAGATGATCCGCACCCAGGAACGCTTCGTGATGGCGACCAAGGCGCAGCGTTACAAAGTGGTGCTGCCGATGCACGGCAACGTCGTCATCCAGGTCACCAATATCGCCGGGACGCAGCTCTGGGCAGCCAGCGCCGCGATCGAGTCGGCACCGATCCTCGCCCACGAGACCTTCGACGCCAACACCGCGAACAAGCTCGGCGTGCGCTACGTGCACTCACCGGCCACGGCGACGACGTTGTCCGAAGTGAGTTCCGGTCAGGTCGGTACGATCTTCACGAAGCGAGGATCCGGTTTGATCTTCGGTTTCGTCTACGGCCAAGGCATCGATCACAGCGTGAACGTGCTCATGGCCAGCCTGGTCATCTCATTCCCGCTCCTGCTCTTGATGACGGGCGGACTGATCTGGATCGGGATGGGACTGGCGCTCGCGCCGGTCGAGTCGATTCGACGACGAGTCGACACGATCGCCGCCACGGATCTCTCCCAGCGCATCACCCCGACCGGCGGGAACGACGAGATCGCGCGCATGGCCCACACGGTGAACGCGATGCTCGAGCGGCTGGAGGCGTCGTCGCAGTTCGAGCAGGAGTTCGTCTCGAACGCCAGTCACGAACTGCGGAGCCCGTTGACGACGCTGCTGGCGACGACCGAACGCGCGGCCAAGGATCCCGAGCGCGCCGATTGGAGCGAGGTCGGCGAGGTCGTGATGCGCGAGGGCCGGCGGCTCGAGACGTTGATCGATGACCTCGCGTGGCTGGCGCGCCACGATGAACACCGCGCCGACATTCACATCGCGGACGTCGACCTGGACGACCTGTTGTTCGACGAAGGTCATCGCGTGCGCCTCCTCACCGAACTTCGCGTCGATACGACCACCGTGCAGCCGACGCGGGTCAAGGCCGACCCGGCGATGATGAAGCGGATGATCCGCAACGTCGTCGACAACGCGATGCGCTACGCGACCGAGGAGTTGCGGTTCTCTTCGCGCTACGACGGCGACGTCGCCGTGGTGACGGTCGCCGACGACGGCGATGGCATCGACGTCGTCGAGAGCGAGCGCTTCTTCGAGCGTTTCGTTCGCTCCGATCCGGCGCGTGCGCGACATTCCGGTGGCACCGGTCTCGGACTGGCGATCGTGGCTGAGATCGTCCAGCGACACGGTGGCACGGTGCACTTCATCGCGGTCGATCGCGGCACCACGATCGAACTACGGGTGCGACGCGACGGGAAGGCCGAGTAGGCGCTGGGCGGCGTCACGCCGTGGCCTAAAGTGCGCGCTATGAACACTGTCGAACTCGCGGACGAAGTTGCCGATCCGATCCAAGTCCTGGGCATGTCGTTTTACTTCGATCCCCTGACGGGGGAGAGGGGCAAGCAGCAACACGGCCTCAATATCTATGAGTACTACGGGCTCGGCCGCGGCGGAACGCTCGGCGACGTTGACCTCGAGGTCGTCGTCGACGCTTTCACCTTTTTTCATCCGCGCACGCTGGATCGCATGTGGAACGGCGGCAAGGCGAAAGCCGACCCGGTCGCCGTCGCGGCCGACTACGTGCAGGCGGCCTACGAGTTCGCCGATCGCACGTTCGGCGCTATCGACGTCGAGGTCCTACGCGCCTACGCGGCCGCGGCGCACAAGGTCGCTGCCGCCGTCGAGAGTGGGCACCATCAGCTGGTCGATGGCTACCGCCAGTACGAGGTGCCGTCGAATCCCGTGCACGCCGCGTACCTGGGTTGCATCGTGATGCGCGAACTCCGCGGGTGCGTGCACATCGACGCCGTCAACGAAGTGGGTCTGAGCGCGGTCGAGGCGTGCTACCTGCAGGCGCCGCTCATATTCACGTTGCACGGGTACGTCGAAGACGAAACGCCCGCGGTGACGCCAGAGAGCGAGGCGAAGAAGGTCCGTGCCGAGGAACTGACGTCGCAGAAGATGGCCGAGTGCTTCAGTGTCTTGACTGACGATGAGCGTCAACATCTGGCCGACGGTGCGCTGGCGATGTTCGCCGCGCTGAAGGAGCCGGTCGCCGTTTCGTAGCGCCACGCGCCGCCGTTCGAACGACGACCTCAGTCGTAGTGCACACCCTCGAGGTCGAGGAGATAGCGCTTGACCTTGTCGCCGCCACCGTACCCACCGAGTCCGGCCGAAGCGACGACGCGGTGACACGGGATGACGATCGGCCACGGGTTGGCGTGATTCGCGTTCCCGACGGCTCGATGTGCCCGTGGTCGATTCACTGCCTCGGCGACCTCGCCGTACGTGCGAACCTGGCCGTAGGGAATCCTGCGGAGCGCTGCCCAGACGTCGAGTTGAAACGCAGTCGCGGGTGACGGCGCGAGCTTGACCTTGAAGGTTCGCCTCGAACCCGCGAAATACTCCTCGAGCTGCTGGACCGCGTCGGCGACCGGTTTGGGCGCCACTCCTCTGGAGGCCGTGAGCTCATCGTGCGGGAGATGGATGTGCGTCACGCCGTCGTCGCTGCCGACGACACTCCACGTTCCGACCGGTGACTTCACGTTGGCGACGAAAGATTGCATGGTCCACTTCTAGTTCAGTGATGTCACAACGACACCGAGTTTTCACTTCCGTCACCTACGGTTGGGTGGCGTCGAGGGAGTCAAAACGGTGGCTGCGGTGCGAGGTGAGCGTCGGAGCGCATTTCGTCAGGCTGCTAGAAACAAGGTATGAAAATTGCGCTCTACAAGGAGTCACGCGCGGGCGAAACGCGGGTCGCGCTCACTCCAGACGCGGTGAAATCCCTCGTCACCGATGGCTGGGAGGTCGTCGTGCAGCGCGGAGCAGGAGACGCGTCACACTTCAACGACGCGGCGTACGAGGCGGTCGGTGCCACGATCGCTGACGCGCCGACGGGCGACGTCAACTTGCGGGTCAACCCGCCGAACCTCGATGAGGTCGCACGACTCGCGGAGGGCTCGACGCATCTGTCGTTCCTTTCACCGCTCCTCGCCCAAGACATCGTGAAGGCGCTGAACGATCGACGAGTGACGGTACTTTCCTTTGACCTCCTGCCGCGGATCTCGCGCGCGCAGTACATGGACGCGCTGTCGTCCCAGGCGACGGTGTCGGGCTACCGCGCCGCGCTGAAGGGCGCATCGAACTTCGACCGATTCTTTCCGTTGCTGACGACGGCCGCGGGCACGATCCGACCGGCCAAGGTCCTCGTGATGGGCGTGGGCGTCGCCGGACTGCAGGCGATCTCGACCGCGAAGCGTCTCGGGGCCAAGGTACGCGCCTACGACGTTCGATCGGCGGCCAAGGAAGAGGCCGAGTCCGCCGGCGCGGTCTTCGTCAAGTTGGCCGTGACGGCCGACGCCGCCGGCGGCTACGCCCGCGAACTCACCGACGACGAGCGCCTCCAACAACAGGCCGCGCTGCTCAGCGAGGTCGCCAACTCCGACGTCGTGATCACGACCGCCGCGGTACCGGGCCGCAAGTCGCCGATCCTCGTGACCACCGCGATGGTCGAGGCGATGGGCGAGGGTTCGCTCGTGATCGACATGGCCGCCGACGGTGGGGGCAACTGTGAGTTGACCAAGGTCGGTGAGGTCGTGGAACACCAGGGCGTGCGCATCGTCGGGATGTCGAATCCACCGGCCGAGATGGGTGCGAGCGCGAGCTTCATGTACGCGAACAACGTGTTGAAGCTCCTGGCGCTCTTCGGGTCCAAGGGTCAACTCGCACCGGACTGGAACGACGAAGTCGTCATCGGCGTGACGGTCGCGCGTGACGGTGCGATCAATCACGCACCCACCGCCGAGGCCCTCGGCGTCGCGCACGTCGCGATCGTCCCCGCAGCGAAAGAGAGCGAGTGATGCACAACGTCTTGATCCAATACGCGACGGTCTTGATCCTGACGGCCTTCGTCGGGACCGAGATCATCGCCAAGGTGCCCTCGATCCTTCACACCCCGCTGATGAGCGGATCGAACGCCATCCACGGCGTCATCCTGGTCGGATCGATGCTGATCCTCGGGGGAGCGACGACCAACCTGCAAGAGGTCCTCGGATTCCTCGCGGTGATCCTCGCGACGCTGAACGTCGTGGGCGGCTTCGTCGTCACGGACCGCATGCTCGAGATGTTCAAGCCTCGCGCCGCCAAACCGAAAGAGACGCCCGGTGACGAGGTGACCCAGTGAGTCGTGGGACGCTGATCGACCTGCTGTACCTGTTCTCGGCGACGACATTCATCGTCGCGCTGAAGGGGCTCGGTAGTCCCAAGCACGCGCGGCGCGGCAACGTGGTCGCGGCCTTCGGCATGCTCGTCGCGATCGTCGCCACGTTCTTCAACCACGTCGACGGGCACGCGCTGCGCCACGTGTGGTTGATCCTGCTCGCGATGTTCATCGGCGCGCTGGTCGCCGTACCGACGGCGCGCTTCGTGAAGATGACGGCGATGCCACAACTCGTGGCGATCTTCAACGGCGTCGGCGGCGGCGCCGCGTCATTGGTGTCGATCACTGAGTTCATCCACATCAAGTCGACCCACCCGGCGACCTACGTGGTGCTCGAGGTCCTGCTCGGTGTCCTGATCGGCACCGTCTCCTTCGCCGGTTCGGCCGTCGCGTTCGCCAAGCTCCAAGAGCTCATGACCGGACGGCCACTGACCTATCCGGGCCAGCAACTGATCAACGGCGTCGTCGGACTCGTCTCGGTGGCGCTGATCGTGACGATCCTCGTCACCGCGTCAACGCCCCTGCTGTGGATTCTGCTGGCGCTGGCCTTCGTGCTCGGCGTGATCTTCGTCTTGCCGATCGGCGGCGCCGACGTGCCGGTATTGATCTCACTGCTCAACGCCTTCACTGGACTCGCGGTCGCGGCCTCGGGTTTCACGCTCGGTTCGAATCTGTTGATCGTGGCCGGCACGCTGGTCGGTGCCTCCGGTATCTTGCTCACGCGCCTCATGAGTAAGGCCATGGGCCGGAGCCTCTCCAACGTGCTGTTCTCGGCGTTCGGCTCGGTCGTGACGGCCAGTGGCGCCACGACCCGCGACGACGGACGAAGCGTGCGTTCCGGTACGCCGGAGGACATCGGGATCCTGCTCGGCTTCTCGTCGCGCGTCGTCATCATCCCGGGCTACGGTCTGGCCGTCGCCCAGGGACAGCACGTGCTGCGCGAACTCGCCGAACTACTGGAATCCAAGGGCATCGAGGTCTTCTACGCCATCCACCCGGTCGCCGGTCGCATGCCCGGCCACATGAACGTGTTGCTCGCCGAGGCCAACGTCCCCTACGAACAACTCCTCGAGATGGACGAGGCGAACTCCGAACTCGCCACGGCCGACGTGGCCTTGGTCGTAGGTGCCAACGACACCGTGAACCCCGCCGCGACCGATGACCCGAGCTCGCCGATCTACGGCATGCCGATCATCCACGCCGACCTCGCAGAGAACGTCGTGTTCTTGAAGCGCTCGATGCGTCCGGGCTTTGCCGGCATCGAGAACGAACTGCTCTACAACCCCAAGACGACGCTCGTCTTCGGCGACGCCAAGGACACGCTCACCAAGATGGTGGCGGCCGTCAAGGCCAACTAACTGGTCAGTTCGTTCAGTCGCGCGATCACGTCGGGACTGAGCGTGCGCACGGCCTTCGCGTTCGCGCGCACCTGGTCGGCGGTAGAGGACCCGGCGATGACGCTGGCGACCGCATCATGACTGAGCAGCCACGAGAAGGCCAACGACAGGATCGGCACGTCGATCGACTCGGCGTACTCGAGCAACGTCGCGACTTTCGCCTGCATGTCCTCACCGAGCCAGTGCACGCTTCGTTCGGGGGCCATCTTCGCGAGCCGTGACTCCTCGGGAACCGGCTGGCCGGGACGCACCTTGCCGGTCAGCAAACCATTCGCGAGGGGATAGAAGGGCAAGAATCCGATGCCGAGTTCGCTGCACGCCTCGAAGACGCCGTCACGCTCGGGTTCGCGTTCGAGCAGTGAGTACTGATTCTGCACCGAGACGAAGGCTGGTCCGTCGCCGGCCGCGAGCTTCGCCTCGTGCAACTGCGCGACACTGAGGTTCGAGCAACCTATCTCGCGCACCTTGCCGGCTTCGACGAGCTCGCGCAACGCGCCAAGGGTGTCGGCGATCGGCACCGTGTCGTCGGGGTAGTGGAGTTGGTAGAGGTCGATGTGGTCGGTGCCGAGACGACGCAGCGAGTCCTCGCAGGCACTGCGCACGTAGTCGGGATGCGCCCCGAAGTGGCTGTCGTCGATCGGCATGCCGAACTTGCTCGCGATGACGACCTCATCACGGCGTTTGCCGAGCGCGACGCCGAGCATGACCTCGGACTTGGTGGCGCCGTAGATATCGGCGGTGTCAAAGAACGTCACGCCCGCCTCCAATGCGCCGAGCACGACGTTCGTCGTGCCCTCCTGGTCGAGGCGAGAACCGAAGTTGTTGCAACCCAGTCCGACGACCGACACCTGCAGTGAACCCAATGTGCGCGTATCCATATGTTCTCCTTCGAACCGATTTGAGTGTACGCAGTCGCTTTCACCTTTCGGCGCCGACAACTACGATGGAGTGAATTCCGTGCTCGAAGGGGTCCCCATGAAAGTCGTTGTTGATTACGATGCCTGCTCCAGCAACGCCGTGTGCATGGGCATCGCGCCCGAGATCTTCGAGGTCCGTGACGACGGGTTCATGTACGTGCTCAACGAGAACCCCGGCCCCGAGTTCGACGAGCGACTCCGCGAAGCCGTGGCCAGTTGCCCCAACGGCGCACTCTCCCTTGAGGAGTAAGCCGTGAGCGGCCCTCGCGTCCGCATCGCCCCCTCTCCGACCGGCTCCATGCACGTCGGCACCGCGCGCACGGCGCTCTTCAACTGGCTCTTCTCGCACCAGAGCGGCGGCACGTTCATCCTGCGCATCGAGGACACCGACGCCGAGCGCAATCGCGACGAGTGGCGCGACGGGATCATCGCGGGCCTCGGGTGGCTCGGACTCGACTTCGACGAGGGCCCGTTCTTTCAAAGTGAACTCTTGAGCGATCACGTCGAGGCCGCCGAGGCGCTTTACGCCAACGGCTATCTCTACGCCTGTGACTGCACGCGCGAAGCGATCGACGAGCGCACGAAGGGCAACGAGAAGCCCGGCTACGACGGCTACTGTCGCGATCGCAACGTCGCGCGGACCGACGCGACCGCGCTGCGCTTTCGCGTGCCCGACGAGGGTGTCACGGTCGTGCACGACGTCGTGCGCGGCGACGTCACGTTCCCCCACGACAGTTACGAGGACTTCATCGTCGTGCGATCGAACGGCGTCGTGCTCTACCCACTGGCCAACGCCGTCGACGACCGCTGCATGACCATCACGCACATCATCCGTGGCGAGGACCTCCTGCCAACGACGCCGAAACAGGTGATGATGTGGGAGGCCCTCAATCACTGTGAGGGCGTCGCCTTCGTCGCGCACCCGCAGTACGCACACCTACCGATGCTCGTGAACGAGCAACGAAAGAAACTCTCCAAGCGAAAGGACCCCGTGTCGGTCGAGTCCTATCACGACCAGGGTTATCTGCCCGAAGCGTTCGTGAACTACCTGGCGCTCCTCGGGTGGAGTCCGCGCGGCGACGAGGAGATCGTGCCGCGCGAGACGCTCATCGAACAGTTCCGTCTCGAGGACGTCTCGCACTCGCCGGCCTTCTTCGACCTGAAGAAGTTGACGCACATGAATGGTGAGTACATCCGCGCGCTCTCCCTCGAGGACTTCATCGTGGCGTCGACGCCCTGGGTCGCGCCGTGGTCGAGCGAGTGGCGACCGGGGGACCGCGACGTGCCATGGTCGAAGGAGCAGTTCAATCCGGCGTTGTTCGACAAGGTCGCCCACCTCGTGCAGGAGCGGGTGGCGACCCTCGGTGAGATCCCGGCGATGGTGAGTTTCTTCTTCCTCGATGACGTGCCATACGATGACGCGGTTTTCGCCAAGACGATCGCCGGTGACGACGTCGCCCAGCAGTTGCTCCAACTCGCGATCGACGCCTTTGCGAGCGTCGAGTGGAACGCGGCGGCATTGCACGAGTCGACGCTGCAACTAGGGGAGTCCCTCGGCATGGTGCTGCGCAAGAGTCAGGCACCGATTCGATGCGCCATCACCGGCACGTCGGTTGGACCGCCGCTCTTTGAATCGATGGAACTGTTAGGGCGTGAGGCGGTGTTGGAGCGTCTGCGAGGCGCGTTGGTTCGTGCCGTCGCGTGATCTTCGGCCCCATCAAGCTCGTCCTTCGCATCATCGCCGCGCTGATCACGGTCGTAATCCTCTACTTCGCGGTCACGTTCGTCCAGATTTGGATGACGGGCCACGAACACTCCACGAAGGACGCGCAGGCCATCCTGGTCTTTGGCACGACCGAAGACAACGGGACGCCGTCGCCTGAGCTGCAAGCTCGACTCGATCAGGCGCTGGTGTTGTGGCACAAGCACCGCGCGCCGTGGATCGCCGTGACGGGGGGAAAACGCCCTGGCGATGACTTCACGGAGGCCGAAGTGTCGGCGACGTATCTCGAGGCGCACGGCGTACCGGCCTCGCAGATCTTGAAGGGCTCGGGCACCGACACGTGGGAGAACGTGACGACGGTGCTGCCGAAGCTGAAGGCGCATGGCATCAGGACCGTGCTCACGGTCACCGATCCCTTTCATGAAGACCGCGCGATGGCGATCTCCTCGTCCCAGGGTCTGGTGCCGTATCCGTCGCCGGTGCGCAACTCACCCACGGTGAAGCACTCGCTGTGGAAGTACTACCTGAAAGAGACGTTCGAAGTGGGGGTAGGGCGCATCATCGGGTTTCGCATCTTCCATTCGTGGTTCGACTGAGTAGGCACGCCCACACGCTGGCGATATCTTCGGCATCTCGGGTAGGCTTTCCAAGCCCTTCGGGGGTGGTGTAATTGGCAACACAACTGGTTCTGGTCCAGTTATTCAGGGTTCGAGTCCTTGCCCCCGAGCGAATGATGTAGAGATTTTCGCTCTATTTCTTTCATGGTCCCATCGTCTAGTGGCCTAGGACATCACCCTCTCAAGGTGGAGGCACGGGTTCGAATCCCGTTGGGACTGCTTTTTGGCATAGACCCCGTTGACCGAGCCACGTTTATGTGAGTTGGGTCTGGGTTTCTTTTGATTGTAATTCTTGGAATTCGTTGGGTGTGAAGTATTCGATCGAACTGTGTCGTCGATCGGAGTTATAGAAGTGCTCGATGTAGTCGGCGATGGCTATTGAGAGTTCAATTTTCGTTCTCCATTTCTTGCGGTTGAGTAGCTCGATCTGCATTGAGCCCCAAAACGACTCCATCGGTGCGTTGTCGTAACAGTCGCCGATCGTGCCCAGCGAGCCCATCAGGCCGTAGTTGCGCACGTTCTGCGTGAAGCCCCACGACGTGAACTGACTGCCGTGGTCTGAGTGGATGATGGTCGAGGTGCCGGGGCGCCGTGCCTCATTCGCCATGCCCAGAGCATCATTCACCAGCGCAGCTTCGCAACGACGATCGATGGCCCAGCCGACGATCTTGCGCGTGTAGAGATCGAGGACCGCGCAGCAGTAGACCTTGCCCTCGCGAGTGTTGTGCTCGGTGATGTCGGTCAACCAGAGCGCGTTCGGACGATCGGCCGTGAAGTTGCGCTGGACGAGGTCCTCTTCGGTCGCCACGTTCACCAGGTTCTTTGGCCGTCGCTTGGGGCCGGGAAGCCCCTGAATCTTCAGTTCGCGCATGATCGACAAGATCAGTTTGCGATTCACGATCATGTCGTGCTCCATCTTCAGGGCCGCGCGGATGCGCAGCATCCCGTAGGTGCCGCGTGAACGCTCGTGCACGTCGGCGATGAGGTCGGTGAGCAGCACTCGACGAATCTCACGGTCGCTCGGCACGTGGTACTTGTATTCGTAGAAGACACTTCGTGAGAGATCGACCACCCGACAGGCCACGCGCTCGCTGTAACCCAGGTTGCTTAACTCCTCGGCAACCTGGCACCGTCTTTTGGGCTGATCGGCTCCTCGCCGTTGAAGATCGCGGCGGCGGCGCGAACCAGCGCGAGCTCCGCTTCGAGTTCTTCGATCGTGCGCTGGGCCTGGGCCAGTTCATCGACCTCGATGCTCTTGACGCCGGGTTTAAGGTCAGCGTCGATCTGGGCTTGCTTCTTCCAACGAAAGAGCGTTGCTTGTGACAGTGACGTCTCTCTCGCCAGCGCCGCCACCGACTCGCCGGCGAGCAATCGCTCGCAGACACTTCGGCGAAGCTCTCTTGGATATCGCTTGGGCATGACTACCTCCAGGTAGATCACGACCAAACTCTCATATCCGTGGACCGGATTTAGGGGTCTAGGTCATTTTTGCGCTTGCCCTGAGTATCATCTGTCGATTGCTGTCGGGGGGTGTATGGAACGGCGTACCGGTGAAGACATCCGTCGACGACGCAGAATCAATTTAGGTTTTGTGGTTCTGGTGGCCTGCCTGATCGTGACCCTTGGTCTCCCCGACGCTGTTCTCGCCACTCCAACTCAGGTGCCGCACGACCTTCCGTCTCACACTGCTTCAAGAGATACCTGCGCCGGCATGGATCTGACGTACGTGACGACGTCAGCGAACGACAACGTCGACATCCCGCTCACACAATCTGACAACGCGACGGTCGATTGGGGCGACGGCACGACGACGACCACCCCCACCGCGCCCTCACATGTCTACGCGAACGCCGGGACGTACGACGTGTGCGTGACAGGCACTGTCACGGGGTACGGCGATGGGGAACCATCCAGTTCTTGCTGCGCTGAGGTGGGAATCACCAGTCCCGGTTCGGTCTATCTGACCTCCGTGAACTCGTGGGGCAACCTAGACCCCACGAGCCTCTTGGGTGCTTTCATGGGGGCGACGAGCTTGACCTCTGTCCCGGACACTCTTCCGGCGAGTGTCACCGACATCTCGTACATGTTCGATGGTGACACATCGTTCAATCAATCCATTGACGCGTGGAATACGTCGAACGTGACGCTCATGATCGCTGTCTTCAATGGAGCGACAACATTTGACCAGCCGCTGAACGACTGGAACACTTCGTCCGTCACGGACATGAACAACATGTTTTCGAACGCCACGAGTTTCAATCAGCCGCTCAACGATTGGAACACTGCCTCGGTCACCGATATGGGTGTCATGTTTGCTGGCTCCGGTTTCGATCAAGACATCGATGACTGGAACGTCTCGTCGCTCGTGTCGATGTCCGAGATGTTCGACGAGAATCTCGTCTTCAATCAGCCCCTCGACGACTGGAACGTCTCGAACGTCCAATTGCTCACCGGCGCGTTCCAGAATGACCCGGTCTTCAACCAACCGTTGAACTCCTGGAACACTTCAAACGTCTTTCAAATGTCTGATGTGTTCTACGAGGACACGGACTTCAATCAAGATCTCAGTAACTGGAACACGTCGATGTTGGGGCAGTACGGCATGACCTTGATGTTCGATCGTTCAGGCCTCTCTCCCCAGAATTACGACGACTTTCTCATCGGTATCGCATCCCGGCCTGAGATGCAGAGCGTGGAACTAGACGCGCGATCGATCTATTACTGCTCGGCAGGCCTCTCTGCCCACCAGTACCTGACGACGACCGACGACTGGATCATTGTCGATGCCGGACTCGGCACTACTCAGTGCGACGCCACGACCACCACGACCACCACGTTGCCGCAGGGTTCAGGAACCACCACGACAACGTTGCCGCAAGGTTCCGGAGGCACGACGACGACGGTGCCTCAGGGTTCGGCCACGACGACCACCACGCCCCAAGGATCGACCACCACCACGACGACGAGCACTACGTCGATTCCCACCGCGACCACGACTTCCGTGCCTGGAACTCAGCCGAAGAAACGGATGTCAATATCGACGATGTCGGCGGTTGCTGTGCCGAGCGTGCGTCAACGGGGAAGTCGAGTCGAATTGGTGGCTCGCGGGCTACCACGAGCGGCCACTGGCACTGTTCGCTTCCTCGCCGGATCGGTGATTCTTTGTAGCGGAACTGTTGCTCGAGGTCGAGCAGAGTGTTTTGCGCCAAAGTCGCTCAAGTGGGTGAACGTCAAGGTTCGGGCGGTGTACGGCGGGGATTCGCGCTACCTACCGCGAACCACGGTCTTCTTCTTGCGCATTGCGTAGTCGAGGTCTCGAACTTGACGCGATGTTCGTTGATAGCGCGCAAGTTGGCTAGTTCGTCGTAGCCTCAGTTGTCGAGAGGAACGGCACGACGTTCTTTGCCCACGTGAAGTACATCGGCGGCGGCGACCCGGCGGGTAGCTCGATCAAACTCGTGAAACTCCCGGTGCCGTTGACGATCGCAAACCCCGTACCCATCTCACACGTCGTGCAGTGAAGTCCCACACCGAAGTTGTACGAGCCGTCGTAGCCCAGTAACTGGTCACGGTGACCCCAGCAGCCAAGCGCGCCAGCGAACGTGCAGGCCAGATTCGGTGTCAACGAAGAACTCCCGCCCCAACCGTCTTCGTACATCCAGGTGTAATCGGCTTCGAGCGTGGTGTAGCCCATCGCCAGCGTGCCGCCCATGCCACGCACTCCTTCGGGGTCGAGGCCCGCGGCGAAGCCGGGCGCGAAGCTGGGGTCGCTTTCACGCAACGCGGCCGACTGCGCCGCGGCGTGGAGCTTTCGGTTCAACCCCAGATACGGCGGCAGACCTCGAGCGGTGCGCTCGAGGTCGACGATCACGAA
This sequence comes from uncultured Acidimicrobiaceae bacterium, assembly GCA_963832925.1. Taxonomy (GTDB): domain Bacteria; phylum Actinomycetota; class Acidimicrobiia; order Acidimicrobiales; family RAAP-2; genus RAAP-2. The sequence continues at coordinate 58,453 of CAWHVY010000012.1, read as the reverse complement.
GAGTTGCTCTTGCGGACGAAGGTGATACCAGTTGGTGGGCAGCACGATCGCCGGAAGGTCCTCCTGGGCTCGCGCGATGTTGAGGGCGCGCATCACGAACTGTGTGCACGACGGAGAACCGTTGAAGGCGGGGAACTGCGGACGAAGCGCAGTCTTCGGTCCCACGAGTCGGACACAGGGATTACTGCATGGCGTTGCCTTCGCGGTCAGGTGACAGAGACCGCTCGAGAGGAAGTTCGGGGTCGGCAGGAGATTGGTCGCGGGGTTATCAGGGGGAAGTATTCCCGTCGCGCCAACGGGTGTCGAGACAGCACCAATCATGAGGATGCCAGTCAGCAGCACACCAGTTGCTCGTAGGACATTCAGACGTCGTCGCAAGTCTCTCTCCAGGTTTGTGAGGCGTCGGGTTACTGCCGGCATTATGAAGACGTGATCGTGCTCCGCAGAGTTTTGCACGAATCCTCGACGCAGGTTTTGCCCTTGCCCTGTCACCTCAATTGTGGGTCACTTGGGTCAAAACCGGTCCATAATTTTCTCAACTCATCAACCACTTGTCTCGGTCCACCTCGGCGCAAAAGTCCTGTTTGCGGGGTGTTACGGGGTTACTGCGTCAGCACGCTCGCGAGCGACTCGTAGCCGGGTGCCGTCCGCTCCCACGGGTAGGCGGCCTCGACGAGGTCGGCGATGTCCAGCAGTCGGTAGTCGGCGTAGTGCGCGCCCGTTATCTGGAGACCGAAGGGCAGCCCCGTGGGCAACATGCCGAAGGGGATCGAGAGCGCCGGATGACCGGTGACGTTTTGCATCGCGGTCGAGTAGACCTCGGGCGGAAGACCATGGACGTCGCTGTCATCACCGAGACGGCCGTCGGCCAGCCAACCATCGCTGGCCACGGCGGGGGTCAACAACAGTCCGTCATCACCGAGCAGCTCATCCATAGTCCGCACGTACAAGAAACGTCGACGACGAGCGTTGAGATACTCCTCGGCCGTCACGCGCAGGCCGGTCGAGAGGAACTCTTGTGTCGAGACGTGGAACTCGCTCATGTGATCCTCGACCCACGAGCGGCCGAGCGACGCGACGTGCTCGGCCGTGGTCACGGTGAACCAATCGAGGTCGGGGTCGCCATCGGTGAAGAATCCTTCGGGATCTCGCCACGCAACCGGTGCACCGATCACGTCGGCGAACGCGCTGACGGCGTCGTGGAACGCTGTTGCGACACTCGCGGGCAATGGCCCGAGCGGCGACGTCCGATCGGCGGCGATGAGTCGCAGCGGTCGCTCGTCGAGTCGATCCATGTGCGCCAGGAACGACCTCGTCGGCGCCGTCGGATCACCGGCGACGGGTCCGACCATGACGTCCAGGAGGAGTCGTAGGTCGTCGGTTGACGTCGCGAACGGCCCATCGGTCGAGTAGTCGATCCAGTCGTGCGCCGGCCAGCGACCGATGAGGCCATTGGTCGGCTTGATGCCAACCAGACCGCTCAGTGCGGCAGGGATACGAATCGATCCACCGCCGTCGGTGGCGGTTGCGACCCCGACGAGTCCGGCGACGATGGCCGCGGCCGAACCACCGCTGGATCCGCCAGGTGAGTAGTCGAGGTTCCAGGGATTGCGCGTGACGCCGGTCAGTTCGTTGGCCGTGTAGCCCTCGATCGCGAACTCAGGCAAGGTCGACTTACCCACGACGATGGCGCCCGCGTCGAGGAGCCGCTGTGGCACGACGGCATTCGAGGTCGCCGGCGGCGCGTCACGCAGCGCGAGTGAACCCTTGCGGGTCGGGTGGCCGCGCCAGTCTTCGAGGTCCTTGATCAGCGTCGGGATCCCCGCCAGACCACCAGTCGGAGGCGCGCCGCGGTCCATCGCTCCGGCGGCTGCGAGGGCGTCCTCGAATGCCTCCTCGGCGAGCACGTTCAAGTTGGGGTTGAAGGTTTCGAGGCGTTCAATGGAGGCCGCCACGAGCGCGGTAGCGCTCAGTCGACCGTCCCGGACCGCCGCCGAGAGCACGTGGATTGGTCCAGGCGAGCGCGTCACAGAAGAACTAGATGATCGTGGGTTCGCTGACGTCGCCGATGATCGGCTCGCCTTCGGCGCTCCACGCCAGCATGCCGCCCTCGAGATTGACGGCATTTCGACCCTGTTCGACGAGGAACTTCGTGGCTCGACCTGAGCGGGCACCGGACCGGCAGACACACACGATCACGCGGTCGTTGGGCAGTTCTTCCCAATGGTCAGGGACGTCGTTCAGTGCGAGGTGCGAGGCTGACGGCGCCCGACCCGACTCCCACTCGTTGTCTTCGCGTACGTCCAGCAAGAACGCGCCCTCGGCGAGGAGTTGGACTGCTTCGGCGACGTTGACGGCGCGTGCTTCGACCATGTTGGTTCCTTTTCCTTGGCTAATTCGACAAAATCTAGCCGTAGACTTTTCACGTGACTCGCGCCGACCTGATCTCCAGTATCACGACGTACGAGCTCCTTCCATTGCTTGATGGTGTCGACTGTCCGTACCTGCTCGACGTTCGCGACGTCGATGAAGTCGCCGACTGGAAGATTCCCGGTGTGCACAACATTCCACTCGCCACGCTGGAGCAGCACCTCGACGAAGTCCCTCGAGACGAGCGGATCGTCACGATTTGCGCGAAAGGCACACGAGCCCTGCAGGGCGCTGAGATCCTGGCGCGTCACGGCATCAAGAGTTCGGTGCTCGAAGGGGGCATGGGCGCGTGGGCGTCGACCTACGACACGGTCGAAGGCGAATTCGGCGGCGCGACGGTCGTGCAGCTACGTCGCCGGGGCAAGGGGTGTCTGTCCTACGTGATCGGCGCCGGCACCGACTGTGTGGTGATCGACCCATCGCTTGAATTGGATCAGTACCTGGAGGTGGCGGCCGCGCACGATTGGACGATCACCCACGTGCTCGACACCCATCTACACGCCGATCACCTGAGCGGCGCCCGAAATTTGGTCGCCGCGACAGGCGCTCACTTGTGGTTGAACCCTGATGACGACTTCACGTTCGACTTCGAGCCTTTGCGCGACGGACGCAACGTCGCGTTGGCGCCCGGCGTGGAGCTGAAGGTGTCAGCGGTGAGTGTGCCGGGCCACACCGAAGGTTCCACGATGTATCAGCTGGGTCACACGGCGGTCTTCACCGGTGACACCGTGTTCCTCGAGAGCGTCGGCCGACCTGACCTCGCTGATCACGCCGAGTCCTTCGCACACAGCCTGTACCGAAGTTTGCACGAACGAGTGTTGCCGCTCGGCGACGACATCGTGGTCTTTCCCGCGCATTACGGCGCCGTGGTCGAAGTCAAGTCGCACGAGTTCGTCGCGAAGCCCCTCGGAGAACTCCGCGTCACACTGCCGGCGTTAGCGCTGAGCGAGACGGAGTTCGTCGCGTGGGCGATTGCGAACGTCAAGGACCGACCGCCGAACTATCAGCACATCGTCTCGATCAACGCGGGACGAGAGAGTGTGGACGTCGAGTCCGAACAACTCGAACTGGGCCCCAATCGCTGCGCCGTCGCGTAGCCGACTACTTCCAGAATTCCCTTAAAACACTGGGGTTTTGCTGGCGGTCCCTTCGATCTCGATTCGGTTGCAGGCTCCTGATTCGAGACGTATATCAAGACATATATATGGGCGCGAATGCGTCGACCATGGATTGGTGCATGAATTCGGTCAACGGCACTCGCGTGCACTCCGCCATCGATGCGACGATCACTGGCTGTCGCGAGATCGAACGACGCGTGCGTCGCGAGTCGCTGTCGAGCGTCTCACGTTCGTCGTCATCTCTCTGGTGTCGATCGAAGGAGCACGAAACTGATGTCGCGATTGTCACGAACTCTTCGCCTCGCTTCGCATCTCAGAGTGACGTTTCTGCGCGCGAAATGTCGACGAGGAAACGTGCGTCACACAGAGTAAGTGCGCGTTAGGACGCAACAACTTCGGGACAAATAAGGGAGTTACGACTCTATGACGTTTTTCAGGTACGTGACTTTTCCACAACATGCACCCAACACCTCTGCAGGTATCACAGCCCTTATCAGGTATTTCGTGACATCTCTTGTGCGTTACTTGGTGGACTTTGCCTGATGAAGAATACATTTCAGTATTCGCCCCACGCCATTGGGGTTCTCTATACTGAACGCAGAGGAAGCGGCCGTGGATTGTCACGAGGCGTCCGCCTCATGTCATATTCTGCTGTGCCGCATTACCTCAAAATAATTTGGTCGATGGGAGTCGGCCCCTGTGAATGGAGTGAAGTGAAAACAAACGCCGCTACGAAGGAAGGATTCTTAATGAATACTTTGCGACGGATATCTCGACCATTGGTGAAGACATTTGCTGTCGGCGCCGTGTTGGTCGCCGCTGCTTTGCCAGCAATGGCCCTCGCTGGTACTGCTAGCGCAGCTACCACCGCCCCTACGATCACGTGTTCTGCCACGGCCGCCGCGCCCACGGTACCTACATGTGCTGGTCCGACTACCTACGCCATCGTTGGTCAGGGATTTGGCGGAGACTTCATTGCCGACGGCACGGGCTTCGCTAACGACCAGGCCGTAGGTGGGGCAGTAACCCTTACGACCACGGCTCCCGGCGTGACCTTCTCGAACGTCAATGAGACGAGCTCGACGGTACTTACCGCGACGATCGACACCTCATCGACGACGACTCCCGGCTTCTACCCCGTCACTTTGACCGACGACAATGGCTCCGTCACCGAGACCGTAGGTCTTGGTGTCGACAATGGCCCGCAGATCAAGACGATTACCGGTAACGCCGGTACTCTTGGCGGCGCGTCGTCGACAGTGACCGTCACCGGTACGTTCTTGAACTCCGCGACCGTCGCCTTGACCGCAACCGCTCCGGCTGTTGCTCCGACGGTGTCGGGTGTGACAACCAACGGAGACGGCTCGGGTCTTACCTTCACCGTGAACAACGCCACCGCCGGCCTCGCGGCTGGAACTTTCGGCGTTGTGATCACCAGTGAGTGGCCGACCAATGGTTTGGGCTCCGCTACCAGTTCGTACACCGTGAATGGCGCCGCTACGCCGGTCTCCATCACTGCCGTGTCTCCCAACGAACTCGGTGTTCCTGCTACCAACCCGTCGTCACAGACCGTGACGATCAGTGGTACCGGCTTCGAACTGGGCGCCGTCACTACCTTCACCGGTGGTCCCACGGGCGTTACCTTCACGAACCCGACGTTCGTGAACAGCACGACGCTGACCGAACTGGTCACCGTCGCTCCGGGCACCGCGGTCGGCGAAGTCAACATCAGGGTCACGAACCCTGACGCGACGTTCGTCACCGGCACTGGCCTCATCGGTATTGGCCAGCCCGCGACATCGACCGCAGCTGGTCCTGCCGCCCCGGTCGCTCCTTCGCTGGGCGCCGTCACCGGCTCGCTGACACCTGGCACGGCTTCGATCATCCACGTGCAGGGTTCGTCAACGTTCCCCATCACGACTGGCTCGACGGTCAACGTCAAGAAGGCTGGTGTCACGAACGTCTCTGAGTCATTGAGTGGAACCGTTACGGCGGTCGACTCGACCAACACCGCGACCGTTCGTGTTGAGGTGCCCCGCTACGCCACCACGGTTACTTCGGCCGCGGTTGTTGCTGGTGCCCACACGCTTCCCGTCACGGACGCCTCTGGCTACGTAACGCCCGGTACCGCGACGATCATCGACGGCACGTCGACTGAGAACGTCACGGTTTCTGCGATTTCGAACACGTCATTGACGCTGAGTGGCGCGGGCACCGCATTCGCGCACGCCGCCGGTGTCACGGTGGAGTTCCCCTTCCCGGCCTCCACGAGCGTGTTGACCATCAACAACGGCACCAACGGTGAGACCTCAACGGTCACCGTCAATGCGCCGCCTGCTGCGGCGTACACGTCGACTGCTGGTGCGACGTTGGGCACGCTTGACCCGGGTACTTACACGATCAACGCCTACGTCCCGGGCTTCGGCTTCGCGACCGGTTCTGCGGTGACCTTCCAGAGCTCCACCAACCCTGGTGGCGTTGCCAACAGCGACGGCGTCACCGGTACGGTGGCCGTCGTCAACGGCAACACCGCAACTTTGACGGTGAATGTCCCGAAGGTCCGTTCCGGCCCCACTGGTGACTACCTCACGGTGAGCGCCACGCCCGGTCAGAACGCGCTGCAGTTGAACGGCATCGGGAACTCTTCGACGGGTGGCAACCTCCTCGTCGGTGACTCGATCACGATCAACGCTGATGCCTTCTACCTGACCCCTGAGACGGTCACGATTACGGGTATCTCTGGCGACACTGTGTCGGTCACACCGGCTCTCGCCGACAACCACACCGGTAGCGCCACTCCTGGCGTCGGTGCGACGATCACTGACAACTCCGACCCGCAGTCACTGAACGACAATGTCGCGGCTGACATCACCAACGGTGTTGGTGGCGTTGACCTCGTGAGTCCGTTCTTCACGTTCTCGACTGCTGGAACGATTACTGCTGCTTCACTGAACCCGGTTGGCGCCGGCGCGAACGCTGCGGTTGAGACCTTCAACCTCAGCCAGGCGACGCCCGACCAGAACGCCGCTGACTGGACCGCAAGTTCAACCACAGCCGGTGTCACCTTCGGTGCGGTCACTGCCGTCACCAACGGAGCGCCAAACACGATCACCGTGCCGATCAGCGTTGCCCCTGGCACCGCTGCTGCCGCGAGTGTTCCCGTCTCCTTGACCGACGGTCTTGAGACCTACAGCGGCACCATTGCGATCGTGGCCGGTCCGACGATTACATCGGTCACCGCAGTCGGCGACCTCAGTGCCGCCGGTGGTGCGTTCACGATTGGTGTGACGGGTACGAACTTCGTGATCGGCAATGGAACCACGCCGAACATGAGCTGTTCCACCTCTGACCCGAACGTGACCTGTGTTGTCGATGAGACGGTTACCGACTCCTCGACGACCGCGACCGTCACGATTACGCCGCACGCCGCGATGCTCAACGGCACGGACTCGATCACCTTGACGGACTCAGGCACGGTTGACGTGGGCACGGGTGCCGCGAACGTTCCGACGTTCGGTGCGGGCACGCTCGCTGGCGCCTTCACGGTCACCGGTCAGCCCACCGTGACCGCAGTGTCGCCGACCGTGATCCCTTCGGGCCTTGACCCGACTATCACGGCCACTGGTACCGGCTTCGCGGCCACGCTGATCTGCAGCGAGACCATCACGCCGCCGGCTCCTGGTACGCCCACAACGGGTCTCGGTTGCACCGCGACTGACGTGAGCGCGACGTCCGCGACGATCACGAACTACGTGACCGCCGCCGCTGGCGACACCATCACCTTCAGCTTCGGCACCGCGACTTCAACTGCGGCTACCCCAGCTATTCCGGTGCAGGCCGACCCCGCGATCTCCTACCTGAAGAGCACCTCAGTGTGGAATGACGACGTAACCACCGTGTTCACGCCGACGATCATCTCCATCGGCTCAGCGGGCGTGCCGTTCACGCTCGTTGGATCGGGTTTCTTGGCCGGCGCCACTGTGACGCTGTCCGAGGGCACCGCAACGGTGACGCAGGTAACGCCAAATGCCATCTTCGGCACGATTGCGCTCCCGGCTGCGGCGACCGACACGCTCGGCTACCAGACAGCAACTGTGACGAACGCCAACGGTGGTTCGTCGGGCGTCGTCACCGATGAGTTCTATGTCGAGCCGGCTCCGACCGTCACGTCACCGACCTCAGGCGCGCCGAAGGCGATCCTCGACGGCACGGCAACATCGATCACCATCACCGGTTCAGGCTTCATCGCCGGTGCCGTGGTGACCGGTGCGGTCGCTGGTGTCGACACGTTCGGCACGGCCGTTGTCACGAACTCGGCCTCCGCGACCGACAAGTGCACCGGCTACGACGGCGACACCTGCAACACGATCACCGTTCCGGTGACGCCCATCAGCTTCTCGGGCAGCACGCCGATCCTTGATGGCGTCGTGGTCACCAACCCAGTTGGTGGCGGTTCAGTGACGCTGGCGAACAACATCACGGTGAACCCGGTGCCGGCTGTGACGGGTACGTACTACGTACCGACGTTCACGACCAACGCTGAGGTCACCATCAACGGCTCAGGCTTCGAGACCGGCATCACGGCCTCGAGCGCCAACCCGGACTACACGGTCCTAGCCGTCGCCTCAACCCCGACCACCGTTACGTTGCTCGTGACGACCGACTCGAACGCCACCTCTGGTACCTCGAGCACGATCACACTGACCAACCCCGACGGTGGCTCAGGTACCTTCCCGCTCAACGGCGGACCGAACCCCAACACGATTACCCCGACGCCGAAGGCGACTACGGTTCATGGCTTGGTGCACACCGGCAAGCGGTCAACAGTGACCATCTCCGGCACGCACTTCTACGGTCAGCCGAAGATCACCAGCAACGCTAAGGGTACGGTTGCCAAGGTAACTAAGGACAGTGGCAAGTTGCTGACCGTCACGGTCACGACGAAGTCCACGACTCCGAAGGGCGTCCACGTCTTCATCATCCGCTTCGCGAATGGCGAGCAGACGAGTGTGAAGTACACCGACACGAAGTAATTCAGTCGGGAAGTGAGATCTAGGGAGACCCCCTCCGAAAGGAGGGGGTCTCTTTATTTCTCATCGCGAACGTGCGTCGTGTCGCGGGTAGTTGTGAAGTCGCGGTCCGTTACTTGACTGACCAGGTGGAGCCGTCGGGTGTGTCCATGACTTCGATGCCCGAGGCCACAATGACGTCACGAAGGTTGTCGGCGAGGGCGAAGTCCTTCGCCTCTCGTGCGCTGACGCGCAATGCCAGAAGACCTTCTACGAGCTGCGTTGGATCAATGCGGCCGCTTCCGCCGGAACTTGCCATCCTCGCCAGTCTCGCGATCGCGTCGATCGACTCCGGGCCTCCGTGTTGTGCAAGGGCGACCAGGGCGTCAACGTCGCTCACCTGGGGCGCAGGTTGCGACGTCACGGTCAGATCGGGTTCAAAGGACTGCAGTTCCGCCAGGGGGGTGACCGAGCCGCTCTCGAACGTTCGCGTCACGCCGTGGCGCCGCCAGTACACCCCACGTTTGCCCATCACGGTCAAAGTCTGCTGCTCGAGGTCGAGGATCCCCGCAGTGTGCTCATCGACGCCCAGGATTCCCGTGTCCTCGGGAAGCTGAAGTTCCAGCTCTGTGAGACGTTCCTCGCCCATGTAGCAATAGCGAGTGTCGTAGTTGCCGCCCTCCGCGTTGTCGTAGTGCGGGATGACAGCGCCTCGTATCCCCGCGAGGGCGAGGACGTCCAGGCCCTGGAGCCAGTGGCTCGTCGTGCCGACTTTGTAGATCTCATAGACCGGGACTGTGAAGGCGCCCAGCGTGAGCGCCGCGGCGGAGGCGAAGCAGAGCACGCCACCGGCTTGGAGCGTCCCTCGAAGGTCCTCTGCGAGCCCGAGTGGTGCCCACTGGTGCAGGGCGTAGCTCGGGGACCCGGGGCCGGCAAAGACGTAGTTGGCGGCGCGGACGTCTTGGCGGAACGCGGCCCGTTCGACGTCGCTCGTTCCTTCGAAGACGGTGAAGTGCAGTGGCGTGATGGGAATCCGAAGCGACGTGGCGAAGTAATCGAGGATCTTCTCGGTCATCTGGGGCACGTTGGCCTGAAAGCCGTAGGCCGTGTCGAGGGAGACCGCGCGCACGGTGTCGAGACACTTCAGCAGTTGACGATGAACCTTGGTCATGCTCGGAGCGATCTCGCCCGAGCCAAGAAGTGCGAGGACGCCCAGGGTCACAGGTGCCAGCGTATATGTAAAAAAATGGTGCTGTCTTTCGACCTCGGGCTAAATTGAGGGTATGGGTGCTGTGTTCATTCAAGTGAAGAATCGGGCCCGGGGCAACGTCACCGCGCCAATGATCATATGGTCCGTCGTGATGGCGGTCGTGATCTTCATCTGTGAAGCCAGTCACGGCGCGCATCACGACGCGCTGTGGATCGGATTCGGCGCCACTGCACTCTTCGGGATTTATCTCGGTCTGCGCCGTCGCGTCGCGGCCTCATTCATCGCACCGTTGGTGAGTTGGACCGTGGCCTGGTTCCCCCTGTGGATCGCTGCGATGATTCGCGATGGGTTCTTCAAGGGGATCATCGTGGGGCTGTTCTGGGTGACGATCGGTTGGGTCCTCATCGGTGGACTCGAGTTCGCCACGCTCTTCATCGTGGGCTCGGTCTTTCGCATCGTGCGCGGGTCATCGGGACGCCAAGACGGCAACGTCATCGTCTACGGACCCGGTGGCGAGGTTCGCTAAGTCCCTAGGACGCGAGGATCGCACTCAGACGTCGCCACTCGTCAATCGGGGGAGTGTTCGTCTCGTCGCTGAGGACCTGCAGGCAGACGTGATCGGCACCGGCCGCTCGGTGCTCATTGACGCGAGCTAAGACGGCGTCTTCGTCACCGTGGACGACGAGCGCGTTGCAGAGTCGCTCAGAGCCGCCGCGCACGAAGTCCTCGTCGCTGAATCCGAGGCGGCGCCAATTGTTCGTGTAGTTCTCGAGACCGGTATAGAACCCCAGGTGGGCGTGCGCGCGGACCAAGAATTCTTCGCGGCTCTGGCCGAGCACCACCGCCTGTTCGACGCCGATGAACTTGTCACCGATAGCCGCGCGCACGTCGGCGGTATGCTCCGGCGTGACCAAGTAGGGATGGACGCCGTCGGCGAGTGTCGCGCCAATCGAAAGCATCTTCGGACCAAGGGCCGCGATCACCTTCGCGAAGCGCAGTTCGCCTTCGGGCGCCATCATCGGTGCAGCCTCCATCGCCGTGAGGTACTCGCGCATGGCCACGACGGGCGTCGCGTAGTCGTGTCCGCGGAGGCGCTCGACGAGAGGGCGGTGACTGACGCCGAGTCCCAGGACGAATCGATCGTCGAACGCCGCGTTCAGGGTCTTGGCGGCATTGTTGGCCGCGACCGCGTCGCGAGCCCAGATGTTGGCGATGCCCGTCGCGATGATCATCGACGATGTGGCGCGCAACATCAGTGCGGCATTCGTGAATGCCTCACGGCCCCAGGCCTCGGGTAACCACATCGCGGCGTAGCCGAGGGACTCGAGTTCGGCCGCGATATCGCCGCTTCGTGGGGCGGGCAGTGTCTCGTGGGCGAACGTCCAGATGCCGATCGTGCCACGGAGCTTCTCGAGTGCGTCGGGCCAGGTTGACACCGTCGTCATCCTACGGACTGTGACACGGCGACTCGACGACCCGGCAGACTGGTCAGATGGTCTATTTCGTGGCGCTCGTGAGCGCCTTCCTGGCACTGTCGGCATCGACCGCGCTGCGGCCCGGGCGACGCGGTCTGTCGGCGATCCTGGCCTATCCCGTCGGTTGGGCCGCCGGTGAACTCCCGGTCCAGGGCATCGTGACCGAACTCGCGCTCCTGGGCCTCCTGGCGTGGTGGGGTTGGCCCCAATCGACGTGGCTCACCCTGCTCATCGCCGCGCTCGCGGCGCTCGTGGTGTTGGAGAACCTGGCGCTGGTCGTCATCGCCTTTTACGCGCGACGAATCGTGCGACGTTCGATGGCCGAGGCGCCGAGCGCGCCGCTGTCGATACCGCGCGCCGGCGACGACGTGTTCGGTTCGTGGTGGCGCACGGCGATGCAGTTCCCCTTTCACCCGCGCGACATGCAACTGGTGAAGAACGTCCCCTACGGACCGCTGGCGCGTCAGCGACTCGACGTGTGGCGCATGTCGACGACGCCGCTGCACGCGCCGGTCGTGCTGTTCATCCACGGCGGATCGTGGATGATGGGGGACAAGCGCGAGCAGGGCCGTCCGATGCTGCACGAGTTCGTGCGACGTGGCTGGATCGCCGTCGTGCCGAACTACCGGTTGGCCCCTCGCCACCCGTGGCCCGCACAGATCCTTGACGTCACGCGCGCGCTGGGCTGGGTGAAGAAGAACGCCGCGACCTATGGCGGCGACCCCGATCGCGTCGTGCTCGCCGGCGGGTCGGCCGGCGGCCAACTGGCGGCACTGGCGGCGCTGAGTGCGAAGGACGCGACGTGGCGGCCGCCCGACGTGGCCGACGTCACTGACTGGTCCGTGCGCGGCGCGATGTCCTTCTACGGCGTCTTGGAGATGACGGGCGATGAGTCGAACTGGCGCGGACTCGGAAGGGGACTGCGGATACTCCTCGAGCGGCGCGTCGTGCAGGCGCCGTATGAGGGCAACGAGTCGATCTTTCGCGCGATGTCCCCCTACGATCGCATCACCGCCGACGCGCCCCCGTTCCTCGTCGTGCAGGGTCGCAATGACACGCTCGTCGACGTCCAGGTGGCCCGGAACTTCGTCACCAGGTTCCGGGCGACGGCGTCCGCGCCGGTGTACTACATCGAGTTGCCTTTCACCCAGCACGCCTTTGACATCTCGGCGAGTCCCCGGACCTCAGCCACGACGCGCGCCGCGGTCGCCTTCGCCGAGTCGGTCCTGGCGCGACCCCGACTCTCGCCGTCACTGATTGCCACGTACCAAGTGCCGCCCACCGAACTCGTCGTCAAGGTCGAGAACGGCGAGTGGCTCGGGGCTCGAGAGGCGGCCCGTGCACTCGGACCCTTCACGGTCCTCACGTCTGACAATCCCTTCAGCAACGAACTGCTCGCCGAGGAGAACGCCGAGCGACGGAGCGAGCTGCTCACCGACCTGCAACGTCGAGGTGTGCAACTTCGCCACACCATGGGTCGCGATCCCAAAGGAACGTGGCCGGTCGAAGAAGGGTTCGCGCTGTTCGACCAGAGTGTCGACTTCGCGTTGGCACTTGCGAGGTCGTGCGATCAGTTCGCCATCTACGACGTCACCGAACACCACGTCCTCGTGCGGAGCGTTGAGACCGGCGAAGTACTTCGCTAGTTAGCCGCCGTTCACGACTTGGCGAACCGGTCCACTGATGCCGTGGACGAGCCTCGTCGCATTGGCTTTGGCCGCGGTCTTCGCGATCGGCACACCCAGGGGCGTCACCGTGGCGAAACAGGCCTTCGCCGACCAATCGGGACGCTGGGAGTACAGGAGTACCTCGACGACCGACGGGCTCTTGGTGATCGTTCGTGCACTGAGCGCGCCACATTGGGCGATCGTCGACTTGAACGTGATCACGCCGTGGGCGTTCGCGGTGCCGGACTTGACCCACGGGACCGAGACCACCTCATCTGGAATCCGGTAGCCACTTCGCTGGGCGATGCCGCAACCCGGTGGCACGTAGGAGACCGCCTGGGAGAAGTTCGCGTCGCCGAGGACGACGGCCGCGTCGCCGTTCGTCCGATACTTTCCGGCGGCACTCTTCGCACAGACGCCCGACGTGTTGCCATTGGCGAAGCCGACCCAGGCGAGCAGGTTCTTGATCGGCTGTTCGCCACTGGCCGTGCCCCGCACGGTCACGTAGCCCCACCCGAGGGTCTGGTGCGCGAAGCCCGAGAGTTGCGCCGAGGCCCAGATCTTGGCGGTCACCGCGCCGATGCCCTGGAGCGTCTGGACGCTCGCCGGTGCCGGTCGCACCGTGATGACACCACCGTCGAAGACGATCTCTGAGGTGAAGCGGCCGGCGGCTCCGACCGTGGCGAGTGCCGGATTGGTCACCGTGGCGGCCGAGGACGCGCTGACGCCCAGTACTTGGGTCCCGGAGAGGACGACGAGCATTAATCCCACTGCTCCGAGTGCACTACGACGCCGAAACAGATTCCCTTTGGCACGATTCATGTTGTCGCCTCCCGCAATCGAACTTATAGGGAGCCCAATCAGGTCGTTCACAAATTATGGTTAAGAAACGTTGCGATTATGCACCTCGTGCATCAATTCACACGTCGGCGAGCGTCACCTCGACTGAGAGTTCCGCCTCTTCGCGGGTCAGGAGCGTCGCGACGCCGCCGGCCGCTTTGAGGTCGTCCTCGCACAGCGCGATCGCCGCGAGGAACTCCGCGGGGGCTCGCACGGTGACCGAGGCGACCTCGGCACGTTGGGAGACCTTGGCCGAGCTCTTCGCGCGACGGATCGCTTCGAGCACCTCGCACGCCGGTTGGTAGGTCGAGCCGGCGCCGATGACCTCGAGCGACGGGAGTTCCTTCAACGTCGGCCACGGGGAGGCGTGGATCGAGTGTTCGTGCCACCAGCGCCAGACCTCTTCGGTGACGAAGGGCATGATCGGCGCGAAGAGTCGCTGCACCACCGACAACGTGATCGCGAGGGTGGCGCGCGCCGACTTCGTGGCCGCGTCGTTCGTCTCGCCGTAGGCGCGGATCTTCACCAACTCGACGTAGTCGTCGCAGAAGGACCAGAAGAAGCTCTCGGTACGCTCGAGGGCGCGCGCGTAGTCGTAGTTCTCGTAGTCGTCGGTCGTCGCCGTGATCAGCTTCGCCACCAGCGCGAGGAGGTCGAGGTCCAGGGCCGCGGTGACGTCACTCGGGCCGGCGAACTCGTCGTCCAGTCGTCCGAGCACGAACTTCGATGCGTTGAGGATCTTGATGCCGAGTCGTCGACCGATCTTGAACTGCCCCTCGTCGTAGGCGGCGTCGGATCCGGGACGGCCACCCGCGGCCCAGTAGCGCAGCGCGTCGGCACCGTACTGTTCGACGAGCGGCATCGGCGTGACGGAGTTGCCGATCGACTTGCTCATCTTCTTTCGATCGGGGTCGAGGATGAAGCCCGAGATCAGCGCATCGCTGAAGGGCAGTGAGTGGAACTGGAGATGACTGCGCACGACCGTCGCGAAGAGCCACGTGCGGATGATGTCGTGGGCCTGGGGACGCAGGTCCATCGGGAAGACGCGCTGGTAGAGGTCGGTGCCCCAGCGTCCCGCGATCTGCGGGGTGAGCGAACTCGTGGCCCAGGTGTCCATCACGTCGGGGTCGCCGATGAAGCCGCCCGGCTCGCCGCGTTGGTCGTCGCGGTAGCCGTGGGGGACGTCGCTCGAGGGGTCGACCGGGAGTCGCTCGTCGTCGGCGAGCAACAAGACATCGAAGTTGACCTCGCCGTGCTCGTCCACGGGATACCACGCCGGGAACGGCACGCCGAAGAATCGCTGTCGCGAGATGTTCCAGTCGACGTTGAGTCCCTCGACCCACGAGCGGTAGCGGTGACGCATGAAGTCCGGGTGCCAGCGCAACTCCTCGCCGCGGGCCAACAGCGCGTCGCGGTGCTCGAGCGTGCGCACGAACCACTGGCGCGACGTCACGATCTCGAGTGGCCGTTCGCCCTTCTCGTAGAACTTGACGGGGTGCGTGATCTCGCGCACCTCGCCGATCAGGGCGCCGGTCGCGCGCAGCGCGTCGACGATCGCCGCGCGCGCCTGATTGACCGTCTTGTTCAACACCTCTCGGTCGTAGAGCTCTTGGGCCAGTTCGGCGTCACGCACGGGCCAGCTCTCCTGGGCGAAGTCGACCGGCAAGAAGCGCCCGTCACGTCCGATCAGGGCCCGGGTCGGCAGATTCAGTTCGCGCCACCACACGACGTCGGTCGTGTCGCCGAAGGTGCAGATCATGGCGATGCCGGTGCCCTTGTCGGGATCGGCCAACTCGTGGGCGAGGATCGGGACCTCGACGCCGAAGAGCGGGGTGACCACCAACGTCTCGAAGAGCGGTTGGTAGCGCGCGTCGTCCGGATGAGCGACCAGCGCGACGCAACTGGCGAGCAGTTCCGGTCGGGTGGTGTCGACGTCCACGGTGCCCGTGTTGTCCGCGCGGTCGAAGGCGATGCGGTGATAGGCGCCGGGACGTTCGCGGTCCTCGAGTTCGGCTTGGGAGACGGCCGTTCGAAAGTCGATGTCCCAGAGCGTCGGCGCCTCGGCCGAGTAGACCTCTTCGCGCGCCAGCATCCCCAAGAAGGCTCGTTGGCTGACGGCCTGGGCCTCTTTGGAGATCGTGGAGTACTCATAGTTCCAGTCGACGCTGACCCCGATGGCGCGCCACAGGTCCTTGAAGGCCTGCTCGTCGCGCGAGGTCAGTTCGATGCAGAGTTCGACGAAGTTCTTTCGCGAGATCGCGACCTTGTCCTTGGGGGCCTTCTCCGGCGGCCGGTATTTCGGGTCGTAGGGGAGTGAGGGGTCACAGCGCACGCCGTAGAAGTTCTCGACGCGTCGCTCGGTCGGGAGTCCGTTGTCGTCCCAGCCCATCGGGTAGAACACGTCCTTGCCGCGCATGCGCCAGAATCGCGCCACGACGTCGGGATGCGTGTAGCTGTAGACGTGGCCGATGTGGAGCGTCCCCGAGACCGTCGGCGGCGGCGTGTCGATCGAGTACACGTCCTCGCGGGTCGCCTCGGCGTTGAAGCGGTAGACGTGTTCCTTGTCCCAACGGGCCATCCAGTGCTCCTCGAGCCCGTCGACGGTGGGCTTTTCGGGCACTCGACGGTGCGACGGGGTGAGAGCGTCAGGCATGGTTGGCGTAGTTTAGAACAGTGCTTCGCCTCTTTGATTCGGTTGACGGGCAGGTCCGCGACCTCGAACTACGCGACGCGGGTCGCCTGTCGATGTACGTGTGCGGTCCGACGGTCGACAATCTGCCGCATCTCGGACACGGTCGCTTCACGTTGGTCTGGGACGTCGCGCGACGGTGGTTCACCTTCCGGGGCCTCGACGTCACCTACGTCTCGAACATCACCGACATCGAGGACAAGATCATCGCGCGCGCCGCACAAGAGGACCGCACGACCGACGAGGTCGCGCTCACCTACGAGGCCCTGTGGTGGGAGGCGATGGACCACTTGGGTGTGGCCCGACCTGACGCGACGCCGCACGCGACGCAGTACGTCGATGAGATGATCGAGTTGATCTCGTCGTTCCTCGCGGCCGACATCGCCTACGTGATCAGCGACGGCGTCTATCTCGACGTCAGCCGCGTACCGGACTACGGACTCCTGGCCGGCCAGCCCCTCGACAGCCTGCGCGCCGGTGCGCGTATCGAGGCCGTCGAGGAGAAGCGTTCGCCGCTCGACTTCGCGCTCTGGAAGAACGCGAAGCCCGGTGAGCCCAGTTGGCCCGCCCCCTTCGGTGACGGACGTCCGGGCTGGCACACCGAGTGCGTCGTCATGTCGCTGGGACTGCTCGGTGACGGTTTTGACCTCCACTGCGGCGGGCTGGACCTCAAGTTCCCGCACCACGAGAATGAGCGGGCCCAGGCCGTCGCCGCCGGCCGCCGCTTCTCGCGCCATTGGAGCCACAACGGGCTGGTCATGGTCAACGGCGAGAAGATGAGCAAATCGCTGGGCAACTTCACGTCGCTCATCAACCTCGCCGAGACCTCGGACCCGCGGGCCTATCGCCTGCTGGTCTTGCGTTCGCACTACCGCTCGCCGCTCGAGGTGACGACCGAGACCATCGCGGACGCCGAACGGGCCCTGGCCCGTCTCGACGCCTTGGCTCGGCGATTCGAACTGCCGGTGCTGGCTGGCGACACGATCGAAGTGGCCTCGGGTCACCGATTCGAAGGCGACGGCGCGACGCTCTTCGACGAGGTCGCAGCGGTGCTCGATGACGACCTGAAGACCCCACTGGCGGTGGCGCTGCTCTTTGACGCGCTGGCGGCCGCCAACAGCGCCGCCGACGCCGGGCACGGGGCGAAGGCACGAGACCTCGCCGACGCCATCAACGCGCTCTTCGGCGCCATGGGACTGGCGTTGCAGTCGCACGAAGACGCCGTGGACGCTCACAGTGCTGACCTGGTCAGGCGACGCGACGACGCTCGCGAACGAAAGGACTGGGCCGAGGCCGATCGGCTTCGTAACGAATTGGTTACATTGGGCTGGATCGTCGAGGACGCGTCGGTCGGGACAGTGATTCGCCGACCCTAGAAACATTTGGACGCTGCAGGGTTCTCCGGTAGGCTTTCGTGTTGAGGTTGCCGTTGTGGTTCCCTCCGGGACCGGTGAAAGTCGGACCCAAAAGAAACAAGGAGGCCCACAGTGGCTGTAGGAACCGTTAAGTGGTTCAACGACGAAAAGGGTTGGGGATTCATCGCTGTCGATGGCCAGCCCGACGTCTTTGTGCACTACTCGGAGATTCAAGGAGAAGGTCGTAAGACGCTCGTCGAAGGTCAGACCGTTGAGTTTGACATTGAGCCGGGCGACCGAGGACCACTCGCCAAGCGCGTCGTCTTGAACTAACCAAATCATCTAGTAGTGGACAACCGCCGCCCTCGGGCGGCGGTTGTTCTTTTGTGGCGACACTTCAGTAAAGTACGAGCGTTACTCACGGGTAACGACGACGAACGCGAAGGAAACTCATGGCTGAATTCTCGATGGAACTGAACGAGGACCAAACGACGATGCAGGAGTGGGTCCACGGTTTCGCCGTGAACCAGATGCGCCCGATCGCTGCCGAATGGGACGAACGCGAAGAGACTCCCTGGGAGTTCATCCAAGAGGCCGCGAAGATCGGGATCTATTCACTCGACTTCATGATGAACTCCTTCAGCGACAAGACCGGACTCTCGTTGATGATCGCGACCGAGGAGTTGGCCTGGGGAGACGCCGGACTCACGATGGCCCTTATGGCGACCTCACTGGGCGTCGCGGCCATCGTCGCCAACGGCACACCGGAGCAGGTCATGGAGTGGGTGCCCCAGTGCTATGGCACGCCCGACGACATCAAACTTGCGGCCTTCGGAGTTTCGGAGCCCGACGCTGGCAGCGACGTCTCCTCGCTTCGCACCCGTGCGGTCTATGACGAGGCGAACGACGAGTGGGTCCTCAACGGCACCAAGACCTGGATCTCCAATGGCGGCATCGCGAATCTCCACGTCATCGTGGCCTCCGTGGAGCCAGAACTCGGCAGTCGTGGTCAGGCCTCGTTCATCGTGCCCGACGGCACCAAGGGCATCCGTTTGGGCCAGAAGTTCAAGAAGATGGGGATCCGGGCGAGCCACACCGGTGAAGTGGTCCTCGAGGACTGTCGGATCCCGGGTCGCTGCCTGCTCGGCGGCAAGGAGAAGCTGGACGAGAAGATCGCTCGAGCGCGCGAGGGTAAGCGCTCCCAGAGCCAGGCCGCCATGGCGACCTTCGAGGCCAGCCGTCCCGCCGTGGGTGCTCAGGCGCTCGGCATCGCCCGTGCAGCCTACGAGTACGCCCTGGACTACGCCAAGGAGCGCAAGCAGTTCGGTCGCGCCATCATCGACAACCAGGCGATCGCCTTCAAGCTGGCCGACATGAAGATGCACATCGACGCCTCGCGACTGCTCATCTGGCGCGCCTCGTGGATGGCCGCCACCCGCAAGCCATTCCTCAACGGCGAGGGCTCGATGTCCAAGCTCTACGCCGGCGAGACCGCGGTCAAGGTGACCGAGGAGGCGATCCAGATCCTCGGTGGCTACGGCTACATCCGTGAATACCCTGTGGAACGGTGGCACCGAGATTCAAAGATCTACACGATCTTCGAAGGCACTTCTGAGATCCAGCGCCTGATCATTTCACGCGCCATCTCTGGTGTCCACATCAGATAGTTTGAACCCGCAAAATAGCAGGCTTTCGGGTCGCGTGCTTGGAGGTCGCGGCAGAGGTTGCAACCGTAGCGGCGATCTCCAAGTGTCCCACTAACTCTGTTTGTGGGACGGTTTGTGGGTCCATACCGAGCCGGTGGAATGCGTAGGCGCGTGCCCAGTGACATCCTGTAACTATGAGTATCTCACCTTCCGAATTCGTCCCCTTCTCCGAAATCCCCGCGGAGTTTCGCGCGGCAGCCGACGAGGTTGCGGCCGTTGTGGAGGCCGAGACTTTCCTCGGGCTGCTCGACAGCGGTGAGCGAAGTGCTCTGGACGCAGTTTTGCGTCTTCCGGCCTAACCCTTGGGCTCGTGAGTATTTCGCCTTCCGAAATCCCCGCAGAGGACGCCGAGTCCTTTGCGGTCTCCGAGGTCCTCGTCGAGGCGTGGGCCGAGGTCGCGGACCTCGACGGCGACGTCATCTCCCTGCTCATGTCAGCACCTGCGGTCATCTAAGTTCTCGCCGAGGCCGGGTGAGTCTGGCTAACGATCCTCGCGGACACGGTCGAACTGGACGAACTCCAAGTAACCCCAAAAAATAGTGAAGCGAGTTGGCATGACTGACTCTCTTTTTGACGCGTATGCGCAGACTTCGTAGGTCCGCACTGTCCATGTGGCCAGCCACCGTGGTTGAGCAATGACAGGAAAGAGGTATGCCGACGATGAGCAAACCAGATACCAAAAGCAACGAGTTAGCAGATGAGTATTGCCACTCGATCGTGCAGGAAGTCTTAGCACTTGAAGAGTTAGTAGCGAATGACGAGTCGTTTGACGATGACTTAGACGACAACCTCCGGGAGTTTTGGATTGAGTTGGCTGAGAGCGCGGATGAAGAGCCCTCCTGCTATCAGCCTTCCGTCTTTGATTACGTCAATTTGAATTGCTTAGAGTTCATCACTCTGGGCGAACGGAGCAACGTAACCAACGAGTGGAATGTTGTTGGCGTCCGGCTGCTTAGAACGTACGGCGGACCCAACGCTTTCATCGAGTGGAACGACACGAACTTCATTGTCGTACAGGTTTATTGGGGAAGCGAGTTCGCTGAGAGTCGGTTCCTCGCTCCGAACATTGCATCATCTCTTGCAGAAATGGCGGACGCCGAATCTTGACCTCGGGGGCGTATCGTTGAAGGTACTCACTACGGCTGGTAAATAGTGACGACCTGGGAGGCTTTGGCAAGGCTGGCATAAGGGCCGTATCCGTAATCCTCCGTTACCGTGAACTCTCCTGGCTGCGAGAAAATCAGTTCGCATTGGCCAACCGGTGATGCGCCAGTGCCAAAAATACCTATGCCGCAAAATCCCGCGTTCTCTGTCGGAGCGGGAGTATCGACGTTGTACGCGCCTGTCGTAACTCGCCTGGTTCCGAAATAAGCCGTGACTGATACCACGATTCGGTCACCGACCAGGTAGTCACCTTCACTGTCAAGGTCCCTGATCGAAACTGAAAGATGATAACCCCGGGTCGTAAATACGCACGCTATGTATCGGACTTCGACTCCATTGACCACATGGCGTTCTGTTCGTTTGAAGTAGCCAATGTTGCACAACTTCGCGTTGCCCAATGGGTAAGTGCGAACCGCCGATGCGCCAGCGCTACTTATGGCGACGGGCGTTGCCATCACAAGCGACGCAACGACGAAACAAACACCAGCGGCAAAGCCTCGGGTAGACCACACAGTTCGTCCCATCGAGACCGACCATAGCCCTCGACGAGTTAGAAAAGCTCAGGACCGGCGCGGCCAAGAAATTCCACCGAATAGTCGTCCGGACCATCACGCTTCCCGTCTCCTTGCGCCGAACGGCGATGCACTAACGGTAAGAGACCTCTACGAGATGAGGGGTCACGATGGCAGATCAGACTGGCGCGGGTGCGGAGCCCCTGGGCGAAGCGCCAGCGCCACCTCTGGGCTTGTTGTTGTCACTTATGTCGGCGCAAAGGGCGTTCGCCGGTGCTGCCGATGCCGACGCCGTCGAGGAAACGGCTACGAAGTTGAGAGATGCCATCGACACCAGGGGCGGTCCCGATGGGGGTCACGAGCTTCGTCTGGCGCCGGGCCTCATGGCCTTGGTCGGTCCGCCCCGAGAAGGCAACTTGGGAGGAGGTCAGCGCCGACCGATCACTGGGTTCTCTGCGTCGTCACGCCGAAAGATGCTTCGTACCCTGGGGACCCTCGATCTTGCAGCCGTCACCGGTATCCCAGTGTTTGTCACGCTGACGTACCCGGGCGACTGGCGTCCGCTCTGTCCGTCGGGTCGAGAGGCCAAGGACCAACTGAACAATTTCCGCCGAAGGTGGCAGCGGAGATGGGGAGTTTTCCCCGCTGTCTGGAAGTTGGAGTTTCAACCACGAAAAAAATGCCCGCCGAATCAGCGGATGGCTCCGCACTTTCACATCCTGGCGACGTTGCCAACCCTCGACCCATCGAAGGCAATACCAACACCAACGAATCTCACGACCGCGCGAGAGTGGGTCTCGAAGGCGTGGTGGGAGGTCATCGGCTCGGGAGATGAGCGCCACCTACGGGCCGGAACGCAAGTTCTCGAAGCGGATGGCTCGACTCCCGGGCGTCTGATCGGCTACTTCGCTGGCTATACGGCGGGTAAATCGAAGGAGGAGCAACACCTGGCGCCGACCGAGTGGCCAGGTCTCGGGCGCTTCTGGGGAGTGTGGGGCATTCCCCGAATTGAGATTGGCGTGGGCATCAGCGAGGCGGAGTTCATTCAACTTCGCCGGGTGCTCGCCGACTTGATGGTTCGTCGTAGCGGGGGCCGTCGGCGGAAGTTTTCGAGGCGATCCGATGGTTTGTGGGTTGGCATTGAAAATGCTCCGCAACTTGCGGCTCGCCTTGCGGCCTGGCTTGCCGGTGAATACCCGCCGCGGGTCCTTCCGTAGGGGGCTACTTGCGTGTTTTCGTACCGCGCGCACTGTAACGCATGCCGACCACCGTGGTCGGTCTCAGACAGTAAGGAAACCCATCCCATGCGAACCATCCCGATAGATACTTCGGCGCTGACTTTCATCCACTTTGGAGAAGTAGAGCCGGCACTTGCGCAAGACAAGACCCAGCGAGTTGCGCAAGATAGCAACATCCCTCTTTGGAAGGTGCCGGTGGTTGTGCTATCGCCTGCATCGAAAACTCCGGAGGGCGACAACATCACCGTTCCCAACAATGTTGCACCGAAGTTTGAACAGGGTGTCGAGATTCGCTTCCGCGGTCTTCGTGCTCGGTCGTGGTCAATGGGAACGTCGAGCGGCATAAGCCTCAACGCTGACGGTGTTGAGTCTTCCCGTCCGAAGGCGTCCTAAGCCAATGGCGGACATGCGAACCCTCGGGCGCCACGTGGCCATGCGTTACCGCTGGCGGGCGGCATTCCAACGGCTCGGTATAGACACTCGCAGCGCACGACTCTTGAACATTGTGGAGCGGCCCGATGGCCTGGCCGCGACACTCACTGTTGAGAGCCGCACGCGACAAGTAGCTGAACTGCTCGGAGACAGTGGAGCAGATGCGTTGTCTTGGGCGCTGGGTCGCCGGGTGGTTCCACTGGGTGCCGACCAATACCGGCCGACCATTCACGTTCTGTTGGTTGAGACCGGACCACTTGTGGCAGGCGACCTTCCGACACCTGAACCAGCGCGGTGGGGTCAGAGCGCCCGTAGCATCCCGCTCGGCCTTCACGGCAAAACCGGCGATCCGGTCGGCCTCAAACTTTGGAGCATCGAACGTGGGTCTTCGCACGTTCTGGTCAGTGGGACCACGGGCGGAGGAAAGTCCAACACCGTCGGCGTTCTCATAGCCGGTCTTGCTGCTGCGCGAGTTTGTCTCGTGGGACTCGACTGCAAAGCGGGAGAGACACTGCTTCCGTGGTCGAGTGTTTTCGGTCACCCGGTGGTAGATCCGTTGTTGGACCCACGAGGCTGCGACGAGTTATTGGCCCGGCTTGTCACACTGATGGAGCGGCGTCATCGCTACCGAGGTCCTAACTACACACCTGTGACACTGGTAGTTGAAGAATGGGCGAGCCTGCCTGTGAAACCTGTGAGTATCGGAGACAACCTCGAACGCCTCGCAGCGCAGGGTCGAAGTGCCGCCTTGGGCCTCATAGTCACGACTCAAAAACCGGTCGGGACGGTGGGGGCCGTGCGTACCTCGACCCGAGGTAACTTGCCAGTGCGGATAGCCCACTCAACGGTTGGGGATCGCGCAGCCTCCGAGGCCATACTTGGCGCGGGGCAAAGTCAGGCGGCAGACCTGCCGACGGAGCCTCCCGGTCTTGCCCTCGTTCGAGTTGGGGGTTCCTCACTGGAACCCGTTCGCGTGTATCGGTGCTCTGGCCCGCCGTGGACGATCCCTCCTGTCGGATACACGTTGGACGAGGTCGAGGACTGGGACTTCGCGGCTCAGCGCGACATCGAACGGTTCAGACGCAGACAGTTTGTTCGTCACCGTGTGACTTGACGGACACACCTTGAAAGACCCGCTCGGAAGGCCGCGTCACACGTCACCTCTATGGTCACCATCCATGACACATGAACAGAAGATAGAACTTGGCATCACACTCGGATTCGCCGCCATCGGCTTCTTCGTGGCTTTGGAGTATCGCAAGCGCCACGCCTAATAGTTAGCCCTCGGTGGTCGAGTTGATCGCATCGCCGAATGAGTACAACATCGGTTCTAGATTTAGTAACTAACAACGTGAGGGAGAGCATTGTGGTGTTGCGCGTCGAAGGGGACTTAGATAGCGAGGCCATCAGGATTCGGAACGAGGCGTGGGTGCAAAATCCGCTGATCCCTTCGTGGGTCAGCATTGAAAGTGTTCCTCTCGATCAGTTCTTCACTGTCCCAAGTGTGGCGAAGAAGTGCTACAAGAACATGATCGCCTATCTGCGCTCGGAGGGGGTCGGTCTGAGGTCGGTGGCGTACCTCGAACCATCAGCGGGTCGGGGGGCTTTTCTCAATTTGATGCCGCCAAGTCTTCGCATCGGCTTAGATGTAATGCCGCAAACAGATGACACCATCTGCGCTGACTTCTTGTCATGGGAGCCCGAACCCACCGACCTTCCGATTGTCGTCATCGGCAATCCGCCGTTCGGCTATCGAGCGTGGCTCGCACTTGAATTTTTGAATCACGCCGCAACGTTCGCAGATTACGTGGGATTCATTCTGCCGATGGCCTTCCAAAGCGACGGAAAGGGCAGTCCGAAACCGCGGGTACAAGGGATGCACCTTGTTCATCAAGAGACGCTGCCAACCGGGTCATTTGTTGACGGTAACGACCGCCCTGTGAAGATCAACGCTCTGTGGCAGATTTGGAAGAGTGGCGAAGTCACCACGCCCGACGCGCCCACTTGCGATTCGTGGATTGATCTCTTTACGGTGGACGAGCGAAAAGAGCGCCTGTGCGGTCAAACACGAATGGCGGAAGCGGACTACTTTCTCCAACGCACGTTTTTTAAAGATGCTCCGAATCTTGTACGTAACTTTTCTGAAGTTCGCTATGTGTGTGGTTACGGGATCGTCATCAAGCGCGACAAGAGGCGAGTGACCAGCATCCTCAATAATGTTGACTGGCACAACTACAGCAATCTCGCTGCGCACAACTGTCACCACATCAGTATGTATCACATACGTCGCGCATTGACCGATTTGGGTTTGGTCGATGATTGACGAGCAGGCACTGCTTCTCGATGCCATCGGTAAGCACTGGGATTCGAAAAAGTGGGTCGGTGCCCCTTTCGAGCAAATCAAGAGAGTCTCGAATACAAAAGTTGGCAGTGTTGGCCAAGATTTCATCGAGGCTCTGGCAGAGGCATTGCAGATAGAGAGCGTCTTTCCAATCAACGTTGGAGGCAAGCGTTCGAAGCAGAGCCCGTGGGACATCAGCTTGGAAGGCATCACGTTCGAACTGAAGACTGCCACTGCTGATGTATCAAATAAGTTCCAATTCAATCACGTCAGATACCACCGGACATACGATGCCCTCCTCTGTCTGGGGATTTCGCCGGATGCCATCCGCTTCAATTTGTGGACTAAGGCCGATGTCGCTACAGGTAAGGCGGGACATTTAGTGACAATGGAAAAAGGGGCAAACGCGAGTTACAAGTTGACCAAAGCCCCAAATCAACTCCATCCGATTGCGGAGTTTCAAGAACGGTTCGAAGCGTTCAAAAAAGCGTGGAAGGACTAACCGAAAAGCCTCTTTTTCTCGGCGTCAGTCGTGCACTTTGCGTCGAGGGTACACTGAGAAAATAGTCCGTTAACGTGCATCCACGCCCGCCTCGATCTGAATCCGAACATCGCGGATGTTGTCACACACTGGAGCGATACTTTGTCCAAATACCTCTGAGGAGGTGGCTGGATGGTTCTGAGTTACTACGAGGTCTTGGGTATAGCGCGTACCCCTGCGCCCAGTTCCGACGAGGTCAAGGCGGCTTATCGAAAGGTCGCCGCGATGTATCACCCGGATAGACCTGACGGACTCACCAATGTCGCGCTGATGGCCGAAGCAAACGAAGCCAAAAACACTCTGCTCGATGCAGGCAAAAGGCGGCTCTATGACCAGTACCTCGATGGTGAGGGGACGCCACGTGGCTGGTCCGCGACGCCTCCCACCTACTCACCGAGCGAACCGTCGCCAACGTACACAGCGGGACACCGCGCTAATCCAAGAGGCTTGGTTGAAGACGACTTCGCCACTCCGCCACCGCGTAAGCAGCGCAGCGGAAAACTCTTGACGGTTGCGATTCTGTCCAACGTGTTTTTGTATTACGCGTGGGCGAACAGTTTTCCGGGTCTTCCCGTTGTGCACATCGGGGACGTCTTCCTGCTATTGGTTGTCGTTTGGGGACTGTTCTGGGTGACGCCTAAGCACATCGCTGACCGTGCGTATAACTTTCTGCGCTCGATACGACGTCAGTCACCAAACTGATTCAGAGCGAAGTTGGTGAATCCGAGCAGGGGCAATAGTGTCTTCGCATGGGTCACACGGAGCGGATAATCGTTGGCGGCGTCGGCGCTTGCGTCGTCGGCGCCGCGCTTCTATTGAGTGGACACTGGTGGTGGTGGCTCGTTGCGCTTGGAGGAATCGCCATTGTTGCGGTCGCAATCTTTTTCAAGAAGGTCGAGTCGATCCCCGGTGCTCCCGTTGTAGTACCTCCCGCCCCGGACCGACCCGATGTTCCCGTTGTAGTACCTCCCGCCCCGGACCGACGTGCCGAGTTGCGGGACCGATTGACGCGAGCACGGGAACGCTTCGCTTCGTACCAGCGAGTTCAAGACACAGCGCGAATCCAGAAAGAGGTTCCCGAACTGCAAGCCAGCACGCGCGAACTACTGGACGCTGCTCTTGCGAGCCCCGCGGAAGCAATCGAATTCGACAGGAGGGGCCAATTGACAGCCGGTCATGAAGGAGTCGGCGCAATCTTCATGAACATCTCCGAACAGATCACTTGGCTCGGTTTCGTTCTCGAACGCCTTGACCGGTTGGCCCTGAAGGACACGTGGATACCTGACTGAACATGACTCCCCGCATGGGGGCTCCTTGCCGAACATGTCCGCAGTATCAAAGACCAGGCCATTCGATTGTCGAAGTTTTGACAGTCAGTAACTCATCACCGATGGCGTGACGATAAATCTTCTCAGTTGTTGCTTCGTTCGCATGTCCCATTGACTTGGAGACCATTGTCATCGACCAGCCAAGGCCGCCACTCGTTTTTGGAGCGAGACTGTAAGAGCCGTATGCGTGGCGTGTGTAGTGCGGTTTCCATGTCCATAGCGGCGGCTGCGTTACGCCTGGCCACTTCGAAGCGGCTGCATGCTCGACCGCCAGAAGGTCGATTGCTCGCTCCCACATGACATCGCAGTTATCGGTCCACCATCGGTCCGCTCTCGGTGGGGCGAACAGCCATCCTCCGGTGTTGGCGTCGGCCCATTCGACGAGTTCTTGCAGTCGTGGGGCGAACATCGGCCATACGTGGGCCAACCTGCTCCGGTTGTGTTTCGGTGGCGAAAGTTGGGGTTCTTGATCCGGGAGCCAACCAGCCTTGCGAATCAGCTGACGGTCTACGCCAATCGTCAGATTGTCGAGGTCAATGCGGCTGGTGTGCACCGCCAAAGTCTCGCAGTGGCGAAGTCCCGTTGCCGTTTGAAAGAGGGGCATCGCTGCCAACTGTTGCGCGACGTGGGGATCAAGGGGCTGGAGTCGGCTGTTTGGAACTGTGGCCTTGCCACATTCACGTCGAAACATCGCGTCGCCAAGGGCTGAAACTGTTGCGAGGCCTGGGACATCACTAAGGCCCAGGCCCGCCTCAGCGGTGTCATCCGACCGATACTTGGCATTTTTAGTCTGAGCGACGGCAACTTTTCGCTCTCGGCGCTTGCGCTCTTCGGTCCGCTCCTTGCTCTCTCCATCTAAGGCTGCGAAAGGGTCAATGGTGAGGTAGCCCTCGGCAACGAGCCACGCGCCGAATTTTCTGAGCGTGGTCCGACTCGTGGAAACCGTGTTCTCGACCTTGTATGTGCCGTCACTCTTCTTCGCGTCCGTCATACCATCGCAAATGGTTTGGGCCGTTCCCGTAAGGAGGTCTCGTACCCGAACGTCCCGGGAAATGAGAAATGGAGAAACGTATACGCGCATGTCGGAAGTGATGCGCCGGAATGTGCCGATGGGTAGGTCCTGGGAGTCGCACGCTTTCTGGTTGGCTGCGACGAATTCGGCCACAACGACCGAGAGGCTCGCTAAGGCCCGGTCGGCGTTTGGGCGGTAACGGTTTCGGTGCTCAATCAATTTTGCTCTTAGCAAGTCCGCGGCGATTTCGGCGGACTCCTTCGACGAGTAGGTGCCGGGGAATTCTTTCCGGTCGGATGGCTTGGAAATGACACCGTTCGGGTAATACCTGACTTTGTAGATACCGCCCTTGCGTCGGATTGCGACTGGGTCGCCGAATGGGTTAGCGGGTCGTGACATGGTTTGTCTCCTCTAAGAGTTGGGTAAGTGAAGTGATGTCGAGAACAGGAATGTCATCTGCGCTCGTTGGGGTTGGAGTAGTGCCGTCGCACAGGTGATCCACCCAAGCCACGACATCGGAGGGACGCCAGCGCCGGCCTTGCAAACGTAGGGGCACCGATGCTGGGAAATCGGAGTGGCGATTGATGAGTTCGCCAACTGAACGGAAGCCGAGAAACTGCGCCAAGTCGTTCTCGGTCCAGAGACGGTCCTGGGGAGGACCAGCGGGGAATTCTTCTGAGGTTGTGTTCCGCATGCCTCTAAGGTTGTCTCGGTGTCGCCGTCTGGGCACTCGACGTCCCACTCTCGCGGGAGTGAATCGCCTCTCCATGGGCGGCAATGGGTCGATACTGGTGGTTTGTGGGGCGGGTATTCTGCGGAAGTGGCTCTGACCTGCATAAATGCGCGACGCTCCAGTATCTACACGATCTTTGAGGGAACTAGTGAGATCCAACGATTGATCATCTCACGCGCCATTTCTGGAGTGCATATTCGCTGAGGGGAGATCGCGACGGTGCGTCGGCCCGTCGATATGGGCTCAGCAAGATCGTTTGGGGGCAGCGTCAGATACGGTGAGACCTCACGTATTTCGGGTCTCGATCGATGGTCTTCTACACGTTTCGCGTGCGGGTTCACGACGGGCCTCCGACACCCACAATCTGCGACTCACTCAGTTCAATCGAATCACAGTGCTCCTGGTGACCTGGCTTCGCATTTGCAGTTACCAAGTGCTGTGATACAGGGTGCGCACCCACCATCCAAATCCTTTCGTCAATGTGCGGTGATACTCGAAATGCGAAAAGTGATTGTTTCAGGGAACGGCCATCTGGTGTCAAGATCGGCGAATGACTAGGGGCACCATTTCAGGTTCTGTCTGCTAATAACACGCCAACATCGACCCAGGAGATGCACTTTTGAGTGAGCCTTGTGTAATTAGAAACCGGAAAGTAACGGTGCTCCCATGTTTTGCGGGTGTTTTCATTGGCATTACGTGTATACGGGCGGGAATCACGACACTTCACACGAGTGCAATAGCGGGGATATTCATAACGCTTTTTGGTGCAGTTGGACTCCTCATTGCAATCCGAGCTTGGCGGAGCGCCTACATTTCAGTCACCGATGACGACATAATCGTGAGAAACATTATTCACACGCGTACGTTCGCGCGATCGTCAGTGGCGAGTGTCGAAGCGAGCCAAAAATTTCAGGTCACGAACAGGGTCTTCCCGGTTATCAAGTTCAACGACGGCACTCATTTTCAAATCGGCGACTTCTTTGAACAGGAGCGGTCGTACCGTGCAGATAATCCTGAGGGTCCAGTAAATCGAGCCATTAGCGCGATTTCCTGCGCAAGTCCCCAACGAGGAGGGATTTCCTAAGTCCACTGAGTAATGCGCCAGTCGGAACTCGTGCACGTCGGGCCTCACAATCCCTCTTCGCCATCCCCGATCCCCACGCCTTTAGTTGCCAGTCGGAGTTTGTGTAGGTCAGCCCGTTGACTACACCTCCCATCCGCGCTCAATCGCCTCGGCACGAAGTTGATCACGTAAGGCGCGGAGATGTGTCGTGAGAAGAGCAACGTCTGCCTCGGGAAAGTATCGAGGGTCGGCGCCACGAAGATTGAGTGATTCTGCTTCGATCTCATGCCTACCTCCAAGCTGCCAGATCTGGCGAATGAGATCATCGGGCTCTTTGCCGAATACCTCCAGGTTCCAGGTCAGGATGTCTGCCACCGGGTCGTCCCCCGGGCCGCCTGCGGGCATGGGTCTCGCTTTCAATCAGTCCGAACTAACTACAACCAAGTTTCTCATGCCTTCGCCGGACTGTCTTCACAACGTCATTAAGACGACCACGAAACAAGTCTCCAGTCGGAGATTGTGTAAGTCGGCCCGTCAAACAGGGATCAGGACCTCGAACTAAGTTCGCAAAATGGACTTCGAGGTAATTCACTCGACTGGCATCGAAGGGCGGCTGCCGAGGCTAAGTCTTGTCATCTTGTACCAGGGCATCGACGACATAATCCAACTTGCCGAGACCGTCTCAATAGCAAGATTTTGGATTGGCATACCCGACGATGCCGAACTTCTTACCGTGATTCGAGACTGTTACAGAGACCTGATTCGCGATGGATTGGCGATCGTTGGAGACTTGGATCTCAATGAAAGTGAAGATTGGGATCTGGTACGACCCTGGATCGGCGAAGCCCAGGAAATCGCAGATCGCGTCATTACTGAGTGGAAAGCGCTTGAGAGGAATCCCAACCTCGGTGAGATCTGCTGGCTCGAACTAACTGACAAAGGTCGGACGACAGCCCGAAAGTTCGCAGTTGAAGGCGGATCGGAATACGTAGACCAACTTCGAGCCGAACACTTCAGAGCCATTCAAGCAAAGTACTTATAGCTTTAATGATTCCTCCACCGGCTGATCCGCCAGTCGGAGATTGTTGACGTCGGCCCGCCAATGTTCCGAATATCGTCCACCACTTGTTTGGCGAACGTAAGGTCGTTAGGTGACAGATAAACGTTTGGTGAGGCATGGGTAGCGACTCGTGCAGCCCCTCTGACGACTGCTTGGCCACCAAGACTTGGAAAGTTCGTTCAGTTTGGGCGTCGACTGGTTTCCGGTTTCAACAGTGTTCGTGGCCTTTTGTGGTCTTCGCAATAGATGACATTGGAATCAGTCTTAAGACGAATTTTCCATGGGACGAGAATTGGAATCGGACATATGAGGAAATTCAGTATGTGTTGTTCAATGAAAAGTCATTCTTCGTTGTCGGGAAGGATCTTGCTTACGGACGAGTAATTGGAAGTTGGAAGCTGGCCAACCTCACAGAACAACTGCTACTAGCGAAGTGTGTTCGAGTTATCAGGGTTGACGAGTCACTCAACCTCCTCTTGTCCAAGTCGAAGCGTGAGAGACTAAGTCACTTCCCATTCGAAAGTTGACGCAGACCAACGCTCGTAAGGCTCTCAGATCCATTTCAGAAGTCGCCAGCCGGAGATTGTGTGAGTCGGCCCATTGAGACCCATCCTCCATCGATGCAAAAATGTACTCATTGGTCCGTGCACTTAGGGACCGTTCGGTCACCATTGGCCAAGGACCTATCAGGAGATGAGTTGATGAAAGACAAAGTAATGACCGCCGATGCGCCGGTGTCCCCATTTTTCAGCCAGGCAGTGAAAGGGGCAGGTCTCATCTTCGTATCCGGCCAGTCCGGCCTAGATCCAAACACGGGACAACTTGCAGGACCGACAATCGGCGAGCAGACACACCAAAGCTTGACGAACGTAAAAGCGATTCTTGAGGCGGCGGGAAGTTCAATGGAAAAGATCGTGAGTGCCACATTCATCCTGCGCAATCCAGAGGACTTTGCAGGCATGAATGCTGTTTGGGACTCATGGTTTCATGATGACCCGCCTGCGCGCCAAGGTGCCCAACTGCCTGTGGACACGAACGGCCTTCTCGTGTCAATTGCGGTCGTTGCCTTGGAGTAGTTCGTTCTTAACTGTTCTGTTGCAACCCAGTCCCTCGAAGTCGACCCCGCGTTTCCAATTCTCGATCCGCCAGTCGGAGAATGTGCAAGTCACCCCTCCTTTGAGGGGACTTCCAAGATCCAACTCATTATTGCTTGAGCGACCTCGGGCGGCAGATCAAATGGAAAAGTCACACGTTCGTTGCTCCTTGGTTCACGTGCGACTCATCATTATTGACGCCACTTCCGGGATTCACGACCGATAACGGGGGACCACGAACTGCCACGTCAATGGGGGGGTACCCTCGCTATTCGTAAGGGAAATAAGGCATTTCGGCCCAGTCAGGCCGGTACCGTGAAGCTCACGATGACTAGTTTGACTGCAATTTTGTGCGACATCTTCCGGATTTGCACAACTCGTTGATGGCGCAACAATTTATATGCAAATACCCGGAATCGGTACAAAATATTCGTAAGGTGGATAAATCGATAATTTATCGCACCCCAGGACCGGTCCCTCCCAACGCCCACGCTGGATCGGAGTGGCGGCGGCCCTTCCCCTCAGCCTGGTGCTGATGCTGGGCTCATTGGTGGGACTTTCGGGCGTCGCGTCAGCCACGACCACACCAGTCTTCAGCGGTGATCAGACCTACGCGTCGAACCTAGCTGCGACGTCAGCCACGCTGAACTCCGTCGTCAACCCTGAAGGCGTGACCACGACCTTCGGCTTCTGCTACGCCACGAGCACGTTCACGTTGAGCGGCTCGTCGTGTCCGGCGGGTACCACGAGTGCGACGTCCTCGACCGGTTCGTCGTCGGTCTCGATCCCCATCTCACTCAGTGCCAACATCACGTCGCTGACGTCGAACACCGATTACTACTTCGCGGCGTACGCCACCCAAGGTGGCACGACGACGTGGAGCGCCCTGGTCGACTTCATGCCGCCGTCGGGCGGGTCGTACTCGTGCACGAGCACGATCTACTTCACGACCAGCACCGGACTGAACTCCTACAACGCCTCCACGAACGCCTTCACTGCGATCGGCACGACGTCGTCGAAGCTGGATGGCGTCGGCTACGACGATCAAGACAACCTCATCTACGGCTGGTCGACCGGCGGCGATCTCTACGAGCTCGACCCGAACGGTGCCGAGCACGAGATCAGCTCGACGGCGTACACGAACGTGTCTTATCAGAGCGGTGACTTCATCCCCAATAGCTCGTTCATGTTGACGGGGACGTCGAACAACCTCGACATCGATGACGTGACGAGTCCGACGCGCGCCTCGGAGCCGCTGACGGCGCCCACCTCCAACGGCAGCGCGACGATGAGCAGCGTGTACGACATTGCGATGAACACCCAAGGTTCGTACTACGTCGGCTACGGCATGTACGGCAACAAGCTCTATCAGATCTCGATCCCGGTCAGTACCATCACGAACAATTCCAACTCGGCTTCGTGGACCTCATCCACGTTCACCGGGGCCGCGAAGATCGTCGAAGTCACGGCGTCCTCCGCGACCAACGCGCCGGGGACGAGCGACATCATGGCGGCGGCGATGTCCGACGCTGGCGGTGACGTCTTCTTCTTCGACTACACGAGCAACAAGTTCTATGAGATTACGGCGGCGCACATCGCCACCGCCTTCCCATCACCCGGCACCACGTTGAGCGGTGGCGCCGCGGGCAACATCATGACCTATCTCGCGACGGCAACCTCGCAGCCACTAGACGGCGCCGCGTGCGTCAGCGCGGGCAGTGCCTTCGCACCGACGGTCACGACGAGCGCCGCGACCTCGGTCACCAGTTCGTCGATCACGTTGAACGGCACGGCTGGCGCGAACGGTTCAGCAATCTCTTCGACGCAGTTCATCTACTCGACGTCGCCGACCACGACCTCGGGCGCGCTCTCTGGCACAACCGTCACCGCGGCGCCGTCGCCCGCACTGTCATCGTCGACGACGCAGTCCTACACGCTTTCGACGTCGATCGGTAGTTTGTCGCCCGGTACGACGTATTACTTCCAGGCCGTCGCGACCAACGGCACCGGCACCAACTACGGCAGCGTCATCTCGGTCACGACTGGCGCCGCCGTACCGACCGTCACCACGTCGGCAGCGTCGTCGACGACCGAGACCACGGCCACCTTGAACAGTTCCATCACGGCCAACGGTGCCGCGACGTCCGTGACGTTCTGCTACTCGCTGTCGAGCACCACGACCGCCGGCGCTTTGGGCAGCTGCCTCGCGTCCGGTCCCGACGCCGCCACGACCGGGAGCCCGACCTCGTCGTCGGCGTCCGGCGCCGGGGTCACGTACGCAGCCTCCGGACTCTCGGCCGGCACCACCTACTACTTCCAGGCCATCGGGAACAACAGTGCGGGCACGACGTACGGATCGGTGCTGTCGTTCATGACGGCATCGCAAGCGGTCGTGCCCGCGGTCATCACGTCGAGCGCCGCGAATCCCGTCGGCGTCGAATCGGCCACTTTGAACGGGACGGTCACGGCGAACGGCGAAGTCGTGAGCGGCGTCGAGTTCTGTTATTCGACCACCGCCTTCACGACAGGCAACTGCACCGGCACGACCGTGGCGGCGACGCCCGGCACCACCGTGAGCGGCGTGACGCCCGAGTCACTCGCCTTGGGTTCTCTCAGTCCTGGTCAGACCTACTACGCCGAACTGGAGGCGACCGGTTCGGTGAGCGGGGCTCTCGACGGTGGCGTCGTGAGCTTCACGACTGCCAACGCAGCCGCCGTCACGTCCTCGGCGGCGAATCCTGTCGGCGTCGAGTCGGCCACCCTCAACGGTTCGGTCAACGCCGGCGGCGAGACTGTGCACAACGCTCAGTTCTGTTACTCGACGACCGCCTTCACGACGGGCACCTGCACCGGCACGACCGTGGCGGCCACGCCGGGGACGACGGTCAACGGCGTCACACCCGAGTCGTCGAACCTCAGTTCGCTGACCCCGGGCCAGACCTACTACGCCGAACTCGAGGCAACCGGCACGACGAGCGGTGCGCTCTATGGCGGCGTGGTCAACTTCACGACGGGCAACACGGCGGTCCTCACCTCGACGGCGGCGAATCCGGTCGGCGTCGATTCAGCCACCCTGAACGGATCACTCAGCGCCGGCGGCGAGACTGTGAGCAACGTCGAGTTCTGCTACTCGACCAGCGTCTTCTTGACCGGTAACTGCGTTGGCACGACGCAAGCGGCCATCGCCGGCACGACGGTCAACGGCGTGACTCCCGAGTCACTCGATTTGACCTCACTCACTCCGGACCTCACCTACTTCGTCGAACTCGAGGCGACCGGTTCGGTGAGCGGCGTGATCTACGGCGGCGTCGTCAACTTCACGACGGGCAACACTGCGCTCGTCCAGACGACCGGCGCGAACCCCGTGGGGGTCACGACGGCCACGCTGAATGGAACGGTCACGCCCGGCGGCGAGACCATGACCAACGTCGAGTTCTGTTACTCGACGACGTTCTTCACTGCGGGCAACTGCGCCGGCACGATCATTGCGGCGACCCCCGGGGCCACGGTGAACGGCGTGACCTCGGAGTCAGCGGACATCAGTTCACTCAACCCGAGTCAGTTGTACTACTTCACGCTCGAAGCGACTGGTTCAGTGAGCGGCGCCCTCGATGGCGGCCTCACGAGCTTCGCGACCGAGACCACCGCCCAGGTCATCACCACCGGGGCGAACCCGATCGGGACGACGACGGCCACGCTGAACGGTGTGGTGTCGGCCGGTGGCGAGAACGTCAGCAACGTCGAGTTCTGCTACTCGACGACGTACTTCACCTCGGGCAACTGCGCCGGCACGACCGTGGCGGCAACCGCCGGGACGACGGTGGGCGGCTCGACGCCGGAGTCACTGGACCTCAGTTCCTTGACGCCGGGTCAGACCTACTACGCCGAACTCGAGGCGACCGGCTCGGTGAGTGGCGCTCTCTATGGGGGCGTTGATGAAATCACGACGAACCAAGAGGCGACGACCACGTCGGTGACGAGCCTCGCGGGCGACACCGTGGGCCTGCCGATCGTGATTTCGGTACTCGTGGCGCCTGTCGCAGGACCGGGAACTCCCACGGGCAGCGTCACCATCTCTGACGGCGACGGTCACTCGTGTGTGACCCCGCTGGACGTGAACGGCGAAGGCTCGTGTGACATCACCGAGACCGCTCCCGGCTTCTATACCTTCAACGCCGTCTACGGCGGTGACTCGAGTTTCGAGCAGTCCCAGACCGTCAACACCGACAGTTCGAACAACGGATCGGGCGAGTTGGTGAGCAACGCAGCGTTGACCGACACCACGACGACGATCACCTCGCTCGTGGGTGACACGTTGGGTCAGCCCATCACCGTGTCGGTGGCCGTGGCGCCCGTCTCGGGTCCGGGATCCCCCACGGGCAGCATCACCATCTCTGACGGCGACGGCGACACGTGCGTGGCCACTCTGAGTAGCGGCACCGCGTCGTGCCAGATCACCGAGACCACGCCGGGCCTCTACACCTTCAACGCCGTCTACGGCGGTGACTCGAACTTCAACGGATCCCAGACGTCGAACACGTCGAGTTCGAACAACGGCTCGAGTGAGACGCTGAGCAACCCGGCCGTGTCGCTGACCGACACGACGACGACCATCACCGGGCTCTCGGGCGACACCGTCGGCCAGCCGACCACCATCACGGTGCACGTGGCGCCGACGTCCGGCACGGGATCGCCCACGGGCAGCGTCACGATCTCCGATGGTGACGGCCACACGTGCGTGGCCACCGTGGGTATCAACGGCACCGCGTCGTGCCAGATCACCGAGACAACGTCGGGCACCTATACCTTCAACGCCGTCTACGGCGGCGACTCGAACTTCAACGGATCACAGACATCGAATACCGCGAGTTCGAACAACGGCTCGACGGAGACGATTTCGAAGCTGACCCAGGCGTTGGCCTTCACGTCGACGCCGCCCGCGCCCGGGGCGGTGGGCACGACCTACACCCCAGCATTGACGTCCGCAGCAAGCGGTGAACCAGTGGTCTTGGTAGCCGGTCCCTCCTCGGTCTGCACCATCAGTGGAGGCGTCGTCACGTTCGTCGGCGTCGGCACCTGCACGATCACCGCGACCCAGGCCGGCGACGCGCAGTACGCTCCCGGCGGGCCGGTGACCCAGACGATCACCGTCACACACAGCCAACTCAGTCCTCCG
Organism: uncultured Acidimicrobiaceae bacterium; assembly: GCA_963832925.1. GTDB lineage: Bacteria > Actinomycetota > Acidimicrobiia > Acidimicrobiales > RAAP-2 > RAAP-2. The sequence goes on along the minus strand of CAWHVY010000012.1, from coordinate 21,260 downwards.
ATCGACGTGACCACGACGACCTCGCAAAGCGGCACCTCGACGACGGTGACGTGGCAGCCACCAGCGAACGACGGCGGCAGCCCGATCATTGGCTACAAGGTCGTCGTCTCACCCGGTGGCATGTCCTGCACGACGACGGGAGCCTTGAGTTGCGTGGTCAATGGCCTCACGCCCGGCACGACGTATGACTTCAAGGTCTCGGCCTTTACCGCCAAGGGACAGTCGCCGGAAGCGACGGGGCTCTCGCTCATCCTCGTTCCCTTCGTCAATAATTCGGCGAAACTGACGACGTCCATGATGCGACTCCTCAATCAGGCCGCGGCAGCCATCAAAGCCGATCACTACCACCACGTCACCTTCGTTGGCTACGCGAGTTCGACCGGTACGAAGTCGGGCAACGATTCGTTAGGCGTTCGTCGATCCCGAGCCGCCGCGCGTTATCTGCTGTCGCGGCTCGCCGCGATGGGCGTGACGAACGTCACCATCGAGTGGGTCGGCAAGGGCGCGAGCAAGTTCGCCGTGGCGAATACGAAGGCCGCCGTCAACCGACGGGTCGTGGTCGTCGTTCACTAGCCTTCGGTCTCGGGATCTGCCGCTGATTCGTCACGATCGTTCTGACTACGCTTCAACGTCATGTGGTCGATCGAACGCGATGTGGTTCGCTCCAGCGAGTGGAGTTCTTGAGGTGCGACACGCGCGAAGTGGATGTCGCACCCGCCACTGGGGCGAGTGACATGGACAATGACTTCGGATACATCGTCCTCATCCTGCTCGTCGTGGCCGCCTACTTTCGGATCCGCAGCAGGCGGCGCGCTCGGAGCACCAATCAGGCGCCGGTCCTGTACCGCGGGACCGACCTCTACCGACGGTCGCTGGACAACGCCAACGTCGCGCCGTTCGCTCGTCAGGCGCAGGGCCTACCGCTCTATCACGACGAGAAGGACTGGCATGACCCTCCTCAATGAGTCGTGGCTCGCACCTGTCGAGTCGTAGTGAATATCGTCACCCTTTGCACGGGGAACGTTGCTCGATCCGTGATGCTCGGATACATGCTGACGACGCTCGCGGCGACCTCGGGCGAAGACTGGCGTATTCGCACGGCGGGCACGCACGTGACCGAGGGCTCAGCGATGAGTGGTCGCACGCGCGACGCGCTGATAAGGATCGAAGAACTGGGCGATCACCGCTACGGTGCGCACCGCAGCCATCAACTCACTCATGATGACTGCGAGTGGTCCGACGTGATCCTCGCGGCCGAAGCCGACAACGTTCGTTTCGTGCGCGCGACGCACGCGTCGAACGCCGACAAGGCCGTGCAGCTCGCACTGTTCGATCGGTTCGCGGCGAGGGGCTCGTTGAACGAACAGCTGCGTGCAGCGAGTGCGCATCCTCCCTCGGCCGAGTTCGACGTGGTCGATCCGGCCGGCGGCGACCAGGCGACGTACGACGCGTGTGCGCGTCAACTCTGGAACTTGGCCAAGGTCTTCGCGTCGATCGTCAGCGATCAGCGCGACGACTAATCCTGGTGGACCGTGCGAAGTCCGCCCCACGCGAGCGTGGCGCTGCGCGCCGCGAGACGCTCGGCCGCCCCGTCAGCGGGCGTCGGCCAACCCTTTGACTCCTGTTGCTCGAGCCACACGATGGCCGCGCCCTCGGCGATGCCCACGACGCCGCCGGCCAGCTGTCGTCGGTGGTCCTCACTCATCGAGGGGTCGAAGAACGGGAACATGAACGAGATGAGACCCAACTCGAGCGCGCGCAATTCCTTCGCGGTGTCACCCTCGTGCGAGTGGATGAAGAGGATGCGAAAGGCGTCGGTCTCGCTGACGACCATCTCGAAGTACACCCGGAAGGCGACCTCGATCCTCTCACGCGGCGTCTCGGCGGCGCCGACCGCGACCTTCAGCGACCCCAGCAACGTCTCGGCGAGTTGGGCCACGATCTCTTGGTAGAGGTCGGTCTTGGAGTCGAAGTACTGGTAGAGGATCGGCTTCGTGAAGCCGGCCTCGCGCGCGATGTCGTCCATGGTCGTCGATTGGAATCCCCGTTCGGCGAAGAGCGATTTGGCCACGCTGAGCAACTGCTCTCGGCGTTCGGCGTGCTGGGGTCGATCGTCCTGGATCACCATATGGCTAGAGGCTAGTTGGCGTCATCGCACGCCCATAGATTCGAGAAGTTCGCCGAGACGGCTCGGGAGCGCGGCCAGGTTGAAGTGCTCCAACGCGATCGAGAGGTTGTGCGCGTAGAGGTCGTAGTCCGGCTGTTCGAGAAACGATGTGATCGCCGCGACGTCGCCGAGATCGAAGAATCGGAAACCGAAGTCGATGATCTCACAGGCGACCGGATAGGGATACAACGCGAGCGGACGCCGGTGCGTCACCGACTCGAGGACGGGATTGCCGAAGCCCTCCCACGTCGAGGGCATCACGACGAGGTCACTCGCCGCGTAGGCGTCGTGGATGTCGTAACCGTCGGGCAGGCCTCGTCGGACCTCGACGTCCGTCGCCGTGAGGAGCGCGTCCAAGGTCGCCTCGTAGCCGTCTTCGGCCGGACCCAGGAGCCAGAAGACCGCGTCCAGCGCTTCGCAGAGTCCGATCGCGCCGTCGATGTTCTTGCGCGGGAGTGCCCGCGAGGGCATCACGACGAGTCGCTCCTTGTCGAGTCCCAGGTTCACGCGCGTCGCGTCGCGCCGACCTCTCGGCGGCTCACAGTCAAAGGAGTTCATGATGGTCACGGCGTCGATGCCGCGCTCGAGGAGTTCTTGTCGCGAGAGTTCGTTGATGGTCACGTGGTGCCACAGGGGAGCGTCGCGAGGACCTTCCACGCTCGCCAGGTGCGGCCGCTGCCACGGCAGGTCGTGATGGTGGAAGAGCGCGCGACGGCCCTCCAGCACGCGATAGAGCGTGTCGCGCGCGTCACGGTTCAGCGGCAGCGAGGCGAGGTTCTCCACGATGACGAGATCGGCGTCGCCGAGCGCGACTCGCACGTCGTGCTCCGAGGCCGGCGTCGTCGCGTCGATCGCCAGGCTCGGGATGATGACATCGGCGTCACCGGCGCCGGCGACGGTTCGCACGCGGTGGCCGAGTTTCGTGAGGGCCGCTTCCCATTTGGCCGATTCGATGGCCACGCCATCGGTGCCGCCGAGTCGAAAACTGACGAGGACGATTCGGGCCATCGACCAAGGCTAGGCACGGCGTCGAAGCGAAGAATTGACCTCATAGTAAGGTGTTCTTTCGGTGCGGACCGTTGGTCGGCACCTCTTCTGGAGGACCGTCGGTGGCCAAACGAGCGCTTATTACCGGAATCACCGGCCAGGACGGCTCGTACCTCGCCGAATTGCTGCTCGCCAAGGGCTACGAGGTGATCGGCCTCATACGACGCAGCTCCACCCTCACGATCGAGCGGATCAGCCACATACAGGACCAGCTCACGCTGGTCTCGGGTGACCTCGTCGATGAGGTCTCACTGATCAACGTGCTGCGCGACTTTCGGCCGTCCGAGGTCTACAACCTGGCCGCCCAGAGCTTCGTCCAGACCTCCTGGACCCAGCCGGTATTGACCGGTGAGGTCACCGCGCTCGGCGTCACCCGGATGCTCGACGCCATTCGCATCGTGGACCCCGAGATCCGCTTCTACCAAGCGAGCTCTTCAGAGATGTTCGGTCGGGTGCGAAGCGTTCCGCAAAATGAGGACACGCCGTTCTACCCGCGAAGCCCCTACGGCGTCGCCAAGATGTACGGCCACTGGATCACCGTCAACTACCGCGAGAGCTACGGGCTCCACGCCTCGTCGGGGATCTTGTTCAACCACGAGTCGCCGCGACGCGGGCTCGAGTTCGTCACGCGAAAGGTCACGAACGGTGTGGCGCGCATCAAGTCCGGTCTGGCGACGTCGCTGCACCTCGGCAACCTGGACGCGCACCGCGACTGGGGCTACGCCGCGGACTACGTGCGCGCCATGTGGTCGATGCTGCAACTCGAGACGCCCGATGACTTCGTGGTCGCGACCGGTCAGTCGCACTCGGTTCGCGAACTGTGCGAAGTGGCCTTCAACGCGGCCGGTCTCAACTACGAGGACCACGTGGTCGTCGATCCCAAGTTCATCCGGCCCGCCGAGGTGGACTTGTTGGTCGGCGACGCCGCGAAGGCGCACACGCAGTTGGAGTGGAAGTGCGAAGTCGACTTCTACGGTTTGATCGAAATGATGGTGGCCGCGGACATCGACGCCCTGGCCCGGTAGTCGCGTGAGCGCGCCCGAGGGATCGTCGGCCACACTTCGCGGCGCCGTCTCGATGTCGGGCGGCTTTCCGCTGCTCAGTGGTGTCGATCTGGAGCTGCGCCCGTCGTCCTTGACGGTCCTCGTCGGTGCCAACGGTGCGGGCAAGACGAGTCTCTTGCGGCTCCTCGCGGGGCTGATCGGCCTCAGCGCGGGGGAGGGCTCGGTCCTCGGTCTGAACTTGGCGACGGTCGATCGGCGCCACGTGCGTCGACGCGTGGGCTGGCTCGGCCACGAAGGCTCCTTCTATGGCGACCTCACGGTCGCTGAGAACCTGACCTTCGCCGCCAAGGCCCTCGAACGCCCCATCGACGACCTGACGACGGTGCTCGAGCGTGTCGAACTCCTCGGTCGCCGCGACACCGCGGCCAAGCAGCTCTCGGCCGGGCAGCGCCGTCGCCTCGGACTCGCGTGGCTGCTGCTGCGACGCCCCGAACTGTGGCTCCTCGATGAGCCCTACGCCTCACTGGACGACGAGGGGCGCGACTTCTTCGACGCGCTACTGGGCGACGTCGTCGAACGCGGCGCCACCGTCGTCGTGAGCGCGCACGACCCGTTGCGCAGCGCGCAGCTGCACCCTCGGACCCTGACCATGGCCGGCGGCCGGATCGTCGGCGCGACGTGATCCGCGTCGCGCTGCTGGTCGCGGGGAAGGATCTACGCATCGAGCGGCGCAGTCGCGTACTGCTGTGGCAGGTCGTGCCCTTCGGCGTCATGGCGTTGCTCTTGAGCGGTCTGGCGCTCGGTCCCAACCAGGCCGGCCACTCCTCGGCCGCGCCGGGACTGTTCTATCTGGTCATCGTGCTCGTGGCGCTCCTCATGATCAACCGCAGCCACGCCATCGAGGCGACCGGCGGCACCCGGGCCTCGGTCGCGACGCTGGGACTTGACCCGGCCGGGGTCTTTCTGGGCAAGGCCGCGGCCCTCGCGGTCGAGCTCTGGCTGACGGCGATTGTCCTGCTCGCGGGCAGTGTGCTGGTGCTGCATACGGCCCTTCACGCGACGCTGGTGGCGACGCCCAGCATCCTCGTCACCCTGGGAGCCATCGCGGGCGCGGGAACGCTCTACGGGGCCCTTACGAGCGGCGGGAACGCCGCCGCGACGCTGCTGCCCGTGCTCAGCCTGCCGGCCTTCGCGCCGTTGTTGATCGCCGGCGAACGGTCGTTCAACTCGGCTCTGCACGGCGGCGCCCTGCTGCAGTGGTGGGTCATCTCGGTCGTCGCCCTGGCCGTATACCTAGCCCTCGGCATTCTGCTTTACGGTGTTCTCGAGGAATCGTGATGAAACAGCTCACCCAACGACTACTAGGACCGGCCACGATCGTCACGATGGCCCTCACCATCTGGTTGGGCATCTGGGTGACGCCGCCCGACAAGGTCCAGGGCAACCTGGCGCGCCTCCTCTACGTGCACCCGGCCATCGCGACGGTGGCGCTCTACCTCTCCTTCGGCACCGCGACCATCGCCAGCGCGCTGTATCTATGGCGTCGCACGCGTTCGGTCGTGATGGACCGGGTCGCGCACTGCGCCATGGAAGTGAGCCTGGTCTTCATTGCCTTGACGCTCATCACCGGGTCCATCTGGGGCCGGCCGGCCTGGGGCGTGTGGTGGGCCTGGGACGCGCGACTCACCTCGACGGCGATCCTCGGCGTCTTGGCCGTGGGCTACCTGGCGCTTCGCCGTGCCAATGACGACTTCGAACTACGCGCGCGTCGCAGCGCGGTCTTCGCGATCATCGCGGCGATCAACGTGCCCATCGACCACTTCTCGGTCCAGTGGTGGCACACCTTGCACCAGGGGGCGACGCTGCTCGGACCGAACCGTCAATTCAAGGTCCACGGCAGCATGCTCTGGACGTTGCTGCTCAGTTTCATCGCGTTCTCGCTGGCCTACGCGTGGCTCCTTCGCGCGCGCTACCGCCTCGAGGTGAAGCGCGAGAGCTCGACGACCGAGACACTCGAGGTCGCCCTCGAGCGGCGTCGCGCGGAAGGTGTCCACTGATGGACTACGTCACCGCCGGTTATTCCTTTGCCTTTGGGGGGCTCGCGCTGTACGCGCTGTCGATCTGGTGGCGAGGGCGACATCTTGACTGAGACGAACCTCGACCTCACGCCGGTCGCCCCACCCACGACGAAGCACTCCAGTCGCCGTCGATCGATCGGTGTGCTCGTAATACTCGTTCTCGCGATCGTGGCGCTCCTCAGCCAGGGACTGCTGCACTCGCTCAACTACTTCGACACCGTCGACCAGGTCTTCGCGAACCGCGCCAAGATCGGCACGACGACCATCAGGCTCGAGGGCGTCGTCAAGCCGCACACGATCACTCGCACGTCGAGCGGCGCCTCGTTCTGGATCACGGGATCGGGCACCAAGGAGGTCTACGTCATCAGTCGCGGCACGCCGCCGCAACTCTTCCAGGCTGACATCCCGGTCGTCGTGGCGGGTCACTTCACAACGAGTCACTCGACGACCTTCGACGGCACGCAGATTCTGGTGAAGCACACCTCGACGTACATCGCCCAACATCGCAATCGCGTGAAGGCGCCTAACGGCAGCGTGCGATGACCCTCACGTGGCTCGGGCGCGCGGCGCTCTACGTCGCCTTCCTCGCGACGCTGGCCGGTCTCTTCCACCAGGTGATCGCGCTGCGCACGAAGCGCCCCTCGCGGTCGCTCCGCTGGGCGTGGGTGTCACTCGCCGGCATCGTGGGCGCCGTGGGGGTCATGCAGTTCGCACTCATCACGCACAACTTCTCATTGGCCTACGTGTCGGAGAACAACGCGACCTTCACACCGCTGCTGTACTCCATCACCGGGATGTGGTCGGCGCTCGAGGGTTCGCTTCTCCTCTGGTCGTTGCTGCTCTGCGCGATCATCGTCGTCGTCCTGCACTACTACCGACGGCGCAGCGACGACGCGGTCGTGTCGTGGGCGAGCGTCGTGCTCTTCGCCGTCAGCGCTTTCTTCGTGGGGCTGATGTGCGGTCCCGCCGACCCGTTCATCCATAACGCGGCGAAGGTCCTCCAGGGCGCCGGTCCGAACGCATTGTTGCAGGACAATCCACTCGTCGCGATCCATCCGCCGTTGCTCTACATGGGCTTCGTCGGTTTCACGGTGCCGTTCGCCTTCGCGATCGCGATGCTCATCACCGGTCGGGTGCACGACCGCTGGCCGCTCGAGCAGCGTCGCTGGACCGTGCTCGCCTGGGGCGTGCTCTCCGTCGGCATCGTGCTGGGCGCGTGGTGGAGCTACCAGGTGCTCGGCTGGGGCGGCTTCTGGGGCTGGGACCCCGTCGAGAACGCGGCGTTGTTGCCGTGGCTCACGGCGACGGCCTACATCCACTCGGTGATCGTCCAGGACCGCCGCGGACTCTTTCGCGTCTGGAACCTCTCGCTGGCCATCGCCACGTTCTCACTGACGATCCTCGGGACCTTCTTCACGCGTTCGGGCGTCCTCCAGAGCGTCCACGCGTTCTCCTCGAGCACGCTCGGACCGCTCCTGATCGGATTCTTCTTCGTCACCGTCGCGCTCGGCGTGGGTCTGCTGGCGTGGCGGGGCGACCGCCTTCGTTCGCCGGTCGGTGTCGATCATCCGTTCTCCAAAGAGGGACTGTTCATCGCCAACAACGTGCTCTTCGTCGGCTTCGCCGTCGTCGTGTTGTTGGGCACCGTCTTCCCCCTGCTCTACGAGGCGGTCAACGGGGGACAGGTCACGGTCGGCACGCCGTACTTCGCGACCGTGGCGGTCCCGATGAGCATCGTCGTCTTGGTCCTCATGTCGCTCGCGCCATTGGTGGGATGGCGCACGCTGGACACGTCAGTGCTGTGGACGCGACTGCGCGTGAGCGCGTGGACGTCGCTGTTGGTCGTCGTGGCGCTGATCATCGCCGGCGTGCGTCGTCCGATGGTGCTGTTGGCCTATTTCCTGGCGACGGCCGCGGCGGGGGCCGCGGTTCGAACGCTGCGTGGTGCCTTCGTGGCGGCCAAGCGCCGGCACCAACGGTGGTATGAGGCGCTGCGCGGGCCGAGCGCCGGCGGCATGGTCGTGCACCTCGGCGTGGTCGTGATGGCGCTCGCGATCGTCACCTCGACCTCGTATACGACGCGCAACGAGGTGACGCTCGCGACCGGCCAGAGCACGGTCGTCGCCGGACAGTACATCTCGTTCCACGGATTTCATACAGTGAAAGACACACTGGAGCGCGCGACGCAACTGCGCGTCGACGTGAACCATCACGCGTTGCTGCCGGCGATCACGACCTATAACGGTCGAAGCGTGCAGCCGGTCGGCACGCCGGCAATCGATTCGAGCCTCGCGCGCGACGTCTACATCACCTTTGACGCGGTGGGCGGCAACGGCGCGGCGTCAGGGGCTCAGGTCGAAGGGAATCTGCCGGCCGGTTCGGTCGTGCTCGGCGTCACGGTCGAGCCGCTCCTCGCGTGGCTGTGGATCGGTGGACTCCTGCTCGGCGTTGGCTCGGCACTCTCCTTCGTGCGTCGCCGACAGGGTGAGGACGTGGAGTCGTGAAGCGCACCGTGACCATCGTCTCGGTGGCGATCCTGGCGATCGTCATCGCGTTCTCCGCGTTCCTCGCGACGCGCAAACCGGTGAGTACGGCGACCGACGCGCCGAGTCCGCTGCTCGGGAAGTTCGCGCCGGCGCTCAGCGGCAAAGAGCTCGGCGGCGGCACGTTCTCATTGAAGAACGAGCGCGGGAAGATCGTGGTCGTGAACTTCTGGGCGTCGTGGTGCGGGCCGTGCATCCAAGAGGCGCCGAAACTCTCGACCTACGCCTGGAGCGTTCGCAACGACGGTGTCGTGGTGGTCGGTGTCGTCTTCAATGACACGGTGTCCTCCGCGACCGCGTTCGCCGAGCACTACGGCTCGCTCTATCCCTCGGTGATCGACCCCGGCGGCACGATCGCCAATCGCTACGGCGTCATCTCGCCTCCGACGACCTACGTGATCGATCGTCAAGGCCGGATCGCGGCCACGCTGCTCGGCGCGACCAACGTGAGGCAGCTCGCGGCCGTCGTCGCCAAGGTCGCGTCGTGACGTACGTGAAGTCGTTCCGTCTCTGGTGCCTCGCGTTCGTCTGCGTGCTCGTCGTCGTGCTCGTCGAGGCGCCGAGTACCGCCTCGACGCAGGGGCGAATTGCTCATCTGGAGTCGATCGTGAAGTGCCCGGCGTGCGATGACCTGTCGGTGGCCGAGAGCAACGCGACATCGTCGATCGCCGTGCGCGACGACATCGCACGGCGAGTCCACGAAGGACAGTCCGATACGAAGATCTTGACGTCGCTCGAGGCGACCTACGGCACGTCGATCCTGCTGAGTCCGTCGACCTCCGGGCTCGGGTTGGTGCTCTGGCTGGTGCCGCTGGCGGCGCTCGTGGCATTGCTCGTGGCGGGTATCCGGTTGGCGAGGCGGCGATGAACCGCGACGCTGCGCAGCTGCGCGATGAGATTCGGCTGCGCGAGGCGTCGCTACGTGACGCGGCGCGCGAACGTGACGCCGGCGAACTCTCCGTCGATCAGTTCGACGACATCGAACGCCGCGAGGCACTCGCACTGGAGAAGGCACGCAACGAACTCGGTGCGCTCATGGTCAGCGTCGACGCCACGCAGGCTCGGCGCCGCACTCGACGAAAACGGTGGTTGGTGGTCGCGGTGGTGTGCTTTGCGGTCGTCCTGGTCTACACGCTGTTCTCGGCGACGTCACCGCGCCAAGCCGGCAACTCCGGCGACGGCGGCATCGATCTCACGACGACGCAGCTCATCGACCGCCTTCTCACGCAGGCCGAGGTCGACGTGTCGAACAATCAGGACGTCACCGCGTTGAACGCCTACGCGAAGGTCCTCACGCTGGATCCGAAGAACGTCACCGCGCTGACCCAAAGCGGGTGGCTCGACTTCACGGCGGGAAGCGCCGCGAAGAAGGCCTCGGTCGTGGAGGTTGGCATACGCGAGTTGGAAAAGGCGATCGCCGTGGCGCCGCGCCAGAGCGCGCCGCGCCTCTATTTCGCGATCGTCGCGGACTCGACGCCGGGCAATCAACGAGTGGCGAAGACGGAGTTCGAGGAGTTCTTGAAGCTGAAGCCATCGATCGGACAGCTGGCGATTGCGCGTCCCTTCCTGTCGAAACTCGGTATCAAGATTCCCTCCTGAGTTCGACGGACCTTCGTGGCGCGGGCCGCGTGAGGGCAGTCTGAGAAGACCTACAGGGGCACAATTGACCATGTTCGTTCGATGTGCGAACATGCACTCCCCGTGGTGGCCCGTCGAGTTGTGAGGTGCAGTGGAAGAAAGCAATCGCATGTTCGTGCAGTCCCTCGAGCGCGGACTCGACGTGATCCGTTCGTTCAATGAGGAGTGTCCCCGTCAATCCTTGAGCGAGGTGTCGCGCCGTACCGGCTACAGTCGCGCCTCGTGTCGCCGACTGCTCTTCACGTTGGAGACCCTTGGCTACGTCGGAGTCGACGGCCGCGAGTTCTTCCTGCAACCGCGCATCCTCGACATCGGCTACTCCTTCCTCACCTCGCTGCCCTTTCGCGACATCGTCGAGCCGTTCATCCAGGACTTGAGTGACAAAGTCCGCGAATCGGTATCGGTATCGGTGCTCGACGGGTCGGACATCGTCTTCGTGAGTCGTGTCGCGGCGTCGCGCATCATGACGCTCTCGCTCTCGGTCGGCAGTCGACTACCGGCCTACTGCACGGCGGTCGGACGGGTGTTGCTGGCCGCGATGCCGGTCGCCGAACAGAAGCGCTACTTGAGTCGCACGCCGCTCGTGGCGCTCACGAAGTTCACGCTGCACCGCGAAAGCGACATCTTGGCGGAGTTGGAGAAAGTGGCGAGGCGAGGCTGGTCCCTCAACGACCAGGAACTCGAGATCGGTCTTCGTGCGGTCGCGGCGCCGATTCGCGATTCGACCGGTCGCACCGTCGCCGCCATCAATATCTCGACGCCGGTCGGCCGGACGAATCTGAAGGAACTTCGCGAAGAGCTCGTGCCGCAACTGTTGGCCACGACCCAGCGCGTGAACTCGATCCTCGCCAAGCGCTGAGCCGGAACTTCGACTCTTGATTCATCGCTACGATTCTCAAAGCGCGAATACGGACGAGTACTGGAGGGCTGTGGACGAACATCCGATCGATCATCCGCTGGTCGACAGCGACGCGTGGATGAGCGATGAGTACGAGGAGCCGACGACGCGGCGACGCTGGCCCATCGTGGTGGTCTCAGTGCTCATCGCCATCGTCGCCATCGGCGTCGCGGTCTACGTCGCGGCCAGTCACTACCAGCCGCTCTCCCAGACGTTGAACGGCGAGTACGGATCCCAGATCATGTCCTCGGACGGATCGCTCGCGATCAACCATCCCTACGGAACGAACTCGGTGAACTGGACCGAGCCCAGCGGATCGTTCCGTGTCGAAGTCATCGTCACATTGAACAACGACCAGCGCTTCCCGGTCACCATCGACAAGGTGCTGGCGCCACCGAACCCGTCGGGCAACACACACGTGCAGGCGTTCTTCGACTCAACCTCGACCAAGGTCGGCGCCTACGGCTTCAAGGGTGGCCCGGTGTTCACACCGACGACCTTGGCGAGCAAGGGTCAGTTACAGGTGGTGCTGCACTGGACCCAGCAGTGCGTCCCCAAGTCAGCCGCGAGTGGCGAGACGGTCTACAACTCGGTGCCGGTGGAGTTCACGTTCGAAGGTTTTCACCACACGGTGAACGTCCCCATCGATACGCTCTCGATCTCGCCGCGCACGACCTGCTGACGCTGAAGCGGTACGTCGGGAACGTCAGGCGGTGACGCGACAGGCGTCGTCGCCCCGCGCGCGTGAGGTCAAGGTGACGGTGCGGCGCTCGGCCCCGAGGCCGTCGAGCATGCCGGAGATGAGTCCGCGGTCGACGGCACATAAGACCGGGTGGTGCTGGGCCGCGGTGCCGAAGGGGCAGTTGTCCGAGACGACGGACTGTTCGAGGTCGTGCTCCTCGGCGCGGGCGGCAAAACCGTGCGCGGTCAAGATGCCCGCGATCGACTCCATCGCGGCCTTGAGGCTCGGACTGGAGTCACCGGCACCGACCGTGCCCGCGAGTGTGCGCCCGTATTCGACACCAACGTCGTGGGACATCGATTCGGCGGCCTCGGGGCCGAGGCGCTCGAGCGCCATCTCCAAGAGGGCGACCAGCAACGCGTCGCGACGCACCGATCCGTTCATGACCTGGCCCGCGTCGACGACGCGATAACCCTTGGCCGGACGGCCGACGGTCGTCTTGCGGACGTTGTCGAAGGTGACGTAGCCCGACTCGGTGAGTCGTTCGAGGTGGTGGCGCACGACGTTGGCGTGCACCTGGCAGTGACGCGACAGTTCGGTGGCCGTCGCGCCGGGATTCTCGCGCAGGTAGAGGTAGATCTTTCGACGGGTGTTGTCGCCAAAGGAGTGCGTCAAACTCGTCACGTTGGCCGTGAAGAGCGCCGGATCGAGTTCGTTCTCGTTGATGGCATTAGGCACGAAGAAAGTCTAGGACCGCACCGGTGTTTTCCGCCGGTAACCTCTGAAGGCCCTCACAAAGGAAATCCGTGACATCCAACAGCCAGTATGAACCCGTGCTCAGCGCCATAGTTGAGCCACAACTGGTGCGCACACTGGGGGAGTTGGGATTTCTCGGCGATGTGATCGAGAGCGAGGGATCGCTGCGCGTCGAACTCGTACTCCCCGTGAGTTCCTGGCCCAACGTCGCGTTGCTCGAGACGTCGATCAAGCAGATCGTGCCCGATGCGACCGTCGTGGTGCGACCGATGAACGAAGAAGAACTGCTGGGACTGCGCAACTTCTTGCGTGGCGCGATGGCCGGTGATCCCGGTCCGGGTGAGCACGCGCATGGCGACGCGCCGCCCAAGTTCCTCGACAAACTCTCCAAGACGCGCATCCTGGGTATCTCCTCGGGCAAGGGGGGAGTGGGCAAGTCCTCGGTGACGGTCAATCTCGCGATCGCCCTGGCCCAACGTGGGCTCGACGTCGGGGTCCTCGACGCCGACGTCTACGGCTTTTCATTGCCGAAGATGCTGGGGGCCGTCAACGATCCGATCGTGCTCGGCGACACCGTCATTCCGACCCTGGCCCACGGCGTGCGTTGCGTGTCGATGGGCTACTTCGTCCCGGACGAACAGCCCGTCATCTGGCGTGGGCCGATGTTGCACAAGGCGATCCAGCAACTCGTCTCTGAGGCGTGGTGGGACGAGCCGGACTACTTGCTGATCGACATGCCGCCCGGCACGGGCGACGTGGCGCTGACACTTTCGGAAGTATTGCCGCGCATCGAGATGTACGTCGTGACGACGCCGCAGGCCGCCGCCCAACGCGTCGCGCAGCGTTCGGCGTACGCCGCGCGCAAATTGAAGCTCAGTGTGCGCGGCGTGATCGAGAACATGAGTTGGTTCACCGGCGATGACGCGAAGCGCTACGAGATCTTCGGCTCCGGCGGTGGTGCGCGACTCGCTCAGGAACTGGGCATCGCGTTGCTCGGCCAGATTCCGTTGGACACCAAACTCCGCGAGGGTGGCGACGTCGGGGAACCGATCGTCGTGCATGATCCCGACAGCGAAGTCTCGCTCGCGTTCAAGGCGTTGGCGGCGACCGTCGTCAGTCAAGGACCGGCGCGCGTCTATCGCCAAGAACTCAAACTGTCCTGACTCGATACGAGCTGGGGAGCGATGTTCGTCCCACTCGAACGACTCGTTGGCCGTCGCGACCCGTGGAAAAGGGTATAGACAATATCGCGTCCATCTGATAATTTTCCGCTCACTGGGCAATCGCGCTCGGGCTATCGGGGGGGATAGATATGGATGAGACCGAAACTGCGGGCCTAGGTACGGGTCAAACCGACCAGAACGACCTCGCCAACTTCGGCTACAAGCAAGAACTGCATCGAACGCTCGGCTTCTTCAGTTCCTTCGCCGCGGCGTTCAGCTATATCTCGCCGTCGACCGGCATCTTCACCCTCTTCGCGCTCGGACTCACCACGCTGGGTGGCGTGTTCATCTGGAGTTGGCCCATCGTCGCGGCGGGCCAGATGCTGGTGGCGCTCAACTTCGCCGAGGTCTCCAGCCATTTCCCCATCGCGGGTTCGGTGTTCCAGTGGACGAAGTATCTCGCCGGGCGACCGTACGCGTGGTTCACGGGTTGGATCTACATCTTCGCCGGCGTCCTCACCGTCACCGCCGTCGTGGTGACCTTGCCGCTCACGATCTTGCCGATGGTCAATCTCATGGGCTGGCACCTGGACGCCGTCGCGCTGGACGATCAGATTTGGGTTGCCGTCATAACCCTGGTCGTAATCACCGTGCTCAATATCTACAGCGTGAAGGTCGTCGCCGTCGTCAACAACACCGGCGTGTTCTTCGAAATCGTGGGACTCGTGGTGTTCGCGGTCGTGATGCTGATCGTCCACCGCCACCAGTCGATCGCCATCGTTACGAACTCCGGCGGTCTGCACGTGGGATTCGGTTCCTTCTTCCTCGCAATGTTCATGAGCCTCTTCGTGATCTATGGATTTGATACCGCGTCGACGCTCGCCGAAGAGACCAACGACCCGCGGCGCGCGGCACCCAAGGCGGTCCTCACGTCGATCGGCGGCGCTTTCGTCATTGGCGGCATCTTCCTCGTGGCGATCCTGATGGCGATCCCGAACCTCAAGACCGCGATCGCCCAATCCTGGACGCCCGCGACGATCATCGAGTCGAACTTCTCAAAGCCCTGGGCGATCATCTATCTCGCCGTCGTGTCGGCAGCGATCTTGGTGTGCTGCCTCAGCATCATGACCGCGACGATCCGCCTGTGCTTCGGGATGTCGCGCGACAACCGTCTGCCCGGGTCGGCGGCGTTGTCGAGGGTCCACCCCAACCTGCACACGCCGATCTTCTCGTGCATCGTGGTGGCGATCTTGGCGGCTATTCCGCTGTTCAAGTACGCGGGCGCCGGCATCGTCGCGATCGCCGCGACGGGAATGATCTACCTCAGTTACTTCCTCGGCAACCTGGCGATACTGCGTGCACGTCTCAAGGGCTGGCCGAGGGAGAAGACGCCGTTCTCGCTGGGTAAGTGGGGGATACCCGTCAACATCCTCGCCCTGGTGTGGGGAGGTTCGATGCTGGTCAACTTCGCATGGCCCCGCGCGGCGAGCAACCCGACACCCAATCAGACGGGTGGCGCGCTGAGCACCGGCATCGGCGAACTGAACAAGGTGCCCATCCTCTACACCGTGCTCGGCATCATCTTGCTCGTCGGCGTGCTGTACTACTTCCTCGCTGAAGTGCGAAAGCCCAAGGTCGAGATCATCCGGCCAGCCGAAACCGGTCCGGTGGTCATCCCCGCGGAGTCACTGCCGTCCGACGAGGTCTAGTCAGCACTGGTACCTACTTCTGCGGGAGCTCAAAGGACCACACCAACGTGCGGCTGCGGTCGGCGCGCAAGATGTCGCACGCGCTCTCGACGGGGACGCCGTTCGCGTCGAATGCCTCGCGCTCGACGCGTAGGAGCGGCGTACCCCGGGTGACGTCGAGCAGGCGTGCGGTGCGCGCGTTCGCGGCGATCGGGGTGATGCGTTCCACGGCGCGCACGGGTCGAGCGTCGTAGCGACGCTCGAGGAGTTCGTAGATCGAACCGTGTAGCGGCTCGCTCAACAGACCGGCGAATCGATCGGCCGGGAAACTCGAGTGCTCGAGCAGCACCGGCAGGTCGTTGGCAAAGCGCAACCGGTCGATCTCGAAGACCTCCTCGCCTTCGGCCAACTGCAGTGCCTCGGCGGTCGCCGCGTCGGCCTCGACGCGCTCGGTGCGCAGCACCCTCGCACCGGCGACGTGACCGAGACGACGCGCCTGTTCGGAGAAACCGGCGAAGGTCGTCAGGTCGTATTCGATCACGGGCTCGGCGATGAAGGTGCCGCCGTTTCGCCCGGTGCGGCGATGGATGAGTTTGCGCAGTTGCAGCTCGGCGAGGGCCTGGCGCACGGTCAGTCGATTGACGCCGAACTCTTTGGCGAGCTCGCGCTCCGGAGGGAGACGGTCGCCGGTTCGAAAGTGTCCGAGCGTGATCGATGATGCGACCGCGTTCGCAATTTGCGTGTGCAGCATCCCCTTGGAACGCGAGATCTTCGGTGGCCATTTGGAGTTCGGTGGCACAGTGACTCCTCTCAAAAACACAGTAACGGGCGCCTTCACTTGCTACGCCAACTGTTTTTGGTATAGACAGTTTAGCCAGTGATGTAACCGGGGGGACACCATGATCGACAGAGCGCGCGTGGTCGTCATCGGTGGAGGAATTGGAGGATGTTCGATCCTCTACTGGCTCGCTCGCCTCGGTTGGAGCGACGTGGCACTCGTCGAACGATCCGAGTTGACCAGTGGCTCCACGTTCCACTCGGCCGGACTGGTCGGCCAACTTCGCAACTCCCTGTCGCTCACCCAGATGATGATGAACTCGGTCGAGTTGTACCGAACACTGGGCGAGGAAGTGGACCTCGACACGGGCTGGCGCGAGGTCGGATCGCTCCGACTCGCGTCCTCCAAGGAGCACATGGAAGAACTCGAGCGTCAGGCCGCGTGGGCCGAGACGTTCGGTCTGCCGCTGCACCTCATCGCGGCTGACGACGCACAGTCGATGTTCCCGCCGATGTCGACCGATGGCGTCCTCGGCGCGGCGTTCTTGCCCTCGGACGGCTACGTCGACCCGAGTCAGTTGACACTCGCGCTCGCGCGCGGTGCTCGACAACGTGGCGCGACGATCCTTACGAACACGCGCGTGACCGGCGTGACCATCGAGAACAATCGTGTGCGCGCCGTCGAGACCGATCAGGGGACCATCGAGTGCGAGTACGTGGTCAACGCCGGCGGCATCTACGCCCACGAGATCGGTCAACTCGCCGGCGTGCACGTGCCGCTCGTCGCGATGGCGCACCAGTACGCGATCACGAAGCCGACCGGACTCTCGCGCGACATGCCGACACTGCGCGACCCCGCGCGGCTCGTCTACTTCCGCGCCGAGAGCGGCGGGCTGGTGATGGGCGGCTACGAGCGCAACCCGTCGGTCTGGGGACTTGGCGGGATCGCGAGCGCCTTCAACTCGCGTCTGCTCGAGCCGGACTGGGACCGCTTCGCGCCGCTCTTCGAGGCCGCCATCTCGCGCGTGCCGGAACTGGCCGACGCCGAGATCGTGACGCTGATCAATGGTCCCGAGGCCTTCACGCCCGACGGCGAGTTCATCCTCGGCGAGAGCGCGGTCGCGGGCTTCTGGGTCGCGGCCGGCTTCTGTGCGCACGGCATCGCCGGCTCGGGCGGCATGGGCAAGTTGATGGCCGAGTGGATCATCGAGGGCCAGCCGAGTCTCGACGCGTGGGCGCTCGACTCACGACGCTTCGGCCCGCAGTACCGCAGTCGTGACTACACGCTCATCCGCACCGACGAGATCTACGCGACGTACTACGACGTGAAGTACCCCGGTCACGAGCGCCAGTCCGGGCGGCCACTCAAGGTCTCGGCCGTCAACGCGCGCCACCGAGATCTCGGCGCCGCCTTCGGTGAGAAGTCCGGGTGGGAGCGTGTCAATTGGTACGAATCGAACGCCGCGGCGGGCGACGAGTCGACCCGCCCCGACGGCTGGGCCGGCATGTTGTGGTCGCCGGCGATCGGCGCCGAGCACCGAGCCTGTCGCGAGCACGCGGCCCTCTTCGACGAGAGTTCGTTCTCCAAGCTCGACGTCACCGGTCCCGGCGCGGCGGCGTTCTTGGAACGCCTCTGTGCGAACAGCGTCGCGCGACGCGTCGGTGCCGTCACGTACACCCAACTGCTCAATCCGCGCGGCGGCGTCGAGTGCGACCTCACGGTGACACGACTCGCCGAGGAGCGCTTTCGTCTCGTCACGGGCACGGCCTTCGGGAATCACGACGGCGCGTGGATCCGTCAACACCTCGACGACGACTCCGTCGCCGTCGACGACGTCACGTCGAAGTACGCGTGCTTCGCGCTCTGGGGACCCCGCGCGCGCGACATCCTGCAGCCCCTCACGGAGTCCGACCTGTCGCACGAGGCGTTCGGCTACATGAGCGCTCAGGAGATCAACGTGGGCGCGGTGCCGTGCCTCGCGGTGCGCGTCACGTTCGTCGGCGAACTCGGCTGGGAGCTCTACTGTCCGAGCGAGTACGGCGTTCGACTCTGGGACTCGCTCATGGCGGCCGGCGCGCCGCATCGCCTGGTGCCTGGTGGCTATCGCGCCATCGAATCGCTGCGCCTGGAGAAGGGCTATCGCGTCTGGGGGAGTGACGTCACCACGACCGACTCACCCTTCGAGGCCGGGCTCGGCTTCGCGGTGAAGATGAAGAAGGGCTCGTTCATCGGTCGTGACGCCCTCGAAGCCGCCGGAGAACCCACCCGCCGACTGGCCTGCTTGGTGCTCGACGAACCGAAGTCCGTCGTGCTCGGTTCAGAACCGGTGCGCTACGGCGGGCGTGCGCTCGGGCGCGTTACCAGCGGCGGCTACGGCTACACCGTCGCGTCATCGATCGCCTACGCGTACCTGCCGGCCGAACTCGTCGTGCCGGGCACGCGCGTCAGCGTCGGGATATTCGGTCGCGACGTCGGTGCCGACGTCAGGGCTGAGCCGCTGTTCGACGCCGAGAGCGCGAAGGTGCGCGCTTAGCTCGTCGCGCTGCTGTAGCGCGCGGCGAGTCGCAACTGGTGGTCAAGGTCGCTCTGGTGCGCGAGGGCGATGGCGTGCTCCCCCCGATTGGTCGCGTACGTGGTGAAGTCGACGTCGAGTGAGGAGATCGCCATCTGCACGACGCCCCACATCGCCTCGCGAAGTTCGGACACGATCTTCATCAGGTGCAGTGTGGCGAGCACGGGATCGCTCAACGCACCGAGGTAATGACGCAACAGCGCGGTCTCCGCGTCGACCGAGAATCCGTTGTTGACCGAGACGTTGGCGAGATCGAAGAACGGATCGGACATGCCCGCGTACTCCCAGTCGACGATGCGCAGTCGACCGTCGAAGAGGAAGTTGGCGTTCAAGAGATCGTTGTGACCGAGCACCGTCGGGCGAAATGGTCGCGCGATCTCAATGCGGGCGAGCACCTCGAACGCCAAGACCGTGTCGAAGGGCGCCGCGACGCCACGAGCGGTCGCGACCTCGCGGTGGTCGCGGATGACGTCGTAGGGGTTCCAGATCGTTGGGGTCGTGCCGGCGTGATGCACGAGGCGAAGGGCCTCCACGAAGTGGTCGAGCATCGGTTCGGCGGCGAGTTCATCGGTGCTGACGGGCCGTCCGTCGATGAAGCGAAAGACGATGCAGCCGGTCGACGCATCGGTCGCGAGCACCTCGGGGCCGACGCCAATCGACGCCGCGAGCCCACCCGCCACGACCTCGTTCGTTCGGTCGATCCCGAGCAGGTGGGTGTCGTTGCCGGGAACGCGCACGACGACACGCTCATCACCGAGATCGACCACGTAGTTCGAGTTGGTGATGCCGTGGGAGAGTATCTCGATCGAGTGCACCCGTCCAGGCCAGAGTCGACTCGCGAGTTCATCCACGACTTCGGTCATCGCCTGAGGCTAGAGGGTCATCGCTGGTGCGCGCAGGCGTTCGAGGACCTTCGCGCACGCGACGTTCACTTCTAGGATGGCGAACATTGAGGGGGAACCATGGAGAAGCTCGAAGGGCGCATCGCCGTCGTCACCGGCGGCGGCACGGGGATGGGACGAGAGCTCGTGCGACAGCTCGCGAAAGTGGGCTGTCACGTGTCGACCTGTGACGTCTCGGCGACGAACCTCGAAGAGACGAAGTCGCTCGCGCTCGAGACCGCGCCGAGCGGTACTCGCGTGACGACATTCGTCGCCGACGTGGCCGACGAAAGTCAACTACTCGCGTTTCGCGACGAGGTGGCGAGTGCGCATTCGACGACCTCGATCAACCTGCTCTTCAACAACGCCGGTATCGCGGGTGCGGGGAGTTTCGTCGACGACGACCGCGACGCGTGGGAGCGGACCTTCGCGATCGACTGGGGCGGCGTCTATCTCGGCTGTCGGACATTCCTCGCGATGCTCGTTGCCGCCGACGAAGGCCACATCGTCAACACCAGCAGCATCAACGGCCTCTTCGCGTCGGTTGGTCCCAATCGTCCCCACACCGCCTACAGCGCGGCGAAGTTCGCCGTGCGGGGCTTCAGCGAGGCACTCATCACCGACCTCGCGCTGAACGCCCCGCACGTGCGCGTGTCGGTCGTCATGCCGGGCCACATCGGAACCTCGATCATCATCAACTCGGGCATCGTTCACGGCGTGGAGCCGGACACGATGAGCGAGGAGGATCTCACGAAGGTGCGTCGTCAACTCGCCCTTCAGGGCACGCCGGTCGACGAGGTCTCCGACGAGGACCTGCGCAAGGGCGTCGCGATGTTCGGCGAGGCGTTTCGCGACCTCGCACCGCTCAGCGCCGCCGCCGCTGCCGAGATAATCCTCGACCGCGTGCGTCAGAACAAGTGGCGGATCCTCGTCGGGGAAGACGCGGTGATCCTCGATCAAATGGTGCGCGAGGATCCTGAGCACGTGTATGAACCGGAGTTCTGGCAGTCACTCCAGGCCCGAGGTCTGTTCGGCGGGTTTGCCTAGCGGCTTCTGACACTCCACGTCGTGCTCGTGGCGTTGACCTGGAGGTTGGAGTCCGCCCTCCTCCCCTGTGAGCAAGGGTCTATCGTCATTCCGAGACCTAGACAATCGAGGACGACGAATGGAACTAAAAGGTAAGACCGCCGTTATCACCGGAGGAGCCAGCGGTATCGGCCTCGCCACGGCCATCCAGTTCTCCAAGGCTGGCGCCAACCTTGTGCTCGGTGACATCGAAGAAGGTCCACTCGAGCACGAAGTGAAGGAGCTGCGTTCGCACGGTGCGACGGTGATCGGCGTGCGCTGTGACGTGGCGAAGGAATC
>CAWHVY010000011.1:0-40622 GCA_963832925.1 uncultured Acidimicrobiaceae bacterium | reverse complement strand
GAAGAGCAGTAGGACCTCGGCCATGGGGTCCAAGAGATTTACGACAGACATCTGAACAAGGGCCAAATGGCCTAATCAACAACGAAATAGGAGATAATTCTCATGAGTAGCAAGCATGTAAATGGGAGAAAAGATCGCATCGAGAGTGCCACTCTTCGTCGCGAGCCTCGCTCTCATCGGCAGTGGCGCAATCGTTGGGCTCAGCACCAACGGCGCGTCAGCCGCGACGAAACAAAAGACGGTGACGCTGCAGTTCTGGAGCACCTACAACACGGCGGACAAGGAAGCGTCGACGTTCGCCAATGTCATCATCCCGCGATTCGAAAAGTTGAACCCCGGGATCAAGGTCCACTCGGTGATCTACCCGTACGCGGACCTGTTGAACAAGTTCATCGCGACATCCGCGGCCGGCGACCCGCCCGACGTGATGCGCTCGGACATCGCGTGGGTCGCGCAACTGGCCCAGGAGGGCATCATTGAGAACGTCGCGAAGCTGAAGGCATTCGCCGCGATCAAGCAAGAACACGCTGCCCGGGCCGCTGGCGACGACTGAGGTGAGGCGGCAAGTACTACGCCTTCCCGGACGACACCAACACTCAGGCGCTGTATTGGAACAAGGCGGACTTCGCCGCGGCAGGCATCTCCGGTCCGCCGACGACGCATCAACCAGTTGTTCGCCGACGCGGCCACGCTGACCGTGCCGGCCAAGCAGCAGTACGGACTTGGGCGTCGACGGAACCGACATCTGGAACACGGCGCCCTATGTTTGGAGCATGGGTGGATCGTTCACCAACGCCAAGTACACGCAGGCGACGGGCTACATGGACAGCACCGCAACGATCACCGCCGGTGACGACGCTCGTCAACCTGTTGAAGGCTGGCGACATCGGCAGTGACTTCCAAGGTGGCGCCAGCGCGGTCTCGGGTGAGTCCGGATTCCCGAAGGGCGAGTACGCGATGTACATCGACGGACCGTGGGCCGTGCCGACGTACGCCGGTTCGAGCCCGGTGCCGTCCTACGGCATCGCGCCGTTCCCGAGCGGCGCTGGCGGGTCGGTCTCGACCGTCGGCGGTGAGGACACCGTCGTCGCCAAGGACGGACACCACATCGCTGACGCCGAGAAGTTCGCTGAGTTCCTGGACTCGCCGTTCGCGCAGCTGGCGATGGCCAAGCAGGGTGACATGTCGGCGATCAAGACGGACTCGGCTCAGGAAGTCAAGGACACGCCGTACTACGCGGTGTTCGCCAAGCAGTTGCTGACGGCACGGATCCGGGCGAACAGCCCGGGTTACAGCCAGCTCGACACGACTGGTCGAACGAACTGCAGCAGATCCTGGCCGGCACCGTTACCGTCGCCGCCGGTCTCAGACTGCGGCGCAGGAGGGGAACACCGCCCTCGCGGGTAGTTAGTGGCTTCAGCAGTACTCGATCAGCGCCCGGCGGAGACTCCGCCGGGCGCTGCTTCACGTCGTGGCCGACGCGTGACTCGTGTCGCCACGCCGTATCTGTTGCTGGCGCCGGCCGCGTTCCTGTACGTGCTCTTCATCGCCTATCCGATCTATCGCCAGTTCGACATCAGCTTCTACAACTGGCACATCTTTCCCGGCGTCGCGAATCCCTTCGTCGGTTGGTCCAACTACGCGCGTATTTTCCATGACCCCGCGATTCGTACTGCCGCGTGGAACACGCTGCTCTTCCTGGTCATCACGGTGCCGATCCAGATGGGTCTCGGCCTCTTCGCGGCGGCGTTGCTGACCGATCGCCTGCCCGGGCGAGGGCTGCTGGCGCGCCTTGATCTTCATCCCCGTCATCACGTCGTGGGTCGTCGTGTCGTACATTTTCGCGTACATCTTCGCCGACCAGGGCGGCGTCGCGAACGCCGTGCTCTCGCTCTTCGCCGGCCACACCGTGCACATCGACTGGTTGGCCCAGACTTGGACAGGGAACGCCGTCATCTGGATCGTCAGCATCTGGAAGGGCGTGGGCTGGTCCTTCATCATGTTCCTCGCCGCGCTCGACGGCGTACCTCGCGACCTCGTCGAGGCGAGCCGCGTCGACGGCGCGAAGGAGTCCCGCGTATGGCGCCACGTGGTGATTCCAAACATTCGCCCGACGATCGTGTTCGTGCTCGTCCTCCTGGTGATCGGCGCGAGTCAGGTCTTCACCCAGGTCTTCATCTTGACCAGTGGCGGGCCCTACGGTTCGACGCAGCACGCTCCTCACGTACGCCTACCAGCAGGCCTTCTCGTTCTTCTCACTTCAGTTACGCCGCGGCGATCGCGTCGGTCATGGCGATCGTCGTCATCGGACTGAGCATTCTGCAGATCCGCGTGCTGCGAGGCGGCGATCGACCATGAGTCGTCGGCGTTCAAAGACGAACTTCGCTCGCCTACGACACGACGCATCTCGGCGCGACCGCATCGAAGGACTCTCAGCCCGGGCTGTTCGGCATCCGGACGTGGAAGAAGACGCGACTCGTCATGGCGTGTCGTCTTCGGTGCGATCTCAGTCTTTCCCGCTGCTGTACATGATCTCGCTGTCGTTCCAGCCGACCAGCGACATCTTGACGTCGCACCCAGTGCTGTTCCCACGCACCCGACCGTCATCAACTACGTGCAGGCGTGGTCCGAGAACAGCTTCGGCCGCTACTTCTTCAACAGCTCGATGGTCGCCCTCGGGACCGTGGTGATCACCGTCGTCGTCGCCTCGCTGGCGGCGTTCGCCTTCGCTCGCTACCACTTTCGCTTCAAGGAGATCATCTTCTACGTCTTCCTCGCCGCCTCGCGGTACCGAGCGTCGAACTGATCATCCCGCAGTACCTCCTGATGCTGCAGCTGCACCTGACCGACTCGCTCTTCGGGCTGATGCTGATCTACGCCAGCGAGAACCTGCCGTTCTCGATCTTCCTGCTGCGCGGCTTCTTCGAGGCGATCCCGAAGGAGCTCGAAGAGTCCTTCCGGCTCGACGGCGCGCGCACGCTACGCGTGCTGACGCGACTGATCGCGCCGCTGTCGGTTCCGGCGCTGGCGGTCGTCGCGATGTTCACCTTCAACTTCGCCTGGGAGGAGTTCGTGATCGCGCTGACACTTGATCAACTCCCGTCCCACTGGACGCTGCCGATCGGGCTCAACTTCTTCATCGGCGAGCACACGACCCAGTGGGGCCCGCTGTTCGCGGCTCGGTGATCGCGACGATCCCGAGCTTGCTCGTCTATCTGTCTCGCAGCGCTGGTTCCAGCGCGGCGTCTCGCTCGGGGGATCCGGTGACGCCGCGCTCTCCGACTTCGCGCCTAGTGCGGTCCTCGTGGGCGAGGACGTCGTCGTCGACGGATTTCCCGCCGGGACGGCGTGTCCTCGCGCGCGCACCGCCTTCGGCGACCATCGCCGGGCGCATCGAGTGGCGACGACGCCGTCGATGCCGGATCCCCGTGGGGACGCACGCGGTCGAGGCGTCTCGAGGGACGGACGGCTGCTCGCCGAGGAGTTCGTCAGCGTGCGCGCCAGCTCGGGCGACGACCCGATCATGGGCTTCGCGACGTCCTTTGACGCCGAGCAGGCCGTCGGTGCTCGCGTGGTTGGCGCAACTGCGCTGCACCGTCGTCCAGGTCTACGACTGGATGGAGCGTTACTCGCGGCCGCTCGCCGACACCGAGTCTATCGCGATCCGCTCGGTCGACCGATCGAGCGCGCGGCACTCGAACAGCTGATCGACGGGATCCGCGCGCTCGGCGCGGTCGCCCAGGCCTACGCGCCGGTCTGCGCGGCCGACCCGGCGTTCGCGCGCGGACACGAGTCGCGGCTCTACCGCAACGACGGCGCGCCGGAGTCGCTCGGTGACCTTCTGCAGATCATGGACCCGGCGAACGCGACTGGCAGCGGCACTGGATCGACGGTACGGACGCGCGGTCGACGCGCTCGGCTTCAACGGCTTTCATCTCGACACCTACGGCTATCCGCGCGCGGCGCTCGACGCGACGGGACGTCTCGTGTCGATTGAGAAGGGCTACGAGGTTTCGTCGACGCGGTGCGCGCGGCGCGACCACGCGACGTCATCAGCTTCAACCAGGTCAACGGCGTGCCGCGCGGTTTCGCGCCGCCCGCAGCGACCGGGCTTCCGCTACGTCGAGGTGTGGCCGCCCAATGACCGCTGGCGGCACCTCGAAGGGCTCTTAGCACGCAGCGCCGGCGCCGCAGAGCCGCAAGGCGACACGCTCGCGATCTACCCGCCGGTGTGGGACGGTGAGCGCGCCGGCGCTGCGCACCGCGTCCTGACCGAGGCGATCGCGACCACCCTGGGCGCGGCACGCTGATCTGGGGCGACGACTACGGCGTGCTCCGCCACCCGTACTACGTCGAGCACGAGACGCTGCTGAGGAGGAGGTCGAGCGTGCGCTCGCACTGGCACCGCTTCTGCTTTGCGCTGCCGCGACCTCTTCCGCCGCGGTGTCGACACCGAGCTGGTACGAGCTCGACGACGAGAATGCGGCGGTGATCGTCTCGTGGGCCGGTGCAGCGAGCCCCGAGCCGCGCGGCGGCGCTGTTTGTGCTCGTGTGCGTCGTGACGACGACCTCGTCGTCGTCAGCCTGATCGATCTCTCGGGAGCGCCGATGGTCGTGGCGTCACTGCCAGCGGGGCAGGAAGGTGTCGGGAAGTCCGTCACGATCCTCGTCGATTGACCCGAGAGCTGGCGGGCGTGTGTCGCCGTGCTCGGCTCGACGAGGGACGTTCGCGCCGGTCGAGATTCGAGAAGGTCGCGCACCGCGAAGGCCGCGCGCTCACGTGTTCAGCTGCCGCTCGAGCGACGGGTGGTCGGTGGTTCGCTTCGAACAGAGGGGAAACGCTGATGGCGTCAATCAGTCTCGAGAAGGTCACCAAGGTCTACCCGAACGGATTCGAGGCGGTCAACGGCCTCGACCTGGAGATCGCCGACGGCGAGCTCATGGTCGTCGTGGGCCCGTCGGGGTGCGGCAAGACGACCGTGCTGCGCATGATCGCCGGTCTCGAGAACATCACTTCGGGAACAGTCCGCTTCGGCGACGAGGTCATGAATGACGTCGCGCCCCGAGACCGCGACATCGCGATGGTCTTTCAGAGCTACGCGCTCTATCCGCAGATGAACGTGGCCGCAGAACATCGGCTTCGCGCTCGAATGAGGAAGGTTCCTAAGGCGGAGATCGATAGGCGCGTGCGCGCCGCCGCGGATGTCCTCGGGATCACCCGTGGCTCGACCGCAAGCCCAGTCATCTCTCGGGCGGGCAACGCCAGCGAGTCGCGATGGGTCGCGCGATCGTGCGCGAACCCAGTGTCTTCCTGATGGACGAACCGCTTTCGAATCTCGACGCCAAGCTGCGGGTGCAGATGCGCGCGGAGATCTCGCGGGTCCAACAAGCATCGGCGTCGCGACGCTCTACGTGACGCACGACCAGACCGAGGCGATGACGCTCGGCCATCGCGTCGCCGTGCTGCGCGACGGCGCCCTCCAACAGTGCGACACGCCGCAGGTCCTCTACGACCGCCGGCCAACGTCTTCGTCGCCGGGTTCATCGGCTCGCCCGCGATGAATCTCTTCGAGGCTCAGCTTCTCCGGACGTACCGCCGGTGGCGCTCGGGAGTCAGAGCATTCAGCTTTCCGATGCGATCGTCAACCGACATCCGGCATTGCGGCGATTCGCGGGCCAGACAATCGTCGTGGGAGTTCGTCCGGAGGACTTGCCGCGGCCAGCGATGAGCGTTCCGGAGTCCCGTTCAAGGGTGACGTCGAGCTCGTCGAGGCTCTCGGCTCCGAGATCCTGGTTCACTTTCGCACGGACGCGCCAGTTGTCGTGCCGGAAGGCACCACCGGCGGCATCGAAGGCGAGGAAGCTCGACCAAGGCGGCTCCCGACGACGACTGCGTCG
Source organism: uncultured Acidimicrobiaceae bacterium (assembly GCA_963832925.1). Taxonomy (GTDB): domain Bacteria; phylum Actinomycetota; class Acidimicrobiia; order Acidimicrobiales; family RAAP-2; genus RAAP-2. Next base: position 34,724 of record CAWHVY010000011.1, on the reverse strand, counting down.
CGAGAATCGAGCCGCGTCACGTGGTTCACGCGGTTGACCATTCACTTTCACCGTCAATCCGGACGACTCGAGTTCTTCGACTCGACTCCGGATTGGCCATCTGGGAGTGCATGCTGATCGGGCATTGATGTGACGGGCGCATCGCGACCTACGGTGGGGCGATGTGTCGAAACATCACCATGCTGCGGGGGCTTGAACCGCCCGCCACCTACGAAGAGATTCACGCCGCGGCGTTGCAGTACGCGAGAAAAGTCGCGGCCGTCTCATCGGGACCGCTATTGACGTCGAGCCCTTCTCCGATGCGGTCGATCAGATTGCCGAGGTGACGGAGCGGCTCCTCGGCGCGTTGCCGCCACGGCGCACGCCGCCACCGATCGTCCCGCCGAATCGACGGCGAGCTCGCCGACAGCATGAAGGTGACCTGTTCGGACGGTCGAGCCTAGGAGGCCTTGTCCAACTTGCGACGCTCGTTGGCCGCGGCGACGAGCGCCTCGGCGATCATTGCCTGTTGGGATCCGCTCATCTGACCGAACGCGGCCAGTGATGTTGGCTCTAGCAGGCTCGTGTTTTGTGCTTTCGACGTTGACAGACCGAGCAACTTCCTGATGAATCTCATTCATCCTCCTTCGAAGAAGTCCGACACGATGACGAGTTCAACCATCAATTATCCCGCGACCTTGCGTTCAAGCGGTGGATAGGGCGCTCGTAGCGAGATTTGAGCACGCACCTGCGCCTCGGATCGCGATGTGAATTACTGCGACGTTGATTCGTGTGGTGAAGTGACAAAGCATTCAGCGTTGTTGTGACATTGAAGCACCGCTCGCGTCACTTCGACAGGATGAACTGTTCGATTGCGCGTGCGAAGCCTTCATCCTCGTTCGATGAAGTGCGTCTCCACGCGTAAGACTTCACGTCGATCTTCGGCGTTGCCCATCGCGATCGACAACCCAGAGCGTTGGAACATCGACACGTCGTTGTGCGCGTCGCCGATCGTGGCGATGGCATCGCTCGGTATCGCCAACCTTGACGAGAGATAGTCGACGACTGCGCCTTTGTTGGCCTGGGGATTCGTGATGTCCAGGTAATACGTCTGTGAGTTCGTTGCCGAGACGCGTTCGCCGACCTCTGCCTGATCGCCGCGCGCGCCCCCGCGAGCGCTTTCGCATCGTCACTGGCGCCGACGATCTTGGCGACACTGTCGCTGACCGCGCCGAATTCCGCGACCGTGAGGGGCTCGAACTGACAGACGTCGGCTTCGTGTTGCACGTGTGGGCCGTTCACGTCGCGCACGTACCACTCCTGACCGCGGTAGACCCAGACCGATACGTCGTGATCGTCGAGGACGGCAATGATGGCCGGCACGATCTCGTCGTCGATGGTGTGTTCTTCGAGGACGCGTTTGTCGGGGTCGACGATCATGCCGCCATTGAACGCCGAGAGGGGCGTCGTCAGTTGTGACGGCTCGAGGTACATGTGGAGTCCTCGCGGGGGGCGACTGCTCGTGAGCGCGAAGACGATGCCGGCGTCGCGCAGGTGCTGCACCGCCGCAACGACGCTCGGTGAGTATCTTGTCGTGGGGCACGAGTGTGCCGTCGACGTCGGAGAGCAGCAACCGAATCTTGGAGCTCATCGAGGCAGGGACCACCGGTCCGGTGCGACGATGCGGTCGATGGAGACCGGTCCCCACGATCCCGGCTCGTACAGTTCGACCTCCGGCGGGTTCTCCAGCACCGGCGTCGGCGATCTCCCACTGGCGCTCGATCCCGTCGGAACGCGTGAAGAAGCGCCTGGTTGCCGAGCATCGCTTCGAGGATGAGGTGTTCGTAGGCCTCGAGGTTGTTGGCCGTCTGGAACGAGTCGGCGTAGCGGAAGTTCATGACCGCCGGCGCGAGGCGCATCTGCGGTCCGGGCTGCTTGGCCAGGAAGTGCGTCTGGATCGATCCGGGGTCCGCGAAGTCGGCGACCAACTCGTTGCCGTGGCGCTGACCCTCCATGTGGTCGACGGGGAACATCCGCATGACCGGCTCCTTGAACCCGATGGTCACGACCTGGCGGCTCTGGGCCATGGACTTGCCGGTGCGCAGGAAGAAGGGCACGCCCTTCCACCGCGGGTTCTCGACGTCGGCGCGCAGCGCGACGAAGGTCTCGATCTGGGAGTCCGGCGCGACGCCCGCCTCGTTGAGGTAGCCGTCGTACTGGCCGCGGATGACGTGTTCGGGGTTGATCGGCGCGATCGAGTCGAAGACCTTGGCGATCTCGTCGCGCAGCGGCTTGGCGTCGAGCGAGATCGGCTGTTCCATGGCGACGAAGGCCAGCACCTGGAACAGGTGCGTGACGACCATGTCGCGAAAGGTACCGGTCTGTTCGAAGAACGCGCCGCGCCCTTCGATCGAGAGGGTCTCGGGCACGTCGATCTGGACGTAGCTGACGTACGTGCGATTCCAGATCGGCTCGAACAGCCCGTTGGCGAAGCGCAGCGCCAAGATGTTGTCGATCGACTCCTTGCCGAGGAAGTGGTCGATGCGAAAGACGTGGGCCTCGTCGAAACACTCCGCGATCGTCGCGTTCAGTTGTCGCGCCGAGGCGAGGTCGGTGCCGAAGGGCTTCTCGCAGATGATCTTGGTGTTCACGTTCAATCCCGTGGCGCCGAGCATCTCGATGATGCCGAGCAACGCGTTGGGCGGCACGGCGAGGTGGAACAGATCGCTGGACGTCGCCGCCCATCTCCTTCTCGGCGCGTGCGACAGCGTCGACGAGTTCACCGGTGCCGTCCTCTTCGGCGTAGGCGAAGGAGAGGTTCTTCTCGAACTCCTCCCACTGCGTGCCTTCGGGCTTGTTCGAACCGAACTCGCAGACCGCGTCGTAGGCGCGCTTGCGGAACTCCTTGTCGGAGATGGCCGAGGCCTGGCGCGAACAGCCGATGATCCGGTAGTTCTTCGGCAGGAGCCCGGCGACGGCGAGGTGGAAGAGTCCCGGCAGGATCTTGCGTTTGGCCAAGTCGCCTGTGGCGCCGAACATCACGAAGATGTGATCCGGCGGCACCTCGGCGTGCATGGCGCTGTGGGAACCCGTCATAGTTGACCTCCGGGGGCTGTGGTGGTCACCGTCTTACCAGTGGCCACGATGATCTCACTCACCAAGTCTGGCGCGAAGAGACCGTGGGCGGCGACGCCGGGCGTCGCGGCGAAGCGTTCGCGCGAGTTCGTGCGCGGCTGTCGAAGGCGCCGTGATAGTCGGCCAGTACGCCGCCGTCGGGCGTCGGTGGCGGCGTCGCGCAGGGTGACCGACCCAAGCTCTCGCAGGGTCGCGCGACAGTCCGAATGGCGCGTAGTTCCAAGGGCACCGGCGCGTGGAGTTGCGGTCACCGGCTTCGACGAGTCGGCGATGACCACGAAGCGGCGCGCCGCGGCGGCGACGATCTTCTCGCGCAAGTGTGCGCCGCCGCGACCCTTGACGAGCCACCCGTCCGGCGCAATCTGATCGGCCCCGTCGATGGCGAGGTCCAATTCATCGAGGGCGTCGAAGGCTTCCACCGTGATACCGAGCAACCGTGCCGCGTCGGCCGTCTCGGGCGAGGTCGCGACGTATCGTGCATGCACGCCACGCTCCGCGATCGCCGACAGCAGACACGCGACCGTCGTGCCGGTACCGAGACCGACCCGAGTGCCCGGCTCGATGAGCTGGGCGGCGGATATCGCCGCCGAGGCGTTTCTCCTCTTCGAGGCTCATGATCCCAACGCCGCGGCGTCGGCCATCACGATCGAGCGCGGTGCCTCGACGCCGCTCGCGGGAATCGTCGTGTCGCCACGCAGCAGGGCCGAGAGCGCGGATCGCTTGTCCGCGCCCGTCACGAGCCAGAGCAACTGATCGGCCCGCTCGAGGGCGCCGTACGTGAGCGTCATTCGCTGCTCACCCTGGTAGACACCGGTCACCGCCACGAGTCGGTCGCGCACGCCGAGCACCGGGTCGCCCGGTATGAGCGACGCGGTGTGGCCATCGGGGCCAAGGCCAAGGTGCACGAGGTCGAAACGGTGCGGCAATGACGCGGCGTAGGTCGCCGCCGCGACCGAGAGGTCATGATCGTTCACCGGCATCGGAACGATCGTCGGACGTCGCTCGCCGAGGCTGCGTTCCAGGTTGGTGAGGTTCCGCGTCGAGTCGCCGACCGGTGCGATTCGCTCGTCCACTTGGTACACGACGACGTCGGACCAACCGATCTCGAGCGCCGACAGTTTCTCGAACATGACCCACGGGGTGCGTCCGCCGCTGACCGCGAACGTGAATCGTCCTGCGGCCTCGATTGTCTCGCGTGCGAGTTGCGCCACGAACTCAGCCGCCGCGGTCGCGACGGCGTCCGCGTCGGAGAATTCGCGCAGCTCGTGGTGCACGCTACGAACTCTTCTCGACGTGTCCACCGAACTCCGCGCGCATCGCCGATAGCACCTTGGCGGTGAACTCGCCCAAGCCGCGTGACTCGAATCGCTGCCACAGGGCCGCGCTGATCACGGGCGTCGGCACCGATTCGTCGATCGCCGCCTCGATGGTCCAGCGACCCTCGCCCGAGTCTGAGACTCGTCCCGAGAAATCGTCGAGCTCCGGGGAGCGCGCCAGCGCGTCGGCGGTGAGGTCGACCAACCACGATCCGACGACAGAGCCGTGACGCCAGACTTCGGCGACCTCGGGCAGGTCGAAGTCGAACTCGTAGTACTGGGGGTCACGCAGCGGTGTCGTCTCGGCGTCCGCCTCAACGGTGGTCTTGCCGACGTTGGCGTGCTTCAAGACGCTGAGTCCTTCGGCGATCGAGGCCATCATGCCGTACTCGATGCCGTTGTGCACCATCTTGACGAAGTGTCCCGCCCCATTCGGTCCGCAGTGCAGGTAGCCCATCTGCGCCGTGCCATCGGTGCGCGTGCGACCGGGCGTCTTGGCCGTGCCATCGTCGCCCGGCGCGATCGTGCGAAAGATCGGGTCGAGGCGTGCGACGACGTCGTCCTCGCCGCCAATCATGAGGCTGTAGCCGCGCTCGAGTCCCCAGACGCCGCCGCTCGTGCCGCAGTCGACGTAGTGCAGACTTCGCTCTTGCAGTTGCGCGGCCCGTGCCATGTCGTCGCGGTAGTACGAGTTGCCACCGTCGATGACCACGTCGTCGATCTCCAAGTACTGCACGAGCTCGGTGAGCGTGTCCCCGGTGATCGCGGCTGGGAGCATCAGCCAGACGGCACGTGGCGCGTCGAGTTTGCTCACGAGGTCCTCCAGCGATGACGCGCCCACGACGCGCTCGCCGACGAGTTTCTCGACGGCGGCGTTGTTGACGTCGAAGACGACGCAGTTATGGCCGTCACGCACGAGTCGTTGGACGAGGTTCGCACCCATCCGTCCGAGCCCCACCATTCCCAGTTGCATTGGTCGATCAGTCGCCATGCGTGTCCTCATTCCTCTTCAGTCGTCGATACAGCGTGATCAGTTCGTTGGTCGATGAATCGTGGTTGAGCGTCGGCTCATCGACCGACTCCAGCTCCGGGATTATCGCCACGGCGAGCTGCTTGCCCAGCTCGACCCCCCACTGGTCGAAGGAATCGATGCCCCAGATCGTTCCCTGGGTGAAGACCGAGTGTTCGTAGAGCGCGATGATCGAGCCGAGGATTCGTGGGGTGAGGACCTCGGCCAGGAGCACGTTGGTCGGTCGATTCCCTTCCATCACTCGATGCGCCACGACGTGCTCTGGCGTACCCTCGGCCCGGACTTCGTCGGCGGTCTTGCCGAAGGCGAGCGCCTGGGCCTGGGCGAATACGTTCGAAGAAAGTATGTCGTGATGCTCGCCGAGCGGATTGAGACTCTTGGCGAATCCGATGAGGTCGACCGGAATGATCGACGTTCCCTGATGTATCAGTTGATAAAAACTGTGCTGGCCGTTCGTGCCTGGTTCGCCCCAGTAGACCGCTCCAGTGTCGTAGTCGACGTTCGCGCCCTCGAGCGTCACGTGCTTGCCGTTCGACTCCATGGTGAGTTGCTGAAGGTAGGCGGGCAGGCGCTTGAGGTACTGCTCGTACGGCATGACGCCGACGCTTGCGCATCCGAGGAAGTCGCGGTTCCACACGGCGAGCAGTCCCAGTAGCACCGGCAGGTTCACCTCGAAGGGCGCCGTGCGAAAGTGCTCGTCGATGGCGTGGAAGCCATCGAGCATCTCGACGTAACGCTCCGGTCCGATCGCGATCATCGTCGACAGGCCGATCGCGGACTCCATTGAGTAGCGACCGCCGACCCAGTCCCAGAAGACGAACATGTTCTCAGTGTCGATGCCAAAGGCGGCGACCTTCGAGGCGTTCGTCGAGACCGCGACGAAGTGCCGGGCGACCGCGGCGTCATCACCGAGTCGCTCGACGAGCCACTCGCGCGCGGACGTGGCGTTGGTGAGCGTCTCCAAGGTGCCGAAGGTCTTGGAGGAGATGATGAACAACGTCTCGTCCGCGTCGAGATCACGCAGCGCCTCGACCAGGTCGGTCGAATCGACGTTCGACACGAATCGGAAGTTGAGGTCGCGTCGTGAGTAGTGGCGCAGCGCCTCGTAGGCCATCACCGGACCAAGGTCCGAACCGCCGATGCCGATGTTGACGATGTTCCTGATCGCCTTGCCGGTGTGACCCTTCCACGCACCGGAACGCACGCGACTCGCGAACGAACTCATCTGATCCAGGACCTGATGCACCTCGGCGACGACGTCAACGCCATCGACGGTCAACGAGTCGCTCTTGGGCATGCGCAGGGCGATGTGCAACACGGCGCGGTCTTCGGAGACGTTGATGTGCTCGCCGCGGAACATGGCGTCACGTCGCTGCGCGAGCCCGGACTCGTTGGCGAGGTCGATCAGGAGTCGGAGCGTCTCGTCGGTGACGCGCTGCTTCGAGTAGTCGAGATGGAGACCCTCGGCCTCGACGCGTAGGCGCGCGCCGCGCGTTGGATCCTGGGCGAATAACGCCCGCAGGTTGGCGGCGTCGAGTGACGTCGAGTGCGCTTCGAGCGCCTGCCAGGCGGCTCGCTCGCGAAGGGGAGTGGTGGTCATGGCATCCTTACGGTCTGATCGGTGGAGATGACGTCTCTCCTTCTTAGTGTGACAAGCGTCGCGAGCGCGCACGACGCTGCCCGCGCGTCGCCACTGCGACTAGATGATCGTTTTTTCATGTGCCTGGTTCGCCGGAGGGTCGGCTTCGCCGGCGTGCGGGAGCGTCGGCGGAATGTCGAGACGGGCGACGGCGATCTGATAGTCATTGATCCCGTAATAGACGTCGAGTCGGTCCGGCTGGTCGATGTCGTCGCGCCGGTCGATGCCGGTCGGAAAGACGACGTTCGACGGGGTCCCGCGCGGACCACTGTAGGCACCCGGCGCGAGCGCCGGATGCGTCGAGCGATAGAGGAGCTCTTGGGGATGCTCCTTCGAGAGGATCATCACGCCGGCCGAATAGGAGAGGTGGTGCACGTCGCTGTTGGGCGGCGCGAGGTCGGTCACACCGTGATAGATGAAGAGCCACCCGTGCTTGGTCATGATCGGTGGTGCGCCGCTGCCGATCTTGAGCGACTCCCAGTCCGAGACCGGGGCAGCCAGCCGGTGATGCGACGTGAACTGTCGCAGCTGGTACTTGGGATCCTTGGGTCCGGCGGGACTGTAGGAGATCCAGATGCTCTCGCGGTGCAAGTCGACGTCACGGTTCTCGTCCATCATCATCGTGTCCTCGGGCAGCGTGCCCGGGAAGAGCGGGCGGTGCAGGATCGCCAGTTCGTGATGGTCCGACGGGTTCGGCACGGCGAGTGGGAACATCGCCGCGTCCTTGTTGTCGACACCGTCGAAATGGATCCCTTCGTACGGCTCGAAGGTCGCGAGGCCGAGTCGTTCCCATGTGAAGAGGTCCTCCGAGACAGCCAACGCGATTCGTGGTCCTTCCGGTGAGAAGGCCGTGTACGTCATCACGTACTTTTTGAGTGGCTCGACGAACGTGACGCGAGGATCCTCGCATCCACCACCATCGGGACGAAGCTCATAGGGCATCTCCGGCTCGAGCGCGATGCCGAGTCGTTCGATGCCACACGGCTCACCCTTGGAGTCGAACTGCACACGAGCGATGCCGATTCGTGAGTAGTTCCCTTTGGCGACGAGTCGTGGGAAGAGATAGAGGTGACCGTCGGGCCCGCGAGCGGCCGCGGGATTCAAGATCCCGCCGACCTCGTTCGGATTGCCGGGCTCAGGATCGATCACCATCGCCAGCGGGCGCATGTTGAAGCCGCTCACGACTGCTTTCCCGGCGACGTGATCTGTTGCTTCCCGTCGCCCAAGCACGCAATGACGGTCTGGATGACCCGGGCGGTCTCCCAGGGGTCACGCACGAGGATGCTGTCGACGCCGGCTTCCTGGGCCGGATAGTCATTGCCGCCGGGGAAGATGGCGTCGCCGGCGAACAGCATCTCTGGCACGGTGACGCCCAATTGGTCGCGCAGCTTTGCAATGCCGTAGGCCTTGTCGATGCCAGGCTTGGTGATGTCAATCGACGTGGTGCCGCCCATGTGAATCGCGAACTCGGGCAGCATCGGCTGCAGTATGGCGATGATCTTCTTGCGCTTGGCGAAGTCGGGGTCCCACTTCTCCTTCTCAGCGAGTGGGGCCTCTTGACCGAGGACCGACATCGTGATTTGGCTGCCGCGATCTTCGATGACCTCGCCCCAGGTCTTGTCGACCTTCGTGCCCGACTGGTCGTAGGCGTCTTGGAGGGACTTCTTGATCCGCGCGCGCTCGTCGTCACTGAGATCCTCGGAGTAGACCTTCGACCAGTGGCCGACGTACTCATAGAACTGCGTGCCGCAGGTCGGCAGGAGGAAGAGGTCCTTCAACTGTTCGTCGTCGGGAAGATTGGCGAGGAGTTGCTTCTGGAATTGGGCCCAGTCGCCCCCGGAGATCACGGCGACCTTCATGACTCCGAGGAGGTCGTGCAGCAGTGCGGCGACGTCGCTTCCGAGCGGCGATTTACTCGGCGCGAGGGTGCCGTCGAGGTCAAAGACGAAGAGTTTCTTGATGATGTTCCTCCGGTGTGGGACTGTGGACGAGGGCCAAGGTGCCAGGGCCAACTACCACCCTAAGCGAGTCGTAAAACCGTTGGTCGGGGTCTTTACCCAGTCCCTAACGGCGAGAGCGTGCCGAAGTATTGCCGAACGAAAGAAACATGGGGCGAAGGACAGTACTGGGTATGAGGCAATTCGCGAGACCGAAATTCGGCGCATCGGGAGTCCTGCACTCACGAGCACGCGGGCCTCGTGCCTGGCGCGCAACTCGCCGAGGTGCGTTGGTCGCCCTCGCCCTCGGCGTTGCGTGCCTCGGCCTCGCCACGGTGAGTGCCGACGCCTCCACGACGACGACCACGCTGGCCCCAGGGATCATCGCGGCCGGCAATGCCTACGCGCGTCATCTGTTGAGCGCACAGCCCGTGCCAACCGACGCTCGGGCAGTGAGCTCATTACCGGCACCTGACGGTTCACTGCCCATCGTCGGCGGTCTCGCCGACGTGCGCCAAGCCAGTCACTTTTACGTGCTCCCGGCCTCGTTTCAGGTGGAATCGTTCGTGCTCGCGCACCTGCCGCCAGGCGAGGCCGTCGTGACGTCGGGCACGGGCAATGGCCCGCAGAAGGAGTTGATCGGTCTCTCGGCGACCTGCGATAGCCATCACGTCACCTACTGCATTATCTACTACGCAACGGCCGTGACGAAGGGCGGCCAGCAGGAGTTGGCGATCACGGCGCAAGTCAACTACTTGCCGATCCTGCACGTGAAGATGCCGACCGACGGCGTTGTCTCGCTCACCGGTTATGGCACAGCATCGCCGGCGAACCGCTCCGGTGATCCTTCCTCCGTGGTCTTGACGCACGACCAAGCGCTCAAATTGCGCTCGGCGATCGAGGGTCTGTACGACTTGGGATCGAACAGCGGCTGCATGGAGGACTCACTGCTGTTGACGATCACGATCGTGAAGGACGCGAAGGTCGTGTGGAGTGCCACGGCCGATACCTGTCCCGGTGCGCTCACGATCTCGTCAACCACGACCAACGCGATCTTGAACAGCCGCAACTGTTCGTTCTGGCGCACTGTCGACAGCGACTTCTCTTCAGGAGCAGCGACAGCGACCAAAAGAGACGCCGCACAAACCTGCGCCGCTTCCCAATCGGCCTAGGTCGTACTCGAGCGTTCGCTCAACGGCTCGCCGTCGATCGACGGGGCCGTCGCCTCAGCGACGACCAGTGGACCGAAGTTGGGCTCGCCGGTGATCGGCAACACCATGATGAGCGTGGCGATGGACACGACCACGGCGATGATCGTCAACTCACCCTTGTAACCAATCGCTGTCACGAGGATGGCGCCGAGTGCGATCGACATTGTTTGGGGTAGGGACGCGATCAAGTCGAAGGCCGAGAAGGCCCGGCCTTGGAGCTCCGCTGGCGTACGCAGTTGCAAGAGCGTGTAGGCGCCGACGAGCAGCGGCGGGAGGGCGATGCCGAATACAACGCCGCCCATGAGGACGAAGGCGAGCGAACCACCTTCTAAGAGCAGCGAACCCACGACGATGCCAATCAGTCCAATGCCGCACAACCAGCGCTCACCGATCTTTCGCATCGTCGGTGCCGACAGCGGTCCGCCAACGAGAGCGCCCACGCCTTGCACGGCCATGAGCACACCGATGAAGCTCGGGCTTCGATGCAGTTCGTTGCTCGTGATCGCGAAGATCGCGGTCTCGATGAAGCCGACCACGCTCAAGGCGACGGCGAGCGAAATGGCCATGCGGCGAAGGATCGGCGTTCGCGCGACGTGGTGGAATCCCGCCATTATCTCGACCACCAAGTGCTCGGGCGTGCGAACGGGCTTGTCCTCGCGCACGTGCAAGACGAGCACCGTGGTGGCGGCGATAACGAAGGTGGCCGAATCCAGCACCGCTATCCAATGTCCGCCCACGATCACGAACAGTCCGGCGCCGACGAGTGGTGCGACCAGACGAAGTCCTTCACGAACCGTCCGCAAGAATCCGTTGGCGTCACCCAATTGCTCCGGTGGCAACAGCACCGTCAAGAACGCTGACTGCGCTGAACCAATGAAGTTGCCAGCGAAGCTGTAGAGGAACATCGTGAGATAGACGATCCAGACTTCCGAAGCATTGTGCACGAAGAGCAACAGCAACACCAGCGCCGCACTGACGAAGTTCACGCAGATGAGCGTCGGACGTCGACGCACTCGGTCGACCACCATGCCGGCGATGGGCGAAAAGAGTGCCGCGAGGGGAAAGAACAGAAAGGTCAGACCGGCCTCAGCGTTCGAGTGCGTCAGTTCTTTGACCCAAATGCCGAGCGCAAGGAACATAGCGGTGTCGCCGAAGAGGGAGAAGCTCTGCCCTATGAGATAGACCCGCGCGTCGCGCGATTTTGCCAATTGACGCATTGTCATTCAGGGCTCCCGGGAAGACGAATTGGGTAGGTGAACACCAGTGCTTCGACGGGGAGTGACCCTTCGGCGCGAAGTGAGGGATCAGCGTTTCGATCGATGAAACGATTGAGGATGCCGAGGACGTCTTGGGTGACCTCGTCGAGTTCAGTCGGCGTCACCCAGAGGATCGATTCGATGTTCTCTGACGCCTCCTGCCACACTTTTGGAAAACTGGCCTTCGTGGCTATGTACGTCGACAGTCGGCCCATCGCGCGATCGAAGACCATGCGCTCGAGGCTTTTGGCCGCCACGCTCATCTCGGGGTTCTCGGTGACGTCACTGAATCGCATGCCGACGTCGACGAGCTTCCACGGACGAAGGCGACCCGGACCGGCCTCGGCTTCCTCGACGAAGCCGTACTTTGCCAATTGGCGAAAGTGAAAGGAACAGGTGGTTGGCGACTCCGCGATGAGTTCGCCCGCCGCGGTGGCGGTGAGTGGTCCTTCGAGCGCGAGCGCCTCGAGCAACGCGAGACGAACGGGGTGCGTGAGCGCGCGGAGGGTCTTGGGATCGTTGACGTTGCGAAACCGAGCGTCGATGTCGTCAACCGCCGAAAGCGCATCGTCAGATTGAGTTGTCTCAGGAGTCATTCTTCGAGCGTACACTATCGAGAGATATCTATCGAGAGAGAATTCTCACAATCGAGCACTTGAATGATCGACCAACTGAGAAGCGTCTCGTTGCCTTCGACGATCAAAATACGCCTAGTTTCTGAATTTAATAACGAGACATTCGTGTCTCGTAAAGAGGCGACCGCATCACGCTTCATAACGGAACAGATATGTATCGTTTTAACAGTGGGCACGAGTTCTCCATCGACCGTGAAGCCGGGCCGACCACGCAGCGCGGAGACGAACCACGTCATTCGCGACGCGGTACTCGAGATGATGAACGAAGGTGCGACGTTGACGTCACTCTCGCTGGTGAGTATTTCGCAACGTGCAGGTGTGTCGAGAAACGCCATCTATCGACGCTGGAAATCGAAAGAGCGACTTCTCCTGGACGTCGTGCGATCGATTCAACGCCCCGCGCCCGCTCCCACCGAACACAGCGCTCGCGAAAAGATGGTGATGGCGCTGGATTCTTTCACGCGCGATATCGACACTCGTGCCCTTCGATTGGAACGGGCGATCATCGCCGAAGCGGTGACGTTCCCCGAACTGTATGAGTACTTCACCGACGTCGTCGTCGCGCCACTTTGCAGCGTGCTGAAGCTGGCCATTCGCGCTGGTAAGGAGTCGGGCGAGATTCGAGTCGATGTCGACGAGAACCAACTCGTCGCTGTGCTTGTGACGTTGAATCGTGTTCGCGTCAGTGATGGTGATGTGTGGAACATCGACACCGAGGCCGGATCCCAGCACCTCGTCGATCTCATGTTTGACGGTGTTGTGACAGCGTAAGTGTTCGCTGGATCGATAACTGTCATCACGAACACCACGGCGCTGTCGTTTGCAGTAATCGCCCACGGGACCGGTAACGTCAAGTCGAGTTGGCGCTGCCGGTTGCGTCGTCTCTGAAGGGACTCACCATGGAAAAACGTCTAGTCACCCGTTACGCGACCCAGTCGCACGAGGCAGCGGACGAGAACCAACGTCGAATCGAAGACGTCTTCGAAGAGTTGCGCGCAACGAAGCCGGAGAACGTCAGCTACGTCGTGCTTCGTCTCGCCGACGACTCGTTCGTTCACGTCTCGTTTCACGATCACGGTGATGATGAGACCAACCCCATCGCATCGACCGCAGCGTTCGCCCACTTCCAAGACGGGCACGAACGCCGACGTGACGGAGCCGTCAATCAACAGACCGCGAGTCTCGTGGGTGCATACATCACTGAGATCGCCTAGACCGTCGTAATCGAGGAACGGTGATACCACTCTCGGTCCTGGAACTCGCGACGGTCGCGACCGGTTCCACGCCCGCGAGAGCTCTCGCGGAGTCGACCGCCACCGCGGTTGCCGCCGAGCGATTGGGCTACAAACGACTGTGGGTCGCGGAGCATCACGGGATGCCCGCGGTGGCGAGTTCCGCGCCGGCCGTGCTGATCGCCCACATCGCCAATGCCACCGGTTCGATACGAGTTGGATCCGGGGGTGTGATGTTACCGAATCACGCGCCGCTCGTCGTGGCTGAACAGTTCGCCACCCTCGAGGCGCTGCACCCGGGACGAATCGACCTCGGCCTCGGACGTGCGCCCGGAACTGATCACGTCACCGCTCGAGCGCTGCGACGAACGATGGACCTCGGCGCCGACAACTTCCCCAACGATGTCGTCGAGTTGATCAAGTACCTGCTGCCCTCCGATGGCTCGACCATGCACCCGTTCGCGAATCCCGGCCGCGGTTATCTGCCCGAGGTGTGGTTGCTCGGCTCTTCCACTTTCAGCGCACAGTTGGCCGGCATCCTTGGCTTGTCGTTCTCTTTCGCGTATCACTTCGCGCCACAACAGCTGGAGGCGGCGATTGCGACCTATCGTGAGAGTTTTCAACCGTCGATCGTGTTGAGCGAACCGCACGTGATGGTCGCGGCGTCAGTCATCTGCGCGCCGAGCGCCGAAGAGGCACTGTGGCAGTCGGGCGCGTCGGCGCTCAGCATCGTGCAGATGAGGACCGGTCGACCGGGTGAGATGCCCTCGCCCGAAGAAGCGGCGGCGTATGAGTTCTCGCCAATCGAGACGGAGATCGCCGCCGACGCGATGGCCACACATTTCATCGGCGATCCGACGTCGGTCGTGCGCGGTCTCGTTGCACTGCAAGAACGCACCGCGTCCGACGAACTCATGATCTCGACGAGAGTCCACTCACACGAGGCCCGAATCCAGTCACTGACACTCGTCGCCGAGGCGTGGGGGCTCTCCAAACCCCTTCGGCCCCACAGTATTGACTGAAGGGGTTTGGAGAGTTACGAGCGCTGCGCGGCGCGATCCTCCTCGGGTACGAAATCGCGTGCCACGAAACCGAATCGTGTGCGGTCATAGACGGTCAGGCCGCTGAGGGGCGGGGAATACGCGTGGATGCTCACGGCCGGCGTGCCGGCTTCGTAGATCACGTCATGGACGTGCTCGGGACCAAACGAGCCGTTGTCGCCCGCCGTGTAGTGGCGGTCACGGACGCTGAAGTGGTCTTCGGCGCGGTACGTCTCGTAAAGCGATCCCGCGGTGACGGTCCACGCCCCGGATGAGCCACCGTGATCGTGCCAGTCCGATGACTGCTCACGTTCCCACGTGAGCAGACGGACCTCGTAGTTCTCCGTAAGGAACAGTTGAAGCCACCACCGATTCACTTCGTCATCGACGAGCAGGTCTTCGAAGAGATCGGGTCGCGCCGCCAGCGCGTCGGTGATGCGCTCGAGCGTGTCGCGATCGAGCCGGGTGTCGGGTAGGTGCAGGGACTCGAAGAAGTCGCGTAGCTCGTTGATTCGCTCGGCCGGCGCTTCAGAGAAGATTGATTCGACGTTGAGTGACATTGATGCCTCCTTGACTGGTTGGCATTAATGTACCACTATTCCTAGTGAAATAATAGGAAATAGGTCCACCGAAGGACCCCGTCCTCTTGAAATCATCTCGGACCTGCGATTATGGAACGTTGGATCGCCGTGTCACTACGTACGGAGCGCCTCGTACACGACGGCACCGACGGCATCGGTCTCGAGAAGGAAGCCGTCATGACCGAACTCCGATTCGATCACGTGCACGTCGTTCGTACCGGGAAGCAATCGTGCGATCTCGACTTGCTGGCTCAGCGGGTAGAGCCGGTCGCTCGCGATGCCAGCGACGGTGACGTTCGCGCGCACCGTCGCGAGTGCTGCGCCAATACCTCCACGACCGCGACCGACGTCGTGGTGGTTCATGGCTTCGCTGAGTACCACGTAGGTGTTGGCGTCGAATCGTCGCGTGAGTTTGTCGCCTTGGTACTCGAGGTACGACTCGATCGCGTAGCGGCCACCGCGCAACGGCTGTTCGTGGTCCTGGGCCTCGCGAGCGAAACGCACATCGAATTCATGTTCGGTGCGGTAGCTCACCTGACCGAGCCCGCGTGCGATCGAGAGTCCCTCCGTGGGAGAGCGTCCGGTGAAGTAGTAGTCGCCGTTGGCGTAGGCGGGATCGGACTTTATCGCTCGCACCTGTAATGAGCACAGCGCGATCTGCTCGGCTGACGCGGCGGCCGAGACGGCGAGCACCACGGCGCGCTCGACCCGCTCCCCGTAGCCGACACACCACTCGAGCGCGCGCATCGCTCCCATCGACCCACCGATGACCGTGTGCCAGGTGTCGATGCCGAGTTCGTCGGCGAGCGCCACTTCGACGGCGACTTGGTCGCGAATAGTGATGAGCGGGAAGGTCGATCCGTACGGGCGGTTGTCAGCGTCCGGCGACGATGGCCCGGTCGTGCCTTGACAACCTCCGAGGACGTTCGGGCATACGACGAAGTACTGCGCCGTGTCGATGGCCGCGCCGGGACCGATGAGGGCGTCCCACCACCCCGGCGAGACGTGACCAGGACCGGTCGTGCCAGCGGCGTGGGAGTCACCAGAGAGCGCGTGCAGCACCAAGACGGCGTTCGAACGCGACTCATTCAAGGTGCCCCATGTCTCGAAGGCCACGCTGACGTTCGGCAGTGTCGCGCCGCTCTCGAGGATGAATCCCTGGTCGGTGTTGGGTTTGAGTTCGACGAACTGGCGCTGACCGGGGTCGTCGCCGACCTGCCAGGTGCCGGGAATCGGTGTCGGGCTCACGCGTCCTTCGCCGCGCTGAATCCGGCCTCGAGATCCGCGAGGATGTCGTCGATCGTCTCGAGACCGACCGAGAGCCGCACGAGTTCCGGGCTGACACCGGTCGTCGTCTGCTCTTCTTCGGTGAGCTGTGAGTGCGTCGTTGAGGCGGGGTGGATGGCGAGACTGCGCACGTCACCGACGTTGGCCAGGTGGCTGAAGAGCTCGAGGCCCTCGATGAACTTCTGCCCGGCGCTGAGCCCGCCCTTGATCCCGAAGGCGATGATCGAACCGCCGCCACGGGGCAGATACCTGAGCTGGCGCTCGTGCCACGGGCTTGAGGCGAGGCCCGGGTAGGCGACCCACGAGACTTCATCACGCGCTTCGAGCCAGTTCGCGACCGCGACGGCGTTCTGCACGTGGCGCTCCATGCGGTAGCTGAGGGTCTCGAGCCCCTGGATGAAGAGGAACGAGTTGAAGGGCGTGATGGCCGCGCCCACGTCGCGCAGGTACTGGAGTCGGGCCTTCAGCACGTAACGCGCGGGGAAAAGCGGTGCGGGGAGTTCGGCGAAGACGAGACCGTGGTAACTCGGGTCCGGTTCGGTGAAGGCGGGGAAGCGTCCGCTCGCCTCATAGTTGAAGGTGCCGCCATCGACGATGACGCCCCCGATGGACGTGCCGTGTCCGCCGATGAACTTCGTGGCGGAGTGCACCACGATGTCGGCGCCGTGACTGAGGGGCTGCGCCAAAAAGGGCGTGGCCAGGGTGTTGTCGACCACGAGGGGGATCCCGTGGTCGTGCGCCACCTTGGCAACGCCCTCGAAGTCAAGGACGTCGCCCTTGGGGTTCCCCAAGGTCTCGGCGTAGAAGGCCTTCGTATTCGGACGAATGGCACTACGCCATTCTTCGAGGTCGTCGGGATCGTTGACGAAGGTGGTCTCGATGCCGAGCTTGGGCAGCGTGTAGTGAAAGAGGTTGTAGGTGCCGCCGTAGAGCGATGCCGACGAGACGATGTGGCCACCGTTCTCGGCCAGGTTGAGTAGCGCGATCGTTTCGGCGGCCTGACCACTGGCGACGGCGAGCGCTGCGACACCGCCTTCGAGCGAGGCGATGCGGTCTTCGAAGGCCGCCTGCGTGGGATTCATGATGCGCGTGTAGATGTTCCCGAGTTCCTGCAGTCCAAAGAGCGCGGCTGCGTGGGCGGTGTCGCGAAAGACGTAACTGGTCGTCTGATAGATGGGCACTGCCCTGGCGTTCGTCGTTGGATCCGGCGCGGTACCGGCGTGAATCTGACGAGTTTCGAATCCCCATTCGGGCATAGTGCTCTCCCTCTCTTTCGTCGGTGACGCGGGCGCCCTCGACGAGGTCTGAAGTGGTATTTATAACAAAGACGATAGGATTAATCAAGTTTGTCCGCGCTGACCGCATCGTCAGCGCCGGCGTGGTGCGACAGTTCTCGACGTTCAGTCGGGACTAGTTATCGCGAAGGCCGAAATTTGCGATGTGCTGGTTGGCGCGCTGATCGATGTAGTGACCAATGTCGCGGATTGAGATTTCGAGACCCTGGGCGCATTGGCTGAGTCGTTCCTTGAAGAGCGTCTGCGCGTTCTCCGGGACTTCGTCGAGAACGGTGAACACCAACTCGTGCTCAATTCGATGAATCTGTTGCTCGATGGCTGAGAAGAGTTCTTCGGCGATGTCGACGAGTCGTTCGACCTCGTCGTGCTCGACGGCCCTATCGTTCACCGACGCGTCAAAGCTCCTCGATAGCATCCTTGACCTTCTCGCCTACCTGCTTGAGATGGCCGACGTGCTGGTCGTTGGCGCCGTCATTCTCCAACTTCGGGTTGCCCACTGCCTTACCCGCGGCCTCCTTGGTTTTGCCCTTGGAGATCTGGAGCATGTTCTTGGCTCGCTTACGTATCTTCATTTCTCTCCTCCATCATCTGTTTGAACACTTCGGCGTTGGGGGTTTGAACACCCCGCGTCTTCGAAGACGCGAACCGACGACGTTCCCCCGCTGGCGCGTTGCGTCAAGTTCTGCGCGATCTCTTGCAATGAGGAATCGAAACTCGTCGCGCACGTCTGCAATCGGGCCCGCAGCGCGGTCTGCGCGATTGGTCGCGCCTGTTCGCCGCACGCGATCACCAACTCATCTTCGATGAGATGGGCGTGACGTTCGATCGCGGAGAAGAGCTGCTCGGCGACGTTGACGATTCGCTCGACGTCCTCACGAAGACTCCGTCGACCCACCACAGCGAGATTGGCGGCAACCTCTTCAACGAAGCCAATCTTTGCCTCGACTAACGAATCACTGTTCATGAATCACTCACTCCTCTCACGTGTTCGACCTCCATGCGACCTACGTCTCCAATGCGGGCAACAGACTCGGCCGCGACAGCAGCGCGTCACACGCTTCGGCGCTCACGCCGCCAGAGAACAAGTAGCCCTGTCCGAATTGGTAGCCAATGTCACGAAGCGCGTCGAGTTGGTCTTGGCGCTCGATGCCCTCAGCGATGCCCGACATCTTGAGGGACTCGGCCATGTGCCATATCTCTTCGACCAAGAGCATCGACCTGATCGAGTTCGGCAGTTCCGCCGTGAAGGAGAGGTCGAGTTTCAAGTGATCGAAGGGGAACCGACGGACATAGGAGATCGATGAGAACGCCGTGCCGAAGTCATCGAGCGCCAACTTCACGCCGATGTCGTTGAGTCGTGTCAAGAACTTCATGGTGGTGTCGGAGTCGTCGAGCAATACCGACTCGGTGATCTCGACGACGAGGTGCTCAGGTGCGAGTTGTGACTCCTCGAGGATGTCCGAGATCGATTCGAAGAGCCCGGGATCGAGGATGTCCGACGCCGAGAGGTTGACGCTCATCCACAGCGGGGGGTCCGACGGATACGTGGTTTGCCAGAGGGCCAACTGCTGCACCGCCTTGCGCCGTATCCAGCGGTCGATCTCTTCGATGTAGCCGGTCTCTTCGGCGTAGGGCAGGAACGACTCCGGGTACAACAGTCCCCGTTCTGGATGCTGCCAGCGCACCAGCGCTTCGAAGCCAACGACGTGGCCGTCGGCCAACGCCACGATCGGCTGATAGTGGACGAGCAACTCGTCCTGTTTCGGCGTGGCCTCCATCTCTTCGTTGGCGAAGGGCCAACCCGCGGCGACGTGACGAATCGCGTCACGCAGTTCATGGATCGCGCGAGTCTTGCGGACCCAGGCCGAACTCCCGGCCCTTATCGACGCGTACAAGGCGCCCGGGCGTTCCGAGCCTGAGATCGTCACCACCTTGACGTGGGAGCCAGCCTCGCGCAATTGTCGGATCGCGTCGGGGGCGTCCATGTCCGGGAGGTGAAAGTCGATGACGAGGACGTCGGGATTCGTCCGTTTGGTGATATCGATCCCTTGGGCCCCATTGAGCGCGGTGCCGACGACAACGATTTGCGAGTCGGCGGCGAGGAGACGAACCACGCTCTGGAGGATCATCTCGTGATCGTCGACGACGACCACCGTGATAGGCGCATGATCAGGCATTGGAAGCACTTCCTTGCTGTGATGGTCGCGAGCGCGGGGTGGTCATCGATGGCCGCGGCGGATTCGTTGGAACGACGCGACGCGGGTGACGGCGTCGACTGCGATTCGTCGGGTCGGTCACGCGCGCGATGAGATGCTCTCGCGGGTCATGTCCAGTGCGAGTCGAACGTTGGTCAAGAGCATCTTCTGATCGAACGGTTTTTCCACGAGTTGGAACTCGGTCCCCAACACGGCCTCGGCCTCTAATACCGGCTGCGCGTGACCGGACATGAAGAGGACCCTTATGTCGGGACGGATGAGTGCGACCTCCTTCGCGACGGTTGGTCCCTGCATCTTCGCCATGATCACGTCGGTCAAGAGGAGATCGATCGTGCCGGGATACGAGGTGGCGATCTCGATCGCTTCCGCGCCGCTCGACGCGGTGAGCACGGTGTAGCCGCTTCGACTGAGGATCCGCCGCGTCACTTCGCGAAGACCCTCTTCGTCATCGACGACCAGGATCGTTTCCAACCCACCAAGGGCGACGTTCTTTTCTTCCTTCGATCGCTGTCCGTTGCCGGTCAGAGAGTTCTTGTCGACCGGGAGAAGGATGTTGACACACGTGCCGACGCCCTCGTCTGAATAGATCTTCGTGAACCCGCCCGACTGCAACACGATGCCGTAGACCGTGGCCAGACCGAGCCCCGATCCTTCGCCTCGGGGCTTAGTGGTGAAGAATGGCTCGAAGGCCCGTTCACAGACTTCGCGCGACATGCCAGTGCCGTTGTCGCTGAATTGGACACAGATATAAGCGCCCGCCGGTGCACCGAAGAGCGCCCACTCGGCTTCAGTGACGTATCTCGCGGACGTCACGATCGACAACGTTCCCCCCAGGGGCATGGCGTCTCGTGCGTTGATCGCAAGATTGAGGATTATCTGTTCGATGTGTCCGGGGTCAGCCATGATGTTGGCCAAGTCGGGCTCGAGTGCGATCGTCAGCTCCACCTGTTCGCCGATGGTCCGGCGCAACATTTCTTCAATGTTGCTCAGGGCCTCGTTGAAGCTGAGCGAGCGTGCCTGGATCACCTCTCGACGAGCAAAGGCCAAGAGTTGGTGGGTCAGGACACTCGCACGTTCAGCGGCCATTTGAATCTGCTTCACGTCGTTGAGGGGACCGATCCACTGAGCGCCTTGCGGCATGGCTGCGGCCTTTTCTAACTCTTCGCCGACGAATGAGGCGTAGTTCAATATCACGGCCAAAAGGTTGTTGAAGTCATGGGCCACACCGCCGGCCAACTGACCGAGACTTTCCATACGTTGCGACTGATGGAGAAGTGATTTCAGGCGCTCCAGTTCCATCTCGGCTTCGAGACGCACTCGCTCGGCTTCGGTCTTTTCGGCCTCGGCCTTGATCCGCTGCACCTCTGCCTCGAGACGAACACTCTCCGCGATGGATTTCTCGTGATCGGCCTTCACGCGTGTCGCCTCGGCGTCGAGGCGCACTCGTTCGGCCTTCACCCTTGCGTCCTCGGCCTCGAGGCGTACGCGCTCGGCGACCGTCTTCTCGCCTTCGGCCTTGACGCGCGCATCCTCGGCTTCGAGACGTACGCGCTCGGCGACGGTCCTTTCGCCTTCGGCCTTCACCCGTGCGTCTTCGGCCTCCAGGCGAACGCGTTCGGCGACCGTCTTCTCGCCTTCGGCCTTGACGCGAGCGTCCTCGGCCTCGAGGCGCACGCGTTCGGCGACCGTCTTCTCGCCTTCGGCCTTGACGCGAGCATCCTCGGCCTCGAGGCGCACGCCTTCGGCGACCGACCGTTTGTCCTCCGACGTGGAGAGTTTCGCTTCAAGTTCGCTACGCGTTGAGACGTCACGCACGATCGCGACAGCGAAGTCTTCATCGTCGGCCTGGAACGACGACTTCGAGATCTCCGCCTGGAAGGACGTCGCGTCGTGTCGTTGGCCGGTGACCAGCAGTCCTCTGACGTCGTCGCCGTCGAGGGGGAATGAGTTCGGGAAAAGCGATGTCACCGATCGACCGATCATCAGTTTCTTGGACTGTCCGAACAGCAGTTCGGCCTTGTGATTCGCCGTGACGAGGACGCCGTTCCGATCGACGACGAGCATCGCCTCGGGAGCGGCATCGACGATCAGTGCCAGCGTCGTTTCGGGAGTCTTTTTCATCGCGAACCTCCGCCGCGACGTGCGAAAACCGAGTCGACGTGGACTGACTTGAGCCGGCTTTCGAATGATTTGGCAATGAAGGACCCGCATTCCCGTGCGGACATTGGCAATGAGAGGAACGAACCCTGACCGATGTTGAGTCCCATCGACCGGACGGAGGAAATTTGGTCACGCCGCTCAACACCTTCGACGATGCACATCATGCCCATCGAACTTGCGAATTTCGCGATGCACTCGATGAGCCAATACGTGCCCATCGAGTCCGGGAGCTCGGCGGTGAAGGATCGATCGATCTTGAGACAGTCGATCGGTACCCGATGAATGTAGGCGATCGGAGAGAACGAACTCCCGAAGTTCTCCAGTGCGAGACGCACGCCGATGGCGTTGAGTTTGGTCAGGAATTCGAACGTGGAGTCTGGATCGTCCAAGAGCACCGACTCTGGAATCTCCACCATGACATCCCGTGCGTCGATGCCCGAGCTCGCGATCGAACTGGTGAGGAGATTCATGAAGTGTGCATTCGTCACGGCGTTGCCGGGAAGATTCACGCTCATCCACAGTCGAGGAACGCTCGGAAAGGCTGACTGCCACTTCACCATCTGTCGAAAGGCTTGCTCACGAACCCAGCTGTCGATCGCCTCGATGTAGCCGGTCTCCACTGCGCGAGGGAGGAACGCTTCGGGTAGGAGGAGTCCATAGCGCGGGTGTTCCCACCGCACGAGTGCTTCAATACCGATGATCTGGTCGTTGTCGAGTCGCATCACGGGCTGGTAGTGCACGACGAGCTGGTCCAGCGTCGGTTGCTCCACCGGCGGCTCAACCGTCGTGGCCGTCGCCGTGGACACCTGGATGATCGTTTCGATCAGTTCTTGAATGGCCCGGGTCTTTCGGATCCACGCCGAGCTCCCGGCCCGGATTGACGCGAGTTGCTCTTCCGGGCGGTCCGAACCGGAAAGCGTGATGATCCGCACGTGAGGGTCGAACTCCTTGATCAGGGTGATCGCCTCAGGCGCGTCCATGTCGGGAAGGTGATAGTCGATGATCAAGACGTCAGGTACGACGTCGCGGACCGTGTCGATGCCGTCGTTGGCGGTGAGTGCGGTGCCGACGACGGTGATCCTCGCGTCGGCGGCGAGTAGACGAATGATGCTTTCGAGGATCATCTCGTGGTCGTCCACGACGACCACGCGATAGACGTCGTCGTCGAGGGAGCGGATCTGGCTAAACATGACAGGGCCTGTTGGGTACCTGTGGATTACGGGTAATTGACCTCATGCGAGTCACCTCATCCAAATGTCGGAATTCGTACCCACATGGTCTGGAGGTGACTACCAGCCAAATACCTGCGCTAGGACGTCAAAACAGAACATAACATGCGCTTTCGCCCTGCATTCACAACTTATGAACCATTTGTGTAAGCCCCGATTTGGCTCGGTATTGGTCAAAGCGTGAGTTTTCGGTGCCTGAATCGGCTCACGCGACGAGCACGCCGTGGCCATCCACAGGGCTGGACCCCGAGGCGACGCACTCTGGCGTGACTATGTGCCGGGCGCGCCGCTGACCGCGGTCGCGCGAACGATCCGGTTTCGGCCGGCGGCTTTGGCCGAGTACAGCGCCGCGTCGGCGCTGCGCAGCAGTTCCTCACCGGTGAGACCGTGCTCGGGCGACGTGGCGATGCCGATCGAGAGCGTCGGAGGCACCGGTTGGGCTTCAGAGATCGAGACCTCGATCGTCATGAGAGCGATTCGTGCCTGGAGTTCGGTCGCGCGCAGATTGGCGATCTCCCACTCGCACCGGGGCAGGATCATCGTGAACTCCTCGCCTCCGGAGCGACAGGGCACGTCGGACTCTCGAAAGAGCCCGAGCATGATCTCGGCCACCGAACACAAGACGACGTCGCCGACTTCGTGACCGTAGCGGTCGTTATAGGTCTTGAAGTGATCGATGTCGATCTGGACGACGCTCGTGGGTTCGTCAGTGCGCACGGCCATCGTCATCTCGCGGTGGAGGGTCTCGATCATGAACCGTCGATTGAAGAGGTTCGTCAGGGGATCGCGATTGGAGAGGTTCCGCAGGCTCTCGCGCAGTTTGAAGTTGACCAGCCAAATCGAGAACTGGTTGCCCAGGAGTCGCGCGTACTGGTGATAGTGCTCTGAGTCCTGGAAGTGCGTTCGGGCGAGCTCGTCGTCGGGGATCGCGATCGTGAGGAGACCCATGACCTCACGTTGGATGATCAGCGGATAACACATCGTGTGACCGCCGCCATCACGGTGGAAGTGCGTACAGGGAGGTTCGTCGGGTCCCGACTCATAGGGCAGCGCGGTGGCGATCGAGTGGCAGCGCTCGACGGGAAATGAATCGATGGACTCCTCGCCGTACCAGTTGCACGTGACGGCGACGTCATCGCGCCCGGCCGTCAAGATGCCGATGAATCCTCCTTGGACGAAGAGCTGTCGGGCGGCGAAGTCGAAGACCTCGTAGGCCTCCTCTTCGATGTCACAGAAGTTCAACATCTCGACGAGATTCGAGATCACCGACGTCACTCGGTTCTGTTCGAAGACTTGGCCCATGGTTTGGGTCATCTCGATCTCTCGCTGCTCGCGTTGACTGATGATCCGCGAGTAACTGGCGCGAATCTCGTAGATGGAGAACACGATGAGTGCGCCGATCATCGCGAAGGCGAACTCTCGCCGGACGCGCACGGTGTCGGTGAGATCGACCGGGGTATACGTCGTTATCAACTCAACGACGACCACGGCCACGACGACGACGACCGACTTCCACACGTCCAGGTTGAGGGCCGCCCAGAGGATCGGCAACAACACGACGAGTCCCACCCCGGCCGACGATCCACCCGCCGCCAAGATGAGCGCCAGTGTGGAGGCCACATACAGCAAGGGACTCAGGACATCGGCCCACCGGGGTGCTCGATTCGTCGATACCGCGAGACTCGCAGCGCTGAGCGCTAAGAGCACGACGCTGATCCAGGTGTCCGCGTAGAAGGTCGGTCCGGGGGGAAGGGCCAAACTCAACTCGGCGAAGATCGCCACCACGGCGAAGGGTGCGACCTTGATCAGCATGCTCACTCGGACGTCGACGTCGGTTGACGCCGCCGCGCGTGATGCTTCAGCCACCCGCGGCCACGAGGGATTCAAACGTCACGACGTCGTGGGCGCCGCACCGTCCAGGTCCTGCGGACGGAGGCGTCCGTCGACGACTGCAGTGGCCAACGCCGTGAGACCCTCATTGTGGTTTCGAGCGTGTGTCCGAAGCCGACTGAACGCCTGATCGACATCGCATCGGGTGGCCTGAATGATCATGCCCTTGGCCTGTTCGATGATGATCCGACTGTTCAGCGCCTTGCTGAGTTGTGAGTTCAAGACCTTGGCGTCCACCGATGATTGGTGCTGGAGGATTGCGATAGTCGCCACGTCCGCGAGGCCCTGGGCGACGACGACGTCATTCGAATCGAGCGACGCCACTTCGCGACGGAAGAAGTTCAATGCGCCGATGACACGACCGCGCAGGCGCATCGGCAGGCAGTAGACGGACTGGAAACCGACGTCCAGGGCGCGCGGCGCGAAATTTGGCCAGCGTTCGAGCGCTTCGCGCAGTTGGCAGTCGACGATCGCCTCGCCGGAACCGAAGCAGTCCATGCACGGACCTTCATTGGCCTGAATCTGGTACAGCTCGAGGATCCGCATGGACTCACTCGATGACGCCACGTACTGCAGTTCTCCAGCGGGGGAGAGGAGCATGACGCCCGACGCGTCGACGTCGATGGTCTCGACGCAACGATTGCACAACATCGTGAGTACTTCGATGAGGTCGAAGTCATCAACGAGGTTGTCGGCGAGTTCGACGAGAGTTGCTACTAACAGCGACTCTCTAGTCATATGTACGCCCGTCACTCCGTTGACAGATTGAGGTCACAATGACGCACACCTCAAAGTCAACAACCACTTCGATGTTACAGGTCTTTTTCATAAGTCAGGTGCTTCTACTTCGCGCCAGGTGGCCGACGCGTCGTCGTAGGCGATCGCTCGCGCCACGACCCTCTTCGAGAGATCGGTCATCGCGACGCCCGAACCAATGGCGTGCGCGCGTAGTAAGACCATGGCGTCGCTGAGGTCGAGGTTGGCCTGGACGGCCACCATGCCGGCGGCTTGGTGGACCGAGAAGTCAAACGAGAGCGTCAAACCGAGCTCATCGGCGAGCGTCCCGCTCGGCGCGCCGGCGCGCCAGTTGAGGATGGCGCGGCCAGCGACCGAGGCGGCGAGGTAGGCGTCGGACTCTTGGAGATCGCTCAAGGGACCGGGTTCGTCGCGGTAGAGCACCAGTGCGCCAACTCGGATCGCGCCGATCGTGACAGGGAACCCGAAGACCGCGCGAGCGCCGTGTTCGACGGCGGCGCGGGCGTAGGCGAGCCATCGACCGTTGTCCTGATACAGATCCGGCACGTCCGACGCGAAATTCGTTCGACACGCGTCACGTCCGGGACCCTCGCCTAAGGCGATCTCGGTCTCGAGCAGTTGCAGCGCGGTCTCGTCGCTGGCACAAAAGCGCGTGTAGTGAGGACCGGGGGACGAAAGTACGATTCCGGCGCCGCTGAGTTGGGTGAACGCCGCCACCGCGCCGCAAAGCGTGAACGAATTTTCCTCGTCATCGCCGTCGGGCGACAACAGCTCCAGCAGAGCCAGCAGGCGCCTATGTGGCATTGCGGCGCTCGCGTGATCCGAATGCGATCGCGACGTCAGGACGGGAGTGACGCGTGATGTCATCTCCTCACTGTTCCGCAACGCCTAACGAGGATCAGATTTAGCGTTCTCCAACACGACGGTTGAAATCTGCTCTCACCCTACTTGGGAGTCGCGGTGGGTATTCGTCAACGGCGTGACGAATGCGTCATTCTCATCGTCTTCGCACTGTGGGGATCTCATGAGAAGCGACACCGTCGACAAGGATCGTTGGGGGATCGATCCCTGTCGACGAGAGGTGTGCGACTCGTGATTCGTCATGAGTCCTCGCAGTATGACTGCGGCGTGTCGGCCATGACGGATACATCGAGTCGACGTCGCTACTTGGTGTCGTCGTTGAGTGAGTTCGAGCCCGCCGAATACTCGGTGACCCGGTCCACTGACAACCCAGATTCTCTTCCAGGTCCTCGCGATACGGCGAAGACAATCGCTGAGACCACGAAACCGATACCACCCGCAATCATGAGGATCACGCCCACGGTTGACAACTGAAAACCGGTGCCCTTATACGTGACAGCCCAATACATGATCGCTCCGGCGGTGGCAGCGATGAAACTGATCACCATTCCTGGAAGTCCCATTCCACACCTTCTTCTGATTCGTCGACGGAAGTGTCGATCGAGAAGGATGCGAGGTCTTGACGTCCTAAACGGAGAGTAACACCGCGCCAGTGCCGTTGGCACGAATTTTCATCTGCCCGGTTGGCGTCAGTGTTCTTGGGCATTCTCTGCGCTCGCGCAGCGCCTAGAAGGGTCTTCTTGCCCTAGTGCCAACTTCGAGGAACCGACCAAGGTGAGTACGTGGCTCTCCGTATCGACTTCGCGCAAGGCGTCGCAGTCGACAGCGTCAGCACACATGACTCATCGGCAGTCTTCAACCATAAGGAGCATTAACCATGAAAGCACTCGTCTACAAAGGCCCCGGCGAAAAAAGTTGGGAAGAGGTTCCGGACCCGGTCATCCAAAAGCCGACCGACGTGATCGTGAAGATGGTCGCGACGACCATCTGCGGTACTGATCTGCACATCCTCAAGGGTGACGTCCCCGAAGTCGAGAAGGGCCGGATCCTCGGACACGAGGGGATCGGCGTGATCACCGAGATCGGCTCGGGCGTCACACGACTCGCCGTCGGCGACAAGGTGATCCTTTCGTGCGTGAGTTCGTGCGGTCGCTGTTCGAACTGTCGCGAGGGCCTCTACGGCCACTGTCTGGACCCTGAGGGCATGGTCGGGATCGGCTGGATCTTCGGCTACATGATCGACGGGACGCAGGCCGAATTCGTTCGCGTGCCCTTCGCCGAGAACTCGGTCTACAAGATGCCCGAGAGTCTGAGTGACTCCGAAGGCATCTTGTTGTCGGACATCTTGCCCACGGGCTTCGAGATCGGCGTCCAGTACGGCGACGTGCAACCGGGCGACGTGGTCGCGGTCATCGGATCGGGCCCCGTCGGTCTCTCCGCGGTGATGACGGCGCGTCTGTACGGTCCGTCAAAGGTCATCGCAATCGACCTCGATGACGCCCGACTCAAGCGCGCGTCGGACTTCGGTGCGACAGACACCGTCAACTCCGGTGACGCGAACTGGAAGGAACAGGTTCTCGCGTTCACCGATGGACAAGGCGTCGACGTCGCGATCGAGGCGGTCGGTCTCCCGGCCACGTTCACCATGGCGACCCAGATCGTTCGCCCCGGCGGCAGCGTCGCCAACATCGGCGTCCACGGTAAGCCGGTCGAACTGGCGCTCAATGAACTCTGGATCAAGAACATCAACATCTCGATGGGACTCGTGAACACCGACACCCTCGCGATGCTGCTGAAGCTGGTCACGCAAAAGCAGCTGCCGGTCGAGAGCTTCGTCACGCACGAGTTCTCCTTTGACCAGATGTTGGCGGCCTATGACGTCTTCGCGAACGCGGCGACGCATGACGCGCTCAAGGTGCTGATTCACTAACTCGACACCCCAACGCTCGGCGAGCGGACAGTGAATGTCCTGGTGACAGCTACCGTTCGCCGAGCGATGGGGTGCGACGACGCAACGAGGCAGAGCGCGCGGCGCGGAGTGTCAGAACTCTTGGTACACCGAGGGATCTTGATTTGCGACACGACCATCGGCGTGGGCGAGCGAGGCGAACGCCTCCATGTCCTCGTTCGTGAGCTCCACATCGAAGATGGTGAGGTTCTCGCGCTGGCGTTCGGCGGACTTCGATTTTGGAATGGGGAGCGCTCCGACTCGAACGTGCCAGGCGAGAATCGCCTGGGCGGGCGTGACGTCATGGTTGCGGGCAACCGCGGCAATGACGGGATTGGTGAGGAGATCGGTGCCACGCCCCAGCGGACTCCACGACTCGGTGATGATGCCATTGGCCCGGTGATAGGCCAACTGCTCAGTCTGAGGAAAATAGGGGTGCAACTCGATTTGATTGAGCACCGGAAGTTCGCCCGTCTCATCGCGAAGCCGTTCGATGTGCTCCGGTAAGAAGTTGCTGACACCAATGTGGCGCACGAGTCCGCGGTCCCGGCTCTCGATCAGAGCCTGCCAGGCCTCCACGTAGTGACCCTCCAGAGGATTGGGCCAGTGGATCAGGTAGATGTCGAGATAGTCGAGACCCGTCCGCAGGACACTTTCTTCGATCGTGGTGATCGCGTCGGCGAAGCGGTGATGACGACCGGGGAGTTTGGACGTCACGAGCAGCTCCTCGCGTGCCACGCCTGAGCGTCGCACCGCGGCACCCACGGCGCCCTCGTTCTCATAGTTGAAGGCCGAGTCCAGCAATCGGTACCCCAGCGCGATCGCCTCGACGATGGTGGCGGATCCGGCGTTGCCGTCAAGGGAGTACGTGCCCAGCCCAATCGCCGGTAGAGCAAATCCCGATCGGCCGTCAATAGTGGGGACTGTCATGGTTCGTTCCAATCTCGAGGGGGGTACGGTTCGAAGGTTCAGGGTAGCAAGGCGGCAATCACGAACGGGGGCGCGACGCGCGCCGACGTTCGTTTCGTACTTCGAGTGAGGTTTTCACCACCTCAATTCACAGTCTCCTCTTGTTTCGCAGTGTTTCCCCGTGCAGCGAATCGTGTCTCGCGGTGGTTTATGTACTAAATCCACGTTTTTTCTATCACCAAAAGTACTATTTGTTCATTAGGTTCCTTGGAAGCTCTCCCGCAGTGCGTCGCCACTCTCGAACGATGATCGCGGCGTCACTCATCGTTTCGGGCTTCCTCGCCGTTGCCGGACTGACCCAGGCGACACCGAGCGCGGCGGCCGATACCCCTATCAGTAGTTTCGTGGACGCCCCTGAAGCGATAGCCAATGACGGCTCGCACCTCTGGGTCGTGAACAGCACGGATGACTCGGTGACCGAACTCACTTTGAACGGCAGTTTCGTCCAGAACATTCCGGTGGGTATCGCACCGGACGCGGTGGCCGCCGACGGCACCGATGTATGGGTCGTCAACAGTGGCTCAGGGTCAGTGACCGAACTGACCGCGACGGGATCCTTGGTCCAAACCATCAGTATCGGGGGGCAGCCGATCGGCATCAGTGCTGATGGCACCAACGTGTGGGTCACCGAGGGGCCGGACGACCAAGTCGTGCAAATCGATGCCGCAACCGGCAATCTCGTCAGCGAATTCGGTGTCGACGGCGATCCGACGGGGATCTCGTCTGATGGCACCAACGTGTGGGTCGCCAACAGTCAGTCGGACGACGTCACGCAGTACAACATCGCTGACGCACAAATCGTCAACTCGATCACCGTCGGCGACTCGCCGACCGGCATCTACTCCGACGGCCAGTACGTGTGGGTCGCCAATTCGGGCGACGGTACCGTGACGGTGCTCAACGCGAGTGACGGCTCCTACGCCTTCGGTACCGACGTCGCGCCGGTGCAGGTAGGCAACGATCCGACGGGTATCTGGTCTGACGGTGCGGGGGCGTGGGTCACCAATACCAGTGACGGGACCGTCTGCAGTTGGCGATCACTGGTGGCACGGTTGGGGTGACGGCGACTGACGAGGTGGGCAACGGCCCCGCGGCCGTGGCGCTCGACGGAACACACGTATGGGCGGACAATGCCGGTGACGGCACGGTGAGCGAACTCGATGCCACGACCGGCACTGTGTTGACGTCATTGAACGTCGTCGACGATTCAGGGCTGCAGACCCAGACCATCCCGGTGGGGTCCTGGCCGTCGGCCGTGTCCTCTGACGGTACCGACACGTGGGTGACGAACAACACCGATGACACGGTCACCGAGTTGAACTCGGCGACCTCGTCGCTGGTCCAGACCATTCCCGTCGGCGGCGATCCCAGCGCGATCTCGTCAGACGGGACGCACGTGTGGATCATCAACGCCTCCAATCAATCGATCACGGTCCTGAACGCGGGTGACGGTTCCTACGCCTTCGGCACCGGGAGCGCCCCGATCGTGGACCCCGACGATCCGGTGAGCATCTCGTCAGACGGCACGCACGTGTGGATCGCGAACGCTGACGGCACGATCACTGCCCTGAACGCAAGTGACGGTTCCTTCGCCTTCGGCACCGACGTCGCACCGATCAACGACCCCGACGGACCCGAGTCTGTCTCCTCAGACGGCACGCACGTCTGGATCGCCAACTATGACGACACGATCACGGTGCTGAACGCCAACGACGGCTCCTACGCTTTCGGCACCGATAGCACACCGATACAGGATTACGACGGACTGGCCACTCTCGCGTCTGACGGCACGCACGTCTGGATCGCCAACTATGACGGCACGGTGACGGTCCTCAACGCAAGTGACGGTTCCTACGCCTTCGGCACCGACGTCACGCCGATTGCGCTGAACGATGGGTGTGCAACCGGCATCGCGTCGAACGGCACCGCCGTGTGGGCCACGTCGCAATGCAGTCAGAACGCCATTGAACTGGACGCAACTTCGGGCGCGATCATCCAGAACACCATCCTCGAGTACTCACCGGTCGCGCTCTCGCTCGATGACAATGGCGACCTGTGGCTCGCGAATCCCTACGTAGGGAACACATTCTCATTGGCGGCCGGGAACACCGGTTCCTACGACGGCGCCGTTGACCCCAACGACGAAGGGACGCTCACCGAAGTGAGTTCACCTCCGGCGCGGGTGACCTCGAGCACCGCGACCACGGCCACGCAGACGTTCAACTACTCGCCCACCGTGCAGACGTTCACCGTGCCCGCTGGCGTCACGCAACTGACGCTGAGCGCCAACGGGGGAGAGGGCGGCCGCGGCGGTCGCGACGCTTCCGGGCGGCCAGCCCTCAGCGGTTATCAGGGCGTCGTCTCGGGAACCATTGCCGTGACGCCGGGTGAAGTACTCACGATAGGTGTCGGACACGGTGGTCATGATTCGTCAGTCGCCCAAGGCTGCATCACCGGCATGAACTCGCTCTTCGATCCACAGGACGCGATTGGCGGATCGAATCCCTTGGGCGTCTACGCCGGCGGCAATGGTGGCGCAGCGGGTGAGGAAGGGTGTTCGGGCTACGGCGGCGGTGGGGGCGCGGCGTCGGTTATCGAGATCGGAAGTTCGACGAACGATCCGACGAGTGTGGCGACGATCGTCGCTGGCGGATCGGGGGTTCCGGAGGTTCCGGTCAGTATCCGCGCACGCTCGGCCAGCTCTCCCTCACGTCATTCGACGCGAGGTCCGACGTCACCTCCACCGATGGTCAGGGTGGCCTCTCGGTCTACAACGCGTGTCTTGGCGCTCAGTCCTGTGACGGCGGCGGCGGAGCCGGCGGCGGCGGTGGCGTCCAAGGCGGCGCGCAGGGCCTGGTCGAGTTTGGTTCGGGCGAGTCCAACGAATGGTTCGGCCTCGGCGCGAGTCCGGGCGAGAACTCGACCGGCGCGCTCAGTGGTCTGACCGCGCAGTACGAGTACTACAGCGGCGACGGGGCCAACGGCTCAGTGGTCATCTCGTATCCGACGGGGCTACCGGGCATACCCACGAACGTTGTCGTGACGCCCGCCACCTCGACCGTGGGTCTGGTTTGGAGTGCGCCCGCCGTCATCGGATCGAGTGCGATCGACGACTACATGATTCGTTACTCGAATGACGACGGGCTCACGTGGACCACGCAGGACCTGCACTCCGCGTCGACGTCGTCGACGCTGACGCTCGCGAACGGCGCGAACTACGTCTACGAGGTCGCGGCCGTCAACCACTCGGGACAGGGTGGGTGGTCGGTGCTCGCTAATCCTCCTGCAGCGCCGACGCTGACCGGCATCACCGCCGGGAACGACTACGTGAGTGTGCCCTTCGTCGCCGGCGCCAACGGCGGCAGTCCGATTACCGGCTACCAGTACTCACTCGATGGTGGTCTCACGTGGCACAACGCCAGTGGCATCGCTTCGCCGATGCTGATCTCCGGTCTGGTGAACGGCACTTCGTACACCGTGGAACTTCGCGCCGTGAACGCCGCCGGCATTGGGAGTGACTCGAACGCAGAGACGGCGACGCCGTTTACGGTGCCGTCGACGCCGGACGCCACGACGTTCGTCACGGCGTCGCACGATGGTCAAATCGGTATTGCGTGGGCGGCGTCGAACGACAATGGGTCGCCGGTGACGGAGTACACGATCACGCTCTATGACGCGTCCTTCGCGGGCAATCAGATCGTGACCTGTGATGTCTCGGACCTCACCTGCTTTGACGGCAACACGACGAGCGTGTCGACGACGTACTCGATCAGTGACTGCACGTTGACGTCGCTCTCGTGCACCATCTCGGGCCTCATCAACTACACGACGTACTGGGTGAGCATCCAAGCGTCGAACGTCGCCGGCGCGAGTGGACGTTCCGCGCCGCTCGTCCCTGCGATACCGGCCCTCGTCTCGGTCTCCTACGATCCCAACGGCGGTACCGGTGCGATCAGCTCGTCGAGTTATGAGGTCGGACTGGCGGGCATCACGCTGCCCACGAGCGGTGTCACGAAGGTCGGGTACGTCTTCTCGGGCTGGTCGACCGTGGCCAATGACGTCACGACCGAGGTGACGTCGCCCTACGTCCCGCCGTCACCCGTGGCCCCCGCGACGACGGCCTATGAAACGCTCTACGCGCTGTGGACGCCAGCACCCCAGTACAGCGTCACCTACGACGGCAACGGCAACACCGGCGGCACGGTGCCGGTCGATTCGTCAAGTCCGTACTACGCGCAGGTCGACGCCACGGTCCTGGGCAACACCGGCGCTCTCGTTGACACCGGCTTCGTCTTCAGTGGCTGGAACACGCAGGCGAACGGCTCAGGGACGTCCTACGGCGCCGGCTCGTCGCTCGACGTGCTCGCGGACACCGTGCTCTACGCACAGTGGACGTCGGCGGCGCAGTACAGCGTCACCTACGACGGCAACGGGAACACGAGCGGCTCGGTACCGGTCGATGCGATGAGTCCGTACTACGCCGAGGTCGAGGTGACGGTCCTCGGCAACACGGGTGCACTGCTCGATACCGGCTACCTCTTTAGCGGCTGGAACACACAGGCGAACGGCGAGGGCACGTCCTACAGTGCTGGCGCAACATTCGAGGTGCTGGCGAACACCGTGCTCTACGCGCAGTGGTCACCCATCCAGTGGCTCCCTCCCGCGCCGCCGATTACGACACCATTGACGCCGACGGTGACGCCACCGGGAAGTGTTCTCGACGTGAGCGCTGACGTCTCGGGGAGCAACGGCGTCATCTCGTGGAGCCCGCCAACGAGTGACGGTGGCAGCCCGGTCACCGGCTACACGGTGACGAATGCCGACGGCGTCGTGGTCTGCTCGACCACGGTGGCCCTGACGTGTGTTGTGAGCAACCTCGTCGGAAAAGGTCCCTTCATCTTTACCATCACCGCGTCCAACGCCGCCGGCAATGGGCCGGGCGAGAGCTTCACCGCGCACGTGACGCCGCTCGTCTGCGGCAGCGCCGGCGCGCCGAAGTGTGCGACGCATGCCCGAACCGTCGTGTTCGGCGTCGTCTACTTCGCGACCGGTCGATACATCATTGCGGCACACGGAAGGTCGCACGCGACGCTCGTGGCAATCGCGAAGAGTGTCGTCGCGC
>CAWHVY010000010.1:0-152485 GCA_963832925.1 uncultured Acidimicrobiaceae bacterium | reverse complement strand
CGCAGTGACCGCAGTCGCGCGTCCAGACGATGCCCCGACAACACTTCGAGTTGACGTTCTCGGACCGCTTACGATCTCGCCGGTCTATGCGCCCGCGAGCGACCCGGTGCGTGCCATCGTGGCATATCTTGCAATGAACACTGGGCGACTTTTCACCCTGGACGAGATCCAAACCGCAATCTGGCCGCTCACGGAAGCGGGCACCGATATAAAGAAGCCAGCCATGCGCAACTACATGGTCGATGCTCGCAAAACCGTCGGTGCTCAACATCTTCCGACAGCGTCCGGACGAGCTGGCTACCAGTTGTGTGACTTCACCACCGATTGGTCCGAGTTTCAGAGCCTGCTCAGGCAAGCATCTTTGGAAAGGCGCTTGATCGAATGACAGCGAGTTCCACGTACGCCGCGTTAACTGGAGAGACCCTGATTCGCACTTCGCGAGCACCGAGTGCGGCGGCCAGTTCCAACGACGACTTCCGTAACAATTCTGCGTGAAGCCCAATGGGAAGTCGAAGAAGGTACCGCCGACCGACCGGAAGACTCGCCGATCGAATGACTTTGGGAATTGAGCCGTTCCGACCAATGATCGCGCAATGCCAGAGCACCGCGTGCAGTCGCCGATGGTCGCGATTCGTGCGCATGTGATGGGAGAGTTGGCGTCGAATGTCGGGACGAAAGTGAAGTGCAATGGGCACAAGCGCCGCCACTATGTACGGGCCGGCATGACTGATACGAGCCGAGATCGCAAGAATGATTAGCGACCCGACAGTCAGGAAGAGCTCGAGACGCCACCCCCAGATGGCCGTAGCCATCCAGGGGCGACGAGGCGAGGTGGATGCAGGTCCATTAGGCATGATGGCGTCCGCTCCACTGGCTCCACATCCACCAACTGCATGCGCCGAGCAGGATGAACCCGTAGTGAGTCAATGCCCACACCAGGAGATATTGGATCAGCACGACGATGACGAGGAAGATGAGGAGCCGGGCCATTAGTTGGTGACCTTCACCACTTCGATGCGGTCGGCTCGGAAGCTCACCCCGTGGTTGGCAGCCGACCTCCCACGTCGTGGCGATCAAGTTCGTGACCTTCACGACCGTGAACTCGCTGAGACCCTTGACGTCACCGGCAACCTTCACCGTGATCGAGTCCTTGATGCCGCCGCCTGCTGCAAAGAGCGGAACGGCGAACAGCGCCGTGCCGTTCTCGTCCAGCTTTGGTGCTCGAGTCTCGTAGTCGAGTACCGGTTCCGCGGGCCCAGCCGCCGCAAACTTCACGGTTCCGGTGTCAATGGGCAGTCTCATAGTTCTCCTTACAGAGGCGCGAACTTTTCGCCCTCTACTAGAACTAGCCACACCGATTTCCGTGTTTTCGAACAGAAACTTTGAGAAGAATTCACAAATTGTTTTGTGAGGCGAGATGATTTTGATGATCACCCAGGTAGCCCGAACGGACGGCTTGGCGCTTCGCGCCGCCGTCCTCGGGCCGTTGGACTTGAAACGACTATTGGCTCAAGAAGATGAGTGTGATGAACTCACATATACGTCAAACAAGAGTGACTCACCAAGTGTTGTGTTGACTCCTTGAAGCCGCCATGTCTTAAAGGCAATCCAACATCCTGAAGGCCGAAGATGAGGGTAGACCACGGTATAGTCAAGTTCGTTAAGGGTTTTCCCGCCATGGGAATGGACGGGTCGGGAGACGATGAGTAATTACTCAATATCGCGCGAGAGTGCCGAGGATGAGGCAAGAAGCCTCATAAACAGCGAATGGGCAGAGCGCGGGCTACCGATCGATCCGACATACATTGCGAAACAAGTTGGCGTCTCCGTATTTGAGGTTGACCTGGCTGGCGACATCGACGCAATTCTGAAGTACTACCAAGGAGGCTCCACTCCCGCAATATTTGTGGACCCGAGAACCTCGCTGAATAGAAAGCGATTCAGCGTCGCTCACGAATTAGGACATTTTGTTCTAAATAGTCGTCTTGACCCAGAAGGCGGAATCCTCGAAACGGACACCTTTTATCGAGATGTTAATTCTCAAACCGGAGACGATCCTGTCGAAAGATTTGCCAATCAATTCGCGGCCGAACTTTTAATGCCCAGCAGATATGTCCGATCACTGGCGGATCAAGGCAAGACTGATCTGGTGATGGCGGCTGACTTCGGGGTCTCCCTCGAAGCGCTGAGAAATCGACTTAACACGCTGAAAATAAAGCTAGATACGTTCACGGGTTGACCCATGGACAGCACTCCCACCGGTGATGCAGGCGATTCTCCCGCCGGCGATGACGCCAACGTACCGCCGATTGATCTTGGTCCTCCTGGTTGGGCCGGAAGACAGATCCGCAGCGCATTCGATCCCGACGAGTATCTCCGCGTCCACCAGGATAGGCAATTCCAGCCTCTTCTAATTGATGAACCGGAGCGAGTCTCAAAAGACGAATTGGACGGAGACGTAGACCGCGGCGAACGCATGGAACTCATCGGACTTCGTAAGCACTATGCATACGGCTTGCTTTACATGCTGATAGCGCAAATGATCTTCATGAATGTCGTTCTCGTCTTGTCTGGCACACACAACCTCAAGATCTCCTCCGGCACGATGAAGTTCTATCTAACGGGCACTTTGGGCGAAATTTTCGGAGTGGTCACAGTCGCCGTGAGATTTCTTTTCTCTGACAAGAAATTCCTGGGTCACCACGGTGACGCCTAAACAATCGGCCACTCGTCTCTGAGCCAGCGATATCCGTTCAAAGCAACGGTCGCCATTAGCGCCCATGCCGGATTCAGATTCTCGTGGTCAGGATCATCCAAGAGAGTCATGTCCGCACTGAACACCCACAGATGGGGTTCCTCCCCCGGTCCTCGTAACTCGTGACGTATAAACGCGGCCGTGTCGAAGATTGCGTCAAGCGTCTTTGCGTCCTCGTTGGTAATGATTCTGTAGACAAATGTTGTCCCGTTCGGCGCCCAAATCAATTCGGGCTCCTCCATCAGTTGCATTGCCTCGGCTGCAGTTAATTCTTTCATTTCAGTTGTCCGATGGTCAGCGGAATCATTGACATCGAACACACCCCTTTCCTTTTCGAAAGTTATCTCGCTTAATCAAGTCATCCAAAGCATCCAACACTCGCGGCTTCAACTCTGGCCACCCACTATCCCGATCCCTCGTCGCGCAAGCAAGCGTTTCGGGCCAACTCTGAGAATCCCAAAACAATTTCTCGATCCAGCTTTTGCAGTTCTCCTCAGGTACAAGTTTGAACTCGCTTCCAGCACTTAGTTGAACAAGCGCATCTGGGTTTGGTCGCAGGAAAAGACACACGGGCATTCCCCCTTCGATATAAGTGTCCGGCCTGCGATCCCATTTAAATTTCATTTCAAAGTTGAGAGTCCCTTGGTCCGCTCGCAGAAGAGTTGCAGTGAAAAAAAGCGCGACGACGTTCTCCACTTTGAACTGAGGAGTGACAATCCCACGCTTCATCGCCTCAGACTTGAATCTGTCGGTCAGTGCGGTGGTCCTCTCGTAGACGAAGTTGATCGAGCGATCCCACTCGTCGAGCAATGAGGAAACCTTAGGAAAGTGCTGTGAGATCACGAGTCGGTCTTTTTCGTCCGCATACTTGCTAGGCCTATTGGACCTGGTTGATGCCTCCAGTCGCGCAACTATCGCTCTAATCTCTGCGAAGTGCCGATCGCTCACGACTTCTTCAACACGAGGATTCGCGGCCCTGTCGCGCCGATATATCGCGTAAAGCAATGCGGCACATACAACCGCGCCGAGTGCGCTGCCCAGCGCGATGTGCCCGCTCAGCAAGTACGGAACAAGTAGACCCAAAAACACTGCAAATAGACTCGAATGCTTAGGTTCGCCAAGCGTGACATTTGGTCGAGCCTAGGTGACCCCGGATGTGTTTTCCTTTCCGTCAACCTCTCGGTTGCCGACGTGGATGAAAGGACTGAGAGGAAATGCGACTCGATCTCTCATCATCTTGAGCGCGTGCTCAAAGAATTCGGAATGTTTACTTCCCCTTCAGGATGGGTCACCTGAATTACAACCCGCGCTTTCGCATCCAACTCAACGTCGGTCGCATCCGTCGGTATCGCGGTATCGGCGTCCCTCTTTAAACATTCCCCAGTTGTCCGTCAATTATTTCCATAGGCACGTCGCCAAGGACATAAGTGATCCGAATTTGACCAATTCCCGTGACAACGGTGGGGAACTCGAACGCTTGTCGTAGTTCGAGAGCATGTTGATCCCGTCAAGGTAGTGGACGACTCTCTCACTCGAACGACCAACTTTGTCGTCATAGTCGGTTGCAGTCGCTTTAGGATTTCAATCGCTTCTGGTGCCATCTTGCGAGTGCTTGAAATCCACTTATTTCGATCATTCGCCTTGGCGTGATCTTCGCTCTCTAGGTGGGGCTCCCAAACGCCCTTCCAAAAGATTGGAAAATAGACACTTCGTTTCCTGTTCGGCGGGTTTAGCGCAGCTGCTAGGTGATCTAATGCCGAACGCACGTTGTAGATGAAATCACCCGAAATCAGAGAAACCTCTGGCGGGACGCCAGAGGTGGTGCGTATTCGATATGGGCCCGAGGGGTCGCCGGCATCCTTGGTCAGAACGTGGGGCCGACCTTCGATGTAGTCAGCAATGATCGCCTTGAGGTCCTGGAGATGTGTTTCGGCCCGAGAGATTTTCCTCAGATAGGAGGGCACTAGATCACCCATGTGGCAGGGTCATCCAGGTTCACGGTTATGTTCCGAGTGTTCGTGACACCGATCTAAAGTCTTCGTGAGTTCGCCCGAATTCGACCTCGAATCTTTCTCGAACTCCTGGGTAGTGCCTGCATTAGACAGAGTGAGTATTCGGAATGGGAGTGAGGCGAGGAGGGTTTAATCCGAAGCGTGCGAAGACGTCTCACTTGAGTGAGGGGGGGTCATGCGGCTACTCATTTATCGTGATCGCGGCGCAATCGAAGTGCACCAGACTCCCCATCAGGTCTTCATCCTGAGCGAAAACAAAGCGCTCACCTCGGACCGGATTTCCGCAGACGTTGAAGGACCACCACGGCCACCAGCGTCAGATCTGGTTCTACTTGGAATTCCTTTGCCATTAACTGAAGAGCAGTCATTTTCACCTTTCAATTTCGTTGTCTACGAGTACTTTCGGCGGTCCGTCGCGACGTAACTATTTCTATCCGGCACCTGTGACATGTCGCGTGATAAGAGTTGCGGAACACTGTTTAGCCTTTAGCTAAGGGAGAAGAATGGCCGCTGAGGAGGCTTTCGTACTTGGTCTTGACCTAGATGGTTGTGTCGCCAACTTCATTGGCCGAATGCGTGAGATTTACGCTGAGTGGACCGGCAAGGACGAAGAGTCGCTAGATCCTGATCCCACCTACCGCTTCCCAGAGTGGGGACTCGTTGCCCGGGGAGTACGACCGGCTTCATCGCTTTGCCGTAACCCAGCGAAAGCTCTTCTTTTCAATGGAGCCCTTACCTGGCGCGCCGAGTGCTTTACGCCACTTGAGCGCAGAGGGCCTGCGAATCAGAATCGCTACCCACCGACTCTTTATCTCGTATTTCCACGAGCCTGCGGCGAGCCAGACGATTCGGTGGCTCGAAAATCACGGTATTCCGTACTGGGACCTCTGTCCTCATTCAGGACAAGTCGGCTGTGCGAGCAGATCTCTTCGTGGAAGACAGCGTGTCAAACATTGAAAAACTAGAGAATTATAGGCACCGAAACCCTTTGCATAACTAACTCCACCAATATTGCTCTCACGGTTCCCTTGCGAGCAGCGGACTGGTCTGAAGCGGAGCAACTAATTCGAAAGAAGTACTACGCGTGGCGAACTTATCGTGGACTTGCGTTGCCAAGTCAGCCTGGCGTGCATCCGCCCGAAGGTTCGCTCGATCCCAACGATGAACCTCGGGGAGGCGAACTGAGTTACAGCACCTGCTTTTTCAAGCGAGTAAGCGCCGATGATGGGGTTGAGTGCTCACAAAAGTATAGGGATAGCTCAAGAGTGACCGATTGAGGCATGTGAAAATGACCGCGTTATGCGGTCTAACTGTGAAGACTCTGAGACAAAGATCGAAACAAGATGAATCTGGATAAGCGTCGCTCAGCGTGAAAAATATTTCCGGCGGGTGGTCCATTCCGAGTTTCTTACGGGCGAATAGCGCCTTATGGTTCGCTCGACTGCTCCGAAAGTAGGTGCGCCCAGCGCTGAATCTTTCACGCTGGAACTGCTACTGATTCAGATTCAAATCATTTTTTTTGCAACATTTTTCCCATTCGCCGTCGATAGAGGCGATCGTTAAACTGATTTTGCTATCGCAGCATCATGTTCAACAGGCATGCGGTCATCCGCGGTTCGGTTTTCCCATTCATCGGATTGCATCGCGAGTTCTCGGGGCAGTTCCTCGTCGAGCCTCGATGTCAGCCCAAGTTCCTTTACGCTTGATGCTTTTACCTCGAGCCCTGAGTTCTGTGGGATGCGTAATCAAGCTTCTCGTCGATAACGAGGATCCTCGACATCGGATCTACGACGCCCGCTCATCTCTTTGACTTTGATCCACCATCGAACCGCGTCGCGGACCTCGTCGTCACTTAAAAGAAATCCTTCTTTAACTGTCAAGTTGATTATCCTCCGCAAGTTGACCCATCTCCGCCGCTGATACTCGTCGTCCTCGAATCGTTGGTCGACCCGAAAGACGGTCCGGATTTACTTCAATATGAACAAGATCTGGCGGATCACGGGCGGCCCAACCTCCTCGGCCAACTGCTCCCTCACTTCCACCAAATCGACTTGCCCGAGCACCGGATGTCTTCGGATGATGTCCTCAAGTTCTCCTGCACGTTAACGTCCGCGACCGTCTTGCCACGACCCGATGACATCGCATGATCCCGGGGCACGAACAAGGTAGAACCTGAAGTGGCCAATCTGTGCCAAAGGTGGAGCGGAGTGCGGATACTGCTTCTCCTATTTTTCTCGGGGTAGTTTAAGTTCCTCGAGTTCGTGAACCGCGAACGCTTCCGCGGCGTCTTGAAAACTGTAGATGCGAGGAGTTTCGCTCGACCAACTTGACCGGATGTATCCGCGCCTGGCCCACTGTCCTATCCGATTACCTGAAACACCTGCCAACTGTCCAACTTCGGACGCCAAATAGCGACCGCGTGGCTGGGGATCTCCTGTTTGCGGCACGTAACTCAGAATACCCACGCCTTAGTGACAGCCCACGGACGGGACGTGTCGAAGCGCACATCTCTAAGGAAGTAATCCTTTGCCGAATCTGCCGACTAAATCAGTCGTCTGCTAGAACGCTGGTTGGACGTTCGGTGAGGGGGAATGGTGCCGGTTTTCATTCGAAAAGGAATTATCAGGTCAGGCCCGTTCCATGTCTACCTAAACAAATCTGGGATTGGAGTCTCGGGCGGTGTCCCCGGCATGCGCATTGGTATGGGTCCGAGAGGCTCTTACGTCCGAATGGGCAAGGACGGTGTTTACTACCGCAAGACTCTGAGTTCCCGATCTACCCGAATCAATGGTTCGTCGCCCACCGCTTCACGGATGAGTCCCATAGAACCCGGAAGTAATGACGTTGTGCTTCAGGATATTGCCGGTGCAACCGTCCTAGACATGGATGAGGCGCAGTCCAGCGAGTTGACCAAACAAATTAATGAAGCGGCTCACGCGACTTCTCTAATGCCACTCGTAGTTCTTTGTTTTGCCTTAATTGTCACGATCCCTTTAGCTATGTGGTTGAGAGCAAAAGAGGCAGAGAGACGTTCCGTAATTGTCTTCTATGACATCAATGATGGCCACCTTCACAACTATCAGGCCCTCGTTGACGCATTCGATCATCTGGAACAATGCAATGGCAAATGGAGCGTGACGGCCGAGGGTGGCATTGTCGGAATTCAGCAGTGGAAAGCAAATGCCGGGGCTTCAAAATTGGTGAGGCGATCGGCAGCGAACTTTGATACTGACGGTCCGAAGGTCGTTAAGACCAACGTGTCGGTTCCAAGTCTCCATCACGCTAAGCGGACACTCTTTTTTCTGCCCGACAGAGTCCTTGTCCAGGAAGGAAATAATTTTGCAGAC
This sequence comes from uncultured Acidimicrobiaceae bacterium, assembly GCA_963832925.1. Lineage (GTDB taxonomy): Bacteria > Actinomycetota > Acidimicrobiia > Acidimicrobiales > RAAP-2 > RAAP-2. The sequence continues at coordinate 144,371 of CAWHVY010000010.1, read as the reverse complement.
TTCTCCTACCCACAATGTCAAGTTGAAGCAGAGGCGACCCGATTCATTGAGACAGAAAGACGTCCAAGTGACGCAGCTCAGGTGGGATCAACTTGGAAGTACGTGAATAAGAGCGGCGGTCCTGACAAGAGATACAAGGACAATCAACAGTTGCCAATAATGCAATACGGCGAGTTGGTCGCCACATCAAGTAATGGTCTTCACCTTCTCTGGCAAATCTCTCGTCCTGAAAGCGCCGCGCAATTTGCTTCCGCCGTCAAACTTGCGCAATCTCCGCAGCAATAGATGATCAAGGGACTCGGACTTTGGAAGTCCCTTGAAGACATGAGCCAGTGTCTTGTTGTGCTGGAGGTAATACGTTGATCAAAGGAGAGAATATTGACAAGCGCCTAAGACGTTGGCAATCAGTGACCGCGTGGCCCATCATCCTTTTGAGTTTCATCTATATCGCTGTGTATGTCATTCCCATTTACTTCTATCCACTGTCTTCAGGATTCGTCACGCTATGCCACGTATTGGAATACTCAATATGGGCGGTCTTCGTTCTTGACTATTCGATTCAGATTGTTCTTGCACCGAATCGAAGTGAATTCTTTCGACGTGAGTGGCTTGCCCTCTTGCTCGTTGCCATTCCCTTTTTCCGTCCGATCCGAGCCATTCGGGGTGTCATATTCATTCGACAGGCGAGTACCAAGCGAAAGTCATTGGTGAAATCACTTCCTTTAATCATTGGTTCAATGGCAGTACTCATGGTGTTGATTTCGGGGGCAGCAGTTTTGAACGCCGAGCGATTTGCACCTGGTTCAACAATTCGCACACCATCAGACGCCCTCTGGTGGGCTCTTACGACCCTTACAACTTCAGGCAGCGGAAGACTTGGCCCAGTAACCAACGAGGGGCGAATAATCGCAGCGTTTCTGCTCATTTTCGGACTTGGTGTGCTCGCAAGTATGACTGGTTATGTCGCGAGTTGGGTGCTGCACCAATTCAATACGGCTGCCCGAGAGGAGGACGATCTGGAGCATTTGGACGGTGGCGTCGTCATTGAAGGTTCATCGAAGTGAGAGCGAAGTGCTTCAACATATCGATTCTCAATCAATGATTCACGTATAGCAATGCTTGCGAACAATGTGGACCTCTGCAGGATTTGGCGCCGCCGGGCTAGCCTCCCGCCGCGGAGCGACCTTGACCTAACCTGGCATGTGGCCGGGTAGCCCCCGAGGCATCCCTCTGGAAGGGGACAGTCGATGGACGTCGATGCAGGGCAAGAAGACGCTGCATTCGATGACGGCGCGGGCCGTCGAATCATCCGTGCTGTCAAGGACTGGACTGGTCAACTGATTGATGTCAGTGGTAGAAACACACTGCTCTCCTTCAAGGACCTAAGGGCCGGCACTCTCGACCTCTCGAGTGCTAAGGATGTCGCAATAGAGCGGATGTTGGCTGGCTTCACGAATCCGATCTCTGAAGCATTTGTTGACGAGGAATTGGCTGGTGCGGCTCGAAGGGGACGGGCGATCCAATCCCGGGCCGAGGAAAACTTTGAAGAGGGGTATGCGCTCGCTACTCGCTGCATGGGGATGGCGACTTGGACTAACACCAAGAGCACCTTCGTGCCTCGTGCTCCAGTGCTTCTTTGTCAGGCCCACCTAAGCGCGCGTGGTAGCGCGGCCGAGGACTTCGAGGTGTCGCTGCCGGGTGAATGGGAAATCAACCCCACGCTTCTCCACGTCTTGGCAAACGACTTCGAAGTTCACCTTGAACCTGAGAACCTGCTTGACCTATTCGACCCAGATGCCGATCCACCAAATGCGAGCCTCCTTTTCGAGCGCCTCGCAAAGAAGCTGGTCGAGTTGGAGGCTTCGGCATCAGTCCCCGGGTGGTCCTCGCCAACTTTTCTTATGCCAAGTTGCCTATGGTCAATGACCTTCTGGCGGCTGAAGACTTGCTGTCTCGCAATACCCTGATATGCGCAATCGCAGGGGATGAACAAGCTCGTCAATCTTTGAAAGAACGCCGCGGCGAAGTGTCACCCAACGCTCCCGATTTCACTCCGCCAGCCGATGAGTACCTGGTTCTTGACGCGGACTCTTCCCAGAGTTATGCAATTAACGCTGTATTAGCCGGAGCGGACCTGGTAATCGACGGACCGCCGGGAACAGGCAAGTCCCAGACCATTGCCAACTTGATTGCCACATTGTCGGCCCGAGGTAAGCGGGTTCTATTCGTAGCCGAAAAGCGCGCAGCAATAGACGCAGTACTAAGCCGGCTCGAGAAAGTGGGTCTAGGTGACCTGGTGCTTGATCTGCACGACGGACCAGGTGCAAAGGGGAAGTTGGCGAAGTCGTTCGCCAAGGCACTGGCTGATGCCACAAACGCTCGTCGACCCGACATGGTGGTCGAACAAGAGCAGTTGGAACGACGACGCGGGTCGCTGGTGCGCCGCACCGCCGCTCTTCACGAGGCGCGTCAACCTTGGGACATTTCGGTCTATGACCTTCAAACTGCGCTGATTGGAGTGTCGGCTTCAGTGCAAAGCGAGCAACGCCTTAGCACTGCGGTGCTTGCCGGTCTTGGGGCCGATGCGTTCCGCAAAGCCCAGTCCAATCTCGAACAGTTCGTGGGCATGGGAGGTCTCACGATTGGGGCCTCTCAAAGTCCCTGGTTGTCAGCGCTCGCCGCACGAACAATTGTCACTCCCGATCAAGCCGCGTCGGTAATGGAAGCCATCTCCACTTTTACCCAGCACACCTTGCCCCAGGCCACGGCTCGTATCGAGAGCACACTTTCATCGGTTGGTCTCACACGCCCCGAGTCGGTGGCCGACTGGGCCCGAACACTCGAGCTGCTACAGCGTGCCAGTGACTGCCTTTCGCGCTTCGAGTCGACTGTGTTCGACCTCGAATTAGACGCTCTCATTGAGGCGCTCACTCCCGCAACCGCTGGAGTGTTCGTTCGCATAAGTCACCGCCTATTCGATGGCGCCTATCGACGCGCGAGCAAGACGACACTTGGATCTGCCAAATCTTCGTCGAAGTTGCTCACAAGCGCCCAGCTGTATCAATACCTGGTTCAAGCGATGCAACTACTGGTCGATTGGCAATTGGCTCGCACTGACGGTGGAATTCCGCGTCTCCCTAGCGACCTCGGCGGTGCTGATGGTACGTATGGCCAGCTGTGCACAGAACTGCGCCACCTCGAGCTGGTCCTCGATCAGAGCGAGCTCGAAGAGTTAGGACCTAACCAACTCGCCGACCGACTACGGGTTTTCATCGCCGACCGCGTCACCCTTTACAAGCTGCCCGAACTCTACCGCCTGACCGTCGACCTTGAGGGAGTAGGTCTTGCCGACTTGTTGGCCGAGCTTCGCCGCCGAAACTTGACAGTTGACCAGGCTCTCGAGTGTCTTCAATTCGTTTGGCACTCTTCAGTCCTCGAGACGATCAGCCTGGCAGATCCCGAGATTGGAGCGTTCGACGGTCCGGCGTATAGCAGGATGGTGGCCGAGTTTCGGGCTGCCGACGTCCGTCATATTGAGACCACGCCGATCCGCATTCGGCGATCCGTGGCCGAACACATAATCGCTGCCCGCGACGCTTTCCCAATTGAGTCCCAACTCGTAACTCATGAAGCTGGAAAGAAGCGTCGCCATGTTCCTGTTCGGCTCCTGTTTCAACAAGCTCCTCACGTGCTTACTGCTCTCAAACCCTGCTGGGCAATGAGTCCACTGGTGGTTTCTCAAGTGCTCCCTGTCGAAGAATGCTTCGACGTCGTGATCTTTGACGAAGCCTCCCAAGTCACTCCCGAGAGTGCCGTCGGTGCACTTATGCGCGCCAGCCACGCCGTCGTTGCAGGCGACCCCCACCAGCTTCCTCCGACTGCTTTCTTCGCGTCTGGCAGTGCGGTCGACGATGAAGATCGTGACGACGCCAATGAATCCTCAGGCTCCATGACCAAGGATTTCGAGTCAGTGCTTGACGTCATGGGCGCATTGCTACCGCCCCCCATCGGAACCAAACGTCTCAATTGGCATTATCGTTCTCGCGACGAGAGGTTGATCGCATTCTCGAACTCGCAGCCTCAGCTTTACGACTGGTCGCTCACCACTTTCCCAGGGGCCGAAACGGACGAGGTAATTACCCACGAGTTGGTACCCTTCGTGCCCGGTCTCGTCGACCAGGAGCAGTCGGTGGCCAATGAAGTCGTCGCAGTCGTGAAATCAGTGAGCGAGCACGCCCGCGATCGACCGCATGAAAGCCTCGGAGTGATCACAATGGGCATTAAGCACATGGATCGGATCGAGGAGGCACTGCGCCGAGCCCGACAAATCGATCCGGTCCTCGACAACTATCTCAATGAGGTCTTCTACGGAACCGAGAAGTTCTTCGTGAAGAACCTTGAGCGAGTTCAGGGTGATGAGCGCGACGCCATATTGATTTCGATTGGTTACGGAAAGAGCGCTGACGGTCGCATGCTGTATCGCTTCGGTCCTCTCAACAATGCAGGAGGAGAGCGACGCCTCAATGTGGCCGTGACACGGGCACGGTCGCGAATAAAATTGATCTCCTCATTCTCATCGGCTGACATGGACCCGGCCCGGCTTAGAGCTGCCGGCGCTCAGATGCTTCGTGACTACATTCGTTACGCCGAATCGGGAGGTACGGACCTTGGTGAGCACCGACGTGGGCGAGACCCACTCAACCCCTTTGAAGCAGACGTCTTGGCACAGTTGAGTGCGGCAGGACTGTCACTAGAGTGCCAAGTCGGGTGCTCAGGCTATTGGATCGACTTCGCTGCCAAGCACCCTACGGAACCTGGACGCTACGTGCTCGCAATCGAGGCCGACGGGGTCATGTACCACTCTTCTGCCACGGCCCGCGATCGCGATCGGTTGCGCCAGGACCACCTTGAGCGTCTTGGCTGGCGGTTTCACCGTATCTGGTCCTCCGACTGGTTTCACCATCGAGAACGTGAAATATCAGCTACTGTGCTCGCGTTCAACGAAGCACTCGAAGAACTTGAAACGCCGCGCTCTTCTCAGCCGAACACTGAAGCCGAGGTTTCGACGGCGAGTTCGGCTGATTTGGATCCGGTGAGCCGAGGCAGGGGGCCGATGCCATTCCGGCCCGATGGCAGGCCAATAACTGGGTACTACCAGCGCGATCTCGTGAAATTCATTGAGTGGATCAATTCAGACGGGCAGCTTCGCACCGCGGAGGAGGTCATTGCAATCGCGATCCCCGAACTTGGTTACGAGAGGTCGAGCGCACCGAGGCGTGAGGTACTTGGCAAAGCAATCGCCGCTTATAGACGGGCCATAGAAAAGAGTTAGCTGGCAACAATCAAGCCTGTTAGCCCGCAGCCCCGTTTGCAAACCGAATTGTGTCGACGGCGACTTCGAGTTGTCCAGCCAGTTCCGTCAGATCCCACAGTTCGATTCGTTCGGTGCAACTTGAGAATTCAATAAGGCAGTCGGCGACACCGCTCACCATTCTGCTGGCTATGTACAGGCGCTCTTGATCTGTTTGCACCAATCCCAACGGCCGCAACGATCCCATTGGACCGCAAAGGATTTCCTTCAATTCGAATCTTGGGCATACTGCGGGCATACTGCGGGCATATATGGGCATGTAACACGGGGCAATGGCGGTCATCTGTGGTCACTAGTGGTCACATTCAAACCCGTTGCAATCAATGGGCTTTAGACGAAAATCGTTGGAGCGGGCGACGAGAATCGAACTCGCGTTCTCAGCTTGGGAAGCTGATGTTCTGCCGCTGAACTACGCCCGCGGAATAGACAATGTTAACGCTCGTGTGTCGACGTCATGTTTCCGATGATTGGGTCAGCTGTATTGGTAACAGGGCAACATCGGTCGTCATTCGTCATTTGTCAGGCGACCCACGAGGCGAGACTCTGATGGTACTTTCTGTGCGTGACTATCCGGGTAGCCCTGGCTGAGGACAATGCGCTTCTGCGTGAGGGGATCACGCGCCTTATAAGTAGTGACGAAGAGTTTGAATTGGTCGGCGTCGGTTCTGATTACCCGGAGTTGATTGAGCTGATTACTACGCACGAGCCAGACGTCGTCGTGACCGATATTCGGATGCCTCCTACCGGCACCGACGAGGGAATTCGCGCTGCCGGCTGGTTGCGCGAGCATTATCCCAAGATCGGCGTCGTCGTCTTGAGTCAGTACACCGCGCCGGCGTACGCCCTGGCGTTGCTCGAAGAGGGTTCGGCCGGGCGCGCATACCTCTTGAAGGAGCGCGTCGCCGGAGCGAGCGAGTTGTCGCGTGCCATACGGGTCGTCGCCGAAGGCGGTTCGGTGATTGACCCATTGGTGGTCGACGAACTCGTGAAGGCCCGATCGCACCGCCCGAAGAGTGATCTCGATTGGTTGACACCGCGTGAGACAGAGATCCTGAGCGAGATGGCTCAGGGGAAGTCCAACGGCGCGATCGCCAAGAGTCTCGGCGTCTCAGAGCGCGCTGTCGAGAAGCACTCGAATTCGATCTTTGCCAAGTTCGGCCTATCCGAAGAGCATGATCTGAATCGTCGCGTAAAGGCCGTACTTGTCTACTTGGGGGAGAACGCGGGAGGTTAACTACACCCCCTCGCGGAAGGCACCTCACTCCCCACAGAAGTGGCGAAGTGGCAAACTTTAGGCATGGATGAGCCCCTCTCGGTCATGGTCGTCGACGACCAGGCGCCGTTTCGAATGGCGGCACGAGCCGTGATTCGTCGCTCCACTGGATTCACGCTCGCCGGTGAGGCGGAGAACGGTGTGAAAGCGCTCGAACTCGCGAATGAGATCCATCCAGCGGTCGTCTTGATGGATATCAACATGCCCGAGATGGGCGGCATCGAAGCGACGCGACGTATCGTCGCTGATTTGCCCGAGACCTTCGTCATCCTTTGTTCGACCTACGACGTCAGTGACCTGCCGCCCGACGCGGCGTCGAGCGGCGCGCGGGCCTACGTGAACAAGGAACAACTGGGCGCGACCACGCTCCGACATCTGTGGGAGCAGCGCAACGAGGTCGCGTTCGCGACCTGAGTTACTCGATTGGCAATGAACCGCGAATCGCGGTCCCGTGTCCGATCTCGGACTCCCAACGCACGGCGCCGCCGATCGCGCCGAGTCGGTCCATCATGTTGACGTACCCGTGACCGCGTTGTGCGGTGCGAACGTCAAAGCCCGGACCGTCGTCGCGCACTTCGAAGAGCAAACTTCCCGACTCTTCCCATACGCGAACGACGACGTGGGCAGACGGCGCGTGCTTGCCTGCGTTCTGGAGTGCCTCGAGACAACAGAAGTACACGGCCGCCTCCACGTCGCCGCCGTAACGACCGATGCCCTCAGTGATGAGCTCAACGTCGAGCGGCGAGCGGTTCACGACCGCCTTCAGCGCTTCACCGAGGCCGCTGTCCACGAGCAGCGGTGGGTAGATCCCGTGCGCCAATTCGCGCAGTTCTCGGATCGTCTCCTGGACCGCCTCGGCGAGTTCGTCGAGCATCTGACCCGCCATCTCGGGATCCTCGGCGACGACATCTTTCGTCAGTCGAAGGTTCACGGCCAAGGCGACGAGATGTTGCTGGGCGCCGTCGTGGAGATTGCGCTCGACTCGTCTGCGTTCGGCGTCACCGCTCGCCACGACACGCGCTCTCGACGCGCGCAGTTCATCGGCCTGGCGACGGAGTTCGTCGAGTGAGCTCTGGAGCGCCGTGTCGAGTTGTGCATTGTGCAACGCCAAGCCGACCTGTCGGGCGAGGTCGGCCAGTACGCGGTCATCTTCTTCTCGGAACGCGACGGCGCCCTCGACCTTGGACACGACGATGATGCCGAGTAGTTCTCCCGCGTGACTGATCGGTGCCACTCGCATCGGACCGATCAAGTCGCTCGTGGCGATCGACGGGAGCCACACCGATGCCCACGCGTTGCCGGAGACGCCGGCACGAGCGATCACCTGTCGCTCGTCGCGGGTCACCTGGAGTGAGTGCGGTGGCCGGTCCGGCACTGACACGACGAGGTCGAGCACCTCGCCGTTGCCGGTGAAGATCTCGGCTGACTTCAGCGACAAGGTCTTGCGAAGCGACTCCACGAGTTGCAGGAGCAACTCGTCCATCGGGATCGCTCGCGTCATTCGAGTGCCGAAGGAGCGAACTACCTCGTCAGGGGCCTCACGGGCGCCGTAGGTGAAGCTCGTGGCGATTCGAGAGAACCGGCCGCGGAGCGCCAGTTGTGCGACCGCCGCAACGGCCGCGGCGGCCATCGCCCACCACAGAAGGTCACGGTCAGCGTGCGTCGTGGGCGCCTTGTCGAAGCCGCGAACGGCGAGGAGGTAGGCACCGGCCACGATCGCGACGGTGCCGAGTGCGGTGATGAGGTGCACCAAGACCCGGTCGGCGTGCGACGCCGCATTCGATGCGCCGACGGCCACGCCGAGTGGCACGAGGCAGGAGAGCGCGATGAGCGGCGCCGCAACACTGACGGGCCAGTCGACGAGCGAATGCAGCGTGACCAGGACGACGATGAACGTGAGTGCGAGGGCCGAACCGGCGACGAGTGACTGGATGAGTTGGCGCGACCGGGCGGAGGCGTCGACGTAGCGTCCCCGCAGTGAGGGCAGGCCCGAACCCGCCGCCACGCACCATCCGAGTGCGAGAGGCCACGGCGAGAGCGCTTTGGCGTTCGAGGTGTAGTAAATGCAGAGCACGACGGCCACGCCATACCAGGTGGCCGCGCCGAGTTGGCGACCCCGTGACTTGAGGACGCCGTTCGGAAGAGACACCACGACGTGCACGATGAGCGCCATCGTGAGCAACGCGAGCACGTCGGCGATCCGTCGCGTGGCGTTGTCGACGCCGAGTCCGTGATGATCGCCGACACGCATGACGAGAATCGATAGTCCACCACCCAGTGCCACGAGTGAACACAAGAGACCAAGTCGTGTCGTCCGAGGAACGAGCGCAACGGCGGCGACGATCCAACAGGCGACTGCCACGTCACACACACTCCAGAGCGCGAGGTGTCCCGCTTCGGGGGCGTCGACCGCGGCCACTATCACCGCGACAGCCGCAACGATCGAGACGGCAAATGTGGCCAGACGATCTCGTGAGGACGTCGCGGCGGTGCCCGTGGTCGGGCCCGAGGGTCGCATCGTGCTCAGCACGTCTCGGGTGCTCAGAGTGTGCCGATCGTCGTGACGGTGTCTCCGTCGGCGTCGCTCTGTGCGTCGCCGTCGCTCACGATCCGACCGTCGCGCATGCGAAGCACGGTGTCGGCGGCATTGGCGACGTGCGCGTCGTGGGTTACCAGGATGATCGTTTGACCGGCAGCGTGCAGGCGACTCAGCAACTCAATGACCTCTTGGCCACCGACGGAGTCAAGCGCTCCCGTCGGTTCGTCGGCCAACAAGAGCGTGGGCTCGTTCGCAAGCGCGCGGGCGATGGCGAGTCGCTGTCGCTGACCACCGGAAAGGACGCCGGGCATCTCAGACGCTTTGTCGGCGATGCCGAGTAGGTCCAAGAGGTCGCGAGCGCGGGACTCGGCGGACTTGCGGTTTCGTCCGGCGATGATGGCGGGCAAGGCCACGTTCTCGAGCACGCTCATGCCTTCAAGGAGGTTGAAGAACTGAAAGACGATGCCGATGTGCTTGCGCCGGATCAACGCGTGATCGTCCTCGGATCCGTCGGACATCGATTCACCGGCCACGAGAATCGAACCTTCGTCGACCTCTTCGAGTCCGGCGATGAGATTCAGCAGCGTCGATTTGCCACAGCCCGACGGACCCATGAGGGCGATGAACGTCCCGCGCTCGACCGTGAGGTCCACGCCTCGCAGCGCGCGCACGGGCGCGAGTTCCGCCTCGAACGTCTTTCGCACGCTGCGGACCTCGAGCGCCGGCAGCGCTGAAGTCTCGCGCTTACTCGAGTCTGTTTCGGTGGACGTCATGATGTCTCTCCTTCGCTGGATGAACTGAAACTTGGTTCTTCGTCGCGCGTCAACGCGAGGATCTTGTAGGACACGACTGGAGTATCGCGGCCCTTCACGAGTTGGGCGTCGAGTTCGACGACGTCGATGTCGAGCGACAGGGCGTTCTTCGTCGGCTCCGAGATCACCGTCTCGCCGGCCGACGCCAGTTGCTGGAGGCGCTGGGTCAGATTCACGGTGTCGCCCACGAGTGTGTACTCCAGGCGCTCTTCGGATCCCAAGAGCGCGGCGGCGACTTCGCCGGTCGAAAGTCCGATGCCAAGGCCGAAGGCGGGCAGTCCGTCGTGTTCCCAGGTCGCGTTGATCTCGTTCTGGAGCGCGTGCATGCTGGCGGCCGCGACGACCGCGCGGTCGGCGTGGTCGTCACTCGGTACCGGGGCACCGAAGACCGCCATCACCGCGTCGCCGACGAATTGCATGACCGTCCCCCCTTCCCCAATAATGGCGCGATTCATCGCGGCCCGATGGGTGTTGAGTTGTCCGGCCAGTTCACTGGGGTCGGCGTGCTCGGCGATCGTCGAGTACGAACGAATGTCACTCATGATGACGGTCACATTAAGTCGCTCGGTCTCGCCAATGCGTCGCCCCTCGTTACGCAGTTTCTCGGCGATCCCGCCGGGCAAGAGGCGAGAGAGCGTCTCGCCTTGTTCCTCGCGGTCGACGATGGCGCGATGGAGATTGCGAAGGCGATCGAGTGCGCCCTGGTGTCCAGCACTGACTTCGGCGGCGAGCTTCCGAAAAAGATCTTCGACCTGGGCGTCGACCGCTTCCGGTGTCAATCGCCGCGCTGCGGCGATGGCCTTGATGGGCTTGCCCTCGGCGACGAACGCGAGGAGTGATTCCTCGTTGTCCGAGAGTTCACTGTCCGACGTGACTGGTCGCATCAACGACTCGACGATCGAGGGATCGAGTGCGGTACCGCCGGTCGCGACCATCCGGATCGCCTCGATCAACTGATTGCCCTGGGCGAGGTTGTCCTTCAAGAGGTAGCCGTAGCCGGCAGAGCCTTCGGCGAGCAGCGCGATGGCGTACTCGGGGTCGTCGTACTGGGAGAGGATCACGATGCCGGTGCCGGGATGACGCTTGCGGACTTCCTTGGCCGCGTCGATGCCCTCACGGTTGAACGAGGGTGGCATACGGATGTCGGTGACCAGCACGTTGGGTGCCGCGGCCGTCGCGCCGGCGACGGTCTCGTCGTAGTCCGAGCCGACGCCCACGATCTGCAAGTCACTCTGTCGGTCGATGAGTGCGCGTACGCCTTCGCGCACGAGCACGTTGTCGTCGGCCAAGAAGACGGTGATGGTCGGGACGCTGTCGCCGCTGTGCTCACTCATGATCATCGAATTCTTGGTCGCGGGGGCTCAGTCAAAAAGGGGGCAGACCCCACATTTTGTGGGGGTGTTAGGCCCCCGTCACGCAGTGCGGTACCACTATTTACTGGCGTCGGTGAAGTCACGACGATGGTCCTATGAGATACCAGAGTTCAGTCACTTCACTTTCATGGATTCCCTCGGAAGCGGTTCAGGGGGGAACCCGTTTGCCTTTCGACGTCGGGATGGCGCACTACGACCAAGCGCCACCGGACGAGATCGAGGACCTCGACGAGCTGCGCCAGAACGATCGGTTCCGATTCGCCAACCGACTCTCGGCGTCAATCCAGGTGAACGCCAGCGGCGAGATCATCGCCGCGAGTTACACCGGCGCCGGGATGATCGGTAGCACCACCGTGAAACTCGGACCGGTCAGCAAGGTCTTCGAGGCGGTCGCGTTGCCGGACATCAAAGTGAAGCCGGTCTACGGCGACGGTTGGGTCCGCTTCACCCAAACCGCGGGCGGTCGCACCGGCATGCCGGCACCGCGACGGGTTCGCCGCGCGCCGTTCGTGCAGTGGCAGGCGCCACTGGCGTGGACGACGCTGTCGCTCACGATGTACACCAACGGTGAGACCAAGGGGGCGCTCGTCGGAGCGAGTCGCTTCCCGCGGCACTGGGTCTATGACGAGAACGGCCAACTCAGCGCGAAGTCCGGGCTCATCGACTTCAACGACTGGTACCGCAAGTCCTTCGGCAAGGAGACGCCCTGGGGCCACCAGGACTCCGACGCCTTCGTGACGACCGTCGAGACCGCGCTCGAGCGGAACCTTTCGCACAAACTCATGGCGGGCGCGGCCAAACCTAGGATTAAAAAAGTGAAGCGTGGAACGGTGCTGGTCACGCAGGGGGACAAGAGTTCGGACGTGTACTTGATCCTGGACGGCGTGTTGCGCGTCGACGTCAACGGTGAGCGCATGGCCGAGTACGGACCCGGCGCCATGCTCGGTGAGCGTGCGCACCTCGAAGGCGGTACGCGAACGTCGTCGCTGGTCGCGGTGACGGACTGTCGCGTCGCGTCGGTCCCGGCCGAATCCTTCGACCGCGAATCCCTGCAAGAGCTCTCCACCGGACACCGCCGAGAAGATTCGAACGCGGGCTGACCGCGTGCGGGTCAACTTCCTCGGCGTCCGAGGTTCCACTCCCGCGCCGGGCGAGGAATTCGTTCGCTACGGCGGTCACACGTCGTGCGTCGCCATCGCACATGATGGTGAAGTGCCGTCGCTGCTGCTTGACGCGGGCACAGGGATCCGCCGAACGAGTTCGCTGATGCGCGGCGAACCCTTCCGGGGTTCAATCCTGCTCTCGCACCTCCACTGGGACCACGTGCATGGCCTGCCCTTTTGTGACGCGACCGATCGCAACGACTCGCGCGTCACGCTCTTCGTGCCGGACCAGCTCGACGGCTCCGATCCCCTCGAGATGCTCTCGCGCGGGATGTCGCCGCCGCACTTCCCGGTACGCGCCGACGAACTGCGCGGCGATTGGTCGTTCGTCTCACTCTCCGCCTCGTCGCTCGAGATCGAGGGCTTCACGGTCCTCGTCGAGGAGATTCCCCACAAAGGTGGCCGCACCTACGGGTTTCGCGTGAGCGACGGCACGGCGACCGTCACCTACATGCCCGATCACTGTCCGAGCGCTCTCGGGCCCGGACCCGATGGACTTGGTGAGTACCACCCGGCGGCGTTGTCACTCTGCCAAGACGCCGACGTATTGATTCATGACGCGCAACTATTGCGCGAAGAGTTGGAGGCCGAGGCCTACTTTGGTCACGCCGCGTCGGAGTACGCGGTCGAACTCGCTCGACGCGCGAGCGTGGCCCAAGTGGTGTTGTTCCATCACAAGCAGAGCCGCACCGACGACGAACTCGACGAGTTGGCGAAGCGATTTGACGGCCTTTCCAACGTGACGCTCGCGACGCAGCGCACCGTGCTCGAACTGTGAGTTCGACAGCTCCTTCACTCGATGCCGCCATCGTCGGGTCGGGACCGAACGGCTTGGCGGCCGCCCTGACGCTGGCGCGCGCGGGACTGTCGGTCGAAGTATTCGAGTGCGCGACGACGCCAGGCGGCGGATGTCGCACCGAGGAACTGACACTGCCGGGATTTCATCACGACGTCTGTTCCACCATTCAGTCGATGGTCGAGATCTCGCCCTTCTTTCACGCCTTTCCTGACGTCCGCGATGCCGTGACGCTGTTAAAGCCGGCGGTCGCGATGGCTCACCCGTTGGACGGCGGTGGCGCAGCGAGCGTCGAAGGATCGGTCGCGGATACTGCGACGTCGCTCGGCGTTGACGGACCTACGTATCGGCGGCTCTTCGCGTCGCTCGTGAGCGGCTCGGACGCCCTTGCCGCTTCCGTGCTCGCGCCACTACGCTCTCCTCCGCGCCGTCCGCTCTTGATGGCGCGATTTGGCATCAACGGTTTGCCCTCGGCGGCACATTTGGCCAAGCGCTTCTCGACGCCGGAGGCGCAGGCGCTGATCGCGGGACTCTGCTCGCACGCAATGCTGCCATTGGACGCGCCGGTGACGGCGGCGTTTGGGCTGTTCTTGAACGTGAGCGCCCACGTCGGCGGCTGGCCCGTCGTCCGCGGTGGCAGTGCCCGTCTGGTTGACGCGATGTTGACGGCGTTGAGGATCGAAGGTGTCGTCGTGCACGTCGAGCGATCCGTACGCCGACTGAGTGATCTACCGCCATCTCGGGCGACACTCTTTGACACCTCGGCGTGGGGACTCGTCGACATCGCCGGCGACCAACTCAGCACCCGCTACAAAGCAGGTGTCGCACGCTTTGCTCGCGGACCCGGCGTCTTCAAAGTCGATTGGGCGCTGTCCGGACCAGTGCCGTGGGTCTCTGACGTCGCTCGCCGCGCGGCGACTGTGCACGTCGGCGGTTCGTTCGATGAGGTCGCAGCCTCAGAAAAGGACGTCGCCGATGGACGTCACTCGGAGAAGCCGTTCTGCATCGTCGTGCAGGCGAGCGTCGTCGATGACACGCGCGCGCCACACGGTCAGCACACGTTGTGGTCGTACTGTCACGTACCCAATGGCTCGACCGTCGACATGACCGAACGAATCGAGGCCCAGATCGAACGCTTCGCGCCGGGCTTTCGCGATCTGATCCTTAAGCGCGTCACGACCTCGACCGCCGACGGCGAGCGTCACAACCCGAACTACGTCGGCGGCGACATCACGGGCGGCGCGGGAACGCTTCGCCAGACGCTGTTTCGTCCGACGGTGCGTTGGAACAACTACCGAACCGGCACCAAAGGGTTGTACCTCTGTTCGGCGTCGGCACCGCCGGGTGGCGGCGTGCACGGCATGGCCGGCTACGGTGCTGCCCGCACGGTCTTGGCAGATCTGAAAGCGAACGCTCTGACGTAGCGCTTGTCGAGTGACGACGTCTCGTTACTCAGATCGCAAGACGAGGCCTGGCGGCGTGGCGGCGGCACTTCGTCCCGGCCACAGTGCGGCGATGACCGCGACAACGAGTGTCCCGAAGCCCACGAAGACGAGAGCGATCGCCGGTACGGTCGGCTGGGGGACGGCGTTGATGTCGCGCGCGAAGAAGGTCCAGAGTTCTCGGCCGAAGAAGATGCCTAACGGGATGCCAATCACCGCGCCGATCAGTCCGTCGATCGTCGCCTGCCACGCCACCGCGGCTGCCAGCATTCGTTTCGTGAAACCCAACGTCTTCATGATCGCGAGGTCGCGCCGTCGTCGTCGCACCGACGCGATGAGCGTGAGGGCCAACGCGATGACGGCGCCGGCGGCCAGCCCCGTGGCGAGTAGTTCCGGAGTCGCGCCGATCGAGCGGTAGTCCACGATCTGGGCCGGTCGCTGCACCCCCAACACCGTGACGTAGTTCCCGATCGCTTGGGGATCCTTGGCGAATGCGACATTCGCGGCATGGGCGATCCGTTCGAGGTTTCGTTTTCCCGCTGACGCACTGACGCCCGCTCGCAGCCGCACGAATATCTCGTTGGGTCCGTTGAGGTTCGGGTCCTTGCTGGATATGGCCTGAGTGAAGGACCGCGGCTGCACGCCCAAGGGGACGAGGGCGCCAGTACCCATCGACGTGTGTTCGGCAACGGTCGTCGTGAATCCGACTGCCGGGAACGTGGCCGTCCCGACGATCGTCATGGCGATGGGCGGAATATACACGGGCGCGTTCTCCGGAGAGCCGTAACTGACTATCACCGTTTGACCGACTTTCTTGTGCAGGAGCGCCAGCGACTGGTTACCCAGCACGATTTGGTGGTTGCCCTGAAGTCCGTGGCCCGAGAGGATCGGGGGCTGCACCTTGGCCCCCGCGTTCATCTCGAGCATCGGCACGGTCAGACCGTCGATGGTGATGTCCGTATAGTCCGCACCGCTCCACTGCGCCACGTCTGGGTCGTGGTTCAACTCGCGCACCGCGACGGGCGGCACATCATTGCTTGGATTCATCATGTAGTTCCAGTTCCAGCCGTAGAGGGCCGGACGCGAGATGAGTGTGTGGAGTCCGCTGGAGAACGTGAGGGTCGTGGCCATCAGCGTGACGGCTAATACCGCGCCCACGAGAATCGACCGCACGGGCACTTCGCCGCGACCGCGAGGTGATTCCAGGGCAAAGTGCGCACCCACCGTTGTCGAGAGCGGAAGACCGAGCACCTGGAGTCGACGCACGGAGACCGATCGCCGTGGACCGACAGACGTCGTGGAACGCAGACGCTCCGGCGAGTTCGCAAGTGCGATGAGCACCGATGCACTGGCGAGCACCGCAACGAGGATGATGGTGCCGAGGTCCAGAACCGTCCAGTCCCACGCGATACCTCGATCGGGGTACACGGCGCGCACTGGTCCGAGTGGGGCGAGCGGTGAGAGCGCTGCGGCGACGAGGACCGCGACCACGACGCCGAGCGTCAACGACCCGACTGCGCCGATCATCGTCTCGGCGAACGTATCGCGGTGACTCGCGCCCAGCGACTGCAGGACTCGACGTTCCTCGTTGCCCTGTCGTATCTGTCGCGAGAGCGACTGTGTCGAGAGGATCAGACACACGAGCGCCGCGATGAGACCAAACGCGCCCAACGCAACCGACTCGGGCTTGATCGCCAGCTCAACGGTTGACGTGACGATTGCAGCGACGTGGAACTCGTTGGCGTAGTCCGGCGGGACGAGGCTCTCCAGCTGCGCTTCGACCTTGGCGAGTCCCTGATCGCCATGGCGTAGTTGAATCGCGTAGTAGACCGGCTCCTTCCAATCACCATCGATGGCCTCGGCGCGTTTGACCATGGCCGGGGTGATGAACGCGAAACCGTATGCCCGGTCGACGTCGTCTTGGATTACTTCGCCGTTCATGGCGACGATCGCGGTCACCGTGGCCCGCACCGTGAAGATGGGCTTCACCTTCGATGTGCCGAATCCTGGGAGGTTCGCCTCTTGGGGCGCGTAAAAGCCGATCGGTATCACCTCTCCCTGGTGAACGTTCCAGATGCGCGCGGCGCCGGGCGTCACTTCGACTTGATTGAGGCTCTTGGGGTTGGACAGGTACCCCTTCAGAGGGGAGACTCGGTCCTGTTTCGTGAGGTAGCCATCCGTACTGCCCGCGATGGTGACGTTGAGGACCGTGTTGAGACGAGGGGCGCCGGCGGAGTTGAGTATCACCGCGTCACCGCTGACGAGCGATCGCACGTTTGAGACGTCGGGCAGCCGATCAATCTTCGCTACGAGCGACGGGGCACCTTTTCCACCATTCTCGAAACCGAACACGCCCATGGTGAGTGTCGACGGATTGGTGCTCTGGAGAAATGTCGGGTAGGACGACTGCGTGCGTCGGGCCGCGGCGATCGACGCCATGGCGAGACCACCGGTGAGCCCGATGAGCACGATGACGCTGAGGTAGGCCGTGAAGCGACGCTTGAACGTCGCACGGAAGCGATACCACGCAAACTCGAACATATGACTGTTCATCAGTGGCCCGATGCCCCCCGCGGTCGACGACGCACAATCCTGACGCGAGAGGACGTGCGTCGCCAGAATGTTGACCGCACGAACGCTCGGGGTGTTAGTACCACCTCGGTCCAGTCATGGGTCGACGTCGGTCACAGCACGGACGACCCCGTAAGGTAAGTCCGGTGACGACGAGGCACGACGGGGATATCGATGGCTGATGAGGTAGAGGAGATCATTCGCACCGAGGACCTCACGAAGCAGTATTCGACGATGGACGTGCCCGCCGTCGACAAACTGAACCTCAAAGTTCACCGTGGTGAGATCTTTGGCCTCCTGGGACCCAACGGGGCGGGCAAGACGACGACGGCCGGGATTCTCACGACGCGCGTCGTCCCCACGTCGGGTCACGCG
Source organism: uncultured Acidimicrobiaceae bacterium (assembly GCA_963832925.1). GTDB lineage: Bacteria > Actinomycetota > Acidimicrobiia > Acidimicrobiales > RAAP-2 > RAAP-2. Next base: position 126,656 of record CAWHVY010000010.1, on the reverse strand, counting down.
TACATCTCCGGGATCGACGTGAAGCAGCACCCGGCGCTGGTGAAGCAACTCTCCGGCATCGTCTCGCAGCAAAACACGCTCGATCGACAACTCACGGTCTGGGAGAACCTCTACTTCCACGGGCGTCTCTTCGGCATCAACGCCAAGGACTCGCGCGTTCGCTCCGATGAACTACTGGAGCGGTTCTCCCTTTCGAAATGGTCGAAGGCTTCGGTCTATGCGCTCTCCGGTGGCATGGCCCAGCGCCTCATGGTCGCGCGCGCGATCTTCCATAATCCCGCGGTGCTCTTCATGGACGAACCGACGGCCGGCCTGGACCCGCAGAGTCGTCTCGTGCTCTGGGATCTCCTCACGGAACTCAACGCGGCCGGTCAGACCGTCATGTTGACGACGCACTACATGGAAGAGGCCGACCAACTGTGTGACCGCGTGGCGATCATGGACCACGGCAAGATTCTCGCGCTCGACACGCCCGCAAATTTGAAGAAGAGCACTGGCGCGGACACGATCGTGACAATAAAAGTCTCGGCGGGCGCCGACGTGTTGGCCGAGAGCCTGAAGCGCGACATCGATGCCATCGTGAGTACTCGAGTGCAGGAGAATCTGCTCATCATCGACATGCGAAGTACCGAGCGATTGGTTCCACGCCTCGTCGCCTCCGCTGAGTCGGCCAACGTGGAGATCCTCGACTTGGCCGTCGCGGAACCGACCCTCGAGACGGTCTTCATCAATCTGACCGGCAAGGAGTTGCGCGACGCATGACCACCAACACCGTCTTCGAGGTGAACCCCACGCGAAGTGCCTTTGACGCCAGTCGCACCGCGATGAAGGCGCTCATCTTGCGCGACCTCGTGGTGGTGTGGAAGACGAAGCGTGAGTTCGTGTTGCGCACGTTGATCCAGCCGTTTCTGCTGTGCTTCGTCTTCCTCTTCGTCTTCCCCAAGATCGGCCAGGCGATCGGCGGTTCGAGTTCTGGCGCGGCGGGCGATTTCGCCACGGTGCTGGTCCCGGGCGTCGTGGGTATCTCGGTGATGTTCCAAGGCGTCCAGTCGATCGCCCTCACCATGGCCCAGGAATTCGGCTTCACCCGAGAGATCGAAGACCGCGTGCAGGCTCCGTGCCCGATCTGGCTCGTGGCCATCTCGAAGGTGCTGTCGTCGACGGTCCAAGGACTCATCGCGGCGGCCATCGTGCTCCCTATCGCCTCGGTGGTGCACGCGGCGGGCGTCGAGGCCCATATCTCGTTGCACTGGTTGATCATCCTGACGTTCGTGCCGATTGCCTGCATCGCCATGGCCGGACTGGGGCTCACCCTCGGGACGTCCTTTGAGCCGCGCAATATCGGGCTGATGTTCGGGTTCGTGATCCTGCCGATCACCTTCCTCGGCGGGACCTACTACCCCTGGACGCATCTGGCGCCGGTCAAGATCGGCGGGTTCCATTGGTTGCAGACGCTGGTCCTCATCAATCCCCTCGTCTACGTCAATGAGGGCATGCGGGCCGCCTTCACCCAAGGTCCGCACATGCACCTCTATGTCGTCTATCCCGTGATGATCGCGTTCGGTGCCTTCTTCTTGGCGCTGGGACTGCGCAACTTCCGTCGACGGGTGCTTTCCTAGTTTTCAGCGTCTCCTCGGAGCACTCCGGACTCCAAAGGGAACCGGCGTACGGAGTATCGTGAATCCGTCATGGTCCTCTCTGATCGCTCCATAAAAGAAGCCATCGCGCAGGGCCGGATCATCATTGATCCCTTGGGTGAGGACTGCGTCCAACCCTCGTCGGTGGACCTTCACATCGATCAGTTCTTTCGTGTCTTTCGAAATCACACACAGCGCGTCATCGACGTGCGCGACGCACAAGAAGACCTCACCGAGTTGATCGACGTGGGACCCGAGTCGCCGATGATCCTGCACCCCGGTGAGTTCATGCTCGGCTCGACCACCGAGCGCATCGCGATCCCCGACGACATCGTGGGGCGCCTCGATGGCAAGAGTTCTCTCGGGCGATTGGGCCTCGTCATCCACTCGACCGCCGGTTTCGTCGACGCCGGCTGGGACGGGCACATCACACTGGAGCTCTCAAACGTCGCGAACCTGCCGATCACGCTCTATCCCGGGATGAAGATCGGCCAGATCAGCTTCTTCCAGATGACGACCCCAGCCGACCGCCCGTACGGCTCGGAGGGCCTCGGCTCGAAGTACTCCGGCCAGCGCGGGCCGACGCCGAGTCGCTACTCGGAGAACTTCAAGAAGCAGTGACGAACTATCCCGTGACGAGAGGACCGCAGTGCTAGCTCGCATCATCATCGGTGTCGGGATCACGGTGATCTTCTTCTCGATCGCCGGGCGCCGTTTCTACTGGCTCTCGAAACTGATCCGCACCGGTCAACCGGCGCCGCGCCGTTGGCAGGGACTGCGCAAAGTCAGTGACGTCGAGCTCGTCGAGGTCGCCGGACAAAAGAAGTTGCTCAAATGGACGGTGCCGGGACTGGCACACTTCTTCACGATGTGGGGCTTCACCGTCTTGCTCACGACGATCCTCGAGGCCTACGGATCGCTATTCAATCGCAACTTCCACATCCCGTTGATCGGGCGCGACAACTGGCTGGCCTTCACGGAGGACTTCTTCGCGACGGCCGTGCTGGTCTCGCTCGTCGTCTTCACGATCATCCGCATCAAAAACGCACCGTCGCGCAAAGAGCGTGAGTCCCGTTTTTATGGCAGCCACCTCGGCGCGGCTTGGGCCGTCTTGTTCATGATCTCGATGGTGATCATCACGTTGCTGCTGTACCGCGGCGCGCAGATCAACACCGGTCACTTCCCGTTCTCGCGCAGTGGCGGATGGGTGGCATTTAGCCCGTCGAGTGTGCCGACCACGCACGTCCTGGCTTCGTTTGCCTCGCCGTGGGCGTTCGCCAGCAAGATCGTCGCGAGTTGGCTCGCACCCCTTGGCGTCGGCGTCAACTCAGTCTTGGAAGCGGTCTTCTTGCTCCTCAACGTGGCCGTCATCGCCGGATTCCTCGTCTTCGTCTCGTACTCCAAGCACCTGCACATCTTCCTTGCACCTATCAACGTCGGCGTGTCACGCCGTCCCCGTGCGTTGGGTGGTCTCGACAAGACGCCGGACATGGATATGGACAACGTCACCGAGGACACGGTCTTCGGCGTCGGCAAGATGGAGGACTTCACCTGGAAGCAGATGCTCGACTTCTCCACCTGTACGGAGTGCGGCCGCTGCCAGTCGGTCTGCCCGGCGTGGACGACGGGCAAGCCGCTCAGTCCGAAACTCCTGATCATGGGGTTGCGCGAGAACATGTTCGCCTCGGCCGACCGATTGCTGTCCGGCGCGTCAAATGCCGACGTCGCGACGCTGGTGCCGACGACGATCGATCCTGACGTCCTGTGGTCCTGCACGACGTGCGGCAGTTGCGTCGAGCAGTGCCCGGTCGACATCGAGCACGTCGACGCCATCATCGACATGCGTCGCTACGAGGTGATGATGGAGTCACGGTTCCCGTCAGAGGCGGCGCTGCTCCTTCGCAACATGGAGAACCAGGGCGACCCGTGGGGCCTGGGATCATCGCAACGAACCAAGTGGCTCGAGGCCCTCGACTTCGAGGTGCCAATCATCGATGGACCGATCCCCGATGACATCGAGTACCTCTATTGGGTCGGGTGCGCTGGATCGCTGGACGAGCGCGGGCGCAAGCAAGCCGTCTCGACCGCGCGGATGCTCCACCGCGCCGGCGTGAGCTTCGGCGTCCTCGGCCCTCGCGAGTCCTGTACCGGGGACCCGGCCCGACGCATGGGCAACGAGTACCTCTTCCAGGAGATGGCGAAGGTCAACATCGCGACGTTGCACGAGGTCGGGGCGAAGAAGGTCGTGGCGAGCTGTCCGCACTGCTTCAACACGATGAAGAACGAGTACCCCGGCCTGGGCGGCGATTTCGAGATGATCCATCACGCGCAGCTACTGAGTCACCTCGTCGCGACCGGCAAACTCGTGCCCGGCGTCGCCTACGAGGGCACCGTGACCTACCACGACCCCTGCTACCTCGGCCGTCACAACCGTGTCTTCGACGAACCACGCACGGTGCTCGACGCCATTCCCGGCGTCACGACCGTCGAGATGGGACGCTGTCGCGAGAAGGGCTTCTGCTGCGGCGCGGGCGGGGCACGCATGTGGATGGAAGAGACGATCGGCAAGCGCGTCAACATGGACCGGACCCACGAAGCACTCGAGACCGGCGCCGACATCATCTCGACGGCCTGTCCCTTCTGCATGATCATGCTGGACGACGCCGTCAAGGCCAACGGGCGCGATGAAGAGGTCTCGGTGATGGACATCTCCCAGGTGTTCGAGCGCTCTCTCCAGGACTGAATCGCATCACGAATTCGTTGCCTTGTTAACACGGACGAAACCTTTTGCTAACGGTTTCGAAATCCTCGATTGGGACACTGGTGCCATCAACCTGAGGTCAGCGTCGCCCTCTCCTAATTAGCGGAGGAGTGGACGTGCTTTCAGCAACGATCATCCCGTATCCCCATTGGCTGAATCCGGCCGACAACACGTGGCAGTTGACCGCTGCCACCTTGGTCGGTTTGATGAGCTTGCCGGGCCTCGCCGTTCTCTACGGTGGTCTCGTTCGAAAGAAGTGGATCGTCAACACGATGTTGATGGTCTTCGCGGGCTTCTCGATCACGTTGATCGTCTGGATGCTCTGGGGCTACAACCTGGCCTTTGGACCGATTTCGCACTTCGGTTCGACGGGGTCGTTCTGGAGCGGGTTCATCGGTCACTTCACGCCGCTGGCGACCGCGAGTTCCGAACAAGGACAGGCGGTCTCGGGTGCGAATACCCTGGTCCCCTTCCACTTCCCGACTGCGACATTGGCCTACTTCCAATTCGTGTTCGCCGCGATCACGCCGTTACTCTTCGTCGGCGCCTTCGTCGGGCGCATCAAGTTCAAGGCGTGGTTGTTGATCGTGCCGCTGTGGATCACCGGCGTCTACTGCGTGAACGCGTGCCTCTTGTGGGGCGGCGGATTCTTCGCGCAGAAAGGTGCCGTTGACTACTCCGGTGGTTACGTCATCCACCTCTCGGCCGGTGTCGCCGCCTTCGTCGGTGCCGCGATCCTCGGGCCGCGTCGCTGGCAGGACCGCGAGAACGCCTTCCCGAGCAACCTGATGATGGTCGCCGTCGGTGCGGGCATCATCTGGCTCGGCTGGAACGGCTTCAACGGTGGTGACCCGTTCTACGCGGGCGCCGACGCCGCCTCGGCGGTGTTGAACACCAACGTCGCGACCGCGGTCGGCGTCATCACGTGGTTGCTCTGGGACATGTTCCTCTCGAAGCAAAAGAAGCCCACGTTCCTGGGCGCCATCAACGGAATGCTCTGCGGACTGGTCGCCATCACACCGAGTGCTGGTTGGGTGAACGGCACGGGCGCCATCTTCGTCGGACTCATCTCGTCCACGATCGTCTGGTTCGCCTGGAACTACCTCTCGAAGGTTCGACCCTTCTCGAAAGTCGATGACGCCCTGGGGGTCGTCTACACCCACGGCATCGCAGGCCTCATCGGCGGACTCCTCGTCGGCATCTTGGCCGACCCGCACATGACGGAGTACGGGGTCTCGGGCAAGCACTACAAGGGACCCGGCGGCTTCTCGGTCGACGGCTGGTTCTACGGCCACTCCTTCCACCAGCTCTGGGAACAGTTCTTGGCCGCGGCGTGGATCATCTGTTGGACGGCCACGGCGACCGCGATCATCTTCTACTTTGTGAAGTGGGTACTCGGTGGAATACGTGAGGATGAAGAGACACTACGAATAGGTGACGTCGCGATCCACGACGAAGAGGCCTATCCGGAACCAACCTTCGGTGAGCCGATCGACTCGCCCAGCCACCTTCACCCCGACAACGTCTAAGGAGAGACAATGAAGCTAGTCACCGCAGTCGTCAAGCCGTTCAAGCTCGATGAGGTGAAGACCGCTGTCAAGGAGGTCGGCATCACCGGCATGACCGTGGCCCAAGCCCGAGGCTTCGGCCACGCCGGTGGTCACATTGAGATCTACCGGGGCAAGGAGTACGAGTTCGACTTCGTCGACAAGATCCGCGTCGAGATCGTCTGCACCGACGAACTCGTCGACGCCTTGATCGACGCCATCGTCCAAGCCGCGCGCACCGACACCATCGGTGACGGCGTGGCCTGGGTCACCGATATCGAGCACGTCGTGCGCATCCGCACCAATGAACGCGGTCCCGCAGCGCTGTAAGTAGTTACCCGGCCTGGCGTGCGACGGCTTCGGCCGCCGCCGCCGCGGCCGCCGGGTCACCGAGGTAGTCGGCGCTCAGGATGTTGAGTCCGTCATCGAGCGTCACGCGATACGGGATGCCGGTCGGGATCTCGAGTTCGGCGATCTCGTTCTCGGGGATGTTCTGCAAGACCATGCGAAGGGCGCGAATGGAGTTGCCGTGGGCGACCACGATGACCGCACCACCGCGCACGGCCTCGGCGCGCAGGTCCTCGACGATGACGTCGGCGAAGTACGGGGTCACGCGAGCGACGACGTCCTTCAGACACTCCGTCGCGGGCACGAACTCAGCCGGCACGTCGCGGTAGCGAGGGTCCAGCAGATTGCTGCGCGGATCGCCCTCGGGGAGCGGCGGCGGGGGTACGTCATAGGAGCGGCGCCAGAGCTTCACCTGCTCGATGCCGAACTGATCGGCCGTCTCCTTCTTGTCCTTCCCGGTCAGGTCGCCGTAGTGGCGCTCGTTGAGTCGCCAGTTGCGCCGCACCGGGAGCCACGAGCGCCCGGCAGCGTGCAGCGTGATCTCGGCGGTTCGAATTGCGCGCGTGAGGACCGAGGTGTGCAGGGCCCTTAGGTCCAAATCGGGCTCGTTCGCCAGTAGTTCACCGGCGCTTCGGGCCTCGGCCTCGCCGACGGGCGTGAGGTCGACGTCGGTCCAGCCAGTGAACAGATTCAGCTCGTTCCACTCGGATTGTCCATGGCGCAGGAGAATAAGGTCAGGCACTCAACCAGCGTACCTCGGGTTCGGGCACCGTTCCCGGGGCGGACGGGTGCTTGAAAGGTCCTTATTTCAACGGTTCGACGTAAATATGTCATAAGACCTATATATTTTCTTGACAAGTAGAGACTCAACTCTGTACACTAGATGTAGTGAGTTCTGACCCTCCGGAGAGACCGGTGGCAAGGACAACGAATCAAGGAGAATTTCATGGCTAAGGCAGTCGGAATCGACCTCGGAACGACCAACTCAGTGGTCAGTGTCCTCGAAGCAGGCGAACCCGTCGTCATCCCCAACGCTGAAGGCGGTCGCACGACCCCGTCAGTGGTCGGCTTCTCGAAGACCGGCGAGGTGCTGGTCGGTGAGGTCGCGAAGCGCCAGGCGATCACGAACCCCGAGCGGACCATTCGTTCGGTCAAGCGCCACATGGGCGAGAACTGGTCCGTCGACATCGACGGCACGAAGTACACCGCCCAGGAGATCTCGGCGCGCATCCTCCAGAAGCTGAAGCGCGACGCGGAGGCCTACCTCGGTGACAGCGTCACCCAGGCCGTCATCACTGTGCCGGCCTACTTCAACGACGCCCAGCGCACCGCGACCAAAGAGGCCGGCCAGATCGCCGGACTCGAGGTACTGCGCATCGTGAACGAGCCGACCGCCGCCGCGCTCGCCTACGGACTCGACAAGGGCAACCAAGAGCAGACGGTCTTGGTCTTCGACCTCGGTGGTGGCACGTTCGACGTCTCGGTCCTCGACATCGCCGACGGCGTCTTCGAAGTGAAGTCGACCCACGGTGACACCCACCTCGGTGGCGACGACTGGGACGACGCGGTCATGGAATGGCTCATCAAGACCTTCAAGGACACCGAAGGCGTCGACCTCTCGACCGACAAGATGGCCGTCCAGCGACTGAAGGAGGCCGCGGAGAAGGCGAAGATCGAGCTCTCGGCCGTCCAGGACACGACCGTCAACCTGCCGTTCATCACCGCGACGGCCGATGGCCCCAAGCACCTCGACATCAAGCTCAGCCGGGCGAAGTTCAACGAACTGACCTCGCACTTGGTCGATCGCTGCCGCAAGCCCTTCGACCAGGCCATCAAGGACGCTGGTTTGACCCTCGACAAGATCGATCACGTGATCATGGTCGGTGGTTCGACGCGAATCCCCGCCGTCCAAGAACTCGTCACCAAGGTGACCGGCAAAGAGCCCAACAAGAGCGTGAACCCTGACGAAGTGGTCGCCATCGGCGCCGCGGTGCAGGCCGGCGTCTTGAAGGGTGACGTGAAGGACATCCTCTTGCTCGACGTGACCCCGTTGTCGCTCGGCATCGAGACCAAGGGTGGCGTCATGACCAAGATCATCGAGCGCAACACCACGATCCCGACGAAGAAGTCACAGACCTTCACGACGGCCGATGACAATCAGCCCTCGGTCGAGGTCCATGTCTTGCAAGGCGAGCGTGAGATGGCGTCCTACAACCAGACCCTGGGCAAGTTCCAGCTCGTCGGCATCCCGCCGGCGCCGCGCGGCATGCCCCAGATCGAGGTCACCTTTGACATCGACGCCAACGGCATCGTGCACGTCTCGGCCAAGGACCAGGCGACCGGGGCGACCCAGTCGATGACCATCACCGGCGGCTCCTCGCTCTCCAAGGAGGAGATCGACCGCATGGTGCGTGACGCCGAGACCCACGCCGAGGACGACCGTCAACGGCGGGCCGAGGCCGAAGTGCGCAACAACGCCGACGGCCTGGTGTACCAGACCGAGAAGTTGTTGAAGGACCAGGCCGAGAAGTTCCAGGGCACCGAGCGTGACGACGTCGAGAGCGCACTGAGCGCGTTGAAGGAGGCCCTCAACGGCACCGACATCGAAGCGATCAAGGACGCGACCGAGAAGCTGCTCACCACGAGCCAGGGCTTCAGCCAGCGTCTCTATGAAGAGGCCGCCAAGGCCAACGCCGGTGAGCCGTCGGCGCCGCAAGGCAACGACGACGACATCGTTGACGCCGAAATCGTTGACTAACCATGAGTGACGACGTAGTTGAGGACGACACCGTGACGGCGCCTGAGGGCGCCGTCACGCAGGTCGTCGACGAACGCTCCGACGTGGAGCGCCAGCGCGACGAGTACCTCGACGCGCTCCAACGTCTGCAGGCCGACTTCGAGAACTACCGCAAGCGCGTCGCGAGGTCTTCTATCGAGGCCGCCGACCGCGCGGCCGGCGAGGTCGTCGCAAAGATGTTGCCGGTCCTCGACGCCTTTGACCTCGCGGCGCAGCATTTCCTCAGTGCACCGTCAGAAGAGGCCGAGGCATTGGATCAGGCCCGTGGACTGCTGCTCGACGCGTTGACCAAACAGGGACTCGAGCGCATCGACGAGGTCGGTGTCGCCTTCGACCCTCAGGTGCACGACGCGGTCGCGCACGTCGAGGGCGAGGATGGTCCCGTCGTCGAGTCCGTCCTGCGCGCCGGCTACCTCTGGAAGGGCTCGGTACTTCGTCCTGCGATGGTGAAAGTACGGGGCTGACCCGATGGTCGATCGCGAGTGGTTCGACAAGGACTACTACAAGGTTCTCGGGCTCACCTCGAGCGCGACCGAGAAAGAGATCACGCGCGCCTATCGCAAACTCGCGAAGTCGTCGCACCCCGACACCAATCCGGGCTCTGAGGAGAAGTTCAAAGAGGTCTCGGTGGCCTACGACGTCTTGGGCGACAAGGAGAAGCGCAAAGAGTACGACGAGGTTCGCCGTCTCGGACCGGCCGCGGCCGGCTTCGGGGGACCGAGCGGACAGGGCGCCGGTGGCTTCAACTTCCAAACGGGCGACTTCGGTGACCTCGGCGACATCTTCGGCGGACTCTTCGGCGGCGGACGTCGACAGCGCGCGCAGCGCGGTGCCGACCTAGAGACGGCCCTTCACTTGGGATTCCGTGACGCCGTCATGGGGGTGACGACCTCGGTGAACCTGCCGAGCAACGAGGCGTGCCACACCTGCAAGGGGAGTGGCGCCGCGCCCGGCACCGGCTTCGTCACCTGTGAACGCTGCGGCGGTCGCGGCGTACTCAATGACGACCAGGGACCATTCGCGATGTCGAGCGTCTGTCCCGTCTGTCAGGGACGCGGCGGTCGTATCGAGACGCCGTGTCCGACCTGTCACGGCACCGGCCGCGAGCCGTCGTCGCGCAAGGTGAACGTGCGCATCCCGGCGGGCGTCAATGACGGTCAGCGCATCAAGATCAAGGGCAAGGGCAATCCCGGCGCCAACGGCGGACCGGCGGGCGACCTCTTCGTCGACGTCCACGTCTCGCCCGACGCGCGATTCGATCGCCGAGGGCGCAACGTGACCACGTCGGTCAGCGTCCCGCTCACCGCGGCCATGCTCGGCACGACCGTCGAGGTGCCGACGCTCGATGATCCCGTCACGTTGAAGGTTCCGGCCGGCACCCAGCCGTCGACGACGATGCGCGTGCGCGGTCGCGGTGTCCCGGCGGCCGGCAAGAACGCCGCCGGTGACCTGCTGGTCACGATCAACGTCACGATTCCCAAGAAGTTGAACAAGGAACAGAAGTCCGCGGTCGAGAAGTTGGCGGTCGCGTTGAAAGAAGAGGTGCCGAGTGACTGAACGTCAACAACAGCACGCCGTCTACGTGATCTCGGTCTTCGCCGAGCTCGCGGGCGTCCATCCGCAGACGTTGCGCAACTACGAGCGCGGCGGCCTGCTGAATCCGCAGCGAACGAGCGGCGGTTCGCGGCGATTCTCCGACGCGGACCTCGCGGCGCTTCGGCGCATTCAAGAACTGACCAACGAGGGCGTGAACTTAGAAGGCGTCAAGAAGATCCTGCGACTCGAAGCCGAGCTCGCCGAGGCTCGTGCTCGCCTCGCGACCACACTCGATCAGGCTCGCTCCAACGTCGAAGAGGCCCACCGCCAACATCGTCGTGACCTCGTCCCGATCCAGAACACCATCGTCGAGTTCATCGAGTCGCGCCGGCGCCTGCACGAGAGTCCGTAACGGCATTCGGCGTTCCTCAACGAGCGTTCACTGTTCGTCAACTAGGCTTCTATTGCAACGAGGCCGACTCGGAGGAGCCCAGTGCCCGCAACGGTGGTCGTCGGAACCCAGTGGGGTGACGAAGGTAAAGGGAAGTTGACCGACCTCATGTCTCGTGACATGGATATGGCCGTGCGCTACCAAGGTGGCCACAACGCTGGTCACCGAATCGTCGTCGATGATGTCGCCTTCGCCTTGCAACTCGTGCCGTCGGGCGTGTTGTACCCGACGATCACACCGGTCATTGGCAACGGTGTCGTCGTCGACCCCGCCGTCCTGCTCGCCGAACTCGACACCCTCAGTTCCAAGAACGTCGACGTCTCACGACTCCTCGTCTCGGGCAACGCACATCTGATAATGCCCTACCACCAGGAGTTGGACCGTCTCACCGAACGCTTCCTCGGCAAGAACGCACTCGGCACGACCAAGCGAGGCATCGGCCCGGCCTACGCCGACAAGTCTTCGCGCGTCGGACTTCGCGTGCAGGACCTCTTGGACGCGAAGATCTTTCGCGAGAAGCTCGACGTCGTCTTGCACGAGAAGAATCTGATCCTCACCAAGATCTACAACCGTCCCGCGATTCCCGCCACGTCGATCGCCGAGAAGTACCTCGATGAGTATGCACCGCGCATGGCGCCGATGATCGCTGACACCGTGGCGGTGGTGCACGACGCGCTCGACCGCGGTGAGCGCATCCTCCTCGAAGGCGCTCAGGCGACGTTCCTCGACCTCGACCACGGCACCTACCCGTTCGTGACGTCTTCGAACCCCGTCGCCGGCGGTGCGTGCACCGGATCGGGTCTCGGACCTCGCGACATCACCTCCATCGTGGGCATCGCCAAGGCCTACGTCACGAGAGTCGGCGCCGGACCATTCCCCACGGAAGTCGAGGGTGACATGGGCGAGTTGCTCGTCGAGCGCGGACACGAGTTCGGCACGAACACCGGACGGCGCCGACGCGTCGGCTGGTTCGACGCGGTCATGGCTCGACAGGCGTCGCGACTGAACTCACTCACCGAGATCGCGCTCACCAAACTCGATGTGCTCGACACGCTCGACGAGATCAAGGTCTGCGTCGCCTATGAAGCCAACGGCGTTCGTTACGACTACCCGCCGTATCACCAGTCGGTGCTGCACGAAGTGACGCCGATCTATGAGGTGCTGCCCGGATGGAACACCGACATCACCGCATCGACCAAGTACGAGCAGTTGCCGGCCGCGGCCAAGAGCTACGTGCGTTTCCTGGAGGAGACCACGGGCGTCACCATTTCGGTGGTGGGCGTGGGTCCGGGTCGAGAGCAGTTCGTTCGACCCTCGTGAGTCGAAGCGTCGTCATCGGATCAGGCGGGCGCGAACACGCCCTGGCGTGGGCCCTGGCGAAGAGTTCGGACGTCGTCGTCACCCCGGGTAATCCCGGCATCGCGGCCCACGGCATCACGTGCGTCGAGATACCGGCCACGGAACTCGACGCCGACCTCTTCGTGATCGGTCCCGATCAACAGGTCGTCGATGGGCTCGCCGACGACCTTCGCGCGCAGGGCAAGACGGTCGTCGGACCGAGCGCCGACGGAGCCCGGCTCGAGGGCTCGAAGGCGTACCTGAAGGAGTTCCTCGCGAGCGCGAACGTCCCAACTGCCGCGTACGGCACCTTCGATGATGACGCCGCCGCGCTCGCGTTCCTGCGAACGATGAAGCCGCCCTTCGTGATCAAGACCGACGGCCTCGCCGCCGGCAAAGGCGTCCTGGTGACGTTCGATCTCGACGAGGCGTCGGCAGATGTGCGCGACAAGCTCAGTGGCCGCGCCTTCGCTGGTGCCGGACGAACGGTGATCATCGAAGAGGGCCTGGACGGACCGGAGTGTTCGATGATGGTGCTCTGTGATGGCACCAACGTGACGGCGCTGGCTCCCTCCCAAGACTTCAAACGACTCGGTGACGGCGACGTCGGCGTCAATACCGGGGGCATGGGTGCCTACGCGCCGATGCCGTCGCTGTCACCAGCACTGGTCGACGACATCATGGAGCGCATCATCGCGCCGACGGTTCGCGAACTGCAGCGCCGCGACATCGACTATCGGGGCGTCCTGTATGCGGGGATCATGTTGACCTCGGACGGCCCCAAGATCCTCGAGTACAACGCCCGCTTCGGGGACCCGGAAACCCAGGTGCTCGTCCCGCTCTACGGCGACGGCTTCTTCGACTTGATGCTGCGTGTCGCAGAGGGGCGTCTCGAGGGGGCCACGCCGGAGGCCGACGGCGCCGCCGTGACGGTCATCCTCGCGTCACAGGGCTACCCCCAGTCACCGCGCAAAGGTGACGTCATCTCCGGACTCGGCAAGGACGGACAGCTCGCGCTGGCCATGGAGGGTGTCACGGTCTTTCACGCCGGCACCACCATTGACGGATCGGGTCGTTTCGTGACGTCCGGCGGACGCGCACTCGCCGTGACCGGGGTCGGCGCGACGCTTGGCGAGGCGCGCCGTCGCGCCTATGCCGGCGCGGCGCTCATAACCTTTGAGGGGAGGGTGATGCGCAATGACATCGCACTTTCCGTGGCTTAGAGGAGACCGATGATTCCGAGGTATGCACCCCAGGACGTGGCCGAACTCTTCAGTGACGAACACCGCTTCGACACGATGCTCGAAGTCGAGCTCCTCGCCGCCGAGGGTCTGGCTGAGCTGGGTCAGTTGCCCCGTGCCGAGGTCGTCACGCTGCGCCAGCGCCGACCGGTGGTCGACGCCGAGTTCGTGGCGGCGGTAGACGAGCGCGAGCAGATCACCAACCACGACACGGCCGCCTTCGTCGACGTCGTGCAGTCGCGAATCGGTATGCCCGAAGGAGCGTGGATCCATTACGGACTGACGTCCTCGGACGTGGTCGACACCGCTTTCTGCTTCACACTCACCCAGGCCATGGACATCGTGATCACCGACGCGATCGCGCTGCGCGACGCGCTCACACGTCGGGCCGTCCAGTCGATCGACATGCCGATCACCGGACGCACCCACGGCCAGCACGCCGAACCGACGACGTATGGTGCGAAGTTCGCGCTCTTCGCGCTCCAGGTGCAGCGCGACGTCGAGCGCGCACAACACGCGCGGTCCTCCATCGCCGTCGGCAAACTCTCGGGTGCGGTCGGCACGTTCTCGAACATCGACCCGGCGGTGGAGGCCTACGTCTGTGCGCGTCTCGGTCTGTCGCCGGTGCCGGCGACCCAGGTGATCGCACGCGACCGGCACGCCGAGGTGCTCTACGCCTGCGCCTCACTCGGTACCGCGATCGAACAGTTCGCGCTCGAAGTGCGCCTCCTCGCTCGCACGGAAGTCGGCGAGGCCGAGGAGCCGTTCACCGCAGGGCAAAAGGGTTCGTCGTCGATGCCGCATAAGCGAAATCCGGTGCTGTCGGAACGTCTCTGCGGACTCAGCCGGGTGCTGCGTGGCTACCTGCAGGCCGGTTTGGAGGACGTCGCGTTGTGGCACGAACGTGACATCTCGCACTCGAGCGTCGAACGAGTCATTCTGCCCGACGCCTTGCAGCTCACGGTGTACATGTTGCGCAAGGCCACTGGTCTCGCAGATGGACTCGTGCTGCACCCGGAGCGGGCGTTGGAGAATCTCACCACTGGTTCACAAGGTCTCGTGTTCTCCCAGTCGGTCCTGCTGGCCCTCGTCGACGCGGGCATGTCGCGCGACGACGCGTACCGCGTGGTGCAGAGTGCCGCTCGTCGCGCGATCGATGAACGACGAAACTTCCGTGACGTCGTGGAGAGTGACGATGACATGAAGTTGAGCAACGAGGATCTGGCCCACGCCTTTGATACGGATCGACTGCTCGCGCATCGTGGACGTATCCTCGATGCTTTGGAGTGGCGCTCGTGAGCGACCTCGGTCTCACGCCGCTCTATTCCGGCAAGGTGCGCGATCTCTACGAGGTCGATGACCGACACCTCCTCATGGTCGCGACCGACCGACTCAGCGCCTTCGACGTCGTCATGGCCGAGACGATCCCCGAGAAGGGGAGGGTGCTCACGGGTCTCACGAACTATTGGATCAATGAGTTCAGTGGCACCGTGCCGTCGTCGCTGGTGAGTTGCGATCCAGAGGTCATCGAGACGTCGGTCCCGGGATTCCTCGGACAGACGCAGTGGCACGGACGAGCGATGCTCGTTCGCAAAGCCGAGATGATGCCACTCGAGTGCATCGTGCGCGGTCGACTCGCCGGGTCGGCCTACGACGAGTACACAGCGCGGGGCACGGTCCATGAGATGATCGTGCCACCCGGCATGCAATTGACCGACGCCTTCAGCGAACCGATGTTCACGCCGTCGATGAAAGCGGCGTCCGGTCACGACATCAACATCAGCGTCGAACGCGCCTCCTTGCTCGAAGGCGCCGAAAAGGTCCACCACGCCCAGACACTCTGCGTGGACCTGTTCACCCGTGCCGCCGCCGCCCTCGCCGCGAAGGGCCTGATTCTCGCGGACACCAAGTTCGAACTCGGCTTCGTCGATGGGGAACTCGTGCTCTGTGACGAGGTGATCACGCCCGACTCGTCGCGCATCTGGCCGGCCGACGAGGTCCGGTCCGGCGAGGTACCGCCCTCGTTCGACAAGCAACCGTTTCGCGACTTCCTCGCCGCGAAGGCGTGGGACCGCACGCCGCCACCACCGGCCGTTCCCGAGGACGTCGTGGCGGTCACGTCCGCTCGCTACATCGACGCCTATCAACGAGTGACCGGACACCCCATCAGTGACTGGTACGGTGCAGCGCAATGAACTACTCCGTGATCGTTGACGTGACACTGCGAAAGGGCATCGCCGATCCCGAAGGTTCCACCATCGAGCGCGCCTTACCGGCCCTCGGATTCACTGGCGTGACCAACGTGCACGCCGGCAAGTCGTTTCGCTTCGACGTGGAGGCCGACGACGAAACCGCCGCGCTCGACAAGGCGAACGCATTGGCGCTGCGACTCCTCTCGAACCCCGTGATCGAAGACGCGTCGGCTCGCATCGGAGCCACGTAGATGTCGCGAATCGGCGTCGTCGTCTTTCCTGGGTCCAACTGCGAGTACGACGCCGCGGCCGCCGTCGCACGACTGGGTGACCAGGCCGAGTTCGTCTGGCACACCCGCACGGATTTGGAGGGCATTGACGGCGTCATCCTGCCCGGCGGTTTCGCCCACGGCGACTATCTCCGGCCCGGAGCACTCGCGCGTTTCTCACCCGTCATGGCTGCGGTCGAACGCTTTGCCGCCGCCGGCGGTCCGGTCCTCGGCATCTGTAATGGCTTCCAGGTGCTGGTTGAGGCCGGTATGTTGCCGGGCGCGTTGCAGAAGAATCGTGGCTTGACGTTCCTCTGTCAGCCGACCACGCTCGTCGTCACCTCGACGTCGTCGGTCCTGACGAACCGAGCGAGCATTGGTCAAGAACTGGTCGTGCCGATCAATCACTTCTCCGGTTCCTACACGTGCGACGACGAGACCCACGATGAACTGGTCGCCAACGGTCAGATCATCCTGCGCTACAAAGACAACCCGAATGGGTCCCGCGACGACATTGCCGGCGTCGCGAATAGAGCCGGCAATGTCGTCGGCCTGATGCCGCACCCCGAGCGCGCGATGTCGACGCTCCTCGGGAGCGCCGACGGCGTCGTGCTCTTCGAGGGATTCCTCGGCGTGAGGGCCGCCACGCCCGCGCTCGCGCATTGAGGCGACTCGATTTTCTTTTAGGGTGGTGGCGTGAGTAGCCCCGAGCCCCTGCACCGCGCGCTCGGACTGACCGATGCCGAGCTCGACAACATTCGCGAAGTACTTGGTCGCGAGCCGAATTCGCTTGAGCTCGCGCTCTACGGGGTCATGTGGAGCGAGCACTGTTCCTATAAGTCGTCGCGTATACATTTGCGACGTCTCCCCACCGAAGCGCCACACGTCCTGGTCGGCCCGGGGGAGAACGCGGGTGTGATCGACGCCGGTGACGGCATCGCGGTTGCCATCCGTATTGAAAGCCACAACCATCCCTCGGCCATCGAGCCCTATCAGGGAGCGGCGACCGGCGTTGGCGGCATCCTGCGCGACGTCTTCACGATGGGTGCGCGTCCGTTGGCGGTCATGGACCCCTTGTTCTTCGGCGAGTTGAGCGACGCTCGGCAACGCTGGTTGGTCGAGGGCGTGGTCTCGGGCATCTCGGGCTACGGTAACTCCGTCGGCGTGCCCACGATCGGTGGCGAACTGACCTTCGATGACTGCTACGCCTCGAATCCATTGGTGAACGTGTTGTGCTGCGGCGCGCTGCCTACCGAGCGACTCGTCCTCGGTGTTGCGTCGGGTGTCGGCAACCTCGCGGTCTTGCTCGGTTCGTCGACGGGTCGCGACGGCATCGGCGGCGTCTCGGTGCTGGCCTCGGCCGGATTCGACGGCGCCGACGGCGCCGAATCGCTCGACGACGCCAAGCGACCCAGTGTGCAAGTCGGCGACCCCTATGAGGAGAAGCGGCTGATCGAGGCCTGCCTCGCACTGCTCGATGACGGTCTGGTCGTCGGCATCCAGGACCTCGGTGGCGCGGGAATCGTCTGTGCGACGAGCGAGACCGCGGCGCGCGGCGGCGTCGGCATGGACGTCGACGTGACGGCGATCCCGTTGCGTGAGGCCGGTATGGCGCCCTTCGAGATCATGACGTCCGAGAGCCAAGAGCGGATGCTCGCAATCATCACGCCCGAGAACTGGGACGCCGTGGCCGCGCTGTGCGCGAAGTGGGAGGTTCGCGCGACCATCGTGGGACACGTCGTTGAGCCGACGGTCGGTGACGGCGGTCATCCGGTCGCCCTGTTACGCGTCCGTCAAGGTTTCGACGGTGAGATCCTCGCCGAGGTACCGGCCAGTTCTCTCGCCGACGAAGCGCCGCTCTATGACCGTCCGATGGCCCGTCCAGCGGACCTGGACGCCATCAACGCCGACGATCCAACGGACGATGAGCCGGTGGGTTCGCCGAATGACGATCTATTGGAGCTACTGCTCGATCCCTCGTGGGTCTATCGCCAGTACGACTCGCAGTTGTTCTTGAATACCGTCGTCGGTCCGGGACGCGATGCGGCGCTCTTGCGGCTCGCCGGGCCCGGCCTGCCGGTCTCGGAGCGCGGCATCGCGCTCTCGACGGACTCCAATCCGCGGTGGTGCGCGCTCGATCCGCGAAGGGGCACGGCGTTGACGGTGGCTGAAAGCGTCGCGAACCTGGCGTGCGTCGGCGCCACCGCCAAGGCCGTCGTGAACTGTCTCAACTTCGGCAACCCCGAACACCCTGAGGTCATGTGGCAACTCTCGGAGTCGATCGACGGCATGGCCGAGGCCTGTCGAGGGCTGGGGCTCCCCGTGATCGGCGGCAACGTCTCGCTCTACAACGAAAGTGGTGGCCACGACATCGATCCGACGCCCGTCGTCGGACTTCTCGGCGTCATCGACTCCCTTGTCGCGCCGCCTCCCGGCTGGGCCTGGCGCGACGGCGACGATCTCGTGCTCGTAGGGACGCGCCACGCGAACTCGCACCACCGGTTCCCGCTCGGGGGATCGCGCTGGGCGACGCGTCGAGGTCGACGTGGCGGCAACGTGCCACACTTCGACGCCGAGACACTGGCCGCGGCAATTGACTTCGTGGTCGATGAGGTCGCGGCGATCTGTGCTGGGAACGACAGTGACGTCACGGCCGTGCACGACGTCGGCGGCGGCGGCCTCGCGGTCGCGCTCGCCGAGATGGTCGCGGTGACGGGGCTCGGTGTGGTGGTCGATGAACCCGAGGCTCACGCCGAGCTGTTCTCGGAGTTCCCTGGTCGCTTCGTCATGGCGACCGGCGACCTGGCCGCCCTCGTGGCGCGCGCCGAGGTGGCCGGCGTGCCTGTGGCGCGTCTCGGGGTCGTGGGCGGCAGCGATGTGGTCATCGGCTCGATGATCTCGATTCCGGTCGACGTCGTCAGTGCGCGCCGTCGCGGCGCGCTCGAGGAGTCGCTCGCGGCGCTCGGCTAACGCGCCGCCTTCAACTCGTCGAGGACCTCATCAGGGACTCGCAGGTCGCCGGTGCGACCGAAGCCCAACTGGACGTCGGTCTTATAGGTCCCGTGATAGTCCGATCCACCGGTCGGGATCATGCCGGCGTCGCGTGTCAACTTCACCATCAGGGCGCGGATACCGGCGCTCGTGCCCCCGTAGTGGGCCTCGACGCCGGCGAAGCCGCGCTCGCGCAGCGAGGCCATCACGCGCGGCATCGTGGTCTCGATCGACGTCGGGTTGATCTCGTCCACGTAGTTGACCAACGGGTGGGCGATCGAGAAGACGGTCCCCGATCCCTTGGCGGCGTCGACGAACTCCTCGATCGGCATACTGGTCTTGGAGACGTAGGCTGCGCCGTCGGTGCCGAGCCAGTCGGTGAAGACGCGATTCCAGGTGTCCTCGTTCTGCTCGCCGATCAGTTCGGGGTGCAGGTCGATCATGGCGCGCGCGAAGTGCGGACGACCAATGGAGTCCACGTTGCCGGTCATTTCGGTCAGGTAGGCCAGGGTCAAGTCCTCGAAACCCTTTTCCTGGAGCACCGTGACGAGTTCGTGGTTGCGCGAGTCGCGGTCGTGACGCAGCGAGGCCAGTTTCTTCTGGAGCGGGTGCTCGGGATCGAGCGGTAAGAAGTACGCGAGCACATGGACGTTGCGGGCCCTGGTGACCCCGTCGCGCTCTCGCGGGAACTGCGTGTCGCGCAACGACACCTCGACGCCGGTCACCAGTTCCAGCCCGAGCCGCTCGCACGCGCTCGCCATCTCGGCCTGACTCAGCGTCGTGTCGTGGTCCGTGAGGGCGATCGCCGAAATACCCAGATCGTGTGCCTTTTCCGCCAACTGGGTCGGCGTGTCCGAACCGTCGGAGAAGGATGAGTGGGTGTGAAGATCTAGCACCCTGAAAGCGTACAGACGTCGAACGAGGGCGGTTGTCTGTGCGACAATGTCTCAGTGCCTTCTGAGATGAGATCCCGAACCGGCGAGGGCGCGTGAAAGAAGCCTGCGGCGTCGTCGGGATCGTCGCTCCCGGTCGCAGCGTCTCGCATCTTTGTTACGACGCGCTCTACGCATTGCAGCACCGTGGCCAAGAGTCGGCCGGCATGGCGACGTTCAACAATCACCAAATCACGGTCGTCAAAGACAATGGTCTCGTCAGTCAAGTGTTCGCCGAAACGACACTGCGTGCCTTGGCCGGTGACTTCGTGATTGGTCACACGCGCTACTCAACGTCAGGCTCAGCCAACTGGACCGCAGCCCAACCGGTCTATCGATCGGCCGGTACGTCGGGATTTGCCATCGCGCACAACGGCAACCTCACGAACACGACGGCGCTCGCCGAGGAGGCGGGCATCCAGTTCACCTCGATGCTTTCGGACTCAGACCTCGTCGCAGAACTTTTGGCGCGTGAAGTCGAGTCCGGTATCTCCCTCGCCAAAGCGTTGGGCGTCGTACTCGCCAGGACCGAAGGCGCGTATTCGATGGTCGTGCTCGAGGCCGGCGAGATCCACGCCGTGCGCGACCCCTACGGGTTTCGCCCGCTGTGCATCGGACGCTTCGGCAGTGAGGCCGAACCGCAAGGTTGGATCGTGGCGTCAGAGTCGCCGGCGCTCGATGTCGTTGGTGCGACGTTCGTTCGCGAGATCGAGCCGGGTGAGATGGTGACGATCTCCAACAAGGAGATCTCATCGGTGCAACTGCTCGATCCGGCCGAAGGGAAACAGAAGCTCTGCATCTTCGAGTTCGTGTACTTCGCGCGTCCCGACAGCTACCTCATGGGACACCAGGTGCACACGACCCGTCGTCGAATGGGTGAACTGCTCGCGACGCAATCGAACGTCGAGGCCGACATCGTGATGGGTGTCCCGGACTCGGGCGTGCCGGCCGCCGAAGGGTTCGCCAAGGCGTCGGGCATACCGTTCGGCTACGGACTCGTGAAGAATCGCTACATCGGACGGACGTTCATATCCCCTGATCAGAATCTTCGAGCCGCGACCGTCCGCCGCAAACTCAATCCGCTGCGTGAGAACATCGAGGGTCAACGCCTCATCGTCGTCGACGACTCGATCGTGCGCGGTACGACCACGCGCGAGATCGTGAAGATGCTGCGCGACGCTGGCGCCAAAGAGGTGCATCTTCGCATCTCGTCGCCGCCGTTCATGAATCCCTGTTACTACGGCATCGACACGCCGACTCGCGACGACCTTCTCGCCGCACATCACTCGATACCTGAGATGAACGAGTTCATCGGGTCCGACTCACTGGAATTCATCACGCTGGAGAACCTGCGTCGCGCGATCCAACTCGACGGTGAGTGCTGTGACGCCTGCCTCACCGGCGCATACCCCGCGCCAACACCGGTCGTGTTGGGAACCGCAGGCAGCCGCTGGTGAGCCGGCTGCTCGAACAGCCCCTCAACGGTACGACGTACGCCGCGGCGGGTGTGTCGATCGAAGCGGGCGACGCAGCAGTCGAGCGCATCAAAGACATCGTGTCGAGCACGACGCGCCCCGAAGTACTCGGCGGCATTGGCGGCTTCGGCGGACTCTTCGCGTTGGACACCTCGAAGTACGCGTCGCCGGTGTTGGTCGCCTCGGCCGACGGCGTCGGCACGAAGTTGGACATCGCGCGCCAGGTCGGACGTTACGACAGCGTCGGCATCGATCTCGTCGCCATGCTCGTCGATGATCTCGCCTGTGTCGGCGCGGAGCCGTTGTTTCTCCTGGACTACGTCGCCGTGGGCAAACTCGATCCCGCGCGACTGGAGGAACTCGTCGCGGGGATCGCCGAAGGTTGTCGACAGGCCAACACCGCGCTCCTCGGCGGCGAGACCGCCGAACACGCGGGTGTCATGGCGCCGGACGACCTCGACGTCGCGGGTTTCGCCGTCGGTGTCGTCGAGCGCGGCGACGAACTCGGTCCTGCACGCGTTCGCGACGGCGACGTGCTGGTTGGTTTCGCGTCGCCGGGCCTGCGCTCCAACGGCTATTCCTTGGCCCGACGCGTTCTCGTGAACGAAGTCGGTGACTTGAGTGCGCCGGCGTGGGAAGGAGCGAAGGTGACTCTCGGCGACGTGCTCCTCGTGCCGTCGGTCATCTACGCACCAACGATCACGGCGCTGCGCCGCGAACTGGGCGGTGCGGTGCACGCGGCCGCGCACATCACCGGCGGCGGCATCGTCGGCAACGTCGCGAGGATCCTCACCGACGGTCTGGATGCATCCATCGAGATGGATAGTTTCGAGACCCCTGAGATCTTCTTCGAGATCCAGCGCCGCGGGCGGGTGCACGCTGACGAGATGGTCCGCGTCTTCAACTGCGGGCTGGGAATGGTCGTGGCGCTCGACGCGAGTTCGGTCGACGCGGCACTCGGCATCGCTGGTGCCCACGGAGTCGTGGCGATGGTGGTCGGGTCACTTCGGTCCGGCACGGGAGAGGTGGTGGTGTCGTGAGTGACGCACGAGAACGGGTTCGGCAACATCTTTTGGATCACTCGGTTCGCCGCGGTGACTTCGTCTTGAAGTCCGGTCGACCCTCGACGTGGTTCATCGACTCGAAGAAGACGATCTGCGCACCTGAGGTGATGGTCGATCTCGCCACGTTGATCCTCGAGCGCGTCCCCGAGGATGCGACGGCGATCGGTGGACTGACGATGGGCGCCGACGGCGCGACGTTCATCACCGCGGGTGTCGCCGCCACGCGGGGCCGGAGCCTCAACGCCTTCAGTGTCCGCAAAGAGGTCAAGGACCATGGCGCCGGCGGGCGAATTGCCGGTGTCCTGGAGCCGGGGGACCGGGTGGTGATCACTGAAGACACCGTGACGCGCGGCACGAGCCTGCTCGAGGCCGCCCACGTGGTCCAGGAGTACGGCGCCGAAGTGATCATGCTCTTCGCGGTCGTGGACCGCGGCGGGACGGTACGCGCGATGGCCGCGGCCGAGGGCATCGGCTTCGACGCCCTCTACACGTCCCAGGACCTCGGCTTCACCAACGAAGAGGCGTAGCTACTTCGCCAGTACCGCGAGCACGCGCTCGCGCCACGCCATCCTTGGCTCGAAGTTCTCCTCTGGCGTGTGCCCGAATCGCACGATGACCGCGTCGAGTTCTGGGACGACGCAGATCATCTGGCCCTCGTAGCCGTTGGCCCAGTATGTGCCGTAGCGGTCGCCGCTCACCCACCACTGCCACGAGTAGAGCCATCCGCTCGACGCTTCGACGCTCAGTGGCACCTGGGCGGTCGCGGCCCACTCGCGCGAGATGAGTTGGCGTCCCTCCCACTCCCCGCCGCGCAGGTACAACAATCCGAACTTCGCGAAGTCGAGGGCGCGCGCGTGCACGAAGCTCGACGCGACGAAGACACCGCTCGTATCGAACGTCGCAACGGCGCTCGCCATTCCGATCGGGTGGAAGAGTCGACCGTCGAGGTACGCGCGGTAGTCGTCGCCGTAGCCGACGAGGTCGGCGACGATGCGACTCAGGATGTTCGTCGTGCCGCTCGAGTAGCTGAAGAACGTGCCCGGTTCGTGGATCAACGGCAGCGCCGCGGTGAACGCGGCCATGTCGTCTTTGCCCTCGCCCCACAGCATCTCGATCACGTGACTCGTCTGACCGATCTGGTACTCCTCAACGAAGGCGAGCCCGTCGCGCATCGCGAGGAGGTCGCGCACTCGGATCTGGTGGCGCGGATCGTCATCGGCGAACCACTCCTTCACCGGGGCCAGTTCATCGGGATTGAGTCGTCGTTCGTCGACCAAGGTGCCGACGATCATGTGCAGCATCGATTTCGCCATTGACCACGAGAGCAGCTGACTCTCCGCGGTGATCGGCTCGGCCGGACGGTCGAAGTAGAACTGCTCGCCGCCGTAGCGTTCGGCGAGCACGCGGCCACCTTGAACCACGACGACGGCGTTCGTGAGTGCAAGGTCGTCGTGGATGAACATCTCTTCGACGACGGCGTCGAGTTCGTCCTGGTGCGCGTGGGTGCCTCTCGGCCACTCGCGCGTGGGCCATGCGACGCCCTCGGGCTGTGGCGCGAAGCGCGGCTGTACTGACGGCAGGTCGTTCATGGTCCTCCGATTCCCTGGTCCATCGTGACACGCGCCGTCCTGTGACACCCTCTCGATACCGTCGGCCTATGTCGACGTCGAAGGTTCACGAGGTGGAGCGGTACTTCTACCGTTCGGCGTCGACATCCACTCGTCACCGCAACCGCGTCAGCGCCTACTTCGTCGAGCGCCATCGCGGCTCGAAGGTAGTCGCGCGCATCGAACCACTCGGTCTGGTACCGACGTCGATCGGCGACGAGCAACTGGCGATCCAGCGACTGCGTAGAAATCTCGTGGTCGCCGGCGCGTGGCACCAAACCCCGAGCGGGCATCACGTGCGACAGCGCGTGTTGCCGTCCGATATCGCCACCACAACGAAAGTCGCCCCACAGAACTCGTGAGGAGTCCGTGGGGCGACTTGCTGGTGGTCGAGACCGGCGTCGATCCGGTGACCTCACGCTTTTCAGGCGCGCGCTCTACCGACTGAGCTACTCGACCTCCTCGTCACCCTTGCGGGTGTCGAGCGGACCTGACGGGATTTGAACCCGCGACCTCCGCCTTGACAGGGCGGCGTGCACTCCGAGCTGCACCACAGGTCCTCGGTGTTCCCAAGGTCGAGACCCCGAGACGCGAATCGTAAGTCTATATGGTCTCACACGTGTCCCTCGAGGGCGACACCCGAGGCGAAACGAACGCTCCTCGTAGGATGCCCGTTGTGCGATTCGACCACGAGACGGTGTTCTCGTGAGTCTCGCGATCGTCTTCCTCGTACTGTTCGCCGGTCTCATTCACGCCGTGTGGAACGCATTGGCCAAGGGCATCACCAGCCAGTCGACCAGTTTCGCATTGATCAACGTCGGCATCGCGGTCGTCAGTTTGATCGCCCTACCCTTCATCGGCATTCCACGCGCCGCGGCCTGGCCGTTCGTCGTCGCCTCGGTGGTGTGTCACATCGGCTACGAGCTCTTCTTGATGGGCTCGTATCGACGGGCCAACTTCTCGCGTGCCTATCCCATTGCGCGCGGCGTCGCACCGCTCCTCGTGTCGATTGGCGGCCTGGTCTTCGCGAACGAACACCTCGGCGTCGAAGGGATCTGCGGGATCATCCTCATCGTCGTCGGTGTCATCAGCCTGGCGTACGTCCGCAACGCTTCGAAACTCGACCGTATTGGCGTCTACTGGGCATTGGCCACGGGGGCGGCGATCGCGGTCTACACGGTGGTCGACGGCATCGGCGTGCGTCGCAGTCACGACGCTGTGCGTTACGCCGTCGTACTGTTCGCATTGCAATCAACACTGTGGGTGCTCGCGGTAGTGAGACGGCGCGGTTGGCGCTGGAGCGACAGGCCGGCCACGCTCTCGATCGGCGTCTTCGCCGGAGTGCTGTCACTGATCGCGTACACCATGGTCCTCTACGCCCAGACCCGGGCGCCGCTCGGGATCGTCAGCGCGTTACGCGAGACCGGCGTCGTGTGGGCCGCCGCCATCGGCGTCGTGTTCTTCAAGGAAGGAAGGGCACGCGCCATCATGGCGCCTGCGCTCGTGGTGGTCGCGGGCATCGCGCTCGTGAGTTTGACCTAGAAGAACTGCGACGTCGTCGGTAGGCTCGGCGACGACGGGAAAGGAAACCATGTCTGATCGAGTTGAGGTTGAAACGCTGAAAGTCGGTCAGGGCGGTGGCCGGGACCTCCTGGCCGACCTCTACCGACCACCGAAGCCCAACGGCTGCGGCGTGCTCCTCATCTACGGTGGCGGCTTCGTGGAGGGCGATCGACGTCAGCTTCGCGGCTATGGCATCGCGCTCGGCCGAGCCGGCTACACATCGCTCGCGTGCGAGTATCGGTTGGCAGGCGAGGCGCTGTGGCCAGCCGCGCTCGATGACGCGCAGACCGCGTTCACGTACTTTCACGGAGCAGCGAAGTCGCTCGGTCTGGACAAGGCGAAGCTGGCGACGTCCGGCAACTCAGCGGGCGGCGCGTTGTCACTTCTTCTCGCCGCTACGAGCCCACTTCACGTCGCGGCATCAATCGCTTTTTATGCCCCGGTTGACTTCATCGGGGATGACGCACGGGCACACGGATCGCCGAATGGGTTGAAGTATCTGTTGGGTGAGGACGTCTCCGAGGAACGACTTCGCGCCATGAGCGCGATCAACTACGTCGGACCGAAGTTCCCTCCGACGTTGCTACTCACGGGCAATCGTGACGCGCGAGTCGGATGGCGCGAGAGCGTGCGCATGTGCGAGGCCCTGAATGAGGCGGGATCACGCTGCGAGCTGCACGTGTTCGACGGGCTCGAGCACGCGTTCGATTTGGACCCCGAGTACGGTCGACTCAGCGCATCGCTCATCACGAGATTCTTGGATACGCACGTGGCCGCGTCGACCTCACGTGGGGTCATGGGTTAACCCAACGAAGCGAGTCGAGTTAGCCGTTTGATAAGACGAGACAGAACGGGTGACCGACGGGATCGAGGTAGACCCTGAAGGTAGTACCCGGTTGGTACTCGTGTTTTCTCGCGCCGATTGAAAGTACGTGTGCTTCACCTTCATCAAGGTCGGGAACCAGGAAATCCAGGTGGAGCTGTTGCGGTACCGCGCCCGTGGGCCACGTCGGCGCGACGAAGTTAGGAATCTTTTGGAATGCGAGTGTCGGGTGGTCTCCGTTGTCCAGTTCGATCCACTCAACGTCCTCCGGTTTGAGATCGCCCAAGGGTTCAACCTCGAGGCCGGTGAGTTGGGAGTAGAAGTTGGCCAGTGCGACCGGGTCGGGGCAGTCGAGTCCGACGAGTTGGTAGTGGGGACGAACGTGTGCCATAGATAGCTCCTACTTGCGGATCGAGGGTTCGACACTCATGGTCGTCCTGTGGTGTGACACGCCGATGAAGCTCAAGGGTGACCGCGTCGACGTGTCATGCCGACACTCTAACGAGGGCTCGGAAACGGCCCGTGTCCACGTGGTGACGGAATCAGCGAGGTGTGGCGAAGCTTCGGGTGGCCTCGGCGTACCACGCGGCCGACGGCTTCGGCGTGCGCACGAACGTCTCGCGGTCGACCGCGACGATGCCGAATTTTGGGCGGTATCCGAAGGTCCATTCGAAGTTGTCGAGCAGTGACCACTGGAAGTAGCCGCGTACGTCAACGCCTTCGTCGATCACCGTGGCGAGTCCCGCGAGCGCCTCGGTGAGATAGCGGATGCGTTGCTCGTCGTCGTGGGTCCCGATACCGTTCTCCGTCATGATGATCGGGACGTCAACCATCGACGCGGCGTAGCGGATGGTGTACTCGACACTCTGGGGCCAGAAGAGATAGCCCATCTCCGTGAGCTCACCTTCCGGGCGGACCACGAGTCCGTCGGGACCGAAGACCAGCTTGGTGTAGCACTGCACGCCGACGTAGTCGTCGTCGCTGGCGGCGCGAAGGTATTCGTCTTCCATCTCGTTGCGGAGTGACTGCACCAACTCTTCGCCGCCCGGCAGTGCTTCGTACTCGTGCATCGACAGGGGCATACCGATCGGATAGTTCCCGGGGAGCGAGCGAAGCGCATCGCGCATCGCGACGTGACACTCGCGAAGTGTCACGTTGACGGCGGAGAATCGCTGCCAGCTGCTCTGGGCGGGCGGGAAGATGCCCATGAGATAGCCCATCATGGCGACGATGTTCGGCTCGTTTATCGTGCACGCGATGCCGATGAGATCGCCCAGCGCATCGCCCACCACGAGGGCGTAGCGCTCCATGAGTGACACGATCTCGGGACTCTCGAATCCGCCGAGGTCCGCGACCCACAGCGGGAGCGTGAAGTGATGCAACGTCACGACCGGCACGATGTCGCGCGCGTGACACGCTTCGAGCACTCGACGGTAGTGAGCGAGCGCCTCGGAGTCGATCTCTCCGCGTCGTGGCTCGATGCGCGACCACTCGACGGAGAGGCGATAGGCGTTGAGTCCCAACTGGACGATCAGGTCGAGGTCCTCTTCGTAGCGATTCCATGAGTCGCACGCGTCGCCACTGACTTCCTCACAGTGTGTGCCCTCGGCGCGTTCATAGCGCCACCAGTCGGTGTTGTCGCCACCACCTTCGGTCTGATAGCCCGACGTCGAGGTGCCCCAGAGGAATTTGTCGGGAAAGTGGACGTCGCGATTTGTCATGACGTGAATCTAGAGTGTCGGCGCAACCACCGCCGAGACGCCACATCGCCTCTGTATAGGGTGGTCTGCGAAACGCCGAATAAGGAGACACCATGGACGACGCGACGCCAGAACGAAAGCTGGCGAGTGACTCCACGAAGGAACTCCACCGGACGGTCCTCGAGTCCCTGGCTTCGGCGTCGGGAAGCGATTTCGAGCGTGCGACCCGAGGGATGATCGCGCCGGGGGCGCCGCGACAAGTGCCGGGTCGTCTCGGTCAGGTGCTCTGGGACCTCGACGCCTACGCGTTCTTGGACGATCCCGAGACGGTCACGCCGCCCAGCACGGTGAATCCGAGTCTGTGGCGACAGGGTCGGCTCAATAACATCGCCGGCCTGTTCGAAGTGACGCCGTCGATCTTCCAGGTGCGCGGCATGGACATCTCGAACGTGACGTTTATCTCCGGTACCACCGGGTGGATCGTCATTGACCCGCTCACCTCCGAAGAGACCGCGCGCGCAGCGCTGGCGCTCGTCAATGAGCACCTCGGAGCGCGGCCCGTTCGCGCGGTGATCTACACGCACTCGCACACCGATCACTTCGGCGGCGTCCACGGTGTAGTGAGCGACGACGACGTCGCCCAGGGCCGAGCTGTCGTGATCGCGCCCCACGGGTTCCTCGACGCGGCGATCAGCGAGAACGTCCTCGCCGGCACGGTGATGATCCGTCGCGCCATGTATATGTACGGCGTGCTACTCCCGAAGGACGCACAGGGCCACGTGGATACCGGTCTCGGCAAGGGGATGCCCGCGCTGCCGAGCGTCGCGCTGATCGCGCCCACGTACGAGGTCACGGCCACGGGTGAGGAGCTGACCGTGGACGGCGTGCGACTGGTCTTTCAGATAACGCCGGGGACCGAGGCGCCGGCCGAGATGAACATCTTCGTTCCCGACGAACGCGCGCTGTGCATGGCCGAGAACTGCACAGCGAACCAACACAACGTGTACACGCTCCGCGGGGCTCAGGTGCGCGACGCCCTGATGTGGTCAAAGTACATCGACGAGTCACTTGCGTTGTACGCGCATGAGTGCGATGTCCTCTTCGCGAGCCATCATTGGCCACGGTGGGGCCAGGCAGATCTGTCGGCGTATCTCGCGAGTCAGCGCGACGCCTATCGCTACGTGCACGACCAGACCCTGCGACTGGCCAATCAGGGCCTCACGATGGAGGAGATCGCCGAAGAGCTCGTCCTACCTTCGGGACTCGGCGACGAGTTCTTCAACCGCGGCTACTACGGGACGCTGTCGCACAACGCCAAGGCGGTCTACCAGCGCTACCTCGGATGGTTCGACGGCAACCCCGCGCATCTCAATCCGCACCCTCCGGTCGAAGCCGCGAAACGGTACGTGACGTACATGGGCGGCGCCGACGCGGTGCTGGACCGAGCTCGCGATTCCTTGGCCGACGGCGACTACCGGTGGGTCGTCGAGGTCGTGAACCACGTGATCTTCGCCGATCCGACGAATGAGGCGGCGCGTCTCTTGCAGGCCGACGCGCTCGAACAGCTCGGCTTCCAGAGCGAATCCGGGCCGTGGCGCGATTTCTATCTGAGCGGCGCGATGGAACTCCGCTCGAACGGCACTGTCTTGAAGGGGGTGGCGGGCAACGCCCTGGGGTCGGGCATCGTGCGCTCGATGACACCCGGGCTGTTGCTCGATCTCATCGGTGTTCGGCTTAACGGTCCGCGCTGCGCTGAGTTCGCACTCGAGGTCGAGCTCGTGCTGTCAGACCGTGGCGACGAGCGCTGGAACTTCGGTGTACGAAACGGCGTCCTGCACGCTCGTCGAGACTCCACGACGATGTGCACAGTCGCCGTCGTCAGTTCGATTGCGGCGTTCGCGGTCTTCGCGACGGGGTCCAAGAGCTTCGACGAGTTGCTCGCTCGCGACGACTTTGCGGTCACCGGGGACGTGGCGGGTCTACGAACCCTCGCCGACGCATTGGACGTGTTCGAGTTCGGATTCGAGATCGTCCTGCCCTGAACCGGCGCATGTCGGCCTCGGTACACTGAGATGAAAATTCCAGAGAAAGCGGTGTTCATGACGTCAAACTTGCGTGCCGAGACCATTTACTTCGACTCCTTCGACGGTGAATCGGTCGAGGCGTATCTGGCAACGACCGACACCGGCGACAAGGTCGGCGGCGTCGTCGTGATCCACCACTTCCCGGGCTACGACGAGGCGACCAAGGAGATCGTGCGAAAGTTCGCCGCCAATGGCTACAACGCGATCTGCGTCAACCTCTATTACCGCGAGTCACCGGACGCGAGCCCCGATGACGCCGCCGCGGCCGCCCGAGCACAGGGCGGCGTGCCGGACGCGCGGCTCGTCGGGGACGTCGGCGCGGCCGCTGAGTACCTGCGAGCGTTGGACAACTCGAATCAGAAGGTCGGCGTGATCGGTTACTGCTCGGGCGGACGACAGTCGGTGCTCGCGGCGTGCAGTTTGAAACTTGAAGCCGCCGTCGACTGCTACGGCGCCTTCGTGGTCGTGGACCCGCCGGAGAGCACGGGCATGACCGCGACGTCGATCGTGCCGCTCCTGCCCAACCTCTCGTGCCCGCTCCTCGGACTGTTCGGTGCCGATGATGCGTTCCCTTCGCCGGAACAGACTGAGACACTCCGTGAACTCCTGACCAAGGAGGGCAAGGAGTTCACGTTCCATGAGTACGAGGGCGCGGGACACGCGTTCTTCGCGGTCGATCGTCCGTCATACCGGGTCGAGGTCGCGGCCGAGGCGTGGGGTGAGATCTGGAAGTTCTACGGTCAGCACCTCTCGAGCACGAAGTAGGTCATCATGTGCACCTACGAGACAGAACGCATTTCGGTGACCGGAAGCGCCAAGGGCGCCGACGGGTGGTTTCGCGCCACCGACGCCACGATCTACTACGACCACCCCGTGCACTTCGGTGCCGGGCACGCACTGATGGTGGACGTGATCAATCCGTCGCTCGGACCCAGTTCGCGCGTCGGCATTGAACTGAACGCCGAATCGGCTCGCGAGTTGGCCCTGGCGATACTTCGCTCTCTCGACGGCGTGCCGGCGACGCTCCTCGAGAGTTAAAGGTGGCCGGCACCGACCTCTTGAACCAGGAATCGACCGACAAACCCAACGACCGCTACAAGTGGGTCGTACTCTCCAACACGACGCTCGGCATGTTGATGGCGACGATCGATATCTCGATCATGTTGATCGCGCTGCCTGACATCTTCACCGGCATCCACCTCGACCCGTTGTTGCCGGGGAACAGTTTCTATCTGCTCTGGATGATCCTCGGCTTCATGGTCGTGACCAGTGTGCTCGTGGTGACCTTTGGTCGTTTAGGCGATATGTACGGGCGAGTCCGCCTCTACAACATGGGCTTCGTCGTCTATACCTTCTTCTCGTTGCTGCTCAGTATCACGTGGATGTCGGGCACCGCGGCGGCTCTGTATCTCGTGATCATGCGCATCTTCCAAGGCGTGGGCGCCGCGATCCTCATCGCCAACTCCTCAGCGATCCTCACCGATGCCTTCCCCGAACATCAACGCGGTATGGCCCTCGGCATCAACCAGATCGCGGGCATCAGCGGCTCGTTCATCGGACTGGTGCTGGGAGGAATCCTCGCGCCGATCCAGTGGCGACTGATCTTCATCGTCTCGGTGCCGATCGGACTCTTCGGCACGGTCTGGGCCTACCGAAAGTTGAGGGAGATCCCGCGCCACGCCGACACGAATATCGACTGGCCCGGCAACGTCACCTTCGCTCTCGGTCTCATCGCCATCATGATCGGCATCACGTACGGGATCCAGCCGTACGGTGGGCGCACGATGGGCTGGACGAGCCCGCTGGTACTTTCGGCACTCGTGGGTGGCGTCGCCCTGTTATTCGTCTTCACCCAGTTTGAACGACGCTCGCCCGACCCGATGTTCCGACTCTCGCTCTTTCGTATCCGCGCCTTCAGCGCCGGCAGCATCTCGAGCTTTCTCGCCTCGGTCGGGCGCGGTGGGTTGATGTTCATGCTCGTGATCTGGCTCCAGGGCATCTGGTTACCGCTGCACGGCTATGACTTCGCGCGCACGCCGCTGTGGGCGGGCATCGCAATGTTGCCGTTGACGCTGGGCTTCCTAATTGCCGGTCCCGTCTCGGGTGCTCTCTCGGACCGGTTCGGTTCGCGTCCCTTCGCCACCGCCGGCATGCTCGCGGCGGCCTTATCCTTCTTCTTGCTCGAACTCTTGCCGGTGAATTTCAACTACTACGCGTTCGGCGGCCTGTTGTTGATGAACGGGCTGGCCATGGGCGCCTTCGCGGCCCCGAATCGGGCGGGCGTGATGAACAGCCTGCCGCGCCAGCACCGCGGTGTCGGCTCGGGTATGAACTCGACGTTCCAGAACTCTGGTCAAGTGCTCTCGATTGGGATCTTCTTCACGCTGATGATCATCGGGCTCTCCTCGACGCTTCCGACGTCAGTACTGCACGGACTTACGTCGGTGGGCGTCCCGCTGGTTGACGCGCGCCGCGTCGCCGCGCTGCCCCCGGTGTCGACGCTCTTCGCCTCCTTCTTGGGCTACAACCCTTTGGAACACCTGTTGAGTCCGCACGTGATCGCGAGTCTGCCGACGCACACACAGTTGGCGCTCGCGAAGCGAAGCTTCTTTCCGTCCATCATCACCAAGCCATTCCACAATGGCCTGCACGCGGCGTGCGACTCGGCCGTGCTGGCCTGTCTGTTGGCGGCCGGATGCTCGTGGCTGCGCGGTGGCAAATACGTGTACGTCGAGAAGACCAGTGAACCGACCGAAATACTGACCTCACTGGCCGACTAGTAAAATTCCAGTCGGAGGTTCTCGTGACCGAATCGCCAGAGAACATGTCGGGCGACCAGAGGCGCGGCCCGCGCCGGTGGGTCGAGCCAGCTGATCAGTGGCGCGCCAACGTGCAGCGCTGGGTCGACGCCGGCATCGTGAGTACCGAGCAGGGTGAGGAGATCCTCGCGCTCGAGTCGGTCGAGGGGATGGAACGCGCGCACCGCGATCGAAGTCGACCGGCCCTGGCGCCGGTCGTCGAAGTCGCGTCCTACGTCGGCGTGGTCGCCGTGGGATTGGCCACGGTGTTGTTCCTCGGAAACTATTGGGACCGGATGGGCGTCGCGGGTCATGCGAGTGTGGCACTGCTGATCAGCGTCGCCGGACTGGTGAGCGGTTTCGTGGTCGCGCAGCTCGGCGACGCCAGCGCGCGTCGCGTTGGTAGCTTCCTTCGACTCATCGGCACGGCCGGCGTCGCGATGACGACCGCGGTGCTCGTGGGACCGGCGACCGTCGGTCGCCCCGGTCTCACGCTGCTCTGCGTCGGGGTCGTCGTGAGCGCACTGAGCGCGGGTCTCTGGCGCAACCGTGATCGATCGTTGCAGTTCTTGAGCACGCTCTTCGGCGTGGCGCTGACGCTCGGCGCGATCGATACCGTGGCTCATCTACACCCCACGTCGAGTGAAGTCGCGCTGTTCATATGGTTCGCCGCGATCGCCGTCGGCCTCATGAGTTTGCAAATGCTTCGCCCGGCCCGCACCGGTATCGTCGTGGCGGAGGTCGGCAGCTTCGTCGGCGCGTTCGCTCTGTCATTCCCGAACCATCTCGGTGGTGTGCTGCTGGGTATGTTCTCGGCACTGTGCGCCGTCGGCATCGGATTCGTCCTTGAGCGGCCCCTGATAATCGTCATCGGCGCGGTCGGATTCTTCATGTTCGACTTCCGGGTGTTCGCCGAGTACCTCCACAGCACGAATACCGCGTTAGGGGCGTTCATCCTCGGGTTGGCACTGATCGTCGTCGCCCTGCTGTGGGCGCGACACACGTCGACGCTCGAGCGTCGCGCGCGCGAGTTGGACGTCGACGTCGCGGCACAGGTGGAGTGGTACGAACCCTGGTGAGAGGTCCCATCGGTGAGCGGCACGCGCTCGATGACTCTCATGTTACGAATTGGTGACGGTGTTTGTTACGAGTTGATGACGCCGCTTCAGGCTGAGTTGTGTGAATCCACAGTGGCCTCACAGAGAAATCACAGATACGCGCGCGATACTTGGAGATGTCCTCACTGCACTCGGTGAGCGTCACGAAAGGGCAAACAATGTCTACAACCAAGTCAAATCGCGTAGTGCGCGCAACGGCCGCAGGGGCCGTGTGTGTCGCGCTCGCCTTCGGCACTGCAGGAGTAGCGCTCGCGGGATCCAGGTCGCACGACCGCGGACACTCCAGCATCGCACCTCGTGATAACGGTCAGCAGTGGAACGGCGCCAGTGGCGTCGTCAGCGCGCTGGGCACCAACTCGATCACCGTGAAGGATCGCCACGGCACCACGACGACCTACACGACCACCGGCACCACGACCTACTTCGAGGGCAAGACCGCTGGCGTCGTCGGCGACCTCGCGGTCGGCGAGCGCGTCAACCTCAACCTCACCTCGACGTCACCCCAGACGGTGACCAAAGTGACGATCTTCCTCGACCACTTCGTGGGAACGGTCACTGGCGTGTCGGGCAGCGTGATCACCATCACCGGTTTCCATAACACGACGCTCACGGTTGACGTCTCGGGCACCACCACCTACACGTCGGGCGGCGCGGCTTCATCACTTGCCGCGGTCGTCAACGGTGTGATCATCAGTGCCATTGGCCTCCCGGGTTCGAGCGCCGATAGTTTGAACGCCACCTCGGTGAACATCTTCACGCCACCCGTGCAGACCTACGCCACTGGCGTCGTCAGCGCGCTGGGCACGAATTCCATCACTCTGAAGGGTCGTCACGGCACCACGACGACGTATACGACGACCGGGACCACCACCTACTTCGAGGGCAAGACCGCCGGCGTCGTCGGCGACCTCGCGGTCGGCGAGCGCGTCAATCTCGACCTCACTTCGACGTCACCGCAGACGGTCACCAAGGTGACGATCTGCCTCGAGCGCGTCTCGGGCTCGGTGACTGGTGTGTCAGGTAACACGATCACGATCACGTCGCACACTGCGACCGTCATGGTTGACGTCTCCGGCACCACCACCTACACCTCGGGTGGCGCGGCTTCGTCGTTCGCCGCCGTCGTGTCGGGCGTTGAGATCAGCGGCGTTGGCCTCCCGGGCTCGAGCGCTGGCACCTTCAACGCCAACTCGGTCAACATCTTCACGCCACCCGTGCAGACCCACGCCAGTGGCGTCGTCAGCGCGCTGGGCACGAATTCCATCACGCTGAAGGGTCGCCGAGGCACCACGACCTATACGACGACCGGGACCACCACGTACTTCGAGGGCAAGACCGCCGGCGTCGTCGGTGACCTCGCGGTCGGCGAACGCGTCAGTCTCGACCTCACCTCGACCTCACCGCAGACAGTGACCAAGGTGACCATTGCGTTGGACGTCGTCATCGGAAAGGTCACCGGCGTGTCGGGCAACGTGATCACCATCACCGGCTTTCACAACACGACGCTCACGGTTGACGTCTCGGGCACCACCACCTACACCTCGGCCGGCGCGGCTTCTTCGCTCACCGCCGTTGTCGCGGGCGTGGTCATCGTCGCGGTCGGCCTTCCGGGCTCCAGCGCCGGTAGCTTGAACGCCACCACGGTGAACATCGGTGCCGGATTCGGCCATGGTCCTATCGGTCCGATTGGTGGCCCGGTGCACACGTGGGGCGCCAGCCAAGGTCACGGAAAGTCCAGTCGTCACTAACCACCATCGCAGTACCCGATAATGAGATTCCCCGGCGAGCTTGCTGGCCGGGGAATCTGTTTTAGGCGCTCCGGCGCTCGCCCAAGTCGTCTATCTCGGCAGCGTTCGCTGATGCGTGCATCGGAGAACAGTTCGTACTGACGTTCTCTTTTGCGCACGTCGAGCAAAGGAGGATGAGTTTGCGACAGGCGAGGTTCGCACAGTTGTAGTACTGACTTGTCGGCGTGGCGCAGCGCTCGCAGGTGCCCAGCGTCACCGAGTGGTCACTGAACTCATGATGCATGCGAGCGTCGAAGAGATACAGCGACCCCTCCCACAGTCCGTCATCGCCGAACGCCTCGCCGTAGCGCACGATGCCGCCGTCGATCTGATATACCTCTTCGAATCCGCGGCGCGTCATGAGCGCGGAGAGCACCTCACATCGAACTCCGCCCGTGCAGTAGGTGACGACAGCCTTTCCCTTCAAGTAGTCATAGCGACCACTGTCGAGCAGTGCGGCGAAGTCGCGAGTGGTCGCCACGTCCGGGACGACGGCTCCTTTGAATCGACCGATCTCGGCCTCGAACGCGTTGCGCGCGTCAAAGAAGATCACGTCCTCGCCACGATCCGCGACCAAGTCGTGGACGCCTGTGGGCGTGAGTCGCACGCCGCCGCCGCGCACGCCGCGTTCGTCCACCACCAACTCTTCGCCCGCGCCAAAAGAGACGATCTCATCGCGAACGCGTACGCGCAGTCGAGGAAAGTCGTCGGCAGAGCCCTCCGACCACTTGAAGTCGAGCGTGCGAAATCCGGGGAACTCTCGAGTTGCCGCGACGTAGCGTCGGAGACTGTCGAGGTCGCCGCCGAGTGTGCCGTTGATGCCATGGCGCGAGATGAGAATCCGACCCTTCAAGGAGAGCTGCTCGCAGAGCGTTCGTTGCCAGAGCCGAATCGCCTCGGGATCTTCCAGGGGCGTGAAACCGTAGTAGAGGATGATCTTCTGCGGTCGCACGATGTGAGTGTACTGAAGCGCGTTCGGTGGCTCTTGGGCTACTGCGCCGCGTCGCTGACGTGCACGACCGTGACGCGACGTGCGAGCCACGGAATCACGGCCGACGTCGAATGTTGGTAGAGCGCGTACTCGGGATAGTGGGACAGCGAGATCTTCTCAGTGAACCTCGTCGACCCGACGAACAACAACGTCAACAAGATCGGCCCAACGATGGTCCATTCCAGCACCGACTGTGCCGCCACGACACCGAACATGAGGATCACCCACCACTGAGCCAGTTCGAAGAAGTAGTTCGGGTGTCGCGAGTACTGAAACAGACCTCGTTGCAGGAACTGCGGATTCGGAATCCGACCGGCGGCGACCTCGGCCTTCTTCCACTGGTGGAAGTTCCACTGCTGTTGATCGGCGACGGTCTCGCCCAGGATGAACACGATGAACAGCAGCGTAAGCAGATAGTCGAGTGCGCCGAATGACGTGCCGCGGTGTTGATACGCGGTCCACGCCGGCAGGGTTATCAGGACCAAGAGGGCATTTTGGTAGAGGACGATGAAGAACAGGTTGAACAGCTGGAACTGCCACGGTCGCATCGAGGACCGCAGGACGGCCCAGCGATAGTCCTCGACACCGCTGTAACCACCCTTGCGCGCGAAGTTGTACGTGAGTCGAATGCCCCAGAGTGTGACCAGTGCCGCCATCAGGTCCAAGCGCGCGTCGTGCAGGTGGGCCGCGCCAGCGAAGACCCACAGGTAGATCACGGGAACGATGGACCACATCCGATCGACCCATGACGTATCGCCGGTGACGAGTGAGGCGAGCCACGCGAATGCGCACGCGACGGCTGCGATCAGCACGGTGAGGATCAATGGCGACACGGAGCGACCCTACCTTGACGCAACCTCGTCACCGCGATGCTCACGACGAACGCTGTGATTCACCGCCGTTTCGAAACGAGGAGATCGCCCGTCGTATCTCGGCGAGCCGTTGATGGAAGAGCTGCAGGGCGCACTCGCCGTAGAGGATCGGTTCGATCGTGCCCGACGAGTAGGGATTGGTCTCGGCGAGACAGACCTCTCGCGCGTAGGCCATGAAGGCGGACTGCGTGCGATGCGCGACGCGCCAGTCTTGCTTACGCGTCGCGTACCGGAAGAAGCCAGACTCCTCGCGAAGCGAGGAGTTCATCCGGGTCGTGGCGATCTTCATTTGCGTAACGAGGCACTGATCGATTTGGTAGTCGGTCCTGAGCTTCGCACTCTGACACGGCACCGTGACTTTGGCGCGAGAGCCGGCGAGTGCGGCCTGTGACGGAAACGAGAACGAGATGAGGAGCGCCACGAGCGCCACGCTTGTTGCCATGATGAGCCCACGGGAACGCGCACGTCTGGTCACGAACGATGTTTAGCACTCGACTACTCTGGCTCGGCGGCTCACTGCAGAGCGACGGCGCCGTAGATTGGGGTGTCGCCTGACTCGTGGAGGTGTGGCGCCATGGCGTTTTCCATCGTCGACGGTCAGCGCACGTTGGAGATCGGCACGCCGGGCGCGATGCGACAGCGACTGAATCAACTTGTTCTCGACGGTCACAAACGAGCGACCGCGGGTCTCTTGCTCGACTATGTGCGAGAGGACGTCGAAGTCGAGTCTGAAGGTGAGTTGCTCTCACTCGTGGATGACGAGAGTCGCCGAGTGGCGACGGTTCGCGTCGTGGACGTCGCTACGGTTCCCTTCGTCGAGGTGCCATGGGCCTTCGCCCAAGCAGAGGCCGAAGGCGATGAGTCGCTTGAAGAGTGGCGCGAAGGTCACCGTCGATTCTGGGCCGAGGGCGGTGACGTGGTCGATGACCACACACCGATCGTCTTACTTCGTTTCGAGGTCGTGTCGCCCTGAAGAGCGCAGTCGGGTCCCGCGAGATTTATGATGCTCTCGTGGCGCAATTGGACGACCGAGAATTGGCGACGCAACTCTACAATCGGTGCTGGGAACTCCTGGAGACAACTCGAGACGACGACGCCGACGTCGAGTTGCTCACGGCTGCATTCAGTGCTCGCTATCACTGGCTGAAGGCGGGCGAACTCGAACAGTGGATCGTCAGCGACTGGATGGTCGCGCACGTGGCGTCAGCGATCGGCGACGGTGCGTTGGCCGTTCGTTTCGCCAAGCGCGCCCACGCCGCCGCCCAAGACAATGCGGTCCCGGACTGGTTGGTGGCGTCGACGGCTGAAGGAGTGGCTCGCGCGTACGCCACGATCGGCAATGTGGAAGAGTTCAACAATTACGCGGCGTTAGCCACTCGTCTCATCGACGTCATCGCCGATCCCGAGGACCAGAGTCTCATCGCCAGTCAGTTCGCTGAGATCCGGTCGCCGTAGCACTCGTGTCGCCGGGCTACGACTCGGCCACGACGCGAAACGCTCGATGGGCCGCTGCACGCACTCGGGCGTTCTCATCGTCCAGCAAGACGACGATGGCGTCGACGGCGGGCGCGACATGATGATTCGCGACAACTTTCGCCGCCATCTCGCGAACTCGCCACGACGGGTGCGTGGTCGCGGTGATGATCGCGTCAGTCGCCGACTCGTTCCACACGTGCAAGAGCCCCCGTGCCGCCCACACGCGGGGCCAATACCCCTTGAGTCCACCTTCGCGCCCTTCGAGGATGGTTTCGGCGTGCGGACCACCGATGATTCGCAAGAACTCCGGGTCGATGGTTTGGCCAGACAGTATTGAGACGCAGTCATGGACGACCGCGCTAGGACTTCGGCGTTCACATTCGAACAGCACCGACTGCTTTGGCGTCATGCCCCAGTGACTGGCCATCGTCTCAACTCTCAGAGTACGTCGGTCCCACGACGCCGAGGCGAGACGTGAAGAATGTGAGGACGTCCTCGAGTGCTCTTCGGGTCGGTGAGGTCGCTTCGTCGGAGTAATCCTCGGTCAGCACCGAGTGCGCCGACTTCTTGTACCCCCACGGATTGCCGGGCGAGGAGTCGATCTCGACACCCATGAACTGGTCGCCCAGGGTCTCGCGAAATCTCGCAAAGCGATCAGCCGGCGACTTCGAGTCCTCGCTGAACCGTAGACCCATGACGCAGAGATCCTGCGTCGTCCGGCGCTGCACGACCGCGAAGTCTGCATCGGACATTCCCGGAGCGCGGCGACGTTCAAGGTTCGTAGGGAACGGCAGCGACGGCTGACTCATCACCGGGGCGATGACGGAAGGTTCGACGCACATGGCGAGCGCGAAGCCGCCCGTCAGACACATGCCGAGCGCGCCGACACCTGGTCCGCCCATGCGCCGTGCACGTTCATGGACGGCGAGCTCACGAAGGTAGTCGACGATCGGGCTCGTCTTGTTCAAGGCGAGCAGTGTGAACTCCTTGCTGACGCAGGCGCGAGCTAAGTGAAGAGAGCGCATAGGGAATCGTCATTGGTCGTCCCGGCGTGCCCAGAAGATCTGGGCAACACTGCGGTCATGCCGCGCTCTGCGACTCGTCGCGCGAAGGCTGCCACGCAACGGCGTGATGCCTGGAATCTTCGTGGATGATGATGACCGCCGGACCGCTGCACCCGTCGGTAGACGTCGCGCTTGTCAGTCCGTACGACGGTGTAAAAGGCTGCATCTCGAATCCCTCAAGGGCGAAGGGTACGACACCCATGGCGGCTCCGATCCACAACGACTACCTGACGTTACAGCGCCGTACTGTAATAAAGCCGCGGAGGGCGAATTGAGCGTCAGCCTTCAGCGAGCTTGGTCTAACGCTCGAAGGAGCATCGGACGCCCCGAATTGCACTTGCACGATCTTCGACATGCTGGCTTGACACTTACCGCAGCGACCGGCGCCACAACGGCAGAGTTGATGCATCGCGCAGGTCACGCACCAGCGAGTGCTTTTTTGCGGTATCAACATGCCACTCAAGACCGTGATCGGGTTCTTGCGGACTCTCCGGCCGAACTCGCAAAGCACATTGAATTGTCGAAGATCCAAATCCGCAACTTAAGTCGAGGTTCATCTTGAACATGACCCTTCACTCGCGCCTTCCTACCCAGTCTCCTGGAAGAGATTGATCCAGTCGTCAACTAAGGGATATCGACAAAGCCCGGCGCTGGCGTCGATTTGAATCCAATACCCGTGACACCTTCGATTCGGACTGGTTTGTAGCCAGTGGCGACGGCATAGAGCTCATAGCCGGCGCTCGGCGCTCCTGTCCAGCACACACCAACTGTTTGGCTCGGGCCAAGCGACTTGAAGGCGTTGGCAGCCGGCTGGATGTCAGTGGGGCCGTAACCGAATTGGCGCACTGTCTCCAATTTCTCGGCAGCCGAATTTAAGGCTCGTGCGCCTAGGGCATCGAGGCACAAGAATCGTGCA
This sequence comes from uncultured Acidimicrobiaceae bacterium, assembly GCA_963832925.1. Classification (GTDB taxonomy): domain Bacteria; phylum Actinomycetota; class Acidimicrobiia; order Acidimicrobiales; family RAAP-2; genus RAAP-2. The sequence continues at coordinate 85,278 of CAWHVY010000010.1, read as the reverse complement.
GTCGAAGCCGGAGATTTCGCGTCGTCGCCAGTTGTTAATTTGTTCGGACTCGTACGTCCACCCCAACCCACGATCAGAAGCACCGTCACCAGCAGCGCGGCGAGCACGATCAACGACCCTCGTAAATGACGCCGACGGCCCTTCCGCCGTGCTTCCTTTATAAGGAGTTCGTTGGGTTCGGAGATATTCAAGTCCTTGGGTTCCGCAAAAGTGGTGCTCATCGATGCTCCTCCCCGCACACGTCGACATTCACGCTTGAGACTCGATAATCGCAACGACATCTTCGCGTCTATATCCCTGAACTCGTGCAAAATCCAAAAGATCGTTGATCTTCATTTGAAGAACACTTTTTTGGGGCGACGCGACAACTCTGATGCCCCGACCTCGCGTGAAGTCCAACAACCCTTCATCACGCAGAATGTGGAGGGCGCGAATCACCGTGTTCTTGTTCACGCCGATCACGTCGGCGAGGTCGATTGCTGATGGAAGTCGTTCGCCTGGAGTGGCTTCACCGTCCGCAATCGCTCGTCGAATTTCAGCCGCGACTTGTTCATACAGCGCCACCGATTCGTCCTTGTTGACTTCACGTAATGTCATAGAATACTATGTTAGATAGTATCATTTTTCTAGGGATTGAATCATGACTCTCTCGCCGCCTCGGCACGACATCTCGTTTGATTCACCAGACGCGCCAGAGCTCCTAATCGAAGAGGCTCGGCGCAAGGGCCGACGGCGCCGCCTCGAGGGAGGCATCTTCATCTTTAGTGTTGCCGTGATTGTTGCGGCGGTCTCGTTCATCGCACTACGCGGGCCGTCGAAACCTAGCCCACTGGCCAATAGAGATTCCGGGAAATCGACCGGGGTGCGCTACACACAGACCAATCCGACCAACCTCGCCGGATCAGACACGTTCACGGTCAGTGCCTCACGCGTGTGGGTTGTGCTGGACCGGGAGTCTCCCACCAAGAACTACTACGCGGTGACCGAACTCAACGCAACCAAGGGTTCACTGGTGCGGGTTATTCCGAACAAGGTCGGCGACATCGTCGAGTCTGGGAAGAATCAAAAAAATGGCGACCTGACTGAGGCGGGGCCGTTGACGGTGAGCGGCTCGCATGTCTGGGTTTCGGATGATCAGTACTCGAAAGTCACCGAACTGAACGCGAGTAACGGATCTCTGGTTCGCGTCATTGATGCCAAGGCTGACGGTTTTGAATACCCGGGACCAATTGCCGTCAGCGGCGGTCACGTGTGGGTCGTCAATCAGGAGGACGGCGCGAACTCTGTCACCGAACTCAACGCGAACAATGGTTCTCTCGTGCGTGTTCTACGACACCAGGTTTATGGCTTTGTCCATCCGGATGCGATCGTCGCGAGCGGCGGCAACGTCTTCGTCCTCAATAGCAATGGAGACTCCGTCACGGAGATCAACGCGAGCACCGGATTCCTAGTCAGAATCTTCAGTGCGCATGCTGGTTGTTGCGCACGTTCCCAATCAACCTTCGAATGGGCCGAACCCAATACCATCGCCGTGAGTGGATCACATCTATGGATCGGAAATGAGCACGCCTATGCCAACGGTGGCACCGAAGTGTCCTCACTCGTCGAACTGGATACGAACACTGGTTCTGTCATACGTGTCATCAAGAAGAGTACCTACGCGCTGAGCATTCCGGTGGGCCTTGCCGTGAGCGATGGACACGTGTGGGTCGAGAATGGATACAGCTCCGTTACCGAACTGAACGCGAAGACTGGAGCCCTCGAGCGAGTTATAAGTACGAAGTTGGACCCGAAAGGTTTCAACAGTTCCGATGGCATGGCTGTCGTTGGCCGTTACGTCTACATCCTCAATATCTACAGTGGACAAATGGGATCGGTAACCGTGATCAACGCGAGCAACGGAAAGATCGTTCGAGTGATTGGTTAAACGGATGTGCTGATTCACCACCGAACTCTGCGTGGACGTTGCTCGATCTTCTGGAGTCTCATATGCCCATTCAATCCAAGAGTGCTCGACGGTGTTGACTTTGTACTAATTTACTAGTACATTGGCACCATGTCCCCGGAGCCGATGATTGAATTCCGCCTTGATCGTCATACTGGGGTTCCCGCCTATCGCCAAATCATTGACCAAGTCCGTCACGCAATTCACTTAGGGATCCTTCGACCCGGTGACCAATTGCCGACCGTTCGCGAGGTCGTTCGACAGATCACGATCAATCCCAATACCGTGCACCGCGCCTACCGGGAGTTAGAGCTCCAAGGACTGACCGAGGGTCGAACGGGAAGTGGCACTTTCATCCGGCAATCCCTCTCTGAGGTCTCCCGACAGCAGTCCAAACTCCTCGGGCAACTCGAACTTTGGATGAATAGAGCGCGAGACGCGGGACTCGAAATCGAAGCCGTCGAAGCCCTGATCGCCGAAGCAATGCAGTCAATGAAGGAAGAGGAGTAGTCATGGCAGTCGCTCTTGAAACCGTCGGTCTTGGTCGCCGTTACTTGACCAATTGGGGACTGCGAAACTGCACCCTTCAGGTGCCGGAGGGATCAATTGCTGGTTTGGTCGGTCCCAATGGAGCCGGCAAGTCAACGCTGATTCGAATGGCTGCCGGAATTTCGACACCCTCCGAGGGCACTGTCAGCGTCTTCGGTGAACGCGTCGATCCAAATTCGGCGGCGTTTTTGGCACGTGTTGGATACCTCGACCAGCTCCGTCCGCTCTACAAGAATCTGAGCGTCGAGGAAACACTGGAATGGGGCGGAAGGCTTAATACCTCGTGGGACAAGGCAAGCGCGACAAAGTGGCTCGTCGATCTTGAGATTCCCCTGGACTGGAAAATCAGTCTGCTTTCGATTGGACAACAGGCGCAGGTTGCTTTGGCGGTCTGCATGGGCAAGTCATCGGATCTCCTGCTTCTCGACGAACCGATGGCGAGCCTCGATCCGCTGGCGCGACAAGGCGTCATCCAAATGTTGTTGGATTCGGTGGCGGAAAAAGCAACGACGGTGCTGCTGTCGTCACACATCGTCAGCGAATTGGAGCCGATCTGTGACTACATGATCATTCTGTCGAAGTCGCGGGTCCAGGTCTCTGCACCAACGGAGCACTTGCTCGCCAACCATCACCTGTTGGTCGGACCTCATGAATCGCAATCATTCGACGCGGTCAACGTCATCTCATCGAAGATCGCCGGACGTCAGGCCACCTTGCTGGTGCAAGGAGATCCTGGGGCCCTCGGTCCAGAGTGGCAGGTCATCTCGCCGGACCTGCAAGACATTGTCCTCGCCTATCTTGCCAAACCAAATGCCGAGCCCTTTGTTCCTTCATCGGAGACGTCGGAACTCAACGAAGGAGAACTCTCATGACGTGGATCACTTGGCGACGCTATCGAATTCGCATCATTGCCCTGAGTCTGTATGTGGTCGCGTTAATCGTGTTCATGATCTTGACGCACCACGCGTTCCAAGACGCCGCAACCGTCTGCGGTCGACTTCACATCGACGTGAACCTCGGTCGTCACTGCAACGCTGCTGCCTCAGCCGAGAGCCATGGATCGCTCGTGGAGACGGCGATAGCTCTGCTGCCACTTTTCATTGGATTCTTCCTCGGCACGCCAATGGTCGCGTCCGAGCTTGAGCGCAAGACCAATCGTCTTGCGTGGTCCCAAGGCATTACTCGCACTGAGTGGCTCGTCAGAACCTGGCTGACCTTGGCGATTCCAACCGTGGTTGTGATGTCACTCTTCGCGCTGATCGTGCAGTGGTGGGCAACTCATATCGTCACCTCCATCTCGTCTGGTGGAGGACTCATACAACCTGCGCAGATGCTCATCTCGGGCGTGGCCCCAGTCGCCTTCGCGCTGTTGTTGCTGACCTTGGGCATGTTCATCGGGACTACCGTTCGGCGGTTTTTCTCGCCTTACGCCACGAGCGTCGTCGCCTTCGTCGCAGTGTTGGCAGTCATGCAGTTTGTCTTGCCGTCGCTCGCGGCGAAAGTCGTCGTACCAACGCACCCGTTCGGTGTGACGCATTTGCCCAATGGGCTGAGGTCACGGTCATGGTTCATTAAGAGCGTTTACCGGCTCATACCTGGGTTGCATGTCGGGAACCACCTGCGATCAGTGGGTGCAGTTCTCCAATTCTGCAAAGGGAACACAATGTGCTATCAGGCCCACGGTCTCCAACTTGTGAGTCTCTATCAGCCGGCGAGCCACTACTGGATACTTCAATGGCGAGAAGCCGGTATCTACATTGCGGCGACAGGAGTTTTGCTGAGCCTGTCGATTTGGTCAATACGAAGGTGGAGCGCGTAAACCCCATGCTCCGAAGAAGCGAGCTTCGAAGGATCCGTCGAAGACTTTTCCGGGTCAATGGATACAAACGCAGTCACATCATTTCGTTGATCGAATCGATGCCATAAGCATCGAGGGGCCGACCCACACATTCTCAGAATGGAGGACTGTGCCTTGGACATAGCGTTCTGAAGCCTTGAGTCTGATCAGATCCGGTCCAGTTCACGGGGAAGCAGCATCGCCCGGCGTGGACTGTCGCAATGGTCCCCATTGAGTAGCTTCACCCAAATCGCGTGTAACAGCGTCGGAGAGTAATCCAGTCTTGAGATGTACGACGAGGTCAAGTGCGTCGTCAAGTGCACACCTTGCCTCTTCTCGTGAGGGCGTAACGCCGTCGTGTAAGACACGATTTCTAAGTCGATAGCCACCTGTCCACCACCTGCCAAACGAGTTGACCGGGTCATCAAGATCCACGTCGCAGCCGATGAGACGCTGAACGTGATGCTCCACTTGGTTTCTCAATGGTGAATTGAGAATACTTTCAATGCGCTCGGGCGTCTCGCCTCGGGCAATCCCAGCCAAACGTATCAGCGTAGTGAGCAAGACCTCGACAGCGGTTCCAGTGAGCATCGCAGTCATGCGGAACCGGCTCTCATTGAAAGAGCCGATTGCCTGCTGCATCAGCTCGTAAAACAGAAAGTGGGGTTCCCCCTTTAAGTGGGCGTCCATAAACATTTGAAAACTGAGTAACTCTTCGTCATCAGGAGTGTCGCTAACGGGCCGCGCGGCATGCCGATGACGGTTTATCTCATGAATCTGATAAGGGAATGCGGCTGCGTTACGCGTACCGGTTGGCATAGGAACGGTTTCGAGAATGACGTGACAAAGAAAGGGTAGATCTCCTCGTGCAATAGGGCGAATCAGTGGATCGTGCCTCATCAGACTTAGGCTCACCAAGTACTCGTTGAAAATCGAGAGAGCTTTGTCCAATTCTTGTCCTTGGCACCGTGCCTGTTCTATTGGGTCGTTTGGCCAATTTGGCGCAGGCATGAATGTCGTTGCCGCGACGACCGTAATCCAGCCGAACGATCCGCGTGAAAGGTAAATCTCCTTCTGCGCCGAGAATTCTTCGAATCTCTCCTCGGGCATGTAAGGAAACAGCCAATCCGAAAAGGCATCAACAGCAGCAAGCGTGTCAGCCCTTTCTGGCAAGTAGCGGCGTCGAAATGTAAGCCGCAACGCGGGGTAAGTACCCTCTCGTGCATTGCGCGGAAGGGATAGCAATTTGGCAATCGAGTCTTGTGACCAGTTTTGGAAGATATCTTCTCGAGCTTCGAAAAGAACAATCGAGCAATCTTCGGGAAGTCCCAGGTCGAGGGGAAGCTCAAGAATATGCGTAACGAAGAGAACCTCTGCGCCTTCAACAATCTCGAAAGCCGACACGATCCTCCAGGGCGCCCGTCGGAACTGGTATCGAATGCGCCTATACGCGGCCTTGACACAAATTGGCCACTTCAACCAGACATTATTCCTAGGAATGGAGTCAGATTACTGTGCGGTGGGTGCGTTCTCTGTATCACAACAACTGTGAGTCCAGACGGTCTATGCAACAAGTTCATTCAACGCCTCCAATGGTGATACCTAATTGAGGGTCTTGCGCGGACGTTCGTTGAGCTCTGCGTTTTGAGGCCACACTGTTCAAGCACTCGACGGCAGTATGCCCGCAGTATGCCCATCGATAAAAAGCCGGACTCGGCGGACTGAATTTGTGGCTCGGGATCAGAGAATTAGTTGCGAAGGCGTGAATCCGTCGCTCAGCTTCCCAAGCTAAGAACGCGGGGCCGATTCCCGTCGCCCGCAGGAAAGTCTTGATTAAGAACGCGATGCAACGCCTTGGTCCAATCCGCCGAATCACACGGGCGGGGCGCACGCCTGCGCGTGAGTCAACCACCTCCAGGGCCATCGGTTCGATGGCATAGGGGCACAATCCACGCTGCTTCGCAATGCTCTAAGCAACCTCGACGGAGAAAGGAAGTTCAATGCGCGAGACCTGTTGGTCTTCCAAATTGCTTTCTCCGTTGGACTCCGTGACTCCTCCACCGACATCGAGTTCTGATGTCCAGACACCGTCCACTCGCAATTCAGGTACGTACCTGACCATGTAGCAAGACGGACAAGGTGTCCCTCCGACGCCACCCTTCAGTTTCCCCGCACCTCCGCAGAGTTCGCAAGAATGCCAGCCAAGAACTCGAACCTTCAGGTCGAGGGCCTCAATGACCGTTCGCTTGTCTCGGCGCGACAGCGTCTTGAGTTGGGCGTCAGCACGCTCCGCCAGTCTTTGCAACTTCGACACGTGGCCGTGATTGTCGGCAGCGAGATCTTGCAACTCTCGGACTTGTTCGAGGCGTCGACGCCAAGCCTCTATCTCATCGTCAATTGACGACACGGCAGCCTTCAACAGTTCGGGATCGATGCCGGCCTTGAGAGCGGTAGCGACTCGCGTTGTCTTGGCAAGGTTCAACTGCTCGATCTTGCTGTCGATATCCCGTGGATCTTCGGACTTCTCAAACATCACCGTGTGTTGACCGAGATAATCAGTCGCCAGCGCGAGCAATCTGTCGGGGTTGCCGAGCATGGCACAAACTTCGGCCCACACCAGCTCTTCGATCCAGTCACTGTTGATCTTCTTACAGTCGCATCTTGCGGCTCCCGCTCTAACCTCAGATCCCGGGCAGACGTACCAACGCGATCCCCGCGCCGTCCGCGCCATGCCGCGCATCCTTCGTCCGCACGGCGAGATCAACACACCCTTGGAAAGGATGTACAACTTGTTCTCACTCCTGTGGATCTCGGTGTACTTCCCAAACAAGATGCGTCGGAGTTCCGCGTGGTCCTCTTCGGAGATGATGGCGGGAATGGGGACCGAGAAATCGCCCTCACTCAATCCGCGTGACTCGTCATTCGGACGGCCGTACGCCCACGTTCCAGAGATCTGGGCGGTCTTTAGCGTACGACGGAGACGATGCTCCGTCCACGCGGGGACCGTTCGGGGTCGGTAGCCGAGAGAATTGAGCAGTTGTGCGGTCTTCCACACCGAGCGCCCACCGATGATCTCGCGTACGGCCAATCGCAACATTTCAGCCTCCGCTTCATTGACCATCAATCGAGTGTGCCCCGAGTCCTTCTCCAGGCGAAAGCCGTATGGAGCGGGACCGCCGCGCCAGAAGCCCTGTCGCGCGACAGCAATTAGACCCGACATGGTCCGGTCTCGAATCTGGTCACGTTCGAACTCGGCAAAGCCCCCCAGAATCGTTCGCTGAAGTCGACCAGCACCCGTGTTCGAGTCGAAGGCTTCGCCGACCGAGACGAATGCCACGCCTCGTTCGTCGAGCTCCGAGAGTGCCGTCGAGAGGTGGTTGATCGACCGGCCGAATCGGTCGAGCTTCGCCACGACGACCGCGTCGATCTCTCCCCGTCGACAGAGCGCGAGGAGTCGGTCCAGCTCGGGCCGACTGCCCTTTGCCCCGCTGACACCCTCGTCGACGAATTCGCCGGCCAGCACCCAACCGCGCTTCTCGATCTCGGCGACGCACTTGGCTCGTTGGGTCCCCAGACTCGTCCCGTCGACCTGCTCGGCGGTCGAGACCCGGCCGTAGTAGGCGGCTCGCAAGGAGGAGTCCGCGCTGGTCAACGACGTTCCAGGTCCGTTAAGAATTGGGTTGGTGGCATTGTTTCCGCTGATAAGGGTCGAATTTCGCCCGTCAATTTTACCAGGTCAAACAGCCCAAGCCAATGGGTGAAACCGTGACCACCAACGAGAGCGGGCCTTCCCTTGCCCACGGACGGCATTTCGGAGGGCCGAGGAGTCACTCGCAAAACGTCTTGGGGCTTCGATGCCCGAGCCGGTCGGAGGGGGAAGGAAGAGCCGTCCGAAGGCCTTCGAACGGCAGAAATGTTAGGCACGCCGACCAAATTTTGAGGCAACGTGGGGCACGTTCGACGCGGAAGGTCTCTCGGACTAGCTCCCATGGGGTTGAGCCAGTCGTGGTTCGGACATGAGATTGGTGCCTCAGCACGCTGCGTCGATCGCCTAAGCCTCCAGCACCCCTCAGGGGAGTGCGGGGGAATTCTCGACCACCCTGGAGAGTCAATGGACGTTGCGCCACCTTCGATCAGACCCCAGGGCCGGAACTCGAACAGTGAGATCAAAACTCCCCAAGACTCCCCTCGAGACACATCCCTCTCGACAGAATCGGGCTTCAACGGCAGAGGAGTCTGTCGCCAAGACTCCGCTCCGAATTCCCCTGCCCAGTGGAGTTGCCCATGGGGCACGGGGGAGTTTTGGGGAGTCTTCGAGTCGTTCTGCCTGTGATTGGAACCGTTGCTCGACAATGTGAGGGGATAGCGAAGGGGGGATCGAAAACTCCGTGTGGGGAATCTCCAACCCCGTCGAGGGGAGTTCTCGACCTTCACAGCGGCAACGTCGGCGCGTCATTGACATCGACGAGGCGCCACCTGTACGCGTGACCGCTCATGCTCGCCGATCGCTCTACCTGGACCATGGTGCCGTCCTCGAGGCGAATGTGGCGGCCCCGGATCTTGTGCAAATAGAGCGAAAACTGATGGTTCTTCCCGTCTTCGTTGCGGTCGCCTAAATACAGGGGGAAGTCTGGGTCGTTTCTGAACCAAAGAATGTCGGCCACTTTCATCCAGTTGTCGTGGTACTTCGCCCACCACTTTTCAGCAATCCAATTGTTGATGGCGCGATCGGAATCAGCCTGCTCGTAGAGGTCAGTTGCGTTGGCGAGGAAATCCTTCACTTCAAGAATGCCCAACATCCCACCGAGCACTCGAGCCCAATTGTCGAAAGAGCCGAGCGTGACTTTCCCCATAGGCCGTCCTCGACTGATCCAGGCTCGACCAACCGTGAGCGCTGCCCGCACCATTTCGGCGCGATGTTTGTACGCCCACCGCGGCAGTTCGTGGCGCCAATCCGTCCGCCTCCAGGGTTCATCGGTTTGAGCGTCGAGACCGATCTTTACGGTGCGACGTGCCATGTCAGTGGAGAGTTGAAGGTTGTTCGCGGTCGCGACCCAGGCGTTTCGAATCGACCACTGACCGACGTCACTCCTCCCGAGGATCCGATCCGTCCACTCGGGCTGGGTCATAGCCGAAGACAGTGAGGAGGAGTCCAGCTTTCCCTCGAGATTGTCGAACACGACGACCGATGGACGAGACGCAATCATCGCGGTCAAACGCTTGCGCCACTCTTCTTCGCTGCGACACCCGCTCATCGAGCCCGGCGGAACGCCCAGCGCCGGAAGTAACAGAACCTCAGCGAGCAATCCAGATCCCGTACCGGGGGCTGGCTTGTCGATCAGATACAGCGGTGTCTGACCATCGATGAGGTCGCGCACGAAGAGCAGGAGTAAGAGGCTTATCGCGTTGGCCTTCGACGCTGGAGAGTCCCACGGAAAGTCCCACAGCAATTCGTCAAAGAGATCCATTGCCATTGTGATCTCATGGTCGGTGGGATTCTCAGACGGGGGCTCGAAGGTAAATCCCCGGGCGGGTACATAGAGCGTCTTGCTCGACGAGTGGTAGCCGGGCTCCGTTTGAAGCTCGCCGCTCGCACCGAAGACCGGTGCGGCCACCATGCGGGTCAGTATGGGCAGCGGAATGTCCGGTGTCGCAAGGACCGCCGCGACGGTTGCGTATGGCGGATTGAGTACGGACTCACCGTCGCGTCTCACCGCGACAAAATGGGCCGCGCCCATGAGCTCCCAGGTCGTGCGCTCTCTGGTGAGAGGCCGAAGGCTGGGCTGACCCAGGTCATTCACTTCAATTCGCACAGGAGTGCTTCCAGAACGGAACAATCGCTCCGGTTTGTTGCTTTCCACCAGTGCCAACCACGCCTGCTCGGCCTGCACACGTGCGGTGACACCGACCGTGTCGATGCGACGACCTACGCGAGCAGCCGAATGAGTCGAATCTGCGTGTTCGATTTTCCAGATCGAGTTTGCGACATCGCGGGCTTCAGCCTCCGGGAAGTCTTCACGGTCTTCGATGCTGTAGTACGCCTCGAGCCATGCGGCATCGTATGACTCCGGGTCGTCGCGGTACTGCACGGCCAAGTGACCGCACATCTGCGCCATCCAATCGTTGCGCGTACCGCTTGGCGGCGGGGAGTCGAAGGGATTCGACGTGGTCGCTTCAGGTCCGGGCGCGCCGAGGATGATGTCGACGAGCCACTCGGGTACGACCGGCTCAACACCGACGCCCCATTCGTAGTGCACGCCCGACGGGTGGAGGCTTGGCCCTGCGACGATATATCCACCGTTCGCCCTGACGTCAACGCCCGGGGCGATGTTGGTGGCGCTCCTCAGTGGACGGTCTCCCTGGCGAAATCTCAGGTGTACGCCGCGGCCCTCGGGATAGTCGCCGGTGAAATTGCGTGGCGCACCTTCCAGATCGGCTCCGTGCGCCTTGGTCCACTCGGCCAACGTGTCGAGGCCCCCGTGTTGGGGATCGAAGTCAATGACGACGGAGCCGTCTGTCACCAGGCCGATGTTCGCGTTGGGCCACTGCCGCCACCATGTGCGGATCTGATCTGGGTCGGTGCTGGCGCCGAGATGTCCATTGTTGAGCCGAGGGTGCTTTCCCGGACTGGAACAATTGGAACCTTTGGGACACGTGCAAGTGCCGTCAGTCTTGGGCTCCCAGAGTGGAACGACCCTCCAACCGTCTGCGGCATATTTGAGCGCGGCCACCAGTGGGTTCGTGTTCATTCGGCACCTCGAATGAATCCAAGGTCGCTGAGAGTGCAGCCAATAGATTCAGCAACTTCGTCCGGTTCCCAAATGGGAACATCAAATGCTGTGCAGATGTTTGTCAGTTCGGCCCAAGACTCGAATACGAAGTGACTGAAATCGGCGCCCGTGAGTGTCAAAGATACGACGCCGAGTACCTTCTCGGGCTCAAACAGTTCGACTTCGCCGGCAAGCGGAGGGCGAAGATACCTTTGAGGATTCTGCTCCCAATAGCGCTCTTCGAGCTGGGAGATCTCGCGCACCAGCGCTTGGTACTCATGACCGGAGATTTGTTTCACGATCGCACCGCGCGCGTTGGTTCGACGCCCTCGTCTTCGCTGAAAAGTACAGCCAACAACTGGGCGAAGCGTTCGTGCCGTGTCTTGACGATTGTCCAAGTGGTCTCAACCAGAGCACCTCGTCGGTCGTGTGGTGCATTCATGGAACGAGTGTCCTGAGAGTCGTCCAAATGTGCACAACTACTAGGTTTGGTCGACGCATGAGCCGAAAGTGCGGGGACAGCATTACGAACACATGAGGTTTCGTGTGAACTAGCCATTTCAAACCACCTTGCGAATCAAAAAACGTTTGCCCGAGACGTAGGCGACGGTGTCTCTTTGGAGTGATTGAGGTCTTGGATTCGGATTAGTTATGGTGGACTTGTGACTAGAAGCACGACGGTAGTGCACGGCGTTGCAAAGGTGATGGGCCCCTGTTGATCAGCGAAAATGCGATGAATCAATGCCAATTTCTGAAATTGCGAGACTCCAACTGGGGCCATCATCGAGAGTGTCCGCAAGGTTTGGTGTCCGTTGACCAAGTCGGGTGCTCGACTCATACCGCCGCTAATTCCACGCCAACCGCAGTTCGCAAAAAGTGTTCGTCCGGTTGAACAACTAGCTCAACTGGCACAATGTCGTAGGGGCAAAGAGGGGTAGGTATCTGCGTGTCCAGTTCTGATGAAAATAACGAGATTGACCTTAAGGAGGCGATCAACGCAATTTCGGATGTCATCCAGAACCGACCGCGACCATTGCGTCGATTCGATCAGATTTACATGAAGGCTGCAGACATGGTTCTTCAGAGCGAATTCGTCGCCAGATGGGCCCGTGACCAACGGTTGGTCTTCGTAGGAGATGGCGATTCGATTGGAGTTTGTGTCGCTTACCTCAGGCACCGTGAAATCATCGGATACGGCCCATCACATATCACTGTTCTCGACTTCGACGGACGAATCGTAAGTTCAATTGAAAGATTTGCCGATCGAGAAGGGATAACGAACCTTGACGCGCATCTATACAACGCACTGGATCCTATTCCGACAGATCTGGCGACTTTTAAGTGCTTCTACACAAACCCTCCGTGGGGTGCGAGTAACGGAGGCGCAAGTGTGAATGTGTTCGTCCAACGGGGAATGGAGTTGATCAATTTTGATGGATCGGGTCTACTTGTTATCGCCGACAAGCAAGAGGGAATGCCCTGGACTGAGGAAGTGCTTGCGAATGTTCAACGATTTGCCGCGGACCGAGGATTTTACGTGAGCAAACTTATGCCTCGACTTCACTCTTACCATCTCGATGACAATCCAGAGCGACGTTCCTGTAACCTCGTGATTCAGTCTCGCCCCGATAATTCTGGCGTAGCCGATGGCGGACGTATTGTCGAAGAAGAGCGGCTTGCGAACTTCTACGGCGACGGCGTAAGGCCGACAGTTCACTATGTGCGCGAACGGCTACGTGTTGACTACGGTCGGGCCCATGACGATGAATACGAACTCGAATATTTGGAGGACAACGATGACCGATGACCTTCTGCATATTGGCGATTCCGTTTTGTTCATGAAGGTCGGTACGCATGCCAAGGAAGACCTCACACACATAATCGAGCGAAAACAACGGGAGATTTCCGATGCTGGCTTCGCCATGTGGGGATACGGTGGAAACACCTGCCATCCGAACACGGTCCAACCATTTGCCGCTTTGAGTGCGAAGGAAGGTAGAGTCATCCGACTGTGCATGGAAGAGATGGACTCGCATCACTTCGCCGAACAAGTCAGAGCTGCCCAATTCTCAGTCGACGACAGAATCTGGACCGACGTTCCGCCAGAGATAAACGTTCTGGGATCACGTTTCGCCTTGTGTATCGGCAGTCTTAAGGAGCTCGAGACTCCAGTCGATCTACCTCTTGACGCCACTCAAGTTGCAATCGGTCGAAGTAAGGGTCGTCTTGGAAGTGACTACATCAAGGGCAGGGCCGACAAGGCATGCTTAACGGTTATTGGGATCATCGGAGACCCCGGGAAGTCGAAGAAGATCTCGCTGGTCGCCGATATTGTTGAGCTATACGCTGTATTTCTTCGCTAAGTCGGATTGTGCTGGTGGAGGACCGAAGGTGCACTGTCACGCACGGCCCCGATATAACTCTCCAATCCGGCTTCCGAGAATGTCGTGGCATCACCACCTGAACAACTGAAGCAAATCGACGCGGACTTGTCCACGTCGGGCTCCGCGCAGACGCGAGACTTTACTTCACTTCCGCCAATCAACCCTATGATTGCGAGCATCAGTTGCTCGAGGCAAGACACGCGGTTCCTGATTTCGCGAATGTCCAGGGTCGGGTGATGAGTAGTGCCTCTAAGGCAATTATTGCGCGTTTATCACCAGTAACGACTCGTGTAATTTGACGGTGAATCGCGATTGAGCAAAGTTGGCTCTCGCCTCCATCAAGTTGAAATCCTGCCTGTAGTGCGCACTCCTCTATCTCGGTGGCGAGACGAACTTCATCTACCGTTGGTTGAAACTCTTCAACCTGAGTTAAAAGTGAGTCGAGCAACCGCGTGCCCGTATTGGATCACGGATCGATTTCCAATTCTCGAGGCGCTTACCCACTACAAATCTTGCTGTTCCGAGTATCGAAACCTGACATTCACCGCCGAATAATTGAAGTAGTTCGTCTGACAGGGCGTAACAGGAAATCTTGATGAGTACGTCGTTGTCAACAGCAACCTCCGGCGGGGTCATATCTGAAAACCAAGTACGAGTCGGACGTAATCTTGGTTCTCAAGCGAGAGTTCATCCCAATTCAGCGAATTTCAGCCAACCCGTTGAGGTGGGCACCAATATCTTGCTCACCAGGAGGAATGAGTTTCTGTGCTCCGAGGCTTGGCGCCATCGACCTGTTGCGTGACCGAGACACAGCGCCAATTGACCGGGGTCGACTCGGCTCTGACGGCACTCCTTAATCGCAGCAGTCGCAAGTTGGGCTGCGGTAAATGATGAGACGTTCGACTCCAGATTATCGGGGTGACCGGTCAGCAGTTCCAGAGCGAATCGGTCGGCGGCTTGCTCTTCCTCATCTGAAGATTCAATCTTCAGTGGATCGCTCATCTCCAGCAGGGCAGTTACGGCTTGCAGATGCCCCAACATAAGGTGGCCAATCTCGTGCGCGATCACGTAGGCAATTTGAGCTTGGAATTTGGACTCCCGACCGACGAGAATCGCAAAACGCTCACGTACCCGAACTGTTGTTGCTTGCATGCGCTTGCGTCGAAGAGGAAAGAGCTTCATTTGAACAACAGGAATTCCGACTGACCAAACAAAAGTCAGGAGAGCGTCAAGGGTGACAATTTCAAAATTTGCAAGGAGAACTTCGCGAAGTTCTGCGGCAGTCAATGTTGGCGAGCCGTCGACCTGCTGGCTTGTTGGCGTCGCAGCAACAAGTATGTTGCCGAACGCTGCCGAGAACTAAGTGAGAACAACCGCCTCAGCTTCTGGTAGCTGCGCCGAGATTCTTGAACTTGGCTTCACCGCGCCATATGAAGCGGGGTTCTTCATCGAACATGGATTGAGGGGAGAGCCCGAGTCGACGAGCGACGGTGTAACGGAGTTCGGTTATGGCCGAGATGGAACCCTCTGCCTCTTCGCTCCACCACTCGGGCCAAACCGCGACAATTGCGTCTGGAGATATTCCTGCCCGGCGTAGTTGCTTGCGAAGGGCGAGTTCCTCAGAGACCATTGATGGCTGATTCCCCCCTCGGGCGGTTCGTCGGCCTTGGCCGTACGAACACCTGTTCGTTACTCTAACAGTTTGGCTAGCACGATCGAAGGGATGGTCCACACTGCAAGACAACTTCTCTCCTAGATTGTTCGCCAGAGTGACCGGCGAACGACAGCGCTCGTAGTGCCATGACGCCACAGTTGCCAATCTCTTTTTGTTGGTCGAAATTCGGTGACGAAGCCGGTGAAGAGTCAGACTTCATCATTGCCCGCAAAGAATTAGAAAGAGTCAAAAACGACGGTGTATTTCTTTGGGGTATTGGTACAAGCATTGGACCGTCACTTCGCGAACTCCTTCGCGTTCAAACAAATCCAAGGGTTCTCTTTACCCCAATGTTGTCGAAGTCATCGCCAAAAGACATGAGTCCGATGGCCATTGCAGTGTGGAGGTCCGCTCAGACTATGGATGGCGATCCGTATTTACTGCCTCGGCACTCTGTGGTCACCAGCCGGGCAACTCCCGGTTCACCGCCGGAGCGGCACTATGCCTTGGTTTGTCGCAGTGAATTTTCACTCACCGAGCGAGCCGAAGAGTTGTGGATCGACAATGCGGATCTTTGGAATCTTCGAAGTGACGCCTTGGTAGGATCGTCTCAAGTCACTTCGGTCGTTCGACATCTGAGTCGCGGTCAGCGAGGCCAGAGAAATCACGGTCGCATTTTCTGCAACGCTTGAATCGCCATACCTGATCAAGTTAAAGGACTGCATACTCGAGATGACGAAAAACGTAGATGAAGAAGTTTCGAGTGCGTAAGGCGCTCGAGAACTACGTCATAGAAATCACACTCGTTCTGCTTGGTTCAATCGTCGCGACCTTCGAAGCCATCTTCGCCAGCGGGAGTATTGCCCTAATTGTTGGATTCTTGTCGCTACTGCTCTCGCTTTCAGTGGTTGCAATACGACTGGAGATAGCGTCTCAAATTGGTGACATGAACGAGGACAAAGTTGTGCTTCTCTCTATACCGGATCCAAGATGGCGGCAAGAGGCTCAGACGGGAATAGAGCAGACGCGGCTTCAGTACTCATCGTGGGCAAATGGAGTTCGTCACGTAAAGCGAGAGTCATCTCTCAACTATCAGATACGAGCACTAGACAAGGCGATTGTTTCAGTTCGGGCAATACATCTTGCGAACGACCTCGACGCCTTAGACATGTGGGTGAACAGGCAACGCGGTTTTGCCAGCTTCGTTGATGCCTATCGTCGCTTGCCGCCTCAGATACTGTGCCGTCGAATTCTGGTACTTGATGGAAGCGATCGAGAAATCTCCGTCGAAGATAGTGGTCGTCGCGTAATTGATCATCCGAGCGCGTTGGCCTTTTGCACATTCCAAACGGGTAGCCGACCAGAGACGGGTCTTGGATTTGAATTACGCGTACTCTGGCTGCCTGCGGGAGACAGGGCGTTGCCAGATCTTCTTATAATCGACGAGCAAGAATCCTGCTCAATCGAGAGCTATGGCCACGGTCAATTCGGCGACCTTGAGGCGTGCGTGAACACGGCGTCAGTACGCAAACACGCACAGTTTTTCGAAGACCAGTGGTCGAACGCTATACCCGTTGAACACTGCTTACGCTGAACTCGACATTGAGTGACGATGAAACTGAGGCTTGCTCTTTGCGTGTCTGGCACCGTAGCCATTCGTTGGACTCGTATACAGGTTTTGGCCGCGTTGATACTTAGTCCAACGGCGGGCCTCAGAAAGTTCGCGGAGTTACGCGATGAAGGAATCCTGACCAATGCGGAATTTGAAATAGAAAGGCTCGCATTCTCAGGACTTGATTGCATGGGTTGGACTCCGAATTGCTATTCGGCCTTTGTTCCCTGTCCTTTGCTGGTATGTCAAGAAGTACGGCTCAATTGCAAGTCAGTGACACGTTTCCACGTGGCGAACATTTGTCGTCACTCCTCTCCGATACGTTCGGCACGTGACCAATTCTCCGGCGACGAAATCCGACATACGACTTTCCGCAATGATGCTGTACGCCCTGATTCAGCTTGGGCCGGCAAACTCGGCGGCGGACCTCGGACGGGTTCCACACTCGAGTCCGATATTGGCGCATCGACGTCATTCCGCACTGAGCGGAGAGAAGACCCGTTCATACATGCCTGGGCGTTCGCCGAGACGCTCGGACTTGTCGCCACGAATCACGAGACCATTCTCAGTGAGTCGTTTCAAGGTTTCGCGAACGGCTTAACCAGTAAGCCAGTCACCGTAGTGACCACCATGGCTCGAGTCGTTCTTGAGTCATTAGCAGTGCAGGCATGGTTGATTGACCCATCCGTTGCGACGGAGGAGCGATTCGCCCGATGGATCGCGCTGGAGTATCAGTCACAACGCGAATCTTGGCGTACTGCGCATCCGCGTTCACCTCATTTGCGCAATCCTGCTGCAAGTGAACTGCTCGTCGACGCGCGGACTCTGACCTCGCGATGGACCAAAGTTCCACACCGGCGTGGATTGGCACAAGAATCCCGACGTCAACTGAACTCGCTGGCCGCCTCACACAATGGTATGCCCACCACACCGGAAGAGAAGCCGTTGGTATCGACGCTATGGGTGAGACGTTCTACCGTCTATTTTCCGGTGAGATTCACGGCAGCGTTGGCAGCATCTTTGCCCTACTCTTGCCAAAGATACGGTCACTCTTCGGGTAATCCGATGCACACATACGATCTGAGTCACGACGCTCTCTGGAACGCAATGAGCCTCATCCTCATATCGACCTTCGCTGCACATGCACCTACGCCGAATGGCTAGGCATCCCAGTTGAAGATGAGGTGCGTCGCCTTCATATCCATCACGTCGACCTTGCAGTCCAAAAGGCCGTTGAGGGAAGCAAGTCGCAAATGTAACTGGCGAGTGGGCTCCAATACTTTCTTCGCTCGTAACCGGGTTGAGTCAGAGCCTTCACTGGCCATAGCGCCATACCGACTTGCTATGGTCGAAACGCAATGAACACTTGTCTGATTCTTGGGGCCGGGGCAACTTTGGCAAACGCAGAAAGTTTCCATAAGGTTCGATACGAATCGAAGAATCCGCCTCTGGACGCAACATTTTTCGACAAGATTGGCGCACTAGGCATCACGATTCCACGGCCACTAAAGAATTACGCCCAATCGTCGCCCGGACTGGATCCGTTCAACCGTCGAGTGGGACAACCTGCGCCGAGCATGGAGGAATTCTTCCGCGATCTCTTCATTGATTTTCAAGAGACTGTCAAGGGATCGGATATTGCGAAAGCGTACGAGCAACTTGTCAATATTTACCTGCGCGTACTGAGAGAAACAACCGATTGGATTGGCGACAGCAAACATACTGGAGGCTCAATAGGTCGTCTATTGGCAAAGGCCGCTGATTCAAGACGAAACCATTGACGTAATTACCTTCAATCATGATCTTGTTATCGAGAATGAAATAGAAAAGAGAGCAAGACTCAGTAGTTGCTGGTGCCTGCAGGAGGGTTACGGACATTTCGGTTCCGACTTGTCTTTCACGACGACTTCGGCGACCAATCTATTTCCGGCACACAATGCGAGCTGCGATCATTCCCGGCCCATTAATGTGCTCAAGTTGCACCAGCTCTCTCAATTGGTACATCTTAATGCAAGGAAGAAGTCCGTCATTAAAGATTCTTGCAGTAACCAGTTTGAAGAGAAGACGGTGCGCTGTACATCGCGTCGGGTGGTTCCTTCGAATCTAACGATGACCACGACGGGGGGTCGAACTCAGTACGCATGGCCCGTAGTCGTTCCGCCAATTCACAGCAAAGATAGTTTCATCAGAAAGTATTTAACAAAGGTTTGGTCGGACGCAGACGAGTCGCTTCGCAACGCCGATCGAATCGTCTTCGTAGGGTATTCAATGCCGCTGTTAGACGTGAACGCGGATCGGCTGTTTCGTAAGGCAATTGCGGGCAACACATCCCTTCGATACATCGAAGTGGTTAATCCGGCGCCGGAGTCCGCTCGGCGTTACGCGGAGTTGGTGACCACAAGCCCGATGCATTGGTATCCCAATTTGGAAAGCTATCTCGAAGTCCACTGACTATTTCTTGAGCGACATTCAGCAGAAAGTGTGGAGTCGCAGGAGCATCGCATTCAGTCGAACCACCCTGCTCGAAACTAGCGGCGAATCCAAAGGCCGCTTGATTCGTCGAAAGACCATAGTTGGCCATATTCCATCGACCGCCACACCTGGTCAAGTTGACTTATCTGTCCAATTGCGTTCGCAACAACGGTCGATTCTTCGGTTTCGATGACAGCTTCGAGCACGGAACTATTCACGCCGTCATGGCGAAACTGAAGTCGATGTCGAACTAACTGACCCGCCTTCGTTAGTGCGATCAAGACGGGCCCAATCAAACCACTCACGACGCTTGGTAGCCAAATTTGCAAAGCAGATTCCGGTTGTTGCATGACGACTATGACCTGGCACACCTCCGTGGCCGAGAACTGGACCAGTTCTGCGAGTTGAAGCGGAACGGATGAGTGATAACTTTCCGCCGCTTTGATGATCTCGTCTTGGGTGTAGAAACCGGCGTCCGGAGCAACGGCGATTTCTGGAGGTCCTGTTCCAATTTGCGCGAACTCAATCAGACGGGTATAGGAGAGTCCTCCTGGAGCGCCTCGTTGTTCTAGTTCATCAAGAAACGCCAACCACTGGTCTTCGTCAACTCTCAAATTGACGCGGAGTTCAAATTCTCCGTCCTCACGAAGTTCCACATTTGCATCAATTACCTGCGCGGCTAGCGGCGACTGCGGATCATGTTGAAGGTTGAAGACGGTGGAGCCGTCAAGATGGTTCAGGGCCATCTCTTCCAGGTCGTCAACGGTTAGACGAAACCGTCCTTGGTACTTGTCCAATTGGTGCGTCGATGCAACAACCAAAGGCCCTGTTTCGATGTCTCCCACGGTCTGCCTCAATTCTCGGTTTGTTCTGAAGAAGTCAGCGAGATCTCTTCGGACCAATCTGCCCACGCATAAGACCACTCCTTACGAGCCCTTATCCGGTCGGCCCAGGGGAACTCACTCGCGACTACTCCCTGTACGACCCCTGTAATTCGGTCCGCGGCTCTTTCGACCCGCTTAAATTGAACGTTTTTCCGAAGACCTCTGGGAATGTATATCTCGAACGTGAGACGGAGCATTCTTGGGCTCTCGTAACTTGATGTGCCGTCAGTCATTACTCCTCCTGGGTTGTGGATTTTTTCACGATAAATTAATTTTTCGCGGAAAAACTCCTTTCCGTGATCATGACAGTCGCTAACTATGCAAGGTAATAATTGCATGTGCGATTGCAAACCATTGGCAACTGCATTAAGGTGCAAGATATGTCCAGTACGATTTACGCAAGGGTGAGTCCCGAAATGAAGGAAGCGACCGAGGATTACGCCAAAGGACATGGAATGTCCCTGGCTTCGGCGGTGTCCGATCTTCTTTCGCGTGGTCTGGAGGCTGCCGGAAACGAGTCCTCGATTCGAATCCTCGAACAGCGCACTCACGAGTTCCAGTTGGAGTTGACCCGCGTGCGGGAAGCTGCCGTGGCGCTTGATGACCGCTTAGGTCAGGTTCTTGGAACTTGCGAGTGCGGCCAATCTCTCAATGGTCATGATTTCCTAGTGGCGGGTAGATGTCCGAAATGTCAGCGTGGAGTGGCGGGGCTGATGGCGGGTAACGAATCAAGTGGTGGCTCAGTAAACCGAAACGAATTTGCACCATTTATGGCCGGAATTGGCGTAACCCTCGCTTTGATCATCCTCGCCTATTCGGCGAACTCGTAGGAGAGGAGGCACCATGGATTACCAGAACGATCCCAGGGCGCAGAAGTTATATGCGTTCTTGGTGAATTGGACCCGTCGCATGCCAGGTTGGGCCTACGACTCGAATGGTTGGATGATGACCTCGAGGAGTGTTGAGTCAGTTACCGCCGAACTACTGGACGAGGCCGAATTCTCCGAAATCAACTTGGCTGGTTTTTTGAAGAGTCCTGACGGTCAGTTGATTCAAACGGTCGTCGGCTGGGTCTTGCCTTGGCCGGCGAGTATCGAATTCAATCTTCTTGTCAACGCGATAACCGGAGCTGCGCTCGCAAAACAGAAAAATCAACAGAACGTCGCGGCGGGATTAACGTTCGTCGCCGCAGCGATCTTGATCGTCGCTTTCGTTTCTGAGTGAAGTCCAGGAATGACGCGCATGTGACTAGTTCGTCGGACGCGCAGCGCATCGATTTAGGGACGATTGAAGTAATTGTCGGTTCCAACGCACTCCTCCCCGGCAAGTGCCGGAGTGATGCCCGGCATCTCGTGGTGGATTATGACGGCCGGATCACTGCCTCGGCGATAGATTTCGTTGCCTGTCAGGCACTGCGATCGTAGTTCCAAGTTGACTCGCACTACGAGCCCCCTTTGTATCCCGTCCAAAGAAGAGCTTTCGTTGGGTCCATTAGGCCGTCTAGGACGTCGCTCACGATTTGTCGGATAAGGGTCTGCTGAGTTTCGCGTGGCTCTCCAATCGGGATATTGCGCGACCTCATGAACTTCGTATAATCGTCAACTCCGTATTTGCCACAGATTCTGGCTGCGGCTTCATAGACCACCGTTTCTTCATCGACTACATATTGATTTTGGGACCCGATCGAACACGGGGGATGGAGGTACACGTGGCACAGTTCGTGAGCTAGAAACCTCGCTCTCAATTCTGGAGTATCAAGACGTGGGTCGTAAATTATGTTCGGGTGGATTTCGTCAGCGATGTACGCGGCGAAGATTTCCCCGCTTTTCCATGGCTTTAGTTCCACTTTCAACTTTTGAAGTACCGCCATAACGGAACTATTCAATACGGTCAAAGGGGACGAGGACTCGGTAGTCATGCCAGAAATCATGCTCCATCCCAGCACTCCGGCGTCGACAAACCGTCGGATCTTGTCAAGCGAAATTGAACAAAGATGAGACACACTTGGACCGAGGCCCCGACACCTGGTCCGCCATGTGCCTCACGTTCATGGACGGCGAGCTCACGAAGGTAGTCGACAATGGACTCGTCTTGTTAAGAGCCAACAGTGTGAACTCCTTGCTGACGCAGGCGCGAGCTAAGGAAGAGAGCGCATAGGGAATCGTCATTGGTCTCCCGGCCGTGCCCAAAAGACTGGGCAACACTGCGGTCATGCCGTGCTCTGCGCTCGTTGCCCGAGGCTGCGACGAACGGCGTAATACCTGGAATCTCGTGAATGATAATTACCGCCGGACCGGCACCCGTCCGGTAGACGTCGCGTGTCAGTCCGTACGAGGTTGTAAAAGGCTGCATCTCGATCTCTCGAGGGCGAATGGCACGACACTCATAGTTGTTCCAATCTCCGGGCCTCCTCCATTCTTTCAAACGAACGACGTTCATCGTGATTTATCGACGCATTTGGAAGTTTTGGATTGTCTTTTTGCTCACCTTAAGAAAGATTCGCGATGTCATACTTAGAAAATGGCTACGCTGATGCTTTCAAGTTTGAGCCTCATAGCTGTGATTGTCATCGGTTGGCGAACAATCGTCTTAGGCGCTCGGGCTGCAAAGGCATCCGAAGATTCAGCTGCGGCATCCGAGCGCTCTGCGAAGGGATCGGAGGAGTCCGCGCTCGCGTCGAGTCACGCGGCGCTCTTAACTGAAAAGTCCGTCGAGGCGTCAGAACGTGCGGCCGCCTTTGCGGCGCAGGACGCGATTTGTCGTCGAGCCGAGGCGCTATTGGACGTGGTGCTCGGCCATGCGCGAGCTATGCAACGAGTAGCGCTCCGCTCACGGGACGAATTCTCCATGGGTGCCCGAAAATAGTTCGCCCGAGGCCTTGGCTCGTCTGCGCTGGGTGACCGCAGCTCAGAAGTGAGCGCGCAATTCCCGTTCGGTCTGGGCGTAGATTCGTTCCTGGCCTTCGGCGTCCTGGACTTCTTCGAGGACTTTTTCAACTTCGCGGAGCTGTAGTAGCCCCCGGTCGCGGTCGCGAGCTCCGGATCGGCCATCAGCCGCACACAGCCGCGTGACCCCTTCTCCGGAGGCCCGACGAACGGATTGGTCAACGCATCAATCATTTTGAACGGCCCGCCGGCCTTGCTGCCGAGACTGGTTTTGACCGCGCCCGGGCTGACTGCGTTGAACGTCAGGCCCTCGCCCTCATAGCGGCGAGCTTGGGCGTAGGTGTACATCAGGGCCAGCAGTTTGGCATCGGCGTAGGCCTGGATCTGCTTGTACTTGCCCGGGTAGCTCCAGTCGGTGATCGGCTTGCCCTCGGACTCGATCAGGGCGGTCATGTTGACCACCCGCGAGGGCGCGGCGAAATCATCAGCGCCCTTCCGGAGCAGGTCGAGCAGCCCGTCGGTCAGTGCCGCCAGCGCGACGTGATTGATGGCGATGGTCCGCTCGTACCCGTCGGGTGACAGTGCCTTGCTAGAGAACGCGGCGCCCGCGTTGTTGACCAGTCCGTTGAGTCCCTTCGGCGCGGCCTCGTGCACTGCGTCGACCAGTTCCCGAACACCCGCTAATGATCCGAGGTCTCCGGCTACGGCCAGGTACTGGCCGTTGCCGTTGCCGTTGGCGACCAACAGGTCGACAGCGCGTCGGGCGTCGTCAGCACCGCGGGCGTGCACCAGCACAGTCGCCCCACTATTTCCAATGCCTTGGGCTGTCTCATGGCCGATACCGCCCTTGGCGCCGGTGACTAGCACGGTCTGTCCGTCCAGCCGACCGGCGAATTGAGCGTCGAACTTGCTCATGGTCTCTCCTCGGAGGGTGTACAGAATTGAGTCGTGTAACCCACTCTATCAGCCTTCATCGGGAAGACCGTCGAGCAAGCTGAAACGGGCATCCATCGCAACACCTCGGACTTCGATCAGCTCCTGGTATTCGGGCGAGTTGTACCAGCTCGAGGGCCGCCTCACGGTCCGGAAATCGCATGAGCGCTCCTGAAGTGAGCGAGGGCTCGCCGTACAGGACTTCCCAGTTACTGCTGGCGACAGGCTCAGCTCCGTACTCTTTGGCGGTCTTTCCAGCGATGCTGGCGTACTGCTCACGATAGACATCTGGGTCCTTGACCGTGAATTCGACGATTAGGTATGCGCTCATATTGATTCTCCTTCGTAGTTATTCGTTAGTAGTGATCTGTGTTCTCGGACTTCCTCGCTCGTCAATGCGACAGGCTCAGGTCGCTTTTCGGCCGCCATCGACTGCAAGCGTGACGCCGTGCACGAAGCTGGCATCATCGCTGGCCAGGAAGACGATCGCCGCAGCAAGTTCCTCGGGCTCAGCGACGCGACCTGCTGGTGCTAGTGCTGCGAGCTGATTCACCATCTCTTCGGGGACTCTTCCATCATTCGGGTGCGTGTCGGGCCGGGGGCAACGGCGTTGACCCGAACACCACTCGGGCCGTATTCGGCGGCCCAAGCCTTCGTCAACAGTTCGAGAGCTGCTCGGCTGGCGCCGTACAGCGCCATGCCGGCCTGTCCGAAGCTGGCGACCATCGTGGAGACGTTGACGATCGAACCCCATCCGCGTTCGGCCATGGCTGGCGCCAGGGCCGCGACGAGGAAGAACGGAACCTTGACGTTCAGTGCGAAGGTCTCGTCGAACTCTGCTTCGGTGGCTGCGTTGCTTGGTCCGAGCAAGGCGACGCCAGCGTTGTTGATGAGGATGTCGACGTGACCGTCGCCTGCCTCAGTGGCCCATTCGACCAGCTCTTGGGCCGATTTCAGATCGCCCAACGTCGTGAGCCGGAACGTTGCGCTGCCGCCGCTGCCTTCGATCTCGGCGACCACGTCTTTGGCTCGTTGTTCGTTGCGTCCGACTACCAGTACGTGAGCGCCGCGGGCGGCCAAGGCGATGGCCGTAGCCCTGCCGATCCCGCTCGTCGAGCCCGTTACCAGTGCGGTCTTGCCCTTTTAGGTCAGTCATGCGATGTGTTGTCCTCTCGCTCAAAAATGGGTTGTGCGACTCACTCTAACGGCGCGATACTGAGTTGTCAAACTCAAAATCCTGATATTATTGGTGCATGGTCAACGAGACGATTGATCGGCCGACGCTCACCCCCAAGGGGGCACGTACCCGGGCACGAATAGTGGAGGCCGCTGCCGCCCTGATCCATGAGCGCGGCGTGGCGGGCACGACCTTGGAAGACGTCAAGGTGGCGGCGGAGGTCAGTGGCTCTCAGATGTACCACTACTTCCCCGACAAGAACGAACTCGTGCAGGCGGTCATCGACTACCAAGCCGACACCATCGTGAATCACCAGCGGCAGGTGCTCAGCGGCGCGAACGGAGTCGAAGCCTGGCGGAAGTTGGTGATCGCCGCAGCGAAGCGCACCAAAGCAAAGGGGGGCTGCCCACTTGGCTCGCTCGTTGGTCAACTCGCTGAGAGTGACCCAGAGACCCGAGCGCTGATCTCGGCCGGTTTCGATCAGTGGGCAGCCGCCATCGGCGACGGACTCAGATCCCTTCATGCCGACGGGAAACTCCCGCCCGACATCGACCCGGACGACCTCGCCCTTACTCTGCTCGCCGCGCTCGAAGGGGGACTTGTCCTCGGCCAGGCACTTGGAAGTAGCCGCCCGATCGAAACTGCGGTCAACACACTCCTTGCCCTCGCCATTGTCAATTGAGCCCTCATCACGACCGACCGAATTCGATGACGACGTCCCACCCCGGGGGATCCGTTTCACCTGGACCTCGACGGGACGTTGATCGTCGGGCGCTACACAGAAGTCGAACCCCCGTACCGCTTGGTGATCGAATGGGACCGTCAAGGAACCGGCACGGCGACGCCCGTACCGACATTCATTGAGATCACGCTCACACCGAAGTGTGACCGCACAAATGTCAAGGTCGAATTTACCGACATGAGTGCGAAGGATCCCGCCTTCCTTCAGCAACTCGGGGCTCGCTACCTTCTACCGGATTGCAGCTGCCCTGACTGACGCCGAACGCGCGCATGGCAACTGAGTCAAGAACCGCAATCTCTGAGGCCAATCCTCAAGTCCACGGCAACAGGACCGGAGCAGACGCCGTCAGTGGTCATCCTTCGACGGCGAGAGGCCGAGCCACGCGTCGACGGATCGTGGACACGGCAACGGACCTCACGGTTGAGCGCGTTTCGGCGGTGAGCCTGGATGAGGTGGGACGTACCACATCTACCAGCAAATCGCAGATCTACCACTACTTCGCAAGTAAGGATGACCCCCTCCCTAGGACCGGATCCTGGCTTTCCACGGTGACCTGCTCGTCGCGGTCGAATCGGTGGCGAACTGCGAAGCTGGGCTGATTCTGTTGTTGCGTTCCACCGGCGCGGGTCACGGTGGACCGGCTGTCCCTCGGCACGCTGTCCAGCGAGCTCATGAGTAAGCCCGGAACCAGTCGCCTCGAGGTACAAGAGGCCTTCGGCACCTGGCAGTTCGTCCTCACGCGTACCTTGGTGCGACTTCAGGACTCCGGAAAGTTGCGCGCCGATGCCGATCCAAAGCGCTTGGCCAGCGCGACCCTGACCTCACTGAAGGTGGTCTGCTTATGTCAAAGGCGCTCCAGAACGAGACCCCGCTTACTACCGCCTTGGACGCCGCACTGGATCATCTGCAGACATTTGCCAGCAAAGAATGAGGCACCTCTCAAGTGACGGGGTCTCCCATCGAACCTCGCGAACAGACTTCCTAGTTCTTAGCGGGCTGATTCGCCGCCCTGCCTGCATTAAGCAAGTCAACTAAGTCGCTCACTGGTATTCCGAAGGTAGTTGGTATCGACGTCAATCTCGCGCCTTCAGCGTCGACTCTACGACGGAAACGAGGTGGTCGACCTGGTCCGTCATATTTGAAAACGATCATCTTCGGCGTCCATGCGCCCACGCTTGTTCGGATTTGGAATTCGCCGCAATGCTCGAATTGGTAGGTGGAGTGTCGGTCTGGCCCATCGAACTTGAAGGCCAGATCTGTCACCGTTAATCGAACCGGATGTACAAGCATCGCAGCGCATGCGCTCAATGCAAGTCCGAATAATACAATGACGGCAATCCCAACCATGTCGCGACTGGCCACCATCGCAATGCCTGTCACCACAAAGACCAAGCAAGCCCCGATGCCCGTCAAGACTCGTCGTCTCGAACCTCTAAAGACTTGCGGTGGTCCCATCGAGTGGAACGATATACCACGAGAGAAGTTGAGCTGGTTGTCTCATTCTGGCCGAACCGACATACACAACCTATGGTGTCGGCTTTCTCCAATTCGCAAGAGTGATGGCTACAAGCGCAGTGACATCACTCCAAAGCCGTCGTCAAGAGAGCGTTGAAGTTTCTTCATTTTGATAACTTCACGCCGAGTCTTCGCGCTCACCGTCCTGCGGTCCTTTCCTCCGCTGGTTTGGCAGTTGCTTACGCACACTCGTGCAAAAGGAGTGAGGGCGTAGGAGGTCGTCATTGGTCGACCGGAGGTGCCGAAGAGTTCCGGAAGTACTGCGGTCATACCTCGGTCCGCGATCTTGCGGCCGAAGGCCGCAACCAAGGGATTTATTCCAGGGATCTCGTGGATGATGATGACAGCTGGTCCGGTGCCTATCCGGTAAATGTCGCGAGCGCTTCCGATCGAAGTCGTGAACGGTCTCATCTCATTGCCCTCGAGAATGAATGGCACGACACCCATCGTGACTCCAGTCTCAGAACTCTAATTAGTTTTTCAGTAACAGACTCCGGATGTCTGGTCTTACGTCCGCACCCCTTTTTCTTGCCACTCGATCTATCGACGTTATTCACGGAAGACCGATTATCTAAAGCTCAGGGCGCACTTGCTCTCAAGGCAACATCGAAGCCTGTGCCATTGTTCGCCAAGCCCACGAGTAGGATGCCGGCCCATTCAAGGGCGTGTGTCATTTCTAGCCCGCCAGCATCAAGGGGTCGCATGTCCATGCTCTCCAGGAGGGCTGCGACGCGCAGCTTTTCACCGGTGCCGTCGCCGGCGAAGAACACGTCCAGGGGCTTGTCCTGAGCGAGGACGCCGCCGAAGATCGTATTGAACGCCTTCATGACGTGTGTGTCCACGGGGGCGGCGGCGGCGATCTGCTGGGTTACCGAGTTGCCGGCAGTCGTCACGACTCCGCTTGCGTCAGCGTTGAAGGGGTTGGTGATGTCGACGAGGATTTTGCCGGCCAGTGCGTCGCCGTACTGCGTGACCACATCAACCGCGCCGGCGTACAGGACGGCGATGATCACGATGTCACCGGCCGGCGTGGCCCCGAACGTGCCAACGGTGGCACCGCTGCCAATCTTGTCGGCCAGCGTCTGAGCCTTTGCGGTGTTGCGGCTCATGATCTCGACGGTGTTACCGTGCCTTGCTGCACGGATTCCGATGGCTGCGGCCATGTTGCCCGAGCCAATAATGCTGATGGTGGTCATGGTGAGTCCTCTTTTCTTTTTGGTTGCATTGAGAGATGGTGAAGGTCTTGCCGTTCACAAGCCGCTCAGATCACCGTGGTGCCGCCGTCGACTACCAGTTCAACGCCGTTGACGTAGCTCGAGTCGTCTGATGCGAGGAACAACGCGACTGTCGCAATCTCCTCGGGGTGGCCCATCTCCCGTCGCGGGATCACGGATTCGAACTGCGCCTTCATCGCTGGCGACAGGACTTCATCCATCATCGGCGATGCAACCTGACCTGGGGTAAGCACGTTCACTCTGATCCTTCGATCTCTCAGTTCAGCCACCCACACTCGTGCGTAGGCGGGAAGCACAGCCTTGCTCGCCGCGTACAGACTCCAATTGGGGTAACCCCGGAGCGACGCGTTCGACCCAGTCATGAAGATCGAACCGCCATCGTTGAACAGCGGCAGGGCTTTCTGGACCGTGAACAAGGTGCCGCGCGCGTTCAAAGAAAATGCAGTGTCGAATTGTTCCTCGGTGATCTCGCCGATTCCGCCCTGTTCGCCGACTCCGGCACTTGCCCACAACACGTCGAGGGACCCTTTGTCCTCCTTCACGGTCTCGAACAGTCGGTCCAAATCGTCGAGGTGGGCCGAATCTGCTTGCAGGCCAGTCACGTTGCGGCCGATCGACTCGACGGCCTCATCAAGTTGGTCTTTCCGTCGGCCCGTGATGAAGACGTATGCCCCCTCGTCGACGAACAATTTGGCACCGGCGAGTGCCATGCCGCTCGTCGCACCGGTGATCACCGCGACCTTGCCATCAAGCTTTCCCATAAATACTCCGATCAATTGTCATGCCAGCGCTATGTACACCGTTCTGTTTCCTTAACCGTAGTAGAGGGTCGCTGACAATGCAAGTTAAGTAAACCGAGCGGTACCAAGATGGGCTAGGCTGTTTCGGTGACAAAGTTGGAGAAGGGGCCACGTGGCCTGCGTCGGGGCAGGGGCGCACGAGAGCGGATCATCATGGCCACACAACAACTGTTCCGTGATCAGGGCATCAATAACACCGGCATGGACCAGATTTGCGCTGTGGCCGAGGTGTCCAAACGCACGCTATACCAACACTTCACCGGGAAAGACGAGTTGATCGCCGAGTGCCTGCGGAGATTCGATCCTGAGATCCTGCCCGAAGTCTTCGATTCCATTTCACTCACACCCCGAGAACGCCTACTTGCTGCGTTCGAAGTGCACGCGCCTCTGTGCCCGTTCATCGCAGCCGCCGTCGAAATCTCAGACCCGGGCCATTCGGCGCGCATTTATGCCCGCAATTACAAAGAAGCCTTCGCGGCACGGCTCATCGAAACTGCCCGTGAAGCGGGTGCCGCCAACCCTGAGGAACTTGGCGAACAGTTGGCGTTGGTGTTGGATGGCGCTTCAGTTCGCAGCCGCGTCCTGGATTCCGAGACCTTGGCAACCGCTGCAGCTATCGCTGCCGTCCTTGTTGACCAAGCCGTCCCCACGTTATTGCTGCGATCGGTGCAGGCGGAAGCGGAAGCGCATCAATAAGGATGGGGCGCAACGCAGGCGACAGCTAGTAAGGACCGTTTCGCTCAATACGCTCGGCATTAGGTCACGGGACTCACGCGGACCTGTTTTGTCGATGGCGGTGTTGTCCGTGGACTCAAAATACTGTGTCTATTTCACGGAGAACTTTCAAGGATCAGTCAACGTCAGGCACAATTCATAACTGGTGCCCCTGTCCGTCCACGATGTGCCTCACGATCACGGAGTCCAAATTCGCTGGGATATCTCACCAGAAACGCGTCCCCTTTTCTTGTCGACATCGACAGCTTGCGTCGCAATTCAGAGTTTCTCGTTCGTGACCCACTCAAGTGCCTGAGTTGCCTCGAGTGGCGTCCAGCCCCCTTTGAAGACGGGGCTGTTGTAGATGTTGCTCTTATAACCCATAAAAGTGGAGAGCACTTTGGACAGTTTCCCGGTGAATGCCGGATAGTCCCCGCTAACGAAGCGCACCGATTGTTTGGCGTCGATGACCCAAAAGCCATCCGAGTGATTGACGTCATAGGACAGGAGATCGTGCGGCGCCCACCAATCGGTCGGCGCCGGAACCGACTGCGGGACCACTTGGACCGTCCAACCAAAGAACTTCTCGATGGTCGTCAAATTGTTGTTCTTGTCGCCCTTTCCAATTGGATTCTTCGAGGCGTACTCCTTATCCGTGATGTACGGAGTGGTCGTCGGACCCGACTCGGTCCAAATTTGAAAGTTCGCGGCAATCAATTTCGAATACGCCCCGATCCGGGCAACGGTGTCACGGAAAGGATCGACGTCTATGGCGACGATCTCCACGTTGTTCGCTCTCGCGGTATTGATCTTGGATTGCAACTGCAGGAGGTTGCCGGACGTGAATGGGCACGTGTCACCGCAGAGGGTCAACAGGGGTACGACGAATACCGTCTTACCCTTCAACGCCCCTAAGGTTTCGGGCATTCCGTACTGATTGATGAACTTCGCCTCGCGCACGGTCGCGGGAAGAGCAGTGGTAGTTGCAACGCCGACTTTCGACGGCGGCTGCGGAAACGAAGTCGCCGCCCCGCTGGGTGGCACGACGAGCGCCAGTGCCGCGAGTGAGCCGGTCAGGATCGCTGATACGAATGTGTGCTTCAACATGTCACTCCTTGTTCAACCAACTGCTGCAATGTGTTGCGTTCACCCATGGTCCGCTCCATCTCGATTGTTAGGCACACTTCGGAGTTCCCGAGTCGCGTGCCAATGTCGGTCACACTACATTTGCATTGCGGTCATACCGAAGAACAAATGTTTGGGGGGTTTGACGACTCTCGCCTCGACCGTCTGTGAGTGCACCTTGTTGAAATCACTCCATGTGACGACGAGAGAAATCGTCCCACCTCTGACGAGTGACCTTTTCAACTGACGCAGCATCGCTCCCTGATACTTATAGCCCAACTCTTGCGTTCGACGACCAGTAATCAGAATGTTGGCGATCAACGTCATCTCATGGTTGCCCTGGCACATGTTGACGTCGTAATCGATCATGTTCGAATTGGCGACCGAGGAGGTCACCGAGATTAGGGAGATGGGGTGCCCGGAGTGGTTAGCAATTGACATCACGACGGCGGAATCTCCGTGAATCTTGGCCGCCGTGACGGTGACGTGCGATATGACCACTTCACTGCCCTGTGCGAAGGCATCGGAGGCGAAACCGACCAGAACTGGAGTCATCGCGAGGCATGCCGCGAGCAGTCCGATGCCGGCCCGAGACTTCCTCACGTTCGAATAGTACCGGGCGAATCGACGCACGAGTAAGAGAAGATCGATCTGTCAAACGCGGACTATGGGTCGGGTCTTCAGCGTCGTATCGGTCGGCGCCGGAGCCTTTCGGAACGCGTCGACATCTAGGAGTGGGGTGTTTTCAGCATCTGAATTCCCCGAGCGAGCTGGAGCTTCGGTATTGCCCCGTAATAGACCTTCTCTACGACACCTTTGGAATTGAGAAAGACGCTCTCAGGTATCGCACCAAAGCCGAATACTCCAGAAGTCACAGCGCCGTTGGGATCGAAAGCCACTGGAAACGTCACGTCGTCTCGCAGAATCATGGCTTGCGCCGAGGATCGTGCGTCGTTGGCATCAATGGCGAGAACCCTGACGGGCTTTGGGCTATGAAGGCGGATGTATGTCGCAATCTTGGGCATCTCGCCTTGACAGGGAACGCAGTAGCTCGCGAAGAACACTAAAACGCTTGAGCGACCTGACTCCCATGGAGCTTCGATGGTCCCACCGTTGAGACCCGCAAGCGAGAAGTCTTTCATGTGACGGCCGACGAGTTCGGAGACTGGAGACGGGGGTTTCCCGCCTACTTTCCCGCCTGTTAGTACGGAGACAATGGCGATGGCCCCAACGGCAATGAGCACACCTGTACAAACAAGAATTGACCTTCGACTCATTTCGGCCGCCACACTCTCCTCACGTTAAGCCGCGAAATCGGTCCGGCGTAAGGCACAAAATATTCTCGGTGCCCCGACGCCTGGTCCGCCGCAGGCGCCGTGCTCGTACTTGGCCAAGTCGCGCAAATAGTCCACGATCGGGCTCGTTTTGTTCAAGGCGAGCAGAGTGAACTCCTTGCTGACGCACGCGCGCGCAAACGTGGAGAGAGCGTAAGGAATCGTCATCGGCCGACCAGGTGTGCCCAGTAGGTCTGGCAGGACCACTGTCATGCCGCGGTCCGCAACTCGACGGGCGAACGCTGCCACGCCCGGCGTGATGCCCGGGACTTCGTGGATGATGATGACCGCGGGACCGCTGCCCCGGCGATAGACGTCACGCTTGCGTCCGCTCGACGACGTAAAGGGTTGCATCTCGAAGCCGTCAAGTGCGAAGGGTACGACGCTCACGATTGATCCGATCTCGGGATTTCAAACATTCTTTCAGTGTTGCAGGAAGGGAGGCCACCGCTCTAGGGGGCCGCAATGACTCAACGCTCTGGAAGATGCCGCGAGGCACCAACACCTTGGTTACTGGACAAGTCAACAATTTGGTCCATTCAGCGTTGCGCAGTGATTCGACAGCCGATCGCAATCCATACGCTTGTTGTAAGCACTATCGATCAGACCTGTCCTTCTTTGTCATTCCCACTGATAATCAATGGCAATCTTTGGGAAGGACATCTTGTCCCACAAACGACAGACAAAGCGTTCCATGCGCGAACTGAACTTCAGCGTCCGCAGATCCTGTCGAGTGCCACAATTTGCTCGGTTCACTCTCGGCAGTTCAATCCTCGTGGCGATCGCCCTCATCATCTGGTCGTTTGGCACTCAATTCGCCGCGGCAGCACAACCATTGACTTGGGAAATTCCACGACGTACGCCGTGCTAGCAGGTTCCACAATCACGAATACCGGTACGTCGACGATAACCGGCGACGTGGGCGTATATCCCGGAACGGCGATCACGGGTTTCCCACCGGGTTTTATCGCCGGCAGCGTGCACGCAGGAGACGCCCAGGCACAGAGCGCTCAGACCGATCTTTCCGCCGCCTCGATCGATGCCTCCCACCGCTCGCCGGACGTGACCGTGACGGGTGATCTAGGTGGCACCACCTTGGTTGCAGGTGTCTATCACGACGCTTCGTCCTTGGCTCTCACGGGGACCGTCATTCTGAACGGTCAAGGTGATTCAAACTCAGTATGGATTTTTCAAGCTGGGTCATCGCTCACTACTGGCACCGGAAGTGCCGTCGTATTCGAGAACGGCGCCCAAGCGTGCAATGTGTTCTGGCAGGTCGGATCGTTCGCCACCATAGGATCTGGAACTGCGTTCGCAGGCACGATTCTCGCATCACAGTCAATCACGCTCGTCTCCGGTGCGTCCTTGATGAGCCGAGCGTTGGCCATCAATGGAGCGGTCACAATGGACACCAACGCCATCGCCGTTCCGACGTGTTCGGTCTCGCCTTCAACAACAACGACGACCTCCACGACTACCACGACTGTTCCCACCACGACAACGACAACGAACGCAGTGCCAACAACGACTGCATCGTCCACTACGGCCCCAACCACCACCACTCTTCCCGCTACGACGAGCACCACAACCACGGAGCTGGCAACGACCACAACGTCGGCGCCCGCATCGACGTCAACAACGGTTGCGACGACGACGTCAACAATATCGACAGCAACAACGTCAACAACATCCACAACTCTTCCCACCACGACGGCTACCGCAACGACGACCACGACGACTGCGGCCGGAACTTTCGCGACAACCACAGGCCCGACGACGACATCCACGTCTCATGTCACGGCGCCAACGATCGTTTCCAAAGTCGGCGCATCAGGCACCCCGTCGGAAACGACGACTACTCTTTCATTGCCGCTGGGCGCGCCTCGGACGGGAGCAGGAGGCTCCGCTCGATCAACGCCTTCGCTCATTTGGTTGTTAGTGTTCGGCGCGATCGTCACTTCTGGCATCGCAATACCTCTGGTTATTCGCTCGATCGAAGATAAGTAGGGTCGAGATTTCCTCTTTTAACGAGTGCGCGCTCATGTGGGCCCCGACACCCCTTGACGCTGAGTGCTTCATTTCCAAGCGCGTGCGTTTCCAATTCCGCAAAAATAAATAGACTCGTTTTCCGTGGAAAGGAGCACTATTCGAGTTGGTCTCCTTGCGTATGGTGCAATTGGACACGAGCACAACCAAGCAGTCCAAAACACAGTCGGCCTCGATCTTTTGGCCGTGTGTGACACCGATCCTCAACGTGTCCAAGCGGCACTGCAACTTGCCCCACAGGCAACCCCTTTCAGCGATGCAAGTGAAATGCTGGATTCTGGCCTTCTTGACCTAGTCGTTATTTCGACTCCACCGAATAGCCACTATCAATGGGCCAAAGAATCACTTCTACGAGGCATTCATGTTGTCCTTGAAAAGCCGATGGCGCTCACTGCTGATCAGTGCGATGAATTGATCCTGCTTGCATCAGAAGAGAGCCTCATGCTGGTGGCATATCAGAATCGCAGATTTGATGACGACTTTGTCACGATGCGCCAGATCATTCGTTCCGGAGAGATTGGAGACGTCTACCACTACGACTGTTTTGTCGGTGGGTATTCACGGCCGTGCGATTATTGGCACTCGAACGCCAAGGTGTCTGGTGGCGCAATCTTTGACTGGGGAAGCCATTTCATTGATCAGATCCTGAACATCATCCCTGACGAGGTCGCACATGTCAGTGGGCAAAATCACAAGCTCGTATGGATCCACGCTACGAATGCTGACCACTCGCACGTCACCGTGACATTTGTGTCCGGCAAACAAGCAACTTTTGTTCACTCCGATCTCGCTGCTGCTCGAAAGCCAAAGTTCTATGTGCTGGGTACCCAAGGCGCGATCGTTGGTGATTGGGATCCGGCGGGTGAGCCAGCGGTCGCCGACTTGCCCGCGATATTGAGTGTGCATCGCGCTGACGGAACGTCGCGTATTGTGCCATTACAACCGCTTGAACCGCACGAATTCCATCGCTCAATTGTCGAGTACATTAACAATGGATCTCCCATGGAAGTTAACGCACTGCAATCTCGCAATGTTGTGGCAATTATGCAAGCCGCCGAACAATCAGCCATGCAAAATGCGTTGCCGGTGACACCAGTGCTTCGTCGGTCGTAGAAAATTGGCTGTCAATTGGGGCTTCCTCGGCGCTGGATTTGTTGCCAGACGTGCCTTAGCCCCCGCCGTTCACACATCGCGTGGCGCAACCTTATATGCCGTCGCCAGCCGCGACGTACAGCGGTCTGCAACTCTTGAACCCGAACGAGTTCACGCAACATATGACGACCTATTGGCCGACGAAAATGTTGACGCCGTGTATATAAGTTTGTCGAACGGGCAACATGTTGAATGGGTGACGAAGTCGCTCGTGGCAGGTAAGCATGTTCTCTGTGAAAAACCCCTGGGGTTAAATTCCATTGAAACAGCGGCCATGTTCGATTCTGCCGCGAACAACGGTCGACTACTTGTAGAGGCAGTGTGGGGCAGGTGGCATCCACGATTTGCTCGCATGGTTCACCTTGTTACCAGTGGGGTCGTCGGAGACGTCGAGCACATCGAGACAGCTTTCACATTCACCTCTGAAATGACCGACAACTATCGACTCAGTCCATCAATGGGTGGAGGAGCATTACTTGACGTCGGTTGTTACCAAGCGCACGCATGGGTCGCACTCACTAATGGCGCCTCTGATCTCACAGTTAGTCACCTGGAACGAACAATCGGGCCAACGGGCATTGACCTGACTACTGATGTCAACGTGCTAATCAACAACAACATCACCGCACACTCGGTAAGTTCATTCGCCCTTCCGAGCCATCAGCAGTTCATGGTTCAAGGGTCTCACGGGCAGATCAGCACCGAAGTCGGCGAGTCCTTCACAACATGGAACGAAACGAGTTCCTTGCTGGTCAATGATGTGCTCGAAGAATTTCCTGTCACGGACGCTTTTGTAGATATGGTGGAAAATGTCAGTGGAGTAATTGACGGTGACAGAGGCTGGATTGTGTCTAGTGCAGATTCAATTCGCGTTGCGGCTATTCTCGACTCCATCGCACAACATCCGTAACGTAGAACTTTTTGTTTGTTGCGTAAGTATTGGAATTTGCAGTCAAATGCACTTGTGGGTCTTGCCTCCACTGGAATGTCAGCGGCTCGATGAGTCATTAGTTTCATAATCGTGTGAGATCATTTCATACTTACGTGAGGTTCGGTCCTCGCTCATCGGCGGACTCCGTAGGCATTCATGAAGGTCGTCGCGGCCGCTTCGGCAACATCGATGAGATCGTGGTTCGTTGCATAGTCGTCATCGCCCGAAAACATGGCCCTGTTTACCGGAATCCAAAACAACATGCCGACGAAGTGCTCGGCGGCCACTGTTGGGTCGTCGAGGACGAGTAACTGGCGGCGCGCGAGAGCCCGAAAACTGCTTGCGAGTGCTTGAAGCACCCGCTCAAATCCTTTTTCGTACCATGCGGTTGAGATCTCGGGAAAGCGGTCCGCCGTAGCAATGACTAGTCGACGCAATTTCAGGACGCGAGGCTGCATAAGCGCAGTGAGAAATGTTTGGGCCAATTGGCCCAAGGCCTTGCGCAAGTCAGTGGTTTCGGGAAGTTGTTGGGCAATGAGTTCTATGAGAGTGCTCATGTCGTCGGTGGTCGAGAGGACGATTTCGGCGTAGAGGTGGTATTTGTCATTGAAATGCTTGTACACGGTCTGCTTGGAGACCCCGGCCCGCGATGCGATTTCTTCCATCGTGGCCCCCTCGTATCCCTTTGAGAGAAAGGTTCCGATGGCGGCCTCGAGGATTTCGCGGTGGCGCCGGTCCAAACTTCGTTCTGCCTGCGCGGGAGAATCCGTTGCCACTCGTCCAGAGTACTTGACGGACTAGTTCCGGTAGGGTACTATACGGTCTAGTTCCAAACCAGTGAAAGCGAGATCAATCATGAATTTAGAGGCATACCTCTTCTTCCCGGACAACACTGAAGAAGCCATGCTCTTCTACCAAGGTGTCTTGGGCGGAGAACTGTCGATCACTCGTCGTGGTGACGTGGATCCATCAGTTTCGGAGAGCGAGAAGGATCGCGTCATCAACGCCACACTCGATACCGGGGCTTTCACGATTCGTGCAAGTGACCGATCAGATGCCACGAACGAAGTTCAGACCCGCATCGAGCTATCGATCGTCGGTACCGAGGAAAGAGAACTACGGAGGATCTTTGAAACGCTCAGCAGTGGCGGGACCGTCAAGGCTCCCCTGGGAAAAATGTTCTGGGGCGACGTGTTTGGTGCCTTCGTCGATCGCTTCGGCATCGGTTGGCAGGTGAACATCTCGCCGGAACTTCATGAATAATGATGTCCGCCGGGCCGTTGCCCGTTCGATCAACATCTCGCGTGCGTCCGGTCCAGGATAAGTGACGACATCGCTCGAGACAGGCTCATGGACAGCGCGTCCGCGTGGAGTGACCTATTCGGCGTTGGTCGTTTCGCCATCAGGTCGCTGAGGCCAGCGACCGTCGCACGCCACTCGGCTGCTCGTGGGCGTGCAGCCAGCCGTGATTTCGCCGGAAGGGAGTGACGGATGTGCCGCGTACGCCGTCTCCAGCGCGGGACGGCATTACGAGCTGCGCCATTCTCTCGACGCGCGAGGAAGGTCATTCAAGTGGCCGTACATTGTCACCAGGCTCGAAACGATCGGCGCCTGCTCGTACCATCGCGGGCCCTTGGTACTCAAGTGCGTTGGCGCGTGTCGACGCACATATCGAGCGCTTCGCAGTTTTCCGCTCAAGTGATGTCTAGACAACGCCGAACGTATCGACGCCAAGGTTCCCGACAGTTCCCATTGAATCTCGCTGCTCACCCAATCGATCAATGATGAGAGGGCCCCGTCGAAGTCCTGTCCCACGTCCAGACTGACTGTCTGCACTCCGCGCGCCATCGTGGCGATCTCGTCATACAGGGGCCGACGTTCAGTGGCACCGCGCAGCATTCGATCGCGTATGTCACTCATCTCCGGTATGTCTGCGAGGACTCTGGTGACGTCGACGATACAGGCCTGGCGCACCGCGATGTGTCGCAAGGATTCCTTGGCGAGATTGCCGTACGCATAGCGCTCTTCGACAGTAGAACCGCGACTGAGCGCGAGCCCATCGAAGAGTTTCAGCAAGAAATGATCCTCGTTCGTCAACACATCGAGTGAGTCAGTCTCGAAGTTGTGTGTCGTTGAGGTGTACTCGCCAGATTCGGGCAACCTTCGCGGTTCGGCGTCGTTGGAGCGCTGACCAGACTCCGGCGAGTCGTCGTTCCCATCGTCAGATTTCGCGACCCCGAGTCGCGTGAGAGACGCCTTGTGTCGTCGGCGGACGTCCGCGGACTCTCGCAGGGTCGCACCAAGTGCCGTCACGTAGGTAAATCCAATCTTGGGCAGCGTCACGAGAAATGAAGGATCCCTGACGCCCCGAGACCTGTTGTCGAAGATCCCGTGCCCCCCGTAGTCGACCCCCTCATCGGCGGGGGCTCGAAGATTTGACGGTCGGTCGGGTTTGACCGGCTGCTTGGTCAGTTGACTTTCCCATGCACCGCGTGAAGCGAAGTGGTTGCCCAGACCAGGGAAGAAGCTGTCCATGACCACCAACATCTTGTTCCACGATCCGACGATTCGCGAACGCTTTCCGTCGAGAGCAGTGGTGAAGATTGCCTGCGCCGCAATCTCCGGTTGGTAGATGGGTGGCACAGGCTGGGGGTGGAACTCCATGGTGGTTTCACACCAGTCGAACTGGGGTGTGTTCATGGCCGGTAGGTGAACCATCGATAGGCGAACGTTCAGTCCGTCATGGAGGATCTCGGCTCGCGTCGCCTCGAAGAATCCTCGACACGCGAACTTTGATGCGCAGTACGCCGACTGCAGCGGAATGCCGACGAATGACAGGGCCGAACCGACGTTGACGATTGCACCCGCATCGCGTGGTCGCATGCGCCGCAGTGCCGCCATCGTCCCCCATACCTGCCCGAGGAAGGTGACGTTGACCGCGCGCTCGAAGTCCTCGCTCCTCACATCCTTGAGCGAAGAGAACACCGTCGTCATGGCGTTGTTCACCCAGACGTCGATCGGTCCCAGCTCGGCCTCGATTCGTTCGGCGGCGTGTTCCACCTGGTGATAGTCGGCGACGTCGGTCGAAATTGCCAAACAGCGCTGCCCATATGACTCGACATCGTGAGCGGTGGCCCTGAGACCTGCCTCGCCGCGGGCGAGCAATGCGACGTCGAATCCGTGCTTCGCGAAGATCCGTGCGGTCTCTCGTCCCACCCCGGCTGTGGCGCCCGTGATTACCACTGTCTTGGTACCTGTCATGATGTTCTCTCCAATCGGTCACGCCACCACGCGACAGGGACTATCTGGCACTCTTCACCAGGGTGGTCCGACTCAACGATGGTGCCGGCGCGAGGAAGAGCAGGTGGTGCGAGTTCGCAGCGCACATCTCTAGTCCTTCGCTGACTTGTGTTGTTCGGTCAGGTGCAGCACACTCTTTGCACGGTGCAGGCCCTCAGAGAACAGCGCTTCGGTGGTGTCGCGCACGACGTCTCTCGCGGCAGGGTCGCCCTTCAGTAATCCCTTCAGCGTGTTCAACGCGAACGTTCCTGAGATATGTGGTGGAAGCGGCGGCACGTTCTTGCTGGTGTAGGCATCAATGAGCGTCACGCCTTGGGTGGAGAACGCTCGATCGAAGGCTTCGCCGACGTCGTCATCACTCTTCACCCGTATGCCCGTGAAGCCCACGAGTTCAGCCCAGCCCGCGTAGTCGATCGACTGCACGTCCTGAGAGGTGCTCCACATTGGATTGGCGTCCTCCGTTCGCATCTCCCACGAGACCTGAGCGAGGTCGTCATTGTGAAGCACGACAATGACGAACTGTGGGTTGACCCAATCGTGCATGTACTTCTTGATGGTGATGAGTTCGTTCATCCCCAACATTTGAAACGCTCCGTCTCCGATTGTGCATATGACCGGTCGGTCGGGGAAGGCGAACTTTGCGGCCTCCGCGTAGGGCATCGCGGCCAACATCGTCGCGAGTCGACCTGAGAGATCGCCCATCATCCCGCGCCGAAGACGAATGTGATGGCCGTACCAATCAGCAGTGGTGCCGGCGTCGGCGGTGACGATTGCCTGTGGGGGGAGTCGCTTATTCAATTCGTGGAACACTCGGCGGGGATTGACGCCGTCGGAGTATTCAAGCAGTGCCTGGTCCTCCATCTCCGCTTCCCACTTGCGCATGCCGTCGGCCACGCTGTCCTGCCACGAATGGTCGCTCTTGGTCTCTAGCAGCGGTATGAGTTGGATGAGGGTCGCCTTCACGTCGCCCCAAAGATTCAGCTCCGTCGGATATCTCAGTCCCAACTGCTCGGGCTTGAGATCTATCTGAAGAGCTCGCGCTTGACCGGACTCTGGTAGAAACTGGCTGTACGGATAGTTCGTACCGAGTAACACGAGCGTGTCGCAGTCGCGCATCTGCACCAAACTCGGCAAGGAACCGAGCAAACCCAACTGTTGGGAGTGGTGCGGAATCTCAGACGGCACGACTTGTTTGCCGCGTAGGGCAGTGATGATGCCGGCGCCCGCGCGTCGGGCTGCCTCGAGCACTTCCTCAGTTGCTCCGTTGGCTCCGTGACCGACCAAGAAGGTGACTTTCGATCCGTCGTTGATGATGGCGGCTGCCTTCACGATCTCGTCGTGCGGCGGGGTGATGGACGTGGAAGGGGCGACGGCGCTCGATCGCGAGACCCACATCGCACGCTCCGGCAGCATCATCTCCATTGCCTGCACGTCGTGAGGGATGATGATCACCGAAGGCTGCAAACGCACGCGCGCCGATCGAAACGCCGTGTCGACCACTGCCTGTGCCTGCTCGGGCGACACGATTGTCTGTACGTAGACCGCGACGTCGGAGAATATGCGTTCGAGGTTGTTCTCTTGCTGCGTGAAGGTTCCGAAGGAGTCCAGACCCTGTTGACCGACGATCGCGACGACGGGCTGATTGTCCATCTGTGCGTCGTAGAGTCCATTCAACAGATGGAATGCTCCGGGGCTCGAGGTCGCGATACAGACTCCGACCTCGCCCGTGAACTTGGCGTGAGCCGTTGCCATGAGTGCACAGATCTCTTCGTGGGTCGGACGAACGTAGTGCAGCCCGACGCCGTCTCGCTCGGCTTTGCCGAGCGCTCCGTCAAACGCGCCGATTCCGTCACCCGGAAATCCGAAGACGCGCGTGACGCCCCACTGTTGAATTCGTTGAATGACGAAGTCGCTCACGTTTGTCATCGTCCACCTCTTTGTGCGATGTAATCGGTCGAACGTCGTCACCTTACCGACCTTCATCGCAACGTCGACCGAATGTGAATGCGGTGAATTTTGTG
Source organism: uncultured Acidimicrobiaceae bacterium (assembly GCA_963832925.1). GTDB lineage: Bacteria > Actinomycetota > Acidimicrobiia > Acidimicrobiales > RAAP-2 > RAAP-2. Next base: position 43,261 of record CAWHVY010000010.1, on the reverse strand, counting down.
CGCGGCGCATTTTGCTCGGCCAATACTTTTTGACACACATGTTGCGTGCTCGCGTAGTACGTGCCTTGTGTGAGAAAAAGTGACAGTGACTTTTCGTGCCCTGTTGTTTTACAAACGTGTGAATTATTTTCATGTCGCTTTAGATTTGTAAACGAGAGCAACACCTCGTGGATGTGTCAACGACATGGAGTGGTCCGAAGTGATTCTTCCGAAGCAACGCGCGACGACGTCTCGCAGTGGTGTCAATGGCCTCGCGGGCCGCGCGTTAACGGATATTCGTACCGGCCGTTTCGAACAGGGACTCGCGGCGCTGACGGCCGTGGGCGCCGTCATGACCACCGCGGAGGTCTACTTCTCGCACGACAAGGCGAGTTTCGGTAACAAGATGATGTGGTGGCCCGTGTACATAGTGCCGACGCTGATTCCCGTCGGCATCGCCGCTGTGTCAAGTCGGAAGGTCGCGAAGACCTTGCTGCCGATCGCTTCGGTTGTGGTCATCGCCAACGGGATACAAGGCACAGTCCTCCACCTGCGAGGCATACGCCAAAAGCCTGGAGGTTTTCGCAACTTTCGTTACAACATGGAGATGGGACCTCCGGCCTTCGCGCCGGCGATCGCCGCCATGGTGGGCGGCATGGGCCTCCTGGCGTCACTGCTGCGTCGCGGAGACGGGTGAGTCGAGTTGCCGTTTCGAGCGCCGAGACGTCGAGCAGTCACCCCAGGTGGCTGGGGTCGATTCCCTGGATTCGACGTGCTCGATCAAGTGCCACATTGGGATGAACTGACCGCGGGCGTCGTGCTCGCACGACTGCACCTTGGGACATCGTGCTCATTCTTCTCCGATGAGGAACAGCCGATTGCCGAAGCGCTGTTTGACCAACTGCTGTATCAATTCGATCCACCGAAAGTGCCCGTGCTCGTTCTCGTCGACCAGCGACTCGCGCTGGGTCACACCGACGGGTGGCATCACGAGGATCTCCCAGACGACGCGCGGGCATGGCGTCTCACACTTCGGGCACTGGATGAAGATGCACGAACGACGTACGATGCCGCGTTTCCTCAGTTGACACACCAACAACAAGGCAAGCTCCTTCAAGGGATCCGAGAATCCGATCGCTGGATGGACTTGCCGGCAGAACATGTGTGGAACCTTTGGATTCGCTATGCGACAACCGCCTTCTACTCGCATCCGTGGGCGTGGAACGAGATCGGTTTCGGAGGGCCGTCGTATCCACGCGGCTACGGGGCCCTGGGTAACGGGCAACGCGAGCACTGGGAAGTGGCGGACCACGAGGACGTGGACCCAGCCTCATTTGACGATCGCATCAAGCGCGCGAAGAGTGCTCATACGGCACAGGGTGATCTGAGTTCGTGAGACGAGAAGCGAATCGACGAGATCGCGCCATACGCGAACGCAACGAATCGGCGTGGCTCCTGCCCAACAGCGACGAACGCTCAAATCATGCGCTTCGCGAAAATATGCGTCGATATCACGAGGACGAAGAAGTCGATCTCGTCGTGATTGGCTGCGGTGCCGGCGGTTCGACCATGCTGCAACGCCTGGCTCGGGCGGGCTGGAAGGTCGTCGGACTCGACGCTGGTCCATTCTGGGATCCGGATGCGGACTGGGTCAGTGATGAAGCTGGCTCCCATCACTTGTACTGGACGGAACCTCGCACAATTGCCGGAGCCGATCCCGTTCCTTTGGGTTCGAACAACTCCGGCCGCGGAGTTGGGGGCTCGATGATCCACTATGCGGGTTTCGTGCCCCGACTCCACCCTTCGGATTTCGAGACCGCGACGCGAGACGGGTTCGGTGTCGATTGGCCCATTCGCTACGCAGAATTGCTCCCGTACTACGAAGCGATCGAAGACGAACTGCCCGTCTCAGGTGAGGATTGGCCGTGGGGAGACCCACACCGCTATCGATACTCTCCACAACCCGTGAGCGCCAATGGTGATGTCTTTCTGCAAGGCGCCGAGAGACTCGGCATCCAGGCGCGAGTGGGCCCCGTCGCCATCGCGAACGGCCGCTTCGGCAATCGTCCGCACTGCATCTACCGCGGATTCTGCCTGCAAGGCTGCAAAGCCAACGCGAAAGCCTCTCCCCTCATCACGCACATCCCAGACGCTCTCGCGAACGGCGCAGAAGTGCGGGCGAACTGCATGGTGACGCGGATCGAGGTGAATGACGCCCGCGTTGCCACAGGCGTCGTGTACGTGCGCGATGGCGTTGAACACCGCCAGCGAGCCCGGTCGGTCGCCGTGGCGGGGTACTCCATAGAGACGCCTCGCCTCTTACTGCTCTCGAGCAACAAGCAGTTCCCCGATGGACTGTGCAACGACTTCGGTTTGGTCGGACGCTACGTGATGGTGCAGGGCGCGCCACAGACGTCTGGACGCTTTGAGAGCGAAAAACGGATGTTCAAGGGTCCGCCGCCTGAGGTCAGCAGCGAGGAGTTCTACGAGACCGATCCTACGAAGGACTACAAACGCGGATTCTCCATCCAGACGGTGTCACCGCTCCCCATCACGTGGGCGGAACACGTGAGTGCGCAAGGACACTGGGGCGCGACCCTTCGCGAATACATGCGTGACTACATCCACTGGGCGACGTTGGGTGCCTTGTGCGAGTTCGAGCCGCGTTACGACAACGCCGTGTCGTTGTCAGATGAGACGGACCGTCACGGCCTTCCGGTGGCTCGCTTTAGTTACAGCATGTCGAAGAACGACTCGAAACTCATGAAGGCGGCGCAACGGGTGATGGAGGATCTGTTGTACGCGGCCGACGCCCAAGAGGTGATGACGATCAAGCGGTTCGCACACCTGGTGGGGGGCTGCCGCATGGCGAGCGACGAACGCTCGGGTGTCGTCGACGCTCACCATCGAAGCTTCGCCGTGTCGAACTTGCTCATCACGGACGGGAGCGTCCTTCCCACTCAAGGTTCGGCCAACCCTGCACTCACCATCATGGCGCTCGCGGCGCGTTGCGCTGAAGGACTCATTCGCGAAGCGCGGTGTGGATCCTTGAGTTCGACGGTGCGGAGCAGCCGGTGACGATCTCGAACGTCGAGGTGATGGTCTACGACTACCCGACGAATCAACCCGAAGCTGACGGCACCATTGCCTGGGACGCCACGACCGTCGTGGTCGTGCGACTGAGCGACGGCGACCATCGCGGGCTCGGATGGACGTACGGCGCCGCCGCGGCGCGTGGCGTCATCGTCGACCTTCTCGCACCGCACCTCTCGGGCGCTGACACCAACGAGATTCCGAGAATCGCAGAGGACATGGCGCGCGCGTGTCGCAACGTCGGACGTCCGGGCATCGCTGCGTGCGCAATTTCGGCGGTCGACATCGCCCTCTGGGATCTTCGCGCTCGCCAATTGGAGCTGCCGCTCACCGAACTCTTCGGATGGCGCCGTGACGATGTGCCGGTGTACGGGAGCGGTGGCTTCACCACCTACGACGACGCCACGCTCACGAAGCAGTTGTCGTTATGGGTCGATGAGTGGCAGATACCTCGTGTGAAGATCAAGATCGCCGAGTCGTGGGGTGAGCGGACGGATCGCGACATGTCCCGCGTTGTACTCGCGCGCGAGACCATCGGCGACGCGGATCTCTTCGTCGACGCGAATGGCGGATACAGCGTGAAACAAGCCATTCAACTTGGCCAGTTCGTGAGGGACGAGGCCGACGTGCAATGGTTCGAGGAGCCGGTGTCATCGGATGACCTCACAGGATTGCGACATGTTAGAGACCACTTCGATGGCGAGGTCGCCGCTGGAGAATATGGCTACACGCTCGACTACTTCGCACGAATGATCGGCGCCCGCGCTGTGGACTGTGTGCAGGCCGATGTGACGCGTTGCGGTGGGTACAGCGTCTGGTTAAAGGTCGCGGCACTCGCAGAAGCCAATCACCTGGACCTGTCTGCCCACTGCGCACCCAACCTCCACGCGCCTGCCGCGGCCGCCATCAATAATCTGCGCCACATCGAATACTTCCATGACCATCATCGAATCGAAACCACTCTGTTCGAAGGTTCTCTCTCACCCCACGGCGGAGTGATGCGCCCCGACCGCTCACGACCGGGACACGGACTTGAACTTCGTGACGACGTGGCCGCAGCCTTTCGAACGTCATGACGTCACGTGTCCAGATTGTCGGTTCGCGCTGGTCAGGTGCACGCCCCGCCTCCCGCGAGCGCGCCAGGTGTTTGGGTGCCTAGTCACACGGGTCGCGTGTACCGCGTGCTCTACGTCGCGGTTCCATTGGGGGTGGCCACAGGAGTTGCGCTTGCGTTCACTGCACCGTGGGTGGTCGCGGTACTGAGTGGATGGAACGTCACTGCGTTGCTGCTACTGGTGCGAGTCCGTGGGGTCGTGTGGAACATGAACGCTCGTGACACCGCCCAACTCGCTCGAGTCGAAGATCCCAGTCGACGACTGACCGACGCAGTCCTTGTGATGGCGAGCGTCATGTGCATCGTGGGCGTCGGCTTCGCACTTCGAATGGCGGGCCACGCCCACGGCGCGACGGAGTTGGGACTCACGTCGATTGCCGTCGTCAGTCTCATCGTTTCGTGGTTCGTCGTTCACTTCGTCTTCATGCTGCGCTATGCACGTCTCTATTACGCCAATCGTGCGGGCGGCATTCAATTCAATGAAGACGAGCAGCCGCGGTACACCGACTTCGCCTACTTTGCGTTCACGATCGGAATGACGTTCCAAGTTTCTGACACGAACATCGAAGAGACAACGATCCGCAAGAGCGCGCTGCACCACGCCATGCTCTCCTACATGTTCGGCGCGGTCATATTGGCCGTGGTGGTCAATGTAGGAGCCAGTCTCTTGAAATAGATCGCTCGCCGCGCGATGCCGCGGTTACGGCGCTCGTTCAAGTCCAAGGTTCACTCAGTCGAGCAGCGCACTCCAGCACAAGCGCATGCACGAATGACTGTGGCAGGTTCCCCCTTAATTGGCCCTGACGGATGTCGAACTCCTCCGACAACAATCCTGGCGGTCCGGCGACTGCACGATTGCGCTCGAACCATGCTCGTGCCTCGACGGCGTCACCTTGTTGATGCAGGGCGAGCGACATCAGCAGTCCACAGAACGTGAAGGCTCCCTCCGCCTCTTCCAGCGGTCGTTCGTCATGGCGAAATCGATACACATAGCCATCGCGCACCAGATCGCGGTCTATCGCGGCGAGGGTGGCCAGACCGCGAGGGTCGTCTTTCGCTAGGCCGCCTCGAAGGGTGGGGATCAGCAGCGAGGCGTCGACCTTGTCGTCATCGACCGCACGTTGCCAGCGACCGCTGACGTGGACACACGACGCGGCGACCTCTGAGAGCATTGCGTCGGCCAGGCCCGACCACTTCGAGGCGGCGGCAGCGGGCGCGCATCGAGCGATGTCGCGTAATCCCGCGATGGCCATGAGTCGCGACTGGGTCCACAGCCGATTCTCAAGCTCCCAAATGCCCGCGTCCGGTTCGCGCCACCGCTCATCTATTGCCGCAACAGCAGTCTCGACCGCGCTCCAGTGGATGGAGTCCAGCCGATCGTGTCGTGCCGCGGCCGCGAACAGCAACAGCGCCTCACCGAAGGCGTCGAGTTGGAACTGCCCATTCACCCAGTTACCAACCTTGTCGAAGCCACCGGGATAACCGGAGAGGTGTTTGAGTCGCTTCTCCTTTGGGACCGCAAGGCCGTCGACTCGGTACGCCGGCCGCATCACGCTCCCATCAGCGATGATCCGCTCCGACACAAAGCGCACGGCGTCATCGAGAAGGGGCAGGGGTGTTGTGACGGCGCATGCCTGGCCGACGTAACACTGATCACGTATCCATGCGTAGCGATAGTCGTAGTTACTTCCCGCTTCGGCGCGTTCGGGCAGTGACATCGTCGCGGCCGCGACCATCCCTCCCGTGGCACTCGTCATACCCCGGAGCACTGCATATGAATGACTCGCAGCGCGGGGCGCCACCGTCAAATCAAAGTTCGGTAAGGACTGCGCCCATGAAGCTTCGGTCGCAGACCAGTAATCGTCGGCGCTCTTCGGCGCCTCGGGGAAATCGTTGACGCTCAACTCGAGCACCAGATCATGGTGGGTGCCGGGCTCAAGGTTGACTTCCATTTCGAGGCCGCCGTCGCGGCGCGCATGTGCCGTCTCAGCACCATTCCAGCGGACGTAAATCTCGCCGCTTCGTCCTGTCCACGTACCGTCGTGAAGGTGACGGTTGGACATCTCTTCCTGACCGAACGCGGCTCTCACGTCGAGCACGCACGATACTGAGGCCGTTCCCTCGACCGCGCGAACACGACGAAGTAGAACGGCCGTCTCGCGGTCGCCCGGGAATGCCAGGGCCTCTCGACACTCGATCACGCTGCTCGAGGTCACCCAACGACTCCGCCAAATCAGGGAACAGTCCTCGTAGTAGCCACCCCAGACGAAATGAGCGTCTTGTGGGGTCACCGCATAGATGCCACCTCCGCCGATGAGTGTTGAGAACACAGCGTCGGAGTCCCAGTGAGGCATGCACATCCACGCAAAATCACCGCGCGGACCGACCAAGACCCCTCGCTCGCCGTCGGCGAGCAACGCATAGTCGAGCAGCACATGAGGAGGGAACCGACTATTCACTGTTCATCATCTCGCCCAATCCTCTTCGAAACTCTCCGTGTGGTCCGTTTGCGGCTCAGCGTCGCATCAAGACCACGACGAGCACAATGATGAGGATAAGGACCACCGCTCCGCCACCTATGTACACGGCATCATCTCCTTTCCGACTCGCCGATTCCGGACGAATAGATCTAGTATCAACGAACTCAGAAGTGTGCACTTCAAATCACAAACTTGCATCACGATAACGAGGGCAGTTGTAGTTGCGCGACGGTATTCATGATTATTGGATGTGAATGTCGAAGTGCCATGCATTCTCGCGTTCGCGTGAACGCCGGCGCGTTGCAGATGGTGGGAGCCAGCTCGACTTGTCGAACGCAAGAACTACTGCGGAGCGCGAACGAGATCACCTCACCAACGCGCGCAAGTGTTTGCGAATGTGAAGCCTCACCATGAAGCAGTTTTCATATAGTCGAGACAGTCCGACGAAGGTGAGTGAGCTGTGTCCAATCCCATGAAGATCCTCTTTCGCAATCCTGACTATGACGGCCAACTGGTTCGCACTCTGTCTGCTGCACCAGTTCACTCGGCGGAAATAGGAGAAGCGCTCGCTACGGCTCGGAGTGTCAAGAAGCTGACTGGCGCTTCGTGGCACCTGGCGTGGACCTCTGCGTTTCAACATGCTCGACGTCGCCAACCAAATTGTGTGTCCAACGTTGATTGTCGAATCGGAGAACGACTTCGCGGGTGGTAGCGGTCGGACCTTGCAGTCGGCGATGACATCACCCGCGGCGCTGGTGCGGCTCAGCGCAGAACAGGGAGCAGACGGGCACTGCGCCGGCCTGGGACAAGAGATCTGGTCTGATGCAGTGTACGGGTGGCTTCACGAGACATTGGTGACATCGGCAAGGGACGTCGGCCACGGTCACGCGGCTTGAGTTGTATCTCTTTGCGTCGTCCGACTCGCCATCAGTCTGCTGGGACCAGCAACATCTCACACCACATCCGAACGTTCGTCGGTGTGCACGTGGCACGGGTCCGGTCCTCACCCGGATCACGATTTGTTAGGCCCAACAGCGTCATGGCCGACATCACCTGGACCAGCGGTCGTGCCCTCAGTCGGCGGTCGCGGCCTCCTTCAAGGAGGCCTCAACTTCCAGAGTGAGGTTGACTTTATTGCTGAGCACCATCGCATTGTCCGTGCCGGGTATTGGACCGTTGAAGCTCACGGCGAAGTCATCACGATTGATCTCTGCGGTCGCGCTGAATCCGACTCGGGTGCCGCCCTGGGGATCAGGAATGAAGCCATTGACCTCAACGTCGAGCGTGACGGGCCGGGTCGTCCCACGAATCGTGAGGTCGCCATCGACGAAGAAAGCGCCGCCCTCGCTCCGTACACCCGTCGAAACAAACGTCAGATTTGGGAAGTGCTCGACGTCCAAGAAGTCAGCGGATCGGACGTGGTTGTCACGATTTGGCTCGTTCGTATTCACGGAGGAGGCGTCAATCGTGACGTTGACCGATGAACGCGCTACGTCTGCATTAGTAACGATCGTTCCGCCAAATCGATCGAATCGGCCACGTACCTTGCTCACCACCAAATGGCGCACCACGAAGGAGACCTCGGAATGGACTGCATCTATCTCCCACGTCCCCGCGATGAATCCAGGAATCTTGGCAACGGCTTCGTCAATCTCGGACATACGAATCTCCTTTAGTAAGTGGTGAAGGCTCAAAGTGGTTTATGGCAACACGGTCAGGTGGGAGCGTAATGGGAGCGAACAGCTGCGCACGCGTGCTGGTCTTCGGTCGATCAGGCCTACGTATTCCGATACCAAGTCGATGAGTTTTGCCCCGCATCCACGCAAAGCTCCTTCGATATACGTACTCATCAACTGAGCCTGGCGCTGGCTCTCTGACGTTCGTTGAGTGAGCGGCGCGCCAGCGTTGCGAGTTCGTGGCGGTTGGCGGGGTCGGACCATCGGCTCAGGGCGATCTTCAAAGCCAGGATTCCAAGCTCAGCGGCGAGGCTTGAAGTCGCTTCCCGCCGAAGAATTTGACGGCATTTTTCCGCGACTCTTAAGCACGGATAGGCCCGCTTCCAGCCATCTCACCCAGCAACTTCTTGGCTGGAAGCCCACCCACCTCGGCCTCATCGAAGACATTGAACTGGGTCACTACTTCGAATGATCAGTGTCATGTCGAAGTCGAAAGTGGCCGAAGATTCATAAAGCGACTTCAAACCGTGATGGATGTGCCGACTTGATCACAGGCAAATTATTCCGAGAACACAGATTTTCGGCACCGTTGTCGTGGTGGTGCTCTTGGGTGCAATCGTCGTCGTCGTTGCTTTTGTGGTCGTCGTGGTGGTCTTCGGGGTCGTCGTCGTCGTGGACTTGGGTGCTGTCGTGCTGGTGCTCTCACTCGGAGCCGTTGTGCTCGTCGTACCTTTGGGCGTCGTCGTCGTGCTCGTTGGTGCCTTGCTTGGAATTGTCGTCGTGCTCGTGGCCGACGGTACCGTCGTCGTCGACGAACTCCCAGGCGACACCGTCGTTGAGGGTTCATTGGTCGACGTCCCAGCGTTCCCCGACGAACTCGAACCCGCGATCCCCGAAGGGTTGTGGGTCCCCGTCGTTGCGATGACGGTGCTCGAGGTGGTGCTTGACGTGTTCGAACCACTCGAAGCACTCGCGGACGTTCCGGACTGGCCACTGCTGGACTGCGGGACCGAGTAACTCGGCGAACCAGCGGGCACCGAGGCGGAGTGATCCGAAGCGACCGACACCGTCAGTGGCGACGATGGGTGCGTCGCCACGTGTGCGGTGCCAACCGCGACGGCGCCCGCGACACTCATCGAGACTGCCGCGGTTCGAACCGCGGCGACGCCCACTTGTGCGAGGGTCGGAACGTTGCTGACGAAGGGGAGTGATCCAAGCCACGCGAGTGGGCCAGCCACCACGCGCACCCGTCCTATCGACACGTCAAGGAACGCCCGCACGACCGCGGGATCGAAGTGCGTGCCCGCGCATGCCAGTAGTTCGGCTCGCGCGGCCTGCGGCGTCATCGCCGGTTTGTAGCTCCGCACCGCGGTCATGACGTCGTAGGCGTCGGCGACCGCCACGATGCGCGCGCCCAGTGAAATCTCTTGGCCCGACAGGCCGCGTGGGTAGCCCGAACCGTCAAACTTCTCGTGGTGTTCGGCCATCGTGTCGGCCCATTGACCGAGCCACGCAGACAGCGGCGCGGTGAGCTTCGCGCCTTCGAGTGGGTGGTTCTTGATCTGCTCCCACTCCTCGTCGTCGAGCGCACCGGGTTTGTTCAAGATGTCCGGATGGACCGCGACCTTGCCAATATCGTGCAGCAGTGCCGACCATCGCAGGCGGTCCCGGTCGACTTGGGGCAACTTCATCTCTTCGGCGATGAGGTCGGTGTACATGCGCACGCGCTCACTGTGGCCTCGGGTGCGACGGTCATGGACGTTGAGGGCTCCGGCGAGCACGAGGATCTTTTCGGCGGCGATGACGGGCGCGTCGCGCATGCCGTGGTCTTTCGCTTCCTGCACTCGTCGAGCGAGGTCTCTGGTGCTGCCCGCCTTTCGCGCGACGGCCATCCTCTTCGGCGCCTGGTCGGGGAATACCAATGTCATCTTCAACAGCACCGCGAGCGGGAGCAACCGGCGCGTGGCCCGATCGGTCACGGTCAATACGAACAGCGGCGAGCCCAGCACCAGTGCCCACCAGCCGATAGTCGGGCCGATACCGTGCGGAGCGGCGAGTACGCGAGCGACCACGGCCGCCGCGATGATCGAAAGTGCGATCGGTACGAAGAACGCCGTGGCGCTCACGAAGGTCGACAACGACTCGTGCCCGCGCCACCGGTCCGGCGAACGCATCGCATTAGTTCCGTGATTTGAGTTGTTCACTCTTCGCCCTCGCAACGTGGCCCGACACCGTCTATGCGACGATAGTTCTACGCTCCTGGTCAGAGGGTCAAATCACTGACAACTCCATGCGTGAGCCCGTTGTGAATCCGAGACGAAAACCGTGAAAATCAGCCCTTCTTGCACAACACCTCGTAGCGTTCGTGGGATCCGAGGTGACAGCTGATCGCCGGACGGTTCACACGCTCAGCGAACGCGTATGACGACGGTCCAGTGACTTTGACTTGCGCTGCACACGCTGCCCGTTTGGCACGACGTCAGCTTGGCGTTCAGACGCATCAGTCCCGGTTCAAGGGCGAAGTAGTGGGCGATGGACGAGGCGCAACTGCGCCCCGGAACGCACGCGTGAGTGGCACCGGACGTCGCGCCCTTGGTCGTCGTCCACGTGAGCAACTTGACCACGGCGCGACTGCCTTGGGTGTCGAAGGTCCATTCGTCACTTGTCAATGCGACGTTGATATGTGTCCCTGGGTTGACGACGACCAACGTGCCGTTCTGTGCCGCGCCGAGCGTGATCGTCGTGGGCGTCGCCGCGCTGGCACCCGAGGTGAACGAACCGAGTACGAGAGCGGCTATCGCGACGAGACCCAGCATTGGCGCCCATGATGTCCTGACGTATCGAGCGCTCGTTGAAGTGTGGTCGAAGTGCTGATTCATCTCGATCCTCTCGTTGCTCGACGGCATCGTCGAATGTTCGATCCGGCATCACTTGCACTGAACCCTGCGGCCCGAAAGACCCATCCGTGATGAATGTCCGGAGGCAACGCCGCCACCAGCTACCAGCTTTTCCACTGAATCAAGCCTACGCACTCAGTTGCTGGGGCGAATCGTGCAGCGGGATCTCCTTGATTCGCTGGAGCGACGCCTGAGCCGGGGCACTGAGGGGTCGTCGACTCGGCACCAGTAGTGCCGTGACGACCCCGATGCCGACGACGAGTGCGCCGACGAACATTGCCGGACGAAGTCCGTTGACGTAGTCCTGAGCGGAGAGGTACCCGCCGCTCGAGGAGAAGACCGCACCGAGCAAGGCGATGCCGAAGACGCCACCGAGTTCACGGAACGCGGCGTTCGTACCCGACGCGAGTCCCTCTTGATCCTTCGGCACCGAGCCGAGCACGAGTGAGGCGACCGGCACGAAGAACAATGTCATGCCGATACCGGCGACGATGAAGGCCGGGACCATGTCGGTGTAGGGCGTCGTCGCGGTCAGTATCAGTGCCAGCCACGTGAGGCTCACCGCTTGGAGGATCAATCCCGTGACGACCAGCGGCTTGCCGCCGAGGCGCTGGGCAAGCAGTCCGACGATCGGTGCGAGCAGCATCGGCATCCCGGTCCAGGGCAGCACGCGCAGTCCAGCCCCGAGGGGCGAGTAGCCCTGGACGGTCTGGAGGAACTGCGAGAGGAAGAAGACGGTGCCGAACATCCCGAAGCTGAACAACAGCGCCGTCACGTTGATCGCGGCAAAGCCACGGTTGCGGAACATCCGCAGGCTCAGCATCGGCGCCGTTGCGCGCAACTCCCAACGGATGAAGGCCACCAGCAAGACGGCGCCCACCACGAAGGACGCAACCACGCTCGTACTCGTCCAGCCGCTGGCGTTGCCGCGAACGAGTCCGAGGACGACGCCCAGCAGTCCGCCGCTGACGAGCAGCGCCCCGCGAAGGTCCAATCGACTCTGGGCGCCGCGCGACTCGGCCAACTTCCACCACGCGAGGGGCACGAGGAGGATGCCGATGGGCACGTTCAACCAGAAAATGTAGTGCCACGACCAACCGGTCGTCACCGCGCCGCCGACGAGTGGGCCGAAAGCAATCGCCGCACCGCCGATCGCACCCCAAATGCCGAGCGCGGCGTTGCGCCGCTCGGGCTTCACGGCCGCGCTGAGTAGCGTCAGGGAGAGCGGCATGATCATCGCCCCGCCAGCGCCCTGCAACGCTCGCGCTGCGATCAAGAAGCCGATGTTCGGTGCGATGGCCGCGAGCGCGGACGCCGTGGTGAAGATGGCGATGCCCGTCATGAAGGTGCGACGTCGACCGAATCGTTCGCCGACGGCGGCGGCCGTGAGGAGTAGCACGGCGAAGGTGAGCGTGTAGGCGTTCACGGTCCACTCGAGTCCCGACAGTCCGGCGTGAAGGTGCACGCGAATGACCGGCAGCGCCGTCGTGACCACGAGGTTGTCGAGTGACGCCATGAAGAGTGCGAGGCCCGTGATGAGTACGGCCCACGCGCCGCGATGACGATCGATGCGTGTCGGTCGCGGACGCGTGATCGGCTCCACGTCGTTCGGCCGGGTCAGTGTGGTGGTCATTGGTGTGCTCCTTGCCCTTGCGCTTCCGCCGGGAAATTCCTGATGGAAGGGTTTGGTAGTTGTGAGTAGTCACTATCTTGCGAAGCGAAAAAAAATATAGGGGTCATCACGACGCCTTCGAAGACGAGGCAATGTCTGACGCGCGACGAGCGTCGGAGATCGCGTTCATTGCTTGGAACTTGTCCATCCCCGGACAGATCGACTGTGCCCACTCGTCCTTCACCGACAACAGGTCGATCGCCGACATCACTGAGATCAACATGCCATTGGCGAAGAAGTCTTGGATCATCTCGGGATCCAGTCCCAATTTGTCCTTCACCAAGTGCCACAGGACCTCGAAGGTCCGCCGACAGGCCGCTGCGATATCGGGGTCACTCGTCGCCGCGGCGTAGCTGTGCATCTGCATCTGGAGCATCTCGGTGTCTTGGAGGAGCGTCAGGTACGCCATCCCCATGGCGTGCATCGCGTCTTCGCGATCGAGTCCTTCGATCGCCTTGGAGAGCTCTCGCACGATGCGGTCGTCCACGAGATTCAAGGTGGCGATGAAGAGGTCCTTCTTCGTGCCAAAGAGGCGAAAGAGATACGGCTGGGAGATCCCGGCGCGCTTGGCGATGGCGTCGGTCGACGTGCCGGCGTAGCCGGACCTCGCGAACTCGGTGACGGCGGCACTCAGCACGGCGTCTCGCCGCTCTGCGGCCGTCTGTCGGGTCGTCACCATCATCTGGTCATTGTAAGTGCTCACTCACTACCATGTCAAGCAGCGGTGAAGAAATTGTGTCCGGTGCACGAATCACCTTATTCTGGGCGAAATTTCAGGGCCGAACGGACGTAAAGGGTCGGAAGACCTGAAGCTGGATGGCGGGTACACGGACGAAGGGGATCCGGATCTTCGAGAGTCGTCCCGGGTGGCGCCGCACGAATGGGCGTACGAATCGGACCTGGACCGCGGGCACGCGCACGTAGACGAACGCGATCTTTGCCATCAGTCCTTTGATCCCTTGAATCTGTCGAGAGAGCATCATGACCTCCTGGTTCGATCTTCGAGCATCGTAGCGAACGACCTGCGTTCGACGCAGCAGTTACACCTCTCGCCGCCACCGCAGCAGGTCGTCGCTGCCGCCGTCGCGCTGGAAACCACATTTCTCTAGAACCCGTTGGCTCGCGATGTTGTCCCCGTCGGTTTCAGCGACGATGGCACCGACGCGTCCGCCGACGAAGTCGCACAGTGCGTTCAGCGCCTCTGTCGCCACGCCGTGGCCCTGGCGCGAAGGACAGATGCCGTATCCGATCTCGACCTCGCGACGTTCGTTGGGCGTTCCCTTGAATCCGATTCCACCGACGTTGAGGCCGTCGGACTTGTCGACGATCACGAAGAGCCCCCATGGCATCTCGTCGGACGCGAAGGCGGCCCGTCCCGCCAAGGCGATTGCGGCGATTCCTACGTCCGGGGGCGTCGGATAGTCCGGTGCCCACGAACGTCCCGTTCGGTCCTCGGTCACGATCTCCTCGGCCTCCGCGGCCGTGAGCGCGCGAAGGAGGAGGTGCGGCGACTCGATGATCATCCGGTCATCCTGTCATTCGCCCGTTCTTCTTCTTCGGAGCCGCCAGGGCGCTGCTCGTGACACGCACCAGTTCGATGATCCACTCTCGGTCGTTCAGTTTGGCCGACGAGATGCGAAAGGCGGGTTTGGCACCGTCATAGGGCGGCGCCTGACCTATGCGTCCTGCTATCGCCGCACCCGCGGTTGTGACCTTGATGAAGAGTGTGTTGTCACAGACCAGCGCGACGTTCTTCCCTTCGTAGTACAGGCCGTACTCTCCGAACATCGGTTTGGCCGTTATCTCGAGCGGCCGAAGTTTCTCGATCACTGTCTCGATGAACTTCTTGTCCGTGGCCATGGTCGAACGGTAGCAATCCCTACTGACGTCGCGCCGATTCGTGGTCGAGCAGCCACGTCTTTCGCTCGAGCCCGCCGCCGTAACCCGTGAGTGAGCCGTCGGCACCAATCACGCGGTGACAGGGCACGATGATCGAGATCGGGTTGCGTCCGTTGGCGAGCCCGACCGCCCGCGACGCGTTCGCGTTACCGACGCGCCGTGCGAGCTCGCCGTAGGAGATCGTCTCGCCGTACGGGATCTCTCGCAACTGCGCCCAAACGCGTTGCTGGAACTCGGTGCCGCGAAGGTCCATCTCGACGTCGAAGGTGGTGAGTTTTCCCGCGAAGTATCGATCCAGTTGCTCAGCCACGTCCTTGAACCACGCGTCATCGACGATCGCGTCGGGCGGTGTGGGCGACGAATGTCGGTGTTCTTGCATCGTGAGATTCGTCAGCACGCCATTGCGTGCGAGCAGCGTGAGCGGTCCGATTGGGCTCTCGACAGTGGAGGTGAAGATGTCACTCATGGGTTTTCCTTGCTCTCTTGGTTGGTGTGGTTCGAGGAGGCCAGTCGTTGATGCGATGGTCATCGACGGCCCAGAGGTACTGCACCGCGTACGCGCGCCATGGTCGCCACTGCTGGGAGCGGTCCAAGAGCGCGGCCGGGGAACTTGCGAGGCCGAGCAGTTCCGCGGCGTGACGAACGCCCAGGTCCGACTCGGGGAAGGCGTCGGGATCGCCGAGGGCACGCATGGCGATCACCTGTCGCGTCCACGGTCCGATGCCCGCGATCGCTGAGAGCGCCGCCGTCGTCTCGTCGCGGTCACTGCCCGGACCCAGGCTGAGTGTGCCGTCATCGAGTGCCCGCACCAGCGCCGCGAACGTGTCGCGTCGTCTCGCGGGCACGGCGAGCTCGGCGTCGATTAACGCAGAAGGCAGCGGAAACAGATGCGTGAGAGCGCCGCCGGGATCGCTGACGAGCTCACCATGTTGTGTCACCAGTCGTCCCGCATGCGTCTGGGCGGCGGCCGTCGAGACCTGCTGACCGAGGACCGCGCGCAGCGCCATCTCCGCGCCGTCCACGCATCGCGGTACCCGCCGACCCGGCGCCTTCACCACGAGTGGCGCGAGCAATCGATCGCTACTCAGGTGACGATCGACCGCGACCGGGTCGGCGTCAAGGTCCAACAGCCAGCGACTGCGCGCGATCGTCGTCGTAAGGTCACGCATGTCACTCAAGACGGCGCGACAACTGACGTAGTCGGGTGTGGGCGTCAATTCCACGACACCCGGTCCGTGGGTGAGACGCAAGGTGCGACGATAGGTCGTCCCTCGGACCTCCTCGACGCCGGGCACCGCCGTCGCCGCCAGATGACCGAAGAGATTGTCGGGGCAGAGCGGCTGGCGAAATGGGAGTCGGAGCACGATCGCGGTCGACGCTTCGGCGTCGGCACGCGAGCCCTTGGCGCGAGTGCGCAGCATCGTCGGTGACGAGGCGTAGACGGCCTGCACGGTGTCGTTGAACTGTCGGACGCTGGAGAAGCCGGCCGCGAAGGCGACGTCGGTCATTGCCAGACCCGTCGTCTCAATGAGTATGCGCGCCGTCTGCGCGCGCTGGGCTCGGGCGATGGCGATCGGTCCGGCGCCGATCTCGTTCTGCAGCACGCGCTCGAGTTGACGAACGCTGTAACCGATCTGTCGCGCCAGCCCGTGCACGCCTTCGCGGTCAACGACGCCGTCACCGATGAGTCGCATCGCTCGTGCGGCGACGTCGGCGCGCGAGTTCCACTCCGGAGAACCCGGCGACGCGTCCGGACGACACCGCTTGCACGCGCGAAAGCCTGCGAGCTGCGCGGCCGCCGCCGAGGGATAGAAGCGGACGTTCTTACTCATCGGCGTCTGGGCCGGGCAGCTGGGTCGACAGTAGATATGCGTGGACGTGACAGCGGTGAAGAACCAACCGTCGAAGCGGGGATCGCGCGACTGCACGGCGAGGTAACAGCGTTCGAAGTCTTCGATCACGACGACAACCTATCGCCGTGACGACGCCACGACTAGCGGAAATGCGACATCGCCATTCGGCGTCCGTGAGTGCCGAGGGTGACGTCGTAAATCCGCTAGGACGCCGTTACCTCGGGCGGGTCGAACGGGTGTTGGAACGTGAAGGCAAAGGGCGTGGGGCCCTCGCGTGCCAGGCGTGCCAGGCGCGCCACGGCGTGCGAGGCCTCGGGCGTCTCACCGGAACGAATCCACCACATCGCTGACTGGGCGGAGTCGGCGGGCGCCGCCCATCGTCGCCGTTGACGCAGTACGTCCTTATGAGCGCTTCGGTAGATGTAGTCCCGCAAGGTTTCAATTGACTCCCAGACACTCATGTTGAGAAGGATCTGATCGTCCTCGAAGACTCGAATGCTGGTGGCGTCACCGTCCTCTGACTGCAATCGCCACACGAATCCCGGAGCCGCGTCGGCGAGGGCGTTGATCGGGTCCAGCGCTGCGACGAAGTCGGCTACGACGGGGGAGTCGAGTGGCGCGTTCAGCTTCACGATGTTGCACTGAGCGAGATGAAACGTCACGGCGCGACACTAGCGGTGTCACGAGCACGCGTCGGGGTGGCTCGCTAGATTCGAGACTGTTCAGACTGGACGAAGGGCCAGGCAAAACGTATGAGGGGTTGAGCAATGGCAAAGGCGTATGAGATTTCAATCTGGGAGCCGAACGCGGGAAAGTCCGACGAGTTCGTCGAGACCATCAAGAGCCTGACAAAGGCCTTCGTCGAGGGTGGCGTGACACGGGTGGAGTTGCTCACTGGCGTGGCGGGCAAGGACATGTTTCGTGTCGTCGTGATCCAAGAGTTCAAGGGACTCGCGGACAATGGCGCGATCAATGAGTCAATCGGCGATCACCCGGCGATGAAGGCGTGGCGCGAGGCGCACCCCGGCGACTTTCCCGGGAAACTCATCTCGCACGATCTCTATCAATCGCTGGACGACTGAGTTCGAACTCGTCGCGAGAGGACGACGGTGAACCTCGAGGTCCTCTCGGACTTCGCGTCAACGATGGCGGGAGTGGTCGAAGAGCAGCCGTTCGGTCCAAGCGTTGACGTACTCAAGGTCGGCGGCAAGATCTTCGCGATCCTTTCGCCCGAGAGCACGCCGGAGTCGATCTCACTCAAGTGCGATCCCGAGCGGGCGATGCAACTCCGACATCAGTACGCCGCGGTGTTACCCGGCTACCACCTCAACAAGCGACTCTGGAACACGGTGCACTTGGACGGGACGATCCCCGACCACGAGGTGATCGACATGGTGACCCACTCCTATGAGCAAGTGGTGCGAGGACTTCCGAAGGCCGTGCGCGAACGACTCGCGTCGGTGGACTGACAACAGGACCCGTCTGTAACTAGCGAACGCGCGACACGACGTCACCGCGCACGTCGCCGGCGCCGTGAAGGATCGACGCGAGAGCTTCGACACCGTCGACCAGGCGCGGCCCGGGTCGCACCATGACGGCGTCGGCATCGATTGCCCATACTTCGCAGGACGCGGGAATCATGTCATGTATGAGGTGCGCCTGTTGCGTCGCCTGGCCGAGTCCGAAGCCGCAGGGTGCGACCACCACGACGTCTGGTCGCGCGGCCCCGATCTCGGCCCACGTCGTCGGCACCGAGCGCTCGCCAGGTCGAGCGAGGATCGGCTCGCCACCCGCGGCGATCACGAGGTCCGGCACCCAATGGCCGGCGCCGAACGGCGGGTCGATCCACTCCAGGACGAACACACGGCGACGCGGGAGCCGTTCGACGGCGGTGGCGACCTTCGTCAGCCGGTCGCGCAGTGACGACACCACGTCACGACCTCGTTGCGACACGCCGGCGGCGGCCGCGATCGTCACGATTGAGGTGAGTACGTCGTCCAACGTCTGCGGATCGATTTGGAGCACGTCGGCGTGGCAGTTGAGGCGTTCCATCGCCGCGTCGACGTCGCCGCTGGCCACCGCGCAGACTCGACAGAGGTCTTGACTCACGATGAGGTCGGGATCACAGCGCCGCAGGGCCTCGTCGTCAAGTTGGTAGAGATCGAGCCCGGCGTCAACTTGCCGGCGCACGTACTCATCGATCTCGCCTGGAGTCATAGCGGCGTCGGCGAAGGATCGCACGACGATTTCGCGACCCTCTCGGACGTGTTCGGGCCAGTTGCATTCTGCAGTGACGCCCAGCAGTTCATCTGCAAGTCCTAAGTCGATGATGATCTCGGTGGTCGAGGGAAGCAGGGAGACGATACGCACGCCGACATCCTACGAACTCGGATCGTGACGTCATCGGTCGCTGCACGACGTAGGCGTGCGCGTCGTGTTGCAGCCGATAGAGTCCGCTCGTATGGACGGAGCGTCGCGCGAGTTGTTCACGGTCACCGCAGAAGCGGCCGCGACGCTCACCGGACTGCTGTTCGTCGCCATCTCACTGGCCCCTCGCCACGAGCCCACGTCGCACCTCGGCACCGTCCAACAGATCCGCGCCGCCGCCTCGCTGCTGGCCTTCACGAGCGTCCTCACGATCTCGCTCTTCGCCCTGATCGGCCCGCACAGCATCGCGTACGCCGCACTCATTATGGGCGTGGCCGGCATCACGTTCACCGCGGCGAGCCTTCGCTCGATGTACGAAAGTGCGCACAATCGACGACTCCTGCGAAGGCAGATGGGTCTGATTCTGCTGTTACTCACCACGTTCGGCTGCGAACTCGGTTCGGGGGTCGCGCTCGTGAACAATGTGCATGATGCGACGGCCCTCACCGTGCTGAAGAACGTCTTGGTGGCCTCACTGCTCATCGGAATCGCCCGGGCCTGGGAACTGGTGGGCGCTCGCGACACAGGACTGCTGGCGTCACTCGCCGTGCTCAGCGGTCGTCGTCGCATCTCGGCCCAGTCAGAGGGCGGTGCGTCGATGACCGACGACGTCACCGACGATTGAGTGTGGGCATTCACGCGATCGTGAAGGTGTGAGCGTGTTCGAAACTGGTCCACTGCTCGCGTCAGGGCGCGACGCTGACATCTTCGAATACGGGACGACCCAGGTGTTGCGCCGATCTCGCAACGCCCGTTCAATGGAGCACGAAGCGCGGATCATGGAGTACGTGTACTCGTGCGGCTATCCGATCCCGAAGGTCGGCGAGATCAGCGCCGACGGCACCGAGTTGATCATGGAGCGCATCGATGGTGCCACGATGGTCGACGCCGTCACGTCGGCCCCCTGGAAGGCGACGCGTTTCGGTCGGGCCCTGGCGGACCTGCACGTCCAGTTGCATGAACTTTCCGGGCCGGAATGGTTGGCGAGCGCGCCGTGTGGTGTCGGGACACAACTTCTCCACTTGGACCTTCATCCCCTCAACGTGATGATGTCCTCGCGAGGTCCCATCGTCATCGACTGGCCGAACGCCGTACGCGGAGATCCGAACACTGACGTCGCCGTCACGTGGACGTTGATGTCGGCGGCCGAGGTTCCGACGAGCGGTCTGAAGAGCGCGCTCACCGGTCTCATTCGTGCCAGACTCATTCGCGGATTCATGGCAGGTTTCGACGTGGCGGCCGTTGGTGCTGAGGTCGAAGCGGTCGTCCGATGGAAGTCCGATGACAAGAACATGAGGCAGTCCGAAGTCTCCGCCATGCACGAGTTCGCGCGTCGCGTGTCACAGCGATGAGTCCGAGAGCATCAGGTCAGGTCGACGAGCCAGATGCCACGAATTGAGCTGTGCGCACGAGGTGAGTACATCGCGACGTACTGGCCGGCTTGGCCGAAATAGTCGAAGCAGATGTTGCCGGTGGCGACCTTCCCCGGAGCGATGAAACCGTCCTCGAGGGCGTGTTTCGCGGTGAAGTTCAAGACGGTCACCGCGCCGTTCGGTGGACGAAGCGTCATGTTGAAGTCGTTGAAGAAGTAGGTCGACTTGTTCTGGTTGCGAATCGTGACCGCCGCGCACAAGTTGGTGAAGCCGAACTTGTCGGCGGTCAGCGACCACTTGGCGCTCACCACCGTGTGATCCACGAACGCAGTGTCGTTACTCAACGCGACGCAGTCCGTCGGCTTGGCACCGGGATACGCACTGAAATGTGACGCGCAACCGGCGCCATGCGCCAGACGGTTTGCGATGGCGGCGTTGGCGACGGGTGATGCCGCGGTGCCAATGAGCGTGATGCCCACCGTGAGGAGCGACGCGACCGCCCCGCGTCCCAGCAGCAACTTCGGTAACCGCGACCCCGAAAAAGCGGACATTGCGCGCACTATAGGACTGCGTCCCTCACTTGAAAAGGGCATCAGTGAGAATCTGAGATTCGCTCTTGCGCAGCGGCGACTCACTCGATAATCTACAACCATATGGTTGTACGTGAACTAACAGATCGTGACGTGGACCGGATTTTTCGGGCCCTGGCGGACGCGACGCGCCGTGACATCTTCGGACGAGTGATCGGCGAGGGCCTCTCGGTCTCGACGCTGGCCCACGACTATGAGATGAGCTTCGCGGCCGTGCAAAAGCACGTGAGCGTCCTCGAACGGGCGGCACTCGTGACCAAGGAACGCCAAGGGCGAGAGCAGATCGTGCACAGCAACGTGTCGACGCTGCGCCCGGTGACCGCGCTGCTCGAGGCCTTTGAAGAGATCTGGATTGGCAGAGCGACGAGGATCGCTGAGATCCTCGCTGAGAAAGGAAGTGAACAATGACCGTTATAGAAGCGATCACCGACGACACCGCGTTGAGCCTTCGGGTCACCGCGCAGTTCGCAGCGAGCCCCGAGAAAGTCTGGGAGGTCTGGGAGAATCCTCGCCTCCTCGAACGTTGGTGGGGACCACCGACCTGGCCGGCGACATTCACGCGACACGACTTCGTCGTGGGTGGCGAGTCGCGCTACTACATGACTGGTCCCGATGGCGACAAATCCATGGGTTACTGGAAGATGCGCGTGATCGACGAGCCGCGACGCCTGGAGTTCGCGAACGGTCTCGCGGGCGATGACGGCGAACCGTCGCCGGACATCGCGCCGATGGGTGGCTTCGTGACACTCGAGGCCGTTGATGGCGGTACTCGCATGACGGTCTTGAGCACGTTTGATGACGAGGAACACATGCGCGCGATGATCGAGCGCGGGATGTCCGAAGGCATGCAGCAGGCGCTCGGCCAGATTGACGCGCTGCTGCACTGACGTTGCGGCCGTGCCGTAGTGGACGGCGAGTGACTCGTACACTTGGGTCGTCGACTCGAGCAGTCTTTCTACGGAGTAACACAGTGGCCTTCGCGCACAACCGATCGGTTGAGATTTACTACGAGACCTTCGGCGACGCCTCGAACCCGGCACTGTTGCTGATCAATGGCCTGGGGAGTCAGTGCATCAACTTCGACGTTGAGTTCTGTGAGATGTTCGTCGAGCGAGGTTTCTTCGTCATCCGATTCGACAATCGTGACGTGGGTCTCTCCACGAAGTTCAACTTGGTCCTGCCTGACCTCTTTTCAGTACTCGAAGCCGTGAAGGATGGTCTGGAACCGAAGGTCGCCTATCGACTGTCCGATATGGCCGACGACGCGGTCGCGGTGCTCGACGATCTTGGTATCGATCGCGCGCACGTGGCTGGCTGGTCGATCGGAGGAATGATCGCACAGCAACTGGCTATCGATCATCCAGATCGCCTCCTTTCGATGACGTCGAACATGTCGACGACGGGCGACCCGGACGTTGGACAGCCGTCGGCCGAGGCACTCGACATCATTCTCGGCCCGAGTGATGTCGATCGTGACTCGATCATTCGACGTCGAATCGACCTAGAGCGTGTAATCGGTAGCCGGACCCACTTCGACCCCGAACGAGTGGCCAAACAGACCGGTGACGCCTATGACCGTTGCTTCAACCTCGCCGGCGTGGCGCGCCAGCTGTGTGCGGCGGCGGCGTCAGGGAGTCGAACGAGCCAGCTGCACGACGTCACCGTTGCGACATTGGTCATGCACGGCGACGTGGACAATCTGATCAACATCAGTGGCGGCGTGCGGACGGCCGAAAGTATCCCCGGCGCTCGCCTCGTCATCCTCGAAGGCATGGGGCATGACCTGAGTCTCTTCTACTGGGACCAGTTGGTCGAGGAGATCACCTCGCACGCGCAGCGTGCGGCCCTGTAGATCGCGCCTTGAGTATGCACTGTACGCCGCGCACTACCACCGATATCTTTGGAAGATGACGCGAGCCTTTCATACGTGGTTGGCGACGTGCGTTGTCGCGATGGCCGTGGCGCTGACCCTTTCGGTCTCAGCGAGCGCCGCGTCGGCCTCAACGTCCGCGTCGTGCCACGCGCCGAGACTGACCGGTCTCACCGTCACGAGTGCGCGCAGCCGTGCCAGCGTCGCGGGCTGCGCGCTGCGCTTCATCGGCGCGAAACTGAAAGTACCCCAGGTGCAGACGATTCGCTCCCAAAATGTGCGACCCGGCCACGTAGCCAGGGCCGTGACGCTCACCGTGAATCCGCTCTGCGGCGGTGCCGCCTTGAACGGTCCGCCGCCGGGCGAACCATTCATCACCTCCGGGCCGACCGAGTTGATCGCTGGCCTCTTCCTCGAAGGTGGTCCGTACGTTCAACGGTCGGCGCCCCACTGTAAAGAACCGCGCGAGCAATCGAGTGCCGGGACGATAACGGTCACGAATGCTGCCGGGATCGACGTCGTCGACAGTCTGCAGCTCTCGAGCGGGCAGCTGCTCTACGTGAAGGTGCCGGCGGGGAAGTACACGATGACCGGTGTCGTCTCTGACAATCTCAAGGTGGGGCCGCTCGTCGTGAGCGTGCCCGCCGGAAAAACCGTTCGCCAGGACTTGACCGCCGACGTGCCGTAGTGGACTCGATCATTCATACCGCGAGGTGACAACGTGAGGCTGTGCGTCGCAGATGATGCGTCCAGTGTGCTGCAAGCGTCACAGCAGACGTGCATGATGTCGAGTTGACGCGTTACAGACACGAGGAGGCGACAGGTGAACGAGCTTCGAGTGGTCGTTGAATGCGGTCCTAAGGGGAAGAAGTTCGCGGCGGTGGCCCCGGACTGGCCCGGACTTCAGCGCGGTGCGAAGTCTCCCGAGGAGGCCGTCGCGCGATTGGTCGACTACGCACCGCGCTACAGGCGAGTGGCCAAGCTCGCAAAACTGGATGACGAGTTTGGCGACGATCATGTCGCCAAAGTGCTCGAGCGCTACACGGGAACTGGTTCGACGGACTTCTGGGGAATCTCCTTCGGATTCTCGAGCATCGATCAACGTCCCATGTCGAGCGATGAGTTGGAGCGTGAACTCTCACTCATGCGCGCGTGCTGGACCTATTTCGACCGGGTTCGATCGAGGGTGTCGTCGGAAATGCGAAAAGGTCCTCGCGGAGGAGGTCGCGACCGCGACCGGATCGTTCGTCATACCTTCGGAGCCGAGCAGGACTTCGCGAGAAAGCTCAAGCTGCCCGTTCCAAGTGACGAGGTGATCACGGATCCCAAGGAGAGGAAGAAGCTTCGCGACGCCTACTGTGGAGCGATTCGTCAGTACTACGCCGAGGACACGATGGCTCGATCCTGGCCCTTGCGCTACTTGATTCGTCACACTGCGTTCCACACGATGGATCACGCCTGGGAGATGGAAGACAAGGACCTCACCTAGGTCGACGAACTCACTTCGGTTTCGCACGCTCGCCGTCGATCAGGGACGACGGCGTGGCACCTCGAACAAGAGTGAAGTCACGTGCCTACTACGACTTTTTGGACAACTCGCTGCGCGCCGCCTCGACGATGTCGGCGCTCGTATTGGCGTGACCGTTGATACCCCATCCACCTTCGGGGGACTCGGTGATCAGGACCCAGGTGCGATCGGCCAACGTGGGGTCTTGTGCCGCGGCAGCGACGATATCGGTGAGTTCGCGCACGACGCCCAATTGCTTATCCCGGTCCAAGACGCCGACCGGAGTGAGTACTTGCACGCGCACGTAGTTCGAACTGCCGGCAGCATTGGAGATCGCGCCGTCGGGAAGGTCGTGGATGAACGCCGCGGTGTTGTTCAGAAAGAGCGAGATGGGCGGCACCTTCTCCCAGCGCATCACGGCGTTCGCCAGATCCTTGGCGAGGGTGTGCTTGTCGGCGAAGGTTCCATCGGTGGAATACACGTCAATCATGGGCATAGCGGGAGTCCTCGGTTCAGTATGATGGCTGTCATAGCCAGCGGGGTCAGCGTACACTATGACGCTCGTCATAGTCAATGGAGCGTGTGTGGCGAGCGAGAGCCGAGAGAAGATGGTGCAGAGCGCCGCGACATTGATCGGCGCCCAGGGCATGAACGCGACGTCGTTCTCCGATGTCCTCGCTGACAGTGGCGCGCCGCGAGGTTCCATCTACTTTCACTTCCCCGGCGGCAAGAGGGAACTGGCCAAGGACGCGATTCGCTTGACGTCAGAACAAGTGCTTGACCACATGCGCGCCCACGCGAGTGCCTCGCCGAGCGAGGTCCTCCAACACTTCGTGGCGCTCTTTCAACACGTGGTCGAAGCGAGCGACGGTGCGGCCGGTTGCGCCGTCGCCGGAGTGACGATCGACGTGCCGTCCAGTGACGAAGAACTCCTCAGAGAAGCGCGCGCCGCGTTTCACTCGTGGGTGGCGCTCTTGGCCGAACAACTGACGGATGTTGGCGTTGCTGGCGATCACGCCCCCGGTCTCGCGATGGTCGCGGTCGCGAGCGTCGAAGGGGCGCTCATCCTCTGTCGAGCTGAGGGTGGTCGCGCTCCCTTGGACGCCGTCGCCCGTCAACTACAACGACTCGTCGAGACGTAACGACGAACTACGCCGCGGCGCTGTAGTGCTTCGCCTCGACACCGAGTGCCGGATTGAGCACGTCGGCAATCGTGCCCGCCAGGTGGAACGTCATGGCGTTGCGGACCTCTTCCGGCACATCTTCGAGGTCCGGTCCGTTGCGCTCGGGCAAGATGACTTCCGTCAATCCCGCACGGTGCGCGGCCAACACCTTTTGTTTGACGCCGCCAATGGGAAGGACGCGGCCCTGGAGCGTGACCTCACCGGTCATGCCAACCGTCGCTCGCACCGGCTCGCCGCGCAACAGGCTGACGAGCGCCGTCGTCATCGTGACGCCTGCCGACGGGCCGTCTTTGGGGACGGCGCCGGCTGGCACATGGAAGTGGAATCGCTTGCCCGAGAACATCGTGGGGTCGATGTGCAACTCGTCGGCGTGACTTCGCACGTAGGACATGGCGATCTCCGCGGACTCCTTCATCACGTCACCGAGCTGACCGGTCAAGGTCAGTCCCTCCGGACCGTCTGAGACACTGGCCTCGACGAAGAGCACGTCGCCGCCGGCGCCGGTCACCGCGAGACCGGTCGCGACACCGGGGACGCTGGTGCGCTCCGCCGACTCGAAGTAGAAGCGGGGACGTCCGAGCCACTCGCGCACGTCGGGCTCTTTGACGACGATCGGCGCCTCGCGCTCGCCGGCCGCGAGTTTCGTCGCGGCCTTTCGCAGTAGGCGTCCGATCTCTCGTTCGAGGTTCCGCACGCCGGCTTCACGTGTGTAATCGGCGACGATGGCCTTGAGTGCGCCGTCGTCGATCTCGACCTCATCGTCGCGAAGGGCCGCTCGTGCCAGTTGACGACCGAGCAGGTGGTGTCGCGCGATCGAGACCTTCTCGGTCTCGGTGTAGCCGTCCAGTCGGATGATCTCCAAACGGTCGAGCAACGGTCCAGGAATCGTGTCGATCACGTTGGCGGTCGCGACGAACATCACGCGCGAGAGGTCGAGGTCGACCTCGAGGTAGTGGTCGCGGAACGTGTGGTTCTGGGCCGGGTCGAGGACCTCGAGCAACGCCGACGACGGGTCGCCACGGAAGTCCGCGCCCAGCTTGTCGACCTCGTCGAGCACGATGACGGGGTTCATCGTGCCCGCCTCTCGAAGGGCTCGCACGAGGCGTCCCGGCTGCGCGCCGACGTAGGTGCGACGGTGCCCTCGGATCTCGGCCTCGTCGCGGACGCCGCCGAGCGACACGCGCACGTACTTGCGTCCCAGCGCGTTGGCAATCGACTGACCGAGCGACGTCTTGCCGACGCCCGGGGGACCGACGAGCGCGAGGATGGCGCCTGATCCGCGACCGTCGACGGGCGCGAGCCCGCGCTCGGCCTGCAGTTTCCTCACGGCGAGGTGCTCGAGGATCCGGTCCTTCACGTCCTCGAGTCCGTCGTGGTCGGCATTCAAGATGCGCTGGGCCTCGAGCACGTCGAGGCGGTCGTCGAACTCGACGCCCCACGGCACCTCGAGGATGGTGTCGAGCCACGTGCGGATCCAACCGGTCTCGGGGCTCTGGTCATTGGTGCGTTCCAGCTTGTCGATCTCGCGAAGGACGGCGGTGCGCACGTGCTCTGGTAGGTCGCGTTCGGCGATCTTGGCGCGGTAGTCGTCGGGGTCGACGTCGTCATCACTGAGCTGCCCGAGTTCTTTCTTGATGGCGTCGAGTTGGCGACGAAGAAGGAACTCGCGCTGTGTCTTTTCCATTCCCTCCTCGACGTCGCTCTTGATGCGGTCGCGCAACGTCAGGTCGGCCAGCGTGTCGCGGGCCCATCCAAGGACCAGGCGGAGTCGAGTCTCGACGTCGATGGTCTCGAGGACTTCGACCTTCTGGGCGAGCGAGAGGTCGGGTGAGTACCCGGCGACGTCGGCGAGACGTCCCGGTTCGGTGATCTCACGCAACTGCGCGGCGATCTGGCGAGCGCCGCGACTCAGCAAGATGTTCTCCAGCACCGCGCGGTACTCACGGGCGAGTTCCACGACGGCCGGTGTCGAGTCGCCGTCATCCAGGGGCTCGGCCTCCACCCACAGGGCGTCGCCCGTGCCCGGCACGCCGGTGCCGATAGTGGCGCGCTGGTCGCCGCGGATGACGATGGCCTCGAGGCCGCCGGGGAGCGAGCCCTCTTCCATCACTTCGGCGATGACACCGACGTTGGCGTAGCGGCCTTCGATGTGGGGGACGAGCAGCAGGTGGCCGCCGGCCGAACGGGCGGCCTCGACCGCGACACGCGCCTCGGCGGATTCCAGCGCCATGGTGAAGACCATGCCGGGCAGGATCACGCCGGACTTGAGCGGCAGCAGCGGCAGTGTCACGTTCTCATTCGTCATTTCAATTCCCTTTCAGCTGAGTGAATCCACCTGAATACTGCGATGCCTTCAAGCGAATTCCTTCCAACCCGGGCTCTGAAATGTCCGAGCAGCAAGCCGAACCGAAGTTCGAGAGGTCGAGCATATCGGGAACCGAGCAATTTCTGGCACTCTCCTTGGTCGAGTGCTAACTCCGTGTTGCATGTTCTCGACGTTGCATTGTGATACGTAATTAAGTATTATTTCTCTATGGACGGACGACAAAAGGCATCAGAAATCCTGAGAGAGCTTCGGCGTTCAAACGGGCTCACGCAGCGTGGTTTGGCCAGTCTGGCCCGCGTGCCCCAGCCCACCGTCGCTGCGATCGAGTCGGGGCAACGCGAGCCGTCCCTGTCGCTCCTCAGCAGAATCGTCGAATCCGCCGGCTATGTCCTGAAAACCAATCTGGCACCTCTTCCACGATTTGGGGCAACGAATACGGCCCTGAGTATCGAGGAAGCTTTGCGCTGGGACGTACGTCAAGACCGCACCCAGGACTCGGCTCTTCGACTCGTCATCACGTTTCGCGATGTTGTCCGTGACGTCGATGACGTGGACCTCGCTGAATTGATCGGCGAGCCACCGAGTAGCACTGGGAGCCCACGGTGGGACGCATTCCTCGCGGCAGTTGTGGAAGATGAAAGCGCTCGTCGCAATATTGCGCCACCACGGTGGGTGAACGATCGTTCGCGGTTCCTGAAACCATTCTGGCATCTCTCGACGAATCCATTGCTGCACGAGTGGGAGTTCGAATCGTCGCCCGCGGCGTTTCTTCGCCACGGCATCGTGGTTGCGGCCGAAGAACTGGCAAGCGTCTAGTGGACCGAGAAGAAATGGTGACCGCTCTTAGTGAAGTGGGCGCCGAGTTGGAACGTCGAGGTGTTACCGCGAAGCTCTATGTGGTCGGTGGCGCGGTGATGGTTCTCTCCTTTGACGCACGTGACGCGACATTCGACGTCGATGGCGACTTCTATCCGCGCGACGTCGTGAGCGACGTGACACAGGACGTTGCACGGCGTCAAGGACTCCCGCGTGATTGGCTGAACTTCGCGGCCAATGGCTTCATCCCTGTGTTCAAGAGTCCAGAGTGGCGACCACTCTTTCGATTCGGAACCTTGGAGGTACTGGCTGCCGATGATCGGACGATGCTCGCGATGAAACTTCGCGCGAGTCGTGGTCAGCGAGACGAACCCGATATTGCCTTGCTGCTTGGGCGCTGCGGCATCACGTCCGTTGAGGCGGCCCTCGCTCTCTACGAAGAGTACTTTCCAGAGGATCCAGCGCCGGGTCGTGCCTCTCTCATCTTGCGGCACCTTCTCTCGTCGAATGACTGAAGTACTTTCGAGTCTGAAAGCGACGCCGTGAGGTCTCAGTAGACCGACGAGCGGCAGAGTGCTACTGACGAGAACGGCACGGATTTGACGGTTCTATAATCCCATCACTGAGGAGACTCGAGGGCACGGAAGAGGTATTTGTGGCGTTAGAAATTGGCATGGCCGCCCCGGACTTCCACTTGCTCGCGACACCCGATCAGAAAGTTGCGCTCTCTGAGTTCAAGGGTCCGGTCGTCTTGATCTTCTATCCCGCCGACTGGAGCCCGGTCTGCAGTGACGAGCTCTCGGTGTTCAGCGCGGCGAGCAAAATGTTCCACGACCGCGGTGCGCAGTTATTGGGCATATCGGTCGACGGTCCATGGTGCCATGAGGTCTTCAAGGAACAGCGCAACGTCGCGTTCCCTCTCCTCGCGGATTGCAATCCGAAGGGTGGTGTCGCCAAGGCCTACGACGTCTACCGCGACGACGACGACACTTCGGAACGCGCCCTGTTCGTTATCGCCAGCGATGGCACGATCGCATGGAGTGAAGTGTCGCCAGTCGGCGTCAATCCCGGCGCGGACGGCGCGCTTCGAGCGGTGGAGGCATTGTCATGAGTGAAGACCTTTCGATCCCGGTGGGACCGGATGATCATTCGAGTGGACCCGAGGACGCGAAGCTCACGGTGGTGGAGTACGGCGACTACCAGTGTCCCTACTGCGGACAGGCGTTCCCAATCGTCGAGAAGTTGCGCACGGCCTTCGCCGATTCGATGCGTTTCGTGTTCCGAAACTTTCCGCTCGGTGACGTACACCCGCACGCCGTCGCCGCCGCCGAGATGGCCGAGGCCGTCGCGCTGCAAGGCAAATTCTGGGAGATGCACGACGCGCTCTATGAGAACCAGCGTGACCTGAGTGACGCGGCGCTGCGCAAGTACGCCACGGCCGTGGGTGCCGACATCGACAAAGCGGTGAGTGACATCGAAGGCGGCGGTCCCGAGAAGCGCGTCGAGGCGGACTTTGAAGGTGCGATTCGAAGTGGCGCGAACGGGACGCCCACGTTCTTCGTCAATGGCGTGCGCTACGACGGTTCGTGGATGTATGAACCATTCGCCGAGTACCTCAACGAGGTGCTCGAGGGCTGAGCCTCGAACGAGAACGACTCGGGAGCGAACAAAGTCGAATGCTCACGCGTCGCGGCAGCTAGGGGTTCCCGTTGCCCCGGTTTCGAGGAGCAATCGTCGTGACGGTCGCGCCCTCCGGTCACTGGTGAACTCTGGACCGGCTTTCGACACGCTGCTCGTCGACGTGCTTCGTCTGTTCCGACGTTGAAGGGCTGTACTCCGGAGCAGCGCCGGGCGTCTCACTCGACGCGCTGTCACTGGAGTGGTGACGCCGACCGGCACGCAGTGCCCGGCGGGTGCGCCACGACGGTCGTCGCGGATCGTGATTGAACCACGGTTCGTCGGGCCAGTCGCCCGTCATCGCCCGCCAGGACTCAGCGGGTTCGGTGTAGGGGGGAAACTTGAAAATGTGCTCGTAACCAACGCTCATGATGACCTCCATGTACCAAACTAATATCAATACGGTACGTCTCGTATTCTATATGGTACCGTGAGGCAATGCCAAACGGTCGTAGTGCTGGCGGAGCACCTCGCGGTCGTCCCCGGAGTGATCAGGTCGATCAGGCGATTTTGCACGCCGCGTCGTCATTACTCGTCGAGCGAGGTCTGGACGCCATGACGATCGAAGAGGTCGCCGAGCGAGCTGGCGTCGGCAAGTCGTCGATCTACCGGCGCTGGCCGTCCAAGGGGACACTCGCGCTCGACGCCTTCTTGGACTCGTTCCTCGCCCAACAGCCCCGGGTCGACACCGGCGCGCTCGAACAAGATCTCGCCGAAGCCCTCACGCTCTGGTCGGACGCGGTTGTCGGCACACCGACGGGTCGCGCGCTGGTGGGGCTCATCGCCGAATCACAGCTCGATCAGGAGTTGGCTCGAGGTTGGATTGAACGAGTGATGATGCCGGTGCGCGCCCAACACCGCATCATGGTCGAACGTGCGATCGAGCGCGGCGAGATCCCGGCCGGCTCCGATATCGACGTCATCATGGACCTCCTGTACGGATCGGCCTATCACCGCCTCTTGCAGGGACACCTCTCGATCACACCGGCGTTCATCGACACGGTCGCGCGTATGGTGGCGGCGGCGGCCAGATCGGGCGCCGCGGTGGTGCGCTAAGCACGCGTCCTTCACTCGCGATCGATGTCGGTTGAGAGTAGGTGCTGGGTCTGCGGTGGTGTCGTCGAGAGCGCCTTGGCCGCGTCTTCGAAGTCGCGGTCAGCCGGCGTGAGGCGTTCACGGTGTTGCCGCAGGTGTTCGTCCCACGAGGCGACGACAAAGATCTCTTCGAAGTCACCGGGCCGCTCGCCGTTGCGAAAGAGGCCCCACTCGGTCGCACCCGTCCGGTACCGCGATTCGCGCACGCGAATCATGGCGCGCTTGAATTCATCGACCTTCTCCTGCGCGACCGTATAGGTCGTCAACACGACCACTCGTCCCGCGTCGCTCTCGGCGATCTCGAAGTCGGGGTCCGGGCGAACGACGAGGCTGCGGTCCATGTGCGCCGTGTCGAAGAGCGGCCACCGGCGCAACGACGCGGTGCCGACGGCGAGGACCGCGGCCGACGCGACGAAGGCGATGGTCAATCCGTAGGCGTCGGCAATGACGCCCCACACCACGGCACCCAGACCCTGCGCGCCGAAGAGGACCATCTGGTAGATGGAGAGTCCGCGAGCCCGGACCCACGCGGGCAAGAACAGTTGGAGCGACGTATTCAATGTCGCCAGCATCCACACCCAGGTCGCGCCTGTCGGAATCAAGATGAGCACGTCGCCGATCGTCGAGTGCACGAACGCCACGACGATGAATGCGACGCAAAAGAATGCCCCCGAAAGTGCGACGATGGCATTCGCGGACGCCAGGGCGCGCAGCTTTGACATGAAGGTCGCGCCGGCGACGGCGCCGATGCCGAGCGCGCCGAGCAGGAGTCCGTACCCACTCGGACCGAGCTCGAGTCGCCGACTCGCGACGAGGGGCAGTAATCCCCACAGCGCACTGGCCGGCACGAGGAACAGCGTGGCGCGCAGCAATATTCGTCGCACGATTGGCGAGTAGCGCACGTAGCGTCCGCCGGCGCGCAGGGCCGACATGAATCGTTCGGGTAGTTGCGGCGTGAGATTCGCCGGTGGCCGCCAGAACGCCACGACGACGGCGTAGACGAGGAAGGTTCCGGCGTTCAACGCGAAGTCCGCGCCGACGCCGAAGTGCGCGATCACGATCCCGGCGATCGCTGGCCCGACCGCGCGCGCGATGTTGACGTTGATCGAGTTGAGCTGGACCGCCGAAGGGACGTCCTCGCGGGGCACGAGTTCGGGCACGAGTGATTGATACGCCGGCGTGATGAACACTGAACCGGAGCCGATGATGAAGGTGAACATCAGCAGCAACGCCGGTGAGATATGGCCCGCAATCGTGAACGCGGTCAGCAGCGCGCCAGCAATCGCGAGACCGATTTGGACGCAGATGATCAGGCGACGCCGATCCAGGATGTCGGCGAGCACGCCACCGACGATGGCGAACAAGACGTCCGGGAGCATGTCGGCGGTCTGGACCAGTGAGACGAGAATCGCGGCGTGAGCGGCGTGTACGAGGAGCCATTGGGCTCCGACGGTCTGCATCCAGGCGCCGACGTTGCTGACGAGTGACGCGAGCCAGAGCCAGCGAAAGACGGTGACGCGAAGAGGGGCCCAGGTCGACGGCGCTGTCGCGGTGGTGGTCACCGAACGGGCCAGGGCGAGAGGTGGAGGTTTTCCACGCAGAGAGAATATGTCGAATGCCAACCCGAAGGCGTTGGCTTGGTGCTCGGCGACCCGGTGAACTCGAGCGACGAGACTCGAGGTGGGTTAGTGCCGCGCTGCTCTCGCGAGTACGCCGTCGAGGACGACGTCGACAGCGAATCGGAAACGCTCGTCACTGTCGCCGGCCACCATCTGCTCGGCGTGAGCAACCAGCAAGGGAAATCGATCTGGCGCCATGCCCGCGAAAGTCTTCTGTAGTTGGTCGATCTGCGCGCGGTGGTCTGCCTTCGAGTCACCGCGCACTCGTCGCACGTCGTCTTCACTGGCGACGCCGGTGACGAGCAGGACGAAGAGGTCACAGGCCCACGCGGCGTCTTGGACGTCGATGCCGCCCACGAGCAAGATCCCGAGCAGGTTCTCGGTCACGGTGAGCACGGCGTCGGTCATGGGCGGAAAGGCGAGCGTCATCGCCGCGAGGCCCGGGTAGGCGACGAGCGTGGCGTGCATACGCGACAGCAGCCCGTGCAACTGGTCTCGCCAACGAACGGGATCCGGCGTCTCGAGCGTGACCTGGGCCGTGACGCGGTCCAACATCGCGAGTTGGAGACCTTCGCGATTGGCGACGTAAACGTAGAGCGACGCGGCGCCGGTATCGAGTGCGGCCGCGACCCGGCGCATCGTGACCGCGTCGAGACCCTCGGACTTCAGGATCTCTAAGGCTGCGACGACGATCGCCTCCACGCTCAGCGGTGCTTTGGCGGGGCGATCGCGGGTCGATCGTCGCCGGACGGTCGTAGCTTGTGGCGACCGGTCGTCAAGGGACATGAAGGAATGGTAGCACTTGACACGAACACTGTCCGTAACGTACAGTGTTCGTGTCGAACGGTGTACTACTCGCTTCACTTCGCAATCCGCTCACTTCGTCCCGAGGAGGACCACATGGAAAACGCTCCGCATTCCGCTTCTGTGCTCACCACTCTCGATACGGCGGGCTCGACGCTCTACCGACTCCGTTGGGTCGTCGCGGGCGTCGTGCTGGCCGCCAATCTCATGGACCTGCTCGACGCCACGATCGTCAACGTGGCCGGTCCGTCGATCCATCGCAATCTCGGCGGAGGGCCGAGCACGTTGCAGTGGTTGAGCGCCGGCTACACCCTGGCCTTCGCCGTCTTGTTGATCGCCGGTGCGCGACTTGGCGACATCTTCGGCCGCCGCCGACTCTTTCTCATCGGCTCATGTGGTTTCACGATCTTCTCTACCGCCTGCGCCGTCGCACCCGGCATCGGCGTGTTGATCGGTTTCCGGGTTCTCCAGGGAGCTTTCGGTGCGCTCATGATCCCCCAGGGCTTTGGCCTCGTGAAGCAGGTCTTTGATGACGACGCTGAGTTCAACAAGGTGATGGGGCTCTTCGGTCCGGTGACGGGACTATCGATGCTCGGCGCGCCGGTCCTCGCCGGGGCACTCATCGACGCCAATCTCTGGAATGTCGGATGGCGTCTCGTCTTTCTCATCAACCTGCCGATCGGCGTCCTTGCGACCGTGCTCGCGATTCGGTCGCTGCCACGCGGTGCCTCGCATCCAGACGTCACGCTCGACCTCGGCAGTGTCTGGCTGATTGGCGGCGCGCTCGTCGCGATCATCTATCCGCTCATTGAAGGTCGCAGTGACGGTTGGCCCACGTGGTGCTTCGTGATGCTCGCGGTCGGCGTGCTGCTACTCCTGGCGTTCTTGCGCTACGAGCGCCGACGCGGGAAGAACGCATTGATCGAGCCGACGTTGTTGCGTAACCGCACGTACCTCAGCGGCGTTGCCGTCGCGCTGGCGCTCTTCGGCGCCTTCGGCGGACTCATTCTGTGTATCTCACTCTTCGGACAGCTCGGCGAGGGGTGGTCGCCGATTCGCGCCGGACTGACGTTGACGCCGATGGTGGTGGGAATGATCTTCGGGATGCTCGGCTCGTTGGCGCTCGTCAAGCGACTAGGTCGTCACGTTCTGCATCTGGGAATACTGCTCATCGTCGGCGGTGCCGCGTGGCTGGCCCTGATGCTCACGAACGCGACGACCGCGACGAGCTGGGACCTCGTGCCCAGTTTGTTGCTGATCGGCGCCGGCGTCGGTGCGAGTATTGGCCAGCTCTTCCAATTCATCCTGAGCAGTGTGAGCATGGAAGAGGTCGGCTCAGCCTCGGGAGTCTTGGAAGCCGTGCAGCAAATGTCGACGGCGCTCGGTGTCGCGGTGCTGGGAACCATCTTTTTTTCGACGTTCGGGCATCACCTTCCCACTGACGCGCTTCGCGTCACGGCGTGGGCTTGCGTCGTGCCGCTGGCGCTTGCCTTCGGGCTCGTCTTTCGACTGCCGATGCACGCGCGAGAAGAGGTGGAGCACTAAGACGCGAGGCGGCGAAAACGCTGCGAAGACCTAACGGGCGCAGGCGTTGGATGAACGGTGCCGACCAATCGAGGCAAACTGGTCCAGAGGTAGTAGCCATGAACAACTTCGAGCGGTCAGTTCGTCGAACTCTGAATCCACTGTCGACGGGATTGACTCGGCGGTGGTGCAACTCTCGCCTCTTTCGCTGGGCGCTGCGTAGGAGGATCAGCGTCCTCTCCGAGATGCCTGCGACTCGCCGACGACGTCGATCGGTTTGTCGCAACGATTGACGACGTCCGAGTGACGGGCCATATTCTGGGTTCGCAGATCGGGCACGTTGCAGTGGCAAACGCTCTCGCCGTGCTCTACGGTGGGCTCATCGTCGTACATCGCTCGTTCTGGGGGGAATGCAATGATCGGCAGAACCTTACGTGCAGTCATCGCTCTCAGTCTCCCCACGATGTTGGTCGCCGCCGCGGCCGGTGCCACAACGCCGAATGGCAACGCGATCATGGCCAACTCTTTTGCGTTGGCGTCGCACAAGATGAGCGTGACGTTGTCCGGGACGCTGACGGGTTCGGGAACCACCTTGCGCATCATCGGCGAGTACACCCCAAGGGCATCCGAAGGCGTGTCATCGGTGAATGGAGTGGGATCCTCGGTCGAAGTGCAGCCGAACGGAACGAGTTACGGCTTCGTGAAGGCCAACTCAGTGGCCGCGCTGGGACAGTTGCTTGAGATCAAGAGTCCGAACTCGAGCGAGGTCAACGTCTGGTACAAAGTCACGAGCAGGGACCCACGATTCGCCGACTTCTTCGGTGGCGCGAGCACGGTCGCGCAAACGTTCTCGTTCAGTTCGATCGGTTGGCTGCGGACGGCGAGCTACGAAGGCACCTCGGTGGTCAACGGAGTGCCAGTGTGGATGTTGGTCGCTGCGTCTCATTTGTTCATCGCGAAGAAGGGCTACAACGAAGAGACGCTCTACGTGGATGAGTCAACGAATTTGCC
The DNA here is from genome assembly GCA_963832925.1 of uncultured Acidimicrobiaceae bacterium. Taxonomy (GTDB): domain Bacteria; phylum Actinomycetota; class Acidimicrobiia; order Acidimicrobiales; family RAAP-2; genus RAAP-2. The sequence continues at coordinate 6,775 of CAWHVY010000010.1, read as the reverse complement.
GTACGCCATGACCGGTCCAATCGGCACCACGGGCCTCATTCATTTCACGAAGTGGAACGCCACAACGCTCACGATCCCCAGCTCGACAACAGCGCTTCCTCATTGAGGTGATCCCGCGTCGGGGGATGCTGCTGGTCCCAATCTCGCACCGGGGTAACTTGGCCACGTGACGCAATCTGTTTATGATGCCGCCGGGGGCAGTACCGGAATCTTGAACCTGGCGAGCGCGTGGCATGCTCGATGTCTCAGCGATCCAATCCTGAGCCACGCGTTCTCGCACGGTTTTCGCTCCGATCATTGCGAGCGACTCGCGGCGTACTGGTCAGAAGCACTCGGAGGACCACCGGAATACTCCGCGACGATGGGTGACGAGAGCAGCGTAATTCGCATGCATTCGGGTAACGGAGAACACGTCGAGATGGACGAGGCGGCCCAGGCGTGCTTCGAATTGGCCCTCGACGATGCGCAACTCCCACGTGACCTGAAGTTGCGCCAGACTCTCTCGGACTATTTTCGATGGTCCACTGCAACAATGTCGTCGCATCCTGACTCGGCCGATGACGTCGAGATGGGTCTTCCAGTTGCAAAGTGGTCCTGGGATGGCCCTATCTGAGGGTGCCGACTCAACGTGCTCGCAGACCCGTGATCAGCACGTAGTGAGCACTAGGAGTGTGCACCCACTCTGCATGTGGCGTTCAAGTGGATGAGACCGTTGAAGGGTGAGGACTTAGTCAACCAGCACTTGGGCAATATGAACGAGTGCCTTCTTCAAGTCTTTGCTCTGGCGATGGGACAGTCCCGCGACCATGTGATCTTCGAGGGCAATGGCGCGGAGATGGGCTTTGGCGAGCACGCGAGCACCCTTCTTGGTGAGGAACGTGCGACGCACCCTGCCGTCGTTCTCGTCAGGTCGACGTTCTACCAGACCAGCTCCTTCTAACACCACGAGAATCTCCTGTGTGGACTGCGGACTGAACATGCTCGTGAACGCGAGGTCCGCTCCGGTCGCGCCCGGTTCAACCTCGACGAGGCGAAGCACGCCAAACTGCGACGCAGAGATGCCCAAGGGTCGCAACTCCGCTTCGAGCGCGATCCAGAGTGCTTGTTGTGCCTGACGAAGCAGGTAGCCGAGACGCCCGTCGGGGCCTCGATAGTCCTCGCCAATTGCGGTGGGCATCACGTCATCGTACTGGTCAGCGTGTCCACGCACGGTGCAATAGACACTTGCCAACGAGACCGGAGTGACATATCATCAGGTTCCTGATGAGTGGCTCGCGGGGGTGCTCGAGACGAGGGGGTAGGCAATGGGAAAGTTCCGGATATCGACGCACGGTCGACTACAGGATTGGATCGCCGTGGAGAGGGGTTACTTCGAAGACGAAGGCCTCGACTACTCCATTGACGTTCGAGTGCTCGAAAATGCCGATCAAGATATTGCGGCTCCGGTGCAGAGCGACGTGCGAACTGGCGCCTATGAGTTATATCAAGGCGAAAGCGGCGGCAAGCAACATATGAGTTGTGCCTGTCACTGGGCAACCAACCAGGCGTCGACGGACTCGGCCGGACGAATGTGGGGCCGTGCCTACTCCGTGTTGCCGAGTGGCATCTATGTGGCGGCGGACTCAACGATTCAAAGGCCCGAAGACCTCGCGGGGATTGACATCGCCGTCGGTTATCACTCTGGCAGTCACTTCTCGACGATTCAGGCACTGGAGGCATTCCTTGAAGCCGACGCCATCAAACTTCGATTCGTTGGAATGCCCTATGACCGAGTCGATGCGCTACTCAACGGCGAAGTGCCTGCGGCCGCGATCTGGAACGCTTCGAGTTATATCGTCGAGCAACTCGGCTATCGAAAGATTCTCGACACCACGTTCATGGCCGGATTCATGTTTGGCGCGCAGACTGACCAGGAGGACGTCGAGCGGTACTTCAAAGCACTGCGACGTGCCCAAATGGAACTAGACCTGGACGCAGAGAAATATAAGCACTACTACACGAAAGAGATCCCCGCGCGCTATACCGATGTGGTCGATGTACGAACGTTCGGACCTGGAGAGCGAATCGTCTTCTTGCCTTACACCGAGGAAATGTACGATCGCTCCCAAGCCTGGATGCGAGAGCGCGAACTGTTCCCAGTGAGTGACTCACCACGTTCGTACCGAGACGCAGTTTTAGTTTGACGTTGATGAAGGTCGAAAATCAGCGAAACGTGGCGATGAGGGCGAGTGCTCCGTCGAGTGCTCGGCGAAGCGCTTGAGGATCACGATGAGCTTGCGTCAGCATTAGACCACCCTGCACGCTCGCCAACGTCGTCGACGCGAGCCAGTCGACGTCCGTATCGGTGCGAAGTTCACCCGCACCAACCATCGCGACGAACCCGTTTCGGATCGCCGCCTCCCAACGGTCGAAGCCGGAGGCGAGTTCTGCTCGAATGTCATCGTCACGTTCACCGAGTTGGGAGACGAGGTTGGCGATCGGACAACCGCCACGCCCTAGGAGTTGCTCTTGCATCGCGACGAGGGCATCGGTCCACCGCATCAGGCCAGTCCACGAACCGAACGCTTCAAAGAGAGGGCGTTGTCCCTCGAGAACGGCGTCATTCGTCGCTTCGGCGACGGCCAGTAGGAGTTCGTCCTTGTCGGCGAAGTAGTGATACAGCTGGCTTCGCGACGCGGATGCGCGCGAGCCGACCTCGTCCAGACTGGCGCCCACCACGCCTCGCTCCGCGACGACCTCGGTCGCCGCGTCGATGATTCGCTGTCGGGTCTGACGACCTCGTTCAGTGATCGGCACCGTCATAGCGTTGAAGTATCCCATCTCTGGACTTGACAGTCCACGTACGGCCTGCCAGAATCATAACTGGACTAGTTAGTCCAGTTATCGTTTTCGTCCAATTGAGAGGTCCAATGTCAGTCACGATTCGCGAGCAGTCCGAGAAGATGAAGGTAGCGGCTGCGGAGCGCCTTCCGGCCGATGTGCTCGAGGTGTTCGATCGGAGCATCGCGGACCTTGTGCACGAGGGCGTTCCCTCGGATGTGGTGGCAGTGGGAGACACGTTGGCGTCTTTCACGTTGAGTGACGCGACGGGTGCACCACGAACGCTCGACGAGATCGTCCAGGAAGGACCGGCGGTGATCGTCTTCTATCGGGGCGGTTGGTGTCCTTACTGCAACCTGGCCCTTCGCACCTACCAGCGCGAACTCCTGCCAGAGCTGCAATCGATCGGAGTTCGTCTCGTGGCGATCAGTCCTCAGACGCCTGACCAATCGCTGTCGACCGTCGAGAAGGCCGAGCTTGACTTCACGGTCCTCTCTGATCCTGGGAGCCGCGTGGCGAAAAGTGTCGGCATCGTCTTCCAACAAGCGGACGATGTGCTCGAGGCACAACGCGAGCTTGGTCTCGACTTGGCGGCCGTCAATGCGGAGGCTTCGACTGAACTTCCCCGGCCGACGGTCCTCATCGTCGATCAGGACCGTGTGGTTCGATTCGTCGACGTCCAGCCGGACTACACGGCTCGCACAGAAGTCGCCGACATCCTTGCCGCGTTGTCCGAGCTTCGTTCCAGCTGATCGCACGTGTCGCCCACTCGCATCGAGCGCTCACTCGGAACAATCTCCTCGCACGGACCGAGTTCTGAAGCTTGACGTCGCCGTGTCGTTGATCGCCACTCTCGCACCAATTCTTACGAATTTCATAAATTAAAACCCTCTTGACCTGCTATCTTGGCAGTCGCTACCGGTGAGTGCTAACCGGCAGTACTGGACAAAAGAGTGATTAGGAGGTACGGCAATGCCGCTTCTTGTTCGTTCCGAACCCTATCGAGACTTTGATCGTCTCTTTCAGCAAATTATGGGAGATTCGAGTCGCCGAGTTACGTCCGTAGGCATTCCGATGGATGCCTATCGGAAGGAAGACCAGTTCCTGCTTCAGTTCGACGTGCCGGGCGTGAACTCCGATTCGATCGAACTGACGGTCGACAACAATACCTTGACCGTCAAGGCAGAACGTCAAGCTCCGGTGCTCGCTGATGGCATCGAAGCGTTAGTGGCCGAGCGCCCCCATGGCGTATTCACGCGTCAGATTCTTCTGGGTGACAATCTCGACACATCGAAGATCGACGCGCAGTTTGCCGACGGAGTGCTGACACTTTCGATCCCCGTCGCGGAAGAAGCGAAGCCTCGTCGCATCGATATTCGACACGACTCGTCGAAGGTAGAGATCTCGGCGTAGTCCTCGATTTCGATTCGGGGTGGCCAGGGCCCGGCTCTTGGCCACCCCGGTCGGAGCAACATCTCGAACTGGGCTCGTGTTAGTCAAGGAGCTGCGTCGCTAAGCAGAACGGGTGACCCGCCGGGTCGAGAAGGATTCGCCAGTGCTCCGGATTCGTTTGCTCTGAGGCGACCCGTGCACCCAAACGCTCCGCTTCAGTTTGCGCTACGTCAAGGTCGTCGACTTTCAAGTGCAGATGCATCTGTTTCGGCACGGTCGGGTCCGGCCACGTCGGGGGCTTGTAGTCCTGCACTTTGACTGCGACCAGCCAGTCACCGTTCACCTTGACTGCGTGGAACTCATCGTTGCGATGTTCGACTTCGCCGTCGAGGAGGGCCGCCCAGAAGTCAGCGAGGACGGAAGGTTCAGAGCAGTCGAGCGCCGTTAGACCTAGTCGCGCCGTCGCCATTGCGCAGAGCCTACGCGACACCTGTGCGATGGGCGTTGGACGAACCACGGCCTGACGCGTTGAGTACAGACTGTGTCTCGCCAGCGGCACGGCACCGCTCACGCAGGAACTGGTCGTGGCGCGAACCCGCTCTAACGACATGTGTCGAGGCCAACCGGCCACCGAGCTGGTCCGACCTGATCACGCTCTCGCCGGCTGTGGCGGCTCATCTGTGTCCGGTCCACGCGACCGGTTCCGGTCGGCCCGGCGCTCCAGGATGGAACGTTCGCGCGCGTTCGCGGTACGCGAGGCTGCCTCGGTAAACGCCACTTCAGCCTGCGAGTGCAGCCCGGCTCGCTCAAGCAGGTCCCCGTGCACGCTCGGAACGAGCGGTGAGTCGCCAAGTGATTTGGTGTCCATCTCCCTCAGCACGGCCAGCCCAGCGCCAGGGCCGTATGCTCGCCCGTGCGCGACTGCCCGGTTCACTTCGATGACCGGGCCTGGCGCGGCGCGAGCCAGGACGTCGTACAACCCCGCGATCCGGTGCCAGTTCGTATCCTCGGCGCGTACCGCACGGGCATGCTGCGCAGCGATCGAAGCCTGCAGGAAGTATCTCCCCACCGGTTTCCCGCTGGCACCCAGCTGCTCCGCCTTCTCCAAAGCGGCCATGCCACTGCGGATCAGCAGCTGATCCCAGAGCTTCCGGTCCTGTGTCTCCAATAGGACCGGAGTCCCGTCCTCATCGAGCCGGGCTGGCATTCGCGAGCCCTGGATCTCCAGCAGCGCCTGAAGGCCGAGCACCTCGGGCTCGTCGGGAGCGAGAGCAGCGAGCATGCGCGCGAGGCGGATCGCTTCGTTCACCAGGTCGGGGCGCATCCAGTCCTCGCCGGCGGTGGCCGTGTAGCCCTCGTTGAAGATTAGGTAGATCACCGCCATGACGTCGTCGAGCCGCTTGGTTCGCTCCGGCCCCTCGGGAAGCTCGAAATCGGCGTGCACCTCAGACAGGGTTCTCTTCGCTCGTGAGATTCGTTGTCCCATAGTGGACTCGGTGACCAAGAATCCTCGGGCGATCTCGGCAGTGGTAAGCCCACCGACCAGTCGCAGCGTGAGCGCGGCTCGGGACTCGGCCGTCAGTGTCGGGTGACAGGACATGAAGATGAGCCGGAGTACGTCGTCCTGGCTCTCGAAGTCGGGCGTCGTCTCCTCCTCGCTCCACGCCGCATGTTCGAGCTCCGCAACCTTGCGCCGGAGGCTGTCGGCACGCCGGAAGTGATCGATGGCGCGCCGCTTCGCGGTGGTCATCAACCACGCCGCCGGATTGTCCGGGACGCCGGTGGCAGGCCACTGTTCAAGCGCGGCGACGAGGGCGTCTTGCGCCAAGTCCTCGGCGAGGCTCACATCGCGGGTCATTCGGGTGAGGGCGCCAACGAGGCGGGCCGACTCGGCCCTCCAGGCGTTGTAAACGGCCTGGTTGGGATTATCGGGTCGGGTCTCTGCCGGCACGACGCCAGCGTAGTGAGCCCGGTTTACGCCAGGGTCACTCCCCGGACGGCTCGGGGCCGGTTGAGATCTGGCGAAGAGTGGAGATCACGGTGATCTCGGGCCAGTGCTTTGCGTGAAGCTCGGCGAACGACCGCTGGTCCGCCGCGGCCTCTTCGAGGCTGGGGTACTCCATGATTGCCCAGCCGCCAATGACCTCTTTGGCCTCGGCGTACGGCCCATCGAAGCGGGTCACTTCGCCCTCTCGGACGACGTAGTTCACGGCGTCCTCGGTCCCGTAAAGACCGCCCCCGTCGAGGAACACGCCCTTGGCGGCGCGCTCGCCGATGTACTCGTCCATTGCGTCGAATAACGCCTGTGGTGGCGTTCCCACGCCCTCTTCCATCCGAACGAATCCCATGAAACGTGGCATCTTTGTCACTCCTTAAGGTTGCTTTGAGGTGTTGCTCGCATATAAGTCGAACGGGTATTCGGTTTTTCGACATCGACCGTCGAGGTTTCTGACCGAATTGCAAACTCCAAGGTAACCGCAGGGATCTTGAACCGCTACGTCCTGGGGTGATTTTCTCGAGCACCACGAACGGGTCTCGAACCCGTGCCGCCACCTTGAAAGGG
>CAWHVY010000009.1:0-88734 GCA_963832925.1 uncultured Acidimicrobiaceae bacterium | reverse complement strand
GACGTCGAGGCGCTGCGTGACGCGGCACTCAAAGAGTTCGGCGCCGTCCACGTGATCTTCAACAACGCCGGTGTCGCCGGCGGCGCCACCATTGGCACACCGAAGAAGGTGTGGGACTGGGTGATGAGCGTGAATCTCGATGGCGTGGTCAACGGCATGAATGCGTTCATCCCACTGTTCCTCGAACAGAACGAGGGTCACGTCGTCAACACCGCCTCTGAAGCGGGACTCGTCGGTGTCGCCGGCATGGGACCGTATAACGCCAGCAAGTTCGCCGTCGTCGGCATCTCGGAGTCGCTCTTCCACGAGTTGGCCAATACCGGGAAGAACGTCCACGTCTCGGTGCTCTGTCCCAACTTCGTGCGCACGCGGATCTTCGAGTCCGAACGAAACATGCCCAAGGAACTCGCGAGCTATGCCGAGAACCCCGACAGCCAAGAGATCAAGAAGATCGCCGCCGCCTTGGTCAACGCCGGCATCGACGCCGCCGACGTCGCCAAGGCCGTCGAGGACGCGGTCGTGAACGAGAAGTTCTGGATCCTCACCCACGAGCACTCGGCGCTTCGCATTACCGAACTTCGTCTCGAGTGGATGCGCGGCGGCCCCTCACCAATGGCGGGGCTCGTCAACATCAACAACTAACGATCGATACCGCTCGGGAGTTGATCGATGGGCCAGTCGAGCAACGTGACGGCGCAACGGCACGCGAATCGGTCCGTCATCCCCGCGACGTAGGCGACGCTGAGCGCGAGCGCGACCGCGGGACTGTCGAGCGCCTCGTCGCCGTCGACGACGTCCGGGATCAACGACGGATGGACCGCGAAATACTCGACGAGGGCACGCAGCATCGCCACGACCGCCGACGCCTGTTGGCGTGACGCACTGCGGAGGTAAATGGTCTCGTAGTTGAAGGTGCGAAAGGCCGCGAGGGCTTCGGCATGTCGTGCGTCCATGCCGATGACGCCGGTCGAACGGATCGTGCGGATCATGGCGTTGATGAACGAGCCCAGTTGTTGGCTCCGTCGCACGCCGCAGCGCTCGCGCACGAAGGCCGGCAACTCATCGGCGTGCACGATGCCGGCCGAGACGGCGTCTTCGAAATCGTGACAGCTGTAGGCGATGCGGTCGGCCCAACTGACGACCTCGCCTTCGGGGGTCGCGGGCGCCGGACGTGACCACGAGTGATTGCGGATACCATCGAGCGTCTCGACACAGAGGTTCAGGCTCACGAGCGACACGTCGGCACCCCAGAGCGCGTGGTCGAAGCCGCCGTCGACGAAGGGATCGAGGGCCTCTTCGCTCGCGTGGCCACCGGGCCCGTGACCGCAGTCGTGTCCGAGGGCGATCGCTTCGGTCAGCGCGGTGTTCAGTCCGACGGCGCGCGCGACGCCGGTGGCGACCTGGGCGACCTCGAGGGCGTGGGTGAGGCGCGTGCGCATGTGGTCATCGGGAAAGACGAAGACCTGGGTCTTGCCGGCCAGGCGGCGAAAGGCGCTCGAGTGCAAGACCCGGTCGCGGTCGCGCTCGAAACAGGTGCGGAACTCGTCGGGCTCCTCCTCGCGGGCGCGGTGTCCGGCCCCGTGACTCCTCGTCGCGCCCACGGCGAGCAGTCCGTCGAGTTGCTCTTCTCGCTCTGTGAGCGAACCAGGCAGCATCGACGCGCCGTTCGAGACGTCAATCGACGCCGAGGAATCGCGGTGGGCGACGGTGACGTCGTCGGCCGCGCCCTCGTAGCCCTCCATCGTGGCGGCCCAGCGGCGACTGCGATCCGAGATTGGGGGGTCCGTCACGTTCTCCATATAGTCCCTTCCTTCTAGCATGTGATGAGTCGCCAACGTGGCAGAGGAGCAGTGATGGAAGTTCGTATCGGCATCGTGCAGTCCATGAAGGAGATCGAGGTCGTTCTCCCCGAGGACGCCAAGCGCGAGAAGGTGATGAAGGAGATCGAGACCGCCCTCGGCGAGGACACGGTGCTCTGGCTCACCGATCGCAAAGGTCGCCGCGTCGGCGTGCCGGCCGCGAGGATCGCCTACGTGGAGTTGGGTTCTCCGTCGAGCGAGCGCATCGTCGGTTTCGGCTCGGCTTGAGTTTGACGGGCGCCGTGCGGTGATCGACTACCACCTGCACCTCTGGCCCCACTCGGAGTCCTCGGTCTGGTTCAAACTCGACCAGATCGCCGACTACTGCGACGAAGCGGCGCGCCACGGCGTGACCGAGTTGGCGCTCACCGAACACACCAGTCGATTCCGCGACGTGCTCTCGGCCGTCGGTCCGTTCTGGCTGCGCTACGGCCACGAGCCGACCAGTCCGGTCCTGGCCGAGTACCTCGACTATCACGCGCGCAACTCCCTCGAGGAGTACGTGACGCTCGCCCAGCGCGCCAAGGACGAGGGGCTGCCCGTCAAGGTGGGCCTCGAGGTCGACTACTACGCCGATCAGATGGACGTCATCTCGCCGCTGCTGGCGCAGTACCCCTTTGACGTACTGATCGGCTCGGTCCACTGGCTCGGCACGTGGCAGTTCGACGACTACGACGTGCCGACGCACGCCCACGAGTGGACGGTGCGCGACGTCGACCAGTGCTGGGCCGACTACGCGCGCGCCCTCGAGGAGCTCGCGGCATCGAACGCCGTCGACGTCCTCGCGCACCCGGACCTCATAAAGGTCGCGGGCTACATCGCGTCAGACCCCGGCGACTGGTGGGACGCCATGGCCGAGTCGGCCGCGACGTCCGACCTCTCGATGGAGTGCTCGTCGGCCGGATGGACGAAGCCGGTCAAGGAGCAGTACCCGTCCGAAGGTTTCCTCGACCGCCTCGTGGCGAAGGGTCTCACCTTCACGACCGCGAGTGACGCACATTCGCTGGAGCGCGTCGGCTCGAGGGCCGATGAGTTGGCCACGATGTTGGAGGCGCGCGGCGTGCATGAGGTCGCCTCCTACAGCGGTCGTCAGCGCACGATGATCCCGCTGCGAGCGAGTTAGTGGCGACGCTCGCCGAACTCGCCGACCTTCGCACGTCGCTGACCGATCCGGTCATCGATCACCTGTTGCGACTCACGGCCTCGTGGTCGCTGCTGGCCGACCTCTCGTTCTCCGACATGTTGTTGATGGCGCGCGTCGACGGACCGGAGAAGGCCGACTCGGGCTTCGTGGTACTCGGCCAGATGCGCCCCAATAACCGCTCGACCATGATCAATGACGACCTGGTCGGCACGACGCACGACGCCACGTCCTGGCCGCTCGTGCACCTGGCCTTCGAGAGCGGCACGAGGATCATCGGCGAGGTCAACGTCGAGGCGATCGACGACGTGATCCCGGTGTGGTGCGTGCCGGTGCGCTTCGACGGACGCGTGGTGGCCGTCATGGTTCGCCTCCAGGGGCCCTTGCGCGGTCCGGCCTCGCTGTACGAGCAGGCCTATCTGTCGATCTTCGAACGGCTCTGCGTCATGGTCGCGGACTCGACGTTCCCGTTCCGTGAAGAGGGCGTCGCCGGACCGGGCCTTCCGCGTGTCGGCGACGGGATCATCTTGATCGACGGTGACGGACGTGTCGAGTTCGCGACGCCAAACGCGGCGAACGCCCTGCACCGCATGGGCATCTACGCACCGGCCGAGGGCTCGACCCTCACCGAACTGGGACTGCGCGTTCGCAGCGTCGAGCGCTCGCTGGAGTACGCGATTCCGGCGATGGAAGAGATCGACCGCGGACAGGACGTGGCGATCCTCTTTCACTGCGTGCCGCTGCTCGAGCACGGTCTCGTCACTGGCGTCGTCACGCTACTGCGTGACGTCTCGGACCTGCGGCAGTTGAATCGACTCGTGCTCAACAAGGAAGCGGCAGTCCGAGAGGTGCACCACCGCGTGAAGAACAATCTGCAGACCATCTCGTCGCTCCTGCGACTCCAGGCCCGACGCAGTGACGAGCCCGAGACGCGCATCGCCCTGGGCGAGGCGGAACGCCGAGTCCGGTCCATCGCCGTCGTGCACGAGGTCCTCAGTCGAGAGCCCGGCGAGGAAGTGGTCTTCGACGAGATCGTGCGATCACTCGTGCTCTTGGTCGAAGACACCGTCCTCGCCCTTCACCCGGTCGAGATCGTCGTGAACGGCACTCTGGGCATCTTGTCGACGGACCTCGCGACACCATTGGCCGTCGCGCTCGCTGAACTACTCACCAACGCGGTGGAACACGCATTCATCGGTTTCGGCGGAGCGAACAACGATCAGGTCGGCGTGGTGACGTTGAACCTGTCGCTGGAGGACGGGTTCGCCGTCGCGGAGATTCGTGACAACGGTCGCGGCCTCGGCGATGAGTTCTCGCTCGAAGTACCCAAGAGCCTGGGACTGTCGATCGTGCGCGACATCATCCGTGCGCAGTTGCTCGGGACGATCGAGATGAAAAGTGTGAACTACTCCGACGGCGGAGGGACGTACGTGCGAGTCGCCGTCCCGCTCAACGCGAAGCCCTAGAGAGACTGCGCGCGACGACGCGCGGCCAACCACTGCTTGCGCAGCTTGCGGCGCTCGTCTTCGGTCGTGCCACCCCACACACCGGACTCCTGGTTCGTCGCGAGGGCGAACTCCAGACAGGCCTTCTGTGCGTCGCAGTTGTGACAGACGCGCTTGGCCGACTCGATCTGATCGGTCGCCATGCCGGTCGTGCCAATAGGGAAGAACAGTTCGGGTTCAGTGTCGCGACACGCGGCGTTCGAACGCCAGTCAGCGTCATCCCAGGCGTGCGTACGGTTCCAAATCAACGACATTTCAAATCCTTAAGGTGGGGGGTAATTCCACTGCAATTTCGCGAGAAATCGGCGGTGGTGGGAGTCAAATTTTAACGAATTTGTAACCGCAATACAAGGGCGGATTCGCGAATAAACGATATAACGCTCGTGTAATTCCGTTCGCACCTGACAAACTCATCGGGTGATTGACGTCTTCGCGCACCGTGGACTGCATGTGACCGAGCGCGAGAACACCATTGGGGCATTTGCAGCAGCAGTCAGCCTAGGGGTCGACGGCGTCGAACTGGACGTTCGGCGAACCAACGACGGTGTTTTGGTCGTGCATCACGACGCGAACGTGGGGGGCCGGGCAATCGCCGAGAGCCCGCGTTCGGCTCTGCCGGACTACATCCCGACGCTCGACGACGCCCTGGAAAGCCTCGACGGCGTCACCGTGAACGTGGAGATCAAGAACGGACGGGGCCCGGGCGAGCACTACGACGAATCTGGTGACCTGGCCCGGCAGGTCCTCCACACCATCGATGAGGCACGGCGTACTGACCGGGTCGTCATCTCGTGCTTCGATCTTGCGACGTGCGCGCTCGTTCGATCGCTGAACCGCGACCTCAATGTTGCGTGGCTCTTGTGGGACGTCGAAGTCGGTGACGCACTCGTCCAGGCGCACGTGCTCGGCTTCAACGCGGTGAACCCACATTTCTCGACCGTGAGTGCCGCCGTCGTCGAACGAGCGGCCGCGTTGGCCCTTGACGTGAACGTCTGGACCGTGAACGCCGAGCTCGATCTCGAGCGCATGACGGCGCTCGATGTGGCGTGCATCATCACGGATGATCCGGCGCTCGCACGGACGGTCGTGACGAGGGGGACCCCGAAGGACGCCGCCTCATAATCGCCTAGATTGAGGCACATGAATATCGTCGTGTGCGTAAAACAGATCCCCGACCCGGCCGCGCCGCAGTCGCTGGATGCTGCTCATAATCTCAATCGTTCGGGGAAGTTGATCCTCGACGAGGCCGACACCTACGGCGTCGAGATGGCCCTGCAGTTGGTCGACACGGCCGGCACCGGTGAGGTCACGGTCGTCTCCATGGGATCGGCCGCCGACGTCGCGGGACTGCGCAACGCCCTCGCCATGGGCGCCGCCAAGGCCGTCATCGTGAGCGATGACGCCCTGCGTGGCACCGACGCGCTGGGCACCGCCAAGGTGCTGGCCGCGGTCATCAAGCGTGAGAGCGCGGATCTGGTCCTCGCCGCGACCGAGTCCTCCGATGGCTACACCGGCACCACGCCGGTCCAGATCGCTGAACTCCTGGGACTGCCGTCGATCACCTTCGCCAAGTCCGTCACGATCGAGGGCGGCAACGTCAAGGTCGAGCGACAGACCGAGGCCGGCTACGACGAGGTGACCGCGCCGCTGCCGGCGCTCGTCACCGTCACCGCCGGCGTCGTCGAGCCTCGCTACGCCTCGTTCAAGGGCATCATGGCCGCCAAATCCAAGCCGCTCGAGGTGCTGTCTGTCGCCGATCTCGCCCTCGGTGACCAGACCGGTCCGGCGGGCGCTCGTCAAGAGATCACCGACGTCGTCGTCGCTGAATCGCGCGCCGCGGGTGAGAAGTACGTGGACGAGGGCGACGGTGCCGAGCGCATCGTCGGCTTCCTCGAATCGATCAAGGTCCTCTAGGAGTCACCATGGCACTGTCACACATCTGGGTCGTCGCAGAACCGTCGAACGGTTCGTTCACGACCACCTCACTCGAACTGCTCACCCAGGCGCGCAGCTTCGGTGCCACGCTGTCGGCCATCACGTGGGGCGGCGACGCCGCGCTCGCGACCGTGGCCGGCGAGTACGGCGCGACGACGCTCTATGACGTCGGCGATCTCGGCTCGGCGCTCCCGGGTGTGCCGGTCGCCTCCGCGATTCACGCGCTGGTCGCCTCGGCCGGCGTGCCCGACGCCATCCTCATCCCCACCAGCTACGACGGTCGTGACATCGCGGGACGCCTGTCGGCGCGCCTCGACCGACCGGTGCTGACCAACATCACCGGTCTCAGTGACAACGGCGGTCTAGTCACCGAGCACCCGATCTTCGGCGGCAGTCAGACCGTCAAGGCTCATTTCACCGGCGAGGGTCCGGGGATCTACGTGATTCGCGCGAAGTCCTTCGTCGCCGAAGCGAGCGGCGGTGCGCCCGCATCACGTGCCGCAGCACCCGTGGGCGACATCGGCTCCGAAGGCACGGCGAGTATCACCGCCACGCACGTCGAAGAGCGTGTCGGACCGAAGCTCGAAGAGGCCGCGGTCGTGGTCTCCGGCGGTCGAGGACTCGGCGAGGCCGACAAGTACGCGTTGATCGAAGAGACCGCGAAGTTACTGAACGGTGCCGCGGGCGCGAGTCGCGCGATCGTCGACGCCGGCTGGGTGCCCTACTCACACCAGGTCGGACAGACCGGCAAGACCGTCAAGCCGACGGTCTATATCGCGTGCGGTATCTCCGGGGCGACCCAGCACATGGTCGGCATGAAGGGTTCGAAGAACATCGTGGCCATCAACAAGGACCCGGACGCGCCGATCTTCCAGATCGCGGACTTCGGCATCGTGGGCGACGTCCACAAGGTCCTGCCCGCACTCATCGCCGCCTTGAAGGCACGAAACTAACCAATCATTGGCGACACGAGACCTTCAACGAGGTTTCGTGTCGTTCCCCATCTGCCGGGCTTCATTATTTAGGCTGGTGGCACAATGAGCAGCCCCGTGATCTCGGACCGCCGGTGGTGGGCGCTCGGGGTCCTCAGCATCACGCAACTGATGGTGGCGCTCGACGCGACGGTGATCAACATCGCCTTGCCGCACGCGCAACGTGATCTGAACTTCTCGCTCGCCAATCGCCAGTGGGTGATCACGGCCTACGCGCTCTCTTTCGGTTCGCTGCTCTTGGTTGGCGGTCGTCTGTCGGACATGTGGGGACGACGTACGTCGCTCTACGTCGGACTCGCGGGCTTCGCCGTCGCTTCGGCACTCGGCGGATCGGCGCATAGCTTCTCGACCTTGGTGACCGCGCGTGCCGTCCAGGGCGTCTTCGGCGCGGTTCTGGCACCGGCGGCGCTCGCGGCACTCTCGACGACATTCAGTGATCCCAAGGAACGCGCGAAGGCCTTTTCCATCTACGGCGCGATCGGCGCCTCGGGTGCCGCGATCGGATTGTTGCTCGGTGGCGCCTTGACGCAGTGGGCGACGTGGCGATGGTGTCTCTTCATCAATCTCTTCTTCGCGGCGATCGCGATCGTCGGCGTCACGCTGTTCGTCGCGGGCGGAAAGCGTGCGGACACGGCGAACCTGGACGTCCTGGGGACACTGCTCGGCAGCGGCGGTCTCTTCCTCGTCGTCTACGGATTCGCCCACGCGGTCAACACCGGTTGGGGTAACTGGATCACGTGGGGGAGTCTCGTCATCGGCGTGGCGCTGCTCGTCGCCTTCGTGCGCTGGCAACAGCGCTCCAAGAATCCACTGTTACCGCTTCGACTGCTGATCAACCGCGTGCGCGGCGGGTCACTGGTGGCGCTCTTCCTCACCAGCATCGGTATCTTCGGAATATCGCTCTTCCTCGCGTACTACCTGCAGGGGACCTTGGGCTATTCGCCGCTTCGCACCGGCGTCGCGTTCTTGCCACTCGTCGGCGCCATCGCACTCTCGGCGACCATCGCGAGCGCACGCCTGCTGGCCGTGAGCGGACCGCGTCCGCTCATCCCGACGGGCATGGTGCTCTCGATGATGGGGATGGTGCTCTTCACCCGGTTGACGCCGAGCGCCGACTACTTCTCGAACGTGATGCCCGGCCTCATCGTGACGGGCCTCGGACTCGGGTTGATCTTCGCGCCCGCGATCGCAAGCGCGACCGCGGGCGTTCGCGACAGCGACGTCGGCGCCGCGTCCGCGCTGGTGAACACCACGCAGCAGATCGGTGGTTCAGTCGGTCTGGCGCTCTTGAACACAATCGCGGTCTCAGTGACGGCACGTGCAAATGGCATCGATCGGTTGTCGACGACGCGTGGCGCGGCGCATAACGCTGCGGTGCTCGCGACCCTTCACGGCTACGCCGTCGCCTTCTGGTGGGCTGCGGGATTCTTCGGCGTCGGCGCCGTCCTCACGTTCGGACTACTCGAATCCGGTGTCTCGGACTACGACGGCGATGTCGTGGCCGCGATTTAGATCAGCGGCCACGGATACGGCGGCCAGTCCGAGTCCTCATCGGGCACCGGATAGGTGGCGTTCTCGACGAGGGCGTGGGCGCGGTGTTGGGCGAGCGCCAACTCGATCGGATTGAGCCACTCACCGACGCGGCCCGTCTCGCCGCTCGCGAAGCGACTGATGCGCTCGAGCAGGTGTTCTTGCACCTCGAGTCCGGCGTACTCCCAGATGACGGTGCGCAGTTTGTCCTGTTCGTGGAAGCACAGGCCGTTGTCGATCGCCCAACAGCGTTCCCCGTCATAGAGCACGTGACCGGACTTTCGGTCGGCGTTGTTCGCCACGACGTCAAAGGCCGCGAGCTCACCGAACCAGTCGCGGAACTCGGGATGATCGCGCAACGTGAAGTAGTGATCTTCCTCGTTGTCATCGACCCACCACTGCAACGAGCCGATGCCGAAGGGGCCGTCCTCGCGACCGACGGTCGTGGGCACGAGGTCGGATTCGAGCGCGACGTCGAGTTCATAGGCCGCGACCTCGCGACGCCAGAGTCCGTCGGGGAAGTCCCAGAGCGGTCGCTCGCCGGCCTCGGCCTTGTAACAGGCCTGCGCCTCGATGCCGTCCAGCGTGACGGTGACCAACAGCGCTTGGTTGGAGGACGCGACGACGCGACCTTCGACTTCTATCGAACCCTTGGACAGCAGCGTCTGTTGCTCGTCGCGGTTCATCGCACTACCGGATCGGGGGCGCGTGGCCGTTCGTGCGCGGACAGTCGTGGCCCTTGGGATCGAGCGGTCCGCCGCACAGCGGGCACGTCGGACGTCCGGCCTCGACCAGTCGAGCGATGGCGATGGCGAGGCCGCCAGCCCATTCGCGCGTCAAGGTCAGTACCAGTTCATCCTCGCCCTCCAAGGACTCGAACGTCACCTCGATGCTCTGGGCCTCTTCATCGAGCGCGACGGCGATATCGCCCGCCACGAAGTCAGCTTCGTACTCCGGCTCGAGTGCGAGGTCGTCCGGGAGATGTGCCGGACGACCCATGGTCGCGATCACCTGGGCGAGCCACTCGGCGAGGGCAGCCAGTTGTTGTTTCTCGCACTTCACGATGACGAGTCGTCGACCCTCGCGCGCTTGGAGCAAGAAGAGTCGATTGCCCACCTCGCCGCGCACGCCGACCATCACTTTGTCGGGATTGGCGAAGACGTAGTTCACGAGGGCGCCAGGTCCTTCAGTGAGTCGGTGTTGTTGACGCTCAATACGACGGGCGTCGCGTTCGTGAAACCGATGGCGCTGATCGAACAGGTGGAGATGACGGTTCGCTGGAAGAGGTCCAGCGGCACGCCTTGGGCGTAGGTGACGGCGGCCTTGATCGGATCGGCGTGGCTCACGACGACGATGGTGCGATTGCGATGCTGGGCGGCGATGCGTTCGAGGGTCGTCCAGATCCGAAGCTGCATCTCGGTGAACGACTCGCCCTCGGGGAATCGGAACGTGCTCGGCGCGTGTTGGACGGCGCGCCACTCCGGCTTCTTGGCGAGCAGGTGCAGTTTCTTGCCGGTCCAGAGACCGAAGTCGCACTCCAGTAATCCTCGCTCGTACGTCGGGCGCAGGTGCAGCGCTTTCGCGATCGGTGCGGCTGTCTCACGTGTGCGCTCCAGTGGCGAGACGTAGAGCGCGACGGGCTTGCGCGGTAGTTCGCCCAGTCGAACGGCGACCTGCTCGGCTTGGGCGATGCCACGCTCCGAGAGGTGCAGCCCCGGTGCTCGTCCCGGCAAGACGATGCCCGTCGTCGCCGTGACGCCGTGGCGCACTAACAAGATGGTCGTGAACGTGGGGCGAGGAGGCACGAACCTACGCTAACTGGCGATTACTTGATGACGACAGGGATCCGTCGCGGACCAGGTGCGGCGGCTTCGGGCCAACGTTTGCGCGAGACGACCGCCAACTTATGCAACAGCGCGACCGCGCCGGGATCGTCATCACCCGGCCGAGTGTCGATCAGTCCTCGTTCTTTCATCGCGGTGATGAGTTCACGACCCTGATCCGTGCGCACGATCACCAACGTCCAGTCGCCGAACGCGCCGATCCCGCCGGTCGAGATATCGGCGTGCTCGGCGGCGAAGTCCGGACATTGCTTGCAGCCTTCGCGCGTGTAGGCGTGGGCCTCTTTCAATGGCACTTCGTGGAAGTTGCCGTCGGTCGTCCAGATCTGGAAGACACCCTTGATGTTCATCTTCAAGATGTCGGCGCGCTTGATGCCGTAATTCGCTTCGAAGAGTTCCTCGAAGATCGAGTCGTCGAACGTCTTGGAACACATCAGTCCGATCGTGAGACACAGGCGTCGTGCGAGCTTGCCCGCCTTGCGCGACTGCATGGCACCGGGTGCCGACGCCATGCACCCCATGCCGACGAGGGCAATCCGCTCGGCGCCGCCGTCGGCGGCCTCGGGGTAGGCGAGCAAGTTGGCGCTGTAGGTGTAGCGGGACTTCGCCGTTTCGATCACGTCGTGTCGGGTGCGCGCCACTTGGGGGACCGCGCGCCACGTCGAGCCGTCGCCCTCAAGCCCGCTCACCAGCGCCGCGTCGATGACGTCGTTCTCCAACGCGTAGATCAGGAGCGCCGAGACGAAGCCGCCGTCCTGTCCGTTCTCGACGAGTGACTCATCGGTGGCGCGCGCCAAGAGGACGTCGCCGATGCCCCAGACCTCGTCGTCGGTACGTTCGCGCGCGAACTTATGCGTGTCGATCTCGGACTCCCAATTGCGAAAGCGAGGACAGGCCCTGGTGCACATGGTGCAGCCCTTTTGGCCGTGCGTGCAGTCATCCGGTCCGCCGTCGATGTCGAGGTGGAACGGCCGGTAGACGCCGTTGTCCGTCTCGTAGTCGAGGACCGGGTGGGGACACGCGACGACGCAGGCCGCGCATCCGGTGCACAGCCCCGACGTCACGACTTCACTGAAGAGTTCTTTCCACTGCGGCTTCTCGAGTGCCATTGCACAACCTTACCGACGACGATTCACGATCGATTTAAAGGTACGCTCGCCGCGTGCCAGAGATTCTCGAAATCGAGTCCTACCGACGACTTGCCGATCGGGTCGTCGGCGCGACGATCACACGAGGTTGGGCCGACGCACTCGCCGCGAAGAAACTGACCAGCGTCGGCGCCTGGGCGAGGGCCGTCAAGGGCCTCACGATCACGGGCACCGACCGTCGCGGCAAGCTCTTACTCCTCGACACCGACGGTGTTCGCCTGGGCATGCGCTTCGGAATGACCGGTGTGTTGCTGATCGACGGCGACGCCGGCGTCGATGGACTGTTCTACGGTCCCCACACGTACCGGAGCGAGTGGATCCGCGGCGGTCTCGAATTCGCCGATGGGCGAAAGTTGATCCTGCATGATCCGCGTCGCCTCGGTCGTTTCGAGATCGCGCCGGACTTGAACGAACTCGGGCCCGACGCCTTGACCCTCACGAGAAAGCAATTCGACGAGGTCGTGCGCACGCGAGGAGACGGTCCGGCGATCAAGGCGCGATTGATGGATCAGTCGTCGGTCGCCGGTGTCGGGAACTTGCTGGCCGATGAGATGCTCTTTCGCGCCGGTATCGATCCTCGGACACCGGCGGGACTCTTGAGCATCGAGCAACGCGCCGCGCTCTACAAGGCCCTCACGCAAACAATGCGCACGCTCCAGCGTCGCGGGGGATCACACCTCGGCGATCACATGGAGGGTCGCTACCCTGGTGCCTTCTGTCCGCGCGACGGTGCGCCGATGCTCATCGAGACGATCGGTGGCCGAACGACGTACTGGTGCTCGAAGCACCAGAGTTAGCGACTGCTACCGAGCGCCGTCGAGCAGTCCGTGGAGTCCGCTGGGTTCGTAGGGCCCGATGACGAGCTGCTCGAGCACGCCGAGCCCGGTCTCATCACCGCAGGTGGCGCGCACGACGTGCTGGACGTGGATGTTCGCGAAGTCGAGTGGATCGAGCGACTCGAGACTCAGTTGCTCGCTGCTCACGATCGGTCCGCCGTGCCAGCGGCCGTGGGCATACTGCGGATGGCCGTAGCCGGCGCCGCGCATCTGGAATCGCAACAGCGGTGTGAGCGTGATCTCACGTTCGCCCATCTGCAGCGTCGCCGCGCGCATCCACCGCGTGCCGCGTTGCATCTCGACGTGCAGCAGTCCGCGCGTCATCTCGACGGCGCCGTCGCACGGTAGAAGAACCGCCGAGCGACTGAGCGGATGACCGTGCGCGTCATCGAACGTCATGAAGTGCACGCCGCCGTCGCCGAGATGCACGGGCGCCCAGAAGAACGCGAGTTGCGGTGCCCGGTGACTCTCGACGCCGGGCAGCGGCTCGCCGATCGGCCGCACGCCCCACGAGCGATCCTTCGTGCCGCGCAGGCCGTCGCGAATCTCGTGGCGTCCGTTCGGTGTCTCGATCCAGCCGCTCCACGTGCCGAGTTGCGTCGCGCGCGTGACATCCATGAACAACCTGGCCCCGTCGTGCATCGTCTGCCTCGGCTCTTCGGAGACGACGGTGCGTCGCGTGTAAGTGAGGTCACATCGCAGCCCCTGGTCGCTCGCGTCCACGACCACGCGGTTCACTCGCATCGGTTCGATGATCTCGATGCGGATCGGCCCGACCGCGGTCGCGCGGCCCTGCAGTGCCTCACTCGCAAAGACCGAATACTGACGTCCACCTTGGACGACGGAGAAGGCGCCGTCGATGACGCCGCGATTTGGATAGAGGCCGAGCGCGACGGCGAAGTACGACTCCTCGTCGTATCCGTTGAACCAGAAACGGTCATACGCGTTGGGGTGGCCGTCCATCACGTGCGCGAGCGGCATCGCGGTCTGATGGAGCGGGTAGTCGTCTTCAGCTAACAGCACGTCGCTCCAGTTCTTTCAGCGCGTCCCAGCGGGTGGCCGCGATGAGGGCGCGTTCGATCATCGCGAGAAACATGTCGTCTCCGCGCTCAGTCTGTTCGACGATCACCGACGCCGCAACCAGCATGACGATCGGCTGCAGGGTGTACCGCGCGAACTCGTGACGCGCCACGTCGATTGGAATATCGACGCCGTACTCGTGCATCTCGGCGAGGTAATAGTCCAGCAGCTCAAACTCATCACGGGCGCAGTCCTCGGGCGACAGGCTCGTCGTGAGGAAGTAGGCGACGTCGAGGAAGGGACTGCCGACGCCGATGGTCTGCCAATCGACGACGGCGAGAGCGACCGCGCCGTCGCAGGCGTCGATGAGGAGATTGTCAGTGCGAAAGTCTCCGTGCGTGACACAGGGAAACGGCGTCACGTAGTCGCTGAAGAGCGACAGACGATCCTTCAACGCGAGCACCATCGCACGCAACTCGTCATCGAGACGCGAGGCGTAGCGCTCGATGAACTGGTCGAACAGGATCGGCAGTACCGATTCATAGAGCGGACGTAGTTCGGTGCTGACGCCGCGTAGCCACGCGACGTCGTGGAGCTCGGTGCGAGCATGCGTCGGTCCGTGTAGTCCAGCGAGGGCCGCGAGTCCGGCACGCGCCGTGCCGAGTGAGATACCAACGAACTGGTCGATGACCGCCGAAGGGCTGAGGTCTTCTAAGAGGAGCAAGAAGTTGTCGGTGTCGTCGCGCTCGGCGACATAACAGTGTGGCGTTCGCGTCGCCACCTGTGGCGCGAGTTGTTGATAGAACGAGATCTCGCGCTCATAGAGATGTTGCAGTGCCGCGGTCGATCGGCTCACTTCGTTCTCCGACGGCACCTTGGCGATGACGCTCGACGTTCCCGCCGCGTGGTGGATGGTCAGTCGATAGCAGTTGGCGACCTGGCCTTGTCCGACAGCACTGACGGCAACGGTCGTCGCCCCGTCGACACCGAGCTGGCGCGACAGCCACGCGGCGTCGAGTTCGTCGATCGATGGCACGGACATTCGTAACCCCCCGATCAGTTTGCCCCATTGGCCCATCCGCTCTCACGAGGCCGCACCGATAAGAATGACGAGGTGCAGTCCTTCATCACCCACTACGGCTACTTTGCCTTATTCGTCCTCTCGGTCCTTTCTTCGGCGTGCATCCCTATCCCGTCGGAGGTCGCGTACGGCTTCGCCGGCGCGCTGTGCACCACGGCCGTCACTGGTCACGTGCGCTTCTCGTTATGGGGCGTCATCGTCGTGGGCACGCTGGGCTCACTGGTCGGTGCGGTCATTGCCTACGAGGTCGGACGCAGCGCCGGACGCACGATCGTCGAACGATGGGGCAAATGGCTCTTGCTCTCGACGAAAGATCTCGACCGCGCCGAGGTGTGGTTCGAGCACTACGGCTCGTGGTCGGTCGTGGTCGGTCGCGTGATCCCCGTGGTGCGCAGTTTCATCTCGGTGCCCGCGGGCATGGCCGAGATGAACCGCGCGCGCTTCGCGGTGCTAACGACTATCGGATCGGCCGTGTGGGTCGCGCTGCTCGCCGGACTCGGCTACGCGGCCGGATCGAACTGGAAACACGTCAGCGGTGATTTCCACGCCTCGGAGTACCCGATCATCGCGCTCGTCGTGCTCGTGTTGGCCTACGCGATCTGGCACCGCTGGCGCACGGTCAAACGAGAGGCCGCCTAGTTCGACAACGTGGCGAGGACCTTGTCGGCGTGTCCGTCGGCGCGCACGCCGTACCACGCGTGTTCGATCCTGCCCGTCGGTCCGACCACGAATGTCGAGCGGATCACCCCGGTCACCTTTTTGCCGTACATCATCTTCTCGCCGTAGGCGCCGTATTTCTCCATGACCTTCTTCTCGGGGTCGCTCAAGAGATCGAAGCGCAGCCCGTATTTCTTTCGAAAGGCGACGTGCTGCTCGGCGTTGTCCGGTGAGACACCGAGTACCTTCACGCCGAGTGTGCGAAAAGCCGAAAGGCCGTCGTTGAACTGGCAGGCCTCCTTGGTGCAACCGGGGGTGTCATCGGCGGGGTAGAAGTAGATGACGAATCGCTCACCTGCGAAATCCTTCAGTGCGACGCTCTTTCCGGACTGATTGGGAAGTGAGAACGCCGGTGCTTTTGCGCCGATTTCCAGTCGTGCCATGGGTCATTCTCCTTGTGAACGCGGATTTTCCAACATTATGTCGTAGGATGGTGGAGAAGCTCTAGGAATTGAGCTTGGGCCCACTCCTTCTTACGCCGGTTCCGGGTCCGACCGAGAAACGTCGTAGTCCCGTGAGTAGTGAAATCAATCAATCCGTGCCGTCAGCGCCGGATTCGTACGCCACCAATAAGACATTCGCCGAGTTGGGAGTCCTCCCGGAACTCGTCGCCGTGCTCTCCGAGCAGGGGATCACGACGGCCTTCCCGATCCAGGCCCTCACGATCAGTGATGCGCTCGCCGGTCGCGACGTCTGCGGAAAAGCCAAGACCGGCTCAGGCAAGACGCTCGGCTTCGGCCTGCCCATGCTCCAGCGCATCTCCGCGGGCGAGACCTTCAAGACCAAAGACGGTGGCCCGGCGCGGCCCCGAGGGCTGGTGCTGTTGCCGACGCGAGAACTCGCGGTCCAGGTACACGAGGTGCTCAAGCCTCTGGGCAACGCGTTGGGACTGCACGTGAACGCCGTTTACGGTGGCGCCGACATCGAACGCCAGGTGAAGTCGTTGCGCAAGGGCTGTGACGTCATCATCGCGACCCCGGGACGCCTGATCGACCTCGGTGACCGCGGTGAGGTCAACGTCGAGAACCTCGACGTCCTGGTGCTCGATGAGGCGGACCGCATGGCCGACATGGGTTTCATGCCCCAGGTCGAGTGGGTCCTTCGGCGCATCGCCGAACGGCCGCACCAGACGCTGCTGTTCTCGGCCACTCTCGACGGTGCCATCGACCGCCTCGTGAAGCGCTACCTCACGGACCCGGTCTTCCACGAGGTCACGAGCGACTCCCAGACGGTGTCGCTGATGGTGCACCACTTCTTGAACGTCCATCAGATGGACCGGATCAAGGTCACCGCGACGATCTGCTCCTCCTTCGGCAAGACCTTGATCTTCTGTCGCACCAAGCGGGGGGCTGACCGACTGGTCGAGCAGCTCCAAAAAGAGGGCGTCGACGCCGCCGCCATCCACGGTGACCTGCGCCAGAGCCAGCGCGAAAAGGCGCTGGCGGACTTCTCCGGCGACCGCCTGGCCGTCCTGGTGGCGACCGACGTGGCCGCCCGGGGACTGCACATTGACGCAGTCGACTGCGTTATCCACTTCGACCCCCCGGAGGACCAGAAGGCCTATCTCCACCGCTCCGGACGCACCGCCCGCGCCGGCTCCACCGGCGTTGTGGTCTCTTTGTTACTGTGGAACCAAATTATTGAGGCTGAAATAATCATGCGCCGTCTTGGACTCAAGCGGCCGATTGTGGAGGTCTTTTCAAACGACCCACACTTGAAGGACCTGGCCAGCTGGGATCCGACCAGGGAGGACTCAGTACTGTGAGCAAGAAGAGCGCGTTGCCGGTCTTCAAGTACGACAAGTCCATCAAACGCGCCCTCGTTGTCGTTGCTCACCCTGACGATGTCGATTTCGGCAGTGCCGGAACGATTGCAACATTGACCGCCAAGGGCGTCGATGTTGCGTACTGCCTCGTCACGTCGGGTGATGCCGGTGGCGACGGATCCACGCTCACCCGTGAGGAAAGATCAGAGATTCGAGAAACCGAGCAGCGCGCTGCCGGTCGCGAAGTGGGAGTGACGAATATCACATTCCTGCGCTGGCCCGACGGCCAAGTGGAACCCACGTTGTTGCTCCGTCGTGAAATCGCGCGCGTCATCCGCACGCACCGTCCGGACCTCGTGATAACCCAGAGCCCCGAACGCAACTGGGAGCGCATGCGCGCGAGTCATCCGGATCACATGGCCTCGGGCGAGGCGACGATGCGCGCGGTCTATCCCGACGCCCGCAACCCCCACGCCTTCCCCGAACTGTTGCGCGAAGGTCTCACGCCGCACACGGTGCCGCTCGTGTGGCTGAGTGGCAGCAACGCCACGATGGTCGTCGACATCACGAAGCGCTTCAAGTACAAGCACGCCGCGCTGAAGCGTCACGTCTCACAAGTCGGCGACAACAAAGGTCTGAAGAAGATGCTGAAGGAGTGGGCCCACAGCGTCGCGAAGAACGCGGGCATGGGCAAGGGTCGGATGGCCGAGGGCTTCAAGGTCGTCATCACCAGTTAACGACAGTGGCACAGTCCTAATGTGTCGCTATGGATTCCGCGCCCGACACGCAACGAACACCGATTGCGCAACGTCAGGTCCCCACAGGTCTCCATCAGATCTTCCTCGGTCTCACGCGAGCCAACTTCCCCGCGCAGTTCCTCGCTGGCATCACACTGCTCGCAATTGCGATACCTGAACAACTCGCGACGTCACAACTCGCGGGTGTCCCGGCCTTCACCGCGATGATCGCGTTCATCACGGCCACCCTGGTCTTCTTCGCGATTGGATCGAATCCCATCGTCTCGGTCGGCGCCGACTCGACGATCGCGCCACTGTTCGCGGTGGCCTTGCTGCGCCTCGCACCGGCGTCGTCGCCCGAGTACATGGAGCTCGTCGCCGCGACCGCCGTCGTGGCGGGACTCATCGTCATGCTCATCGGTCTGCTCAAACTGGGCTGGCTCGCCGACTTCTTGTCACTGCCGATCGTCGCAGGCTTCATGGCCGGCATCGGCGTCATCATCATCACCCACCAACTGCCCCGGGTACTCGGCGTCCCGTCGGGCGGTGAGTCCTTCATCTCGCGACTTCTGTGGATCAGTCACCAGTTCGGTCACGTCAGTACCTGGTCGATCATCATCGCCGTGGGCACGCTCGTCGTCATGGTCGTCGGTGAGAAGATCAACGCCAAACTGCCCTGGGCACTCGCCGCGGTCCTGGCCGCGACGATCATCACCGCCACCGCGTCGCTCGCGAGTCATGGGGTCCAACAGCTCGGCACCGTGAGCGCGGGACTTCCGACCTGGCGTCTGCATTGGTTGAGTGGATCGGAGTGGGGGACCGTCGCCACGACGGCGCTCACGTTGGTCATCGTCATCCTCAGCCAGAGCGCCGCGACCTGCCGCACGACCGCCGATGACTTGGCGATCGCCGACAACATCAGTCGCGACTTCGTGGGCATTGGCTTGGCGAACGTCGCGTGCGGGCTCGTCGGGTCGTTCCCCGTGAATGCCAGCCCCGCACGCACGACGGTGACGAAACTCGCCGGTGGCCGCACCAAGCTGGTCCTGGTCGTCGCGGGCTTGGGCGCGCTGGTCCTGTCGCCCTTCGCCAAGTTCGCCCACATGATCCCCTTGGCCGCGCTGGCCGGGGTGCTCCTCTTCGTTGGGGGGCGACTCATCAAGGTCGCGCAGTTCCGAAAGATCCTCTCGTCGAGCCGCTACGAGTTCGCGTTGGCGCTGGTCTCAGCGTTGGGCGTGATCTTCATCGGCGTCGAGCAGGGTCTCGCGATAGCGGTCGGACTCGCCATCCTCGATCAGACCTGGCGCTCGGCTCGCCCGCGGATGGTCGAGCTCGGTCGGCGTAACGGCACGACGAGTTGGGAACCGGAAGAAGAGGAGGGCGTCGAGCGGGTCGATCACATCCTCGCGCTGCTCTTCGGCGAGGAGCTGTTCTTCGCCAACGCGGGCATCTTCCGGCGCGAGATGCACGATGAGCTCGCGAAACAGCCCGCGACCCAACACGTCATCATCGACGCCGTCGCGATCGCCGACATCGACTACACCGGGATGAGTGCGCTGGCCCAGGTCGTGGCCGACCTCGACAAGGACAAGATCTCCATCGCCTTCTCGCGCGCCAACGACAACGTGAAGGAACGCCTCAAGAAGTCGTCGAACGCCGCGATCAAGAGCATCAAACTCTTCGACAGCACGGACGCCGCCGCGGTGGCGGCTGAGGCCGCGACGAGGAGCTAGCTCGTCGCGAGGTGTCGCAGCACGAAGTTCAGCACGCCGCCGTGGCGGAAGTACTCGGCTTCGGTGGGTGTGTCGATGCGCAGTCGCACGTCAAAGTGCACGACCTCGCCGTTCGTGCGCGTCGCGCTCAGTGCCACCGTCGCCACGGTCTCGCCGCGGTTCAATGCGTCGAGTCCGGAGATGGCGAACGTCTCGGTGCCGTCGAGGCCGTAGGTCTCGGCGCTGTCACCGGCGAGGAACTGCAGCGGCAGCACGCCCATCCCGACGAGGTTCGATCGGTGGATGCGCTCGTAGCTCTCGACGAGGACGGCCTTCACGCCGAGCAACTTCGTGCCCTTCGCGGCCCAGTCGCGACTCGATCCGGTGCCGTACTCCTTGCCGGCGATGATCAAGAGCGGCGTACCCTCGGCCTGATAGGCCATCGCGGCATCGAAGATCGACATCTCGGTACCTTCGGGCAACTTGATCGTGACGCCGCCCTCAGTACCCGGCGCCATCTGGTTGCGGATGCGGATGTTCGCGAACGTGCCGCGCACCATGATCTCGTGGTTCCCGCGGCGCGTGCCGTAGCTGTTGAAGTCGGCCTGGGCGACGCCGCCGTCGATCAGGTAGCGACCGGCCGGCGAGGAGGCGCGGATGTTCCCGGCCGGTGAGATGTGGTCGGTCGTCACCGAGTCGCCGAGCTTGGCCAGGACGCGCGCGCCGGAGAAGTCCGTGACGACGCCGGGCTCCATCGTGAGACCGTCGAAGTACGGCGGGAGCTTCACGTAGGTGGACTTGGGGTCCCAGTCATAGGTGACGGCGTTCGTCGTCGGCACCTGCTGCCAACGCTCGTCGCCGCTGAAGGCGCTGGCGTAGCGCTCTTCGAACATCGCCGGCGTGATCGACGCGCGCACGGCCTCAGCCACGTCGGCGTCACTCGGCCAGAGGTCGGACAAGAAGACGGGCTTTTCGTCGGTGCCGATGCCCAGCGGCTCGTTCGCGAGGTCGATGTCCATCGTGCCGGCGAGCGCGTAGGCGACGACGAGCGGGGGACTGGCCAAGAAGTTCTGCTTCACGTCGGGGTGGATGCGGCCCTCGAAGTTCCGGTTGCCCGAGAGCACCGACACGACCGAGAGGTCGTGCTCGTTGACGGCCTCCGAGACCCCAGCCAACAGCGGACCGGTGTTGCCGATGCACGTCGTGCAGCCGTAGCCCGCGAGGTAGAAACCGAGTGCGTCGAGTGGCTTCACCAGGTCGGCGCGCTCCAGGTAGTCCATGACGACCCGACTGCCCGGCGCGAGCGACGTCTTCACCCATGGCTTGACGTTCAGTCCGAGTTCGACCGCACGTCGAGCGACGAGCCCGGCACAGACGAGGACTGACGGATTCGACGTGTTCGTGCACGACGTGATCGCCGCGACGACGACCGCGCCCTCGCGCAGTGTCTCGGCCATCTCCTCGCCGTGGACCTCCTTGGGTTCGCGACCGAGTGCGTCGCGAAAGGCGCCGCGCGCGCCCGAGAGCGACACGCGGTCCTGGGGGCGCTTCGGTCCCGCCAGGCTCGGCTCGACGCTCGTCAGGTCCAGTTCGACGTACTCGGAGTAGATCGGCTCGGTCGCGGTGTGGTCGTGCCAGAGGCCCTGCACTTTGGCGTACGCCTCGACCAGGGCGAGCTGCTCCTTGGAACGTCCGGTGAAGGCCAGATAGTCGACCGTCAGTTGGTCGATCGGGAAGATCGCGCACGTCGCGCCATACTCCGGGGACATGTTGCCGATCGTGGCACGCGTCTCGAGTGAGAGCGAGGTGACGCCGGGACCGTAGGCCTCGACGAACTTGCCGACCACGCCGTGCTTGCGCAACAGTTCGGTGATCGTGAGGACGACGTCGGTCGCCGTCACGCCCTCTCGTGGCGCCCCGGAGAGTCGTAGTCCGACGACCGGCGGGATCAACATCGAGGTCGGTTGCCCGAGCATGCCGGCCTCGGCCTCGATGCCGCCGACGCCCCAGCCGAGCACGCCGAGGCCGTTCACCATTGTCGTGTGCGAGTCGGTGCCGACCAGCGTGTCGAGGTAGGCGACACCCTCGTGCTCGAAGACGACGCGCGCGAGGTGCTCCAGGTTGACCTGGTGACAGATGCCCATGCCCGGGGGCACGACCCGGAACTTCTCGAACGAACTCTGGGCCCACTTCAAGAACGTGTAGCGCTCGATGTTGCGCTCGTACTCGATGACGACGTTCTGATCGAAACTCTGCGCGGTGCCCGATCGCTCCAGGATCACCGAGTGGTCGATGACCAGCTCGACCGGCACGAGCGGATTGATCTTGTTCGGATCCCCGCCGAGCGCGATGATGGCGTCGCGCATCGAGGCTAGGTCGACGACGGCGGGCACGCCGGTCAGGTCCTGCATCAAGACGCGCTCGGGTGTGAAGGCGATCTCCTTGGCGTCCTCACCGGCGGCCTCGCCGTGACGCGACGGGTTCTCGCCCCACCGCGCGAGTGCCTCGATGTCAACGGCGTTGACCTTGACGCCGTCTTCGTGTCGCAGCAGGTTCTCCAAGAGCACCTTGATCGAGTACGGCAGTCGGTCGACGCCGAGTGCCAAGAGGGCGTCGGAGCGCAGCGAGTAGTAGGTCAGTTCGCGGCCCTGCACGTTGAGCGTCATCTGTGAGCCGAAGGAGTTGAGTGAGGTCATGGCTCCATTCTGCCGTGTCCGTCACGGCGACGTTTCGCCTCGTGGACGCGGGTGACGTGAACGAGGTGCGAGACTTGAGCCCATGACGTCGACCTACGACACCCTCCAGTCACGCCTACAATCCGCGTTCGACACACTCGAAGTGGGCGCCGACCCGGTCCTTCGCACGTCGGAGCGCACTGACTATCAGGCCAACGGCGTCATGGCGCTCGCCAAGCGCCTCGGACGCGCTCCGCGCGACGTCGCCGAAGCGATCGTGGCGCACGCCGATTTGGACGCGGTCGCGACCGTGGAGGTCGCGGGACCAGGGTTCTTGAACCTGACGCTGACACCGCAGTTCCTCGCGGCGCAATTGACGAACCTGCGCAGCGACGAACGGCTCGGGATCGAGCGGGTGCGTGCGCCCAAGACCGTCGTGATCGACTACTCGGCGCCCAATGTCGCCAAGGAGATGCACGTCGGCAACCTTCGCTCAACGGTCATCGGCGACGCCCTGGCGCGGATGTACCGCTTCGCGGGACATCACGTCATCGCGCGCAATCACGTCGGCGACTGGGGCACGCCGTTCGCGATGCTGATCGAACACCTGCTCGATCGTGACAGCGGCCCCGGCGGCGCGACGTTCTCGATCGGTGACCTCGACAGTTTCTACAAAGAGGCCCGCGCCAAGTTCGACGCCGACGAGTCGTTCAAGGAGCGTTCACGTGCGCGAGTCGTCGCCTTGCAATCCGGTGACGCGGAGACACTGCGGCTCTGGCGCGTCATCGTGGATCAATCGATCAGCTACCTCGACCTCGTGTATCAAGACCTCGGCATCACCCTCACCGTCGCTGACGTCGTCGGCGAATCCTTCTACGACGACATGCTCGACGACGTCGTCGCCGACCTCTTCGCCGACGGACTGCTGGTCGAGAGCGGCGGCGCGCTGTGCGTCTTCCCGCCCGGCTTCACCAATCGCGACGGCGAGGCGCTGCCGCTCATCGTGCGAAAGAGCGACGAAGGCTTCGGCTACGCCGCCAGTGACCTCGCCGCGGTGCGCGACCGGGTGGATAACCTGCACGCCGACGAGATGCTCTACGTCGTCGGGGTGCCCCAGGCCCAGCACTTCGAGATGGTCTTCGCGGTGGCGCGAATGGCCGGGTGGCTGCCCGAGCGCGTGCGCTGCGAGCACGTCACGTTCGGCAACGTGCTCGGTCCGGACCGCAAGATGTTCAAGTCGCGCAGCGGCGAGACGGTGAAGCTCGCCTCACTTCTGGGCGAAGCGATCGACCGCGCCGACGAGGCGTTGCAAGAACGCAACACCGATCTTGACGACATGGCGCGAACACAGTTGGCCGTGCAGATCGCGCGCGCAGCCATCAAGTACGCCGACCTCTCGACCGATCGTCATCACGACTACATCTTCGACCTCGATCGCATGATCGCCTTCGAGGGCGACACGGGCCCGTACCTGCAGTACGCGCACGCGCGACTTCGCTCGATCTTTCGTCGCCTCGGCACGCCGTGGGACCCGCCGGCGATTGACTTCTCGCTCGACACGCCTCAAGAGCGCCACCTCGCGCTGGGGCTGCTGGCGTTTCCCGAGGCGTTCGAGTCGTCGCTCGCCGCGCTGGCGCCGCATCGACTCTGCGTCTACCTCTTCGATCTGGCCCAGCGCCTCACCGCGTTCTACGACGCCTGTCCGGTCCTGGCGTCCGAAGGCGCGCTGCGCGATCAGCGACTGGCGCTTTGCGACCTCGCCGAGCGGACCCTGGCGAACGGACTCTCAGTCCTCGGCATCGACGCACCGGAGCAGATGTAACGTCCTCGACTCGACTCGACTCGTCTCGACCCGGTTCCCGTGGCGTCGATAGAGTGAATCTCGCGGGTCGAAGGACCCACTGAACGGGGGACGTCATGGAAGTCAAGGCCTCAATACTGAGTGAAGTACACGGTCCGTGGCACACCGAGACCATCGAGATCGACGATCCGCATTCCTACGAAGTGCGCGTGAAGATGGCCTTCTCGGGTCTCTGCCACTCCGACCTGCACTTGCAGACTGGCGCCCTTGCGCAGGCGCCGGAGGCGTTGGAGTTCTTGTCGGGGCGCTCGACGATGTTCCCCATCATCGGCGGACACGAAGGTTCGGGTGTCGTCGACGCCGTCGGCGAAGGCGTGACCTCGGTCAAGGTCGGCGACCACATCGCGACGTCGTTCATCCCCTCGTGTGGCAAGTGCGAGTACTGCGTCTCTGGACGGCCGTATATATGTGACATGGCTGCGGGCACGCTCGCCGGTCCGATGATCTCAGACGGCACGTGGCGTCACCACTTGGGTGAGACCAACGTCAATCGGATGTGCAATCTGGGGACCTTTGCGGAGTACATCGTCGTGCACGAGGCCTCGGTCATCCGCGTCGAGCCGTGGTACGACCTGCGAGCTGCCGCACTGCTCTCGTGTGGCATTTCGACTGGATTCGGCGCCGCGGTCAATCGCGGTGGCGTCAAGCCCGGCGACGTCGTGGCGGTCATTGGCTGTGGGGGACTGGGATCGGCCGCTATCCAGGGCGCACTCCACGCCGGCGCGCGCGCGGTCGTCGCAATTGACACCAATCAGTCGAAGATTGATCGAGCGATGAAGATCGGTGCGACGCACGGTTCGACGACGACGCTCGACGCGGCTTTCACGATCCTCCCGGACTTGACGTGGGGCAAGAACTGCGATGTCGTCATCATCACGGTTGGTGAGGCGACGAGTGAGATCATCGAACAGGCTCGTTCGATCACCGCCAAGGGTGGCGTCGTGGTCGCCGCAGGGCTGGCGGCGTGGGATCAGACGTCGGTCGACCTCAACCTGTTCATGTTCTCGATGATGAATCAGGAACTGCGCGGAACAGTATTCGGCTCCGAAGCGCCCCGAATCCAGATCCCGCGACTGCTCCGTCTTCACAACGAAGGCAAGTTCAACATCGACGAATTGATCACCCAGGAGTACGCACTCGACCAGGTCCAACAGGGGTACGACGACTTGGAAGCCGGCGAGAACATCCGCGGCGTGGTTCGCTTTTAGTTCCTACGCCCCGACGGCGTCACGCGGGTTCGCTGAGGGAAAACCCTGAGGTCAGGCGCCCTCACGCGCCCACCATGGTGGATGACCCCGATTGCCCATTCTTCAGAACCTGCGTACGCTCCGGAGTGCAGGATTGAGCTTTCGTGCGAGGAGAGAGTGGCGGTGACGCATCGATCGTTCCACTCCCACTCAGGGAATCTCCCTTATTTGACTGGATAGGCCCCGTGTTCCCGGCTTGACGCTTTGGTGTATATTGAGTAGCATACTGAGTATGTTTAACTCTGCGAGGACATCATGAGCATCCGGCATTCGTTGTTGGCGTTGTTAAGTGAAGGCCCGAAGTATGGCTTTCAGCTCCGACAGGAGTTCGAAGCGAGCACCGGCGAGGTGTGGCCGCTCAACGTGGGCCAGGTCTACACAACACTGCAGCGCCTCGAGCGCGACGGCCTCACCGAGTCTGACGACCTCGATGACGACGAGCGCCAGAAGAACTTCCGTATCACGGCGAAGGGCCACGAGGAACTCGCCCAGTGGCTTCGCACACCCCCCGACCTCTCCCAGCCGCCGCGCGACGAGCTCGTGATCAAGGTGCTCGTCGCCTCGCGACTGCCCGACGTGGACGTCTTTGACGTCATCCAGGTGCATCGCCGCTACATCGTGCAATTGATGCAGCAGTGGACTCGTCTGAAAGAAGACGAATCACGACTCGACCTCGCCTTCGCGTTGGCGGTCGACGCCGAACTCTTTCGCTTGGACGCCGTCGTGCGTTGGCTCGACGCGGCCGATGGACGACTGCACCGCGCGAGCGTTGATCCGGCGCCCGAGAGCACCGGCGTACTGCCGAGCATTCGACGAAGGACAGGAGCACACCGATGAGCATGCTGGAACTGCGACACGTATCGAAGAGTTACGGCGAGGGCGCCAACGAAGTCGACGCCATCTCTGACATCGACCTCGCGGTCGAACGCGGCTCGCTGGTCGCCATCATGGGACCGAGTGGCTCGGGCAAGTCGACGCTACTCACGATCGCGGGAAGTCTCGAAGAGCCCACGAGCGGCGACGTCATGATCGACGGCACGCGACTGGCGGGGATGTCGCGCAACGACAAGGCCCGACTGCGCCGTCGAACGGTCGGGTACGTCTTTCAAGACTTCAATCTCCTGGCCGGCCTCACCGCCGTAGAGAACGTGTCGTTGCCGCTCGAACTCGACGGCGTCTCGATGAAGAAGGCGCGGACCCAGGGTATGGCGGCGCTCGAGGGCCTCGGCCTCGCGGACCGCGCCGAGAACTACCCCGACCAGTTGTCCGGTGGGGAGCGTCAGCGCGTCGCAATCGCGAGGGCCGTCGTGGGCGAGCGGACCCTGCTCCTCGCGGACGAACCGTCGGGCGCGTTGGACTCCGTCAACGGTGAAGCCGTGATGCGCATGATCCTGGCGGCCTGTCACAACGGCGTCGCCGCGGTCGTCGTGACCCATGACGCGAAGCTCGCGTCATGGGCCGATCGCGTCGTCTTCTTGCGCGACGGCAAGGCGGTCGACGAGACGTTGCCGCCGCCGAGCCCGGAAGAACTCCTCAACCCTGACGTTGTGAACCCGTCGTAGCGATGGACGATGTTCGAATCCAATCCGGTCGGCGGCCCTCCGACGGCGGTCTGCCGGCACGGCGCGCCGTGACGCACTGGGCGTGGCGCCTCTTTCGGCGCGAATGGCGTCAGCAGTTCCTCATCCTCGCGCTCATCACCGTGGCGGTCGCGGCCACGATCCTCGGCTCCTCGGTCGCCGTGAACAACCCCCCGCCGAAGGACGCGGGCTTCGGTTCCGCGCCGTATTCCGCGACGTTCTCCACCGACTCTTCGAAGGCGCGTGCCTTCGTCGCGGAGGCGAGTCACCTTGGCACCGTGCAGGTGATCGAGAACCAGACCTTCTCCATTCCCGGGACGATCAATACCTATCAACTCCGCTCACAAGCGGCACCCGGGCCGTTCGGTGGCCCGATGCTCTCGCTCGTCAGCGGTCGCTTTCCCTCGAGCGCCGATCAAGTCGCCGTCACGAGTGGCGTGGCGACGGCGTTCCATCTCTCGATCGGCAGGTCCTGGCTCGTCGGTGGCGTCAGGCGCGACGTCGTCGGCATCGTGCAGAACCCGCAAAGCCTCCTCGATGAGTTCGCGTTGGTGATACCGGGTCAGTCCTCGAACGCAGCCCAGGTGACCGTGCTCTTTCGCGTGCCGTCCAGTGACGTGCGAACGCTCGCCAAGAGCGCGGCCGTCGAGACGCCGGCCTCGGTTGCCGCGTCGAGCCCGTTGAATCCCGAGACCATCTCATTGGCGGCGCTGGTGCTCGGGATGCTCCTCATCGCGCTGGTATCGATCGGCGGATTCACGGTACTCGCCCAACGGCGCATGCGTTCGATCGGCATGCTCGAGTCGATCGGTGCGACCGATCGCCACGTGCGCCTCGTCGTCAGTGCCAACGGCACGGTCGTCGGCATCGCCGGGGCGATCCTCGGCTTCGTGGTCGGTTTCGGCGGATGGTTGGCCTATCGCCCGAGTTTCGAACAGAGCGCGCATCACCTGGTGGGCGTGTTCGCCCTCCCGTGGCTCGTCGTGATCCTGTCGATGATCCTCGCGGTTGCCGCCGCGTACTTCGCGTCGTCGCGTCCGGCGCGCGCCGTCACGAAGGTGCCGATCGTGCACGCGCTGTCGGGACGCCCGGCGCCGCCTCGTCAGATTCACCGTTCCGCGCTTCCGGGCATCCTCTTGCTCGTCGGGGCATTCCTGCTGCTCGGCTACTCCGGGAGCACCGGCGGTGGCGACGGCAACGGCGGCGCACCGGAACTGTTACTCGGACTCGTGCTGCTCATGCCGGGACTGATCCTGCTCGCGCCATTCTTCTTGTCGTTGACCGAACGGCTGAGTCGCCGCGCACCCATCGCCGCAAAGCTCGCGCTGCGAGACCTCTCGCGGTATCGGGCCCGTTCCGGTTCGGCGCTTTCGGCGATCAGTATCGGTGTCCTGATCTCGGTCATCGTGGTGCTGGCCGCGGCATCACGCTTCAGCAACGCCCTCGACTACGCGGGTCCGAATCTTGCGTCGAACCAACTCGCCATCCACAGCGGATTTCCGCCGCAGGGTGTGATCATCGTGCATCGCAACGCCAAGGGTCAATTGGTTCGGGTCCGTCACGTGAAGAGGGAGACCGCGACCCCGGCGCAACTCGCGGCCGGTGCCGACCAGATCGCGAAGGGGCTCGACGCGCACCTCATCGCGCTGGACACGCCGAACGCCTATATCAGCGGCACTCAGAGTGGCCGCAATTGGAGCGGACAGATCTACGTGGCGACCCCGCAACTGCTCAAAGCCTTCGGCATCAAGGCGTCCGAGATCGATCCGAAGGCGCTGGTCTTGACGTCGCGGCCCGGCCTTGCCGGTGTCAATGGACTCGATTTCGCGTACGGGAGGGGCAACCCCAAGGATCCGAGTAGCTCCGGCGGCGGCATTCGCGACCCGTTGATCCAAGAGATCGGCGACCTTCCGAGCGGAACCTCGGCGCCCAACACGGTCATCACCGAGTACGCGATGAAGAAGTACCACATCGGCGCTGCCACGAGTGACTGGTTGGTCGTGGGAGACCAGAGCTTCACCGCGGCCCAGATCAGCAGTGCGCAACTCACCGCGTCGACGCGACAGCTCCGGGTCGAGTCGAGGAATGACATTCCCTCGGGTTCGACCATCGTCAACTACGCGACGCTCTTCGGTATCCTCATCGCCCTCGGTGTCCTGTCGATGTCGGTCGGACTCGTGCGCAGCGAGACCTCGAGCGAACTGCGCACGTTGGCCGCAACCGGGGCGTCGAGTTACACACGCCGGACGCTCACGGCCGTGACCGCGGGTGCGCTGGGATTCCTCGGCGCACTCCTCGGCGTCGTCGGTGGTTACGTCGCCATGATCGGGTGGCTGCGGAGCAACTCGCTGAACGGCGGCATCTCGGCGCTCGAGAACGCTCCCTTCCGTGACCTCTTCTTCATCCTCATTGGCATGCCGGTGATCGCGGCCATCGTGGGCTGGTTCTTCGCGAGCCGCGAGCCCGCCATCTTGGGGCGTCAACCAATCGAATAGACCCCTGGATTCCCCGCCACTCGATTACCTTAAATCATTCTGAGGTTAGTTATCGGCAATTTTTTGTGGCTAAACCACGATTTATTTACTATAATTAACACCATGATGAATAACACAAACTCAATGTTGGTCGCATTCAGGGGCGAGAACATTAGGTCTTTTCGAGATCACTTCGAACTGTCGATGTTGTCGTCAGCGTTGTCGGATGAGAAGGCCGTACACGTTCATCCGTGGAATGATCGCGGCGGGACAGTTGGATTACTGCCGACCGCGGGAATCTTTGGTGCAAACGCTTCAGGCAAGTCGAATGTCCTTGAGGCGCTGGACGATATGCGAAGTCATGTAATGAGTTCGTTTCGTCGCTCGAGTCCTAATTCGACTTTTTTTCGGAGGCCATTCCGCCTCGATGCCGAATCGAGACAACGGGCTTCGAGATACGAAATCGAAATCGTGTTGAACGATGTTCGAACTACATATGGATACTTACTAAACGATGAGGAAGTACTCGAAGAGTGGGCATATCGCTATCCACATGGTCGCGGCGCAATGATTTTCCACCGTATCAAGATGGAAGTTGCGTTCGGATCGACAGTAGGTGCGAAAATCCGGTCGGCAGTACCACTACTGAGAAAGAATGCTCTTTTTCTATCAATCGCTGGTGCGGTCGAAATTGATGATTTGGATTCGCTTTTTGAGTGGTTCGCTTCCAATTTCAAGGTTGCCACTGCCAGAACTCGCAACATCACAAGTGCAGAAACTCTCGCAATGCTTGATGACCCCGATCGAAGTAAGCAACTTCTGAGACTTCTACAAGCGGCGGACTTAGGCGTTGCGGGCGTCAAAACTGTCGAAGCAGATCCAGCGACGAAAGAGAAAATTCAGCAAGTGAATCGAATCTTCCGCGAACCACAAAGCGAAGAAGATTTGGCCGAATTGACTGACATCCCACCGAATGTTCAGTTGACTCATCAAAGCAATGGCG
This sequence comes from uncultured Acidimicrobiaceae bacterium, assembly GCA_963832925.1. Classification (GTDB taxonomy): domain Bacteria; phylum Actinomycetota; class Acidimicrobiia; order Acidimicrobiales; family RAAP-2; genus RAAP-2. Next base: position 58,075 of record CAWHVY010000009.1, on the reverse strand, counting down.
AACCAATTGACTTCGACTTCGTGGAAGAATCATTCGGAACTCAAGCATGGTTCTGTCTTATCGGCCCAGCGACGGACGCTCTTGCCAATGGAACGGTGTTATTGGTAGATGAACTTGACGCGAGCCTCCATCCCATTCTTGTTGCTCAACTGATTGGTCTGTTTCAAGACAGGCAATCAAATCCATTGGGAGCTCAGTTGATCTTCAACTCGCACAATCCGCTGATTCTTGGCGATTCAATTTCAGACCGAGTTCTCGGTCGAGACCAAGTTTGGTTTTCTGAGAAAATGAATGACGGATCGACGCGTTTGTACTCGTTGGCGGAATTCAATCCTCGGAAGGATGAGTCAATATCGCGGAGATATCTTGCAGGCCGGTATGGAAGTATTCCGCTACTCGCATGGAGTTCATTCCTTTCGGCAGTTGAGGACATCGCAGATGAAAGTGACATGTCAAGTGTCACGATCTAGTCAATCAGGGAACTTTGTGAGAAGGACTCACGGTCGCGCAATGGACCCTCTCTCGCTACTTGTGTTCAGAGAAGGCGAACGAACTGAAGAGGACTATCTCTTGCATTGGAGGCGAATTTTTCGAGATCGCACTGTCGTAGAAATCGATCCCGTGCCATCGGGTCCTCTCCAACTGGTTCAACGCGCAATTAAGGCGAAGAATCAGGGCGTGAAAGATCAAAGACGTGGTAAGGGTAGGGCGCACGACCAAATCTGGTGCATGTTCGATCGCGATGAACACGCCAACTTTGACGAGGCAGTCGCACTAGCAAATAGCGAGTCAATTCGACTTGCAATCTCAGTTCCTTGTATCGAACTGTGGTTCATTTTGCACTTTCGAGACCAGTACTCATATTTGGACAGGAATCGGGCCCAGGCGGAGTCTCGAGGACTTCTCCGATGCGAAAAGTCTTTAAGCGCAGATGCCCTACTCCTATTGGAACGTGGAGCCAATGAGGCCAAGGTAAGAGCACTGAATCTTGACGCGAAACATCAAGGTGATGGGAGCCCTCCATTGTCAAATCCGAGCAGCACGGTCTGGCAACTCACTGACGCGATTCGCAGTGGTAAATAATCTGCAGCCCAGCCATTGTGAAATCGACAGCGTTTTCGTCCTCAACCGAACGGCGGATCCCGAGTTTCGAGTTGCTAAGGGTTGCCCGCACCCGGCTTGAGACCGAGGACGTTGCGAAGTCCAAGCGTCGACCTGGTGATGTGCGGCGTCAACGCGCCCAGCGAGCGCGAACGCACCGCGCCAGCCATGACGCCGGTGCCGTAGGCGACGTCGTCGGCGATGCCGATCGGTATGTCCACGAGGCGCAGTCGAGCCGAGCGCCAGCGATAGGCCGTGCCCACGATGAAGAGTGTCAGTACTCGGCGACGAAGCTTCGGGTGCACTGCGAGGAGCACGACCGCGACGCCGAACGTGCGGACGACCGCGCGCGCCATCAGGGGCCCGGCGCGCACCATGCCACGGCCAACGAGTTCACCGGCGACGTTGTCGGCGTTGTCGGTCGTGGCGAGCATGCGCTCACGCAATTGATCGCGTGCGGCGACGATGATGCGGTAGCCGACCATTGGTTTGCCCAGTAACGCGCTGGTCCAGGTCAGAAGCGTCCAGGTGTCAGCGCGAAAGGGCGCGAGTCGTGTGCCGTGACGCGTGGCGAGTTCGCTCGAGGACTGTCCGTAGCGTGCGCGTTGGGCCCACCACCCGCGCCAGGAGTCCCGGGCCCGGTGCGTCACGATCACGTCGGCGACGTAACGAACGAGCCAACCCTGATCGTGCAGTCGCCACACGAAGTCGACGTCTTCGCCGTAGCGGAGTGTCTCGTCGAATCCTTCCCCGAAGCTGCTTCGTCGCACGAGCAGGCAGGCGCTCGGGACATAGGGGACCGAACCGCCGGGGATCACCAACGCGCTGCGATCACCCACGTCCAAGGGACTGAACTGCTCTTCGAACCGTTCGCGCAACGTCGGGCCAGCAGTGCCGCGGATGCGCGGGGCAACCGCGGCCTCGAGCGGATCGCCGAACTGGGCCTGCAGCCGAGCCAACACGTCGCGGGCGTTGTCGAGCGTCACGTCGACGTCGATGAACCACAGCAGCGCTCGCGTGGTCGCGCGCGCACCGGCGTTTCGCGCGCTCCCTGGCCCTTCGTTTGCCCCCAGGCGCACGAGTTGCGCGTCGAAACGCTGCGCGCACCGAGCGATGGCGTCGGCGTCCTTCGATCCATCGTCGACGACCGTCACGTGCAGCCCTCGCAGCGACTCGAGTAACGCGGCGAGTGAGATCGCGTCATCGCACACGGGCACGACGACGTCGACGTCATCGACCGTGGCGGCGTTGCGGAAGAGGGGATGCAACAGACCTTGTTGCACGAGGGTGCGGGCGAATCGCTCCTCGCCGACGCCGACCTCACCGCCGTTCACCCATCGTTCGGCGACCGCGCGGGACCCGCCCGGGAGTCGCAAGAGTCGCCACGGCGAACCGCCGCTGAGCAGATCACGGTCGAGGAACTTCGCGCCGGCATCGAGGATCACCTTCGTACCCGTGGGGATCGGGACATCGACCGGTACCGGGGCCAGTGGGAGAAGTTGGCTCACCGGTGGAGTCTCGCACGATTTGGTCGGGCGGCGGTGGGCGGAGGCGCCAGAATAGGGGAGTCCGAGGAGGATCCATGTCGAGTGACACATTGATCGAAGAAGAGGTAATCGAGACCGAGGAGAGCGAGGAGTTGCTCGTCGAAGAGGTCTCCATCGACGGACTCTGCGGCGTCTACTAAACGTGACTCCACCGACCGCGCTCGCGTTCGACACGTCGGCACCCTGGCAATTGAACGCTCAGGTCTCGCTACGCGATGAGTCCTTCGGCGCCCTCGCCTATCACCACGGCACGCGCCGGTTGGTCTTCTTGAAATCACGCGAACTCGTGGAGGTCGTTCGTCGCGTGTCGGAGTTCGACAGCGCCGACGCGGCGCTCGACGTGCTCGTGCCGACGGACCAGCGCGGTCGCTACGTCACGGCGCTGACGTCCCTCGTTCGTTCGGAGATTCTCTGTGGGCGCTGAGAGTTCACTCCGCTCTCGTTTCGAACGTGGACTCGCCGCGCCGATCTGTCTCACGTGGGAGTTGACGTACGCCTGCAACCTGGCGTGCACGCACTGCCTGTCGTCCTCGGGTCGTCGCGATCCCAACGAACTCAGCACTGATGAGGCCAAGGCGTTGATCGATGAGATCGCCGCGATGCAGATCTTCTACATCAACATCGGCGGTGGCGAGCCGATGATCCGCCGCGACTTCTTCGAGTTGATCGAGCACGCGGTGAGTCGCCACGTCGGCGTCAAGTTCTCGACCAACGGTACGCGCATCGACGAGGCGGCGGCCCGTCGCCTGGCGAGCATCGACTACCTCGACATACAGGTCTCGATCGACGGCGTCGACGCAGTCACGAGTGATCGGATTCGCGGCGTCGGGAGCTACGACGCGGCGCGGCGCGCGATGGACAACTTGAAGGACGCCGACTTCGGGCAGTTCAAGATCTCGGTCGTGATGACGCGCGACTCGATCGAGCAGCTCGACGAGTTCGAAGGTCTCGCCGCGCACTACGGCGCCGAACTTCGCCTCACGCGACTTCGCCCTTCCGGTCGAGGCGTCGACACCTGGCAGGCACTGCACCCGACGCTCGAACAGAATCGTCGACTGTATCGATGGCTGCTCGTGCGCCCGAACGTCTTGACGGGCGACTCGTTCTTCCATCTCTCAGCGCTGGGCGAGTCATTGCCGGGTCTCAACCTGTGCGGAGCGGGCCGGGTGGTCTGTCTGATCGATCCCGTCGGCGAGGTCTACGCCTGTCCCTTCGTCATCCACGACGAGTTCCGCGCCGGCAACGTGCGCGCGGCCGGATTCCGAGAGGTGTGGCAGCACAGCGAGCTCTTCACCTCGCTGCGCGAACCGGGCAACGCCGGTGCGTGCACGTCGTGCGGATCGTATGACGCGTGTCGCGGCGGCTGCATGGCGGCCAAGTTCTTCACCGGCCTCGAGATGAGCGATCCCGACCCCGAGTGCGTCTTCGGTCACGGCGAGACGGCGCTCGCGGCCAAGAACGTCGTGGTGGGACGTACGCCGTCACCTGACCACTCGCGAAAGGTCCCGGTCGCGATCTCCGCGCGCTGAATTGGGTGAAAATTATCCCTCGGGTAAAGTCGCACTGAGTCGAACGGGGAAGTGATGGCGAGCACGTGGTTTGAGTCGGTAGCCGTCGCCCAACGTCGAGCCGAGAAGCGACTCCCCAAGTCGGTCTACGCGGCGTTGATCGCCGGATCCGAAAAGGGATTGTCGTCGAAGGACAATCTGGAGTCCTTCGACCAACTGGGCTTCGCCCCCCACGTCGCTGGTAACAAACGAGAACGCACGATGACGACGACCGTCATGGGCCAGTCGATCTCGATGCCCGTCATCATCTCGCCGACCGGTGTCCAGGCGGTGCACCCGGACGGCGAGGTCGCCGTCGCGCGCGCCGCCGCCAATCGCGGCACCGCGATGGGTTTGAGTTCGTTCGCCAGTCGCTCGATCGAAGACGTCTGCGCGGTGAACTCCCAGGTCCTCTTCCAGATGTACTGGTCCGGGGACCGCGACACGATGCTCGCACGCCTCGCGCGCGCCAAGGATGCCGGTGCCAAGGGCATCATCCTCACGCTCGACTGGTCCTTCGCGAACGGGCGCGACTGGGGGAGCCCGTGGATCCCCGACAAGATCGACCTGAAGGCCGTCGTGAAACTCGCGCCGGAAGTCATCGCTCGACCGCGCTGGTTCTGGTCCTACGCCAAGACCGGTCACATGCCGGGATTGTTGACGCCGAACATGGCCAAGCCCGGGGAGAAGCCGCCGACGTTCTTCGGCGCTTACTACGAGTGGATGCAGAGTCCGCTGCCCGACTGGGACGACGTCGCCTGGCTCAGGTCGAACTGGGACGGACCGTTCATGGTGAAAGGCGTCAGCCGCGTCGACGACGCCAAGCGCGTCGTGGACCTCGGTGCGACGGCCTTGTCGGTCTCCAATCACGGCGGCAACAATCTCGACGGGACGCCGGCGCCGATCCGTGCGCTGCCGGCCGTCGTTGACGCGGTCGGCGATCAGATCGAAGTCCTGCTCGACGGCGGCGTTCGCCGCGGCAGCGACGTGGTCAAGGCGCTGGCTCTCGGCGCCCACGCCGTCATGATCGGTCGCGCCTACCTGTGGGGCCTCGCGGCCGAAGGCCAGGCCGGTGTCGAGAACGTGCTCGACGTATTGCACGGAGGTATCGACTCGGTGCTGCTCGCCCTCGGCAAGTCAGACGTGAGTGAACTGGATCGCAGCGACGTCGTCGCGCCCGACGACTTCTTTCGCAGGTTGGGCCAGTGAGTCGCGTCGCGATCGTCACCGGTGCGGCGCGCGGCATCGGTGCCGCGACCGTCGACGCGTTGGTCAACGACGGCTATCACGTCATCGCCGTCGATCGATGCCGCGACATCCCTGACGTCCGCTACGCCTTGGCCACGTCGGCCGATCTCGACGCCGTCGTCGCACGCCACGGCGACTCGGTGCTCGGACTCGTGGGCGACGTACGCAGTGCGTCGGACATGCAACTCGCGGTCGAGACAGCGACGCGCCACTTCGGTCGGCTCGATGCGGTCGTGGCGTGTGCCGGCGTCGTCGCCGGAGGGGCACCGATCTGGGAGTTGACCGACGCCGCGTGGGACGCGGTGTGGTCGGTCAACGTCCTCGGCACGCGGCGACTCATCGAGGCCGCGGCACCGACCCTGATCTCGAACGGCAAGGACGCGCACGGTCGCATCGTCGCTATCGCGTCGGCCGCCGGCCGCACGGGGCTCTATCACCTCGCGGCCTATTCCGCGGCGAAGCACGCGGTCATCGGTCTCATTCGGGGCACGGCGATGGACCTCGCGCCGTTCGGGGTGACGGCGAACGCCATCAGTCCCGGTTCGACGCGCACGGCGATGCTCGAGGCGTCAGCGAGGGTCTATGACCTCGCGAGCGCCGAGGAGTTCGCGCAACATCAGCCCATTGGCCGACTCATCGAACCCGTCGAGGTCGCCGCTGCGATCACGTGGCTCTGTTCACCGGCCGCTTCGGCGATCACTGGTGCCGACGTCGCCGTCGACGGCGGTATGACGGTCGGCTGAGTTACGAGATTGGATGGGCCCGAAAGAAGGCCCACATCAATGCGTTGGCGTTGATGAGCGTCGTCTGGGGTCCGAGGATCGCGGTGAGCCCTGAGGGCATCACCGGGCCGCCGGGCCACTCGTGCCCCTCGCCGACGATCTCATAGAGCTCCACCTGCGCTGCGTTCGAGCAGCCGGTGTATGTCGTCAACTTCACGCTGTTCACCGGCGTTGAGTGCTTCGTCGACGTGCACGTGTCCTGGGCAGACCAGTCCTTCGCTGCCGTCGTCACCGAGTAAGTCCAGTACTCCTGGCCGTGTCCGGCAAAGGGATCAACCGGGTCGGCGCCGCCGTGGAACGAGATCACCGGCACCGCGCGCGTGGTCGGACAGGGGAGGGGCCGGCGCAGGCCGCTCACCGGCGCGACGGCGGCGAAGATCCCCGAGTCGTCGCACGCGAGTTGACTGGCCATTCTCGCGCCGCCCGAGAAACCGGTTGCGTACACCTCGTGGGGGTCGACGCAGTACTTCGACTCCATGATGGCGACGAGCGACGTCAGGAACTTCACGTCGTTCGCGGACTTCGGTGGCACGGGGCGACCGCCGATCAACGGCACCCCGGGGATGTTCCAGTCGAAGCCGCTCCCGTCGGGCAGGAGCGCCTGGGGGTAGGCGACGATGAAGCCGTCCTCATTGGACGTCGTATCCATCTTGGTGAACCCCTCTTGTTCGAGGGCCGTACTGCCGCTGCCGTGCATGTTGAGGACCAGGGCGAGCGGCGTCGTGCCGGTCGAGTGCTTCGGCATATGCACGATCACCGTTCGAGTGAAGCCGTTGACCTTGAGCGAGAGGGTCGTTGAACCGGGCGAGGTCATCGAGCAGCCCGGCGACGTGGACGCGGCTGCGGCGGTGGTCACTCCGGCGCTCAAGGGCAGCGCACCGACGGCGACGAATGACAGTGTCATGAGGGCGACAACGACCTTGACGCGTCGCGCGCGGGTCACTACGGGGTATCGCGTCATTGCGACTCCTTTCTTCTGGCAACGCTCTGATTATATGCAACCAGGTTGCCTAAATGCTAGGGTTGGAGGATGATGCCTGATCCCGAGCGGAAAATGTTCTTTGGGGACCTCTTGGCGCAGGCACGTGAGCGTTGGATTCGTGCCATGGCGCAACGACTGGCGAGTCGTGGCTTCAACGACTACCGGCGAAGCGACCCCTTGGTGATGCGTTCGTTGCGCAGCGGGGAAGTGTCGCTCGGGAACGTGGGCGTGCGACTCGGGGTCACGCGTCAGGCTGCGCGCAAGGTCATCAATGGATTGGTCGAGCGCGGCTACGCGCGAGTGACGACGTCGAAAGAGGATTCGCGTCGTCGGAACGTCGAGCTGACGCCCCGAGGACGCGAGTATCTCGAGGCCGTCGTCGCGACGCTTCGCTCGATGCACGATGACGTGGTCGACGGTGTCGACGGACAACGCTTGGACGCGGCGTACTCGGTGCTGGAATTCGTGCGAGACAGGTTCCGCGCCGAGGCTTCGCGCGAGGACGGCCTCGTCACGCGACCCTGAGCGTCAGCTGGCCAAGCGATGGTGGTGGGTACCGAGCGTGTAACCGGGAATCCCGGTGAGTGCGACGTGCGTGGACGGTGGCGCGACGCCGTCGCTCGAGTTTCGTGAGTCGATGTACTGGCGCAGGAAGATCACCGAACCGACGATGAGTGCCAGGAGGATCGCGATGACGATCAACTGGGTGATGGTGTCGCCGAGCGAGCGCTTCGGGGCATCGTCCATGGCCCAACATTAGGTCGCGACGTGCCAATCTCTCTTGGCGCACGCGGGCGAATGCACTAAGGTCGAAAGTGCCTCGCGGCAGCGAAGTTGGTGAGATTCCAACGCTGTCCCGCAACTGTAAGTGGTCGAGATTCATGACCATGTAGCCAGGTCGCCTTCCGCGAGGAGATGTGAAAGACAGCTCTCGAGGTAAGGAGCGGTCGTTCGGATATCCATCCGTCGCCCAACCCACTTCGACGGAAAGGAGATATCCATGTTCAAGTCCCTACGGTTCGCTCTCGCGCTCTTCTTGAGTGCGTTGGCGCTTCCCCTCATCGTTTCAAACGGCGCAGGTGCCGTGAGTGCCGTGGCGGCACCGAGTTGCATCGTGTCGCTCTCACCCACGGCGACCGAGACGCTCTTCGCCATCGGCGCCGGCAAACAAGTGCAGGCGGTCGACACCGACTCTGATTTTCCGACGACCGGACTGCCGAAGAAGCGCATCAACGGGCTCAGTCCCAGTGTCGAGGCAGTGATCGGGATCTGCAAGACGACGGCCGCGCACCCCTCGGCCAAGCCCGACCTCGTCGTCATCTCCTATGACGCCGATGAGATACAACAGAAGCTCACCGCGGTCGGCGTCAAGGTGATCGATCAGGCGCCGCCGTCGAACCTCGCCGGGGCCCTGTCCCAGATCGAACAACTCGGCGCGCTGACGGGTCACGTGCACAGCGCCGACAAATTGGCCGCGTCGATCGACGCGACGATCAAGGCCGACATCGCCTCGGTGCCGAAGCACGCCGGCAAGACGTTGACGGCGTACTACGAACTCTCGACCAAGCCGTATTACTCACTCACGAGTTCGACGTTCGTCGGTTCGTTGCTGAAGGACCTCGGCGTGGTGAACATCGCGGACGCCAAGAACACGAGCGCCGACGCTGGCTATCCCGAGTTGAGTGCCGAGTACATCATCAGCGCGAATCCCAAGATGATCTTCCTCGCCGACACGCTGTGTTGCAAGGAATCGGCCTCGACGGTCGCCAAGCGTCCGGGATTCTCAACGGTCGCGGCCGTCCGCGACCACGAAGTGATCGGACTGAATGACGACATCGCGTCACGGTGGGGGCCGCGCCTGAGCATCCTGATGAATCAGCTCACGGCGGCGGTGAAGGGCGCCTTGAACAACACCAAGCTCTGGAAGTAAGGGCTTGACCACCAATCCGCCCACGAAACGTCGGGTGGTGATCGTCGCGACGGGCACGTTCGTGGCACTCCTCGTCGCGGTCGTGTGCGGATTGGTGATCGGGCCGACGTCGGTCCCGACGTGGCGCGTGGTGGGCGACATCTTCGCGCACCTCGGCATCGGCCACAGCACACTCACGCCGCTGCAGTCGACCATCGTGTGGACACTTCGCGCACCGCGAATGGTGATCGGACTACTCGCCGGGGCGATGCTGGCGGTCGCGGGGGGCACGTATCAGGGGGTCTTTCGCAACCCGTTGGCCGATCCGTACCTCTTGGGTGTCGCCTCGGGCGCCGGGCTCGGCGCGACCTTCGCGATCATCGATATCAGTCACGGCACCGGCACGCCGTCGTGGACGCCGTTACTCGCCTTCGCCGGTGCGATGGGTGCGGTGATCGTGACGTGGCTGATCGGTGGGCGATCGATGCGTGCGAATACTGCGACGTTGATCCTGGCCGGCGTCGCGGTCGCGTCGCTCCTCACCAGCGCACAGACGTTCCTGCAACAGCAATCCAGCGCGCAATCGATCACGCTGGTCTACCTGTGGCTGCTCGGTTCGCTGGCGAGTGCCGGCTGGAGCTCGGTCGTCCTGGTCCTGCCCTACGTCGTGGTCTGCATCATCATCTGCGTCGGCGCGGGTCGAGCACTCGACGTGATGAGCGTGGGCGAGGACGAGTCGCGCTCGCTCGGGGTTCCCGTGCGCCGCATTCGCTTCATCGTGATCGCGGCCTCGTCACTCGGCACCGCGGCGATCGTGTCGGCGGTCGGACTCATCGGCTTCGTCGGCATCATCGTGCCCCACATCGTGCGACTCCTCGTCGGCACCTCCTACCGGAGGATCTTGCCGATCTCGGTCATATTCGGCGCGGCATTCCTGGTCTTCGCCGACACCGTCGCGCGCACGGTCGTCGCGCCGTCGGAGCTGCCGATCGGTGTGGTCACCGCCTTGATCGGCGCGCCCGTCTTCGTGGTGATCCTCAGTCTCCGTCGTCCGGTCGCGGTATGAGTTCGGTCGAGGTGACGGCGCTCAGCGTCCGCGCGGGCTCGAAGGCGTTGATCTCGAACGTGACGCTGTCCTTTGAGCCCGGCACCTGGACCACGGTCATCGGTCCCAACGGCGCCGGCAAGACGACCTTGGTCGAGACGATCGCTGGACTTCGCCGACCCTCGAGCGGGTCGATATCGATCCTCGGCGAGCCGCTCGACCAGATGAACGAACGCGCGCGGGCCCTCAAGGTCTCGCTGGTCCCGCAACACCCGGTCGTGCCGAACGGCATGAGCGTCTATGACTACGTCGCGCTCGGGCGCGTCGCCCATCACGGACTCTTCCACGCCGCGAGCGCCGGCGACCGCGACGTCATTGAATCGGTCCTGGCACGGCTGTCGCTCGCTGAGTTTCGCGAGCGCGACGTCGCGACGCTGTCGGGCGGTGAGCGTCAACGCATGGTCCTCGCTCGGGCTCTCACGCAGTCGACCAAGGTCGTGGTGCTCGATGAGCCGATCACCGGACTCGACCTGCGCCACCAGATGGACATGCTTGAGCTCATGAAGCAAGAGGTCCACGACTGCGGACTGACGGTCGTGGCGACCTTGCACGACCTCACGCTCGCCGGACAGTTCGCCGATCGATTGGTGCTGCTCGACAAGGGCGAGGTCGTACTGGACGGTACGGCGGCGCGTGTGATCCGAAGTCGCGAGCTCGCCGAGCATTACGGCATGGACCTGCGCGTCGTCGACGTCGACGGTGCCGACGTCGTCGTGCCCGTTCGACACGGATCAACGTGAACGCTGCGTGAACCCTCTTAAGGCAACTTTTCGTATCACTTAGACTTGTCAAAAGTAACGAAGGGAACCACGTGCGACGCACGCGAATCGTAGCCACCATCGGACCGGCCTCAGAGAGCGATGAGGTGCTGAAAGCCCTGGCCGTGGCGGGCGTTGACGTCTTTCGACTCTCGTTCGCACACGGTGACATCCCTTCGGGCATCGCCCGCCTTCGACGCCTTCGCGCACTGGTCCCCGACCGCGCCATCATGGTCGACATCCCCGGCCCCAAGATCCGCGCCGGCTCCTTCGGCACGACGCCGGTCACGCTCACGGTCGGCGACGAGATCGAACTCCGCGAGGGCTTTGATGAGTCATCGACGGCCCAGTGCATCGTCGTCGAGCGCCTGAACGTGTTGGCGCAGTTGAGCATCGGCGACAAGATCCACATCGGCGACGGTGGTGTGTCGCTGCTCGTCGAGCAGAGTGGGTCCAAGGCCAAGGCGCGCGTCACCTCGGGCGGCAACGTGATGGGCAAGCCCGGACTCTCGTTGCCGTCGTCGTTGCTGAACGACCGACTGCCGACCGACGACGACCGCGAACGCCTCGAGGCGTTGCACACCGAGTCCTTCGAGATACTCGCCGTCTCGTTCGTCCGTTCGGCCTTCGACATGGTCTCGGTGCGCACGGCGCTCGCTCGTGACGACGTCATGATGATGGCCAAGATCGAGACCGGCGAGGGCGTCGAGAACCTCGATGAGATCATCACGGTCTCGGACGCGATCATGGTCGCGCGCGGTGACCTCGGCGTGCGCATGCCGATCGAAGAGGTCCCGCACCTCCAAAAAGAGATCGTGCGACACGGCGTGCGCTACGCGCGCCCGGTCGTCGTCGCCACGCAGATGCTGGAATCCATGACGCACTCCCAGGTGCCCACGCGCGCCGAGGTCACCGACGTCGCCAACGCGGTGCTCGACGGCGCGAGCGCGGTCATGTTGAGTGGCGAGACGGCAATCGGCGACGATCCGGTCGCGACGGTGACGACGATGGACCGCATCGTGCGACGAGCCGAGGAGTATTTCGACTACTCCGGTTGGGGTGCGAGCCTTGGCGTGCAACAGATCGGCACCGGCACACGCTCGACGCGTGTCACCGCTGCGATCACCGGCGCGGCCTGGCGCGCGGCGATGGAAGAGCAGGCCGTGGCGATCGTGGCCTGCACCCGTTCGGGCATGACCGCGCGCGCCATTTCGAGGTTCCGTCCGCCGATGCCCATCGTCGCCATCACACCGAGCGACGCCACGGCACGACAGTTGCACTCGTCATGGGGTGTGCAGGAGATCTATGTCTCACCCGCCCAGGACATTGATGAACTCTGTGAGGTGGCCGTGAATCGACTTAAGCAGTCGGGCATCGCGAAGCCCGGCGATCCGGTCGTCATCATGGCCGGCTCGACGTCGGGCGGTGCGCAGATCACCGACACCGTGCGAATGCTCATCGTCTCCTAGCGCAGACCGTCGTTCGCTGCCACGAGGCGGAGCGTCTTCAGCAATCCGTCCCGGGAAAGTTGTTGATGCCGCCGGGACACCACGTGAAGGGCAACGTGGCCGTCACGCCGCCTTCGCGATCAAACCCGATAATTCGCCCGAGCGTGACTGGATGACGGGGCCACGGAGCGTGCCAGCGCTGCCACGGCCAGCCCGTCGTCGGGATGCGCAGCACCTCGAAGCCGTTCTTGTGCGACAACACGGTTGAGCGCGCATCAGCGGTCGCCACGACGACCGAGGTCGTCATTTTGCCGAGGTGCACGAGCAAGAGCACGTCGCTCGTGAGAGTTCCGTCTTCCACTGCCACCGGAGCGAACAATGCCGCGTGCAGGTGCGCCGTGGTGATCCCGCCGGATCCCACACCCATGCCGTCGAAGCACCACTCGGGACCGCTCGGTGTACTAAAGGTGGCGATCGACACCACTGAGCCAACGCCGACAGCGCCTGGTTGCAAGCTCGTCACTGGTGGAGAATTGGCGTTGCTCTCGAATCCTTGCGTGCAGTCCGCCACCGTGGAAGCGACCGTCGGTCCGCTGCTACCCGAGAGACCGAACCAGAGGCCGCCGATGGCAACAATGGCGACGGCCGCCCAGATTGACCAACGACGCGTTCTTGCGTCAATATTCCCCATCGGGATATTCGGTTCCGAAGCGGCCACTGCGTCGCTGGTCAGAGTATTCGTCACTTCTGTCATCTAATCAGATGCCGTCAATGACCGACTGGGGGCGTAATACTCAATTTTTCGAAAAGAAAACCTTGTCGCCGACATCCGAATTCGTCGATGGCCGCGAATAGTCATCAGTGCCGCAAGCACCGAGGCTGGCGTTGGACGCAAAAACCAACGGAGCCTCCGACCGGTCCCACGAACGTGGGCCGAGATAGAGGAGTGGCAATGCAAGACATCTCTCGTAGGGGCTTCTTGAAAGTAGCTCGCAACGGCATCGCGGCCGCAGGAATCGTGGCCGCGGCACCAACGGCGCTGCTCGCGACCGCGGGCGCCGCCACCCGGCCCAAGGCCGCCAAGCCGACGCCGACCGTTCGACCGGTCTCATCGACCGAGAACCTCGTGATCCACGTCCCGAATCCGAGCAACGGCGAGATCCACTTCATGGTGGGCACTCGCGAAGTCGTACGCCACGACCGCGCGCTCGTCGCTCGACTCGTGCGCGACGTCAGCTGAATCAACCGAACTCGTCCCCCTAGCGCTTCAATCCACACTTCAGAAAGGTCTACCCATGTCTTCCCACTCCGAGGCACCGGAAATCTCCAAGGACCCCGTCGCCGATAGCACGGACCTCTACGCCTTCGTAAGCCCCGACAGCCCCAACAAGGTGACGCTGATCGCGAACTACATCCCTCGTCAGCAGCCCGCCGGCGGACCGAACTTCTTCGAGTTCGGCGACGACGTGCTCTACGAGATCCACGTGGACAACAACGGTGACGGCATCGCCGACGTCACGTTCGAGTTCCGTTTCGAGACCAAGCTCACCGACACCGGTGCGAACGACACGTTCTTGTACAACACGGGTCAGATCACGTCATTGAAGGACACGACGTGGAATCGCAAGCAGTTCTACTCGGTGACCAAGCACGTGAACGGCTCGACCAAGGTCCTGGCGCGCGGACTCGCCTGCCCACCGTGCAACGTCGGCAAGAACTCGATCCCCAACTACGCGGCCCTGACCAATCAGGCGATCCACTCGATCGGCTCGACCAAGGTCTTCGCCGGTCAGCGCGCCGACGGCTTCTACGTCGACCTGGGATCCATCTTTGACCTCGGCGACCTGCGCCCCTTCCAACCTGACTTCCTCTTAAAGGGTGCAGCCATCGCCGGGGTCAACTCACTTGCCGCGACGAACGTGCACTCGATCGCCATCCAGGTGCCGATCTCTGAGCTCACGAAGGGCGGCACCGTACCGACCACGTACACCGACGCGAACTCCACGATCGGTGTCTGGACGACGGCGAGTCGCCAGAAGACGAAGATCTACTCGACCACGCCCCAGACCAACACGGGTCCGTGGGAGCAGGTCTCGCGACTTGGTAACCCGTTGATCAACGAGGTCATCATCCCGATGGGTCACAAGGACCGCTGGAACTCCCAAGCGCCGGTGAACGATGCGCAGTACTCCACGTACTACGACCACCCGGGTCTGGCGTCGTTGTTGAACGTCCTGTATCCGGGTGCGTTCCCCAACCTCGCGGCCTACTCGGCCGTGTCGACCAACACTCGTCCGGACCTCGATGCCGTCCTCTTGACCGGCGTCCCGCCGCTCTTCCCGGGCTTCCAGAACTACACCGGCACGACCAAGGCCGACATGCTGCGCCTCAACGTGGCGATCAAGCCGACCGCGACGTCAGCCGCGAGCATCCTCGGCGTGGTCGGTGGCGACAACGCCGGCTTCCCGAACGGCCGACGCGTCTTCGATGACGTGGTGTCGATCGAACTCAAGGCCGTCGCCGGGGCCCTCCTCGGTGACGTCGTCAAGAGCTACACGCCGGACGCCGCCGCCGGAGCGCTCTTCGACGTGGGATCGTCGGAGCCGAAGACGGTGGCGAGCCTCGGCGCTTTTGGCCTGCACTACCGCTCGGAGTTCCCGTACCTGGCGGACCCGTGGGATGGCTACGACAACCCGGCCACGCAGGTCCGGGCAATGGCCGGCTAGATGCTGTCCGAATCATCTGACACCGCTCCCGAGGATTCCCGACCCAGCCTGGGCGTCCTCGGGGGCGGTGCTGCGCGTCGGGATATCGATGTCGATCACGGGCACTCGCACGCACCCGACGACCCGCACCACCGCCATCCGCACGACCACCCCGCGTTCACGCATCACGTGAATGACGCGCACGTCCACGTGCACGCCGAGGCCGCGGCCCCCACGGTGCCGAGTCGCGCCGTCGTGATCAACGTCGGTGAGCACACCGGCGCGCTGGTGCTCGCCTCATCGGAGGCTCGCTCGGGCATCGAGGTCGAGATCCACCCGGTCGGCGATCCCGCGGCCCGCACCCACGTCTGGGTCCTGCCGCGCGAGGTGCCCGACGGCATCGTCCACGCGGCGATCTTTCCGAGTCTGGAGAGTGGTGACTACGCGGTCCTCGACCTCGACGGATCCATTCTCGAGGTCATCTCGGTGCCGCCCAACCAGGTGACGCACGCCACCTGGTTGTAGGTCCGCCTGGCGGTCGTGAGTTCGCTGCCGCTACTGCGCCGGACCGGATCCCAGCACGACGCTGACGGTCACCGGCGTGGGGTTGGTGTTCACGTGATACGTCACCTTGATGGTGTCGCCCGGCTTCTTGGTCAACAAGATCGTCTGTAGATCACTGCCCGAGGTCACCGCTTGGCCATCGATCTCGGTGATGACGTCACCGGCGACGAGACCCGCTTTGTTGGCCGGCGTATTGGCGACGGTGCCGGCGATGGTGACGCCACTCGCGGCGTTCGTCGTGCCGCCGGCGGCGGTCGCTGAGTCGAACTCGACGCCGAGGAATGCCGTCGGTCCGATGTGGAGACCCGAGACGGCATCGTCATCACGGATCGCGGTGACGATCGAGAGCGCCGTGTTGATCGGGATGGCGTAGCCGCGGTCGGTGCCGGAACCGGAGCCGATGAAGCCGAATCCTCCGTTGAGGTCCGAGCCGGCGGTGTCCATGCCGATGACCTTGCCCTTGTCGTTCACCAACGGTCCGCCCGAATCACCGGGTTCGATCGCGGCGTTCACCTCGATCAGTCCGCTCAGTTTCTCCGAGCCGGCTGGGTTGGTCTCGTCGCCGGCGGTGATCGCTTGAGCGAGCGCGACGACGGTGCCCGGGACTGAGCTCGGTGTACCGCCGACGCCCCCGGCATTGCCGATGCCCACGATGTCCTCGCCCCTCGTGACGTCGTCCGAGTTGGCCGTCTTGATGGTGGTGAGACCGCTCGCGTCCACGAGCTGGACGACCGCGACGTCTTCGGAGAGGTCGTAGCCCACGACGTGCCCGACGTAGGTCGCGTTGGTCGCCACGTCGCGAACGGACAGTGTCGCGGCGTCTTCGACCACGTGGTTATTGGTCAAGATCAGGCCATTGGAGGTGAGGATCATGCCGGTGCCTTCCGCGGTCCCGCTGGCGCTTGCGAAGGTGGCCGTGATGTCGACCAGACCGGGGTCGACCTTGGCCGCGATCTTGGCCGCGGCCTTATCGGCTTTGGTGTTCGTGGGCGTGGTGGACGGGAATTGGAATGAGGGCGACGAACCACCGAATCCGCCCGAGGGATACGTCGGGTAGGTGAACTTCGGGGAGGTCGTGCGGTAAATCGGCGATGGTTTCACGACGTCGTGACCGAGGATGAATCCGCCGCCCGCGACCGCCGCCGCCAACACCAGGGCACCGATGCCACGCGCGACGCGCCACTGCGTGCGAGTGATCGTGATGGTCTTGGCCACCGCCGGTGCTTCCGCCGCGGCCGCGGCCGGAGTTTCAGAGGGGTCGATCGGGGCGTCGTGCGCCGCGAAGGGTGCTGTCACCGGTGCCGCGACGTCGTTCGTCGGCACTGCTGGGTTGACGGGAACTTCAGGGTTTTCGTGGTCCCAATCCATCGGGATCTCCTTTATGACACTCGTGAATCGAACTTCAGTATCAGGGCCAAACGTGAACAGGTGCTAGCGAATGCCTAAGAAGTGCCTAAATCGTGCGACGTCTCCACGCTACCGCCGTGGACGCGAGGTGCCGCAAAGGCGTGATCGGCGCGAAGAGGTCGTGAAGAATGGTTCGACATGACCACGTCGCCCCTGTCACATGACTGAACGCCTGCTCTTGGTCGGCATGATGGCCGTCGGCAAGACAACGACCGGACAGCTCTGCGCGCAGCGACTGGGATGGAGGTTCCTCGACTCGGACGCACAACTCCTGGCCGAGACCGGTCGCAGCGCGCAAGAGATCTTCGACGACGACGGCGACGAGGCACTTCGCGCCTTGGAGACCAAAGTGTTGCGCGAAGCGATCGACGGACCGGTGCCCGTGGTCGTCGCGGTCGCCGGTGGCGTCGTGCTGTCCGAGGCCAATCGCTCGTTGCTGATCACGTCGGGCGTGGTCATATGGTTGCGCGCGTCGATGGAGACATTGAGCGATCGAGTCGCGCGCGGGGGAGCGCGACCGCGCCTCGGCGATGACCCCCGGCGTGCGCTTCGCGACCTCTACGCCGCGCGACATCCGTTCTACGCGTCGGTCGCGAAGTTCGTGATCGACGTCGACGACCTCGCCCCCGAAGAGGTCGTCGCGAGGATCCTCGGCGAGACGGGCCTGGGCGACACGTCGACCTGACGCCGCGGCCCCAGCCAACCCGAAGATGCTCAGCAGTAGGTTTGCGCTGTGGCTCCGCTCGCGTACACCGACGTTGCGGCGAAGACCGTCTTCTACGTCGCGCTCGGGATGTTCGGCGCTTCGGAGTGGAGTATCCGGCTGCGCAGTCGGATGAATCACGGGGGCACGCGTCAGGACCGGGGGAGTTTCTACGTCGTCGTCGTCACGAGCCTGCTCGGTGTCGCTGCAGCCTTCTTCTTCGCGAGCGCCGTGAAGTCGGCCGGACTGCACAGCGCCCGTTGGCCGGTCTTCCTCGTGGGCGTGGTCATCGTCGTGCTCGGTATCGTGCTGCGCCAGTGGTCGGTCGTCGTGCTGGGCGCCTTCTTCACGGTGCAGGTGCAGGTGCGCGATGGTCAGACGGTCGTCGACACGGGCCCGTATCGATTCGTGCGACACCCTTCGTACACGGCGATCGTGATGTCCTTCGTCGGTATCGGTGTCGCACTCGAGAACTGGCTGTCGCTGCTCGCGCTCTTGATCGTTCCGACCATCGGCTTGATCGTACGGATTCGGGTGGAAGAGCGCGCGTTGCTCAGCGCACTCGGCGAGCCGTACCGCGAATTCTCAAGGACGCGCGCGAGGCTGATTCCCAAGGTCTGGTGATCACGCGTAGCGGTCGCTGCCGTGACTAGGCGACGGGCGACAAGGTGCGTCGGGTTGGCGTGATCGTCGCGATGACGGGCAGCATTCGCCGCTGCAGCCGATTGAGCTGGCGAAGATAGTCATCGGTCCAGACGATCTTGAAGGCCACCGTGGCCCCACTGCCTTCGATGTCGCTCAAGTCGCTTCGCACGGTGGTGACCAGTTCTTGCGGCGACACGGTGAAATCAGTGGGTTGACTGAGCGTCATGAGCGATCCGGTGAGCACACCGGAAAGCTCGGCGAACCACTCTCCGACGGACTGCGTGCCTTGTGAGAGCGCCGCTCGAACCACATGTCGATCGCTGGACGCTTTGACGTCGTGCGTGCTCCACAGGTCTTGGATGCGGTCGGCGGTGGTTCTGATCGCCGTGACACCGGCGATCAAGGTCCCGACGTCACCGAGCGAGACGGACTTGGGTCCTCGCTCGGAGAGGAACTCGCGAAAGGCGTCATCGAGGCGCCGAGCCGATGCTTGGGCCGCTCGGCGAGCAGTGAGGGGATCGTCTGCTGTCGGCGTCGCGGCGTCACATCGCCAGAGGCCGTAGGAGACCGAGGAGTGCAGGTAGGACACGCTCGTGTCGATGGCATCGGCGAGGGATGTGCGCAGGGACGCACTGGCACCGCGCGGCCACAGCAGCAGTCCAACCACGAGACTCACGGCGCACCCGAGCGCGACGTCCTCGATTCGGATGACACCGATGGTCCAACCGGAGGGTTCGACGATGTTGAACAAGATCAAGATGGTCATCGTGAATCCGGCCTGACCGGCCGCGAAGGAGATCGCCGACGGGGCGAAGCCGGCGAAACATATCGCGAACGGAAGCAGAATCCAGAAGACGACCTGGTCGGTTCCCACCAGCGCGATGATCACTGAGCCGATGATGATGCCCGCGATCGTCCCCGTGAGCGCCTTGACGATGGTCTGGCCGGTACTGAGCGCGTTGGACCTGAGCACCGCCAACGTGCCAAAGACGACCCAGAATGCATGCTCCACGCCGAACCCGTACGCCACCCACACACTGAGTCCGATGCCGATGGCCGCTCGAGCGCTGTTGTGCAGCCAGATTGAGCGCAGCGAGAGGTGCGACGTGAGCCGTCGACGAGCCGCGTCGACGCGAGAGTCAACGCCTCTCGCTTCGAGCCCTAGAGACTGCTGCCACCACGTGCGTTTGCGCGAGGCGATGAGCCCCACCACGTCGGTGCCGAGTTTGTCGATCGTGTTGGCCAATGTGTCCGCCCGGAAACTCTGGTCGAGGACTCGCAGCAGAACGACGTCGTGCGCATCGGGCGTGGACGCATCGCCAGAGGTCTCGTGGCGGTGGAGCGAGCGAATTGCCATTCCCTCTAACTGGCGACGCGTCGCGTGTAACGCGGCCAATGCCGCCATCAAGCGCGCGTCATCAACGTCGATCGATACGAGTGTGACCGCACACTCACTGAGCACTGTGGCGCAGTTCGACAGCAACTCACGCAAACCGTCGTCACTCGAGATCGCGGCGTTCGATTCCTCTGCACTCAGCAACAAATGAAGTTCCAACGTCCACTCGATGACCGTGACCAGGCGGCGAGCACTGGCGCTGAGACCCGCCGGTCGAAAGGCAGTCGAGAAGAATGCGTCGCGCAACTTGGCCGACGCGGCTTCGAGGTCTGCGAATTCGCGCGTCGCCGATTCGTCGGGCTGTGCACCGTCGCCCAGCTCTGCGAGTGCGCGAAAGTACGCGGAGAGTTTGTCGAATGCGTTGGCTGTGACGTCGACGAGGGGATCAGTCGAGGGAGCGGGCAAGATGAAGGCGACTGCGACCAGTGACACCGCGCTCGCGACGGCCCAGCCGAGGAGGCGGTCGGGAATGCTGGACAACGGTCCCTGAAACGCCACGGGAAAGAGGAAGCTGATCAGCATCGCCGACGATGCACCCGCGAGCGATGAACTGACGATGCCGGACATCAAGACGCAGAAGCAAACGACGACCGTCGACGCCACGGCGATCCAGAGCACCTGCGAACACAGCGTGCCCAACACCACGAAGCACGACGTCACGACGATCAGGCCGACGTGCTGTTCGAACCGCTGACGCTTGGGCCCACCAAACTCCACGTAGATGAGCAGCACCATCGAGCCGAACGCCGAGAAGAAGGCCGCCACCGGATTGTGCGCAACCTCGTACATGAAGGAGAACGTCCCCGCGCCCGTCATCGTCGCGCGCAGTCCCCGACGAGTCCCTACGGGAGGTAGTCGACGTAACACTTCAATCACTTGGTCTCCTGCCTTTCGTTCCCATGAAGATATCCTTCTGGACTCAAGAACCATCTGAGACGTGATTCAGTCCCCGAGGAGGAACGGTCGGCCATGACACAGAGCGTGCGTGTACAAAATTTCATGGTGTCCAGCGATGGCTACGGCTCCGGCGAAGGCCAGAGTCTGGAACATCCCTTTGGCCACGCCAATCCCGCCGATCTCTTCTTCTGGGCCGGCGCGACCGCGCACTGGGTCAACCGGACCGATCCCGGCGGGACCTACGGACTCGATGACTACTGCACGCGAGACTTCGCTCGCAACATCGGCGCTGAGATCATGGGCCGCAACAAGTTCGGTCCCCAGCGCGGTCCGTGGGAGAACTACGACTGGGAAGGGTGGTGGGGAGAGGACACGCCATTCCACACGCCGGTCTTCGTACTGACACATCACGTCCGTCCGTCCATCGTGTTAGGTGATACGACGTTCCACTTTCTCGACGCGTCACCCCAAGAGGCGCTCGATCGGGCCTTCGAAGCGGCCGACGGCAAGGACGTGCGAATCGGAGGCGGCGTCGAGACGCTGCGCGAATTCCTCGACGCCGACCTGATCGACCAACTGCACTTCGCGGTCGCGCCGGTCGAACTCGGCCGCGGGGAACGAGTGTGGGACAGTCCTGAAGAGCTGACGGATCGGTACGTCTTAGAGACGATCCCCAGCCCGAGTGGCGTCGTCCACCACTTTTTCTGGCGACGCTGACAGTTCTTTCGGTGCCCCCGACAGGAGTCGAACCTGCGCACATGGCTTCGGAGAGGGTCACTCTTTTCCCTGATTTTGCTGGTCACTGAGTGATTGTAGTTAGTTGGCAGACCTCTTTCTGTTCCGCTAGATGCCACTATGTGTCGCTAAGGGTCTGTTGAGTGCGGGGCCTATACGGGGCAGGTTCGAGAAGAGCTGTCGTCGAGACCCACCCTGCCCGCAACGGTAGTCTGAGAGCCTTTCGAGAGCGAGATCCTTCGGGCGCTGTGCTGAACTCGGAGGTCTTGCGGCACCGAAATGGACAACCCCGCG
Source organism: uncultured Acidimicrobiaceae bacterium (assembly GCA_963832925.1). Lineage (GTDB taxonomy): Bacteria > Actinomycetota > Acidimicrobiia > Acidimicrobiales > RAAP-2 > RAAP-2. The sequence goes on along the minus strand of CAWHVY010000009.1, from coordinate 36,302 downwards.
AGCGGACGCGGCGGAGCTCTTCAGTCCGAGTGAGCACCTTCGTCGCTGGCCGCGACGGCGAAGACTCGCCACCCTCCACGAACTCTGAGGTGGTCTCGTAAGCTTCGGGTTCGACGAGGTGGGACTACGCCCACTGCGATCGAGAGGCTTCCAGCGCAGCAAATCCGATCGGAACGTGTGACTGGTCCAGACAGTTTGAATGCGACGTTGGGTACGGGAACTCATGACTCGGGTGGCGCTGAGTGCCACCTAATCTCCGCAACGCACGGGTCGTGAGAAATCCCCACACCTCGCGATGTGGGGATTTCGGGACTGCGATCTGCAGCTAGAAATTCTGACGTATTGCTAACTCGTAGAATCACCTAGGTCTGGGGGTACCTCCGCCTGCTCAGACAGAGTGTCGTACTTCTCGAACACCGCGATTAGATCGGCGGCGAGGTGGAGAAACGCTGCACTCACCTGTTGGGTCAGGTGGTATTCGTGCAGTTCTCGAAATGAATTCAACCCCGTCTTGCGTGCATTCTCCTTTGTGGCTTTAGCAATCAACTCGTCGAGTTCGGGTCGGAACTCGTCGAACATACGACTTGTCAGCTTGATGATTTTGGCGTCCCTAGCGGCCTTCAAGGTGAGCCCTCCTTTTCGGTGGCTTCTTGCCACGCTATCCACGATGAGAGCGATTGTTGGATCCAACAGGCGATCAGACATCGCCCGGAATTACGAACACACGTTCGATAGAGTGTTTGATGGAAGATTGCCATGACATGCCACCCAGTAGACCCAGGCGCTTCATCGCTTCAATCTAGTGTTCGACCTCCGTAGAACATTCTGAACTGTGCGACGAATCAGCGTGTGCTAAGTGGTTGTACTTCGTAGTTGCACTTTGGATTCACGTGGGTTGTGGCCGGCGAGAGCGACGAGGGAAAAGGCGAACGACACGAGTGCGAGAAAGTGCCAACCCGTGTTGAAACTGGTGTGCGATACGAGGTGCCCAAAAATGATTGGGATGAAGAAGCCGCCAATTGCGGCGAGCGCGAGCATTAGGCCCGCGGCGGTGCCAATGAACTGGTGCTCGATTTGTGAGACCCGTGCGGGGACCGCTAACCACGCCGCGAATCCAAAGATGAGGAAGAAGCCTATTGCAATGCCCAGGGCCCAGAGCGCCTGATTTGGCGCAACGGGAATAAGGAGCAGCAGCAGCGAGACGACGATGAGAGGAACGAAGACGTACATCCTCAGATTTGTGCTGCGATCAGCAAAAAATCCTCCGAGCAAGCTTCCGGGGATGCCCGCGAGCAAAATCATTGCCGACAGCAGTCCTCCCGTTGATGGTGCAAAGTGACGAACGTTGGTGACGTACTCGCTGAACAGTTGCGAAGTGGTGAAGTATGCGCCGTACCCGCCGAGGAGCGCAATTCCGTATATCCAAAGATCGCGGCTCGCGAGCGAGGCTCGGATCGCCGCTCGATCGAATTTTGCGCCACCAAGGAGTGGATAGCCGTCTGGAACGTGGAAGGTCACCATCGTGAGGACCATGACGAGCAGCTCGAAAACTCCGGCCAATACGAGCGACGTGTGCCAACTCGTCGCATCTTGCACGTACACCCACACGTAGAGCGCGAAACCAGCGCCCGCGCTGAACGCGGCACCTCCCGTAATGCCCAGTGCAAGCGTGAGGCCCTTCTCGTCAAACCACACGAACATCGCGGCCGTGCCCATAGCAACGAACACGGAGCCTCCAACGCCACTGACGACTCGAAAAAATGCAAGTTCGGTGTAGTTGTATGACAACCCTGACATGACGCCAGCGAGTCCTTGCACGAGTAGGCCGAGGACGAGCACGCGTTTCATGCCGACCCTGGTTGCGAGCATGCCACCGGGTATATGTGAAAGTCCGTAACCCACGATGTAGAGGGAGATCAGAAAACTCAGCGACCCAAGCCCAACGTGAAACTCCATGCCAATTAGTGGGAACGCTGTGGCGACGTCGAACCAGTTAAGGGTGAGCGCAACGATTCCTAGGCTGACGACCGCGAGCATCCCCCATCGGGCCAGACCTTCATTGGCGCCACTCACGGAGCTGTCCATCGTCCCTTTGCCCGACGCGCACTCCGGGAGTTTCGTGAGAACAGATAGAGACCGTGCTGACCGCTCGCGCTCAGGACTGTTGTGCGATTAAGGGACAAGGTAGCATGGCCTCGTGTGGCGCCCACTGAAGAATCCGTAGGTTGCTACTGAAACCGTGACCTGTTCGGCCCCATCATGATGTTTAGCGAATTCGTGGAGTGGGGATCGGACGCGGCTTGTGTCCAGCCGCTTAGCGGTTCGTATCGTGACTGATCTCGATGGCTTTGTTGGGCGTCAAAGAGAGTTGAGTTTCCTCGACGAGCGGCTGAGCGATGCTGCAATGGGCCACCCACAGGTTGTCTTTGTTGAAGCGGAAGCTGGTTCGGGTAAATCAACACTCCTTTCTTGGTTTCTCGCGTTGCATCCAGACGTCATTGCCCTAAGCACGAGCGGTGACGAGGCAGAGACTCTGCTTTCTTTCGGTGTGATGGATCAATTGCTTCCTGGCGCTTTGACCGAGCCGGGCGCGGATCCGATGGGGGTTGGAGCACAATTGGTTGACTTTCTTGACCAGTTGCAGAACGGCGACAAGGCCATTGTGCTCACTATCGATGACGTTCAGTGGGCCGATCGATTGTCGGTGCGTGCGATTTTGTTCGCGCTGCGTCGTCTCCGTGCCGACCGAGTACTCACGATCGTGTGCGCGCGATTGGGAGAGATGAATGATCCGGGCTGGATGCGTTTTGTTGCCGGCGACGCGCGCGCTACTCGTTTGCGGCTTGAGGGTCTTGGGTCTGATGATATTTCTCTGTTGGCCAGCGCGATGGGACTTGGTCTGCTGTCACGCAGCGGGGCGAATCGGTTGGCCGCACACACGGGCGGCAATGCCCTCTACTGCCGGGCTCTGCTCGAAGAAATAGGCGTCGCGGGTCTAAGTGGTGAGCACAGTGGTCTGCCGGCGCCTCGTCAATTGTCGGGCGTTGTCCTCTCTCGCGTTGCGTCACTTCCAACATCAACTCAAAATTTTCTGGCTGCGGCCGCGGTGCTCGGTCAGCACTCGCCCGCAGCCGCCATTTGTTTGGTTGCCCAACTTCCCGATGGGCACCAACAGATAGAAGATTCCGTCGAATCGGGACTTTTGATCGACGATATGACGGCGTCCGAACTGTCATTCGCTCATCCTCTTTATCGCGCAGCCATCTATGGAGACTTGAGCCCCGCAACTCGAAGGACGCTCCACGAAATCGCTACTACCGTCACCGGCGGCCGGACGCGGCTTTCGCATCGCATTCTGGCATCGCTCGGTCCAGATGAATCGCTTGCGCGCGAACTCGATGAGTTGGCGAATGCCAGTGTCGAAATTGGCGAGCTGAGCATTGCCGCTTGGGCGTTTGAGGAGGCCGCTGACTTGTCGCCGGTCGGTGAGGAGCGCGAACGCCGTCTACTCGACGCGGGTGTTGCCCTACTGAATGCTGCTGACACCACAGCGGCGGCTCAGGTTCTCGAATCGTGCCAGGCCTCTAGTGCGCGTCGTGAGGCCCTAATCGGTTTGCTTGCGGTGTTCACTGGATCGCCAAGTGCCGAGAACCGCTTGCTCGCGGCGTGGACAACTCATGATCGTGACACCGAAGAACTCATTGGGGCACGAGCGGCCACTTCAATGGCCAACTGGATGGTTATAACTGGTCGACCCGATCAGGCACTGCTCTGGGCGGAACGCGCAATTGACGCAACCTCTACTGATTCGACACTGCGGTCAATGGCTTGCACAGCGCAGGCGTACGCGCTGGCGTCAGACGGGCGCAGTCTTGACGGCTTGAGTGTGCTCGGATTTCTGCCGACGGCGGGCAGTGAGGTTGGTGAGACTGACGCGCTCATTATGAGAGGCATGTTGAAGGTGTACGTCGATGAATTGCCGGGAGCGATTGCCGACCTCGGACTGGCCGCCGCTCGTCTTCGTTCCGGCCTACCCGCGACGTATCCCGGACCGTGCATGTCCCACTTGAGCGATGCGTACTTTCGCCGCGGAGATTGGGATGCCGCGGTCACCTACGCCCAACTGGCAACTGCCATGGCACAAGATGCGGATCGTCCACTCGACCTCACCCGTGCGCACGCACGTGGCGCACAGGTTTTTTCCTCACGTGGTGAATGGTCGTCTGCTCTCTTTCACGTCAGTGCGGCCCGTGATGCTGCGGAGCGGTTTCCCTCGGTGATGCCGGTGGCAAACGCGGCCCTTGCGGCAATTGCGTACCACTTTGCGCGCGCCGATCACACTGGAGTTCTCTCGGCCACCGAACGACTGCGCGCCACGGAACTTCTGAGTGTCGGCGGACTACCGGGAATGTTCAATTGGAGGGCGATGGAGGTCGACGCCCTCCTGGCCCTGCGGCGCTTCGGCGAGGCCGGAATCGCGATTGATGAGTTCGAGGCCGCAGTTCCCGTGTCGGGCTTGCCCTCGGCAAATATGGCAATTGCCCGTTGTCGCGGCAGTCTCGCCGGGGCAACTGGTGATGTACCGAGGGCTGAAAGCGAGTTTGTCAAAGCGCACTCCTTGGAGGCGCAAGTGCTCATGCCATTTGAGATTGCGATGGTTGGTTTCAGCGACGGACAACGCCTGCGAGGAGTCGAGAATCTTTCTGGGGCGGTCATACAATTTGAACGAGCACACCAACTTTTCTCCAACCTTGGCGCGGATCCGTTCGTTACTATGTGCGCTTCGGAGTTGGCTGGCTTGCACATCGTGGCGGCGCAAAGTAGTCCTGGCGTCAGTTTGGGTCTAAGTCGAGCGGAGCTTGCCGTTGCACGGCTAGTTGCGACCGGACTGACAAATCGGGAAGTTGCCAACGAACTATACGTGTCGGTCAAGACAGTGGAATACCACCTTCGCAATAGCTACATGAAACTGAACATCACGTCGCGTCGCTCTCTCGCAGGACTTCTCAACTGATACGTCCCTTCGGATCTCGCTCAATCTCCTTGCGCTAAACACTTCGAAACCTAGGGTGAAAACTGGGGTCGGCCACTGGTGACAAACGCACCCCACCACACTTGACTTGGTGTCATGCGGGATCCACCTCGTTTTCCGCCGGAGCCAAGGATGGCATCATCATGAAAACAAAGCGGATCTACAGCCTCAGTCGCATCGTTGCCCTAATGGTCATCGGGGTGATGTTGCTCGGAATGACCTACCTCGGGTTCGCATCTGGCGACGCCGCGGTCTCAGTCCCGCAGGGAGCGCATGCCGGCCAGCTGGCCATGCACCCGTGCGCCTACACCACCGAGAAAGGCGCTTACCGCGCCGACTGCGGAACGCTCATAGTGCCCGAGAACCGGGCAAACCCCCGGTCGCGTCTAATCGCGCTGCCCGTGATACGCATCCTGGCTCGCTCGTCGCACCCGTTGGCGCCAATCTTCCATCTCAACGGCGGTCCTGGCGAAACCAACATGACGTTCCCCCAAGCAGACCGTTTGGCCGCCGACCACGATGTGGTGATGGTCGGCTACCGCGGCGTCGACGGCTCTTCGGTGCTGAACTGTCCCGAGGTGACGGCGGCGCTCGAGAACTCCAAAGATTTCCTCGCCAAAGCGTCGCTCAGCGCGTACTCCAAGGCCTTCGCCACGTGCGCGAAGCGGCTTCGGCAATCCGGCGTCGACCTCGCTGGCTACACGCTGGAGGAGCAGGCTGGCGACATCGACGCCGCCCGCGTTGCACTCGGCTACAAGCGCATCGACCTGCTCAGCGATAGCGCTGGGACGCGTCTCGCGATGATCTACTCGTGGATGTACCCAAAGAACGTCGATCGCTCGGTGATGGTCGGGGTCAATCCGCCCGGCAATTTCATATACAGCGGAGCCGAGATCGATCAGGGAATCGAGCATTACTCGGAGCTCTGCGCGAATCAGCCCTCTTGCCACGCCCGGACCGCCAACCTCGCCGCGAGCATGAAGCACACGGCGGCACACATGCCGAGCAGTTGGTACTCGCTGCCGATCGAGCCGGGCAACGTGCGGGTCGGGACGTTCCTCGGGCTCACGGAGGCGACCGCAGTGGATTCGCCACTGTCTGGACCGATGACCCTCGACTCGTGGATCTCAGCCGCGCATGGCAACCCGAGCGGCTTGTGGCTCCTATCAACGCTGGCCCATCTCACCCTTCCCCAGTCGTTCGTGTGGGGCGAGTTTGCCGCCATCGGGATGGCCGACGCGCAGCCCGTCGATCGCTACTTCAGCTCCCGCGCAGACCGGGGCTCGATCATTGGAAATCCTCTGGGGAACTTCCTGTGGGGAGCAGGGGGCCTCGCGCACGACTGGCCGGCCAATCCCGGTGAGAACCAGTACACCAGTGTTCCGAATTCGAGCGTGCCGACGCTGCTCGTCGGCGGAACACTCGACTTCGAGACACCAGCCCAGAACGCCACGAAGGAATTGTTGCCGCACCTTTCCAACGGGCATCAGGTCATCCTGTCCGGGCTCGGGCACGCGGACGACTTCTGGTACTACGAGCCGAAAGCCAGCACGCAACTGCTGACCACGTTCTACGCAAACGGCAAGGTCGACTCGTCCCGCTATACCCCGAACGCTGTCAGCTTCACCACACCGCAGTCGCAGATAGCGATTGCCAAGGACCTCCTTGGGGCAATGGTCGGTTTCGCCTTGTTGGCGGTGCTTTGGCTGATGGGATTGGCGATCCGGATCAGCCGCCGAGGCGGTACCGGACGCAAGACGGGCGCATGGATTCGTTCGGCCGGTCCGATCGTGTTCGGACTCGGCGGATGGTTTCTCGGCGCACTATTGGTGCTGCGGTTCTGGCCGACCTTGTCGCTCGACAGCGAGTTGCTGGCGTTGGTCTCGATTGGGGTGCCGATCTGGCTCGGGGTTTACGCCGGCTGGCTCCGCACCAACACGCCAAACGCGACACGGGCCAAGGGCATCGCTGTCGCGGGTTTCGGTGCGACGTTCGGAGCCGCACTGGGATTCCACGAGGGTAACGGACTTATGGCGGTGATCACGACGATCATCGGTGCGGCGGCCCTGTCGAACCTGAGCCTGCTCGTGCTCGACATCTGGACCGAAGTGGCCGCCTCCCGTGGATCGGTCACTACGGCTCCGGCACCGGCGATGGATCTGCCGGAGACGGAGCACCCGGAGCCGGTCCTGCTCTGATCGCCCGAACCGTGCCGGGGAGTCCTTGGAGGATTCCCCGGCATGCGACGTTCGGACCTGTGCGAACACCAAGTTGCGGACTGCGCCGACGAGCTAGGTCACGCAATCTGAGGAATCAATGTGTGAGTCGTATCCTGTGGCCGCGTCAGGCGGTCACGGAATTAATTTAACCCCGTCGTGTGTGCATGCCCGTGGTGTTCAGGTTCTTTCTCACGATGCACGGCTCGTTGCGAACGGACTGACAAACCGGGAATCTGCCAACGACCTTCGCGATAGCACCATGAACCTGAACATCACGTCGCGTCGCTCTCTCGCAGGACTGCTCGACTAATGCGACCTCGGATATCGCGCCATCTCCTTGCCAAACCCTTCGAAACCTAGGGTGAAAACTGGGGTCGTCCACTGGGGACAAACGCACCCCATCACACTTGACTTGGTGCCATGCGTAACTCACCAGATCCTCGGCCACCAGTGCGTCTCACTCTCGACGTCAACCGTACGCAGGACGGTCGCTTAGAAGGACGAGTCGTCCTTACAGGGACCGACACTTTGCGGGCGTTCTCGGGCGTCCTGGAGTTACTGAAGGTAATCGAGGAATTGGTCAATCAAATTGAGTCCGGAGATCTGAACTCACTTTCCCCTGAGGAGGAATCGACATGAAAAATGAAACTCACAATGGCGTGAATCGACCGCTCCGCCGCGGTCACGACACAGGGATTTTGGGCGGCGTTGCTGACGGCGTGGCCCAATTCTTCGGGGTGGATGTCCTCTACGTGCGCATCGGTCTTGTCGCGCTCGCGATTCTCGGCGGCGGCGGCGTAGTGATCTATGTCGCAGCTTGGGCGCTCATTCCCGAAGAGGGCTCCGACATGTCGCTTGCCCAAGAGTTCCTTCGACGCTCTCGTGGGCACGCACGATGCCCATGAGTGATCAATCGATTGGTAGCTCCGCAGTTCCGTTCCGTTGTTCAAGTGATGTGAGAAAGGTATGCCATGGCTAAGAAGATCTCAAAGATAAATGATTCATCCCTGGAGAGTCGCCGGCGAGCCCGTCACTTACTTTGGGTCGCCGGCGTGATAGCGCTGTTGGGGCTCGTAGGTGGAGGAATAGGGTCCGCCCATCTCACTTCATCGTTGAGTGACTACGACGCACCCGGTTCGGCCGTCGTACTCGCGCAACACGCAATCCAGCGCGTGACGGGAGCCAATCCAGAAGAGGGCTACGAAGTAGTTGTTCGAACGAGTTCAACCATTGGAGCGTCCTCACCCTTACCATCACGCGTCAAGGACGTTGTGGCCATACTTCAAGCTCGACCGGAGGTCAAGCAGGTTTTTGATTACGCCAATAGTGGTGATGCCTCCGATGATTTCGAAGAACGGAAATCTGACCGTCGTGGTCGCGACCGTCGGCGCCGTCCAAGAGAAGCAGGCGGTCAGTGCTCTTCAACTGGCGATCGCCGCGCAAGCCATCGTTGAAAAGCAATGTGTGGCTCGGAGGACCGACGGTGGCCGACGTGCAGATTGCGGCGGTGTCCTCCCAAGACCTTGGTCGTGCCGAGCTGTACGCCTTGCCGTTTCTGGTACTACTGCTGCTCTTGATCTTTCGCCGATTTAGGGCCGCAATGTTGCCGCTGCTCGGCGCGCTCTTCGCCATTGCCATCACCTTGGGCGCCATGGGACTGATCATCGTGTTCTTGCCGCTCTCGGTGTTTGCCCTCAACCTGGTGATTGCTCTGGGGCTCGGTTTGTCCGTGGACTTCAGCCTTCTCATGTTCTCTCGTTTTCGCGAAGAATACGCTCGGCACGGCTCAATAGAAGCAGCGATTGGCACAGCGCGAAGTACTGCGGGTCACACGGTTCTCTTCAGCGCGCTCACGGTTGCTTCGGCAATGGCCACTCTCGTTATTTTTCCGGAGCGATTCGTTTATTCAATGGGGATTGCGGGCGCGATTGTTGTCTTGTCCGCCGGTGCCTTCGCGTTATTCGTGTTGCCTTCACTGCTGATGGTGTTCGGAGAGCGCCTCGTGGCACGGCCATCGACTCGTCGTCGCGGCTCTGGCGCTGAGAACGCGGGTGAATCAACGGGACGTTGGTACCGCATTGCGACCACGGTGATGCGCCGTCGTATTCTCATGGCTCTGTCAGCGGTCCTCGTGCTGGTCGTTTTCGCGGCGCCCTTTCTGCACGTCTCTTTCACGGGAGCCGACGCCAGCGCTCTCCCAGCGAGCAGCTCTGCCGGTGCCGCGTATTCATTGGTGCAAAAGAATTTCCCCTCATACTCGGAGGCACCTGCCGCGTTGGTTGTCGATGCGGCTCACGCGGCGCCTCGCGCACTTGAATCGTTGGAGGCCGCGGCTGCCGCAGTACCAGGCGTAAAGGCGGTGTCGAAGTTCGAGCACGTTGGCGGTTCGCTGTGGGAGTCCGACGTCGCACTTGCCTCGTCGCCCCTCTCGCCGGCGGCTCAGCAGACAGTGAAGAGTTTGCAGGCGCTCGCCAGTCCGGGACACCTCACGGTGATTGGACAGACGGCCTCATTCCTGACGTTGCAAAAGAGTTTGGAGTCGCGCATCCCCCTCGTGCTCGGGCTCATTGTTCTCATTGCCCTCGTCATGCTCTTCGCCATGACGCGGTCGATCCTTCTACCCCTCATGGCGGTCGTGATGAACATTCTGACGATCGGCGCCACTTTTGGCATGTTGGTGTGGGCGTTCCAGTGGGGTCACCTCCAACACCTGTTGGGATTCAATGCTCCGGGTGCCCTGCAGTCAACGTCACTCATCATCATCCTTGCCGTGGTGTTCGGCCTATCGACGGACTATGGCGTTTTCTTGCTCGGACGAATGAAGGAGGAGCACGATGCGGGTGCCTCACCAGACGAGTCAGTGGCTCGTGGTCTTGATCACACGGGCGGGATTGTGAGTTCGGCAGCGCTCTGTCTCGCGCTGGCGATGGGTGCGCTCGTCTTGTCCCGGCTCGTCTTCGTGAAAGGAACTCGGCCTCGGAGTTGCGTTTGCGGTGCTCATTGACGCGACGGTGGTGAGGGCAATCTTGGTGCCGGCCCTAATGAAGTTTTTCGGCTCGGCAGCGTGGTGGTCGCCTCCAAGGGGCCCAGGCGCGGGGCGTGGGACCCACGTTGCGACGACTCAGTCGTCGCTTGATCGAGTACGCGAAGATGTCCTCGTCGACGCCTCGTCGACAAAGTAGGCAGAGGTGCCATCCAACGAGCACCAGATGCATGTGGTATTTGGATCCGGCCAGGTGGGGCGCGCGCTCGCCGCGCACCTGGCCGGACTGGGACTGCCAACGCGAGTTGTGTCTCGGCGTCGACCCGGTCAGTTGCCTGAAGGCGTTGAATGGCGCGCAGCTGACGCCACAGACGCTCAAGCGGCTACCGCCGCCGCCGAGGGGGCGACGGTCATGTATCAATGTCTCAACGCGCCGTACCCGAAGTGGCCAGAGATGTTTCCGCCGCTCCAGCGTGGCGTGCTCTCGGCCGCTGAGCGCCTTGGCGCACTCCTCGTGAGTCTGGAGAACCTATATGGCTACGGCCCCACGTCCGGTGTTCCAATGACCGAAGATCTCCCGCTCGTGGCGACCACGCACAAGGGGCGAACGCGGGCCACAATGACCGCTGAGTTGTTGGCGGCCAGAGACGCCGGACGAGTGCACGTCGCGATTGGACGTGCGTCAGACTTCTTTGGGTCAGGGGTGACTGAGTCGTCGCTAGGTGAGCGGGTCTTTTCGAATGCGTTGGCCGGACGCCCAGCTGACTTCATTGGTAATCCCGACCTTCCCCACACCTACAGCTACGTGCCGGATGTCGCCGCTGGCCTCGCAATCCTGGGCACTCGCGAAGGCGCGGTCGATGACATATGGCACTTGGATGGGCCAGAAACGGTTACCACCAGCCAGATCCTTGACCTCGTGTCGAAATACGTCGGAAGTCACGTCACTGTCCGTGCAGTGCCCAAACCCCTGCTCCGCGTGCTCGGTGTGTTCAACCCGACGCTTCGAGGGCTGGTTGAGATGGCCTACGAGTTCGAAGAGCCTTTCGTACTCGACACCAAGAAGTTTCAGTCGGCGTTCGGAGCAGCGGGAACGTCACTCGACGTGGCCATCGCCACCACCGTGAATGGCTATAGAAGCTCGCTCAGTCTTGGGAATAAGCGACCAAGTTCAATGGCCAGCACTTCCCGCGCGAAAGGAAGTAATGGTGAACAGTAACGATCCAATGCGTCGAGTTTCAATCGTCAGCACTGGCAAAGAGGCTCGTGCGGTCCTGGTCATTGTTACCGACTCGTTTCCAAACTCGCGGCATCGTAGCCGACACTCCACCGGCTCTCCGTTCCTCTAAAGCCTCTGCTGAGTGACAGCTCTTTCGTATGCTCCGCACATGGACGCTCAATTAGGTGCGAACGGAGAGAGATCCGGGGATGACCGCTTGAGTTTTCGATTGAACACGCTCTTGTATGAGTTTCAAATGCTCTACAACAGTGCTGACGTGGCCCTGGAGTATGACGAGGTAGATCGACTAGAGGACATCGTTGACGAACTGGTCGAGACATACGGTGAGTTCAACATCACGCGAGAACAACTCATGGCGTTGGGCGAGGCTGAACTTCGGTCAAAAGCAATTCAGGGGAGCGTTCGCGAGAAAGGAAGCGTTAAGTTTCCAGCCGACGTTTCTTTTGAAGACCTTATGGATGTCGTCGACGAAAGCATTGTCGCGGACATACAGAAGGTCGCGGAGCCCCTCCTCTCTACGATTAAAGGAACGCTCGACGAATCCGGTGGCATGGCAACTAATGCCATTGCGTTCGAGCTCATTGCGCGGTTACAGCCTCTGGGCAATGTCATACGCAACGGGATCCTTTCGAACGCGTGCGGAGCGCTCGAGCGTCATCTAACGAGGTTGGCTTACTTAGCAGGTGAGCTTCCCGCCACCGGGACGAGGCCGCTAAGTGCACGCGAACTTATCGAGCTAACGAACAAGAGGCTTGGCCAGGAACTTGACCGTAACGGCGGGTTAAGCGAGATTGTCAATGGCGTCTTCACTGAACGCAACTCACTGTTACATCGCGAGGGCCGCGTTGATTCCGTATTCCAGAATCAGATGAAGAACAACCCAGTGTGCGAGGATGAGCTCGGAGCCGTACTCGATCTCAATGACGACGCGCTTCGCGGCAAACTCGGTTACTTACTCGGCTACGCACTTCGCCCAGTCTTTCTCGACTGGAATCAACTGGACGAGAGGCCCACCATGTACTCAATGCTGTCGTTCACCCAAGTACACCTGCTCGCGCAAGAGCATTGGTCGACGCTCGCTCTGCTGACTGACGAGACCTTCGAATTGATGGATCCAAACGACATTCGACCGACGACGAGAGCTAACTACTTGCTCGCGCTGAAGCACTTTACGGACGATGAAGTTCGTGAAGAATTTTGCGACCTTGTTCGCAGCTGGGAGCCGCCGGAAGGAGACACTTGGCAACTAGTGAAGTTGGCGCTACTAGACAAGAATGATGAAGCTGTCGCAATGATTCTTGAGAAGCCCGAATTGCGCGATCTGTTGGAGCCTATCAGCCGCGTATTCGTGGGCCTAGTGGATGACCCGCGTCTATCTTGACTGCGTCTATGAATGTGGCAGGTCCTGACTGCGGATTCGGAACCCCGAACCTCTCCTTTGGAAATGAATTCCACGACATAGTTGTTCTCGGCCATCACCTGGTCGTTTGAGACGAACGAATCGCGAGAAGTCCCCACACCTCACGATGTGGGGACTTCTGACGGACTGGAAATGGCAGCGGAGGCTCAGGGGCACGACCGGTGTCCTCATGAAGAGAGAACACAGTGTGCCTCCAAGGAATTGAGAAAACTTGATCCGTGTTTGGAAACCAGCATCGCAGGTCTTGAACTACCAACGTACGTCCACCAGTATTTCTGATTGCCAGTGGTACGCGAAGGCGAAGCACCGTCCCGCTATTTAAGAATCCGAATCTTGGAGGATTGGTCGCCACTAATTTCCCTCGGTAACCGTAGAGCCACCATGCCGAGCCGACTGAGAAGCACACTGCTAAGAGCGCGATGACGAAGGAGGCGATGCTCATAACCACAATGCTTACTTCAATACTGTTAGATCAGCTCGCTTCTTGGCAACCGATTAACACTGTCTTTCACGCCTCGATCAAACATCTCTGGACGTCCCTCGCTCACTACGCTGTGGCGTTTCGGCTTCCAGGAGACCCAGAGTTCGCGCGTTCGATAACGACGCGCCTCCTTGCCAGTTGCGAGAGTCGTTGCGCTTCGAGTGCGGCATCCACAATTGGTGGATTTGATAAGTCTCCGTTCATTGATTGACGCACCTTCGCTTCGAGAACGGGCCACATCTGGTCGGCGAACCTCTTCTTGCTTAACCCGTAATCGGGGATCCACTCATTCCAGACGGTCGCGACGTTCCGGACCCTTGCGATTCCTCGTCGCTGGGGGCTTCGCGCGTTCCTCGCCTATTCGCTTGATCAACTCGTCCCGTCCGTCCGGATAGTCCACGAGCGCCATCGCGAGCAACCCGTCGGCCAGTTCTTCGTCGCTGAAGTGCGAGAACTCGAAGGGCCCATCTGGCCATGATCGAACCGTCACCAACTCCGAGCCATCGGCAAGTAAATCGGCGTGCAGGTCCGCCGGTAATTCGGTGACAATTGACTGAGCAATGAGGTTCCGCTGGCGTTCTTGCAACTGTTCGGTCGCGTAGTCCTTCTCGGGATCGGCGAGGACGAGGACTCTCGTCAGGGGTCGCGTGAGCATCACCCATTGGTCAGTCGCGGCGCCGAGGACAGGTCGAGCCGCGTAACGGGCTAAGAGCGCGACGGGGTCGTCAAGTCCTCCTCGATTCTCCACTCGGATTCGATCGGCTTTGAGGGGAGTAGCGAGAGTGGCCATCACTTGTGGGAACAGCCACAATTCGGTCTCGCCTTCAACGATGACGACGAGCGAAGGGTGTGGCGAGAGGCCCTTCGTCGTGAGAACATCGTCAAGGTCGCGGCCGCGCGTCGAGAGCCGTTGCGCTCCAACCGGTTTGTATTCGACATCTTCATAGTTCTCAGTTCCATCCGCCATTTCAACGACTCGTATCAGGATCTCTGCCGCGACACGAAGATCGTGCGCCATCAACGACTTACCACTCAGTGCCTCCCAGGCGTCGGGCGCCGCACGCCGAATGACGTCGTACAAATCGCCGTTTTCGTCCAGATTGTGCGCGCTCCAGAGTAGGCGTTCGGCGAGCGCGAGGGCGTCCGATGGAGCGAGCCCGAGCCACGCCAGCACGGCGCTGGCGTCGAAGTCGTCACGTACTTCGCTCCACTGTTCGGGCCAAGAGAGTTGCTGGTAGAGCTCTGGTAGAACGATCGTGTCCAGTGACGAGAGAATCACGGCGAGTGACCGCCATTCGGCGCAGGCTGGCTCGAAGCCGGTGTCGGGCAAATTCTTCGGATCGAGGCGTTGATATGAGCGGACAGTCGTCGCACTACGGCCCACGCAATATGTGTGGTGCTGATCGATGAATTCTTGGATGTGGGGAAGGAGTAGCAACTGGTGACGTGAGAAGTAGAGGCCCGGATGCGCATCAGGCTGAACCTGCTTGCGATTCGTTCGTGCCCAAAGGCGAAATCGCGAATTCGCGGGGTCGGCGAGCTCCCCCCTTGACGCAGGAGCAATTAGGCGCGATTCGATGCCGCTGTTCTTAAGGTCGGGGATCCGACTTTTGCTGACGTCCACCATGTCCCGAGTTCGGCCAGTCCCATGCTGTGCTTGGTAGAAAGGCACGAGAATCCCATGGCGATGGAGATCTTCGAGAAGGCTTGCGTCGAGCCGCACACCCCGCCGCGCTGACTCGCGGACGAAGTCATTAACTTCGAGGATCGGTGTCTGAGTGAACGGCATTGGCAGCGTGAGTACGTCGAGGCTCGTTTTGTTCGTTGTCGCACCGACGAACGGAATCGGTCGCATTCTCGTCGCCCGTCGAGCCATCTCAGTCGCCACCCACCGAGTGCCGCAGGACTCCAACGTCGGACATGTTCATCCGTCAATGTTAAGACGGTATCTCTCAAGCGATTCACGCCGTAACTGGCACTCCCGCGCTATAGCAATGCGTCGATTCGACTCTTCAATTGAGTTGCAATCGTCATTCAAGTTGAGTCGCTTCAGCTTCAACGTTGCACCGATGTATCGACGGGAATCGGACTCGCGGTCTCAACTTGGGAAGCGATCGATTCGTTGGAATGATCACGCCGGCCGAGGTCTCCAGTGGTTTCTTTTTCTTTGCGGGCGCCGTATGGGCGCTATAGCTCCTAAACAGACCTCACGGTAATCTCGAACTCAAGAACGCGAAAATTCAAATGCTCGAACAACTGCCTCTTGGACAGCCTGAGTCTCCGATTTCGAAACCTCAAATTTAAGGGTCAATCTAAGACTTACCTGTTGCGCGCCACCAGCCTCTCGTGAGGCGAGTCCCGCGAGTAACGCATCGCAGAACGTGTCACATGTCAATAGGAACTCGCGAATCGGCGATTGCACAAGGTTTGCCATCATGTTTTGAGCCTCGCGAAACTTCAATTCGAGCTTCGCGCCTCGCACTGCGCGTCCGAGATCAAGTAGTTGTCGAAGTGTTTCGATAAGGTCTCGCGCGAAGGATTGAATCAGTACTTCGCTTCCCGCCACTCCGGGCGGACCTAACGCTTCATTCAACCGCTTGGAAACGTCCATTGAGTCGATTCTTCGAAAAATGTTCCCAAGTCGCTTGGGGCATTCGATAAAGAACGATTGAGCATCTAACAATTCATCGCCGAATTCCTCGCGGGCGCCCGCCAAGAAGAGTTCGATCCCTGGCCGCAAAACGTCGATCCGCATTTGTATCTCGCGGACGAGGAACTTGTATTCCCAATACATCATTGGTCTCTCATACTTTGATTCGCATCTATTGAGGAATTCCTCCACCGCAATTGTCGACGAGCTAATACTTTGCTCTAGTTCAAAAAGACTTTGCTCCAATTCCGTTATCAGACGAGACAGCGGGCTGAAATCGTCAAATTCTTGCGGATCTTGTGCGGTCTCTCTTCCCCACACTTGTGTCAGTTTGACGAAGTACGTTTTCGCTTCATCTTCCTTTCGCGCGGCTAGTCGAGTCAGTTCGGACAGGGCACCTGTTTCACTCGAGGATCTCATGAATAATTCCCCGAGTGACTTATGTGCAAGTTTTATTCGCTCCGCAAATTCATGAAGAAGAGGGGAGTTGTACTGCGCCATCGTCCCCTCCGCAGAGTCATGAGAGGTGTCGAATGATATGTGTGACAAGCCTAATTTTAATGCGTGCTCGTCGCATCCCAACAGCCCCGTTCCCTTGTGGCTTGCAACGTTAGTTTCGGAATTCCAAAGGAGTGGCCGCCCACACTTGATACAGGAGACTTCCAAAATCTTTTCAAACGGCGTTGTGTCACTGAATGTGCTGCCAGGCGAAGTTTGTGAAATCTGACGAGGAGAGACATCCGTGCCCTCGTTAGCTCTTGTTTCTTGTTGATAATTTTGGGTCGATTTAATCGTAACCACCGGAGTAAAAATATTTCTGACCGCCTGCGCATCCTCATCAAGTTGGCGTTTCGCTTTCAGAAACTTTTCGTAATCCAACGATTTGTTCATGTCATGCTGAAGTGACTGAAGTTCGTTCAAATATCCAGCCCAGAAAATGGCGCGCTGTTCTCCCGTAGACCACTTCGGATCCGGTGCTGAGTTCATTTTGACCATTAATGCGGAAACTCGAGGAGTGAGCGACGCAAGAGCCTCGGCACCTGGCACCATGATTCCTTTTACGTTGGCCAAGGATTCGTCAAGGTTCTTGTTTAGTCTCGACAATTGTTTTCCGCTCATCTTTAACGCACCGGCGCAGAGCGATTCAATGCAGATTGGTCTTCCCGAACATCGGTTTCGGGGCGCCGCGATTGATGAATTCAGCAAGAACTGCTTTGACACCATCGGTCACGGTGCCAATTTGACGGACATCTGCCGAGAAACCATTGGCGAACATTTGCGCCTCAGCGATTTTGTGAAGGGCTCTGCACGCCCGATTTGATGGACTCGTAAGACATCATCCAATGTGTCCGCATCGGGAAGACTCCCCGGTACAAGTAAGTACTTAGGTCCGGGAATGTAACCCTGGGCATTCTGCGATGCAGAAGCTGCTGTCGGGCCCTTTGCGACTCGAGTCGCCGTGCCAACGAGATGCCCGGGCAGCGGACTAACTGTGAGGTTTGCACCCTTTCGTCGGTTGCAAACCGCGCAAAGAAGTTGAAGATTTGCAAGTTCGTTGCTACCACCCATCGCCAACGGGATCACGTGATCAAATTGGAGTTCAGTTGGCGATCCGCAGTTGACGCATCGACCTTCGTCGCGGACCCAAATGTGATGCTTGACGGCATCTGAGATCGTCTCCCTCTGAACGCGAGTGCCGAGTTGACTCGCCTGGACTGCTCCGACGGCACGTTGAATCTTCCGTGCTCTTTTAAGCCCCTTTTCGCGGGCTAGTGCGACGGCTTGGTTGAAAGTCACACTTAATTCGGCTTGGTCGAACGCATCATCAACCCAGAGATATCGAAGTTGAGGTGTCGACATAATTTCAACGGGGTTTTTCTGTAGAAGAGAAAGATAAAACTCTGTTGTCACTTCGTCCGTCGTCGCCAGAGTATTGGTTGTTGAACTTCTTGCTCGTCCCTTTTTCTGACTGACGATGAGGACCAATTTGCCTTTTGATAAAATCTTCCACGATATGTGATGGTCTTCTGCCCCGACACTACGAAGGAGTCACCCTTCATCACGATGGTTGGTTCGGACGCCACCCTAACAACCTCGTGATATAACGCGGCGTTCTCAATCCTCCGGATCATTCTGAACCCCACCGTCGATCATGAAGAATGTAATCTGAATTTTGCATTTGTCGAAATCTACCCTTAGGAAGCGTTCCGCGTCGAGGTTCGCCGAACCTGGGAAACGCGAGTGGCGCTGGCGAGGTGCACAAAACATTTGTGTGTTGGGGAGACTCTGCGGATTGTTGATTCATGAACCGGACTACAGTTGGTGTCGTAATCAGACAGTAGAAATCTCGTGGCAAGTCAGTTCCACGCTCCCTTCGTAGTCTTAGGTGCGTCAAGCACATAGGAGAGAACCATTACCACCGGCGCCGGCCACGGCGATTCGTCTCAGAGGCTGAGCATTTCAATGCGTTGATTTCTTGCTTCGACGAAATCGATGGATCGCTGCCGATACTCCTGATAGTCACTGAAGTGTTGCGGAATGTACGGCGGGCGGAAGTCATCGAATTGCATGAAGAATTTCACCTTTGTGCCGTTCGTAACTATGTCGTCAAGCAAAAAGAAATTCACGTACTCTCGGAAGTCTTCGAAGAGCGCAAAGAAGGCGCCATAGCGCGAGAGCGTTGCAGTGAGCGGACTTTCCTGGTTCATGTAGTGACGGCGGATGCACTCCACCGTCAGATCGAAGCGGTCAGATATGGATTTGGTGAATCCTCGAGCCATATTGAGAGTTTGAAAGCGCTCGATTCGATTTCCAGGAAAGACCATCATTCCGCCGATTGTGTAAGTGATCCTCTGGAACTCCTCGTTCTCCTCCTCTGCGATTAAGCTTCGTTATGTGTTTCATCGATTGCCACGTAGTGAACGTCTGCATCACCGAATCGCTGGCCAAAGAGAACTCTCCCAAAGCTCGAACGATGGTGAAGGTACACCCGCGGTGTTGAAACCGACAGGTCGAAGGGTGCCCCGCTCGGCAGAGGCTTGCTCCACAGCAGTTGGTGGTAACGCCGAAGAGTCGGGCTGTGCGAGTCCGGGTCTTTGCCGCCAGCGTCGGTCCGGAAATCGAATGCGACGTCAATAGGCATTTCGATACGCGGCTTTCTTACGTGCGGTTGGCGTCTTGTCGCGTCTCATAACCAGCAATCGTAGGAAATCCCTCTTACACTCCGCCGAACGTCGGGCCTTCGTCTCGGACGGTGGAAGATTGCATCTTTGAACGGGCGACGAGACTCGAATTCGCGCTTGCAAATTGGGAACCGGTGGCTGGACGAATAGGCAATAAGCGGACGGTGAAGGGTCTCAGAAAGAGGCGCATCGAAAGATTTCTATTTGGTTGATGGAGGAATATTCACTCCAGGGAGACAAGGAATGACGGATGAATTGAATGAATGACACAGTCAGTATGTGGGTCGTGTCAGTACTTTCTCGAGTCTGATGCCTCCTGGAATTAACACGACCGTGATATGACCGTTCATTCCACTCTCCCGACAAGGACGGTAGGTGTAAATCGTGTCGCCGAGTCCCAGCGACTCTGGTTGCCAAGCGTGTAATTCACCATTTCTCGAATAACAACGGACTTGAGCGACATCGGTGAGGAGTTCCGTTAGGAAAAGTCACACTTCTCGCGTACCTTTGGGTCCATGTCTGCAGGCTTTGAAAATTCGGCATTCGATTGGCGGTTAAGAATACCCATGATCGAAGAACTCGTTAGCACTCTTACACGAGCAACCGGCGGGCTTTCGCGACGAGATCTTCTCATCGAGATGCGTCGAGTGCTGCCGGGCATCCAGGCAGCACAAGTCGAGCGAGCAATAGGCATGGCGACCGAAAGCGGGCTCATACGGGCTGACGGAGATCGCGTAATTCTTGTTGCTGCGATAAACGAATCCAAGAATTCGAACGTGACTCGAAGTGGATTGCGAGTAGTTGCATTCGACGTCGAATCGATCATGAGAACCTACCCACGAGCCGCCCGACTTCAAGGAAGCGCGCATCTTCCAATTGTCTGCGGTGCGCTTTGGTCGCGACAAGTCTTGGTGTCACGAACAGAGGAGTTTTGACGCCTACGTGGATTTACCCGATGACGATTGGGAGATTCACTCCGACCGGAGACCGCGATTTATGGGAAGAGAGGCGTCGACCAATGGGTTAAGTCCCAGCGGACTTTCGCGAGTTCACCGCCGAGGCCGACCTCCTCGTTGCCTATAACGGAACGGGTGTTGATTTTCCATTACTTAGGACCGCCTATAAACGCGAAGGACTACCGGAGACTGACGACGGTCTTTTCGTCGATGGGTATTATTTGGCACTCGCTCTCTGGCCGACACCACCGCGCCAGCATCGCCTAAGGGATCTCGCAATGCGAGTTGGCGCTAAAGCCTCGCGGCTGCAATGGCACAATGCTCTGGACGACTCGATCATGTTGTCACGACTTCTTGCAGTCGGTGCGCGTCGTCTTCGCTCGCTTACGCCAGAGGTTCAGAATCTTTTACGCTCTGCGACTGGTAGCTCGACGCCTTGGGCCCTCCTATTTGACTTGGCACACATCTCGCCACAAGAGAGATCATTCTCCGACTCCGAGGTAGCTGAGGTTTTAGCTTCGCTCCTCGCCACGAAGAGCCCCCAGACGTCCGCGCGCCGGGGTCGCCAGTTCTCCGATATCACTCTCGGTTCCATCAACATTGTTGGTCGATGAACACATTTCTCCATTCCAACTCGCTCTGGCTGCAGGACGACGGGGTGAGCGCCGCCCTTCACAGGATCAGATGGCTGACGTTGTTCAAGGATGGATTGACCGTCCATGTTCGGGCCTTGTTGAAGCGCCGACGGGCACCGGAAAGAGTTCTGGTATGCTTGCGAACGCTCTGGACTGGCTGAGACAGAATCCGGATCATCGCGTCATTATTGCTACGTTCACCAAGCAGTTGCAGGCCCAGATGGCTGAGGATATTGAAGCACTCAGCGGCGTAATCTCGGGACTCGCGGAAGCGTCCGATATGGTCAAGGGCCAAGCGAACCGTCTGTCGCTGCGTGCTCTCGTTACATCGCTCTCAGACAGCACAATTCGCGAGCAAGGACGTCGTACTGGTGCCCGAAGAGTTCCTTTTGCGAGGGACGTCCGTTACCGAGAGTTGCTTGCCTATCTGACGATGCGTCTTGGAGCGCCGGCGACTTTGGCTGAAGAATGGGAGGGTCGCAGCGTCGATTCGCCGGACGTGCCTGCGTTCTTTTTCGAATACGCCCCGCGCATGCCGCTTTACCTCTTCAGTCTTTCCCAGGCGGCAGCTGGCGATTACGGCGCTAACTCCTTGGACCCGCTCGTCGAGCACACTGATGATGTTGGAGAGGCTATAGCCAATCATCGGCTGATTGTCGCTAACCACGCGCTACTTCTCGCCAGCATGAACAGCCTCGATGCGACTAGAGACGAGACGATTCTTTTCGTCGATGAGGCGCACATGCTTGAGGATGCTGCGACCAGTGCGATGACCGCAACGCTTGAGTATGGCGACGTTGAGCAGTTACCTGCGGGCATCTCGAGGTGGCTTGCTGACGCCGCATTGCACCCGGTCCTTAGCGAGGTTTCGCGCGCCAGTCACCAGCTGGAGCTCTTTCTCGACAACGAGATGCTGCCTCGATCAGCTTTGCCATGCTTTGACACGGTTTCGGGAACTCCGGGGACGCGGACGGTATCTCTGGCAAGCCCGCGCGCGGGCTCTCTGAATCTGCGCCATGCCGCGAGTCTTGTGGGTGCCGTTCGTCACCTTGAGGGGCTGCTCTGGGACGTGGAACGGCCCCTTCTCTCGTACCAGGGATCTGAGGTGTTCCGCAACGCCGATCACTTCGCTTCGGAAAGGTTCTTTGCGCTCCTTGCGAATGTGGCTTCCACTCACGATGCGGCAAAGAGAATCGTTGCCGATGCTGAAGCAATCATTGGGAGGCCAACCGTCGCCGGGCGTGGCGGCACATCGACTGCCGAGGAAGACCTGGAAGCCGAAGTGTCAGATACGACAATTGATGATCAAGGCTCTGATGACGTCCCTGAAGCTCTATCTCCAGGCGACGCCACCCTCGATTTGCTGGACGAAGTACCCGATGACGAGGAAACTGGCGTCTTCGTTCCTCCACCGGCTCCGAATCGGGTTGTGTGGGCGGCCGAGAATGGCCCACTCGACATGGAGTCCGGAATCAGGAGATACCGATTCCGTTTGTCTTCGTCGCCCATTTTTCTGCCTGACGAGCCGGCATGGCACTCCTTCATTACGCAAGTGCCGCGCACCTATTTCGTTTCCGCGACGCTCACTGTGTCGGGAGAGTGGCGTTACATCCGACACCGTCTCGGAATCGCCGAGGAAGTGCCCGCCATCGTCCTTGAATCTCCATTCGACATCGCAAACCAAGCTCGTCTCGTCTGCTTCGGGGATTTTCCTTCCTGGGCCGAACATGAGCGTCAGGCCGTGCGAACTCTCGCGTGGCAAGTCGGCGGTTATGCGCGCGAGGTGATTCGGCGCGATGGAGACGACGAGTCGTGGCGTCACGGTGTGATGGTTCTAACCACTTCTCGTCAGGTAAGCGTGGACACAGGAATCGAGCTTGACGCGGTTCTTATCGATGGCCCTCGTCGACCACCATTGTCGGTGGCAACTCTCGTTGGAAATGCTCGAGCTATCGAGGCGATGAAGGCGGCCGGAGGAATCCTTGTTGGGACACGAGGACTCTGGCAGGGCGTGGACATCTCCAATCCCGAAAGAATGGCACTTGTCTGGATAAACAAGTTGCCATTCGCACCATTCGCCGACCCCGTCATCGCAGCACGACGGGCATTGGCGGTCGAGGAGGCCGAGCGCGACGGATCCTCAGATCCCGAGGTGACGGCGACCGAGGACTATTACTTGCCATTAGCTGCAATCGGTCTGCGTCAAGCAGTGGGGCGCCTTATCCGAAGCCGCGATCATCTAGGAGTAGTGGTGATCTCGGATCCGAAACTATCTGGTCCCACTCGACTTCGGCAGTCCTATCGCCGAGTACTTCTCGGTTCGCTGGACCCCGGTCTGTTACTTGATGACCCCGAGACGTTAGAACCTGCTGGCGGAAACGTCGTATCAATGGATGAAGGTTGGCGGCGAATCTGGGAGTTCTTTGGCGGCGCTGGAATGCTCTCTCCTTCTCGTGTGTCGGAACTCACGACCACTGAGGCGCTTCTCGAGCAATGCCTCGCCCCTGAGACGCGTGAGATCCTTTCGCTTGCCTTGACGTATGGGGAGGAACAAGAATTGCGTTCTGCCGGGCCCGTCAACTTTCGCAATGAACTTCTTGAGCGAGCGGCAAGGATTGGTGGTTTGCTTCGTGGTGAACGCGTGCCCGTCGAGCTGAAAGACAAGCAGGTCGAAGCGCTCACGGCAGTTGCAGAAGACCTTGATGTCTTGGCGGTGCTTCCAACTGGCTATGGCAAGTCATTCGCGTTTCAACTTCCCGCTTTGGTGTTGCCCGGGGTCACGATTGTTGTCAGTCCACTGGTCTCGCTGATGCAAAACCAAGCTCTTGACCTCAACCGGTCTATTGGTGGGGCGGTTCGAGCGCTGGTTGCCCCGCTGAGCGTATCGAATTCGCGCTTGGGGAAGGCTGAGGTGGCAGATGCCCTCTCTGGCCGCGACGACCACGGTATTCGAATCGTTTACGTCTCTCCCGAACGACTTTGCACTCGTCAGTTTCAGGACTTAATTGAGCAAGGTGTTGCGTCTGGAATTGTGCGACGCATCGCGATCGATGAGGCGCACACATGCGTTCAATGGGGAGACGATTTTCGCCCCTCCTTTCGTCGTTTCGAGAACTTTCTTCGTCGATTACGTGTCGATCATCCCGGCCTACGTATCACGGCCCTTACTGCGACCGCCACTCCGACGGTTATTGAGGGTCTGCGAACTGGACTCTTCGGATTACCTGCGGAACCCTCTGGCACCGAGGACTCCTTCCGATTCGTCACCGCGAATCCCATAAGACCGGAGTTGGCGGTTTATCGACGAACGTTGGGTCCCAGCGAGGGCGGTCCGATCACAGTGGCGGGTCTTGTCGAGGCAGTTCTCGCAGAACTCGATGATCATGCCATCTTCTATTGCTTGACGGTAAAAGAGGTCGAGGTCCTTTACGCTCAGCTGCGGAATGTTCTTGGCGCGCAAGGCGCCCAAAGGGTTCGGCGCTACCACGGTCGATTGAACGAAGCGGAAAAAGCTTCCGTCGTAAACGAGTTCGTCGATGCACCAAAAAAGGGTGATGATGACTTCGCCCCAATGGTCGTTGTCGCAACAAGTGCATTTGGACTTGGAATTGACCGTCCGGATATCCGGTGCGTATTTGTCGTGTCGCCTCCCACCGATCTCTCTGCGCTGTATCAGCAACTCGGACGCGCAGGACGCGACGGATCCGCGCGCATCGTCGATCCAAACGGCTCGCGTAATGTCGCCCTTGCTCTTGGCACTGGGAGGGGATTCAATCTGGTCCAGTGGATGACACAACAGGGTCCATCGGGGCCATTGCTTACTCGGATTGGACAACGGCTACTTGCGCTTGGTTCAGCACCTTCCGTCGCTGAGTATGTGACATTTGACATCGCTGAGTTGACCATCGATCAAATTGCAAATGACTTCGCAGCAGGAGGTCTCAGTGAAGCAGAACATGCTTCGGATCGGACATATCAGGGATACCGCACCGCAATCTCGAGCGTACTTAGCGTCCTCAGCGGCCTCGGTGTTCTCGATGACCTCGGAGACTTCCCGGCGAAGGTGAAGATTCAGCGAGGTGAATTACTCGCACCGGACGCGTTTTCCCGCGCGGTCGTGGACGCAATCTTCGGAGTCGCTGCGCCGACCACAAAATCCGCTCCACTCCTTGATCTTCACAACCATTTGTCAACTGACGTTCCTGACTATGTGTCGTTCGCACAGGAGCCGGGAGCTACCTGGTCAATGTTAGCCGATTTCCACGCTCTTGGGTATCTCGACGTATCGCAAGCTCCGTCCTATGGATACAGCTTGACTGGCGCAGTGCTTCGAGCTGCTGACGATGGGTTGTTACGTAAACTGCCAGCCGGTTTTACGGATCAGATTCGCCGCCACCAACTCCGCTCCGCACGCGAGTTGGCCGAAATGAGGAATTGGTACGGAGCTACTGAGTGCGCCAACGTCGGTATGGCGCGTTACTTCAACGTCGTGGATCTGCCGGATGACCTATGTGTGCACGGTATATCGCGCTGCTCGACGTGCTGGGGATCTTCAGCCGTGGCTGCGTCGGGAGAACCTATCCCTGCAGTTTTGCGGGCCTTCAATCTGGCTCGTCCCCGTCCGGCTGCGGTGACCACGGCCGGCCGGCCGCTCTTCGAACGGGGCCTTGACGAACACGTCGAGGCTCTCCTCGCGGGCGTGCGCCAGGGACTTACAGCAGGCCTCGTACAACTCGTGCTTCGAGGTACGGACACAGTCTTCGATCGGCGAACGGGTCATCGCAAGCCTCTCTGGCCACAGTTGCTCTACTCGCGACATCGTGGTGCAATGCCTGGGGTGGCGATGCGTGATGTCGAGGGCTCACTCGAACGTCTTGTTGAACGCAATGTGGTCGTTGCAGCGGGCGATCGCTGGCGTTTGCGTGAGTATTTGGAGCGGGACGAGATTCGCGCTGCGCGAACAAAGGTTTCCACATGACCCTCACTGTTACCGGCGATGACTTCATTCCCCTTCTCCTGAGAGGAGTGGGATCTCTCACTCCTGAAGAGGTCTCGCGGTTGGAAAGTTACCTCCGTGAACTCTGTATCGTTCGGGGCTTTCCACTAAATCCAGTGTTGTGCTGGAACGCGCTGTGCTGGGATTTCGATCTGGAGCGTGGTCAATACGCCGATGCCCCACTCGAATATCTCAGTGAAGTGCGACATGGGGCCACCATCGAGGCACTTCCGGTTGGCGCTTTCATTCGCGTCCCAGTTGGACGCGGACACGACGAATTCTGGGGAGAGGTGGTTTACAAAGAGGGACGGAGCGTTCCGCTCAACTCGAGTTGGGTTCAACCGCAATTTTCCGGTGCTCCCGCCGCGATCGTTGAGGAACACGGTCACTATTCCTCTGTGCTCACTGAGGCTCTTATCGTTGACTTTGACGCCATTTCGGAGCCAACGGGTCAGAGCTTTGAACGACAGCGGCAGCGCGCTTCGGTCATAGACGAGCGTCACCACCTCGTGGTCGACGCGCGCTATGACGCAACCGACGCCGAACTCGACGACGCCACCTACTTCGCACGTTGGATGATCACCCATCTCCGTGACCCATTGATTCAGGGTCGATTCGGTGCGGCTCTTTCTGATGCTGCGTTGGCAGATGATGATCTCTTGCTGTCAGCGCTCATCGCGAGCATTACCGCGTTACGAGAGGTGATGTCGCAAGTTCCAGATTGTGTGATGTGGCGCGATTATCTATTCGATCTTGATGCGTACGACAGGCGAATGACGCCCGACGTCAATGAGCCGCCCCTTGGTTCTTCTGATATGGCGCATTTGGCGAGGATGCTTACTCACCTGCCAACTCACTCTTCAGTCGGCTACTCATCGCTCGGGTCTCTACTTGTTGAACTCGGAGGGGGCGGCGCTGACCTCAACGGACCGGATTGGGCGACTGCCGTTTGCCACGCCTCTCACTTTCTGATTGAGTGGCTCGCGGAGAAAGCTCCCGACGGCTGGCTCGATAGCCGCGACGGCACGGTTCACGTGAGGCTTGATGACGCTTGGTTGACAGGCGGGATCTGGCGTGCTGAAAGGTTGACTGACGGTTTCAGTGCCTACTGCGCGATACCTCCTGAGGTACCTCTGGGGTTGGGTTATGCAGAAGCATCGGGAGCACTGTTTGTTGCCAATGAACCCGAACCCGAAATCGTTGTTACCGCTACGCAGATCTCCATGTCAGTTTCACTTACCATCGCGGACGTTGCTCAGAATCGTCTCCGCCTGGACCGCGGGGTCCTTGACACCATTGCGGACTCGATTGGGGAGATTGTCATCGCGCGTCTAGGAGTCGAAGGACTTTCGCTCGAGCCGCAAGTTTCGGCGCAAGCGACGAAGGTCCATCGCAATCCCGATGAAGTTGCCTCATTGTGGGATTTGGAGTGGCCGTATCCATTTTGTGCCGGAAGCCGGGTGGCCGTGGTTTGGGTTCGTGGCAGTTCCGCTTTGGACGTGTCTTTGCGCCGACGGACTGACCCGTTTGTCATCGGCGAGTTCACATACGAATACGAATGTGATGAGCGTCTCTTTGCTCGGGGCAACGGCATTCCGGAGCCACCATCATCCCGTGGTCGAACCTTGCGCGATCTTGTACTCGACGTCATTCGACGACGTGGTGACGAACTTTCAGACGGATGTCGTCAGGTGTCATTCGAACGTGTGCTCGTCGGTGTATACGGTCCGGATGCACCGATATCTGCTGCAACCTCAATTCGACTAACTCTGCAAGGACTCGCCGCCGCCGGCACTCTCGTTGAAGACGGTGATTTGTTCGTTTGGTGCCCGGGCTCCAGCCGAGCGACGCGAGTAGGCGACGTTGACCTGTCCGGTTACGACGACTACCTACCACGCTATGTTCG
This sequence comes from uncultured Acidimicrobiaceae bacterium, assembly GCA_963832925.1. GTDB lineage: Bacteria > Actinomycetota > Acidimicrobiia > Acidimicrobiales > RAAP-2 > RAAP-2. The sequence continues at coordinate 8,602 of CAWHVY010000009.1, read as the reverse complement.
CCTTCACGATGTCAGGATCTACCTTCGTCGATTGCACGCCTCGGAAAGTGCGACGCCAGAACGCAAGAGAATGTATCTCGAAGAGTGGATTCGCGAGGGGCGTCCACTCGGTCTGCCTTCGGAATTGCCAGACGGGTATACCTTTGTTCGACCCCACGAGCGCGGGACTCGATTTGGTGAATCGTCAAGTATTGGAGAGGAATGACCATGTCCAGAGAGCACGCTGAGAACGAAAAGGTCCTCTGTGCTTTCTGTCAAATCTACGATTATCTAGCGGTAGAGGCGCAGCCCCTCGGAGACCTCGTCGCAGCTTCTATCGATCTTCTCTCGGTCGCCGACATTCAGTGGGGCGTCACGCACATTGCTTCATCCACAAGAGTTGGAATGATGCGATCGCTCGGACTACCAGCTCCGAAGAAGCCGACGGCAATGTTTGCAGGCCAAGTCTGTATGCGTCTTCAGCGCTCGGCGTCCGAAGAACAACAAAAACTTGCCACTCACCTTACGTACCCAGTCATCGAGAATCTCTTGAGTCTTCTCAGTGACAACGAAATCAACATGCGCGCATTTGTCGATCAGTTACTTGTCTCCATTCCTCAAGGACTGGTTCGCCTCGCTTTCGCCTCACACTGGACTCGTGTGAGGCCGCTTTCGCCTCTGATGCTGAAGTCCCTTCTGGACGACGAGCGTCTCACTTTGGGCTCGTGGGCTCCCTTTGCCGAGTTGCTCGTACCGATCTGTGAAACGGCGGCTCGTGAGATCGACGCACTTGAGAAACTGGATCTCGCGGCGCCTCTCGTTGATGCGCCCGACGATTTCGACCAGGATCAATCTGAGCCTGACGCTGCAGAGTGGGTGAAACGCGCTCGCACAGCCCTGGGCGCCGCTGCAAGTGTTCTGCCGATGGTTAAGGACGCGATTGGAGATGGCGCCGCACCTCCTCCTGACGCACTAACTGCATTGTCCGAGGCCGCATCCGCGATGGACATCGCAGGCAATGTGCTCGGCCTCGGAGTTCCGCCCGCATTCACCTTGGCCCGCCTTGAAGAGGCTCTCGCAACCTTGGTTGCGGAGGAGGCGAAAGTAGATGGCGACACCAAGCTTCGAACTGTTCTTTCGAGACTCGCCGGTGCCGAAACGAACGGCACCGCTGCCGAATCACTTTCGATTCTTTGCGCCGAGGCTTTGAATCTGACGTCTCCTGATGATTGGTCCGATGAGCAAAGGAGCCGCGCGACTCTGTTGGCGGACTTGGTTGCGGTGGTCGAGGCGGCACAGCGCGACGATGAGGAGGATCTCGCGATGCACTCAGAGCGACTGACGACTTCAATCGACACAAAAGTCATCGTCGCTGCCACTCGCGGGCGAATTACCTTGGCAAGTTCCTCAGGAGGTGACTTCCTCGTTTCTCATGCCGCGGAGTTATCTGAACAAGAGTCGATTGTTGTCGCGGAGGGCGGGGCGAACTCGGAACCTGTTGAAAGCACTTCGACAACTGACGCGGGGGATGACTCCACGGTGGACCATTCCACAGTAACGGCGCCTGAAGCGCCGGCGAAAGAGATTGTTCCAGCCTTGGACATCGAGAATCCTGTGACCGTCGAAGTGGATGAAACCCTCGAGCAAACACGTGGTCTCGAGTACCTTCTTGCCAAGTGCATCAATGAGCGGCGCTTTGGCATATCTGCATGGATTGTTCAGTCGTCCGGGGGAAACCCGGGACTCGTAGACGCCCTGCGCGTTGCCGCACTCGCCGACGCCCTGCGCTCGCCGCATGGCGCGAACGTTCCTGAACTTGACCGTCGCGCCGCTTCCTTGTCCGGCCGTAGTTTGGATGGCGAGCACGCTGGAAGGGTGCTCGCTCTCATCTCAGCTCTGCGCGTTTCGTTGCTTCATCCCCAGGGGTCACTTTCGGGTGTCATTCCCGAACTTGCCGAGCGAGTCGGAACTGTTCCAGGCCTTTCCGCGATTGTTGATGCGGTCATTCGTGCGACACAGAGGGGCCTCAGCCTCACCGCTGACCTCTTGCCGGCCGCACAGAGCGTGGCGTCAACCGAAGAACGAGTGGCGTTGGCCGCATCGGCCGCATCTCGAGAACTCACGCAGTCACGTTCGACTACCTTTGCCCGCGGAACGAAAATCCTGAGCATCTGGACAGGCTCCGATGGGTTGATTGTTCGTTTGCTGGACCCGGTGCGCTCTAACGACAATTCTCGTCGCGCCCATGTCGAAGAAGCCGAAGTCCTGCGTTTGCGCGACCGTCGTGAAGTAGAAGGCGAGATTGATCTCATCGACCGGCAACTTCGCGGTCCTGTGGCTGCTGCATTGAGGGCCAGGTCCGCAGGGCACTGGCCGGTCATTTGGATCGAGCCGTGGAAGTTGCGGCAGAGTGGCTCGACGCATTGGCCCACTCGAGGCCCACAGTCCTGACACTGAACGGTGGCAGGAGGTACCCCTACGGGAGCTTCGCTCAGCGGTCATGCCTGAACGCGAGCGAGTGCTCTCCTCTCTCAGTTCTTTGGGTGAGGAAGCCATATTGGCTGCCATTGGTCGCGCATCAGCGGCCATGCTTGGTGAACTTCTCGACCTACTTGATGGTCATCCTTTGCCAGGGCCCGAACGTCCTCCGTTCCTGGCATTGCATGACGAGCTTTTGAAGTCCTCGGACGTATTCCTCGAGCCGGATGGTGGTGAACCAACCGACGTAACTCTTACGACTGTTCGTCGAGGCCGCGAATCGGCACTGGCTCGAAGGCTTCGTCGCGCGCTGTGAGCGGAAATCAATTCGATGCCGCCCCATCCATCGTCGAGCGAGCGGCGCTCGACGACCTCGAACTTGCGACGGAGTTGGGTCGCGAGTGTACGTCCCGACTTGAGGAAGCCGTTTCGCATATCAGTGAGTTGCGGCGGCCACTCATATGCGGTAAACGAATCGAGACGCAGTGGATTCATCGACGAGGACACGTGGGGTTCGCTGAGCGTAATCCTCGCCGAGGCCGACCCTGAGGGTCGAAATGACCTCGGACGGTGCGATGAAGAGATCGATGCCGTCGCTCAAGCTTTGGCATGGGTCCGTTCGCAGGCGCAAATTACCTTCGACGAGGAGTTTGCTCAAAAGCGTCTGGAAGTTGGGGCAGTCGAAGAGCAAGCAGCCGTGATCACTCGGCTGGCCAACGCGGGTGATCTTGCAACGGCTCGAGACGTGATGGCCCGCGCCGAAGCTGGTGACGAACCTCTCACCGTTACGCCAACTGGCAAACATGTAGGCACATTTTTCCCACGGGTACTCGAGGGACTTGCGAAAGGTCTGAACCGCGACGACGTCGACTTGTTGGAGGCTGAGGGCGAGGTTGCCGACGTGAGTCTCGTTGAACTGTCACCTGGAGACCGCGAGATCGCTGTGCGGGGGCTGCATGCTTGGGTAGAAATGAAAGCGCACAGTAATCTTCGACCGAGTCTCGTCAGTCTCGCGCCGACGTTACGACTTATAGGTATCGAAGCCGACGGCGAGGGCACGACGCACCTTGCGGGCGGTCCGGACCGACGTTGGATCGATCTGGCGGGTGTGCGGCGTACCGGCCGTGCACTGGTACCCGCGTTCGGATCAACGAGTGGTGACCGGCTACGCATGCTTTGCTGCTGGGTGACCCCGATGATCGACGATGCTGGCTCTGATCGCCCAGGACTCATCGGAGCGGCCGGTTGTAGTTCTTTACTTTGGATCGCTTTCGGTCGCACAGCGTCGCACTCTGGCGGTCGAACTTCGTTCGCATTCGTCTCGCCCAGTCATCGTTGTAGACGATGCCGCATTGCTATATCTTGCGGCGCACGGCGGGCGCCTCTTTGAGACTCTCATGCAAATTACGTTGCCTTTCGCATCGGTAAACCCGTACGAACCAGATATTGCTGGCGCCGTTCCGACCGAAATGTTCTACGGCCGTCTCGCCGAACGGCGCTCAGTGATAGAGGCACGAGGCACTTCATTGATCTACGGTGGGCGTCAACTTGGAAAGTCTGCCCTTCTTCACTCCGCCGAGCGTCGCTTCGAAGAAGTGCCGGGTCAAATCGCCATTTATGTCGATCTCCGAATGGCGGCCATCGGGGCGACTAAGCGTCCAGACGCGGTGTGGGATCCGATTGTCGATGGCCTGATGGCAAAGCGCGCGGTCGAGAAACGACCAGTGCGCAAGGATCCGGCTGCGGCAGTAGAGGAAATAATCCGCGCGTATTTGGCTCTTGACGAAAGCCGTCGAGTTCTGCTTCTGCTCGACGAGTGTGATGACTTTTTTGACGCTGATTCAGAAACGCGCTTTACGAATCTCTCTCGTCTTCGCGAGTTAATGGACGCGACAGATCGTCGCTTCAAGGTGGTATTTGCGGGACTGCATCAGGTCCAGCGTTTCGCTGCTATCCCAAATCAGCCGCTCGCTCACCTCGGTCAGCCTCAAGTCATTGGTCCACTCGCGCCCCAGCCCGCTTTCGATCTACTACACGGCCCTCTCGAAGCTCTCGGGTTCGATATTGGAGACGACCTGGCTGCCCGTCTCATGGCCAATGCGAACTATCAGCCGCTTGCCCTTCAGATTTACGGTCGAGCACTGATTGACGTGCTGCGTCGAAGGCCTTTCTCTAATGAATTGCCAGCGATGGTTCTTCCTGATGATGTCGAGGCAGTACTCAGTGACGAAGCGCTCAGTCATCAGGTACGTCAGCGTTTCGAGCTGACACTGCGACTCGACCCGCGGTATCGCGTTATCGCCTATGCAGTCGCGTATCGCGCGCAAGTTGAAGGACACGAACACCCAATCACGACGGAGAACCTTCGCCGTGAGTGCCAGGAGTGGTGGGCGGACGGCTTCGCTCAGTTGAGGCCCGAAGAATTCAGGGGTCTGGTCGAAGAAATGGTCGGTCTTGGAGTCCTCGCTGGGGTCCCTGGGGGATGGCGGCTGCGTTCGCCCAACGTCTTGCGCATGCTCGGTACGGTGGGTCAGATTGAGGATGCCCTTATCGAAGCAGAATCTGAGACGCCTCCAGACGGTTTCGCCGCAGCAGAGGCGCGCCGAGTCATCGACACCTCAACTTGGCTCCGCTCACCGCTTTCGGAGTCCCAGTTAGCCGACTTGTTGGCACCGGGAAGCGATCGGATTCATGTTGTCCTAGGGACTCAAGCCTGCGGCATCGACGCGGTCCGGCAAGCCATTGACGCGGCTGCAACACCGCGAGTCAAGATTCTCGTTCCCCGCAACAAGAGCAGTTACAAAGCAAATTTGCGTGCTGGCAATTTCGGCGAGCACATTGTTGTCTTGACGATGCTCGAAGCATCGAATGAATCTATAGGTGCTTCGGTCGATCTTGCGCTATCTACGCCTCCCGTCGATGGCGTTACGCGGTCGGTCATCCTTGTTGTCAATTCCGCCAATCTTGACTGGTGGCCCTTGGCATTCTCTGTCGATGGCGATCAAGTAGCCATTGTTGAGTTGCGTCGCCACACCGCAAGGTCCATGTGGGCTTGGGCGGTGGACGTACCCGGAGCCTTTCAGGACGAGCGATCGCGCGCTGAACTTCTTGAGGCGACAGGTGGCTGGCCGTATCTTGTGGACCGAGCTGGGGTTTGGGCCGCGGAGCTTGCCGCCAGTGGAGGCGCCCGCGAAGAAATCCTCGCGCGCCTTCGAAGTCATCTCGCTTCAACAGAAGGGGCGACGGAACTGGTCGAGTTTGTTGGTCTCCGTTCTGGTGAGGAAGTCGCTCGTCTTTATGAAATGATTCTCGCTCTAGGCGGCGCACCCGAGGCTCGTGACGACCTCGCTGCGATGGCTGAGGAGTCTTTCGAACAACCGGCTGCAGCTATGGAGGCACTGTGCGCTTTGGGAGTAGTTGTCGTTGATCGCGATGGCCGACTGCGACCTGAGCCCCTGTTCTTGGACGCCTGGAAGCGTTCATCAGCGACCTCACAGTTTTAGCGGCGACCATTCGTCGATTTCAGAACTCAAGTTTGCGAAGTCGATTCGTATGATCATTCTTCGTCAGCTGGCTTCGATGGAGCCCGACCCATATGTGGTGCTGTGACGTCGGCGCACAGTGTTTGCGACCAAAGATACCTAATCCCCGCCTCGGTCCTGAGTTCAACCCTGGCCACCGCGCCCTCTTGCGAGCGAGAGGAGCCGCTTGATTTTCGATGACCCAATTCAATGTTCGTATCGCAAATTTTCAGCCTTCGTGAGCGGCCGATGTTTTAGCGTGCGCTCCACGTTTTCACTTAGGCGCCGGGGAGCCTGATTGCGCTTTCGATGCCAGAAGTCACAGTGCAGGACGAAGTCACTAAACCACAAACCTGGAGCGAAAATAAATGAGCAAGACCGGTCGCAAAGAGAGGACCGCTAAGGCGGCGACGCACATGCGCTTTGAATGGGAGCGCGCATTACTCCTGTCAGATCTTGACGCACACGCTAAAGCGATGGCACTTATCTTGGCGACGTATGCCGATGCCAAGGGTCTGGCGTATCCCAGTGTGGCGACCTTGGCGATGAATGCAAGTTTGTCGGCGGTGCGTACCAAGTGTGTACTTCACGAGTTCGCACGTGAGAAGTGGAACAACATCACCTTTGGCGGTGGTGAAAAGAAGTCGAATCGCTACTGGCTCAACATTTCCAAAGATGCCGGTGTCACGTTGTCGCGTGAGATATGGAGAGAATTTTCCGCACTATTAGCCTAATTACTTGCTCGCGCTGAATCACTTTGCGGACGATGAAGTTCGCGGCGAATACTGCGACTTCGTTCGCGGCTGGGAGTCGCCGGAAGGAGACACTTGGCAACTAGTGAAGTTGGCGCTACTGGACCAGAATGATGAGGCGGTTGCGATGATTCTTGAGAAGCCTGATTTGCGCAAACTGTTGGACCCAATCAACCGCGCATTCCTGGACCTAATGGATGACCCGCGTCTATCATGACGACTCACTCCCGTCTATGAGGTAGGTCGGGAGTGCGGATTTGGGCTCCCAACCCCCGCCTTGGAGGCGGACTCCTTGACATAGTTATTCGCGGCCATCACCAAGTCATTCGAGACGGGCGAATTTCGAAGTCCCCACACCTCGCGGTGTGGGGACTTCTGTATTGGTACCTGCGTGTCCGCTTCGGTTGGTACATCCATCAGCTCGGTTTGAACGACGCACCTCTCGAAGGCACCAATCAGTTCGGCGGCCAGAAGGGTAAACGCTTCTTCCACTTGCTTGGTCAGGTGCGAAGTGTGAAGATTTCGATTGGAGATACCACACTCAGACCCGTCTCCATCATCTTCGTTCGCTCCAAGGATTAACTCGTTTAGATCAGGTCTGAACTGGTTGAACATCTGACAGGTGAGCTTGATGATTTTGTGGTTCATAACGATTCCCAGGGTGGGCCTTCCATTTTTGGTGGCGTGCTGCCACGTCACCCACGGTCAGAGCGATTCCTGGTTCCAACAGGGTGATCAGATGCCCAAACGAGAGTGCATACGAACATACGTTCGATAGACTTATGTTGCCTGACGGCACCTGTCCCGAGGGCGGGAGGAGAACTAACCATGGCCAAGAACACTGGAGAGGGCTTCCGCAAAGGCGAGGTGCGCAAGCGCACCCAACTGCCGAACCCATTGACCGACGGCTACACCAAGCGTGACATTAACACTGGACGGTTCATCGAAGGCAAAGAAGGCCCGAAGCCTTTCAAGGGCGTCCGAAAGGAAAAGGGAAAATAGAGTGCCAACCTCTCAAGGTGTTGAGGCACACGAACCAGCATTGATCACCGCGTTCGTCGAACAGAATCACGTTCACATGGATGATGCGGATACGGCCATGGTCTTGGCTGCGCTCGAAGAGTTAGGTGTTCAGGCAGAAGCAACGGAGCAAACCACGGTTCTAAAGGCCGCATGGTGGGTTCTTACATTGCACTGGATTGGAGACGATCTTCCGCACCTGGGATTCGATTCGTTGCTCACGCTCATGGGCCAGCGGGCGTGGCGACACTATCGGGAAATTGGAAAGACGGGACCTTCCCGAATCGATATCTACGACGAGCACGACGCGATTATCTTCTCGCGAGAAATTGAAGACAAGGAACCGGACGATTCTGATAGTAAGACGTAAAGCGCAGAGGATTGAAGTAGTCAAATCTGACGTGGACGTCGCGCCAGCATCGCGGGAGGCACATCCACTCCGATCCTTACCATGGTCCGTTCCCGGACCATGGCGAGATGTGATTCCGGAGGTTAGTGAGGCTGCAACCCGAATGTGCGCGCCGCTGCTCGCCTCAGGCACTCTGCAGACTTCCATTCGTCTCTGTCGTCCAATTCCAAGACCACGGTTTCTAGTTCTTCATACATAGACGCCATCTGCGTGCTGCCGAGGGGTTCTCGTCGAGCTCGCTTGGCTCTTTGCAGTGCAAAGTCAACCAAATGTGGACTACTCATCCGCGAAATGCTTTCGCGACGCAGCGCTTTCAGTGTCATCTTGTTTGTCTTTCTGCCGTTTCGTTATCGATGCCCCGGCATTAGGCACAGTGCGAGCGCGGGCTGCCTTGTCAAGTACAAATGTCGCGCCAATCGTAAGTAGCGTGGCATTAGCCACCT
>CAWHVY010000008.1:0-256114 GCA_963832925.1 uncultured Acidimicrobiaceae bacterium | reverse complement strand
TGCCCGCAGTATGCCCGGGCACCAGAATCCGGTTTAAACATTACCCCACTTTTGTCTTTGGACCAGGTATTACGCGAGCGTCCAGTGATTTTCGTATTCAGCTTCCCAAGCTGAGAACGCGAGTTCGACTCTCGTCGCCCGCTCCGAGTCAGCTGGTTCCCGGAAAGTGGACCGGGCTTCTATGAAAGTTGGCTGGCTCTTCTTTGCGATGGTGGTCAGGCTTGGTTACGGGTCAGTTTGAATCCCGCCTCAACTTCCAGATCAGTTGGTGATCACTCTGCGGTGAGCGCGCCGCTGCCAGAGACGACGGAACCGACTCCCGTTGATTGCGATGCAGCGCAGACCTCACCCCCGCCCGATGGCAGTGCGATCGTGAACTCCGACGGCGACGAGAAGTGCAGTGCGATTGCCGTCACGCGACGTGCACGGCATTGCAACTGCACCGGGTGCAGCGCCGACGCCTTTACAAGGTCGACCGAAAATCCGAGACTTGCTGTCCCACCGAAAGCCCGCAGTACGACGGGGCGCGTGGGTTCGTACAGGTTCCTGTACGCCGGTGGACCGACCGCAATGCGTGTCGCACCAACCACTGCATACGCGATTGGTGCACCGTAGAGGTAGCACGCGTTCGCACCCAGGTTCTTGAAGACGACTGGGTAGTACGTTGGAATGCCTTTCACATGATGTGCACCGAAGGTCGCCGTCACGCTCCCCGCACGGCACATCGGTAGGCCGTCATATGGACCTGCCGGCAAGAGTGGGAGGACCGACCAGTTGCGACCGTTCGTCGTGCGATAAATGAGTCCGCCGTCGATGTCATCCAGCGCTCCCTCTTTGCCGAATGTCGACAACGACTCAGAAGCACCACCCTGTCCATCGAGATTGGCGCTCGTCCAATGGGTGCCACCGTCTCGACTCACCTCCACGCCGCCAATGGCTCCCTGCATCGCGCCGAAGAGGAGTGAACCGTCAGCGTTCGGCACGATCGTCGTGAACACGCCTCCACCGTTGCCGACGTTACCCGTCGTCGTCGATGAATCGGTGGCGCGGTTCACGAGTCGCCACGTCGCGCCCTCATTATCAGAGCGCCATATCGAACTCTTTCCAGCGTTCATTCCTTCGCCAAGGAAGCACGAGAGGAGCCATTGATCGGAGTCATCGGTAATGATCTGGTCCCCTTCAGCTTCGATGCCGCAGGGGTCCGCGATCCGCTGCCACGTCGCACCATCATTGGTCGTAGCGATCAGTGCACCCGATCCCGCCTGGCCACCACCGCCTTGGACGCCCTCCATCACGACCGTCAGACCCGATGCAGTGAGGGCCAGCGGTACGACCGACTGAGCATCGACACCCGCCACGAGAGGCACCGATGTACGGGTAGTGGTCATCCCCTCACGAAGGAGTGACAGGTACGCAGGACACGTGGCGGACTGAATAGTCGTTGGACAGGTGCGACTCACCGTCACGATCGATGTTCCACTAAACACCCAACCTGACAAATTCCCGGGCAATCGAACCGTATGCCACGTCGCGCCAGCGTTCGTCGTCGCAAAGACGACTTTGGAAAATGATGTCGACACGTAACCCGTCGAAGCGTTAACGAAGTGGAACATCGGTATGTACTCGTTGCCGCGCGTGCCGTAGGAGGACGGGGGGAGCACGTTGACAAATGTCCAACGAGTCCCGCCCGAATGGGTCACGGCTAAATAGACGCGCGATGTCGGAGTAAACGGACTATTGGAAATGATGGCGTAGCCGAACGTCGACGACAGCATGTCGACAGTGTTGACGGTCGTACCCACACCGAGCGATGTACTGGTGACTTCGTTCGTCGGAGACGGCGAGTCTGAACGCGAGGGCGGTGGCGAGCTGAGTGTCGAGCCGTGTGATGGCCCTCGACCACCGCCGGCGACTGCCGCCGTCACTGCGACGATGAGGATGATCAGCGCCATGACGACAGCCCACCGTCGCCGACGATCGCGCCGTTGTAGTTGCCTCGCCTCTTTGATCAGCATTTCGAACGGGTCAACAGATGGGTAGTGAACTACCGGTTCGGCGATTTCCGTCTCCATGACCGCACCTTTCGAACGTTCAACAATGCTACTCTGAGTAGCACTATGATGCAATTCACGGTGAATCGAGAAGAGCCGGTGGCCCTGCACGATCAGGTCGCGGCGGAGATTCGAAAGGCGATCGCCGATGGTGAGGCGGTGGCTGGAGACACCCTCCCATCGTCGAAGTACCTAGCCACCGTTCTTGGTGTGAATCAGAACACTGTGCTCCGAGCACTTCGCATTCTTCGCGACGAGGGAATCGTGGACTTCACGAGAGGACGCGGCGTGAAGGTCACCGGTTCACCCTCAAAAGGCGCTGTGATTATGAAGGTTTCAGAACTCCTCACCTTTGCGAGGGTCCACGGCTACAAGCGCAACGACGTCATCTCATTGATTGAATCAATGCCGTGATGCTTGTGGCGAGGACTGACTCAGTCGACCGCAAGCCTCACGTCCGTGACGCCTTCGAATCGTGGGTCGAATTGACTCCCACCGCTTCGTCGCAAATGGGTCGCCCGATGCCGTCGAACTCCTCACTACATTCCTTCAGATTCGTCGCCCGCTACAGATGATGTAGTACGAGCGCCCACTCGGAGCGAGCATTATTCTTTGGCCAGATGCCGGCGTCACGGCGAGACTGGGGGCCAAGTGAGCGGAGTACGACTGCTGGTGGGCACGCGAAAAGGTGCATTCATTTTGCAATCTGACGGTCAACGTAAGGACTGGGACGTCAGTGGTCCACTGTTCGGCGGTTGGGAGATGTACCACCTGAAGGGCTCACCGGTTGACCCCAATCGCATCTACGCCTCCCAGACGACCGGTTGGTTTGGCCAACTGATTCAACGATCAAACGACGGCGGCGCGACCTGGGAGCCCGTGGGCAACCAATTCAACTATGACGGCGTTCCAGGAACGCACCAGTGGTATGACGGCACTCCCCACCCGTGGGAGTTCGCTCGCGTGTGGCATCTCGAGCCGTCCCTGACCGACCCCGACACCGTGCTCGCGGGTGTCGAAGACGCGGCCCTGTTTCAATCGACCGATGGCGCGGCGACCTGGACTGAGCTCTCCGGTCTTCGCAACCAGGACTCGGGCTCCTCATGGCAACCTGGCGCGGGCGGCATGTGTCTTCACTCCATCATCGTGAGTCCCAAGGACCCGCAACGCATTTTCGTCGCCATCTCAGCCGCCGGAGCCTTTCGAACCGACGACGGCGGATCGACCTGGCGTCCGATCAACAAGGGGTTGCACTCCGAAGGGATACCGGACGAGGACGCCGAAGTCGGTCACTGCGTGCATCACATCGCGATGCATCCCTCACGGCCCGACACCTTATTCATGCAGAAGCACTGGGACGTGATGCGAACCGACAACGCCGGCGACTCGTGGGTCGAGGTAAGTGGGAATCTGCCGACGGACTTTGGATTCGCGATCGACGTGCACGCGCACGAACCCGAGACGGTCTACGTCGTGCCGATCAAGAGTGACTCCGAGCACTACCCACTCGACGGTCAACTTCGTGTGTACCGCAGTCGAAGCGGCGGCAACGAGTGGCAGCCACTCACGAAGGGACTCCCGCAGAGCAACTGCTTCGTTGACGTCCTGCGTGACGCGATGAGTGTCGACACGCTTGATCCCTGCGGCCTGTATTTCGGCACGACCGGAGGACAGGTCTACGCCTCGAATGACGAGGGCGATAGTTGGGAGCCGATCGTGCGTGACCTCCCCGCCGTCCTGTCTGTCGAAGTGCAAACGTTGGCATGATTCGGGTCGTCCTACCGGCGCATTTGAAGACCCTCGCGAATGTCCAGAGTGACGTGGAACTTGACGTCACTGGTGTCGTGAGTCAGCGCTCGGTCGTCGACGCACTCGAAGGCCGATATCCGATGTTGCGAGGCACCATACGTGACCCCATTTCGGAGCAGCGGCGTCCCTTCATTCGGTTCTTCGCCTGCGAAGAGGACATCTCCCACGATGATCCCGAAGCGCCACTCCCCGAGTCGGTCGTCCAAGGTAAGGAACCGCTCTTCATCATCGGAGCGATGGCGGGCGGCTAGTCGAAACGTCGCCGTTGTCCAACTCAGGATCGTGTGACGTCAAATCCCTTTCTCCTACGCTCGATGGAATGGAGCTCGCGGCCAAGATCCTCATCGTCTCGGATTCCGCATCACTGGGAACGCGAGAGGACCTCGCGGGTCCACAGCTGCGCTCACGTCTCGAGCGTGCGGGCTACGACGTCGTCGAGCTGCGGATCGTTGAAGACGGGATTGCCGCAGTGGAGGCAGCGCTGCGCGCACTCGTCCATGGCTTCGGTGGCGTCGTGGTGACGTCTGGGGGAACAGGGTTCTCTCCGCGTGATCTCACGCCCGAGGCGACGCTGCGGGTGATCGAACGTGAGGCGCCGGGGCTGAGCGAAGCCATGCGTCTCGTTAATCCCCTCGGGCGATTGTCACGGGGGCGCGCCGGCACCGCCGGAGCAAGTTTGATCCTCAATCTGCCGGGTTCGCCCAAAGGTTCGATCGAGTGCCTGGAGGCGATCCTCGACGTACTGCCCCACGTGATGGAACTCCTACAGGGCGATGACGCGCCTCATCCTCCCGATACTGGTGGGAGTACGAATATCTCGTCGTGAGACTCGACGCTCGCTGCGGGACTGGCAGGAGCATCGTTGAGCCACACCTGGCAGGTCGCCAGGAGTTTCGCGAAGTCCTCCCCGTATCGAAGGACGGCCTCGGTCAGCACCTCGGCCACGGTCGTGGCGTCAAAGTCGTCCTCCCGACGTCGCGCCGCGTCATGCGCGGGACCCATCAGAATTAGTTTTGCCACTCGTGACCGTTCAGGTTCTCATCGTTGAGCAGCATTGCCATGACTTCTTGACCGACACCCAGTCCCTCACCATCGGGCACCATCGCAATGGCGTTCGCCCCGGCGATGGCATTGAGGAGGTGCGATCCGAGACGAGCGACGTCAGTGATGTGAAAACGCCCATCGCCCGCGATCCGAGCTGTCACATGCACGAGGTTGAGCTTGCCATCGCGCCGTCGCGGCAACGCGCAGTCAAGGATCATGAGCGCCCGCGGTCGCTCCACGTCACGACGGCCTGAGAGCACGCGAAGCGCCGGACGGACGAAGAGTTCGAAGCCGACCAGCGTCGAGACCGGATTTCCCGCGAGACCGAAGAACGGCGTGCCCGAGGCGCTCACCCCAAACGCGAAGGGCTTGCCGGGCCTGATCGCGACCTGCATCGAACGTGCGTTGCCGCCGACGATGTCAGAGAGCACGGTCTTCACGAAATCCGCGTCGCCGACACTGACGCCGCCCGTCGAGATGACCGCGTCGCACGAATCATGTCCGCGTCGCAATGCCTCGGCGATGTCGCACGGCGTGTCTCTCGCAATCCCAAGGTCGATGGGCGTGAAACCCGACTGGGCGAGTGAAGCCAGAAGCGACGGACGGTTCGCGTCACGAATCTGCGCCGGTTCGAGGCTGAAGGCCTCATCCGAGAGTTCGTTGCCCGTCGAAAGGACGCCCACACGCGGACGGGGATGAGCGAGGACACTCTCGATGCCCTGGCTGGCGAGCACCCCGACAAGAGCGGGATCGATGACGGTGCCGATCCCGGCGAGTTCCTGGTCAACCGTGACGTCGTCCCCGACGAGCCGGACGAACTCGCCATGGTCGATCGTCCTGCCGATGAGTACGGTCGAGCCCTGGTCATCGACGGTCGCTTCTTCACGCATGCAGACACTGTCCGCACCTTGGGGTAGCGCTGCCCCGGTCATGATGCGGGCTGCCTCACCCTTGCCGACGACGACGACGCGTTGATCGCCCGCGAAGACGCTGTCCACGATGACGAGACGAGAGGGACCGTCCGTGGTGTCCTCGGAGCGGACAGCGAATCCGTCCATCGACGAGTTGGCGAAGCGCGGCGAGGGTTCGCGCGCGCTCACGATCTCAGCCGTCACGAGTCCGAGCGCGTGACCCACGCTGACGCGCGTCGGCCCGAGTGCGCGCAGGTCCTTGAGGACGTAGTGCTGAGCCTCTTCGTACGGGATCATCGCGAGGACCACGAAGAAACGATCGACGGGACTCGTGACATCATTGGTCTCGAACGTCTCGCAGTGGCACCGCGTCATCGGTCCACGCCGAACCGCCCTCCCAGACTTCTCGTTTCCACATGGGCACGCTGGCCTTGAGAGCATCAATGCAGTAGCGCGCGGCGTCGAAGGCGACATCGCGATGTGGGGCGGACACCGCGACGACCACCGTCGCCACCGACAGCTCGACGCGACCAATGCGGTGATGAATCGCGACTCTCTCGAGCGCGGGCCAACGCCGACGCGCCTCATCGACGACGTCGTGCAAGCGTCGTTCGGCCAGCTCCGGGACCGTCTCATAGTCGAGCGCGATCACGTCGGTTCGCGAATTCGAATGATCGCGCACGATTCCGGAGAACGTCACGACGGCCCCGCAGTTGGGGCGAGTCACCCACGCCGCGAGCTCATCAGGGGCCAGGGGTTCCGCCGTAATAGCGACCCAGTCAGAGGGTGAGATCGACGGCATCCGCCACATCATATTGTCGAGTCCGACGTGCTCTAAGTCTCGCTCGACTCCTCGGTCAACACCACTAACCGCGTCACGGCGACAGCTCAATCGAGACGTTCGTCGACTTCACGACCGCGGATGCCATCACACCCGGTACCAGTCCCATGTCGTCCACCGCTTCGCGGCTGATGAGGGCGACGACGCGATAGGGTCCGGCTTGCAACTCGACCTGGGCCATGACCTTGTCCTTGATCACCTTCGTCACGATGCCCGTGAAGTGATTGCGTATCGAATCACTGGTCGATCCCACCGGCTTGGCGTTCTCGTGCAGTGATTGCGCGAAGTGCGCCAATTCCGCGCCGTCGACTCTTCGCCGCCCGTTGGGCGTCTTCGACGCGCCGAGACTGCCGTTGTCGATCCAACGCCGCACCGTATCAGCGCTCACACCGAGCAGCGTTGCCGCCTCACTCACGCTGTACTCGCTCATTAGTGGGCGAGTTTACGCCCAGGCGTTGCACTCTCCGGGCGGGGTCGCCGTCCCGATGCCAGTGGCTCGCACCGGTCGCACCCGGTCGTCGCGGACGAGGTCTAATCTTTGACGTCCAGTCCTGCCACCGTCGCAAGAGAGGTGATCGCGTGTGAAACGCATCTCGTTCCCGCGGGTACTCGTCGTCATCTTCGCCGCGGCCTTCGTCGCTGGCTTCGCGCTCTTCGTACTGTCGGGCACGACCGATGAAGGCACCACCGGAGCGATACATGCTGAGCGCGCGGCAATCCTCACGGCCGAGAAAGCGCAGTGCCGAAGGTTTGGAAGCTACGCGTCGACGACGACCCTTCAGCGAGAAGGGTTGCTCGCGTTCACACCGCAGTACAACTCGGTGGTGTACGTTCCCGGCCCGCGTTGCGGGACCATCGTCATCGGCTCTCCCTCGTACCAATCTCCGTCGAACTGACCATCGTCTCGCTCGATCGCTCGTTTCACCTCGTTGTATCGCCCGACGATTTACGGGACTTGTGACACGTTCTTGCATCATTTGCCACCTTTTTCCCTCTCCTTACTCTCACCTGCGTTGACAAGGTTCCCCGACGCACTTAGGCTCAACGTTCTCGCCGACCCGACGCTGACGCGACGTGGAAAGGAACGCCGATGTTCACCAGGCAGTCATTCGCCAAGTCCGCGGGCTCGATCGCGCTCGTGCTCTCGCTCACTACCGTCGTCCTGAGCCGGGGCGTCGAGTCAGCGTCGGCGGCCACGGACCCGACCTTCCTTGCGGCCTCCAACACCGAACCTGCCTTTGACTTCATGACCCAGGACTTCGTCGAGAACGCGAACGCGGGCAACAGCGTGACATTCAGTTTTGGCGGATCCGGCCACCTCGCGGGCGAGATTGACGGTGGAGTGGATTTCGCGTCCAACGGCACGGGCAACTCGCCCGTCGGTTTCGCACTGTTCGCCTCGGCGGACGAGGCCAACGTCGACAACACGATTCCAGATGGAGCTCCCGCAGCGAAGAACGCGGGTGCCGTCGATAAGTACAGTGTCGGCCGATGCATCGACGCCCACTCGTCGGCCTACTCCAGCGCGAACGGTGGTAACAACAACGGCACGTCGTGTCCGGGGATCGGATCGACGAGGGCGCAGTACACCACGGGCCGTCTCGTGATCTTCAGTTGCCGCAACGGCGGGGCGACGCTCGCGCCGGCGCAAGGCGCCCCCACCTGCGCCCAACCCGTCGGTGGCTTCTTCACTCGAAGTGGCAAAGACGCCGCACCGGACTCGATGACCGACGTCTGGAGTGACCTACTCGCCCATACGAACAAGAAAGACGGGGGGAGCGCGTCAGCGAACACCGGCGGCTATCTCGCCATCGCCGATCCGAAGAACGGCTGGGTGTTCTCCGACAAGGGTTGTGGACCTTCGGCCGTTGCCCCCAACGCTCCGTACGGCCTCGCGGGGATGGAGGCCCTCTACGTCTCGGCCGTGGCGTACTACCACGCCCACCCACGACGCGCCTTCGGCGCAACGCCCTCCGATCAGGCCTGCACGGAGATCGACAAGATGACCGACATGGGCACCAGCTTGGACAACTACAACACGACCAGTACGTCCTCAGGAGGTCAGGACGGGAACGGCAACTACTCCGATCCCAGTCTCCCGGTGATCTTCGGCGACAATGTGACGTTCACCCAGGACTCGGTCGTCGCCGGGACGTCCAAGATTGCGCTGCTGCCGAAGTCCTTCGTGATCTCGCCGGCTCGTGACGACACCGATTTCTGGGCCGAGGTGCCAGAGTGTGGCGCCGCGCGAGCGGCCGATGCCACCGTCTCGAACGGCTGGACGACACACATAGTCAGCGCTGAGTCGTGCACCGACGAGAACTACGTGGCGGGAATGCGTGACAACGTCGCGTCCGCGATCAGTTCACGCAACTTCGGCACCGTCGGCGCGAAGGGTCCACGTTCGTTGGTGGGACAGCACGGGTACTACCAGCCAATCAGGCAATGGGTGGTGGTCGAGAACGACGACCAGGGCCAGGTCGCGATCAACGACCTCTCGAGCGCCGACGGCCGGTCAGCCCTCGCGTTCATCCGCTACCTCCTCTCGGCGAAGGGACAGGCAGTGTTAGCCTCCTTCGGCTATGACCCGATCAGCTAACTGACGCCGCGCGGCACATGAAGCGACGGCGCGCGTTCGTGCGGGGCTTGAACCGCAAGGCAAAGTCCGCGCTCATCGTCGGTGCCGTCGTGTCAGGGTTCGGCCTCGGTTACGGGGTCGCGCGCCTCTTCGCCGGATCGATCGCCTATTGGGACGTGGTCTCTGGTCCCTTCTTCTTGACCCTGCGCGTCGCCATCCCCGCCACGGTCATCGCGGGCGTCGCAGGTGTCGCTGCGGGCTATGCGCTCGCGAAGGGTCATTTCCCCGGACGTGACGTCCTCGAGACGATAGGCAGTCTTCCGATCATCTTGCCACCGACGGTCATCGGCTTCTATCTGCTGGAGGTGCTCGAACCGGGCACGCGGGTGGGCGGATTCGTGACCCGTGTCGTTGGGCACGCGCTCGTCTACAACCTGGCGGGATGCATCATCGCCGCGACCATCGCTGCCTTTCCCTTCTGCATGAGGGCGGCACGGACCGCAATCGAGGGAGTAGACCCGTCACTCGAACAGGCTGCGCGAACCATGGGCCTCTCCGGTCCACGAATCGCGTTTCGCGTGACACTGCCGCTCGCGCGGCGCGGGATCGCCGCCGGTCTCACGATCGGGTGCGCGCGAGCCCTCGGGGAGTACGGGGCCACCTTGATGGTCGGTGGCGACATCGACGGCAAGACGCGCACGTTGTCGCTCGCGATTCTTGACGCCTTCACCGCTCCCGAGCGACGCACCATGTTGTTGATCCTGGTCCTCATGGCCGTGACCGCGATGACCGGCGTGGGCTTGCTTGGACGGAGTCGAACGTGAGCGCGGCGCTCGAAGTGGACGTGACCCGTCACATTGGCGAGTTCGACTTGAACGCCACCTTCACGCTCGAGTCCGGAACCTTGGTGCTCTTCGGTCCCTCGGGTGCGGGAAAGTCATTGACGTTGGCACTGATCGCGGGCCTCATCAAACCCGACAGCGGGACCATCGCCATCAACGGTGCTCTCGTGACGGACTGTGCCTCGGGAATCCATATCACCACGCAACAACGACATATCGGGATGGCCTTCCAGGACGGACTGTTGCTGCCGCACCGCGACGTCCTGGACAACGTCGCCCTCGCTGTTCGCCAGGCCAGCCGTCGTCGGGATCGACGGGCCATCGCGCACACGTGGCTGGAGCGAGTCGGCGCCGACGAACTCAGTGATCGACGACCGGGTTCTCTTTCGGGTGGACAGCGCCAGCGCGTGGCACTCGCGCGAGCGTTCGCCGGCGAACCGTCGCTGGTGCTCCTCGACGAGCCGCTCTCGGCACTCGACTCCGTCGTTCGACGAGAGCTACGTCATCTGATTCGACAGGTCGCCGTCTCATCGGGCATTCCCGCGGTCCTCGTGACCCACGACGCCGAGGAGGCCGAAGAACTCGGTGACGTCATCACGTCCATCAATGACGGTCGCGTCAGCTCGACGCGACAAGTACTTCGGCCTGCAGCCGACCCAGAGTCGGAGCCCCCCACGAACGACGGGTCCACGTGACGGGCCTCATACCGCGCTCGTGGCTGAATGACGTGGGCATACCGCCATGGGTGTGGAATCCACTGTCGATCTCACTGCGTGCGGCCCTTGAGGCGACGATCGTCGTCGCCATCTGCGGCACTGCTCTTGGCTACGCCCTCGCGAAGGGTCGCTTCCCGGGACGCGGTGCGATCGAGACCGTGTTGAGTCTGCCGATGGCACTCCCGCCCACGGTCGTCGGGTACTACCTCCTCACGCGACTCGGTGGACCGGGGCCACTGCGCACCGCGGAGATCCATGTCTTCGGTCATCCGCTGACCTTCACGTTCACCGGCGTCGTGGTGGCCCAAATCGTCGAGTCGTTCCCGTACTGCATGCGGTTCTCGCGTGCGGCGATCGCCCAGGTCGACCCGCGCTTCGAACTGGCCGCGCGAGCGATGGGACTCTCACGATGGCGTGTCGCCGTGCTCGTGACACTTCCGTTGGCGCGGCGCGGCATCATCGCTGGCGTGGCCATGGCCTTCGGGCGCGCCTTGGGGGACTTCGGGGCCACGATGATCGTCTCGGGTTCGGTTCCCATGGCGACGACGATGCCGCTCGCGCTCTACAACGCCGTGTTCTTCGGCTCGCACAGTCAGGCGATGGTGCTGGCACTGGTGCAACTCGGCGTCGCCTTCATCATCCTTCTTGGCGTCAGCCGACTCGGCCGAGTCCGAGCCTGGTAGCGAGCGAACGCCGACAACTGCGTGGCGAGCGCGTGGCGCCAGACAGCGAAGGAACCAGACCCCTCACCCGCCAATCATCGACATGGAGCGCGTCGGGTGCAAGAAGCCCGGTTCGTTGATCGCGTGACCCGGGTATTTCTGCCACACCGCAGTTCGCAGTGCCTTCGCGATGACGTCATCGCCGACTCCGTCGCGCAGCAGGTCTCGCAGCGGGCGCTCATCATCGGAGAATAGACAGTTGCGTATCGCCCCATCGGCGGTGAGTCGGAGTCGATTGCACGTTCCGCAGAACGGTTGTGTGACGCTGGAGATGAGACCGATCTCTCCTCGACCGTCGACGAAAGTGAATCGCTCCGCGGGCGCGGGTCCGCGTGATTCGACGGGCGTGAGCGGCCAGCGACTCGAGATGATCTCGAAGATCTCGCGACCCGAGACGAGTTGGCTCTTCTCCCACGTGCCCTGCGCGTCAAGCGGCATGAACTCTATGAACCGAACGACGCGATTGGTATCGCGGGCGAACGACGCGAAGTCCACGACCTCGTCGTCGTTCACGCCCCTGAGGATGACGACATTCACCTTGAGCGGCGTGAGGCCCTGCGCCTCCGCGACGTCCATGGCGTGGAGCACGGTCTCAAGATCACCCCGGCGTCGAATGTCATTGAAACGCTCTGGTCGAAGCGAGTCGCAACTGATATTGACTCTCGTCAATCCAGCGTCGACGAGTGAGGCCGCCATCGGGGCGAGCAACATCGCGTTGGTCGTCAGTGCGAGATCCTCGAAGCCCAATGCCGACAGCCGTCGTACGAGTGTCGGGAGGTCGTGTCGCACGAGCGGCTCGCCTCCCGTCAGACGAACCGAGGTCACGCCGAGCTCGAACGCCACGCGAGCGACACGGACCATCTCGTCGAAGGTCAAGAGCGCGTCACGCGGTTGGAACTTCATTCCGTGCTCAGGCATGCAGTAGACGCAGCGCAGGTTGCAGCGATCGGTCACCGAGAGGCGAAGGTCGTTGTGGAGCCGTCCGTATCGATCGACCAGTGGACCGCTGTCGGGCATGGCCGCCGCGAGCTCAGCCGACGTGTCACCCGTACGTCCGCGACTGTGCGGACGAACAGACACCAAGACCGGGGTCCGAGCGTCGCCGTCGACGCTCGTCATGGAATCATCCCGTACCCAAGAAAAGGGAGAGAAGGAAGCAGGTGGTTCGACTCAGTGCGGCTCACGGACCATCACCTTAACGGAGGCACTTTCGCCGGCCACGTGCGTCATGCAGCGACCCTCGTCGTCGGAGCTCCGACGTGCTTCAACGTTTCGACGAGCGTTTTTTGTCACCGTCCGCGACGAGTCGACCCCACGCACCAGACTTCCCGCCCTCCTTCTTCAACAGTTCGAGTTCATCGATTCGAGCATGAGGATCAGCACTGCGAAGGACGTCCAAGAGGCTGAGCCCGGCGAACGCACACGCGGTCAGGGCTTCCATCTCGACGCCGGTGCGCTGGGTCGCAGAGACCGTTGTCGTAATCTCTATCCCTCGATCATGTCGAACAAGCGCGACATCCACGTCGTTCAGTGCGAGCGAGTGACAGAGAGGAATGAGATCGGACGTCCTCTTGGCGGCCGCGACACCGGCGATTTTCGAGCAGACGATCGGATCCATTTCGTCATCATGATGTGCAAGAGCGTCATCGCCCGCCGACGTGACCACGAGGCACCGGGCAGTCGCGACGCGTAAGGTCTTCTTCTTGCCCGAGACGTCGACCATCCGCAACTTGCCTGAAGCGTTGAGATGAGAGAACTGGCGATCCATCGGCTACCCCCTCGCTTCGTCGGAGTCGTCGGGCCCGCCAGCGAGATTCGACCGCAGCTCTTGTCGGGCGCTGACGCCGCGCACTGCAGTGCAGTGTAACTGGCACCTTCGTAGATTCCCGTTCTCGTGGCGCCTTTTGGCGTGGCCCTCACGAGAAGTAGGGCCAGGGTTCACGTCGCCTGCGGCAACATTTGGCCTCGTCGGACAGGTGACTCAGACCTCAGGGCCCGGGATCGATACGTCTGGCCCAGATCCTCGAAAATCATCTGTAACGCATTTTGGCCTCGAAGGACGGTAGGGGTGGACGAGGTCGTCCGACGTGCCAACACTGCGTTGACGCAGGAAGGAACTGAGAGATGAAGAAACTGATACGTGCACTGCTCGTGCCCGCCACCCTCACGATCGGGTCACTGGGACTCGCTGTCGCGGTGCCTGGAGGACCGGCGGTAGCCGCGGAGCACTCGCACACGACCATGGACCACACGTGGCACGGCAAGATCTCGAAGATCGACGCCAAGATGGGCACCACCAGTGCGTTCAGTTTCGTCTCGGGCAAGAGCACCTACGTGGTGCACTGGGACGCCATGACGCACTTCACGATGGGCACCTCCAAGAACATCAAGGTGGGCGCGCTGGTGACGGTAACCGGTACCTTGAAGGGCATGATCATCACGGGCACGAAGCTCGACGTGTAATCGACGTCGCGGCACCCGACTCGCGGCGGTGGTGGCGAGTCGGGTTCGTCGCGGCCCGGACCAAGGAGGGAGATCGAGTGACCGCGAGCAAACACCCCAGTGCGGGCCCTGTTCTACCGACATGCGTTCGAGGCGCGGACCGGCCAGACTTGACTCAATCCTTGTCGTACGACGCACTGGGGAGACGACATCGCGAGCGGAGACCACAACATGAGTGACGTCCATGTCGGTTGAATCGGCGCCCCCCTGGAGGCGCAAGGGCAAGAACGAGGTGAACGTCGGTCGCCGGGTGTTTCTTGGACTCGCGGTGTTGGGTTCATTGGGTGTCGCCTTTGGCAACAGCGTCCAGAACTTCCTGGGTGACGCATTCGGCTCGGGCCTCGGTGGTCTACTTCCTGGTGGCGATCGATTCCGGATCTACTCGATCACGGGGACCTACCCCAAGATCGCGCGACACAAGTATCGCCTCGAGGTGAGTGGTCTGGTCGATCGACCGACGGTGTTCACGCTGGCCGATCTCCAAAATCTGCCCAAGACGTCGTTCTCGAAGACCTTCCAATGCGTCACGGGTTGGCGCGTTCCCGATGTTCACTGGGAGGGTGTCAAATTGTCTGACATCTTGGACCGAGTGGGCGTCCAGCCCGGCGCGGTCGCGCTGAGTTTCGACTCCTACGACCACGCCGACACTGAAAGCCTCTCACTCGATCAGGCGCGTCTACCCGACGTGATCGTCGCTTATTCGATGCTCGGCGCGCCGATCACGACCGAGCATGGTGGCCCGGTGCGTCTCTACGTCGCGCCGATGTTCGGGTACAAGTCGCTCAAGTGGCTTTCGGCGATCCGGGTCGTGGACATCGTCGAACCGGGATTCTGGGAACAGAACGGCTATCCGGTGAATGGATGGCTTGACGGCACCACGGGCCCCAATAATCCTGACCCTGGGTTGACCTGAAATGTCACTCACACGCGCACCCGCTCAAACGATGCGAGTCTTGCGATTCGACCGTGTACAACGAGGCGCCCACTGGGCGAACGCTCTGCTCTTCTTCTCGCTCATGTTCACGGCGATCCCGCTCTATTTCGGTTCCTTCTTCGGCATCGTGCTGCCCCGCCACGTGATTGAGATGATCCATCTCTGGAGCGGACTCGCCTTGCCGATCCCGCTCATCGTTTCGCTGATCGGTCCGTGGGGTCGATCGATGCGTCGCGACGTGCGCCGGATGAACTACTGGACGCGCGAAGAGATTCGCTGGATGCGTACGCTTGGCCGGTCCGATCTCCGAGCCGACAAGTTCAACCCGGGCCAGAAACTCAACGCGATTTTCGTCGGTGCATCGATCCTCGTGATGCTCGTCACGGGATCGATGCTGCAGTGGTTCCGGTTCTTCTCCGTCTCGTGGCGATCGGGAGCGACCCTCGTCCACGACGTCTTCGCGTTCGTCATCTTCTTCGTCGTGATCGGACACGTACTCATGGCGCTCACCCACCGCGACGCTCTACGCTCCATCTTCAAGGGCTGGGTGAGCCGGCAATGGGCTGAGCGACACGCACCTGGCTGGCTCGAAGAGGATCCATCGCCACCAACACCCTGACGATCATCATTCGTTGAACGCGACGCAGTGACTCTGTTGGCGCGATTGGAGCGCGTCGATCATCAAAGATGAATCGTGACGCGTTGCGAGAGGACTCAATCACGAGGATTCGTAGCGACAAACCGACTGTCCAGCTACTTTCTCTCGAGATTCTGGCCGACGAGCGGCACTGCCAGTGGCCCAGTCGTGAGGGCCGCCGCTAAGTCGTACGCCCCAATCTTTGTCGTGGCGGAGAGTTCCATCTGACCTTCAAACGAGTGGAACGAAGTGTTGGCGGGTTGTATGAGCGGCGCTTCGTCGACAACGCCATTGAGGTCGATCGCGAGTTGACGATGCAAGTACCGGGCGGCGACATGGTCCCACCGCCGCGACTCGCGTGGATTGAGCCGAACGTCAATCAACCAACCTCCCGCAATCGCTGCGCGAATGACTTTCGCGGACGCCACCTTCGACGTGAGGGTGAGCAACGTTGGCCCAACGAGGTAACGCTTGATGGCGACCGTACTATTCAGAATTGGCAGTAGGGCGTACGCGTGCGGTGACGCAGCGTCTTGTACCGGAGTCGTCGTCGCATACCCCGATAGCACCGGGTCCGGTGGGACGTAGGGAGAGGTAAATCCGTTGCCGCTCGGTGTATCGGTGGATAGCGAGTAACGCGGGCTAGAACACGACATTGGCAAAGGCTTCGTCGACAACGGACCGCTGTGAGCGCGGGCGTTGCAAATCACGGCACGAATGAGTAGCTCAGGAGACGCAGTGAGAAACGAAGACGGACTCGCGAGGTCCCTCGGGCCGTTCGTGACGACGAGTGCTCCGTGTTCCACCTTCACAACAGCACGCGAGAAGCCGACGGCTCGCAGTCGCGCTGTCATCACGAATTGGTCGGCGCTCAACTGCGTGGCGGTCACTGCGCTCGTTACAACCGGGTACAGCGTTACGGCGAAGGCAGAGTTCGACGCAAGACCGGTGAGGAGGGCCGTTGCACCCACCGCAATGGCGAGTGCACTGATGCCGAGCGTCGAGATACGAGTTCGCAGGCGTCGACGGTTCAAACGCTCGTGCAGTTTCTGCGGCGAGTGGTCCACACCCGACGGCACCGACGAGACTGCCCGATCGAAGAGGTCGTGGATCTGATCAGTCGGCGACATGCGTGGCACCTTTCAGTAGATGTGATGCGTTGGCAAGGGCGGCGTGCAGGGTGGCTTTGACGGTCCCTTCGGCACAACCCATCACCACCGCGATCTCTGGGACCGTGAGTTGGCTGACGTAGCGCAAGAGCAATGCCTCGCGCTGCCGATCGGAGACACCCTCAAGCAGCGTGGCGATCATCATGCGGTCGTCGACTCGATCCTCACCGGAGTAGCTGGTCGGCCGTTGGACGACGATCGACTTCCTTGCCTCTTGGCGAGCACGTCGACGAGCGATGTCACGACCCTTGTTCAGGGCCACCATCATCGTCCAGCCTTCCGGATGATCGAGCAATGAGACCTTCGACCACTTGCGCAGCGTTTGAAAGAAGGCCTCCTGTGCGATCTCTTCGGCCAACGTGAGGTCGCGGAAGGTGAGGACCATCGCCCGACGTACGCGCTCATAACTCGCCGCGTAGTAGGTGTCAAAGTCCATCACCTGGTTCGCTCCGTTCGGCTCTTCGTCCCAGCACTCGCTAGTAAGACGATCTTCTCAGCCATATCGTTTATTGCGAATTCTCAATCGCCCCATGTCGTGGCCCTCGGCTCTGCACTTCCAAGCCTTCTATGAGGATCGAACCAGCGCGCCGCGACGATTTCCCACGATCGACCCCTCCTCCCAGCAACGACGGGCAATTTGTAAGAACGACACCCCTTTCGGGTGTAAACGGAGTACCAGCCATGAAGAAGCGACCGCCGACCAATCAAGTCTCACTGGCACTGCGTCAGGGTGAGTTCGAGGTCTTCTATAACAGTCACTACGACGCGATCTCGCGCTACGTTGCGAGGCGCGTTCCGCCGAGTTCGCACGACGATTTGGTTGCGACGACGTTCGTGATTGCGTGGCGCAAGTTCGCGACCGTTCCGGCCCCCTCGCTAACCTGGCTGTACCGCATCGCCAGATATGAGGTGGCTCACGAGCGTCGCCGTCTCGGTCGCCAGCCTCGCGTTGCGGAGCTCAATGACGTACACCTCATTGACGCAACTCCTTTGCACGACGTGTTCGACATATCCGAAGCCTTCAGCCAAATGTCCGAGAGCGACACAGAACTCTTGAGTCTCGTGTTTTGGGATGACCTGAGTCGAAACGAAATCGCTGAGATCTTGAATCTTTCAGTCAACGTGGTGAACGTTCGCTACCACCGAGCGCTCAGCCGGCTAACTGGCACACTTCATCGTCTTGCCAGCGCTTCGGACACCGTCAAATCCGGCAATCACCTTCCTAAGGAGAACCCGTGACCGCAACTACGAACACCGAAGTGTTACTGCGCGCGATTGATCCGCTCAGCGACGATCTCGAACGAGAAAACCGGCGGCACCGCGACGACGTCTGGTCACGGGTTGTCGCGGGTGCAACGCACGATCGACGTCGTCGCCCCCGCGGAGTTCTCATCGGCGCGACGTCTCTTGCCACCGTCGCGACTGCCATTGTCATCGTCGTTGGCTCGTTACCGGGCGCGACACCTACGAGCGCTGCCGCTACGACGTTGCACCACGCCGCCGTCGCCGACGCATCGGCTGCGGCACTGCCCCCTCTCGCTGAGGGCCAGTACTACTACCAGTCGGACCAGGTAGCGATGGATTGCGCGTTCGCCTCAGAATCGAGTCCTCTCATTCGATACGTGTCGGCAGGCACGGTGCAGAGTTGGACGTCCCTTACCGGCCCCGGCCAGATTGTGATCACGCCAACGCCGGTGGGGCAAGACGGGAGCCACTTCGCGTCGCCTGTTGACGAGACGGCGTGGGTTACCGCTGGCAAACCCTTCGTGCCATGTGCCTTGGCGAGTCCCTCGAACTCTTTAATTGGCAATCCCGCCAATGCCAACACGCAGAGCAGCCGCGGAGGATACGCCGCGACGGCTGTGGGCTATGCAGGGTTCGGCATCATTCTGGGTATCGCGAGGGTGGCAACGCCGATTGATGAGAATGGCATACCGAAACTCGTGCTCACGGGAAGCCAGAACGCTGAGCTCACCGCTGGTGCGAACGTGGCCAATCTCCCGAGTGACGTCGCGCAGATCGCGGCGATGCTCGCCAACGGCGAGATAAATCTCGATGGTTCGTTATCGAGTTCGCCTCAGATCTGTCCCGCCAATGCACTGCCAGGTGCCGGGACGGGCTGCAACACCAACCAACAGCTGGCACTGATCAAGGACCTTCTCCAGTTGCCTGACGCATCCGCCAAGTTCGGCTCAGTGCTATATCAGGTCCTTGCGCAAATGCCCGGGGCCACGGTGGCGGCCGACGCCACCGATAGCTTTGGAAACTCAGGTACTGAGGTCACTGTGCCCGTCATCGTTGGAACGACAACCACCGGCGAATTCCAGGTCTTGATAGATCCAACGACCGGGACGTTGCTGTCGAGCACTGACCTTCAACGTGCTGGCTTCGGCATCGGTACGGGCACAACTGCCTTCTCCCCCGACGCAAGCATTAGCTACGGTGCTATCTCCATCGTGCAAAGTGTCGGAGCAGTTCCGCCCGGAACGAACTAAGAGGCAAAGTCTCCGATCATCTCAACGCCAACCCAGTGCCGGTGCCACGTCAGTCAACAGCGACGCGATCACGTGCGCGCAGTAGTCGACGCCGAGTTGATTGGGGATGGTCAGCAGCAACGTGTCGGCGCTGGCAATCGCCTCGTCCTTGGCCAACTCATCGATAAGCCGTTCCGGCGATCCCGCGTAGGTTTTGCCGAAGCGCGCGATGCCGCCATCGAGGTAGCCGATCTGATCCTGCGAGTCGCCTTCGCGACCGAAATACATGCGGTCCTGTTCATTGACAATGGGAAAGATGCTTCGACTGACCGAGACACGGGGTTCGCGCGAGTGATTCGCAGCGGTCCATGCACTACGGAACCGTTCGATCTGCTCGGCCTGCAATTGATGGAACGGCACGCCCGTGTCTTCGCTCAGGAGCGTTGAACTCATGAGGTTCATCCCCTGCTCCGCCGCCCACTCGGCGGTCTTGCGCGTCCCGGCACCCCACCAGATTCGTTCGCGCAGACCCCGTGAGTACGGCTCGACGCGAAGCAGACCCGGTGGATTGGCGAACATCGGTCTCGGGTTCGGCTCGGCGAAGCCCTCGCCCTTCAATGTCTCTAAGAACACTCGGGTGTGCTCGCGCGCCATGTCAGCTTGATCGGTACCTTCGTCCGGAACGTAACCAAAGTAGCGATAGCCCTCGATGACCTGTTCCGGCGATCCGCGGCTGATGCCCAGCTGCAAGCGACCTCTCGAAATGAGGTCGGCCGATCCGGCATCCTCGGCCATGTAGAGCGGATTCTCATAGCGCATGTCGATCACGGCGGTGCCGATTTCGATCCTGCTCGTCTTTGCACCAACGGCGGCGAGTAACGGGAACGGCGACGCCAGTTGGTTCGCGAAGTGATGCACCCGGAAATACGCGCCGTCGGCACCGAGCTCTTCGACGGCAACCGCGAGCTCGA
Source organism: uncultured Acidimicrobiaceae bacterium (assembly GCA_963832925.1). Lineage (GTDB taxonomy): Bacteria > Actinomycetota > Acidimicrobiia > Acidimicrobiales > RAAP-2 > RAAP-2. Next base: position 235,913 of record CAWHVY010000008.1, on the reverse strand, counting down.
TGGACTGGAGCAGGGCGTCCGACGCCGAGCGAGTCTGTGAGCCCGGTGACGGCGACCAGTGACCGAAGGACAAGAATCCGATGTGCTTCATGAACACGAAACTACCGGCGGGACTGACGAGCTCCTGCGCGATGCCGAGCTGAGTGTTACTCGTGAATCGATGCGGGTGCGAGGGAGCGAATCTGCGCCCGAACGAACTCGATGATCTCGCCGTCGCTCAAACTCGAACCGCGGCGCACAGCAGAGGCGAAGGCGGCGGCTCCGAGTCGCTCACGGACGTCCTCGACGAGCTCGTTGATTCGTTGCGCGTCGCCGGCGTCAAAAGGTAGGGCGTAGGCGGACCCAGCAGCGGAGAGCGCGCCGTGGAGTGTCGCTGCTCCGAGGTCGGCTCGCAACTGGACCAGGATCCCGAAGACGTGTCGCAGCGAGAGCCATTGATTGGCCCAGTCGCCGCCTCTGAACCACAGGTCGATGACGTCGACGTAGCGCGCGAGCGCCTCGCGCGGACGACCTCGGCGCGCGTCTAGCCACAGCACTTCGGTGAGCGCGAAGGCTTGGATCCACCGATTTCCTGCGTCCCTCGCGATGTCGGCAGCGAACCCGAGTTCGTCTGTGGCTGCCTGCGGATCAGTGGTCTTGTGCGCGAGTCCCTGGGCGTAGAGGGCTTGGGCCTTGGCAGTGGGCGAGCCGGATTCGCTCGCCGCGACCGCAGAGCGCGCAGCGAACTCGGCCCCTCGCACGCCGTCGCCCACCGTGGTGTACGCCACCGATCGCATATAGAGGGCGTGTGCGAGGCGTGCGGCCGAACCACACTGGGCCGACGCGATCATTCGATCCGTCCATTCGGCGCCCCGCACGTAATCGCCCTTGAAAAACCACGCGTTGCCGAGTGCACGTTCGGGCAGACCGGAGCTGTCAACGCGAAGCCGATGGGCGGCAGCGACGGCCCGCTCGCCGAGCTCGATTGCTCCTTCGAGGTCGCCCCGGACATATCGACTGTAGGAGGCGACACCCACGACGACCGGGTAGCGATCGTGCGCGGACGCGTCAGGTAGTTCAGCGGCGGTGTCGGCCCAACTCGCGATCTCGGTGTGCATGCACCGGAACGAATACTCGCGCAGTGCGGCGACGAGACGAAGTGCACTATCGGTGTCGCGTCGTTCGATCGACCAACGATGTGCCGCGCGCATGTTGTCGAAGTCTCGGTCCAGCATCTGAATGGCGGTCAGTTCATCCGGGCCGGCCAACATCAGCGCGCATCGTTCGGCGACCTCGAGATACCACGCGGCGTGTCGCGCTCGCACGAGGGATCGATCCTCGTCGCTCAGGCGATCTCGACCGTACTCGCGCAAGGTCTCCAAGAGCCGGTAGCGCGGAAGATCCTCGTCGACGAGTTGCACCATCGACTTGTCCACCAGGTTTGAGAGCAGCAGGGACACGTTCGAACTGCCGAGGTGCTGTTCGGTGCACACTTCCTCGGCCGCGTCCAGCCCGAAGCTCCCGGCGAACACGCACAGGCGCGAGAACAGCAACTGCTCGTCCGGACCGAGAAGGTCATAGGACCACTCGACGAGGTCTTGGACCGTGCGGTGGCGCTCGATCATCGACGTCTGCGCGCCAGCCAGCAGACCGAAGCCTTCTCGAAGGCGCTCGGCGAGCGCGGCCGGACCCATGGCCCGGATGCGGGCCGCCGCGAGCTCGATTGCGAGCGGCAGACCATCGAGATGACCGACGATCTCGATGATGTCGTTCACGTTGTCCGGCCCAATCGCAAAGCCCGGTCGTGCCGCGATCGCGCACTCGACGAAGAGGCGCGTGGCGGGCGCTTCCGATGCCGCCGCGGGACTCGACCCGACGTCGGGAATCACGAGGGGTCGTACTCGCCATACGTTCTCGCCGGGCAGTCCGAGCACCTCACGACTCGTCGCCAAGATGGTGATGCCCGGACACCACCTGAGCAAGCGCTCGGAAAGTGAGGCAATCGTGCCTCGGAGGTGCTCGCAATTGTCGAAGACCAGCAGCGCCCGCTTCGCCCGCAAGAACTCGATCAGGGTCTCTTCCACCGAGAGGTGTTGGCGCTGTTGCACGTCGAGCGCCGTGGCGATCGCGGCGACCGTCGAAGCGGGATCGCGCACCGGCGCGAGCTCTATGACGAAGGCCTCGCCGTCGAACTCGTCCCATAACTCACCCGCGAGCCGCATCGCGAGCCGCGTCTTTCCGACGCCGCCCGGACCTGTCAGCGTCACCAACCGATCGACTCGTAGTCGTCCCGTGATCAACGTGAGTTCTTCCGTTCGACCAACGAGCCGAGTGGACTCGGCGGGCAGTTGTCGCGCGACGGAACGACGCGGCGCCTCGGGCGCGCTCAGGAGCGTCGGGTCATCGACCAGTACACGCGCCTCTAGTTCGCGCAGCGCTGGTGAGGGATCGAGCCCGAGCTCCTCGCGCAGGAGGACCCTGAGCGCTTCGGCTTGACGCAGCGCCTCGGCGGCGCGACCACTCCGGTAAAGGGCGACGATGAGCTGGTACCAGAACCGCTCGCGCATTGGATGTAGCGTGACCAGCGCCTCCAATTCACCGACGAGCGCCGCATGTTCTCCGAGCGCTAGGCGGGCCTCGAAGAGCTCTTCTTGTGCGAGGACGTGCAGTTCGTCCAGGCGCATCGCTTCGGGCCGTGCCCAGTCGTACTCGGCGAACTCCTGGAACGCCGAACCTCTCCAGCACGCGAGTGCGCTTCCGAGGAGTTCGGCCGCGACCATGGGGTTCGACGAGGAGCTCGCCCGTTTGTAGAACTGCTCAAAGCGCCCGGCGTCGACCAATTCATCCGGAATCTGCAGTGCGTAACCCGGTGGGCGGGCGACGATCTCGGCCTCGGGCCGAAGGGCGCGGCGCAGCCGCGAGAGATGGCTTTGAAGGACGCCGAGCGGATCCGCCGGCTGGTCGGTGCCCCACATCTCGTCGCAGAGTCGATCCGTTGACACCACGGACCCTCGCTGCGCCGACAGCATCGCGAGCGCCAAGCGCGGCTTGGGACCCCCAATGGGGACAACCCGTCCCCCGCGTTCCAATTCGATGCCTCCGAGAACGCGAAAGTCGAGGTCAAGGGCCATGAGCGCCAGTATTGCAAGCGAACTTGCAGAACGCTTGCAAAGTCTCGCCTCGGCACGCAAGGAATCGACGAGACGCTTGCAGGCGCCCTTCGAATACTTGACCTCAGTACCCACATCGGGTCCAAAAAAGGAGGGCATTGTGCCACTTGTCCAGGTCAAGGTAATAAAGGGTGTCTTCGACAGCAGCCAGAAGAAGGAGATGATCTCACAGCTCACCGAGACGATGGTCGGCATCGAGGGAGAGGCGCTGCGCGGCGTCACGTGGGTCACGGTCGAAGAGGTCGAGAGCGGCGACTGGGGCATCGGCGGCAACGCCGTCACGGCCCAGTACGTCAAGGACCTTCAAAAGGCGCCGGCCGTCTCGAGTTGACGCAGTGTGACGTGGTGGTCGGGCTGGGCCACGAGCTCGAGCCCGACCACCCGTCATGTAGGTGGATGTAGCGAAACCTGACGGTCTAATCCGGCAATGTGTACGGACCGCCGATGAATGCCACGTCGTCACCAGCATCACCGGGTTGCCCCGCGAGCTCGTCGGCGAAGGCCTCCGCATCGTCAACGGGTTGGTAGCCAATCGCGTGTCCCTCGTCCAGCGTCACCACCGCTCGTTGATTCGCGGACACGCCCCAGACCACGCGAAAGCCTGGACGGGGCGTCGTCATCGCCGCTTCAACGAGGCGTGCGCAGTCCCCCGGGGAGAGCCAACTCCAAAGTTGACGGGTGTTCGCCGGGCGCTCACCGTAGGAGCCGATGCGTAGGCAGACCACGTCGAGCCCATGTCGGTCGTGATACAGGCTGCCGAGACTTTCGCTCGCTGCTTTGGAGACGCCGTAGAACGTATCCGGACGCGGAAAGACATAGTCGGGGACGCGTGACGCCCCTTCAATCGGCTGGAAGCCGGCGGCATGATTGCTGCTGGCGTAGACGACTCGTGGCACGCCCGCGACTCGAGCCGCCTCGAGCACCACGTACGTGCCGTTGATGTTCACGTCAAGAAACTCGTGCCACTCGAAGTCCTTCGTCGAAAGCCCACCAAAGTGGACGATGGCACTCGCGTCGCGACAGGCGTACGCCATCACCGCGGCGTCGAGGAATGACCCAACGATGAGTTCCGCATCCTCGCCGGGTGCGAGCGGCTCTTGATCGGCAACGTCGAGCAGTCGAAGATGACGTCCGGGCCGGGCGAGCGCGTGGCGCAACATCGAACCAATCGTTCCGGCCGCGCCCGTGATGAGCACGACGTCGCTCCCCTTGACCGTCGATGCATCACTCACGGTCGCCCCTCGCCCGCTCGCGTCAACGTCCGAAAGACCTCCACGACGTTCGCCGCCGCCGCCGAACTTCGTCCCGTCAGCAGACCAAGGTGATAGAGATGCAGTTCGGTCGCGCCAGCATCCAGGTACCGCTGCAGCACGTCGTCATCGCTGCCATCCCCCCAGCCGCGGTCCAACCGCACGTACGCACCCACCGCCGCTCGACCGTCGACGACGCCGGACACACCGAGCACCTCGTCTTCGGCCCCTACCGGCTCCCACGCGTTCGCCACGACCGATGTGATTGCGCTCGACCACGGCTGCGCGCCAAGCGACGGGAACGATCCGGTTGACCATCGACGAGCCGACGCGTGGACGGTGACCGTCGCCTCAGGTTGGACGTCACGCACGCGCTCGATGATCGATTCGCGCAACACCGTGCCCAGGGTGAGTCGGTAGTTCGCGACGTGTTCGGCGAGCTCGTTCCCGAGCGCCACTTCGGGTGACGAGACGTTGGCCTCTATCCCAGCTCGCGTGTATGCGGCGATCTCGTCGGGATCGAGGCCGATCTCGCGCAGCGCCGTTCGACACGCCGAGCAGAAGCACAGGGAGAGGAGTTCTCGCTGCGCGCTGCTCAACGTCGCGAACTCACTCTTGTCGTGCGTGCTCGCGTGTTCGAATCCCATCGGGCCACTCGCCTCTAAGACCACACCACGCACGTCGGCTGAACGCACGGTCTCTTCGACCAGCGTCACGCAGTACTCGCGAACGTCCGCGGATGCAGGACAGAGTGCGTACGGGTAGAACTCGCCGTAGGCGTTGCACTCAAGGAGTTCGAGATCGGTGAAGTCGGGATCGTCGAGATGCGTCAACACGATCCACGCGTCAACATCGAACCCTTCGTTCGCGAGGAGTCGCGCCGACGTCGCGAACGCGTCGTCGCGACCAAGCCACGCCGGAACACGCGGGACCAGACGATGTCCGCGCCACGCGTCGTCTCGGCGCGTGCCGTAGAAGGCGGAGTACGGGATCTCCGTGACGCGCCGCGTCGGATGGTACGTGTTGATGACCCGCGCCGCGTGATATGAGGCGGCGAGCGCCACAGCGTCGACGCCGAGTTCGCGCGTTCGCGCGACAGCGGTGGGATCATCCAGGTAGTCCCAGGCGTAGCCGTAACCAGTGACGCTCACCAGCGGGGCAACTCCGCGCTGTACTCAGGATGCGATGACTGCATGTAGAGCGTGTCGCTACGCTCCGTGATGCCACAGTTGAAGTACTGCTCATGCAGGCGTGCCAGTGCGTCCTGATCCAGTTCGACGCCCAACCCGGGCGTGCTCGGAACGTCAATCGCACCGTCGACGAAGCGAAGCGGCCCGTCGACGATGACGTCCTCGTCCTTCCACGGCCAGTGTGTGTCGAGCGCGTAGGTGAGGTTTGGCACCGCACCGGCGACGTGGGTCATCGCGGCGAGGCTGATCCCCAAGTGAGAGTTCGAGTGCATGGAGAGCCCGAGGTCGAACGTGTCACAGATCGTCGAGAGACCCTGGACGCCGCGCAGTCCGCCCCAGTAGTGGTGATCGGAGAGGATCACCTGCACCGACTTTTTCTCGATCGCCGGCGCTACGTCTTCGAATCCGACGACGCACATGTTGGTCGCGAGCGGCATCGATACGTCGCGCGCAACCTCCGCCATCCCGTCGAGCCCCGGCGTCGGGTCCTCTAGATATTCCACGACACCCTCAAGTGCGCGACCCACGCCGATGGAGGTCGCGACACTCCAGGCGGTATTCGGATCGAGTCGCAGCGGTACGTCGGGAAAGGCATCGCGAAGCGCACGAATCGCAGCGATCTCCTCGAGCGGGGGACGAACACCACCCTTGAGCTTGATCGCACGGAATCCGTACTCCGTGAGCATGCTTCGCGCTTGGCGGACGATGGCGTCGGGGTCCAGTGCCTCGCCGTAGCGATCGGGTTCCTCACCGGGATGTGCGGCCCACTTGTAGAAGAGGTACGCCGAGTACGGCACCCTCGTTCGCACCGCACCGCCGAGAAGGTCCACGACGGGTCGCCCGAGCAACTTCCCCTGGATGTCCAACGCCGCGACTTCGAAGGCGGCGTACGCGCGTAACACGGTGCCGGATCGAGTAATCGCGCCGGTGAGCCCGTGGCGATCGCTCCCCACGTGACCCTGCAGTGTGGCGGCCGTACGGGTCAGCATCTCGTTCGTCGCGAAGACGTCGAGACCCATGAGAGCGTTGCCCACGAGTCGGAGCCGGGCGAGATGGCCGCTATCGCCATAGGACTCGCCGAGCCCGGTGATGCCATCGTTCGTTTCGACCTCGATAACGGAGCGTATGGCGAACGGTTGGTGTACGCCGACTGAGTTCAACAGCGGTGGATCTCGAAATGCGACCGGGGTGATGCGAACGTTCCTGATGCGCGTGGCATTGGTGGTCGGTGACTTCGTCATAGTGATCCGTCGAACGCGAGAAGTTGCGACCTCTCATCCGTGGTGGAAGACTAACGCATGACAAATTTCGTTCGAGTGACGCGACAACAACGCCGAGAGGCAGCATGACGTCGTTCAAGGAGAGCGTCCGCAGCGGTGCGACGCACCTCGGTACGTTCTTGAATCTTGGATCGCCCCTCGTCGCCGAAGTATGCGCACTGAGTGGCTTTGACTGGCTCCTCGTCGACCTCGAGCACGGCGCTGGCGGTGAGGAGGCGCTGATCGGCCAACTCCTCGCGGGGGCGGCGCACGACGTCCCCGTGCTGGTGCGCGTCGAGTCCGCAGAGCGTATCCGAGTCGGCCACGCGCTCGATCTTGGCGCCGCCGGTGTCATGTTCCCTCGCCTCGACACCAACGACGAGGTCGCGGCCGCGCTCGGTCACCTCTGGTACCCGCCGCAGGGGGACCGCGGCGTCGCGACCTACAACCGTGCCCGTCAGTTCGGTGGCGACACGAGGTCCTCGAGCGACGTGAATGATCAGTTGTTGTGCCTGGTGCAGATCGAGACCTCCTCGGCGCTTTCGAACGTTGCTGATATCGCGGCAACACCTGGCGTCGACGTGCTCTTCGTAGGACCCGGCGACCTCTCGACTGCGCTCGGTTGTCCCGGACAACTGGACGCCACGGTCTATCGTGCGGCACTCGATCGCGTTGTCGAGGCGGCGAGAAATGCTCACGTCGCGGCCGGCATCCTGGTGGGTGATCCCGGCGACGTCGAGCGTCACCTCGATCGCGGCTTTAGCTTCGTCGCCGTTGCATCTGACTCGGCGTTGTTACGTCGCGCTGCGACGGCCGCCGCAACGGGGACGTCGGCGTCATGAGCGACTCATCGAGTGAGCACGTCGGTTTCGTCGGTCTCGGCACGATGGGCTCCTTCATGGCGGCAAACCTCTTGAAGGCCGGATTTCCCCTTACCGTGTGGAATCGCACCGCAAGTCGTGCCGACGATTTGGTGACGCTCGGCGCCGTGAGGGCAACGAGCCCGGCAGAACTCGCGCGCTCGTGTGGGATCGTCATCACCTGTCTCACCGATTCGCCCCAAGTCGAAGAGGTTCTCTTTGGCACTGACGGTCTCGCCGAAGGACTCGCGAGCGGTTCGTTGTTCATTGACTGTTCAACGCTCAGTCCCCTCAAGGCACAGGAGTTCGCACAGCGCCTCAGTACGCAGGGTGTTGCGATGTTGGACGCTCCGGTTTCGGGTGGTTCCGAAGGCGCGAAGAACGCAACATTGACGATCATGGTCGGTGGAGCGGACGACGACGTCGAGCGATCGAGCGGAGTGTTGGGGGCGATGGGGCGCAGCGTGAACCACCTCGGGCCGATCGGCTCCGGCCAATGGGCCAAGGCCATCAATCAGGTGATCCTCTGCGGCGTCTATCTGGGTGTCGCCGAAGGCGTAACGCTTGGCCTCAAGGCGGGACTCGATGTAGGACGCGTGCTGTCGGCGTTGCAGAGCGGCGCAGCCGGTTCGTGGGTCCTGGAAAATCGAAGTGGCCGAATGATCGACGACGACTACCCCCTCGGGTTCAAGATCTCGTTGCATCGAAAGGACTTGGCCATCGGCCTCGATTTGGCGCAGAGCGTCGGTGCGGTCTTGCCCGTCACGGCAATGGCAGCGACGTTCGAGGACGAACTGATCGCTGAGGGACACGGTGACGACGACAACTCAGCCCTTGCGAGACCAATTCGTAAACTCTCGGGTCTCTAGTCCCGTGCTCAGTACGCGAAGCGCCATCCGCTAGCCATCGACGTCAACGAAGATCGCCCCGTCCTCGACCTTCACTGGGAACATCTTGAGGTCGATGAGCACCGGCGCCCCCAGCGCCATTCCGTCAATGAGTGAGAATCTGCCGTTGTGCTTTGGACATTCGATCGTTCCATCCATGACTAGTCCGTCGCACAGCAGGGTTCGCTCATGAGTGCAGTGCCCATCGCTCGCGAACACGTCGCCATCTTCGGTCTTGTAGACGGCGAAGTCTCGACCGTCGACGGAGAACGGAATGACGTCATCCTCACCAATATCGCCGATTGCGCAGGCTCTGATCCAACTCACCATGGCAAAGCGTCCATGTTCTATGCGCCCAGTAACTCGACGAAGAGTCCGTCGACTGGCGGGTTGTAAGGGGCGGCCCCAGGTGGAAGCTCACGCTTGATGAAGTACGTCGGGTCTTTGAGTTGACGTATTACGGCCGGGATGATCTCTCGATACGCCGCGTACAGCGACGGATATGGTGCCGGCATGTCACCTTTCAATTCCTCGTGCAGCTCAGCCAACTTGTGGTGCGGAACCATGGGGAACATGTGGTGTTCGATGTGATAATTCATGTCCCAATAGACGAAGCGGTTGACTGGCCCCATCAAGATCGTGCGGGTGTTGAGTCGGTGGTCGAGCACGTTCTCGCCCAGACCGGCGTGCTGGGTGAAGCTGTAGATCCGCTCGAGGAAGCATCCGTAGATCTGCGGTCCGCCGATGAGAAGGACGGGAATCCATGATCGCACGACGACGGCGGCAACGATCGTCGCGGCGTAGATCAACAGCCACACTCGCGCCGTTCGAAACACCTTCGGTCCCTCCGACGGAGGCACGACCTCTCGCTCGTCGGCGGAGAGGCGCCCGACGGCGTGCTCGACAATAAGGGAGAACTGGACCGGCACGTCGATGAGTCCAAAGAGGTTGATGAACAACTTGAACAGCCGCGCGGGACGCATCACATCGATCTCCAGGTCCCTTCCGACGATGAGGGTGTCCGTGTGGTGTCGAGTGTGGCGCCACCGCTCGACGATCGGGTCGCGCATGCGACAGAACGACGCGATCTGCAGCACGACGTTTTGCAGTCGTCGGTTTCGGAACGCGGTGCCGTGACTCGTTTCGTGTCGGCGAGTCTCGCTCGCGGAGCTGTACAGCACGCCGTAGATCAACCAAAGCGGCGCCGACCACCACGAGGGCCAGAGGTAGACGGCGCCAGCAGCAGCGGCCACCGCCAATCCCAGCCACAGCACTATGTCCCGAATCGCTGGTTGATCCGTGCGTTTCATGAGTTGTTGCATCTGGGCGCGCGGAATATCGCAGCGAAACCACGTCGCTTCGGAGAGACCGGACTCCACCGCGAAGGTGCTCGCAGGTCCCGTGAGGTCGTACCAGCGAAGTCGATTCCGATACATCCGCTCCCCTCCTCACCAGCTTGCAAGTAGGGCCAATTATTGCCGACGTGCCCCGGCTACGAATGGTGGCGACGTGCAATCCTCCGCACCCTGAACATACGAGTCGTATGTCCGCGTTGTTCGGTCGAAGCGAACTCTGCACTGCGTATTCCCGTCGAGTTGGACGCAAGGCACACCTTCGAATTCGGTCTTATGCTTGCTCCAACTCGACTGTGTTTGAGATTTTTCGATGCGTTGGCTGAGACGATGAGGGGGCGTTGTTGTTCGCGGTGACGAGACCTGATCTGCCCTTGCACATTGGCGTTGCGCGGATTCCAACGTGATTGAGGCACCCACGTCCGAGCACGACGTGACGACCACGAACCAGGGCATCCTGTTGCGCGGGATCACTAAGCGATTCGGATCGCAAGAGGCCGTCAGCAACGTGGACCTGGAAGTCTTTCGCGGCGAGTTCTTCACCATGTTGGGCCCATCGGGATCAGGCAAGACAACGTTGTTGCGCCTCATCGCAGGCTTCGAAGTGCCCGACGCCGGCACGATCTCACTGCGTGGCGTCGACGTCACCGGGACACCGCCGTATCAGCGCGGCGTCAACACCGTCTTCCAGGACTATGCACTCTTCCCCCACTTCGACGTGGCGCGCAACGTCGCCTATGGCCTTCGCGTCAAGAAGGTGAAGCGCGCTGAGATCGACGAACGCGTGAAAGCGGCGCTCGAGATGGTGCAGATGACCGAGTTCGCCGAGCGTCGTCCCGCCCAGCTCTCTGGAGGGCAGCGTCAGCGAGTCGCGCTCGCGCGCGCCATCATCAACGAGCCCCAAGTCTTGTTGCTCGATGAGCCGCTCGGCGCCTTGGACCTCAAACTTCGCCAAGAGATGCAGGTCGAACTGAAGCGAATCCAACGCCAGATCGGCATTACCTTTATCTACGTCACGCACGACCAGGAAGAGGCCTTGACGATGAGCGACCGACTGGCGGTCTTTCGAAGTGGTCGTATCGAGCAGATCGGACCACCGTCCGAGGTCTACGAGCGCCCGGCCACCGAGTTCGTGGCGTCATTCGTCGGTACCTCCAACGTGATCGAGACGCCCAAGGGGCGAGCGGTGCTGCGACCCGAGAAGATCGAGATCACCGGCGGATCCTTCGCCGTTGGACGCACGAGTGTCGCTGGCACCGTGATCGACGTCGCCTATCTCGGCATGGTGACGCGCTTCAGCGTTCGCCTGGACGACGGCAGCACCATGACGGTCGCGCGACAGAACAGCTCGACCGGCTCACAAAAGGACGAACTCGTGCCCGAGAGTCACGTGCTGCTGTCATGGGATCTCAACGATGCCTTCCCTCTCACGTCAACCTCCGTTGCTGAAACGCAGCTCGGAGACCAAGCCAAAGGAGCAATATGAACAGGCCACGATTCCAACGATGGTTCCGCACGGGGGCGGTAGCGCTCATGCTCGCCGTGTTCGTCGTGCCCATCGCTCTGAGCGGACCGGCGGGCGCGTCGCTCGGCACACCACCGGCGCAGAACGACAAGGTCCCGACCTCGATCGGCAAAGGCGAGGGAAAGTTGAACATCATCGCGTGGGAGGGCTACACCCAACCTGAATGGGTGAAGCCGTTCGAACAGTCGACCGGTTGCGACGTCAACGTCAAGTACGCCGGTTCGTCGAGCGAGATGGTCTCACTCATGGCCAACGGCGGTGGTCACCAGTGGGACCTCGTGTCGGCCTCCGGAGACGCAGACCTTCGACTGATCTACGGCGGCGACGTGAAGCCGATCAACATCAAGTTGATCCCCTCGTGGAGCGAGTTCCAACCGTTCTTGAAGTCCCCTTCGTTCAACACGATCAACGGGTATCACTACGGCGTGAGTTTCGAGTTCGGACCCAACGTACTGCTGTACTCCACCAAAGTCTTCAAGACCGCCCCGACCTCGTGGTCAGTGATCTACGACAAGAAGTACAAGGGCGAGATCTCGATTCCCGACAACCCGATCCAGATCGCCGACGCGGCGCTCTATCTCGAGTCGTCCAAGCCGAGCCTTGGCATTACCGACCCCTACGAATTGACCCAGACACAGTTCACGGCATCGGTCAATCTGTTGAAGGCCGAGCACCCGCTGGTCAAGAAGTACTGGGACCTCGCGAGCCAAGAGATCTCGCTCTTCCAAAACGGTGAAGTCGTCGTCGGTGCAGCGTGGCCGTACCAGACGTCAACCTTGAAGGCCGCGAAGGCCCCCGTGAACGACACGATCCCCAAGGAAGGGGCGACCGGCTGGGCCGACACGTGGATGCTGGCGGCCAACGCGCCCGACCCGAACTGCGCCTACAAGTGGATGGCCTACATGTCGACACCGAAGATCCAGGCCGAGGACGCCATCTCCTACGGCGAGACGCCGGCCAACACACTGGCCTGTCCGATCATGAACACCTTGCAAAAGGGCGGGTGCGCGGCGTACCACGCCAATGAGCCGCAGTCGTACTTCAAGACGATCAAGTTCTGGAAGACGCCGCTCACGACGTGCGACAACGGCACGAACGACTGTGTGGGCTTCACCCAGTGGCAACAGGCCTGGACGCAGATCGAGGGATAACCCGGCATGTCCGTGCGTGAAGCAACTCGCGAACGACTGGGGGCGGCGCTGTGGCGCCGCCCCTGGTTGCGTGGGGCGCTGATCCTGTCGCCACCACTGATGTGGTTCTTGGTGGTCTACATCGCGTCGCTCGTCGCGCTCCTCATCACGGCGTTCTTCAGCACCAACGAACTCACCGGCAACATCGTCTATCAGTGGACGTGGGCGAACTTCTCGCAGATCTTCACGCAGTCCGTGTACGGCACCATCATCTTGCGCACTGTCATCATGGCCGTGCTGGTCACCATCACCGACGCGGTCATCGCACTGCCGTTCGCGTTCTTCATCGCCAAGATCGCCTCGCGCAGGTTCCGCCAGGCGCTCCTCGCGCTTGTCTTCTTGCCGCTATGGGCGAGTTACCTCGCGCGCGTGTACGCGTGGATCAATATCCTTTCGAACCACGGCGTGTTGCCGAGCATCGAGTCACATCTGGGACTTCCGATCACGAATCTGGCCTATACCAACGTGGCGATGTGGATCGTCTTCTCCTACCTCTGGCTTCCGTTCATGATCGTCCCCATTTACGGAGCGTTCGAACGGGTACCCGACTCGCTCCTCGAAGCCTCGTCAGACCTCGGCGCCGGTGCCTGGTTCACCTTTCGTCAGATCCTGATGCCGATGATCTTGCCGGGCATCGTGGCCGGCTCCATCTTCACCTTCTCACTCACGCTCGGTGACTTCATCACGCCACTGTTGATCGGCGGCTCGAGCTCGAACTTCATCGGCAACGCCATCTACGACAGCGCCATCAATGGCGGAGACCTGCCCTTCGCCGCGGCGCTCGCGTTCGTATCGATCGCCATCATGGCCATCTATCTGTTTCTGGCAAGACTCGCCGGCGCCTTCGAGGCAATATGAGACTCTCACGGCTCTCTCGCGGTGGTCTGGCCATCTTCGCGGCACTGGTCGTCACCTTCCTGCTCGGACCGCTCCTCGTCATCGTGCTCTTCGCCTTTGATAAGTCCAACGTGCAGTCGCTGCCTATTCGTCACTGGACCACGCACTGGTTTGCTGTGGCGTTCAACGATCCAGCGGTGCGCAGTTCACTGTGGCTGAGCATCAAGGCGGGCTGTGCGGCGACCGCGATCGCTCTGATCTTGGGGACGCTCGTCGCCTTCGGCATCCACCGCTTCCGCTTCTTTGGTCGCGACACCGTGTCACTGATGCTGGTCCTGCCGATCGCGCTGCCCGGCATCGTGACGGGACTCGCGTTGCAATCGGCCTTCAACATCACGCATATCGACCTGTCGATTTACACGATCATTATCGGTCACGCCACGTTCTGCATGGTCGTGGTCTTCAACAACGTCGTGGCACGTCTGCGGAGAACCTCGACCTCGTTGATCGAGGCGTCCTCCGACCTCGGCGCGAGACCACTGCAAACGTTTCGCCTTGTGACAATGCCGATGCTGTCAACAGCGCTGATTGCTGGAGCGCTGCTCGCCTTCGCGCTGAGTTTTGACGAAGTGATCGTCACCACCTTCACGGCCGGGGCGCAGAACACGCTGCCGCTGTGGATTTTCGGCGCAATCCTGCGTGGACAGCAGTTGCCAGAGGTGAACGCAGTCGTCGTCTTCGTCTTGATCTTGACCGCCGCGCCAATCGCCTACGCGGCGCGCATCTCGAGTGGTGAGCGCTCATTCGGTTCAGGCAACTGACGACGTAGCGCGTGCGTCGTGGACGTGCGAGCGACTACGCGACTCGATTTCGCTGCGTCGGAGCCGCGCACTCGCGGCACAACACCACCGACGAACGTGGTCCGCCAGTCGGCGGGGCGACGCGCAGGATGCGTACCATCCCATTGCCGCGGCAGTCGCGCGCGTGCCAGCACGTTCGACGGGCGCACTTACACGGACCCGACGCGTGCGTTCGAACGGGCTGGTCGTCGCTCACGAGCGGACTCTTCGCGCGTCGACCATTACACGCCATGTACGTCGATCACGCTGGGGGGACAGTGTTCGCATAAGGCTCCTTTACGAAACGCACGGAGTGACCCGCAACAACCGTCGTGTCTAGAGCTGTGATGTCAATCTACGTACCGAAACTTCGTCAAAGCGCGATTCACTCAATTGTTGTCCTCGTATTGTGACGGGTCAAGCATTGTGCGACGGCGCGTGACGACCGGCGACCTCAATGCCGTCGTTTGGTGCCGCGGCACTGCGCCGAGAGATCGGCGAGCGCGTCCGCGCGCGCTCGAGCGCAACACGCAACTGCTTGTTAAATTCAGGACGAGTAACACACTCGAGAAGGAGGGTGCGATGGTTGCTTGTGGACACTGTGGGGGATGTTGCGCGCACTGCGGAACCGCCTGCGGACACCTTGGAGGAGGATCATTCGGCGGCGGCGGCTTCGCCGGCGGCTTTGGCGGCTTCGGGTTTCATCCGTTCTTCGGAGGAGTTCCCGGTTCGTACGCAGGGCATGGCGTACCAATCGACGCCGTCGCACTGTCGGACCCTGACAACCCCGGTCATCGCGATGCGATCCAGGCGATCGCCCACATCGCGGGGGAAAAGTTCGAGAAGCTCGCCGAGTGGCTAAAAGAGGAGCGCCACAAGGCGGATCACGGCGCCGATTCACAGAAGTAACACATCGGGCCGCACACGTCGAGGCCCCTACGGTTCGATCCTTCGCACGACGAGCAGCGATCCACCCGCGAGTGCGAGTCCGGCCACGAGATAGATCACACCTTCGCGCAACTGCAACGTCCAGAACTCGTCGCCGGGGATATAGACGGAGACCTGCTCGACGTCCAACGTGCGATAACAGCGAACTTCGGTCTTCAGGTACGTGCTCTCGGACTCTTGTGGATAGTTTCCCTCACACGCAGTGATTCGAGGTTCCACGGTGAAGACGTCATTCCATGTCGGGATGCCGACTGTCGTTCGCGACACCACCCCATTGACGAGCAGCAACGAATTCTGAGGAAAGTAGTCGGCGTTCGCGTAGGCCTTGCCCTTTGTCGCCAACGTCGGTCGAGACCAGTGCACCGTCGGCGTCACGAGGTGCGGGCGCACGTGCGCCGGGAACGTCAACGCGACGGCGAGGAACACGACTACCGCTGCCGCGAGCGCCCACCCGACGCGCCGCATGACCGCGCCGATGAGGAGCGTAAGTGCGAACATGAAGAGGCCGTACGCCACGAGGTCCCAACCGGCGACGCCAAAGTTCTCCGTGTTGAAGACATTCGTAGGAGGGCCCTGTCCACTCCACCACGACAACACCACAGCCGTCGGAATAAGTAGCACCGCGACGATGGCGGCTCCGACGCCCGCCTTCGTCGCACACCAACGAGTGCGCGAGATCGACTGCGTCCAGGCCAGTCGGGCCGTGCGGTTGTCCAGCTCGTTGCCGAGCGCGAGGAGACCGAGGAGCGCTCCGACGAGCGGCGCGATGATGAATCCAGCAAAGCGAATCTCAGAGCTGTAGTGCTCCGCGTTGGCGAGTTTGACGTCTAACACACCACAGAGATCGCCTCGCCCCTTGGTGACAACTTGATTTCCGTGACACGGCGCACCCATGAAGGACATGGCGTCGTGATGCAATGTGACCCCGTTATAGACGGCAACACCGATGACGACGAGGGCAAGCAGGCTCAGAGCGAACACCACGGAGCGTTGATAGCGCCAGGCAATCCAGATCATGACGCACCTGACTCACGACCGCTCACGTCCGGGCCAACGGCCGGCGGCGGCTGGTCGCGCAAGTACGCGATCACGATCTCATTGAGTGATGGACGCTCGATTCGCCACCCGTCGCGTTCCAGCGGCATCGCGAGTCGAACGAGGTAGGTGATTTCCCGGGTCGTTCGGCGTTCCTCGAGCACGATCGCGCCCGGCGGCACGGACACGCCGTCGTCCAGCGCTCGGCTCAAGAATCGGTGACTCTCGAGCACGTACTCCAAGTCCTCACTGAGCACGATTCGCGAGTCAGCGAGGATGATGACGTAGTCGCAAATGGCCGCGACGTCATCGATCGCGTGCGTCGACATCAAGACGCTCGCTTCGTGGTCAGCGAAGAGTTCCGTGATGTTTTGCAGCAGGTCTTGACGAGCAACAGGGTCCAATGCCGCAGCGGGCTCATCGAGCAGCACGAGTTCAGGTCGCTTCGCGAAACACAGCGCGAGCGCGACCTGAGCCTTCTGGCCGCCCGAGAGGTCTCGAACGCGGCTCTCGAGGTCGATGCGAAGCGCGCCGAGTTGCCGTCGCGCGAGGTCACTGTCCCAGGCAGGATTGGTCTTTCGGCCGAACTCCAGCATCTCGCGCACGCGCCACCACGGATAGAGCGGTCGTTCCTGATCGAGGTAGCCGACCCGGGCACGAAGCGCGCTCGATTTCGACATCTCCTCGCCAAAGATCGAGATCCGCCCCTGCGTAGGGCTGGACAGTCCGGCGAGGAGGCGCAGGAGTGTCGTCTTCCCGGAGCCATTTGGGCCGACCAGCGCAGCGACGCGTCCGCGAGGGACCGAGAGTGAGCAGTGATCAAGCGCGGTACGTCGACGAAATCGTTTGGTCAGTCCCTCGGTCTCAATGACGAACTCGTCGCCCATCATGACGGCGCCTCGATGTCGCTGGTCATGAGACGCTGAAAGTTGATCAGCAGTTCGTCGTCGCCCATCCCGGAATCACGCGCGAGCACAATCCCTTCACGCAACGCGTCACGCCACGACTGTGCTCGGTACTCGCGCGACGTACCTGCGGCAGCGTCGAGGACGAATGTCCCAAGTCCCAAGCGTCCCTCAACGAGTCCAAGGTGTTCGAGTTCGCGGTACGCGCGGTGCACAGTATTGGGGTTGATCGTGATCTGACGGACCACCTCGCGCACCGACGGTAGCTGGTCGCCCGGTTGCAGTTGGCCTCGGTCGACCGCGCTCACAACCTGGTCAACGAGCTGTCGAAACGGCGCTCGATCAGAGCGGGCATCCAGCCGAAACACGATGGAAGGATGCTGATCACTCATGTACTAGTACACTAGTACACCACAGCGACTCGGTCAAGGACCACACCAGTGATGACGTTGTCCCTGGAAAAGCTGGACGCCGTCGCATCCACGTTGACTCAACCGCAGATCGGTGCAAGTGAACTCGAGTGCTGCGACGAGATCGCTCGACTCACTTCTCTATCAACGTGTCACCACCCGCGCATGGGTGATCAACTCGTCCGATCGACCTCGCCGCTCATGCGCCGACGGACCAGCCAGTAGAAGCGAACTCTTATTTCAGCTGCTCGGGTTGCAATTGGGGACTTTAGACCCGGTGTAGGGCGAAGTTTTATACGCAAGTCTCTTAAGAGGACACGCGCGAAGGGGGCGATCATGGTGCTGGGTTGGTTTGCCGCCATTTTTCCATTGAACACATTGGGTCACTACATCCAGTGGCACATCATCCAGATCAGCGTCGCGAACCTGGTGGTCATCGTCTTGATGGTCGTCACGTTCCTCGTCGCGCTCTTCGCTCCGTTCCCGGGCCGTAAGGGTCGCAAGGAACACCGATGAGCACCACCGAGATCGATCGCCAGTGGACGACTCGCCTTCGCAAGCGCGTCACCGCCAAGCTCCCACCCGAGAAGTTGCTGCCCGATACTCAGCCTTCCTACGTGGCGTCGTGGATCTATGTCTTCGGCGTCACGACGATGGCCGCTCTCGCGGTCGTCATCGCGACGGGCTGTCTCCTTGCCCTGCGCGGTCCCCAGTGGTGGCACGGTTCGTCCGTAGGCCACTTCGTGAACTCCCTCCACCTCTGGAGCGTGGAGATCTTCTTCTTCGCCATGGTGATCCACCTGTGGGGTAAGTACTTCATGGCGGCGTGGCGTGGAGGGCGTGCGCTCACCTGGATGACCGGCGTAGTGACGTTCGTGACATCGATCGCCGCGGCCTTCACCGGCTACCTTTGTCAATCCAACTTCGACTCACAGTGGATCTCGACCCAGGCCAAAGATGGCATCAACGCCACCGGCGCCGGAGCGTATTGGAACGTCTTGAACATGGGTCAGATGTTGATGTGGCACATCGTGCTCCTGCCACTCGCTGCGGTCGTCTTGACGGTCCTGCACGTGCTCCTCGTTCGGATCAAAGGTGTCGTCCCTCCGTTTGATGACACCGTCAAGGCTGCGCAGTGACGTCGAAGGCATTTCGCCCTGACGTCGACGCACCGGAATGGAAGGGCGGCCACACCCCGTACGACATCATCAAAGAAGGTGTCATCGCGCTGGTCGTGGTCGCCGTCTTGACGGTGTTGTTAGCGATCGTCTTCGGTTCACCCGACGAGCCTGCACTGACGATCAAGAGTTGGTCCAACAGTGATCCGATCGATTTCGCGGCGACGGCCCTGAGTGAACTCAACGGGACCTCCGGCACGGCGCAGTACGGCGCGCCCTACAACAACGCCACGACCGGTCAACAGCTCGGTCCCCTCAAGCTGGCCAAGTGGGTCGGCGCGCGGATCCCGGTGAACGCGGCCGATGACTTCGTCGTCAACCCTCTGAAGTCCCTCCCCGATCAGCCCATACT
Source organism: uncultured Acidimicrobiaceae bacterium (assembly GCA_963832925.1). Classification (GTDB taxonomy): domain Bacteria; phylum Actinomycetota; class Acidimicrobiia; order Acidimicrobiales; family RAAP-2; genus RAAP-2. Next base: position 216,747 of record CAWHVY010000008.1, on the reverse strand, counting down.
CTCGGCCGATCTCCGACAATGGTCGAGCGCGTCGAACTCGACCCGCTCTGGTTGGGTGAACAGTTACACGCACGCGGCGAACCACATGAAGATCGTGAGCGGGCAACTCGTCGTACCGGCGTCGAACGCCGGGCCGGTGCCGGTCATGATGACGGACCTCTTCCAGATGGCTCGCACCGGCGCCCTCGACCAGGCGCTCGTGACGCAAAAGGGTTTCTATACGACCGACTACACGTTGCCGTTGCTGTTCTTGGCCGACGGCAACTACATGGCGAACATCGCCCAGAAGCAACACCTCACGGGTGACCAGTGGGGAATGATGAACGAGACGGGCAACTATCCCGGTCAGGCGTGGCTCTGGCTCTACACCTTCTGGTACCAGGTGTCGCCGATGAACACGAGCGGGAACGGCGACATCCTCGTCTGGGCGATCATGATGGTCCTCACGCTCGGCCTGCTATTGGTGCCCTTCATTCCGGGACTGCGCACGATCCCTCGAAAGACACGGGTCTATCGACTCATCTGGCGAGAGCATTACCGCGACCTCCCGTAGTCGTTAACCGACGTCGGCGCCTCACACCGAGACACCGGAGAGCGCCAGCAGCAGTCCAACGACGGCGGCGGCGAGAAGACACGTCACCACACTGCGACGCAGGACGAAGAGCACGACGAGCGCGCCCGCGAGGACTGGAATCTGCCATGTGTGCGTAAAGGCGCGGCCGAGGGGAATCGCCGAGCCGGCGATCGCACCGATCACCGCCGGACCGGCGCCGCGAAAGAAGGAGCGAACCGACAGATTCTCCCGGACGCGATCGAAATGGGGTGCGCCGCACAGGACGAAGAGAAAGGACGGACTGAACACGATGAGCGCCGCGAAGAGTCCGCCTCCGAGACCGCCCGCGGCGTATCCGACGGACGCCACGGTTTGGACGACGGGACCTGGGGTCACTTGCCCAAGGGCCACCGCGCTGAGGAATTGTGTGCCGGTCATCCAGTGATACGTACTCACGACGTCATGCTGCATCAACGGGACGATCACAAATCCCCCGCCGTAGGAGAGCGCACCGACCTTGAGCGCGACCCAGCCAATCGCACCGACTCCACCGACTCCGCCGACGTGTCCGAGGACACGCGGGATCGTCACGCGCGACGCCGTGGCCGATCTCCGGATCTCGGGACCGGCGATGAGCATCTCCGCGAGTCCGCAGGCCACGAGTACGAGCACCAGGTACGCACCCGCGGTCGCGGCCGCGACGCCCCCGATCACGACGTACGCCAGCCAGCGACGACGCGCGCCACGGCTCGTGGCGCCCTTTCGGCTCGCGGGTACGAGACTCCACGAGGCCCTCAACGCGACGGCGGGAATCGCGGCGCCGGCGCCGGCCGCGGTGCCGAGGATCCATGCCGGCGCATCACGCTCGAAGAAGACGGCCGACAGCGCCAGGATCATCACCAGGCCGGGGACGATGAAACAGAGGCCGCCAACGAGTGCGCCCAACGATCCCCGTAGTCGCCACGCGCAGTACATCGCCAGCTGGGTCGATGCGGGGCCCGGCAGCAGATTGGTGACGGCGACACCGTCTTCAAAATCCCGGTCACTCAACCAGTGCCACTCGTCCACACACAGTCGACGCAGCAAGGTGATGTGTGCGGGAGGTCCACCGAAACCGATGCAACCGAGTCGCGTCCACTCGCGAGCGATGGTGAGGAGTGAGATTGACTCCGGCCGGTTGTCCATGGCTCACTCTCCACCGTTGCTGAGGAGCGTCGTTCCTTCAGCGCACCATAGTTAGCACGTGCGCCGCGCACCACGTGACGAAAGGAGTCGATCGGTTACTTCGCGGCGGGGCGTTCGCCTCGTCCAGCGGCGGTATTGAGGTGGGACTGCGATTCGCGAAGACCGTTGACCGGACCGCCGGCGCTGAAGTAGCGCTGACCGGCGACGAGCAACTCCTCGGCCGGGAATTTCGTGATGACCTCGCACCCCGTTGCGGTCACGACGACCTCTTCTTCGATACGGGCCGCCGACCAACCGTCTTTGGCGGGCCAGTACGTTTCGAGGGCGAAGACCATACCTTCTTCGAGCACCTCGGGGTGATCGAGCGAGATCATGCGGCTGAAGATCGGGCGTTCCCAGATCGACAGTCCGATTCCGTGCCCGTACTGCAGGCCGAAGGCGGCCTCTTCGTTGGCGAAACCGAACTCCGTGGCCTTGGGCCACAGTTCGACGACGTCGGCCGTCGTCGTACCTGGCTTCACGATGGAGATCGCGGAGTCGACGAGCTCGCGGCACTTCGTGTACGCGTCACGCTGAGCGACCGACGCGCTGCCGACGGCAAAGGTCCGGTAGTAACACGTGCGGTACCCGTTGAAGCTGTGCAAGATATCGAAGAAGGCCGGGTCGCCGGGTCGGATCAGCCGGTCGCTGAACACGTGCGGGTGCGGCGAACAGCGCTCGCCGGAGATCGCGTTCACGCCCTCGACGTGCTCTGAACCCAAGTCGTACAACGTCTTGTTGACCAGTCCGACACACTCGTTCTCACGCACGCCCGGACGCAAGAACGCGTAGAGCTCCTCATAGGCGGTGTCGACCATGGACGCGGCGTGTGCGAGCAGCGAGATCTCATCGGCCGTCTTGACGCGTCGGGCCTCTAAGAACACCTGTTGTCCGTCGACCAGCGTCATGCCTTCCTTCGCGAACGCCGCAAGGACCGGCATCTCGATGACGTCCACGCCAATCGGCTCGTTCTGGAGACCGAACTGCGAGAGCACCTCTTTGATCTTCTCGGCCACCGTGCCGGCGCGGTCCGCGCCCGGTGGGATCGCACCGCGCAGCGTGGAGATTCCGGCGCGCGCGCCCTCATAGGGCATCTCGTTGCCGTCCGGACCGATCTGCACGCCGGTCAGCCACGGGTTGTACAGCTGGTGATGGCGCGCGGCCGAGCCGAAGTCCCACACGATCGGCTTACCGCCGCGTGGCAACAGCGCGAAGCGAATCAACTTGTCCATCGCCCACGTACCGATGTGCGTGCCGGTCATGTAGCGGATGTTGTGGAAGTCGAACGTGAGGAGCGCTCCGAGGTCGGACTTCTCGAGTTCGGCCTGCAACTTGGCCAGTCGCTCCTCGCGAAGGCGAGGCATGTCAACGCGATTCTCCCAATCAACGGCGTTGCTTCCGTATGTATGAATGCCCATCATGCCTCCAAGTAGCTAGCGAACATCTAACGCCGACGCTTTCGCGCCCAGACGTCGATCGAAACAGCGATCAGCAAGATCAATCCGAGCACAATCTGCTGGTAGAGCTGGTTGATGTTCAACAGGTCGATGCCGTTGCCGATCAACGCGATGAACAGGACCCCGATGGTCGTGCGCGGTACCGAGCCCTCGCCACCCGCGATCGACGTGCCGCCCACGACGATGCCGGCCAAGACGATGAACGTGAGGTTCGGGACGCCGGTTGCCTGCGCACTCAGCAGCCGCGACGTGTCGATCACGCCGCCGAGTCCGGCCGCCAGGCCACTCAGCGCGTAGGTGATGATGCGAATCTGGTTGACACGAATACCGGCGAGTCGCGCCGCCTCCGCGTTTCCCCCCGAAGCGATGACGCGACGCCCGAATGTCGTCTTCGCCAACAAGAAACTGAGGATGATGATGAAGACCAGGACGATCCATACGGCGCTCGGCACCGACCACAGCTCGACGTTGGCGAACTTGTAGAAGCCGGAGTTCTGCGACAAGACGATCAGATTGTTGTTCGAGACTCGTAGCGCCACCCCGCCGATCACGAATGACATCGCCAGCGTGGCGATGAGTGGATTGATCTTCAAGAACGCCACGATGCAGCCATTGACGAGTCCGGCGATGAGTCCGACGAGCAGCGCTCCGCCGATCGCGATGAACGGTGAATGATGCGAGGCGAGTTCGCCCGACACCACGGCGGCGAGGCCGTAGATCGCTCCGACCGAAAGGTCGAGTCCGCCGGCTACGAGAACCAGGGTCCCGGCGGCGGCGATGACCAGATACGACGACTGCTGGTCCAAGATATTGATGAGGTTCGTCTTGGAGAAGAAGGGGCCGCTCCATATCGACAGCGTGATGAAGAGGATCAGGAACGGGATCGCGATGCCCGCGAGCCGCCATGATCCGAGTACCCGAAGCGCGCCGTTGCGGAAACTGGTCGACCCGTCGTCGCCCGCGTCCGGGACTTCGGTGGTCTCAACCTGTGTACTCATTGCGAAACCACTCCTTCGTTGCTGGTCTCGGCGAACGCGGCGGCGAGCACGGCTTGCTCGTTCATTTGATCGCCCGAGAGTTCGGTGATGATACGTCCATGGCGCATCACGAGGACGCGATGCGAAAGGCCGAGTACTTCTTCGAGGTCGGAAGAGATGACGATGACGCCCATGCCGGACTGCGCCATCTCGGTCAACAGGTCATAGATGGTGCGCTTGGAACCCACGTCCACGCCGCGCGTCGGCTCGTCCGCGATGAGGACGCCGGGCGAACACATCACGGAACGCGCGAACAGGAGCTTCTGCTGATTGCCGCCGGACAACATCGCCACCGGCATTCGCATGCTGGCCGCTTTGATGGTGACCGATTTCATCAGTTCCCTCACCTTGCGCCGTTCGCGAATGCCCGCGATCCAACCCAAGCGACTCACGAGATCGAGCCGGGGCAGCGAGATGTTCTCCTTGACCGATCGACCGACCAGCAGTCCCATCTCCTTGCGCGATTCGGGGATCAACACCAGTCCACGACGAATCGAGCGCGAAGGGCTACGACCGCCGAGTTCCGCGCCGTTCAATCGGACCGTCCCGCCCGTCACCTTGGTGTCGCGAAAGATCGCGCGCGCCAACTCGGAGCGGCCCGCCCCGACGAGTCCCGCGATGCCGAGGATCTCACGCTCGTGAAGGACGAACGAGCAGTCATTGACGCCGGGCGCTCTGAGATGTTCGACCTCGAGGACGACCGGCTGCTCCTCGTCGGTCGTGACCTTCTCGGGAAAGGCCGTGAGGAGCGAGTGGCCGAGCATCCCTTCGATCAGCGACTCCTCGTTCGCGTCTCTCGCGTCGACCGTTCGAATGAGACGGCCGTCGCGAAGTGTGGTGATGACGTCAGCGAGGGCCAATACCTCGGAAAGGAAGTGCGAGATCAGGACGACGGACTTCCCGTCGCGCGTCAGGGAACGAATGATCTCATAGAGCGCCTTCGTCTCGTTGCCGGACAACGCGGCGGTCGGCTCGTCCATGATTACGATCGAGGCGTTGCGCGACAGAGCGCGCATGATCTCCACTTTTTGTTGATCAGCGATGGACAATGAGCCGGCACGCAAATCGGGCGAGAGGGCGAAGCCCACGGTCTTGGCGAGTTGACGAAACCGGCGGCGCAGTTCACGACGTCGCACGAATCCCGCGGTCGACACTTCGACGCCAAGGTAGACGTTCTCGGCCACCGTGAGTCCCGGCACGATCGCGAGTTCTTGCACGATCGTGACGATGCCATTCGCCAACGCGTCGCGCGGTGATTTGAAGCTGAGGGTCTCGCCGTTACGCGTCATGGTCCCCTCATCGGGTTCGATGACCCCGGAAATGATCTTTCCCAGCGTGGACTTGCCCGCGCCATTCTCTCCGACCAGCGCGTGCACCGTCCCGGGAGAAATCGTCAGTGATACGTCACTGAGAGCGGGCACCCCGCCGTAGCGCTTCCACATCCCCGTGACGACCAAGTCGCCACTGTTCTGCGGTTCGCTACTGCGGGGTGCCTCTTCGATGTTCTCAGTCGACATGACAGTTCAAGCTATCCATGTCAGTCTCGGATGTTCTACCTCTCCTACTGACGGATCAACCCGGCCATTCACCGTTGAACTTATTGGCGTTTGCCTTGGTCACGATGCCGTTGTTCGGCAGCTTGGCGACGGGGTTCTCTGAGCCGGAGCCCTTGCCCGTCTTCATGGCCTTGATCAAGGCGATCATGCCCAGCTCGCCTTCGGTCGCCGGCAACTGCGCGACGTCGGCGAACCATGCACCGCTCTTCACCGCCGCGATACCGGTGGCACTGGCGCCGTAGCAAACCAGCTTGACCGTGGTGTTCTTGGCTGACGTGAGGGCCGACTGCGCGCCTTCACAGTCCTGGTCGGCACCGACGATGACGTTGAGGTCAGGGTTGGCAACCAGGGTGTTCGCCACGAAGGTCAGCGCGACCGACGGGGTGTAAAGGCCGTCACCGTTCGCGACGATGCTCGCGTTGGCGTCCTTAGCGATTCCGGCGTCAAAGGTCTTGGTGATCTCGGCGTCGGGCTCGTCGCCCGTGTAGTTGTGAACCAGGGCGATCTTGCACGGATTGGCCGTCCCGCACGCCAGAATGGCTTCCGCAGCCAACTGCGAGCCGATCTTTGCGGGGAAGAAGACCACGTTGCCCGAGAGACCGTGGACCTCGATCTGGTCACTGTTGTAGTTGGTGCCCAGGATCTGGTCGATGTTCACGACCTTGATGCCCTTTTTGATGGCGAGCTTTACCTCCGGCACGAGCACCGGACCGTAGATCGGCTGGGTGATGATGCCTTGGTAGTGGCCCGAGTTGATCACGTTCTGCAGTTCCGACACCTGGAGGGTGTCCGTGCTCTGTGAGTCAAAGACCGTGACGTTGATGTGACCCGTCGTCAAGGCAACGGCTTTGGCAGCGGCCAGCATCGGCGCGTCGTAACTGTTGGCAACCCCATAGGACATGTAGGCGACGTTGTACGTCTTCACCTTGTGCTTCGCGGCGGCCTGGGCGGTGGACGCGACGCCAAAGCCAAATGACGTCATGACCATCAATCCGGCCGACAAAATCGTTATCGTACGAAACTTGTTTTTGAGCATTAATCCCCCCTCGAATGCCGAAGGCGCTTTGCCCCCGACAGGTGTTGCGATGCTCCTTGCGTTCGGTGGCCCCCCGGTGAACTCTCATCGAGAGGCTCAGCAAAGACCAACGTTCCGCTCGGAACGAACTGCCATAGATGACCGACAGTACACGTGTTCACTTAACGTGTCAACCGATAGTGAACAGTTCTCGGCGTTCGCGTCACACGGTGTATCGCAGGAGATTCGCCCTAAAACTCTTGTCCGTTCCGTGAGCAATCATGCACGAGGCCAACGCAAAAGGGACGTCGCCCCACGCGAAAGGAGCACTGTTTAGTGAACTCGTTCACGTGCTGGTGCGAACGACTACTCGTTCACGTACTTGTATGGGTTCTCGTTCACCTGACGGTCAGTCAACTCGGGATTCTGGCCGCTCACCCACGCTTCTTCGCCGATCGTGTCGGCGAGGTACGTGACCGTCTTCTCGGTCGCCGTGCGCGCAGCACCCAAATCGATGCCGACCAGTTTGTGCTCGTGCTTGACGATCTTGCCGTCGATGACCACTGTGTCGACGTCAGCGCGTTGGGCCTGCATCACGACATGGCCATAGGCGTTGATGATCGGGAACATCGCGGGCGAGTCGTCGTTCTTGACGAGCACGACGTCGGCACGCTTTCCCACTTCCAGACTGCCGACCTTGTCCTCGAGCCCGATGGCCTTGGCGCCACCTCGCGTCGCCCAATGGACGACCTCCTCGCAGCGCACGTCGAGGTTGATCACCTGCTCACCTTTCAACTGGGACTCGAAGTGCTGTCGAGACCGGTCGGCTCCGGCGGTCGAGCGCATCGCAGTGAAGAAGTCCGAGCTCCACCACACCGAGGTGTCGTGGGAGAGCGAGATCGGAATGTCGTACTGACGAAGGACCCACGACGACGGATACCCCTGGCCGGCGCTCTGTTCGCTCTCAGTCGCGACCGATGCCGACCCGCCGGACGCGGCGATTCGGTGGTAGGAGTCGGCGGACAGCGATGAGCAGTGGACGAACGTCGTGTCCGGTCCCATGCAGCCATTTTCGTGCATCAGACGGATGCTTTCATCGCCATTGACGCCGTAGACACCGCAGTGCGTGGTGACCGGCACACCCAACTCCTTGGCGGTGTCAAAGGCCGGCTTCTCGGGAAATGAGGGGTCGCCGAGCACGTCAAAAGCGATATTGAAACCCAACATGTCGTTCTTCGAACCGAACCGGCGGCTGTAGAAATCCTTGAACTCCTTCGACACCGCCCACTCCCAGGGCGCGGCCTGGATGTTGCCGTAGGCGAGGATGAAGCGTCCGGGCACGGCTTCGAGCGCGTCGACCGCCGCGTCGGCGTGGTCCGTGCTTTGAAGACCGTGTGACCAGTCGACCGTCGTGGTGACACCCGCGTCGACGGCTTCGATCGCGGACAGGAGGTTGCCCGCGTAGATGTCTTCGGGTCGGAAGTTCTTGCCGTGCTGCAGGTAGTACCAGACGAAGTACTGCGAGAGACTCCAATCGGCGCCGTAGCCGCGCATCGCGGTCTGCCACATGTGGCGGTGGGTGTCGATCATGCCCGGCATGATGATGCCGCCCGAGGCGTCAATGCTCAACGCGCCGTCCGGCGCACTCAGGTTCGGTCCGATCTCTTTGATGACGCCATCGACGATCAGCACGTCACTGTTCTTGAGTACGCGGTGTTGATTGTCCATCGTGATCACGATGCCGTTTCGGAACACAATCGGTCGTCCGTGCTCGAGCGACTCGCCCTTCGAGTTGACGTCATTGCTCATTACAAGCCCCCCACTAATAGCCGTTAAGGGCTTGAGCGTAGCACCGCGTGCAACGTTGTCAATAGTGACTTCACACGTCGCTCGATGTCACGTGACGCCCCAATCTCCGTACAGGAGCAACGATTTGTCGAGTCACACGACGCGGCGGGCGACGCACATTCACTGTTTCACTTCGCGTTTTCTTGGAGTATGTTTTACTTCACTGAACACTCAAAGGGGGTCGGTAGATGGCAGAAAGCCGAGCAGGTCGTACCGCAGTCGTCCTCGGGGGAACCCAGGGCATCGGAAGAGAGCTCGTCAAGACACTGGCCGCGAAGGGCACCACCGTGTACCTCTCGGGTCGGACCAAAGAAAGCGCGCAGGACGCGGCCAACGCCATCGGACTCGGCACGATCGGACTCGCGGTCGACCTTTCGGAGCCGGAGTCAATCGCTGACGCGCTCGCGAGTGTGCCCTCGGTCGACGACCTCGTGATCGCCGCGATCGAGCGCGACGCGAACACGCTGTCGAACTACGACATTGCGGCAGCGGTGCGCCTGGTCACGCTGAAGCTCGTGGGCTACACGGCAGCGGTGCACGCGCTTCGGCATCGCCTGACGCCGAACGCCTCGATTGTGCTCTTCGGCGGCCTCGCGACGTGGCGTCCCTATCCCGGCTCGACCACGGTGTCGACCGTCAACGGCGGCGTCTTGGGTATCGTGAACTCGTTGACGACCGAACTGGCGCCCATTCGTGTCAACGCGATTCACCCTGGCATCATCGGTGACAGCCCCTACTGGGAGGACAAGGACACGAGCAATGTCCTGAACCGAACGCCGCTCGGTCGACTCGTCACCATGGCCGAGATCGTGAACGCCGTGGAGTTCTTGTTGGACAATACGGGCGTCAACGGAGTGAATTTGAATGTCGATGGTGGTTGGCTACTGAAGTAGCACACGTGCCGTCCGTCACATACTTGTGACGAAGGGAGAAGACTATTTATCACCTGACCGCGATTGACGACCACGTGGCGCAGACACCTGTGGCCTTTGAGGGTCACTCCACTGGGTATCGGCGCCAGGTCCTGGTCACGCGCGCGACGGGCTCACCACACATGACGTTGTCGGTGAACCACCTCGATGACGGAGGGTGCGTCAACGCGGTGCTGCACTCGTTTGAGACGAGTTTGTATGTATTGTCCGGCACGCTGGCCGTGACGACGCTCGGACAGACGACGGTGCTGGGACCGGATCACTGCATCGTCGTGCCGCTTGCGACGACCTATGAGCTACGGTCCGTCGACGGCCCGGCTCGTTGGCTGCAGATGCAGGCACCGGCTGAACTGGACGACGGTCGCCGACAGGACACCTTCTTCACTGGCGACCCACTCATCGAGTCCGAACCGGTGACACCCGACATGCGCGACCCTCGAAATCGCAACGCCGCTCGTTTCGATGCCGACGCGATGGACCTCAAGCGACTCGCGGGCGGTGCCGACGTCGCCGCACCGACGGTGTCGCCCAGCATGGCCACGGCGCTCCTGGCCTACAGCGGCATTGGCGTCAAGATGTTGATCGATCAACAGCTCGGCGCTCAGTTGCACACCATGTTCATGGTCGACTACCAACCCACGGCAATCGCGCATCCGCACGATCATCCCTTCGAGGAGGCGTACGTCTTCGTCGAGGGCGAGGTGCACGGGCTGATCGACGGCGAGCTCCTCGTCCTGCACCCCGGCGACGTCCTCTGGGCCGGCGTCGGATGCGACCACGGCTTCGAGAACCGGTCGTCCGGACTCGTGCGCTGGATCGAAGTGCAGGCCCCGGCACCGCCGCCGCGACACTCCTACCGCTTCAGCCGAGAGTGGGAGCACCTCTCGGACAAATTGAAAGCAGAACAGTAGGTGTCAATAGAATCTGAGAACACTGAATGCGCTAGCGAACGTCAGTCCCGACAAAGGTTTGCGGGTGACAGGTGCGGGAAGAGGGATTGACAGATGGCGGTTCCCAAGAGGGTGGCCACTGAACCAAGGGCGACGCCCCCTCGAACACCGTCGAAAGCGCCGCGCAAGAACAACACCGCCGAGCCGCAATCGATCACTAACAACAACCGTTTTGCGCCGGGTTTGGTGGGAGCGCGCCTCCGCGAGCGTCGGCTCGAGCGCGGCATCACGCTTCGCCAGTTCGCGCGCGATATCGACGTCTCGGCGTCGTTCATCTCGCAGCTCGAGACCGGCAAAGCCCAACCATCGGTCGCGACGTTCTATTCGATCTGCGCCGCCCTCGACATTTCAATCGACGAACTTTTCAACTACGACGAACCAGTCGCGCCGACGTCGGTCGAGTCGACCAACGGTCGCACCGACGCCGCGAACAACACGTGGCTCACTGTCGACCAAAGTGCCGCGCCGTCGACGATGGAGCGCGTCAGTCACGACGGAGCCTCTCCGGTCGTGCGGCCGAACGAGCGCAAGGTCCTCGTGCTCGACTCCGGCGTGACGTGGGAGTCGCTCATTTCCTCGCATCGCGACAAGACCGACTTCATGTTCGTTCGCTACGAAGTGGGCGGCAGCTCGACGCTGGAGGACCGACTCATTCGACACGACGGCACCGAGTACGGATTCATCTTGAAGGGCACACTGCAGATCGCTTTGGGCTTCGACACCTACGTGCTCAACGCCGGTGACTCGATTTGCTTCGACTCCAGTCGACCCCATCGGCTCTACAACGTCGGCGATGTCGCGGTCGAGGCGATTTGGGTCAACCTGGAATTCCGAGGAAACTGATCGGTTCAGCGCTTGACGGACCATCTCTTCCTACGCGTTCGAGAAGGGATCTCCAATGTCGAGCACTGAGGGACACGCACCTGTCGCGGTCTTGGGCATGGGAAAAATGGGGCAAGCGCTCGTAGGTCGGCTGCTCGATCAGGGTTTTCCACTGCAGATGTGGAACCGCTCCCCGAAGGACCTCGCGGAGTTCGAATCGAGAGGCGCTGTCCAGCTGCACTCGCTGGAGGGTCTCTGGGACCACGCTGGCGTGGTCATCACCTTCCTCGCGAACGACGAGGCGCTCGCCAACGTCACGATCGAAGACGGCGGCATCGTGCACTCAGGCGCGAGCAATCGCATCCTGATCGACATGTCAACCGTGTCGCCACGAATCTCGGCCGAGGTCGCCGCTCGAGCCGAGGCCATCGGGCTCGACTACTTGCGTTCGCCGGTCAGCGGCAATCCCGCGGTGCTCGCGGCCGGCAATCTCACCCTTCTCGTCTCGGGTCCGCGCGCGACCTTCGAGCGAGCAGAGGCGTTGTTGCACGCCATTGGCCCGACGGTGCTGTACGTCGGCGACGCCGAGCACTCGCGAACACTTAAGCTCGCGATCAACTCGGGACTGGCCATCACCGCGCAGTTGATGGCCGAGCTCATCGTCTTCGGCGAGAACAACGGCATCGATCGATCGATTCTGCTCCACGCACTGGGAGAGTCCGTGATGGGTTCACCGTTCGTCCGTTACAAAACGCCCGGTCTGATCGATCACGATTACTCCGCGACGTTCACGACCAATCTCTTGATCAAGGATCTGGAGTTGGCGCTCGACGTCGCGCGCGACGCGTCGCTGTCGTTGCCACTGATCGAGCTCGTGAACACGCTGACGCACCTCGCTGCCACGAACGGCTATGGCGAGATCGACTTCGCGGCGCTCTTGCCCAGCCTTCAACTGACGCTCGGACAGAGTCCCGACATCGAACCGCCGACGTCCTAAGCGACGTCATGTCACCTGACTACGAGTTCATCGATTTCGAGATCGTGGCTACGATGCGCTCGACCGACGGAATCGCCAAGTCTTCGAGCGCGTCGGCGGCCGGCAAGGGGATGTGCGGCGTCGTGATGCGAACGATCGGCCCGTCGAGATCGTAGAAAATCTCCTCGCTCACGATTGATGACAGCTCGCCACCCCATCCGCACAGCCTCGGATTCTCTTCGACCGTGAACAGTCGACCCGTCGCCGACACTTCGCGAAGAATCGTCGTCAGGTCGAGTGGCACCAGCGACCGGACGTCGACGACGGTGCATTCGATGCCGGCACTGGCGAGCTCCTCGGCGGCCGCGATGGCCTTGGGGACCATCGCACCGAGTGCGACGACCGTCGCGTCGGATCCGCTACGCAGTACTTTCGCCGATCCCAGCGTGTCGACGATCTCGCCATCCGGCACGTCCATCTTCGACGCATAGAGCGCCTTGGCCTCGAGGAAGATGACCGGATCATCATCCCTGATCGAGGCGGCCATCAGCCCGATCACGTCGGTCGCATTGCTGGGGACCACGACCTTGAGACCGGGAATCATCATCGCCCAGTTCTCGACGCTCTGAGAGTGTTGCGCGCCGAAGCGAAGTCCGCCGCCGTTGCCGGATCGAATCACCAGAGGAAAGGTCAACTGACCGTTGGTCATGTAGCGACTCTTGGCGATCTCGTTGGCCACGATGTCCCAGCAAACCGCGAAGAAGTCCGCGAACATGATCTCGGCGACGGGACGAAGCCCCGTCATCGCGGCGCCCATCGCGGCGCCGAGGATTGCCTGCTCCGAGATCGGCGTGTCGCGAACGCGCACTGGTCCGAACTCTTCGATCAGTCCGACGGTTCCTTTGAATACGCCGCCCGCGGCACCCACGTCCTCGCCGAGGAAGACCACCGACTCGTCGCGACGCATCTCTTGGGCGATGCCCCGGGCAATCGCCTCACGGAACGTCAGCTGCGCCATGATCCGCTCCCGTCCGCCCACACGTCCTTCATCAACAAGTCCTCACCGGGTATCGCGCCGGCCTTCGCCTCTTCGGTCGATCGCTCGACTTCGTCGATGACATCGTGTTCGATGCCCGTCAATATCGCTTCATCGACGCCGAGTTGCAGGAGCCGCTGGTGATAGCGAGGAATGGGATCCTTCGCGAGCCACTCGGCCACCTCTTCGTCGGGGCGATATTTACCAGGGTCAGCTCTCGAGTGACCACCGTGACGATACGTCAGCGCCTCGATCATGCTCGGACCGTCACCGGCGCGCGCACGTTCGATCGCCGTGGTCGCGACCTCGAACACCGCGTCGGCGTCGTTCCCATCGATCAAGATCGACTCGAGTCCGTAGGCGGCCGCGCGGTCGGCCGCGGGATTCGCCACGGCCGTCACTTCACTCGTCCGCGTGTATTCCATCCAGAGGTTGTTCTCGCACACGAAGACCACCGGCAACTTCCAGATGGCAGCGAAGTTCAGCGCCTCATGGAAGGCGCCGATGTTGACCGAGCCGTCGCCGAAAAAGCAGACCGCCACCTGGTCAGTCTTTCGATACTGGGCGCTCCACGCGGCGCCGCAGGCGATCGGGAGATGCGCCCCGATGATCGCGTAACTGCCCATGACGCCATGATCCACGCTCGTCAAGTGCATCGATCCGCCCTTACCCGCCATCAATCCGTTGGTGCGACCCATGAGTTCGGCGAAGACCGGCGTCATCGCGACGCCTCGCGCGAGGGTGTGGGCGTGACCGCGGTAGGTGGCGAAGGTCCAGTCGGTCGGTCGCATCGCGGCAGCGAAGCCGGCGGCGATCGCCTCTTGGCCGATCGAGAGGTGACTGGTGCCCTTCACGAAACTCTCTAAGAAGAGGTCGTAGGCGCGTTCTTCGAACTTGCGGAGGGCGAATTGACTTCGGTAGAGGTCGAGAAAGTGCGTGAAGTCGACCGGCGGCGACGCAACGTTCGTGTTGGCCATCTCATTTTCTCCTGTAACTCGTGAACGACGGACGGCAAACAGTTGATGCAACCACGAGACTATGCACGCCTTCGCGCCATCGTTTAGCGTGACTTAACATGCTGTAGCATATAACTTCACCGTAGGGCAATCAAGCGCAGAAATAAGGGCTCGCGCGCCGTCGACACCGCTTTAACCTCGAGTCCGATCACCCACCAAAGGTCGCAACAGACTACGAAGGACAGATCTCATGGCCAATGTCATAATGCCGCAGCTCGGTGAGACAGTCGCTGACGGCACGGTCACGAAGTGGTTCAAAAGAGTCGGCGACACCCTCGTCAAGGGTGAGCCGCTCTTCGAGGTCTCGACGGACAAAGTTGACACCGAGATCCCGTCGCCCTCCAACGGCGTCCTTCGCGCAATCCTCGTCGACGAGGGTACGACGGTTGACGTCGGCACGGTTCTTGCCGTCATCGGCGACGGCTCCGATGAGCCGGCGACGATTGCCCCACCGACGGCTGCCGTGGCGCCCGTGACGCCCGATGCCCGAGTCCAAGGGGAGAGGGGAAAGAAGTCTGATCGTGACGAGCAACTTTCGCCCGTCGTTCGTCGACTCATCGAAGAACACGGCCTGGACGTGGCCACGCTCACGGGTACGGGTCCCCACGGACGCATAACCCGCAACGACGTGCTCGCTGCCGTCGAGGCACTGTCGATGCCGGCGATGGCTGACGCCGGCGCAGCGCAGTCACCGATCGTGCGCCGATTGATGAGCGAGCACGACATCGACGCGAAGGATGTCGTGGGAACCGGACCGAACGGCACGATCACGCGTCACGACGTCGACGCGCTCATCGGATCATCTCGCGTCACCGCGACGACCAACGCAGTCCGCGACGAGGTCATACCGTTCACCAAGATCCGCCGTCTCACCGCCGAACACATGGTGCGCTCCAAGGCGACGTCGGCGCACACGTTGATGGTCAAAGAGGTCGATTACGAAGTGGTGGAACAGGCCCGCCAACGATTCGGCGCTGCCTTTAAGGAGCGCGAAGGCTTCGGCCTCAGCTACCTGCCCTTTAACGCCGTGGCGGCCATCGAAGCGCTGCACGACTTCCCACGGCTCAACGCCTCGGTGGGAGATGACGCATTGATTGTCCACCTGGACATCAATCTGGGTATCGCGGTTGACATCGACAACGAGGGCCTGGTCGTGCCGGTGCTCCGGAGTGCGGAGTTGCTCGACATGAAGCAGCTGGCACGTCACGTGCGCGACGTCGCGGAGCGGGCGCGCACGAAGCGGCTGGGACCCGACGAACTCGCCGGCGGGACGTTCACGATCTCCAATCCCGGTCCGTTCGGCACGCTCCTCACGGGCGCCGTCATCAATCAGCCCCAGGTCGCCATCTTGTCAACCGACTCGGTCGTACGAAAGCCCGTCGTCGTCACGGCTCCCGACGGCGCCGAGTCGGTGGGCATTCACTCGGTCGGGATGTTGGCGCTCACCTTCGATCATCGCGCGGTCGACGGCGCCTACGCCGCGCGCTTCTTGAGTCGAGTGTCCGAGGTGCTGAGGACCCGTGATTGGGGACGCGACCTCTCGTAGTCGATGCCACGACGACTGACATTTCAGCGTCACAGGCATCTAGTAACTTGAGACCTCGGATGTAATGCGGCGCTCGCCATCTTCACGGCGCACTGAGCGCCGCCACATGAGTACACAGTCAAGGGGGACGCGACACTCGTGTTGACGTTGAGTTGCAATTCAGGTGCGGACGGGCACGTCGCGCAACGCGCGAGGAAGGCATCATGAGCGACGCCTACATCCTCGAGGCACGTCAGCTCGTCAAGCGCTTCGGTGACTTCGATGCCGTGAAGGGTATCGACGTGGCGATCGCTCCCGGCGAGAGCTTCGGCTTCCTCGGCCCCAATGGCGCCGGCAAGACCAGCACCATGCGAATGATCTCGGCCGTCTCCCAACCGACCGCCGGTGAGATCACGATCTTCGGACTCGACCCGCGAACCCACGGCCCCGAGATTCGCAGTCGGCTGGGCGTCGTGACGCAGGAAGACTCACTCGAGCTGGAGCTCTCTGTGCGTCGAAACTTGGAGATGTTCGGTCGATACTTCGACCTTCCGCGTCGTGTCGTGCGCGAGCGCGCTACCGAGCTGTTGGAGTTCACGCAGCTGAGCGAACGCGCCAACGACAAGGTCGACGACCTCTCCGGCGGCATGAAGCGACGACTCACGATCGCTCGTGGGCTTATCAATCGCCCGGAGATCCTCATTCTCGACGAACCCACGACCGGCCTCGACCCGCAGGCTCGTCACCTCGTATGGGAGCGCCTCTACCGGCTGAAGCGCGAGGGCGTCACGCTCATCATTACGACGCACTACATGGACGAGGCCGAACAACTCTGCGATCGACTCGTCGTGATGGATCAGGGATCGATCGTGGCATTGGGTGCACCACGGGAACTCATCGAGCGGTACTCCACGCGCGAAGTGGTGGAGTTGCGTTTCACGACGAATGATCACGATGAGTACTTTCAGCGGCTCACACCATTCGCCGAGCGCGTCGAAGTCCTACCGGATCGCATTTTGCTCTACGTGCACAATGGCGACGAAGCGCTGCGTGAAGTACACGCGGCCAATATCTCTCCATCGAGCGCGCTCGTTCGACGCAGCTCACTCGAGGACGTCTTCTTGCACCTCACGGGCCGAACGCTGACGGAGTAACCGTGACCTCCACACTGAAGAACGATGAGAGCCGACCCCGATGGCTCCGCAGTTGGGGCTTTCACGCCGAGTACTACGCCCAGACCTGGCGCGGATCCGTCGCGAGTTCCGTTCTCTTCCCGATCCTCTTTCTCGCGTCACTCGGCATCGGTGTTGGGCATCTCGTCGCCCATCACCACGGTCTCGTCGACGGTCAGACCTATCTGCATTACATCGCGCCGAGTTTGCTGGCGACCACCACGATGCAGCTCGGCGAAGGCGAGTCGCTCTGGCCGGTCCTTGCATGCCTCAAGTGGGTCCGCACCTACCACGCCGCCGCAACGACACCGTTAGAACCAGATGACATCTTGTTCGGCAAGCTGGCGTGGGTCGCGACGCGAGCATTCGTGACGTCGGTCTTCTACATGATCATCATCGCCTGTTTCGGTGCCCTGCAGTCGTGGTGGAGCATCACGCTGCCCTTCATCGGGACGCTGGTGGCGTTGGCATTCTCGGCGCCGTTGGTCGCCTACGCCGCACGATCGGATTCCGAGGCCTCGTTCATCATGATCTACCGCTTCGCGTTCGTCCCCATGTTCCTCTTCTCGGCGACGTTCTATCCGCTGTCGTCCTATCCCGGGTATCTGCAACCCGTGGTGCAGTGCTTCCCGCTCTATCACGGTGTCGCGCTCGCGCGAGCGGCCGCCTTCGGACAGGGATCGGTCGCGACGCAACTGACCCACGTCGTGGTCCTCCTGGCGATGACCGTCGTGGGGGTCGTCTGGGGTCGGCGCACGATGCGTCGGAGGTTGACCAACTGATGTTGACGCGCACCTTCCCGATGATCGGCTCGCGACGATCCCTGCGCGTACTCGAACGCAACGTCATGATCTACCGAACGCAGTGGCTCATGCTCGTCTCGGGTTTCTTCGAGCCACTCTTCTATCTGCTCTCGATCAGCATCGGCCTCAACAGTCTCGTCGGCCACCTCACCGTCGATCACCGTGTGGTCAGCTACGCCCTCTTCGTTGCGCCCGGCATGCTCGCTGCCTCATCGATGAATGGCGCGATGATCGACTCGATCTTCAACACTTTCTTCAAGCTGAAGATCTCCCACTCCTACGATGCGCTCCTGTCCACGCCGCTCGAAGTGACCGACATCGCCATGGGGGAAGTCCTCTGGGCGTTGACGCGCGCGACGATGTACTCGGCCTCGTTCATCGTCTGCATGGCCGCACTGGGTGATGCCGGGAGTGCGTGGGTCATCCTCTGCTGGCCAGGCGCGATACTGACGAGCCTCACGTTCTCGTGCATGGGTCTCGCGGCGTGCACGTTCATGCGAACCTGGCAGGACTTCGACCTCGTGCTGCTGGTCCAACTCCCGCTCTTCTTGTTCTCGGCGACGTTCTTTCCCATCACGCTGTACCCGCATTGGCTCGGTGCGATCGTGACCGTGTCGCCGCTGTATCAGTCGGCGTCACTACTGCGGGGTTTCTCGCTCGGCCAGTTCCAATTGATCATGCTCTTCCGGACCGCGTATCTCATCGCGATCGCACTCTTCTGCCTCTCCGTCGCCTCGCGGCGCTTTCAGAAGATCCTCGCGCCGTAGCCGTAGTTGCTAACGTCCGGCAATGGCTGACGTCGACATCGTTGAACATCAAATCCGCATAGGGGAACTCACGTTCAACGTGGCCGAAGCCGGATCCGGTCCGCCCGTGATCTTGTTACACGGTTGGCCCGACTCGTGGCATCTGTGGCGCTCGCAAATCGAGTCGCTCGCTCGAAGCGGTCACCGCGTCATCGCCCCGGATCTTCGAGGCTTCGGGGAGAGCTCGGCACCGGAAGCGGTCGAGGAGTACTCGCTCGGTGTGCTGATCAACGACATCGTCGCCATCATGGACGAGTTCACCATCGAACGTGCGGCGGTCGTCGGTCACGACTGGGGAGCGATGCTTGCCTGGCTGGTCGCCATCTTCATCCCCGAGCGCGTCGAACGTCTCGTCACCGTCTCCGTCGGGCATCCCCGAGCGTTCGCCGGTGCCGGTTACACACAAAAGCAGCTCTCGTGGTACATGTTGTGGTTCCAGTTCCCAGGCGTCGCGGAAAGCGCCTTCCCCACAGACGATTGGCAGTTCTTCTGCAACTGGGCGCACGATGGTGCGGTCCGCGGTACTGACGACTACATGGAGCGTCAGATCGCTGACCTCTCGCGACCCGGGCGCCTTAGCGCCGGATTCAATTGGTACCGTGCGAACATCTCACCCGAGACATTCGCGGGCGACGGACGCAGTATTGATCTGCCGCCGGTCACCTGTCCGACGATGGGCGTGTGGAGCAGTGGGGACATGGCGTTGAGCGAGGCACAGATGACCGAATCGCACCGTTACGTCGCGGGGCCGTGGCGCTACGAACGCATCGAGGGCGCCAACCACTGGATTCCCGCCTACGCCGGTGACGAACTGAACGCGCTCCTCGAGGAGTTCCTCGCCGTGTGAGTCATCGGCACCGCGACGCTCGTGATAGGCCGAATGGATGGAAATGCCAACGGTGACCGACGCCGCGGCGCTGATCCGCGCCGGCGTGCTCTCCGCTGAAGAACTCACACTCACCTGTCTCGAATCGATCCACGCTCGCAACGAGGAGCTCAACGCGTTCGTCGTCCTCGACGCCGAGAGCGCGGTCGCCGCAGCCCGCGACATCGACGCCGTCATCCGTTCCGGCCGCGGCGATTCGCTCGGACCGCTCGCCGGCGTGCCCTTCGGCGTGAAGGACTTGGAGGACTGCGCGGGCATGCCCACGACCAAAGGCTCTCGCTGGTACGCCGACGACCCACCGAAGTCGACCGATTCAATACACGTCGCTCGACTCCGGCGCGCCGGCGCGGTCCCGCTCGGAAAGACCGCCACACCGGAATTCGGTGCGTGGGCCTATACCGCCAGCCCGCTCCTCGGCATCACGCGTAACCCGTGGGACCCGACACGCACGCCCGGCGGATCGAGTGGTGGATCGAGCGCCGCGGTCTCGAGCGGCATGGTCCCTTTCGCCACCGCGAGTGACGGCGGTGGATCCATCCGAACACCAGCGAGCTTCACGGGTCTCGTCGGGCTCAAGACAACGTACGGGCGCATTCCGACGATCGGCAGCACGCATCTCGCGCAGAACTCGGTGCTCGGAAGCCTGACCACGACCGTGCGCGACACCGCGCTGTTGCTCGACGTCATGGCCGGACCCGACGACCGCGACCGGACGTCGCTGCCGACCCCACCGATCTCGTATCTGGATGCCGTCGACACGACGGACGTCGCCGCGTGTCGTGTCACCTGGTCACGCGATTTCGGCTTCGCCGTCGTCGATGAACGCGTCGCGGCACTCTGTCACGACGCGGCGCTGACGTTCGCCGAGTCGATCGGCACCGCGCTGATCGAGCGACCGATCGTGCTCGACGATTACATCAGGACCTACGCGGCGATCGAAGGCGTCGACAAGTTCGTCGGCGTCGAGCGCGACCTCTGGGAACACCGCCTCGGCGAACTCGATCCACTCGCGGTGTCGGGGTGGACCGCGATGCGTGAGCGAACGCTGCCATGGGCGGCCCGAGTGGAAGAGACCCGGCGCCGACTCGTGCACGAGGTCGCTGGGATCTTTGAGGACGTCGATCTCATCGTGACGCCGATGTCCTCGATGCCGCCGTTCGCCGCCGAGGGCCCGATGCCGACCGAGATCCAGGGCGTCGCGGTCCACGGGGGCATGTCGGTGGTCCTCGCGATGCTCGCCAACCTCGCGAATCTGCCGGCGATCAGCCTTCCGGCCGGCCTCGTTGACGGGCTCCCGGTGGGCCTGCAGGTGATCGGCCCGCGATTCCGCGAAGACCTTCTCCTCGCCGCGGCCGCACGCTACGAAATCCTTCGCCCGTGGCCCCGTCACGCGATGGACGGCGCCCGATGACGACGCGCGACGAGCTCGACGCACTCCTGGACCCGCGCGTGCGCCAATTCCTTCGCACACAACCCGACGTCGCCGTCACCGACGTGATGGACCGCGACGAGATGCTCGCCGAGGTCGCCTCGCCGGAGGGTCGCGCGATGCTGCTCGCCGAGGCGATATTCATGGACCGAGGCGACAGCGAAGAGGTCGCCCCGTCAACGGGCCTTCGTTTCTCCACGATCGACGTGGTGTCATCCCCCGACCAGAACGTCATCACCCTCTACGTCGTGCGGCCCGACGACGACGCGGTGCGCGCCTGCGTCTATTACATCCACGGCGGTGCGATGGCGGGTCTCTCGTGCACCTACGGGAGTCTTCGCACCTGGGCTCGACTCATCGCCGCTCACGGCGTCGTGGTCGTGATGGTCGAGTTCCGCAACGCGGTCTCGCCCTCGACGGTCCGTGACGTCGCGCCGTTCCCAGCGGGACTCAACGACTGTGTCTCGGGACTGCGTTTCGTCCACGAGCACGCGGCCGACCTGGGCGTCGATGCCCAGCGCATCGTCGTGTCCGGCGAGAGCGGCGGGGGCAATCTGAGCATCGCCACGGTCCTGCGTCTCACGCGTGACGGCGGAGTCGGCCTCGTGAAGGGGCTCTACGTGTTCTGCCCCTTTATAAATGGCACCTGGCCCGATCCGCGGTACCCGTCGTCGACTGCGTACCGCGAACTACTGAGTGACGTCACGTGCAATCGCGGACGGATCGGCTACGGGATCGACGCCTTCAACGCACGCGATCCACTCGCGTGGCCCGGCTTTGCGACGCGCGACGACGTCGCCGGGTTCCCGCCCACCGTGGTCAGCGTCAATGAGTGCGACCCGCTGCGCGACGAAGGCGTCGCGTTCTACCGCTTGTTGCTCTCGGCCGGCGTGACGGCTCGTGGACGCGAGGCGCTCGGCACGTTGCACGCCACCGAGATGTACCCGACGATCTGTCCCGAGATCAGTCGCGACGCCGCGAGAGAGCTGGCGACGTTCGCAATGAACTGAGCGGAGTTGGTCGACGCGGCCTAGGACGACGCGGGGCCAGTGATCTCGTCGGTCGACACCCATCGACGATCGGCCACCGAACGCTCCATCGCCGAACAGACCGCCGCTACCTCGGCACCCACGGCAAAGTCGGGACTCCACGCGCGCTGTGACCACGTCGCGGCCAGGTCCGCGACCTGATTGATGAGACTCGCGTCGTAGCCCACGCCTTGACCGATGGGCCACCAGCCCGCGGTCTCGGGTTGCGACGGGTGTTCGGCGCGAACGCGGCGCAGACCGTAGAGCCGCGCGTCGTCGTCGGTGTTGCCGACCCACAACTCGTTCAACTGCGCGTAGGAGAACATCGCGGTACCCTTGCTGCCGTTCACTTCCACCGTGAAGTCGCACGGTCGTCTCGGCGCAGCGCGCGCGACTTCCATCGTGCCCTGCGCGCCCGAGGTGAAGCGCACCAAGGCAGATGACGCGTCGTCGACCTCCACGCCCCTCGCGGTGCCGCCTTCGTCGCGGTTGCGCACGAAGGTCGAGGACATCGCCGAGACGTCCTTGATCGGTCCGAGCATCCAGGTCGCCATATCGATCAGGTGGCTTCCAAGGTCGCCGATCGTGCTGCCACCCATCGACGCGTCGAATCGCCAGTCGAAGGCGATGTCAGGGTCCACGAACTCATCAGACAACCACGTGCCGCGCCAGAGGTGGATGTCGCCCAACTCGCCGTTCGCGATCATCTCGGCCATGAGCGAGACCGCCGGCAGCCGGCGGTAGTTGAAGCCGATCGCGTGACGAACGCCGGCCTTCGTCACCGCGTCGAGCGCCACGCGGGCGTCGGCGTAACTCGTCGCGAGCGGCTTCTCACAGAACACGTCTTTCCCCGCCGCCGCGGCCGCCTCGATGATGGTCGCGTGCGTGCCCGGTGGCGTACAGATGTCGACGACGTCAACGTCCTCTCGTTCCACGACGTGCTGCCAGTCGGTCACCCACTCATCGATGCCGCAGGCGAGCGCCGCGGCGGCGACCGCTTCGCCGTTTCGCCCCGACATCACGACCGGCGTGAAGACGACCGATGACGGGCGAATGAGCGGCGCGGCGCGGTAGGCGTAGGCATGCGCGCGCCCCATCATCCCGTAGCCGACGATGCCGACGCGCAGTTCCTTGGTCGCCACGACTCAGCGACGCTCGGC
Organism: uncultured Acidimicrobiaceae bacterium; assembly: GCA_963832925.1. Classification (GTDB taxonomy): domain Bacteria; phylum Actinomycetota; class Acidimicrobiia; order Acidimicrobiales; family RAAP-2; genus RAAP-2. The sequence goes on along the minus strand of CAWHVY010000008.1, from coordinate 193,516 downwards.
GAGTTGCGCCGCGGCGCGTCCGGCGGCGTCGAGCGCGGCGATGGCGTCCTCCACGCTTGCGCCGCGACAGGGCCCCCCGGTCGCGTACTCGGCAAACGATCGGGCTTGGCGGACGAGTGCCTCGAGCTGCGCGCGCTCACCATCATCGGGATCCAAGAACACCGAGAGCACGTGGTCCTTCGAGCCAAAGACCTCGACGCTCGCCATGTCGCCACCGCTGTAGTGACGACCGAGTGAGACCAGGACCGTCGCACCGGACGTGGTGTCGCAGAGGACCTGGGCGCTGTCCGGGTCGTCGCTGACGTCGGGATCGCTGATGGCCGGCGACGCGAACGCCGACATCGTCGTGAAGTCACTCCCGGTCAACCAGCGAGCCTGGTCGAACTCGTGCACGCCCATGTCGATGAAGACGCCGCCGCTTCGCGCGCGAAAGGCTGACGACGGCGGCTCGCCGTCCCATTGGAGACACGACAGCGTGAGCACGTCACCGAAGTGACCACTTTCGATTCCTTCGCGCAGCAGCTCGAGACTCGGGACGAACCGGCGCCAATAGCCGATCTGCAGCGCGACGCCGGCGTCGCGCACGATCGATTGGGCTCGTCGCGTGTCCTCGGCGTTGACACCGCACGGCTTCTCGCACAGTATTGGCAGCCCAGCGGCCGCGACCTGCGTGATGACCTCGACGTGGCTATCACTCGGCGTCACGATGAGTACGCCGTCGATGCCGTCCGATGCCAGCATCTCATCGAGTGTCGCGTGGCCGATGACGTCGAACTCGGCGACCGCCGCGTCGCGCAGCGCGTCAACGGGTTCGGCGACGGCGACGATGGCGACGTCATCGACGATCGCGAAGTGCGCGTAGGTGCGTGCGGCCCATGCGGCCCGCTCCGACAAGACCGAGACGGAACATGGCTCAGACCTGGTGTTCGGCGAGGAACCGACGATTCTTCTTCTGGTCGTCGATCGCCTGTGCGAAGCGAGCGGACGTCTGGGGGAAGATGTCTTGTTCCACGACGAGCCAGCCCTCGTAGTCGATGTCCTTGAGCGCGGCCAGCACTCCGGCGACGTTCGCGTCGCCATTGCCGAAGGCCGGGAAGGCCTCGCGCGACCAGATGTTCATGGTGGGTACGTTGTCGGCGATGATGCCGTCCATCACCGACTGCAACGCGTCTTTCACGTGGACGTGGTTGATGCGCTCGGCCCACTCGTGGATGGCGACGACCGGGTCGCCGCCGCCGATGAAGAAGTGACCCGTGTCCAGGCACAGTCCGACGTCCGAGATGTCCAGGACGCGCTGGATCTCCCACGGCGCCTCGACGTTGGTGCCGGTCTCGTGGTGGAACGTCGGCTCATACCCTCGGGCGCGACAACGCTCGACGACCGAGGCCAGGCCGACTTTCATGCGATCCCAACCATCATCGTCGAGTCCCCACGAGTGGTCCTTGTGACTTCGTCCCGGATTGTTGCGCCGGCGTTCGCTCCCCGAGTCGGCGATCGTGGGATGCGGCACCGGTCCCGGTACGACCGAGCGAACGGCGTCGAAGGTGTCGAGCATCGCGTCGAGTTCGGGATAGAGCGACGGAAGCGCGTCGTGATCGGTGAACGGGAACTCCAGATACGCACCGGCCAGTCCGAGGTTGCGACTGGCGAGCCGTTCGGCCAACACCTCTCCGTCACCGAGGTAGCCCACGGGTCCGAGGTCGATGCCGGCGTAGCCGGCGCCTTGGACCTCGTCGAGGATCATCTCGCCGTCGGGCACGTTGGGATCGATGCCCACCGTGAGCTCGAACGCTCCGTAGCTGATTGGCGCATTGGCCACTGTGATGTTCATTACTGGTCTTCCTTCTTTTCTTGTGAGCGACTTGTACACGCACGCGACTCGTGAGCCCGCGCAGTGCGTTCCGAGACGGCCGCGACGCACTCGCAGCCGACGTCCATTATCCCTTGACACCTCCACCGAGCACGAATCCCTCGCGGAACAGTCGCGAGGAGACGGCGTAGAGGATGAAGACGGGGACGCAGAAGATCAGGGAGTACGCAGCGATGTTGCCGAACTCCGGCTTGGGCAACGTCAAGAACGTATAGATCGCGATCGGCGCCGGCTGCTGATTCGCGGGGCTGATCAAGATCAGTGGCACGACGAACGATCCCCACGCATTGACGAACCCGAAGATCGCCGCCGCCGCGATGCCGGGCATAGCGAGTGGGATGACGACGCGCCGAAGAACTTGGAACGTACTGGCACGCTCCATTCGCGCCGCTTCCTCTAAGTCAGTCGGCACGGCATCGATGAAGTTCTTCATCAGGTAGACCTCGAACGGCAATGACGTCACCGAGAGAAAGACCGCGGTCGGCAGGATCGAGAGGAAACCGTACTTGGAGAAGATCTCGTAGACCGGGATCACCATGATCGCGAGTGGGACGCCCGACGAGAAGATGATGAACAACAGGAGTGGACCCTTGAACGGGATCTTTCGACGAGAGAGGGAGTAGGCCGCGAAGACCCCCGCGGTCGAGGCAATGGCGGTCGAGATGACAGCCAGCACGACGCTGTTCCACAGCGAGTGCAGCAGACTCCCCGTGAGCACGTGTTTGAAGTTGATCAGCGAGAAGTGTGGCCACTCGATACCCCACGACGCGTTCTTGTCGAACGAAGCGAGGAACAGCCAGAGCATGGGCGCTAGAAACAAGATGCCAAGGGCGGCGAGAATCAAGTTGAGGGTCGCACTTCGCACCCTGGTGTTCTGGGTCTGACGGTTCTCAGGCGGCAAGACCTGCGCCGTCGTCGCATCGGTCGTCGCGACTGCCGCGGGGTGGGCGTCGGTCACGTCACTCACGATCGCCTCGCCGCCACGCGTACATAGAACACACCGAAGATCGTGGCGATGACGACCATGACGTTGCCGATCAATGCGCCGTACGCGAGGTTGTTGTAGGTGAAGGCCTGTTGGTAGGAGTAGAGCGGCAATATGTTGGTGTCGTTCCCGGGACCGCCTTGGGTCATGATGTAGATCAACGAGAAATTCGCCAGGGCCAAGAGACCGGTCAACAAGACGATGGCGGTCATCGTGGGCCGGAGCAACGGCAAGATGATCATGCGAAAGCGCTGCCAACTCGAGGCATTCTCGACGGTCGCGGCCTCGATCGCCTCACTGGGGATATTGCGGAGCGCGGCGCCCATCACCAACATGGAGAATCCGGTCATCGACCACACGCTGGCGATCGTGACCACGAGCAATGGGTAGTCGTCGAGAAAGTTCGTGTTCGGTGTCCCGAGCAGGGTCGCGAAGGCGCCGCTGCCCGTCGTCGACGCGTACCACGTCATGCCCGCGGTGACCGCCGGCATCATCCACGCCACGACCACGATGCCGCCGACGATCATGCGCAACCACGGACGAGCGCGCATGAGCAGTGATGCCAAGACGTAGCCCAAGACGACCACGCCGACGACCGACCCCACGATGAAGATCCCCGTCACCCAGAGCGAACTCCAGAAGGTGGTGTCACCTTTCAGCCGAACGAGATTCTGCGTCCCGGTGAATCCCCACTTGACGGCGGTTGGTCCCACGAGGGTGAGGTTGGTGAGTCCCAGGTACACGGCGAAGCCCATGGGTACCAAGAAGAGGAAGATCAGTAACGCGAAGGTCGGTGTCAGCAGTCCAAAGCTGCTCCACTGATAGCGCGACTTGTCACGTCGCGTCTTCCAGAGTTCGGACATGGAAGGTCCGGTGACGGTGTCAACCATGGGGATCGACGCCATCACCGGACCTTTCTCATGCGTTAGTGGTTCCTCGTTACGTCGCTATTTCAGTGTGGTGACTTGACTGGCACCAAGCTGGTTCGTGACGAAACTCTTCATCTGGGACATCGCCTGCGCGCCCGTGGTGCTGGGCGTTTGAGCGAGCGTGCCACTGGCCTCTTCGATCCCCTGGACCCAGACGGAGTAGTTCGCGCTCGTCGGGAGCTCAGATGACGACGGCAGCAACTCACCAAACTCCTTGTTGAACGGAGCGGCGAAGTTGGTGTACAGCGGTACGTTCCAGTCAGACTGGACGGGCGGAACCCATCCGGCCCAGTTGCCGGCGTTGATCAAGTTCGTCTGACCCTGCGCGACGTTCATGAAGTTGAACGCGGCCGTGGCCTGTGCCTTGGTGGCCGTTGACGAGATGCCGTAGTCCCAACCGCTCAAGGTGGAGGCGTAGCCACCACCGTTGACCTTCGGGAGTCCCGCGATACCGATCGCCGTTGACGCCTGTGGCCAGTAGGGGAAGCTCACCTGCTTGGTCCAGTTACCGGCCAAGAAGTTCGCGCCCACCGCGATGCCCAACGTGCCCTTCTTGAAGTCTGCCGACGGGATGTTGGGTGCGTTGTTAGGGCTGAACAACTGTGACGTCGGTGCGCCAAGGCCCTTGGAGAACATCGTGTGGAAGAAGTCCAATGTCTGCAAGAGTCCCGGGCTGCTGACGACCATCTTGCCCGAGGACGTCTGAATCGTTGGCGTGCTCGAGCCCGCCAACAGGTTCAAGATGCCGTAGCCAGCACCATTGGGGCCAGCGCTCGTTCCGGCGTCGACCCAGAGCGGGATGATCTTGGGTTCGGCCTTCTTGATGGCTTCGGCTGCCGTGATGATGTCATTCCAGTTCTTCGGCTGCCACGGCAATTTGATCCCAGCCTTTTGCAGGATCGCCTTGTCGTAGTAGAGACCGACGTTGTTCTCGCCTGAGCTGACGGCGTAGATCTTGCCGTTGATGAGACCCTCGTCCTGGATGACCTTCGGGTACTGCTTGAACCACGAAGAGTTCTTCAAGAAGGGGCTCAACGACGCCAGGTATCCCGTTGACTGGTACAAGGCAATCTCGGTTGACGGGAACTGCGCCAGCGTCGGCGCGGTTGACGTCGTGTGGTAGTCGAGCGCCAACTTCGTCAAGAAGTCCGGCTCCCCACCCTGGACGGCGATGAGATTCACCGTGACGTTCGGATACAACTTCTCATACTGCTTCTTGACCCCGGTCCACCACGTGAGACCCAACGGTGTGGTGTCGAACGTCGTGTTCGCGGCGTACGCCACCGAGATCGTCACTTTTGACGCCGCCCCCGCCTCTGTCGCGCCACCCGATGCCAGGGTCGCGGTCGACATTGCGAGGATCGCCGTGCCGGCAATCAATCTCGGTAGTGCACCTTTCCAAACTGCTTTCATATCTCTCCCCTCATTTCCTTTCCTTAACTTTTAAGAACTCTGTGCCTCAACCGCGGGCTCGCTCGACCCGACCGAGATGTGTTCGCGCGAGGCGTCGCGTGCCAGCAGGGTCTCTTTCGACGTCACGTCGAAGAGGTGTAACCGCTCCTTGTTGAAGGCGACGTCGATGCCCTGTCCCGGTTGGGGCATCGGCGAGCGCGGAAGTCGGGCGATCAACTTGGTCTCGCCGATCTCGACCGTCGCGAAGATCTCGGTGCCGGTGTGCTCAAGGATGTCGACGATCACCTGGACGGTCGGTCCATCGCTCGGCGCCTCACCTTTTATATGCAGGTCGTGCGGCCGGATCCCGACGAGCACCGGTCCACTGGTCGCCGACGGCAGGAGCCGCCCAGCGAGCTCGGTACTCACGTCGCAACGAACGCCGAGACACTCGATGAAGATCTGCCCGCCCGTCACCTCGAGCGTGCCCGGCACCACGTTCATCTTGGGCGAGCCGATGAACTCACCGACGAAGACGGTCTCGGGATGTTCATAGAGGTCGTTCGCCGAGTCGACCTGCAACAACACACCGTCTTTCAAGACCGCCACGCGGTCGCCCATGGTGAGCGCCTCGACCTGGTCGTGCGTGACGTAGACCGTGGTCGTACTTTCAAGACGTTGGTGGAGTCGAATGAGTTCAGCGCGCATCTGCACGCGCAAGGCGGCATCGAGATTGGAGAGCGGTTCGTCCATCAAGAAGACGTGGGGCTCACGAATGAGCGCCCGGCCGAGCGCGACGCGCTGGCGCTGACCACCCGACAAGGCGGCCGGCGAGCGGTCGAGCAGATGGCGGATTCCGAGCATGTCGGCCACTTCGTGAATCCGATCCTGGAGCGTCGCGCGCGGTTCCTTGCGGACCTTGGGTCCGAAGGCCAGGTTCTTGTAGACGTTCATGTTCGGATACAGCGCGTAACTCTGAAAGACCATCGAGATGTCGCGTTGTCCTGTTGGGACATCGGTGACGTCGTGCTCACCCATCCAGATTCGACCGTGACTCGGGCGTTCGAGTCCCGCGAGCATCCGCAGCGACGTGGTCTTGCCGCAGCCCGATGGTCCGACGAGCACGAGGAACTCACCCTCACGGATATCGAGATTCAGATCCGAGACGACGGCGTTGCCCTCGAACATCTTCCACACGTGCTCGAACCGGATCTCGTTCACGGCTGCTCCGGCGACGTCGACGTGTTCGACTGGGCGGACGTCACCTTCTGATCACATGATCCGGTGTTGCTCAGCGTTTCCACTGTCTCCCAACTCCGCCGCTTGGATTCGTCAATGTTGGCGCAGACATCACGCCGCAGACATGTCAGAACTGTGAAATCCCCATGTTCTGCGTGCGACCGTAGTTCAGTTACCGTCTCTTGTCAATAACTACTATCAAATACGCTCACACGCGCTGATCGACGATCGCCTCGTCTATCGTCACGGCACTCACGAGTGCGTAGCGAGAGGCTCGATAGACGTGCTGGCCGAACTCGATGGCACGACCACTCGCGTCATACGTGGTGCGCTCCATCGTCAAGAGCGCGGTCCCTCGAGGTTCATCGAGCAACGACGACTCACTCGTCGAGGAGTTCTTCGCTGAGATCCGCTGGGTGGCGTGGTTGGGGAAGACGCCACCCGCGCGCAACAGCTCGTAGAACCCGTGCTGCTCGAGCATCTCGTTGCTCATCGTCACCAACGACGTGGGAATGAAATTGTGCATGAGGGCAATTGGTTCGCCATCGCCGAACCGCAAGCGTTCGAGGTAAATGACGAACTGATCGTCCGCTAGTTCTAATGACCTTTTGACCAGGTCTGATGCCTTGATCACTTCGTTGTGCAGCACCTTGGTCGTGGGGCTCTTCCCGGCCTCGGCCAGGTCGTCGAAGAGACTCGTCAACTTGACCGAGCGGCTTACCTTGCCCTTGGTGACCACCGTACCTTGACCGCGACGGCGCAGGACCAGACCCTTATCCACCAGGTAACTGAACGCGGCGCGCACCGTTGGTCGCGAGAGACCCATTTCCTCGGCAATCTTGACTTCGTTCTCCAGCCGGTCACCCGACACGAGGTTGCCCGAGCGGATCTCGTTCTCGATGTGTTGGGCCAACTGGAAGTAGAGCGGTACCGGACTTGATCGATTCAGCACCAAACTTCGCAACGGGTTGTACGCCAATACTGCTTGACGGGCCATGGGAATCCTTTGTCAACTGCGGTGGCAAAAGTCTAGGTCGCAAAACTCCTCGTAGTGCTATTGTCCTTACATATGGTCTCGATGGCGTCGATCCGCACGTGCAGGCCCGGACATCGAGTCGCATCGATGCGGCAATCGGCGCGCAATTGCCGTTCCGCAATCGATTGCGCTCCGATAAGTTCCATTCGTGCGTGCTCATGACTGAGGCCTTCGACGTCATCACCATCGGACGATCGGGGGTCGATTTCTATCCCACCGAACACGGCAGCCTGGTCGACGTCAAGCACTTCGACAAGTTCCTGGGCGGCAGCCCGACCAACGTGGCGGTGGCGGCGTCCCGACTCGGCGAACGAAGCGCGCTCATCAGCCGCACTGGACCCGATCCCTTCGGAGCGTACGTCCACGCGGCGCTTCGCGGCTTCGGCGTAGACGATCGCTACGTCACCGAGGTCGAGGGCTTCCAGACGCCGGTGACGTTTTGCGAGACCTTTCCCCCGGACCACTTCCCGATCTACTTCTATCGAGAACCCAAGGCTCCCGACCTCGAGATCTATCCGGCTGATCTCGACTACGACGCCATCAAAGCCGCGCGACTCTTCTGGGCGTCCCTCGGTGGCCTTTCCAAAGAACCAAGTCGTTCGGCCACGCTGGCCGCGCTTGAGGTGCGACAGCACAGACATCCGACCGTCCTCGACCTCGACTATCGACCATCGTTCTGGACATCGCGCGAGGACGCGCACCGCAGCGCACTCGAGGCGCTCGCTCTCGTGACGATCGCGGTCGGCAATCTCGGCGAGGTCGAGGTCGCAGTGGGCACCGGCGGTCCCGACTTCGCGGCCGAGCGCCTGCTCGAGCTGGGTTGTCAACTGGCCGTCGTCAAGTTGGGACCGGAGGGTGTCCTTGCGAAAACGCGCGAGGAACGTATCGAAGTGCCACCGACACCGATTGACGTCGTGAATGGTCTCGGAGCCGGCGACGCCTTCGGTGGCGCGCTCTGCCACGGCGTGCTCTCGGGATGGACCCTGGACGAGACGATTCGCTACGCAAGCGCCGCGGGCGCCATCGTGGCATCGCGACTCTCGTGCTCTGAGGCCATGCCCACGAACGAAGAAGTACGAACACTGTTGGAAGGAGTGCGTCCATGAATGATGAGCAGCGCAACCATTTGTTGGAGTCGAGGTTCACGCGACCCGAGGCCATCGCCATCGCGGCGAAGAATCGCCGACTGCACGAAGCGACGCCGGACGAAGGTCGCTTGCTGATCATCGCTGCCGATCACGCCGCGCGCGGTGCGCTTGACGTCGGTGCGGATCCCAGTGCGATGTCCAATCGCTTCGACATGCTGGACCGACTCGTGACGGCACTGGCGATACCCGGTGTCAATGGCGTACTCGGGACACCGGACGTGATCGAGGACCTCTTGTTGCTCGGCGCGCTCAACCACAAGTACGTCTTCGGCTCGATGAATCGAGGCGGACTTCCCGGCGCGGTCTTCGAGATGGACGATCGCTTCACGTCCTACACGGCGGAGTCGATCGTGCACTTCAAACTCGACGGCGGCAAGATGTTGTTGCGCATCAACTTGGACGACCACGGCACGGCGAACGTCTTGGAGTCGTGTGCGAACACGGTGTCGCAGTTGGCCGCCAACAATCGAATTGCCATGATCGAGCCGTTCATGAGCAGTCGAGTCGACGGGAAGATCCAGCACGATCTCTCGACCAACGCCGTGATGCGTTCAATGGCGATCGCGAGTGCGCTCGGCGCCACGTCGTCGCACACGTGGTTGAAGGTGCCGGTCGTCGAGGACATGGAGCGTGTCGCCGAAGCGACGACGATGCCGATCCTTCTGCTGGGCGGTCCGCGCAGTGATCGACCTGACGAGATGTTCGACCACTGGGAAAGGACACTTCGTCTTCCCGGCGTTCGAGGTTTGGTCGTCGGTCGCAATTTGCTCTACCCATCCGACGACGACGTCACCACCGCCGTCAAGACGGCCGTCAGTCTCCTATGAGCCACTCGCTGTACACGCCGGCACGTGAGCCGGGACCCGACGGCTACAGCGTGGACATCTCTCCGGCGAGCGCGGGGTGGCGTTACTCCTCGATGCGCGTGCTGCACGTCGGGTCCAATGACTCGGTGACGTGGTCGACGGGTGACTCTGAGTGGATCGTGCTGCCCCTCGCGGGCGCCTGTCGTGTCACATGCGGTGACGTCACGTTCGACGTCGAGGGTCGTACGAGTGTCTTCGAGCGGGTCACCGACTTCGTCTACGTGCCGCGTGACGCGACCGTCACGATCGCCAGTGCACTCGGCGGTCGCTTCGCGCTCCTGGGCGCCGTCTGTCAGCGCGCCCTGCCCGCGCGCTACGCCAGCGCCGACGACGTGCCGGTCGAACTTCGTGGCGCCGGTTCGGCGAGTCGCCAAGCGAATAACTTCGCAGCGCCCGACGCCTTCGAGACGGACCGCCTCGTCGCGGTCGAGGTACTCGTTCCCGGAGGGAACTGGGCGTCCTATCCACCGCATAAGCACGACGAAGAACGTCCCGGTGAAGCGGTGTTGGAAGAGATCTACTACTTCGAGGTCCGCGGAGGCTCGTCGTTCGGCCAGCCGGGTCCGGGCGGCTATCAGCGTGTCTACAGCTCCGGACCCGATCGTCAGATCGACGTGCTCGCCGAAGTGTCGAGCGGCGACACGATCTTGATCCCCTTTGGCTATCACGGTCCGACGATGGCGGCACCGGGCTACGACCTGTACTTTTTGAACGTGCTCGCCGGACCCGCTGCTGAACGAACGATGGCGTTCTGTGACGACCCGACACACGACTGGGTACGAGGATCCTGGCACGACCAGGCCGTTGATCCGCGACTGCCAATGACGTCCTCGAAAGGCGTGCGATGAAACTCACCGTCGCTCAAGCACTTGTACGGTTCCTGCGCGCGCAGTCGGTCGAACGCGATGGTGAGCAACAGCGTTTCTTCGCCGGTTGCTTCGGCATCTTCGGTCACGGCAACGTCGCCGGCCTCGGTCAAGCGCTCCTCGAGAGTGGCGACGACTTCCCGTACTACTTGGCGCGTAACGAACAAGCTATGGTCCACACCGCCGTGGGCTACGCACGGATGTCGAATCGCCTACGGACCTTCGCGTGCACGTCATCGGTGGGACCCGGCGCGACCAACATGGTGACCGGCGCCGCGGTCGCCACCACCAATCGAATCCCCGTGTTGTTATTGCCCGGCGACGTCTTCGCGACGCGGCGCGCCAACCCGGTCCTGCAAGAACTCGAGGACCCCACCTCACTCGATATCTCGGTGAACGACGCCCTGCGTCCGGTCTCGAAGTACTTCGATCGAATCTGGCGACCGGAACAACTGCCCGAGGCACTGTTGCACGCCATGCGCGTGCTCACCGATCCCGCCGAGACCGGCGCCGTCACACTGGCGCTACCCCAGGACGTACAGACCGAAGCATGGGAGTACCCAGCATCGCTGTTCGACGCGCGCGTGTGGAGGATTCGACGTCCGCCACCGGAATTGCAACTCGTCGAACGACTCGCGACGAAGCTCCGCTCGGCCGAGCGACCGCTGATCGTCGCGGGCGGCGGCGTCATCTACAGCGGGGCCACGCCCGCACTGGCCGAGTTCGCCCACGCGACGGGTGTCCCCGTCGCCGAGACGCAGGCGGGGAAGGGTTCGCTTCGATTCGACGACCCGCAGAGCCTCGGTTCGCTCGGCGCCACAGGAACGACGGCCGCGAATGCGATCGCTCGTAGCGCCGATCTCGTGATCGGCATCGGCACGCGCTGGAGCGACTTCACGACGGCGTCGCACTCCGTGTTCCAGAACCCCGACGTCGACATCATCAACATCAACGTGACACCCTCGGACACCACGAAGCTCTCAGCCCTCGCGATCGTCGCCGACGCCCGTGCCGCGCTCGAGGAACTGAGCCGGCAGATCACGTCGTGGCGCGTCGCACCCGACTACGAGCACGAGTATCGAGACCTCGCACGAGAGTGGAATGAGACCGTCGAGACGTCGTATCGATTGGGTCACGGACCGCTGCCGGCACAGAGCGAGGTGGTCGGCGCCGTCGAAGAGTCGAGCAGCGACGCCGACGTCGTCGTCGGGGCCGCCGGAAGCCTGCCGGGCGACCTGCACAAACTGTGGCGCACGAGAGATCCGAAGGGCTATCACGTCGAATACGCGTTCTCGTGCATGGGCTATGAGATCGCCGCCGGTCTCGGCGTGAAAATGGCCGCCCCCGATCGTGAGGTCTACGTGATGGTCGGTGACGGGTCGTACCTGATGCTGAATTCCGAACTGGTGACCGCCGTCCAAGAGGGAATCAAGATCATCGTCGTCCTCGTGGTCAATCACGGCTTTCAGTCCATTGGCGCGCTCTCAGAGTCGGTCGGCGTCGAACGCTTCGGCACGAACTACCGGATGCGTGACGCATCGGGACAGTTGACCGGTGCCAAACTCCCCATCGACCTCGCGGCCAATGCCGTGAGCCTCGGCGCCCAGGTGATCCGCGCGACGACGATCGATGAGCTGCGTGACGCATTGAAGGTCGCGCGGTCCAATACCGAGACCACCGTGATCCATATCGAGACGGACCCAATGGTGGCGGCCCCGGATTCTGCGTCGTGGTGGGACGTCCCTGTCGCACAAGTGTCGACGCGCGCCGCCACGCGCGACGCCTTGAACCGCTACGAGTCTGAGCACACGCAGCAGCGCGAGTACTTTCGCCCCACGACGTGACCTCGTCAAGGGCGCGGTGAACCCTCGACGATGAGTTCACCACACGTACCGGACGCGCCGTCCACAGAAGTCACGTTCCGTCCACTGGCGATCACGAGTGCCACGCTCGACCTCCTCGTCTTCGGAACGATCTCCTCGCTGCTCGGGCCGCTCCTCGTCACGTTGGCGCATCGATTCCACTTGTCGCTCGCGGCGACGGGCATTGTCTTGAGCGTCTACTTTGGGGGCGCATTCTGCGGTGTGCCCATCGGCTGGGTCGCGATGAAGCGCTTCAGAGGTGCGACGGTCGTGTCGGCGACGCTGGTGATCACCGTGCTCGGCGCATGCGGCGCCGCACTCTCGTCGCACTGGGTCGAGTTCGTCGCGTCCGTCTTCCTGCTCGGTGTGGGTTTCGGCGGCGTCGACTTCTCGCTCATCTCATTGCTCGTTCGCACCAAAGTGAGCGGACGCGGTCGACGTCTCAGCATCACCAACGCCGGTTACGGTCTCGGCGCGGTCATCGGGCCGCTGCTCGTCGTCCTCGTTCGTCCCCACAACTACCGAGTGCTCTACGTCGCCGTCGCCGCCGCGCTGCTGATCCTCACCTTGGGCAATCGCGGCTTGATCGCGCCACCGCTGTCGATCGAACATCGCCACAGTGAGCTCGTCGTCAGCCGGACGAAGCGGCGCGCGATATTGAGCACGTTCATCGCGGCCTACATCTTCTACGTCGCCTCTGAGACCACGACCGCCGGATGGATCGCGCCCCACCTGCACCGCATTGGCTACTCCGCGTCGCTCGGGAGCATCGTCACGGCTGGTTTCTGGCTCGGACTGGCGCTCGGCCGGGTCCTCGCCGGTCCCCTGAGTCGCCGCCACTCCGATCACCGACTGGTCCTCGGCGGACTCGCCAGCGCGGTCGCGTTCTGTCTGCTCGCGGTCGTGACCGGTGTCGCGCCGTACATGTATCCGTTGGTGGGGTTGTCCTTTGCGCTGGTGTACCCGTTAGGACTCGTGTGGTACTCCACACTCTGTCCCCACGACGACGACGGTGTCGCACTGTTGATCCTGTGCATGATGGCCGGCGGCGTGATCGGTCCGGCCCTGCAGAGTCTGATGGTCTCGACCTTCGGCATTCGGGTCGTACCGGTGGTGCTGGCGGTCTTTGCGGCGCTGACGTGTGCCACCTTCGCGAGTGCACTTCGCTTCTCGCCTCCCGATAGTCCCTGATTAGAGGTGTATTCCAAAAATAGGGGATGTACCCCTTGACAAACGTGCGATAACGATATATCGTTATATTCTGATTTACAACAAAGGAGAAATCAATGAATCACGAATTTCATGAACACAATCACGGTGAGCGTTCCGAACGAGACCGTGGTCCCCGTGGGAGCGGTCGCGGACGCGGTCGCGGTCCCGGTGGACACCGCGGAGGCCCATTCGGCCGAGGCGATGAGATGTTCCGAGGCGGTTTCCCGCGCGGACGTCAGCGTCTTCGCCGCGGCGACGTGCGAGCGGCCGTCTTGGTCCTGCTCGATGAGTCACCCCGCAATGGCTACCAGATCATCCAAGAGTTGAGCGAGCGCTCCAACGGCGCCTGGCGTCCGAGCCCCGGATCGGTCTACCCGATCCTTCAACAGCTCGAAGACGAGGGTCTCGTCGAGATCGTCTCGACCGACTCGGGAAAGACGTACAACTTGACCGCCTCGGGCAAAGCCCTGGTGGAAAAGGACCGCGTGACGCTCGGCAAGCCGTGGGAGACCGCGGCCGCAGACGTCAGTGACGCGACGTCGGACCTGTTTGGAACGCTTCGACAGGTGATGCACGCCGTTCGCCAAGTGGCGATGGCCGGATCGGACGCACAGACCCAGAAGGCGACCGCCGTCTTGGCCGACGCCCGACGCGCGATCTATCGCCTATTGGCGGACGACGAGTCCTAAGAGACGCAGCCCGCGTCTTCGAGTTCGACTCGGAGGCGCGGGCTTTTTCGCGTCCGCAATACTGGCGTCATGACCGAATCCAAGTGGCACGCCGAGACGCTCGCGATCGTGGCCGGTCGCGCACCGACCCCGGGTGGACCCTTCAACGTGCCCCCGACGTTCGCCTCGACGTACCGCGACGGCGGTGACCTCGGGTACGGACGCTGGGGGAATCCCACGTGGAGCGCGTTCGAAGAGACCCTCGGCGAACTCGAGGGTGGTCGGTGCGTCTCTTTTGCCTCGGGCCTCGCTGCGGTGTCGGCGCTGCTCGCGCCGCTCCCGCTCGGTTCCACCGTCGTCTATCCGAGTAACGGGTACAACGGCACGCGTGCCCTCTTGGAGCGTCTGGAAAAGGAGGGCCGATTGCACACCCGCGCCGTGGACGTCGTCAACACCGACGAGGTGCTCGACGCGATCGACGGCGCCGACGTGCTCTGGCTCGAGTCCCCCACCAATCCCCTGCTGGGCGTGGCGGATCTGCCGGCGATTCTGCGAGCGGCGCGCGACGTTGGACTCTTCGCTGTCGTCGACAACACTTTTGCGACGCCCATGTTGCAACAGCCGCTGTCCCTCGGCGCGAGCGCCGTCGTGCACTCGGCGACCAAGTACATCGGTGGGCACTCCGACCTTCTCATGGGAGCGGTCATCGTCGCTGACGCGCCACTGCATGAAGCGCTCGTGGAGTGGCGCACAGCTCACGGCGCGATCCCCGGTGTCATGGAGGCGTATCTCGCATTACGTGGTCTTCGCACGCTGCCCGTTCGCTTCGCTCGCCAGCAGCGCACCGCCGCCGAACTCGCCGAACGGCTCGATGACCACCGTCACGTGGAGCGCGTGCGCTATCCGGGACTCAGCAACGATCCAGGTTTTGAGCGCGCGAGCTCCCAGATGGGCGGCTTCGGCGCGATGCTCTCCTTCGAGGTCCACGACGCCGAGAGCGCGGACCGCGTCGTCTCGTCACTGCAGTTGATCGTTGGTGGCACGAGTCTCGGTGGCGTCGAGTCGACGATCGATCGACGCGCACGGTGGAAGGGCGAAGAGATCGTGCCCGGCGGACTGTTGCGACTCAGCGTCGGGCTGGAACACCCGGTCGACCTCTGGACCGATCTCGACGAGGCACTGGAGCGAGCCCTCAGCGCCTCGTCGAAAACGAAAAAGTTCACGACGCCTGGGGGAGCGTCGTGAACCTTTTGCGTACTGCGGATTAGCCGACGGAAACGAGCTCCGGTGCCGGGGTTGCCGTCACGGTTGACGCCGTGCCAACTTCGACAGTGTGATGACGACGTTGACGCCATCCCGCGATGAGGCCGTCGACACCGATCCACGTCGACGTGCGCCACGTGGCGAGCACGATGATCGCGCACAGTGCGTAGAAGCCACAGACGCTCGCCGTTCCCGACATGATGTAGGTGAACAACAGCGCCAGACTGGCGATGGCGGCGGTGCGGGTGAGGAAACCGAACGCGAGTCCAAGCCCGATTGCGAGTTCACCGAATGCCACGAGCACGGCGATCCACGCGGCGTTGGGCACGACGAAACTGTGCAGGAAACTACCCCACCAGCTGTAGGCCGCAGCACCGTGACCAGCGAACCCGGCAACGCCGGCTCCGTTGTTGTGCAGGAACGCCGGATTCTCGGCGCCCCAGACCTTGGCCACGCCCGCCTGTATCCACATGATCCCGACCCATACGCGCACGGCGAGCCATGCGACGGAAGCGATCTTTGACTCGCGCAACCATCCGAAGACACCAGGGGTGGTGCGCTCAGCGGGGTTACCGAAGATTGTTATGAGACTGTTCATGAAATATCCCTCTTTCGTGTTCGGTCTTGTCAGATGGTCTCGACGCTGTTGGGTCTTCCCAGGGTCAAGGGCCGTTTGAATGACCTTCAATGTTCAACATAAGAGCCATGACCCTTTAAATTCACGGAAATTCCTAGGTCGAAAGTCCCAACGTGTCGAGAGCATCCGAGGTCGAGTGAAGTTTCAGCGACCTTTGGCGCGTAGTGATCGCACGCAATCCGACAACGCCAACGACTCCGTCGTGGCATGGAAGTACGACGGCACACCCGCACGGAACGCATCGGCATAGGACGTCAACTTGGCGCGTTCAACGTCGTCGTCGGATGCCGCGCGCACCACTGCACGGCGACGTCGGCGCCATACGAGCGTTTGCGGATTGCCGTCGTCGATGATGGTGCGCCACTCCAACTCAGGGTGAAATCGATCGAGCAGCGTCACGACGCGCCACACGTCGCCGTGCCACGGCCGACCTTCGAGGCCGGCGGCCTCGCGCTCTCGGTAGGACTCGGCCTGGTCGGGGATCGCCGAGATCTCGTCGATCGGCACCGTGTCGTCGATGAGCACCGCGCCGTGGCGAAGATGTGCGAAGACGTTGATCAGATCTCGATAGGTCTGGTCCACCGTGTGGAGACCATCGACGAACGCGAGGTCGAATCGTTTGGAAGGTCGGATCGTGGCGAAGAACTCGTCACTGGTCATGACGGCGAACGTCGCGCCTTTGGGCAAGTAGTACGCGTCGAACAGTGGGTGAGGGTCGACGCCGAAGCGACGTCGCGTCGCGACGTTGGCGAAGGTCTCACCTTCGAAGACGCCAATCTCTAAGTACGAGCGTGATCGGAGCTCACGGGCGAGCTGGTTCAGTCGGCGTGGAGACCACTGTCCGTCAGATGGCGAAGGCCGGTACTGCAGCATCAACTCGAGACCCGCGATACTGCGAAGTCGGTTGATGCCGTCGAGACGCCGGGCGCGAAGGAATCCGCAGCGATCGAGCAGCGGTCGCGTGAAGCCGTTGCCAATGACCCGCCAGAGGTGACGCTGACGACGTCGGATCAGTTCGTCGAGGCCGCGGCGCGGCGCGTGCAGAGCTCTACGCACCAGATCGTTTCGCGATGAGGCCACTTTGCCTGAGACTACCCGGGCTCGGGACAAACATTTTTGACGTTGAGGACCGCTCGACACACGCCGCCGCAACCGTGCGCAAAGGTATAACCTGCCCAGGATGACGAGCATCCTGGCCCTCGATCCGGCGTGGACTGCCACTGAACCGAGCGGTGTCGCCGTACTGCAACTCGTGAAAGATCGTTGGAGGTGCGTCGGTCTCGCACCGAGCTACAGCCAGTTCATCGAACTGGCCAACGGCACGCCCGTCGACTGGACCAAAGTACCCAGCGCCGGTCGACCTGACGTCGACGCGCTGATGAACGCTGCGAAGACGCTGCTGGGCGGCGAGTCCGTCGAACTTGTCACGATCGACATGCCGGTCGCGCTGACCGCGATCCACAAGCGTCGCGAAGCCGACAGTGCCGTCTCCGTGAAGTTCGGCTCCAAGGGCTGCAGTACGCACTCACCCAGTGACGTGCGCCCCGGCGAGATCGGACGTCAACTGACCGAACGGTTCAAGGAACTCGGCTATCCGGTCGCGACCGTCGAGACACCGGTGGGCAGCACCTACGTCCTGGCCGAGGTCTACCCCCACCCTGCGTTGTTGCATCTCTTGGGCAAGGACTTTCGGTATAAGTACAAGATCGGACGCGCCAACGAGTACTGGCCCGAGAAGACCGCCGCCGAACGGCGACGACGCATCGTGAAGAATTGGCGCAAGGTCCTCGACGAACTCTCCGTCACGATCGCGAGGATTGACCTCCCATTGCCCCCGAAGAACGACCTCGAGAACTACGCGTCGACGGCGCTGAAGCGATTCGAAGACGCTCTCGACGCGCTCATCTCAGGTTGGGTCGGCATCAAGTACCTCGAGGGCGACTGCAGCGCCTACGGCGACGAATCGGCCGCCATTTGGATCCCTCCGAAGTCCATCTGACGACCTAATTTTCCGTGCGGAACTGACCCGCGAAAATCGCCGAAAGTCCAGTAAATTACTGGACTTTCGTCACGCCCAGGCACTATGATTTTCCTCATCTGAACGGCCGATTTTCGAGCCGTTCGCGCACCCCGAGGCGAAGGGCAGTTGATGGCACAAATCAGCTTGGACAAGATCACCAAGGTCTATCCGAACGGCTTCGAAGCGGTCCACTCGCTCGATCTCGATGTCGCCGAAGGCGAGTTCATGGTCCTCGTTGGACCCTCGGGCTGTGGCAAGACGACGGCGCTTCGAATGGTGGCCGGTCTCGAGGAGATCAGTCGCGGAACACTGCGCTTTGGCGAGAAGGTCGTCAATAACGTCTCGGCGAAGAACCGCGACATCGCCATGGTCTTCCAGAACTACGCGCTCTATCCGCACATGACGGTCGGCGAGAACATCGGCTTCGCCCTGCGGACCAAGAAGTTGCCGAAGGCGCAGATCAAGGAGAAGGTCACCACGGCGGCGGGGATCCTCGGACTGAGCGAGTTGATCGACTCCAAACCCGGTCAGCTCTCGGGCGGCCAGCGACAGCGCGTGGCCATGGGGCGCGCCATCGTGCGCGAACCGAGCGTCTTCTTGATGGATGAACCACTCTCGAACCTCGACGCGAAGCTGCGCGTGCAGATGCGCGCCGAGGTGACGCGCATTCAGCGACGCCTCGGCGTCGCGACGCTGTACGTCACCCACGACCAGGTCGAGGCGATGACCATGGGCGACCGGGTCGCGGTACTGCGCGCCGGCGTCCTCCAGCAGTGCGACAAACCCCAAGCCCTGTATGACAATCCGAATAATCTCTTCGTCGCGGCCTTCATCGGCTCGCCGGCCATGAACCTCTTCGAGGCACACATCACCGACGGCGCGAGCGCGGTCGTCATCGGCAGCCAACGCATCGAGCTCACCGACGAGGTCGTGGGTCACCGCCCCGGGGTGCGCGCGTACGCGAATCGTCGCATCGTGCTCGGCATTCGTCCCGAGGATCTCCCGATGGCCGTCGTCGATGGATCGGGCGTACTCGTGAACGGCACCTCGACCCTGGAAGGCGACGTCGAACTCGTCGAGGCGCTCGGGTCGGACGTGTTGATCCACTTCTCGATCGACGCCCAGCGCGTCGAGGTCGAAGGTGCGATGGAAGACGATGACGACCTGACACCGGCCACCTTGCAAACCGCCCAGGGCGTCGCTCGGATCGAACCGCGTGCAACGGTGGCGCACGGTGATCGAGTACGGCTGGCGGTCAATCCGATCCGTCTGCACTTCTTCGACCCCGAGACCGGCGACGCCGTCGTCGACTGAACCGGTCCGGTATCGGTCACGGTGAGCAAAGGCCTGTTAGAATAAGGGCTGTAGTGGAGTTTCCGCAACTATTCAGGTGAGAGGACGTCCACCAGATGGCACGTCATTCGAGGGTTCGACTCGCCGATGTCGCCCAACTCGTCGGCGTCTCCACGACCACCGCATCGCGAGCGTTGAACGGTCGAGGGGAGATCTCGGACTCGACGCGTGCCGCCGTGCTCGAAGCGGCCGACCGCCTCGGCTTTCGGCCATCGCCCTTCGCCCAATCGCTGCAGTCACGTCGCTCCAACACGGTCGGCCTCATCGTCCCCAACGTCGCACACCACTTCTACGCCACGATCGTCCAAGGGGCTCAGGCCTATTTGAAAGAGGCCGGCTACCAGTTGGTGTTGATCGACTCCGGAGAGGACGCCGAGGGCGTCGCCGACGCGATCGACACCCTGATCGGCCACTGGGTCGACGGCATCATGATCACCACCACGCCGCTGACGGCCGTCGGCTTCTCGGACCTGCTGCGCGGCACGCCGTGCGTCTTCATCGACGAGACGGTCGAGGGCGCCGGCGCGGGCAGCATCACGTTGGAGAATCGCGACGGCATCGCCATGTTGGTCGATCACCTCGCCGAAGTCCACGACCACAAGCGCATCGCCTTTCTCGGGGGACGGCCCGACCGCACGGACGGGCGCGAACGCCGCGAAGGGTTCCTCAGCGCGATGGCGCGGCGCGGTCTCCTGGTCGCGCCCGAACACGAGAGTGAGGGCGAGTGGAGTGTGCGCAGTGGTGTCGAACAGACCCTGCACCAACTCGACCTCGAGAATCCGCCGACGGCACTCATAGCCGCCAGCGCCGAACTCGCACTCGGCGCACTCGCGGCGGCGCGAAGTCGCGGACTGCAGTTGCCCGAGGACATGGCGATCGTCTCCTTTGACGACCCCGAAGTGGGTGCGTTGCTCGAGCCGGCATTGACCGCGATCACCTACGACACCCTCGCCATGGGCGAACGTAGCGCGCGGCTGCTCGTGGCGGCGTTCGAGAACGACAACGCGCCGTTCAGTGACGTTCGACTTCCGGTCTCGCTCGTGATTCGGCGTTCCTGTGGCTGCGCGTTCGATACGCTGCAGGCGCTCAAGCACGCCGGCTTCGACGATCCGCGCGGACGAGTTACTTCCCCATCCCCATCGTGATGCCACGAACGAGATACTTCTGGAAGAGGATGTAGACGACGATCGGTGGAATGACGCTCATCACCGCGCCCGCCATCAGCACCGGCACACTCGCGACGCGACCGGACGACAACAACGCCAGTCCGACGGTCACCGTTCGATCGTCCGTGTTCTCCAAGAACAGAAGTCCCACGAGCAGGTCATTCCAAATCTGAATGAATTGCAGCACGGCCACCGTGAAGATCGCTGGTCGCGCCAGTGGCACGCCCAGGCTCCACCACATCTTGGTGAAGGGCACGCCGTCGACCGACGCCGCTTCGATGAGCTCGTCGGGGATGCCACGGAAGTACGTCGTCATCAAGAAGATCGAGAATGGCAGACCGAGGGCTGCGTAGACGATGATCGCACCCCAGTAGGTCTGCAGTAGTCCGAGCTTCGCGACGTTGATGAACTCCGGGATGATGATCGACGGCAACGGCACGAACATGCACGAGACGATCGCGAGGAAGACGACGGTGCGGAACCGGAAGCGAATCTTCGCGAGCGCGAACCCGGCCGCGGTGCTGATCACCACGACGCACACGACGGCACCAGCCGTGACGATGAGTGAGTTGAGCAGCTCGCGCAAGATCGGCTCAGAGTCGAAGAGCAGGCGCCAACTCGCCATGGAGAATCCGCTGCGCGCGCCGTCGTACTGCGCTTGGGTCTTGAACGAGTTCACGATCATGTAGAAGAACGGATAGAGCATCACGATCGCGACGCACGCCATGATCAAGAACAAGATGATGCGCGCCGGTCGGATGCGTCGCGGCCGCGCGCCGACCAACGCGTCGTCCTCGACGGCGTTCATGCGAACGTCGAGTGTCGTCACGTCTTGACTCGCAGCAATCGAATCTGGATGACGCTCACCGTCGCCACGAGGACGAACAGCAACACACCGAGCAACGCGCCGGTGCCGAAGTCACCTTGATTGAAGGCCTGCTGATACACGTAGAACTCAAGGGTCGTCGAGCCGTAGTTCGGTCCGCCGCCGGTCATGACGAAGATCAGACTGAAGATCGCCGTGAACGCGGTCAGCACCGTGATCACGAAGGCGAACTGGATGAAGCGCATCATCTGGGGAATGATGATTTTCCGGTAGATGCGAAACGAACTTGCGCCATCGACTCGTCCGGCCTCGGCCAACGTCGGATCTAGGGCGGCGAGTCCCGTGATGAAGATGATCGTGTTCGTCCCGAGCTGACTCCAGATCAGTGTGATGGCGATAGCGAAGATCGCTTGATGGGTGTTGCCCAGCATGTCGGTCTTGATGAAGCCGAGTCCGACCGAGGACAGCATCCCGTTCAAGATCCCCTTCACGGCGTAGAACTGCGCCGCGACGAGACCGATGATCACCCACGAGATCGCGGTCGGGATGAAGACCACCGAACGGAAGAACCGCCAACCCCAGATCTCTTCGTGCAAGAGAAAGGCGATCGCGAGCGGCACGATGATCGCAAAGGGCATCGCGAGAAGCAAGAGTCCGTTGTTCTCGAGCACTCGTAGGAACGTCGGGTCCTCGAAGAGATTGAGGTACGCCCGCGGGCCGATCCACGTCGAGGTCTGCCCGTTCCAGTTGGTCATGCTGTAGTACACGGCCTGTCCAATGGGGAGAATCAAGAGACCGGCCACCGCCAACAACGCGGGCAATGAGAGGATCCACCCGGCACCACCACTGCCGAGTGGACCTCTCTTGGAGGGGCGACGGGCTACGTCAATCAGAGCCACGGCGTCCTTCCTAGTTCAACTATGAACGACTATTTGAAATACGCTCCGTAGGAGCCACGCTGGTTGGCGGGCAGTTGGTTGTGCTGTGCCGCCAACTCGTTGGTCGCCTGCTTGACCGATGCTTGACCGACGAGTACCGCGGGCAGTGCCTGATAACCGACGTTGACGATGTTCGGTTGCGTGACGTTGTCGAGCATCGGGTACACCGTGTAGTGATCCTGGCTCACGAAGGCGAGCATCTCGTCGTTGAGTGCGTTCGTCGAGTGATAGCCCGTGATGTCGGGGATCAGTCCGGCCTTGGCGATCTGCACCGCTCCGGCAGCTGAATCCATGAAGGCGAGGAACGCGGCGGCGGCCGGAACGTTCTTCGAGTTCTTCAGGACCGAGATGGCGTCACCCGGGAAGAAGACGACGCTGCTGATCGGCTTGGTCGAGAACGGCGGCACCATCGCGCCGACGTTCGAGCCCATCTGCTGGGTGTACTGCGCGACGTCCCAGCTACCGTCGTCGGGTGCCATGGCGGCCTTGCCGTCCACGAACTGACCGACGTTGTTGCGGTCGGTGAGGGCGTCGGAGTTCACGCAGCCCTTCGTGTACATCTCGTGCCACATCTTCAACTGGCTCTGCACGACCGAGGACGTCCACGGGATCTGGCCGCTGTACAGGCTGTGCCACTGACTTGGCGGGAGGGCCATCATCATGTAACTGAAGGAGTACCACGGGTTGAACTCACCTGAGTACGACGCGGATCCGGTGCCGTAGGCCATTGGCGTGATGCCCACCTTCTTCAACGCGGTGCACGCGTCGAGCAGCTGGCTCCAGTCGCGCGGCGGCGTTTTGATACCGGCCTTGGCGAAGTCCTTCTTGTTGTAAAAGCCCATGTAGAACTGGGCGTCGACCGGGGCGGCGAGGATGGCGGAGTTCGCGTTGAAGTCGTTTGCTCCCCACTTCAGGCCTTCGATGTTCGCGATCTCTGACTTGGGGAAGTACGGACGCAAGTTCGCGAGCAAGTTGGCGTACGGCGGGAGATAGAGACCCGTCCACATGACGGCCAGGTCCGGGCCAGTGCCGGCGATGGCTGCCGTCTGGAGTTGCGCGAAGTAATTGTCCGCGGGCTGGCTCACCATCTTGATGGTGACGTTCGGATGCAGTTTCTCGTAGGCCGAGATGAGGTTCTTCGCGGTGCCGAGCAGGGTCTGTTGGGTGCCGTAGTTCTCCCAGAACGTGAGCGTGACTTTCGAAGACGCCCCGGCCGATCCGGCGCCCATCGCGACCAATCCGGTCGTGAGCATCAGGCCGGTGGCGGCGAGCACTCCAACCTTTCTCTTGAATCCAAGATTGTGAGTACTTCGCATGTTGCCCCCTATTCGTTAACCGCGACGCCCCGGACAAACCAGTCGCTGATTTGCCGATAACGATAGCGCAATCGTTTCCGTTGATGGACGGTACCACCGAGTCCTCATGCTGTCAAGGCACCCACGCGGTATACTTCCCATACAAACGTTGACAATTGACGTCGCCGATGCCATACTGCCGTGGCGCTGGAAACGATTGCGGAAACGATGGCGTACTCCGGACGACGCCGGCCGAAAGGATCAGACATGACAGAACGACTCAAGGTTGGCGTCGTTGGCTGTGGCGTGATCGCCCAGGTAATGCACCTCCCCCACCTCGCCGAACTTCGGGACCGCTACGAAATCGCGGCCCTGTGCGACATCTCTGAGGCGACGGCCCGGGCCTGTGCCGAGATGTACGGCGTGGAGAAGGTCTTCACCTCCTGGCAGGACCTCGTCGATGAGCACCTTGACGTCGTCATGGTCCTGACGTCGGGCAGCCACGCACCGATCGCCGTCGCGGCGGCGAAGGCCGGCTCCAATGTCTTCGTAGAGAAGCCGCTCTGTCTCTCCCTGGCCGAGGGCGAGGAGCTCTTCGAAGCCGTGCGTGAGGCCGGCGTCCGGTTCATGGTCGGCACGATGAAGCGCTACGACCCGGCCTACGAACGCCTACTCGAGTACCTGCCGTTGGAGGACCTGCGCCTCGTATCGGTCACGACCCTCGAGAGTCCTTTCCAGCCCTACGTGCAGGCCTACCCGCTCACGCCGATGACGCCACCGGCGCCAGACGTGCTCGCGGCCCTGAAAGACGACGACGCCAAGCGACTCCTGGCCGCGCTGCCCGAGGGTGACGACGACGCCCGTTTCTGTTACCGGTGGATGCTGCTCGACAACCTGGTGCACGAACTCAACATGTTGCGTGGCGCACTCGGCGAGCCCGACGTCGTGCATCACGCACGCCTGGGGCGCACGGTCTGTGAGATCAGCCTCGGTTTCGGTCCGACGGAGGTCCACATGTCCTGGGTCGACCTACCCGGGATGGCGCACTACAAGCAACAACTCGCCTTCTACGCCCTCGACAAGCGCGTGACCCTGACACTCCCCTCGCCGTACCTACGCGCGATGCCGAGCCTGTTGACCATCGAGGGTGGCGAAGACGGCTCCCCGCACTCGTGGCGCACCAACGAGACGCTCTCGTACGAAGAGGCCTTCAAGCGCGAACTCGTCGAGTTCGAGTCGGCGATCCGCTCGGGGCGAGACCCACGCACCAACATCATCGACGGATTACACGACATCGCACTATGTCGCGCGATCGCGACGTCGCACATCACCGGTCAATCGGTGCCGATGCCGAGCGCGTTGCCTGCGTGGGCGAACTGAGTCACCATGGATATCGGACTGCTCACCGACAGCGTTGAGGACCTGACGTTCGACGAAACGCTCGACCTCGCCAACGAGGCCGGGATCTCCTGCGTCGAGTTCGCCGCGGGAAATTGGTCAACGTCACCCCACATCGACGTGCCGACACTCTTGGAAAGTCGACGCGGGCGATCCGACTTCCTCGCGGCGGTCGCGTCGCGGGGGCTTCGCATCTCCGCGCTGAACGCGAGCGGCAATCAACTCCACCCGCGCGACGGCAGGCGAAACGACAAGATGGTGCGCGACGTCATCCGACTCGCCGGGGAGTTCGGGGTCACGACCATCGTGCTGATGTCGGGTCTCCCGGGCGGTACCCCTACCGACCAGATGCCGAATTGGATTACGACATCGTGGCCACCGGAGACCACCGAGATGCTGAACTACCAGTGGAACGACGTCGCGATTCCGTACTGGCACGACCTCGCCGCCTTCGCTGCCGCGAACGGCGTGACACGCCTGGCGATTGAGATGCACGGCAACCAGATCGTCTTCAGCGTCCCGGGCGTACTTCGCCTTCGAGAGGAGATCGGAGAGATCGTCGGGGCGAACCTGGATCCCAGCCACTTGATCTGGATGGGCGCCGATCCATTGAAGGCCGCCGAGGCGCTCGGCCCGGCGGTCTTCTACGTGCACGCCAAGGACACGCGCGTCGAAGAT
The DNA here is from genome assembly GCA_963832925.1 of uncultured Acidimicrobiaceae bacterium. GTDB lineage: Bacteria > Actinomycetota > Acidimicrobiia > Acidimicrobiales > RAAP-2 > RAAP-2. The sequence goes on along the minus strand of CAWHVY010000008.1, from coordinate 167,869 downwards.
CGTTCGGCCGTGCGCTCACGCCTCGAGCCGCTCACGCTGCCCTTCGTCGACGAGCGGGCGTGGAACTTCGTCACCGTCGGGCGAGGGCACGACATCGAGTGGTGGACGAGGTTCGTCGACACGCTCGCGAGCGTCGGTTTCGACGGCACGCTCAGCATCGAACATGAGGACGCGAGCGTACCCGGCGTCGAAGGCGTTCGCGAGGCGGCCGCGTTGCTGAGCCGAGTGCTGGCGCAGCGATCGTCGACCAACTCCTCCAGCGTCTCGGTCTGATCGCGCGACGCGTGAGGTGATGACGCCGCGCTCGCTGTAGGACGGCTTCAGTAACCTCGGTGCATGAAAACAAACTCGATCGTCGTCTGTGAAGGCGACCAGACCGGCCAAGAGTTACTCGAAGAGGCCCTGCGGGTGCTCGAGCCGGATGTGTTGGGCTTCGACGTCGAGCTCGTTCGCTTCGATCTCTCCCTTGAGAAGCGGCGCGCCACCAATAATGCCGTCGTTCATGAGGCCGCCGCCGCGATGCTCGAGACGGGACTCGGACTGAAGGCAGCGACGATCACGCCGACCGAGATCGGCAGCGTTGGTTCACCGAACCGGATCCTGCGTGAGGGCATCGACGGCAAGGTGATCGTGCGCACCGGTCGTCGGATTCCCGGTGTGGCACCCGTGGTCTCGCTCTCACATCCCGTCGTGGTGGTCCGCATGGCGGTCGGCGACGCCTACGGCGCAGCCGAAGGGCGCGACGGCGAGCCGGGATCGCGCGAGGAATCGGCCTGGCGCACCGAACGGATCGACCGAAGTGTCTGTCAGTCGGTCGCGGAGTTCGCCTTCGTCACCGCGGCCTCGATGGACGGCCTCGTCTACGGCGGACCGAAGTGGACCGTCTCGGCAATCTACGAGGGAATGCTGAAAGAGGAGATGGACCGTGCCGCGAGTCGGCACCCCGACGTCGCCTATCACCCGATGTTGATCGACGCGGCCTACGCCGGTCTCATGACCGAGCAGTGGGACCGCAGTGTCGTCATCCCCTCACTCAACCGCGACGGCGATTGTCTCAGCGACCTCGTGCTCGCGATGTTCGGTTCCATCGCCGGTGCCGAGTCGGTGTTGTTGGCACTCGACGAGGACCTGCATCCCACGACGGCGATGGCCGAGGCACCGCACGGGACGGCACCGTCACTGGAGGGCAAGAACGTCGCCAATCCCATGGCGATGTTGTTGGCGTGCGCCGCGGTCCTGGAGCACGCGGGTATCCAGGGCGACCCCCGGGCGACCGACGCCTCGCGCCGACTGCGTAGCGCCACGCTGTCGACCGCGATGGACGGTATCCGCTGTTTCGACCTCGGCGGCTCGGCCTCCACGTCCGAAGTCGTCGACGAGGTCGTGAGCCGGATGCGAGCGCACTGAACGACATTGTGGTGCCCGGATCACGCTGAGCCGGCGAATCAGCCCCGGTGCCAACGCCTACGGTTGAAGGATTGAGAACGTGGTGATGGAGATGACTTGGTCAACGCAGACCGACGACAGTCCCTCCGAGACGTCGAGGGTCCCGTGTCGCTGATCCCCACCGACCCCTCGATCGATGTCCTGTCGGACAGCGCTGTCGAGCGAGCCCGATCACTGATCGCCGAGGCCGATCGCCGACGCGGACATGACGAGAAGGCGAACCGGCGGCGGTTCTCGCGTCTCTTCCGCGACCCGCGCGCCATCGAGGTCACGGTCACACTGACCGACGAGGTGATGCGCATCAACTCGGTCAAGAGTTCGATCAACATCTTTCGGCGCGCCGCCGCCAACGCCTCGGTGGAGGGCTTCGGCGCCGTCAACGCCGCGGGACTGAAGTTCCTCGCCGCCACCTCTCGCGTGGCACCGGCGGCCGTGATCAAGACCGTGGCCGCTCAGATTCGGCGACTCTCGAACGACCTCATCTTGCCGTTCGAAGACGGCCCGCTACGAAAGCATCTCCAACGACGCCGTCGCGACGGCATCGCACTCAACATCAACGTCCTCGGCGAGGCCGTGCTCGGCGAACACGAGGCCGACGAACGCCTCGAGCGCGTGCTCGAGATGATTCGACGACCCGAGATCAACTACGTCTCGGTCAAGCTCTCATCGGTCGTGAGCCAAATCATCACCATCGACCGCGTCGGCTCACTCGACCGCGTCGCGACCAAGATGCGACGACTGTATCGAGAGGCCGAGGCGCACGGCACCTTCGTGAACCTCGACATGGAGGAGTACCGCGACCTCGAACTGACCGTCAGTGCGTTCAAGCACGTCCTCGACGAACCAGAGTTCTCCGCGATCGCGGCGGGCATCGTGTTGCAGGCCTATCTACCCGAGTCACACGCGGCCTTCGCCGACCTCGTGGAGTGGTCACGGTCGCGTCACGCTGTGTCGGGCGGCATCATCAAGGTCCGACTGGTGAAGGGCGCCAACTTGGCCATGGAGACGACCGAGGCGGAACTGCACGGATGGAGCGCCGCGCCGTATCGCTCGAAGGCCGACGTCGACGCCAGTTATGCGCGACTCATCGACGCCGCGCTGCGACCCGAGCACGCCGACGCGGTGCGCATCGGCATCGCGAGCCACAACCTCTTTCACCTGTCGTGGGCGCTCGAGGTCGCGCGCACCCGCGGCGTCGAGGCACAGATCGACGTCGAGATGCTCGAGGGCATGGCGAACGCCGAGTCCCTCGCCATCGCCAAGACGGGACAGTCGGTTTTGCTCTACGCGCCGGTCACGCGACACGACGACTTCGCATCCGCGGTCGCCTACCTCGTTCGCCGCCTCGACGAGAACACGTCGGACGAGAACTACTTGAAGGCCGCCTTCGACATCGGATCCGACGAACGCAGGTTCCAGGAGCAGCGTGATCGCTTCACCGCGTCGATTCGTGAGCGCCACGCCATCTCGACCGACTCACTTCGACAGGTCGAGCCGACGCCGTCTGACGCCAAAGGGTTCTTCAACGTTGCCAACTTCGATCCCGCATCGAGCGCAGCGTTCGAGGCGATCACTGATGCCTTCGCGGCGGTTCTGGCTGTGCCCGACTCTCAGATTCCGCTGGTCATCGATGGTCAGGCCATCGTCACGAGCGAGTATGAAGTCGGTCACGATCCGAGCGCCGACGCGGCGCCGTGGTACCGGTACTCCGTCGCCAACGCCGAACAGGTCGACGAGGCCGTACGGTGCGCGGCCCTCGCCGGCAGCACGTGGTCCCGTCTCTCGATCGAGGAGCGTCGGGCAGTCCTCTTCTCGTGTGCGTCGGTGATGGAATCCGAGCGCCTCTCGACGACCGCCGTGATGGCACGCGACGCCGGCAAGACCGAAGCCGAAGCCGACCCGGAGGTGAGTGAGGGCATCGACTTCGCACGCTTCTACGCAACGTCGGCGGTCGACTTCGAGGATTCGAGTCCTCTCGGCACGGTGCTTGTCGTACCCCCGTGGAACTTTCCCTACGCGATACCGGCGGGCGGCGTCTGTGCGGCGCTCGCCGCCGGTAACGCCGTCATCGTGAAGCCCGCGCCCGAGACCGTGGCGACGGCGTGGCAACTGGTGCAACAACTCTGGCGCGGCGGTGTGCCGCGCGACGTCCTGCAGTTCGTGCCGACGCGCGACGACGACGACGGACAGCGCTTGGTCACGCACCGCGGCGTCGACGCCGTGATACTGACGGGCTCCTTTGACACCGCGCTGCTCTTCACATCCTGGCGCCCCGACATCACGCTGCTCGCCGAGACGAGCGGGAAGAACGCGATGTTGATCAGCGCGTGCGCCGACATCGACGTCGCCGTGCGCGACCTCGTGCAGTCGGCCTTCGGTCACGCCGGTCAGAAGTGCAGCGCGGCGAGCCTGGCCATCGTCGTGCGTGACGTGTACGACGACCCCGCGTTCCTGCGTCAATTGGCCGACGCCGTGCGCAGTCTTCGCGTCGGTCCCAGTTGGGAACTCTCGACCTCGATCGGACCGATCATTCGCAGCGCCGAACCGGCGCTCGAACGGGCGCTCCACCACCTGGACCCCGGTGAGAGTTGGTTGCTCCAGCCACGTCCCCTCGACGCCGCCGGTCTGCAGTGGAGTCCGGGGGTGAAGCTCGGCGTGCGATCCGGATCATGGAGCCACCAACACGAGTGGTTCGGTCCAGTCCTGGGTGTCATGGTCGCGCCGAACTTCTCGACCGCCATCAAGTGGCAGAACCGGACCGACTTCGGACTCACCGCCGGACTGCAGTCACTGGACGAGTCAGAGTGCGAACTGTGGATGGACCGTATCGAGGCCGGCAACCTCTACGTGAACCGCGGCACGACGGGTGCCATCGTGAATCGACAGCCATTCGGTGGGTGGCGTCGCAGCAGTGTCGGTCCGACCGCGAAGGCCGGCGGTCATCACTACGTCAACGCACTGCGTCGCTGGGCGCCGCTGAATGATGCAGCATCGTCGATCGAACTGGCCGAGTCGTGGTGGCACGCGACCGGCGCGCGGGCGATCGACCATACGGGCCTGACGGTCGAGAAGAACTTCCATCGCTACCGTCGCTACCCGAAGACGATCTGCGTGCGTGTCGATGACTCCTTCGACGAGCTGCAGCGATCTCTCGTCGACGCCATCGTGCGCATCGCGGGACTCGACGTCACCTTCAGCGCCAACGCGCCCGTCGCCGCAGCGCCGGACGCACTCGTCGAGACCCCATCGCAGTTGGTGCTTCGAGTCGATGCGCTCAGTCGAGTGCGATGGCTCTCAGATGAAGAGTCGCCGAGCGTGGGGCTCTTGGCTCACGGAGTGAGCGTCGACCGACGCGCACTGGTCCAGCGTGGCGACATCGAGATGGCCCGCTGGCTGCTCGAACAGAGCGTGTCGATCACGCATCATCGCTACGGCAACGTGAACGCCGGGCCGAAGCCGAACTGCGTTGGCCTCGGCGACTCAGTGCTCGAGGGCTAGGTCCTCGACACGACGGTGGCGAACCTTCGCCACGATCGTCGGATGCTCGCTCGGCGTCATCGCCGTCAAGAGCGCCGCGATGCTCACGGTTGCGAAATTGATCCGGTGATCGGCGACCCCGTAGGGGATGACGAGGACGTCGCCGTGGGCCAAGGCGCCACACGTGTAGACGACGTTCGGCACGTAGCCGTCTTGCTCCTCGGCCGAGGCCGTGAGGAGCGGCTCCTTCAGGGCCGCGATCATCTTCGTGGGATCGTCAAGGTCGAGCAGCACCGCGCCGATGCTGTAGGTGCGCATCGGGCCGACGGCGTGCGTCAGCACCAACCAGCCGTCGCTGGTCTCGATCGGTGAGCCGCAGTTGCCGAGCTGCACGACCTCCCAGTCCCACTCCGGCACCTGGAAGGTGACGGCCCGTCCCCAGTGACCGAGCGTGTCGGAGAAACAGACCGCGTTGGTCTCTCGGTCATAACGCGTCAAGGCGGCGTACTGCCCGTTGATGCGACGCGGGAAAAGTGCCAGACCTTTGTTCGAGGCGGCGGCGCCGACCACCGGTGACGCGTCGAAGGACAAGAAGTCATCGGTCTTCAAGAGCTGTTGGGAGATGTGGACGCCATCGAATGCCGTGTAGGTCGCCAGATATGTCGTCGAACCGTCGGTCTCGGTGAACAGGACGAACCGAGCGTCTTCCAGGCCGTGTGCCTCGGCCGACATGACCGGCCAGAGCACTCGCTCAGAGAGGTCAATCTCATCGTCGAAGTAGACGGCGTAGCTGCAGGCCGCGATCGAGCGGTGATGGCGCGCGATCGTGTGCGCGTCTTGTCGCGTATCGAACTCCGAGATCAAGATCTCCAGTCGGGCCTCGAGCTCGTCGATCGAGAACACGACTGGCAACCCGTCCAAGACGTAGGCCGCGCTCTCACCGTCTTGACCCATTGCCTTCAGCCTCGCGTGAAAGACGTCGCGATGGAACAGACCGTCGCGGGCCGTGCCGATCATCGGGAATGGTCCGCGTGGGTCGAGTGTGATCGCGCCGTCGGCGCTGACCAGTCCGGTGCGAAACCCGATGCTCGATCGGTGACCTTCGCCAACGCCGCGATAACTCATCACGAATCGCACAGCACCCTCGGGCACGTTCGACTGATCGGGATGCGCCACGATGCTGGGGTTGCAGACCGACGCGGCCTCGAGCGAGTACTCGTGCGTGAACGACGCTCCGAGCAACAGCCAACGCTCTTCGCTCAGGTCTTCTTTCGGATCCAGACGACTGCTCACGCGCTCGGCGTGTTGGGAGAACACCGCCACGATGTCGCGGTGCCGGCGCGCGAATCGAGTGATGACGTCCTTGAGTCGTCGACGCACGTCCGGCTCCGGCAGCGCCATGATTCGCTTCACGACGCTCGAGGCGCGTGACTCGGCACCACCGAGTTCTTGGCCCGCGACGAAGAGTAACGCCACGACCCGTGAAGAGTCGGGGACGATATGCACATCGGAGCGTGACGCGAGGGGGTTTTGTTTCATGTAGAGATAGTCTGGTGCGCAAAGGCCTGCTGGCGGGTTGATACCAGCGCCAAAGTTGACTCCGCCCCCTGATTCTGATTCGCGACCTCAGCGTGAAGGCCGTCATATCCCCCGCCGGTTGCGGGGTCCCACATCATAACTTTCGCGTCGTTGTCAGCGTCAAACCACGCGTTCGCCATCCGAATGCCCTCGAGCCACTTCGGCGAACTGTCGACCGTCAGGGCGCGTGCGCACGCGTCGGCCATCGTCGAGACCTCGATCGGCTGCTGATCGAACCCTGGGCCGACGTCGCCCGGACCCGAGCCGCTGGCCGGCGTCACCGAGAGGTGCCCGTCACGGGTCTCACGCGCCAAGAGCCAACCGAGCAGCGACAGTCCCCGACTCGCGAGGTCGGGGCGATCCAGAGCGACGCCGGCCGCGATCATCGCGTCCGGGATCAGGGCGTTGGCGTAGTACAGGCGCGGTTCGGGCCAAGGCCACGCGGGGTCATCAGACACCTCAAGCATCGCGTCTGCGGCGTCGCGCATCAGGGAGAGCGCGGCTGCGTTCCTGGGATCGACGCCGAGTACGGCGGCGGCACCCAAGACGGCGAAGGCCATCGAACGTGGGTACTGCGATCGCTGTTCGGCGCCGCGTTCGAACAATACGAGCGCCGGTCCGGCGATCGCGAACTGCATGCTGGCAGCCGCCGTGCCGAGACCCCAGAGACTGCGGCCCCAGCAGTCCTCGGTCGAACTCTCGCTCGTCCAGGTGCCGTCGGCGGCTCGGCGATTGTGGCACTCCCCGTGCGGACCCATGGCGTCGCCGACGAAAGCGAGCGATCCCTGGGCCAACGAACGCACTGAGGCATTGGGTGTCGGCTCGCGCGCCGTGACGACGAGGACGCGCGCGACGTCATCGACGCAGTAACCGTGTTCGCGGCGCGGGGTCGCGTGCTCGGCGTGCTCGAACGTGCCGAAACGGTCGGTGAGCGCGACCAGATGGTCGAAGCGTGGTCGCTCGGTCATCGGTTCGCTGACAGTGGCGCTCGATTATCGAGCAGCTCTTCACCAAGAGCGGCGTAGCGAGCGGCGATAGCCGGCCACGCAAGTTCCGGCGCGAGGCGCCGGGCCTCACTGGCCATTGCCTTGACCATGCCGGGCGTCGTCAGGGCCGTGCGAATGGCGTCGGCCAGTGCCTCGGGGTCGCGTCGCGGCACGACGATGCCGGCACCGCTCGAGAGCAGTTCGACCGCGTGCGGGAAGGCGGTGGCGATGACCGGGCGACCAGCGGCGATGGCGTCGACCAGCACGCCCGAGGTCACCTGATCGGGCGAGTCGTAGGGCAGGATCACCATGGTCGACTCACTGATCAATTGCGAGAGCGCGGGGACCGTGCGGTACTTGTCATCGAAGACCACGTCGACGCGGCGGTCCTTCGCGCGCGCTATCAACATGTCGCGATAGACGTCGCCTTCGTACTCCTTGACCTTGGGATGGGTCTTGCCCGCGACGACGTAGAGCGGCTTCGGTCGGATGTCCGACACCATGGCCATCGCGTCGATCGCCCACTCGATGCCCTTGCCGGGACCCAGCAGGCCCCAGGTGAGCAGCTTGGGTCGCTCCTTCGAGTCCTCGAGACGAATCGCGTCCGACACGGCCGCGCCGTGGGGGATGACAGAAATCTTGCGCGCGTCGACGTCGAAGCTCGTGCACAGACGCACTCGGCCGGCCTCGGTCATGACGACGACGGCGTCGGCGGCGCGCACGATGGCCTCGAGCACCGAACGCTGGTGCGGCGTCGGGTGCTCCAGCACCGTATGGGCGACGACGATCGTCGGCCGCTCGATGCCTTCGAGCACCGGGACGATCGACTCGCCGTCGGGTCCGTCGTAGATCCCGTACTCGTGTTGCACGATCACGACGTCGGCGCGGTTGAGTTCGTCAATGGCGTCGATCGTCTCGCGACCATCGTCGTCGGTCAACTCGGCGACCACGATCTTCGGCGGCGCCTCACCGTCCGCGCCCACGCGCACGATGCCTACGTCGTCGCCGTACTCGTACAACCCGCCCGAGAGGGCCGCGGCGAAGGTCGCGATGCCGCACTGGGTGGGCGGATACGTCGAGACCATCGCGTAGGAACGAGTCGTGTGGTCCTTCATGGGGGTTTCTTCTTCGAACTCAAACATTGGCGACTCCTCTGCTTGAATGAACGAGAGCACTGCGACGTTCTTCCGATTCGATATGCGAAGGTCGAAACAAAGTCACCGGTCTCCTCTCACTCAAGCTTCCTCTGTCTTACCCCCAACTGATCGTTCGCCACACTCGACGTCATCGCCGATGACCACGGAACCTTGGTCACTCGCCGGTGACAACGCATCGCAGAGGTGTAAGCATCCGCCACGAAAATCGGCGCCTCTGATGAGTTGGCAGCCCGTTTGACTTCCACGACCAACTTACCGGTATCGCATCATTTTTGGTCCACGAAAACCGGTGCACACGTGTGAACGCTCTGTGAACACGATGCGAGGGCGCGACTTACACGGATGAAACTTTTCCTTCAGCCCGGCACCGAGAACGGTGCGAATAATGTGCGACGAGGGCGGTTTGCGAAGAAGTCGGCGCCGTCGAGATCGCCACTTTCATAGTCCGATACGCTCCGAGTGTCACGCAAAGAGGCGATTCACGGGGGTGAAGATGACCAAGGTTGAAGCATTCCACACCACCGGCATCGAAGATGTGGACGAACTGGTCTTTCATAACCAGTCGGAGTGCCCCATTGGTCAAGAGATCAAGAAGAAGGGCACTGCCGCCGCGGGCCAGGGTTACTTCCGAACGCTCTGCATCAAGTGCAAGGGCATCGAAGACGGCTGGGAAGGCAATCGCCCGCTCTGAGCTCCCAACTGGCGTGACGCGGTGCACGACGTCACGCAGGAGATGACGCAATACTTCAGAGTGCATGTCAATCCTGACGTGGCAACGCCTGCTCTCATCTCGCGGAACTCACGTATTCGCGGTGCTGATGGACGCGACGTCTGGATGACCGACTACTACGACAGGACCTCAAACGCCACGACCGGCGAAGTAACGGCGATCAACTCGCTGCTCTATTCGGAACCGGGCTCGCCGTCGCGAGTCTGGGCAATCACGTCCGAGCGAACACCTGTGGGTCACAGCGACCTGTGAGAAGTTCGTGCACGATGTCCCGGCCGACTGCGGGACCGTGGTGAGGATCACTCCGTAGCAGTTGGACGACACGCCGCGGCGCAGGCCCTAGGCGAGGCGTGCCTCTGGTTCGCGAGTACTCGCGTCTTCACCAGAGATCTCTTCCAGTGATCGACCGGACGGCTCGGGAAGAACCTTCGTCAGAAGGAAGCCGAGTACCGCGGCGCCACCGGCCACGAAGAGCAGGCCGCGAAGACCAATGTGGTCCGCGAGTTGGGGCACCAAGAAGACGCCGACGAAGGCGCCCAACTTCCCGACGCCCGCGGCAACACCGTGACCTGTCGTTCGCATGTTCACGGGGAACAACTCGGACGGTAGGACGAACGTCGTCATGTTCGGACCAAACTCGGTGAAGAGATAGCTGATGCCAAAGATCGCGATGAACGGCGCCACCGACGTCGTCAATGATGGCACCGCGCCGAGGAGGATGAAGCAACCGGCCATCACCGCGAAGCCGATGAACTGAAGGCGTCGGTGTCCGATCGTGTCCATCTTCCACACTGCGAGCGCGTAGCCGGGCAGGGCGAAGACGACGAAGAGCGCCAGCGTCAGAAAAAGTTTCATCTCGATCGTCGCGTTCGGTGAGACCTCGGTCAAGATGCTCGGGAGCGACAGCGTATTTCCGTAGTACGCGTAGTCAAAGAGAAACCAACAGCCGGCGGTCCCCACGAGCGTCACGAGCATCCGCGGATTGGTGAAGAACTGACGAACCCCCATGAGGTGTGTGCCGTCATCCGAGACCGATGACGCGTCGAGCGCGCCGCCGGCGAATTGATGGAGTTCCTTCGCGGCCTGATCGGCCCGGCCCTGCACGAGAGCTGTGAATCGCGGCGACTCAGGCATCTTCGCGCGGAAGTAGATGACGGCAGCCGCGGGAAGGGCTCCGAGACCGAGGAGGAGTCTCCACGCCACAGAGTCACTCACCCCCGAGGAGAGCAAGATGATGCCGACGAGCGGGCCGACGACCAGGCCGACCGCCTGCATCGAGAACACCAGCCCGACGAGGCGACCGCGATCCGCTCGGTTGGAGTATTCGCTCATCAAGACCGCCGACACCGGGTAGTCGCCGCCGATGCCCAGTCCCAGGATGAGTCGGGCGAAGACCAAGAATAAGAAATTCGGGGCCAGTGCTGACGCGATCGCGCCGATGATCATGATGGCGGCGACCGTCGTGTACACGACTTTGCGACCGAAGATGTCCGCGATGCGCCCGAAGACGAATGCCCCGACGAAGGCACCGAGGATTGCTGCACCGGTCACCCAACTCGTCTGGGTCGTCGAGAGGTTCCACTGGACCTTGACCAGTGCGGCGACCGTGCCGATGACGAAGAGGTCGTAGGCGTCGGTGAAGAATCCCATCCCCGAGATCAGGACCGCCCGATGATGGAAACGGCTCGTCGGCGCATCGTCGAGCAACTGACTCACGCTACGGGTGCTTACCGAGTCGAACGTCGACGCCGTCGTGCTTTGGCTTGACGCGTCGAACGGGGGTGTCACCGCTGCGGACTCCGTAGCTTTTAGATCAGTCACCCGTATCCCCTAGGACGTCGCACATTGCACTTGCCATCCTTGCAAGCGCGATTGAACGCGCGACCATGCCATGGTTACCTGAAGGTGAAGTTTCGGTGAACGTCTGGTGATTGACTCACACGCCATCTTGCCCGCGAAACGATCGACGACGACGGGCCCAAAGTCCCAAGTAATCCCGGCGCGTGACGTCGTTTGCGGCGAGCGAGTGAGACACGGCACGACCGGTTTTCAGACGTTGAATAGTTTCCAGTGCCCTTCACTGACGACCTCGACGGTCTCCCCGACGACCTTGATGGCGGTCTCGTCGTCAATCGCGTACGCGGGCTGGGGCACGGTAGCCGCCCACTCTTCGGCGTCCGCCATGGTGTTACCCGGAAGGTCGGGGTGATCGAGGTGGGGAAAGATCGAAAAGTCGACGGCCGCCAGCGCCTCGTCGCCACCGGAGGGCTGCTGCCAGCCCACGAAGTCCACCCCGATGCTGGGCGTCATGACCATGCTGCCGGCGCTCAGCCCCACGTAGAGCGTTTGATCGAGCGACGCCATGAGATCGGCGAAGCCGGACTCTCGCATCCAGTAACTCAGATACAGCGCGTCGCCTCCGTTGACCAGCAGGACGTCGGTCTCTTGGACCTCCGGCACCCACTGCTCCTCGCCGAGAGTTGGAAGCGCCGTCAGTTCGAGCACCCCCATGGACTTCCAGCCCAATTCGGTCATGGGGCATCTCGGCTCGAGTCCAGCGATGAACGGATACGCGCGACGAATGCCCTCCGGCTTGGCGTAGCCCGCGGTTGGGATGCAGAGGGCGCTCGCCTCACTGATCGGCTTACCCAGTAGTTCAAGTAGCGCGTCATTGATACTCGTGTTCTTGATGCCGGCAGAAGTCAGAAGGAACTTCATGATGCCTTTCGGTGGAGCGAGGGGAACGAAAGCATCGACTTTAGAGCCCCGACATCCGCTGGAGCGTCTCCGGGTACCGCTCGCCAACGACGTCGATCTCGGTGGCCGCTCGAGTGATGGAGGCGAGTTCATCTGCCGACAGCACCGTGTCGAGCGCACCCAGATTCTCCTCGAGTCGATCGAGCTTCGTCGTGCCCGGAATCGGGACGATCCACGGTCGTTGGGCTAACAGCCACGCGAGGGCGATTTGGGCCAACGTCGCGTTCTTCTCCAACGCGACGGCGCGCAAGAGTTCGACGACTGTCTGATTGGCCCGACGGGCTTGGGCGGAGAACCGCGGATAGTCGTTTCGGCTGTCGGCCGCGTCGAACGTCGTCGTCTCATCGATCGTGCCGGTGAGAAATCCTCGACCCAATGGGCTGTAGGGGACGAATCCGATACCCAGTTCCTCGCACACAGGGATCACTTCGTGCTCGGGCGACCGGAACCACAGCGAGTACTCACTCTGCACCGCAGTGATCGGCTGCACGGCGTGCGCTCGTCGAATCGTGTCGGCGCCCGCTTCGCTCAGCCCGAAGTGACGGACCTTGCCCTCGTCGATCAACTCTCGCACGGTGCCCGCCACGTCTTCGATCGGCGTCGTCGGGTCGACACGGTGTTGGTAGAGCAGATCGATCGTCTCCACACCGAGTCGCGACAGTGAACCTTCGACGGTCGCTTTGATGAGGTCCGGTCGACTCGACCACGAAGACGCGCCGTCGACATCGGTGAGTCCGAACTTCGTCGCCACTACCACCTGATCGATCACCGGGGCCAACGCCGTGCCGACCAACTCCTCGTTCGTGAAGGGACCGTACACCTGGGCCGTGTCGAAGAACGTCACGCCGAGATCGACCGCCGAACGAATGAGCGACACCATTTGCGTTGGGCTCGCCGTATTGCCGCGGTGGTGGCTCATACCCATGCACCCGAGGCCGAGCGCCGACACGTCCAACCCGCTCGACCCCAGCGTTCGATGTTGCATGAGGCTCCTTTCGCGCCGTTGCAGTGAGAACATATCCGTTCATCGCAATAAGAATTCGATAAAGCGCTGACATCAGTGCCGTACTGATGACCCCTCACCCGAACACCTATTTATACTGAACTCAACTCGTGGTCGAACCCCGCCCAGACCGAGATCATGGAGTCATGCCCTTGAAGTTCAGACGCACCGCACTCCTAGTAGCGCCCCTCAGCCTCATGCTCTGGGCCATCCCGGCCGCGGCGACCAGCACCGTACCCCAGTGGCACGCCGCCAAGGTCGTCAGCCTTCCCTCGGGCGCGACCGGTCTCCCTGACGGCTTCTTGCCGGCGCTCTCGTGTCCGTCGGCCGGCAACTGCAGCGCGGGCGGTTCTTACAGCGATAGCGCGGGCAACGTGGAGGGACTCGTGCTGAACGAGGTGAAGGGCGTCTGGAAAGCACCCACTCGACTCACACCGCCCGCCCAGGCCGACGCAGACCCCTCGCTCACCATCAACTCACTGTCGTGCTCGAGTGCCGGCAACTGTGTCGCCGTCGGCAGCTTTGAAGACACCCACAGCAACGGCCTTAGTTTCGTCGCCGACGAGGTCAAGGGCGTGTGGAAGAGAGCGACGAACGTGACCTTGCCGTCGGACGCGGGAACGACGGTGCAAAACAGTGAGCTGCACTCGGTCATCTGTTGGTCCGCGGGCAATTGCAGCGCGATCGGTAGTTATCTCGACAACACCCAGCCCACGGGCTACGCGCAGGGCTTCGAAGTGAACGAGGTGCGAGGAAAGTGGGGCCACGGCCAGGAGACGAAACTGCCCGCCGACGCCAACCTGGACCCGTACGTCGACATCAATCAGGTCGCGTGCACCCACGCGGGTAACTGCCTCGCCGTCGGCTCCTACATCAACAAGGACAACGCCACCGAGGGCCTCGTCATCCCCGAGGTGCGCGGCGCGTGGAGGGACGCCGCGGTCGTCGTCCTGCCGGGGAACGCCAGCGCGTACCCCGGGGCGACCCTGAGCGAAGTCGACTGCGTCTCGACCGAGAACTGCACCGCCGTCGGCACCTACACCAACGACGAGGCCGACATCGACGGCATGACGGTCACCGAGACACACGGCGTCTGGCAACGGGCGGTCGCGATGGTGATGCCGAGTGGCGCGGCGGCGAATCCGCACACTTTCTTCTACGGCTACGGCGGACTGTCGTGCGTCTCGATCGGCAACTGCAGCGCCGGCGGTCAGTACCTCGTCGGCACGACAACCTACGAAGGCTTCTTCATCAACGAGGTGAAGGGCGTCTGGCAGAGCGCGACCGAGATGGGTCTGCCCGGCGGATCGGAGATGGCCGGCAAGAACGGCGGCGTCGTCGCGGTCTCGTGTCGCTCCGTCGGCAACTGCAGCGCCGGGGCTGCGTACTTGGACGGCTCGAGCAGCTACCAGGCGCTCGTCGTCAACGAGGTGGCCGGACACTGGCGCACCGGTCAGAAGATCACGTTGCCGACCGGTAACAACACCGTCGGTGTCGACGGCGGCGTCTACGGACTGATCTGTCACCGCACGGGTCCGTGCACGGCAACCGGCAGTTACCTCAAGACGTTGACGAACTACGAGGGATTCACGGTCACCACGAGCTGATCACAGGCGAAACGGACGCGGGTTCGACGTCAGTTTCGGCACCCTCATTCGCGCGATCACGCTGCCAGGGCACGGGTGACAGTACTGCGCGATGCCGAGGTCACCGGCGACCGAGAGGAACATGAAGGCGTCCTCGCGCGAGAACCCCCACTCGTCGACCAACAACTTGGACGCCTCTTCACACGCGTGCTGCAGCGCCTCGTTCAGGTCGCCGCCCGAGGTGCCGTGCGTATAGAACGCGTCGGCGGTCTCAGTGACGGGCCACCCGGCGCACTTGTTCTTGATCACGTCGACTCGGACGACGCCGACACCGCCGATCTCCACGCCGGTCCCGCAAATCTCACCGTCGCCCATCGAGGCGTGCATGTCGCCGATCGCCAATTGCGCGCCACTCTGAAAGACCGGCAAGTGGATCGTCGCGCCGATGCCGTTCACGTGGTCGTCCATGTTGCCGCCGTGACGATCGGCGAAGAAGGTGGAGATGTCGCCAGACGCCGGTGAGACGCCGATGACGCCGAACATCGGGCGGGCGGGGAACGAGACCTGGTCGTTCATCGTGACGACGCCGTCGGCAACCTTGAAGATGCGCGTCGTCGGGGACTTCACCGTGTCGATCAGCTGCCCCCACTCGGGGATGCACATCGCCGCGCCCTGCTCGTTGGGACGGATGTCGAGCAACGTCACCGAGAGCGTGTCGCCCGGTTCACAGCCCCGCACCCCGATCGGGCCGGTCGCGCTATTGACCCGGGTGAGGTCGATCTTCTCGACCGTGTCCTGTTCACTCTGCACTTGTCCGGTGAAGCAGTCCCACGTCTCGATCTCGATGACCGTCCCGGGGTCGACCACGACCACGGGCTCGCGCGCTGCGTCAAAGGACCAGACATGGTCGTCGCGACCGATCTTCACCTGGGTGCTCTGCATAAGTTCTCCGTTCGTCGTGCGTGTCCAAGGTACTGCGGCAACAATCGGACAATAAACGAAGGCTCCGGGGTATCGCCGCAAAGTTTCATCCGATAAACACCTCGCGATAGCGCGCGCTTCACGTTGCGGTAACCCAACCTTCTTACGTTGAGACGGTGGCACGTCGGCGATCTCCAAATCCCCCTTTGACATCGAGCCGTGCCGCCATTCGCACTGAGGTCCAGGGAGTCCGGCATGAGCGTGGCTGACGTCGAGAGCCGGAGCGTGATTCTCGTCGTCGAAGACGAGGAGAGCTACCAGGACGCCCTCAACATCGGTCTCACCGTCGAGGGCTTCGTCGTGGTCGGCGCGACGAACATCGCCCAGGCCCGCCAACTGATGGTGTCGGCCAAGCCGGACCTGGTGTTGCTCGACATCATGTTGCCCGACGGCTCGGGCATCGATTACTGCCGAGAGCTCTATGACTCGACGCGCACGCCGGTCATCATGGTGACCGCTCGATCGAGCGAGGTCGACGTCGTCCTCGGTCTCGAGATCGGCGCCGCCGACTACGTCACCAAACCCTTTCGACTACGTGAACTGATCGCGCGGATTCGCGCGGTGCTGCGTCGTCCACTCATCAACGCTGACGAGGAGATCGTCACCTTCGGCGACCTTCGGATCGACTTCGTGCGACGCACCGTCACTCGCCGCGGCGAAGAAATCGAACTCAGCCGCAAAGAGTTCGACTTGTTGGCGCTCTTCGCGGCGCGACTGGGCCAAGTCGTCACCCGCGAGGTCTGTCTCGACACGCTGTGGTGGGGACTCGAACTCTCCGATACCCGCACGCTCGATACCCACGTGAAGCGACTGCGCCAGAAGATCGAGAACGACCCGGCCAACCCACGACACCTCATCACGATCCGCGGAGTAGGTTTTCGCCTCGACCCGTAGTCTGCGTTCATGCAAAAAGGTGACCTGGCTCCGGACTTCACACTCAAGGATCAACAAGGCAATGAACGCACGCTGTCGACCATGCTGCTCAGTGGTCCGGTTGTCTTGTTCTTCTACCCCGCCGCGATGACCAAGGGCTGCACGAAGGAGTCATGTCACTTCCGTGACCTGGCGGCCGAGTTCGCAGCGCTCGGATCACAGCGACTCGGCATCTCGATGGACAGCGTCGAGAAGCAGGCGGAGTTCACGTCGAAGAACGACTTGGACTACCCGTTGCTCGCCGACGTCGACGGCACCGTCGCCAAGCTCTACGGTGTCAAGCGCTCGCTCGACCTCTTGAAGGTGAAGCGCACGACGTTCGTGATCGGCCAAGACCAGCGGATCGTCGAGGTGATCACGAGTGAGGTGAGCATGAAC
Source organism: uncultured Acidimicrobiaceae bacterium (assembly GCA_963832925.1). GTDB lineage: Bacteria > Actinomycetota > Acidimicrobiia > Acidimicrobiales > RAAP-2 > RAAP-2. The sequence goes on along the minus strand of CAWHVY010000008.1, from coordinate 150,857 downwards.
ACGCACGCCGACAAGTCACTCGACGCACTGCGACGCCTGAAGGCTTAACTCGCGATTATCGCTGGCGCCGGGTCATTGAGGAAGCGACCGATGTGCGACAAGACCGCTGAGGCCATCGCACCGTCGACTTGACGGTGGTCAAAGGCCATCGCCAACTCGACGACGTGGCGCACGACGACGTGGTCGTCCTCGACCCACGGTCGCTTGGCGATCTGACCCACGGCGAGGATTGCGCCGGTCCCTGGTGGCAGGATCGGAATCGCGGCGTCGACACCGAAGGGACCGACGTTCGTGATGCTCAACGTCGTGCCGATCATCTCGTTCGGCGTCGTCGTGCCCTGACGTGCCTTGTCAACGAGCACGGTCAACGCCGAGGCCATGGCGACCAGATCCAACTGATCGGCTCCCTTGATGTTCGGCACGATCAATCCGCGCGGCGTGTCGGCGGCGATACCGAGGTTGACGCTGCGCCGCACGATGACCTCATTGGCCGCCGCGTCGAAACTCGAGTTGATGCCCGGAAAGTGACGAGCCGCGTCACAGACGGCGAGCGCGATGATCGTGAGCGGTGAGAGTCGGACACTGGCCAAATTCGGCTGCTGCTTCAACGACGCGACGAGTTCCATCGTGCGCGTCGCATCCACGCGAACCCACACCGCCGCGCGCGGCTGCGTGAACGCACTCTGGACCATTGCCTCGGCCATCGAGCGCAGGACTCCCTTTACGGGGATACGTTCTTCTTTCGGACCGGTCGACCACGACTCGAGTTCGCGTCCGACGAAACGCGACGTCGTCGCGGGACCAGTGATCGGAGCGCTGACGCGCGGCGCGGACGCCGGAGCGGCGGCGCCATTCAGCGCGTGCTCGACGTCGTCGCGCGTGATGAGGCCATCTCGACCAGTGCCGGTGATCGACGCGATGTCGACGCCATGCTGCTTGGCGTAGAGGCGGACCGGCGGCGTGGAGCGAGGTGCGAGCGCCGGTGCCGATGACGTCGGTGCGGCAGGCGCGACCGGAGCCGCGGCGGGCGCCGTCGCCGCGGGTGCGGTCGTCGGCGTTCCACTTTGCCGACGATGCTTGCGCGTCACGATCGCGTCTTCGTTCGCGACGCCGTAGCCGATCAAGACCGCTTCGCGACCTTCGCCGACTGAACCCTCTTGTTTGTCCGACGGTTCCTTCGCGGGCGCAGGCTCAGCCGGCGTCGCAGACGCTGCTGGAGCCGGTGCGCCGCCACCGCCGACGTCGAACGTGATGAGTGGCTTGTGCACTTCCAAGACATCGCCGACGTTGCCGTGAAGTGCCACGACGGTCCCCGCGTAGGGACTCGGCAGCTCCACGGTGGCCTTGGCGGTCTCGATGTCGACCAGTGGTTGATTGAGGACGACGACGTCGCCAACGTTGACCTTCCACGTGACGATCTCAGCCTCGGTCAAGCCTTCACCGACGTCGGGCAGGAGGAATACCTCTTCGCTCAACTCTCAAATCCCATCACTCGGTCGACGGCGTCGAGGATTCGGTCGACCGTCGGTCGGTAGTCCTCTTCGATGCGCGTCGGTGGGTACGGCACGTGATAGCCACTGACATGAAGTCCCGGCGCCTTCAACGAGTAGAAACACCGCTGGGTCAACTCCGAGATGATCTCGGATCCGACCGACGCGGTGTGCGGCGACTCTTGGACCACGACGACTCGTCCGGTCTTCTCGAGCGACTTGGCCATGACGCCGAAATCGAGTGGTGCAATGGAGCGAGCGTCGATGACCTCGATCGACGTGCCTTCGACGGCGGCGGTCTCGGCGGCGCGAAGGGCCGTCTTCATCGACGCGCCATAGGCGATCAGCGTGACGTCGGTGCCCTCGCGACGCACGACCGCGTCGAAGAGTCCGGCCGGCGGCGCGTCCAGGTCGACCTCGCCCTTCTCCCAATAACGGCTCTTGGGCTCACAGAAGATGATCGGGTCGTCGTGCTCGATCGACTGCTGGATCATCCAGTACGCGTCGTTCGGTGTCGAGCACGACACGACGCGCAGGCCCGCGGTCTGGGCGAAGTAGGGCTCAGGGCTCTCCGAGTGGTGTTCGATGGCGCCGATGCCACCCTGGAAGGGGATGCGAATGACCATCGCCATGTTGTAGGCACCATCCGAACGCTTGTGGAGCTTGGCGACTTGAGACACGATCTGGTCGAAGGCCGGATAGACGAAGCCGTCGAATTGGATCTCGCACACGGCGCGGTAGCCACGGATCGCGAGGCCGACGGCGGTGCCGACGATGGCCGACTCGGCCAACGGCGAATCGACGACCCGGTCCTCGCCAAAGTCCTTCTGCAGGCCGTCGGTGATGCGAAAGACGCCACCGAGGCGGCCGATGTCCTCGCCCATCAAGAGGACCTTGGGGTCCTTCTCCATCGCACGGCGCAGACCCTCATTGAGCGCCTTGGCCATGGTCATCGTGGTCGTCGCCATTAGAGCGCACCTCCGGAGATACCGAGATCGATCATCTCGCGGCGACCCTCTTCGATCAACGGGTGCGGCGTCGCGTAGGCGTTGTCGAACATCGTGATCGGGTCAGGGCGGCTCATCGCAAGGACGTCCTCGCGCAACTGGAGCGCCATCGCCTCGGCCTCGGCCGCGACGCCGTCGAAGTCGGCGTTCTTCACCTTGTACTCGCGCACCAATAGGGCCTTCACGCGCTCAACCGGGTCGCGGTGCTTCCACACCTCGACTTCTGCGTCGATGCGATAGCGCGTCGGGTCATCGGAGGTCGTGTGCGCGCCGATGCGGTAGGTGTAGGCCTCGATCAAGGTCGGTCCGCCACCGACGCGCGCCGAGTCCAATGCACGTTTCGTGACTTCGTACACGGCGAGGACGTCATTGCCGTCGACGCGCACACCAGGAAACCCGAAACCGTGTGCGCGGTGATAGAGCGGGATCTTCGATTGCACGGTGGAGGGCGTCGAGATACCCCACTGGTTGTTCTGACAGAAGAACACGACCGGCGCGTTGAACGAGGCGGCCCAGACGAAGGCCTCCAAGACGTCGCCCTGGCTGGACGCGCCGTCGCCGAAGAACGCCATCGCGGCCTCTTCGGCACCGTCACGCTGGATGCCCATGGCGTAGCCAACGGCGTGAAGGGTCTGGCTGCCGAGCACGACGGTCGGCACCGAGTGGCGGTACTTCTGGGGGTCCCAGCCGCCGTTGCTCACGGCACGGAAGAGTCGCAGCATGTTCTCCGGGGGTACCCCGCGGCACCAGGCGATGCCGTGCTCGCGGTAGGTCGGGAACGTGAAGTCCATGGGCGCAAGCGCCCGTCCGGCGCCGATCTGCGCGGCCTCTTGACCCTGGATCGGCGCCCACAGCGCGAGCTGACCTTGGCGCTGTAGTGACGTCGACTCGTTACACAGGCGACGGATGATCACCATGTCGCGATAGAAGCCGAAGATCTCGTCGCCATTCAGGGTGGACTCGTACTCAGAGTTCTCAACGCGCTCGCCTTCGGGCGTCAACAGTTGGACTAATTCTTCGTCGATCATCGACACTCCTTACGGCACTACCCCCGCGCATCACACTACCCCCCTACGATTAGCGGGTGCCCCGGCTGTTTGTCGACATCAGCCCGCTGCGCACCAATCGCGAGTTCCGATTTCTGTACCTCGGTCAGATGATCTCTCTACTCGGCAGTAATCTCACCGTGGTCGCGGTCCCGTATCAGGTCTATTCGCAGACGCACTCCAGTCTCTGGGTTGGCCTTGCCAGTCTCATCCAGTTGCCCTTCCTCATCACCGGCGCGCTCTGGGGCGGCGCCATGGGCGACCGCGTCGACAAGCGCACACTGATGCTGCTGAGCGCCGTCGTCCTCGGACTCACGAGCGCCGCCTTGGCGATCAATGCCCACGTCCACGACCACCACCTGGTCGTGCTGCTCTTGCTCGCCGCACTCTCGGCGGGATTTGCTGGATTCTCCGGGCCACTGCGCACCGCGGCGATTCCAAAGATGGTGATGCCCGAACAACTCGTTGCTGCGTATTCGCTCAATCAAGTCGCCTTTAATGCGGCGGTCGTCATTGGACCGGCCGTGGCGGGCGTGTTGATCGCCAGTGTGGGCCTGTACTCCTGTTACGCCATCGACGCGATCACGTTCTTCGTCTCGTTGTTGCTCACGATTCCGCTCTCGGCGATGCCGGCGCCGTCCGAACACGCGGGGGCCGCGATGTTTCGCGCGATCGGCGATGGCTTTCGCTACGTCCGCGCTCACGCCGTTGTCCAGGCGGTCTACCTCGTGGACCTCAACGCCATGGTCTTCGGACTACCACGCGCACTCTTTCCGGCCGTAGCGCTCACGCTCTATCACGGCGGACCGAGGACACTCGGCTTGCTCTATGCCGCGCCCGGCGCCGGGGCGCTCCTGATGGCCGTCGTCACCGGATGGATCGCACGCGTGCGACGCCAGGGTCGTTTGGTCGCGCTGGTCGTGATCGCCTGGGGCGCGTCAATGGCGCTCTTCGGACTGGTGCACGTCGTCTACGTGGGTCTGATCTGTCTCGGCGTGGCCGGTGCGATGGACGTGATCTCGACCGTGCTTCGCAACACGATCTTGCAGAACGCGATCACCGATGAGTTCCGCAGTCGCATATCTTCGATCCAGATGGCGGTCGTCACCGGGGGTCCCCGTCTCGGTGACGTCGAGTCAGGCGTCGTGGCGAACTACACCTCGACCGAGTTCTCCATCGTCTCCGGTGGCATCGCGTGCATCGTCGGCGTGCTGCTCTTGATGCGGTGGCGGCCGACGTTCTGGAATCGCGAGGTGCTCTAACCGGCGCGCACGGGAATGGATTTGTGACGCGCGTTGGTGACGGCCGCGAGCTGCCCGCAGGCCGCGTCGATGGAACGGCCGCGCGTGTTGCGCACCGTGGCGTTGATCCCGCGCGCCACGAGGCCTTCACGGAAGTCGTGCACCCGCTGGGAGGAAGAACCGCGCACGAGGTACCCCGGCGTCGGGTTGAGTGGGATCAGGTTGACGTGGGCGCGCAACGACGACGCGTAAGCCGCGAGTTCGTCGATGTCACTCGCTCGATCGTTCACACCGTCGATCAGCGCCCACTCGAAACTGAGCCGTCGCCCGGTCGTGTTCATCCAGAAGAGGCACGCCTCGTGCAATCGTTCGAGCGGGTAGCGACGATTGAGGGGCACGAGCTTGCTTCTCGACTCGTTGTTCGCCGAGTGAAGGCTCACCGCCAACGTGAGCGGCAGACCCGTCGTGGCCATACGTTCGATGGCCGGGGCGACGCCGACCGTCGAGACCGTAATGTGACGCGCCGACATGCCGCGGTACTCGTGCAGTCGCTTCACGACGTCCATAGTGACCAAGTAGTTGGCGAGCGGCTCGCCCATGCCCATGAAGACCACGTTGGACAGTCGGCGTGGTGCCGCCGCGCGCGCCGCGAACATCACCTGCTCCAACACCTCGCCAGCGCTCAAGTGTCGGGTGAACCCCGCTTGACCCGTCGCACAGAACGTGCAGCCCATCGCGCATCCCGCCTGCGATGAGACGCAGACGGTGACCCGGTCCTCGTAGCCCATGAGGACCGTCTCGATAGTGGCGCCGTCGTGCAAGCGAAAGACCCACTTTCGCGTCGCGCCGTGATCACTCGACACGTCATTGGCGACCGCGAGACTCGCAGGGAACCGCTCAGCCAGGGATGCCCGCAGCACCTTCGGGATCGTGGTGATCCCCTCCAGCGCCTGGCCCTCGCTCCAGAGGCCGTGCCAGACCTGGTCGACGCGGTAGCGCGGCTCGTCGACCAGGAGTTCGGCCAGCTCTTCTTTGGAGTACTCATAGACCGACGGCATCCCTCAACGCTACGCCCGACGATCCCACCCGCGGCCACGCCCTCGCAATCTCTGCTTGACTTTGTGACGGTCCAGCCACACGCGCTGCCAGACATCAGGAGCATCCATGGAACTCAACAACACTTCGGCCGTCGTCACCGGTGGGGCATCCGGACTCGGTGAGGCAACGGCGCGCGAGCTCAGCGCTCGCGGCGTCAAGGTCGTCCTCGCTGACCTCAGTGACGACAAGGGCACCGCGCTCGCCGCCGAGATCGGCGGGACCTACGTGCACTGCGACGTCACCAACACCGAGCAGGTCATCGAGGCGATCGAGGCCGCGAAGGCGCTCGCGCCCCTCTGGAGTGCCGTCAACTGCGCCGGCATCGGGTGGGCGACGCGCACCGTGGGCAAAGACGGGGAGTACGCCTCGGCCCACGACCTCGATCTCTACCGCAAGGTCATCGAGATCAATTTGATCGGCACTTTCAACGTCTGTCGACTCGCCGCCACCGCGATGAGTGCGAACACTCCCGACGTGGACAACATGCGCGGCGCGATCGTGAACACCGCGTCGGTCGCGGCCGAGGACGGCCAGATCGGTCAGGTCGCCTACTCGTCGTCCAAAGGCGGTGTGGTCGGACTCACCCTGCCGTTGGCCCGGGACCTCGCGGTCATCGGCGTTCGCGCGAACTGCATCCTGCCTGGTCTCATCGACACCCCGATCTACGGCACGGGTCCGCAGTCCGATGAGTTCAAGGCTCGCCTCGGTGCCGGCGTACTCTTCCCGAAGCGCCTCGGGTACGCCTCGGAGTTCGCGACACTCGCCGTCGAACTGCTCGCCAACAGCTACATGAACGCCGAGTCGATCCGCCTGGACGCCGGGATTCGGATGCAGCCGAAATAGGCGCATTTCGTCTCGATTACTGACGTTGTGACGACTGTCGACCCCTCGGCACGCGACCGACGCATCTACTAATCTTTCCGAAACCTGGGCCGATGCTCAGTGGAAATCATTAGGGCAAAGGGGCGATATGGCCAAGCATGAGGATGCATTAATCGTTATTGAGTTGTCGCGGTGGGGCACTGAGTTGGGCCTCGATGATGCGTTGAAAGAGATCTTCGACGACGGCTTCAACGCCGCCGACGGTGCGTCGGACAACGATTCCGTACGCAAGGTGCTGAACTTCGGCGAGACGATCGGATCACTCGTCAAGCACAAGGTGCTCGACTGGGATCTGCTGTCGGACCTCTATTGGATCGAAGGCATGTGGCGACAGACTGAAGCCCACGCCAAGTACCTGCGCGAGAAGATCGGCGAGCCGCGTCTCTACGAGCACTTCGAGGCTTTGGCGACGCGCTCCTAGTTCGACGATCGTGCTCTCGGGGTACCGACGGGCGACGCATCATCATAGGGAGTTCGAGTGGGTGTGATCAGCGACGAACTTCAATCGTCCAAGAAGGCGATGGCGAACGTCTTCGCGAATCGCGCGATGCGAAAGATCTTCATGGCCTTCGGCGGTTCGCTGATCGGCGACGGGGTCTTCGCGCTCAGTGCGATCGTCTTTGCCTACCGTCACGGCGGTCCGGCGGCGGTGGGCGCGCTCGCGGTCGCGCGCTATGTGGCGATCGCGACCACCGCGACGTTCACCTCGACCCTGGCCGACCGCTACGACCGACGCTTCGTGATGGTCGGCTCCGACATCGTGCGCCTCGTGCTGGTCACGACGGCGGCCGTGTTGGCGGGTCTGCACGCTTCGAAGTGGTACGTCTTCGCACTCGTGGTATTGGTCGGCATCGCCGGCACAGCCTTTCGACCGGCCCAGGCGTCGATACTCCCGCTGCTCGCGCGCGAGCCCGACGAGATCGCGGGCGCCAACGTCGTCTCGAGCACCATCGAGAGCGTCGGGTTCTTCGCAGGCCCCGCGCTGGCGGGGTTCTTGCTCGCGTTCGCCAACGTCCCTATCGCCTTTGGCTTTGACGCACTCACCTTCGTCTGGTCTGCGCTGTTCGTCGTCTCGGTTCGCTATCCCACACCGGAGGAGAAATCGGCCGATCTGACGCCCAAGGCCGTGGCCGCCGCCGAAGCGGCATCGACCGAGAGTTTCATGTCGCGCGCAGCGCAAGGCTTTCGAGTGATCCTGGGGAATCACGACGTGCGCACCTTGGTCATCCTCTACATCTTGCAGTGCGTCGTCGCCGGCGCGTCCGCCGTCTTCACGGTCGCCATCGCCTTGCATCTACTCCATATCGGCAGCTCCGGACTCGGCCTCATGGAGTCGACGATCGGCATCGGCGGACTTGTCGGTGGCTTCATTGCCCTCATGCTGATGGAGCGCGCCCGACTGGCGACGAACTTCGCACTGGGCGTCATGGTGTGGGCAGCGCCGCTGATCTTGATCGCCGCGCTGCCCAATCTTGGCTCGGCGCTGATCGCCATGTGCCTCATCGGCATCGCGAACTCCGTCGTCGACGTGAATGCCATCACCGTCTTGCAACACGTCGTGCCCAACGAGAAACTCGGCCGGGTGCTCGGTGCCCTGGAAGCCGGTGAGGTCGCCGGAATGGCGCTGGGCTCGCTCGCCATGACGATCCTCATCGACGTCACGGGACTGCGCGACGGCCTCGCGCTCATCGGCGGCATCGTGACGCTGGCAGTCCTCCCGGGACTGCGCACGATGGCTCGCATCGACCGCGAGGTCTTCTCCCAAGGCGTCGTCCATCGACCCAAGAGCGCCCACGGACACCTGCACTTCCACAACCATCGACTGCGCCACTCGCGCTAGAACATCGCGGGTTTACGAGAACTGCACGTCGACGCCCCGACTGAGCGTCGTATGAATCTTGCAGTGCGCGCCGGCGCGCAGCAGTCGCGCGCGCTCTTCGTCACCTAGTTCGCCCTCGAGGCGGATCGTGATGTTCGCCGTCGCGAGTCGCGTCGGTGCAGCGACTTCTTCGCCGGTGACCTCGACGCTCACGACGTCCAAACCCTCGACGCCATGGCTCTCGGCGTAGGCGCGCACGGTGCCCGCCACGCACATGGCGAGTGACGCGAGCAACAGGTCCACCGCACGCACACCCCGGTCCCCCTCACGCGACGACTGCACGCGCACCGCGCCGTTCGTGAACTCAAAGCGACCTCGTTCACTCGACGTCGCGCTCACCGTACGGCGATGCCGCACTTCGGTCGACTCACTCGTAGGCATGCGCCGCCTCGATCGTCGCGGCGAGCACGGCCTCGGGGCTGTAGGGCGCGTACGCACCGGGCACGTAGGTGACCGCCTCGAGGTTCCCGGTGTAGGGGAACGAACCGTGGCGTTCGAAGACCGACCACGACACCGGCGAACGGCGATTGATGCCCACGTCGATACCTTGGAACGGCGCCATCCCGAGCAGCATCAGGACGCCGTCGAGTCGCACCCGTTGCTCGCCGTCGAGGTTCACCGCGAGGTTCCATTGGTAGTCGGCAACACCCTCGACGTCGAGGGTGACCTCGTGCGGTCCAGCGTCGATCGCGCCAGCGTCGGCTTCGAGCAGGTCGCCGTACTCGTTGTAGGCGAGTCGCAGGTGTCCGTCCTCGATGTAGAGGAGGTACCCGCCGCCCTGATCGCCATGGGCGACGAGCACGCCTTCGTCAACCTCGCCGTGTTCGAGCGTCGCCGTCGCACGAAACGACCGCAACGTCACGAGCTTCGAGGAGCGATAGCGCTCGAGTGTCGGCGTGCCGGCCAAGATCCGCACCGGTTCGGTCAGTCGATCCTCGAACGGTCGACGAACCGTTCCCATGTAGCCAGTGAAGTCGTTGAGCGGGAAGACCTTGTTGTCCCAGGCGCTGGCCTCCCACGCCGCGGCGAGTTCACGGACCAGTTCGGGTCGTTCCAGGGCCACGTTGCGCCGTTCCGTCGGGTCTTCACGGATGTCATAGAGCTCCCACTCCTCGTCGTCGTAGGGCGCACCCGGCCGATGGAGCGTGACGAGCTTCCAGCCGTCCTTGTAGTAGCTTCGATTGCCCATGAACTCCGAGTACTGCTCGCGGTGCGCGCTGACGTAGGTGCCGTCGTTCAACGACGCGGCGAAACTCACCCCGTCGAGCGCGACGACGTCGACGCCATGGAACTGCTTCGGCCGCTCCACGCCGGTGAGTTCCAGCAACGTCGGCAGGAGGTCCGTGACGTACTGGTACTCACGTCGCACCTGGCCGCGCGAACGCTCCTCAATCCCCTTGGGCCAACTGAGGAGGAACGGAACACGCACGCCCCCGGCGTGCGTGAAGCCCTTGTAGAGGCGGAACGGGGTGTTCGACGCCATCCCCCAGCCACGCGGGTAGTGCACCATCGCTCGAGGACCACCGATGAGGTCGATGTCGCGCGCGACGTCACTGTGCCAATCTGGCGGCAAACGTAGGCCGTGGATGAACTGTTTGAAGTAACTTCGCGTCCCGTGTTCGCCGCCTTCGGCGGTACCGCCGTTGTCGGACATGAAGATGACGATCGTGTTCTCGAGTTCACCGAGGTCCTCGACCACGTCGAGGAGACGCCCGAGATTCTGATCGACGCTCTCAATGGATGCGGCGTAAACCTCCATGTAGCGAGCAAAGACCGCCTTCGTGTCGTCATCGAGTTCGTCCCATGGCCCCACGTCGAGGAACGCCTCGGCGTTGCGTTCGGCCATCTGTGTGTCCTCTTCGAAGAGACCGGTCGCTTTCTGTCGGGCAAAGCGCTGCTCACGTAGTTCGTCCCACCCGGCGTCGTATCGACCGCGGTACTTCGCGATGTCCTCCGGCTTGGCTTGCAGCGGACCGTGCACCGCGTTGTGCGCGACGTAGCAAAAGAACGGTTTGTGTGCATCGCTCGCGCGCAGACCCTTGATCATGGAGATCGCGTGATCGGTGATGTCGTCGGGCAGGTAGTAGCCCGGCGGGTACTCGTCGACGTCGACGGGCGAGTTATCACTGATGAGACGGTGTGGGTGATGAAGGTTGGTGAGTCCTTCGAGGACGCCGTAGTAGCGGTCGAACCCTTGCTGGCAAGGCCAGCTACGTCGCGCCCCGGCGTCGTTCATCACCGCGTCACGCGTCAGGTGCCACTTGCCGACGCAGAACGTGGCGTAGCCCGCGTCACGCAGTGTGACCGCGAGCGTCGGCACGTCCTCGGCGATCTCCATCGTGTACCCCGGAAAGCCCGGATCGCTGTTGGCGACCGATGCGAAACCGGCGCGGTGTGGATTGAGTCCGGTCAAGAACGCCGCTCGCGCCGGGGAGCACACCGGCGTCGTGTGGTAGTTCGTGTAGCGAAGACCCTCGCGCGCCAGTCGGTCCAACGTGGGTGTCGACACCTCGGCGCCAAAGGGGCCGATATCGCTGAAGCCCATGTCATCGAGCAACACGACGATGATATTGGGCGCGTCATTCGATGGCGTGGGCACCGGTGGCCACCACGACGTCGACTCTTGGACCGACTTGCCCACTCGACCACCCCACCCGTCATAGTGACGGGTGGGGCCCTCTTCGATCGTCATCTCTCTCTCCTTCACTACTCGCTCAGCCCTTCGGGAACGTCGCGACAAGTTTGTTGAACTCCGTTGTGTAGAGCGTCTTGGTGTCCACCGGCGTCGTGAGCAGTCCGGCCTGCGTGAACGCGACCGCTTCGTTCGTGATGCTGTTGTACTGATTGGGACCGATCTGCACGAAGGAGGCAATCGCCGCGTTCACCGCCGCGGTCGCCAGCGGCAACGTGATGTTGTTCGCAGTGGCGTAGTCCTGGGCCCACACGGCGGTGTGCGTCGCGGCCCAGTGCTCGGCGACGGCGTAACGATGTAGATAGTCCGCGATCGCCGCCGCTTTCTTCGTGTTTGCGAGCGCCGAGTCGGCGGCGAGGAAGTACGAGTAACCCTTGGTGTATGAGGTGCCCAGCGCCAAGACCTGCGCCCCACCCTCCACGGCCTCAGCCAGATAGGGCTGAATCAGCACGGCCGCCTGAACCGAGTTCGACGTCAGCGCCGCGAGTGCCAGCGCCGGGTTGAGATTGACGATGGTCGCGTTCTTCCACCCGCCGTCATTGCCATTGAGGGCCTGGATCGCGATGTACTGAAGGATCGTGCCGCTAGCGGCGGCGATCTTGGTTCCTTTGAGTTGTGAGAGTGACGTGATAGTCGAGCCCTTCGGAACCACGAGACCTAACGAGGCACCGGGGGCGACCGGTTGGGTCACGGCGACCACTTTGAGCGGCACACCACCCGCCTGGGCGAAGATCGCCGGGGTATCGGCGGTCACCGTCAGGTCGATGGAGCCTCCTTGGATCGCCGCGACGGCCGGGGGGCCAGCAGGAAACGTCGCGAAGTTGACCTTGTACTGGGCGCCCTTCAGAGCGCCCGAGTCATTGAGCAAAATTTGCGTCTGCCCCGCCAGGTCACCGACATTGAGCGTGACGCCACTCAGATTGATCTTCTTGGGCTTTGTCTTGTGTTTGGTCGACGCACCGGATGCGCCGCTGATGCTGACCGCGATGACCACGGTGGCCACGAGGAAGGCCGCGGCTTTGAGTCTTGGATTCGTCCTGCTGTGTCTCATGATGTTCCTTTCTGGTGCGATGGCGAGGTGCGCATCGTCTTCTTGATTACTGACTTGTTCCATCGCAATACTGGGAAATAAGGCGCACGGCGGTCATTCGAGATTCTTCACTCGCTGCTAGGTAGTTACCGGTGCCGAGCTCACTGCTCCACGCCCAACTCACTCAGCAGGCGCCGGCGAAGTGTTGCGAACTCCGCGCCGATCTCGCGGGGTCGCGCCATTGGGACCTCGACTTCGAAGCCGAGATGACCTTCTCGCAACAGCACCACGCGGTCGGCCAACAACAGCGCCTCCTCGACGTCGTGGGTCACGAGAAGGACCGCCGGACCGTGGCGCGCACAGAGGTCCGCGATCAGTTGCTGCATCTTGAGACGGGTCAGGGCGTCAAGGGCGGCGAAGGGTTCATCGAGTAACAACAGTTGCGGTTCGCGTACCAGTGCGCGCGCGAGCGCGACGCGTTGGGCCTCTCCCCCAGACAGCGTCGCCGGCCACACGTTCGCGTGCGATGCCAGACCGACTTCGTCCAGCGCGCCGACGGCCGCGACACGTGTGGCACTCGAACGTTCGAGACCGAGCGCCACGTTCTGCCAGACGCGCTTGGAGTTCACGAGTCGAGGCTCCTGGAAGACCACGGTGCGTGCCCGGGGCACGAGTAGTTCGCCCGAGTCCGGGGTGTCGAGGCCAGCGAGGAGACGCAGGAGGGTGGTCTTGCCGCTCCCGCTTTTCCCCAACAGGGCGACGAACTCACCGCGGCGAATCCGCAGGTCGAGCCCATTGAGCGCCGGGTGTTCGCCGAACTGACGAACCAATTGATGGGTCTCGACGGCGAGGGTCTCGTCCCTGGTCTCTACACGCGCGCTCATCGAACCGACACTCCAGCGCGCCACGGCAGGGCAAGCTTCTCGATTCCACGCACGAGCAGGTCGGCGCTGAGTCCGAGCGCCGCATAGATGATGACGCCGCAGAACACGACGTTGGTCTCTTGGAACTGCTCCGCCTGGTTGATCAGATAACCGATGCCGCCGTTGGACGCGATCGTCTCAGCGCCGACCAGTGCGAGTACCGAGAGACTGAGCGAGAAACGCAGACCTGTGAGGAGTCCCGGCAGTGAGAGCGGGAAGATCACTTCGCGGACCAGTCGAATGCCGTGCAGGCCGTATGAACGAGCCGCCTCGACGACTTTGCGATCGACGTTGCGCATCGCCGCCGCGGTGTTGATGTACATCGGGAACGTCGTGGCGAGTGAGATCAAGGCGACCTTGGGTAGCTCACCGATGCCCATCCACACCACGAAAAGGGGAATGAGTGCGAGGAACGGGACCGTGCGAATCATCTGGAGCGGAGCATCGACGAGTTCCTCGCCGATCCTGGAAAGCCCTGACGCGAGACCGAGTGCAAAGCCCAAGGTGACCCCGATTGCAAGACCGAACCCGGCCAGCGAGAGTGAGTCGCCAATCTGACCCCACAGATCATGCGAGAAGAGTGTGCCGAAGGTCTTGAGGACCGTGTACGGCGTCGGCAGCGAACCTGCCGGCAGCCAACTCGCCCTCGCAAGCGCCCACCACAGGACCAAGAGGAGCAGTGGCGACAGTACCCGCAGGCCCAGGGATCGCGTTCGCGTACCCGCCCTCGAGCGCACGACCTTCGGGGTGATGAGTTCAATCGGCGAAGACGTGAGTCCAGCCTCCTCGGGGCCGACAACGTCACGCTGGTGCACTTCGACACTCGACACGAAACCGGCTCCAATCGCACTGCGAGACGCCACCGTGGCACTCGACTTCAATATCCTACTATTTCACTCGTAATTGTAGGATATAGAGAACTGAACCCTAGGTGATGGGCGTTCCCGATGTCAAGCGCAATTTGGAAACGACCCAGCACCGGGGCCACGTCGAGCCTCCCGCTCATCGCACAAGTGATTCGGAGACGCTTCTCTCAACCTCAAAGGCGACGCGACCCACGCGATGAACGTGGGACGTCTCGTCGCTGTACGTGAATCAGATCTCTCGCGCTTCGGCGACGTTCTCGAATCGGGCGAACTCACCGCGCCAGGTCAGGTGCGAGGTGCGGGTCGGCCCGTTTCGGTTCTTGCCGACGATGATCTCGGCCTCCGCCTTCTTGTCATTCGCGACCTCGCCGTACTGCTCGGGACGGAAGATGAATAGCACGACGTCGGCGTCTTGTTCGAGCGAACCCGATTCTCGAAGGTCTGACATCATCGGTCGCTTGTCCGAGCGCTCCTCGAGCTTTCGAGAGAGCTGCGAGAGGGCGATGACGGGGCACTGAAGCTCACGGGCCAGGATCTTCAGTGACCGGCTCATCTCTGAGACCTCGACCTGACGGTTCTCCGCGCGACCGCGAGAGCTCATGAGTTGCAAGTAGTCGATGATCACGACGCCGAGATCGCCGTTCTGCTGACGAATTCGTCGTGCGCGTGCTCGAACGTCCATGACGGTCAACGCCGGGTTGTCATCGATGAATACCTTGGCCGACTGCAGATAGCCGAACGCCTCGTGCGCGCGGTTCCAGTCCGCGTCGCTCAGGTCACCGGTTCGCAACTTCGACGAGTCGATGCGCGCCGTCGAAGCGAGGATCCTCTCAGCTAATTCCTGTCGGCTCATCTCCAAGGAGAAGAACAGCGCGGGACGCTTCACGACCGCGCCGACGTGGATCAAGATGCCGAGCGCGAAGGCAGTCTTACCGGTACCCGGGCGGGCGCCGACGATCGTCATGCTGCTCGGCTGTAGTCCCTGAAGGATCTGGTCGAGGGACTTGTAGCCCGTCTCGAGACCGTTGATGCGACCACGGGTCTCGCCACGTTCTTCGAGGATGTCGGCTTCGCTCAGAAGGAGTCGCTGCAGCGGCGAGACGGAGTCGGTGCGACCGGCGTCGCCGATCGCGTTGATCTTTCGCTCGGCCTCGTCGATAAGTCCGACCACGTCTTCGGTGGCGACGTAGGCCTCGTCGACGATCTCGCCGGCGACCGCGATCAGGCGGCGCTGCTGGGCCTTCTCGCGCACCAGATCGGCGTAGTGCTGCGCGTTCGCCGCCGACGGCGTGTTCATCTGCAACGAGGAGAGCAGTGCGAGCTCGACGGCGATCGATCCGCGCTCTTGCAACTTCGCCTGGACCGTCACGTAGTCGACCGGTTCGCCCGCGTTCGCCAGCGAGATGATCGAACTGAAGATCTGTCCGTGGAGGGGACGGTAGAAGTCCTCGGCTTGCACCGTTTCGTACGCGATGCTCACGGCCTCTTGCGACAACAGCATCGCGCCGATCAAACTCTCCTCGGCTTCGATTGCACTCGGAGGTATGCGACCGCCGTTTGGCGTCTGTCGCGCACGTGGCTCCGATTCAATCTGCGTCATAAGACCTCAATGGTTGCGGTTGTGGACTGTTTGCAACAAGAAGCACAACGTGGGGAAATGTCTGTGCACAAATCACACCAATCTGATGATTTCATTTGGGTGTGACATAGGCGGCGTTACGCAACGAACGCCGAGACGAATGTCTCGGCGTTCGTGCAGTGCAAGCAGTGATTACTTGGCAGTGATCTCCACGTTGATCGTGGCGTCAACACCATCGAAGATCGTTGCGGTGACCGTCGCAGTTCCTACTTCTTTCAAGTGATCGGTCATGTGGATGGCGTGTCGATCGAGTGAGATGCCGGTCGCCGTGCGAAGCGCGTTCACGACGTCAGCCTCAGTGACCGAACCGAAGAGACGACCGTTCGCGCTGGCGCGTGCGGCGATGCTCAGGGTCTGGGCCTCGATGATCGCGCGCTGAGCCTCGGCCGCTTCGCGACTGGCGGCGTCGCGCAGGTCGCGCGACTTACGCATCGAGGACGCTTGCGCCTCCGTGCTCGAACTGGCCTTCATCGCTGCACCCGACGGCAGCAAGAAGTTGCGGGCGTAGCCGGACTTCACGTCGACGATGTCGCCGCGACGACCAACGCCACGGATGTCATTGCGTAGCAGGACCTTCATTCGGCCACCTCCTCGACGAGCTCGACCTCCGCCACGGGCGTGGCGTCCACGTACTCAAGGATCTCTTCGGCCTCGACGTCGGGCGCTTCGGCGTTCACCTCGGGAGCGGCGTTGCGGTCGCCGTCGCCACGCGGCGCGCGCGGTCCGCGGTCGTCACGGTTACCGCGACCTCCACGGCGCTCGGTCACGGTGCGCTGGGTGTAGGGCAGCAACGCCAACTCACGCGCGGTCTTGATGGCGTCAGTGACGTCGCGCTGGTGCTGCTGGCAGTTGCCCGAGACCTTGCGACCACGAATCTTGCCGCGGTCCGAGATGTACTTGCGCAACTGCGCGAGGTCCTTGTAGTCGACGGTGCCTACGCCGTGCTGACAGAAGGAGCAGGGCTTCTTCTTCGCACCGCGGCGGGTGTCGATCTTCGGCGCGCGCTTCGGCGGCTTGGGGTTATTGATACGGGGCATTAGAAGGGCTCCTCGTCATAGGCGTAGGCGGTGGTGCTGGGTTCGTTCGATCGTGGGGCGGCGGCCGGTCGGTCGCTGGAGAAGTTGCTGCCCTCGGCGCGTGGGGTGCGCGTCACGACGGCGGTCGCCCACTTGAGGCTGGGCCCGATCTCGTCGGCGTTGATCTCGACGATCGAACGCTTGTCGCCGTTCTCGGTCTCCCAGGTGCGCTGCTCGAGTCGACCGCTCACGATGACCCGCGAACCCTTCACGAGCGAGTTCGCGGCGTTCTCCGCCAGGGCGGCGTAGGCGACGACCTCGAAGTAGCTCACGCGCTCTTCCCACTCCTGGGTCTGACGGTTCTGCCAGCGGCGGTTGACCGCGACGGACAGCTTCAGCGCCGCCTGTCCTGAGTTGAGGAACTTCAGTTCCGGGTCGCGGGTGACGTTCCCTACGACGGTGATTGCGTTATCGGCCATATCTCTCTCCTTGGAATCTCAAGCGTCCGAACTTACGCCTGCGCCGTGACACTCTTGGCGGGACGTTCATGGCGGCGAAGAATCTTGTAGCGCAGGACCTCGTCGGAGAGGGTCAGGATGCGGTTGAGCTCGTCGACGGTCGACGTGTCACCACTGAACTCCACTAAGACGTAGTAGCCCTCTTTGCGCTTGTTGATCTCATAGGCCAAGGGACGCTTGCCCCAACGGTCGATGGCTCCGGGGGTTCCCTCGTTCGTTCGGATGGTTTCCAACGCTCGGTCGAGGGCGATCTGGATCGTCTGGGCGTCGACGGCAGTGTCGAACACGATCATGGTTTCATAGGGCCTCATGGCCATTTTCCTTTCC
Source organism: uncultured Acidimicrobiaceae bacterium (assembly GCA_963832925.1). Taxonomy (GTDB): domain Bacteria; phylum Actinomycetota; class Acidimicrobiia; order Acidimicrobiales; family RAAP-2; genus RAAP-2. The sequence goes on along the minus strand of CAWHVY010000008.1, from coordinate 133,203 downwards.
CTCTGGTCCGGCTCGGCCGGGCTCTGCGGAAAACAGAGCAGGGTATGTGGTACTTCTCCACTCTTGTGGAGGTTCAATCCTACTGTGCGACGCTGGAATTCGCTATTCGAGCAAGCCCTCGGGGTTGGGGTAGGCCTCGTCGGCGCTGGGGAAGTCCCCGCTTCGCACGTCATCGGCGAAGTGGCGAATCGCGTCAGTGATGACCGGTCCCAGATTCGCGTACTGACGCACGAATTTGGCCGGCGGCCGATTCGTCAGACCGAGTAGGTCGTGGAAGACGAGGACCTGACCGTCGGTGTCCGGACCGGCGCCAATGCCGATGGTCGGGATATCGAGCGATTCGGTGACCGTCTTACCCACCACGCTCGGTACGCCCTCGATGACGATCGCGAAGACGCCCTCGTCTTGGAGGAGGTGCGCGTCTTCGATGAGTAACTTCGCACTCTCCATCGTCTTCGCCTGCACCTTGAAACCGCCGAAGGCCATCACGCTCTGTGGCGTCAGTCCGAGGTGACCCATCACGGGGATCTGTGCGTCGAGGAGCGCGCGTACGACGTTCTGGCGCACTCGCCCGCCTTCGAGCTTCACGCTGTCGGCGCCACTGCGGATCAGCTTCGCCGCGTTGCGCACGCTCTCGCCGAGATCGACGTGATAGCTCAGCCACGGCATGTCCGCGACGACGTGGGCTTCGGGCTTCGCCGCGGCGACGGCGCGCACGTGGTGGGCCATCTCGTCGATCGAGAGATGCAAGGTGGTCTCTTGACCGAGCACGACGTTGGCCATGGAGTCGCCCACGAGGATCAGATCGACGCCCGCGGCCGACGCCAATCGGGCGCCCGGCTCGTCGTAGGCGGTCACCATGACCAGGGGAATTGCACCGTGGCGGCGCTTACGAGCCCGGATCGCGGGTGCGCTGAGACTCACTCGCCGACCTCCTGGCGCTCGATCGCGTTGACGCGTCGAGCCCGTCGACCGCCGGCCGACCACTTGCGCACCAAGTGGTGGAACGAGCAGCCGACACACACCTCGACCGCGTAGCACTGCACCGGCTCTTCTCTGCGCTCGAGCTTCAACAGTTCGGCGCGCGACGTCGGACACGTGCCGCCCGATGGCAAACGCGCGCCGAAGACGTAGGTCACTTCGACGAGTTCGACGTCGCTGCAGACCGGACACGTCTCGCCGGTCTTTCGACCGAGGTTCTTCGCCGCACGCAGTAGTTCCGGATGCGCATCGCAGACATCTTCGTAGCGAAGCAGTCCGGCGGCGACCTTGGCGAGGAGGGCGTGACGGACGAGTCCGAACTCGACCACCGCTCCGTTCGCGGTACTCGTGCGGAATCGCTTATCCATTAGGGGTCACCTTAATCACCTTTGTTTCATTGGTAAATGACACCACTGCGCGTTCGATATATCGAAGTGATACTATGTTTCGCGTGTTAGACATTGCCATCCTGGGACTGCTCATGGACCGTGATCACCACGGTTACGAGATACGCACACAACTGCGCGATCGACTCGGTGTTTGGGCAAATGTTTCCTTCGGCTCGATCTACCCAGCGCTCGCCCGCTTGGAGCGTCAGGGTTGCGTCGAGGCGGTCACCGCGAGTGAGACGCGACTCAGCGCACTCTCGACCGGATCGCTCTCCGGTGAGCGCGCGTCGCTGCGCTCGCTTCGCACCACCTCGGGCATCGGACGGCGCGGCCGCAAGGTCTACCGCATCACCGAGCGCGGTCGACGTGACTTCGTCTCGATGCTCTCGGACCCCGCGACCCTCGATGACGGCAAGAACTTCTCCCTGCGCATGGCCCTCGCCAAGTACCTGAACCCGAATTCACGGGTCGGGTTGCTCGAGCGTCGTCGTGGCGATCTCATTGCCCGCCTGGCCGAAGTTCGTGCCGGCGCCGGTAACGAACAGCTCGATTCCTACGCGCGCGGTGTCATGGAGCACGCGGCCCAAGGTGTCGAGCTGGACCTCGCGTGGATCGACGGCATGTTGACCACCGAACGAAGTAATCAAGAGTCCTTCGCGCACGACGCGAAGTAAGGAAAGGAGAGCCATGGAGAAGATTCGCGTGGCCATCGCCGGCGTCGGAAACTGCGCCAGTTCACTCATCCAGGGCGTTACCTATTACAAGGACGCCAATCCGGCCGACGACGTACCGGGTCTCATGCACGTGGTCCTCGGTGGCTATCACGTCAGCGACCTCGAGTTCGTGGCGGCCTTCGACGTCGACGCCTCCAAGGTCGGCAGCGACCTCGGCAAGGCCATCGAGGGTGGTCAGAACAACACCATCAAGTTCGCCGACGTCCCGTCGCTCGGCGTCACCGTGCAGCGCGGACCGACGATGGACGGACTGAACAAGTACTACCGCGCCATGATCGAAGAGTCGCCGTACGAACCGGTCGACGTCGTGCGCGTACTCAAAGACTCGCGCGCACAGGTCCTCGTGTCCTACCTCCCGGTCGGTTCCGAAGACGCCCAGCGCTTCTACGCGCAGTGCGCGCTCGACGCCGGTGTCGCCTTCGTGAACGCCATCCCGGTATTCATCGCTTCGGACCCGGTGTGGGCTCAGAAGTTCGCCGACGCCAAGGTGCCGATCATCGGCGACGACATCAAGAGCCAGCTCGGCGCGACCATCGTGCACCGCGTCCTCGCGCGTCTCTTCGAAGACCGCGGTCTCACGCTCGACCACACCTACCAGTTGAACGTCGGCGGCAACATGGACTTCAAGAACATGCTCGAACGCGAGCGTCTCGAGTCCAAGAAGATCTCCAAGACCCAAGCCGTCACGTCGCAGCTCGAGATCTCCAACATGGACCCCGACGACGTGCACATCGGACCGAGCGACCACGTGCCGTGGCTGCACGACCGCAAGTGGGCCTACATCCGCATGGAGGGTCGCAACTTCGGTGACGTCCCGCTCAACGTGGAGCTCAAGCTCGAAGTATGGGACTCGCCCAACTCGGCCGGCGTCATCATCGACGCGGTGCGGTGCGCGAAGATCGCCCTCGACCGAGGTATCGGTGGACCGATCATCGGACCGTCGGCCTACTTCATGAAGTCGCCACCGATCCAGTACCACGACGACATCGCGCACAAGATGATCGAAGAGTTCGCCGACGGTGCCGAGAATCCGGTCTGGCCGTAATCGACAGCTGACGTTCGGAGCTTCCGCGTCACGGCGTCACGTTACGCCTGATCGGCCCACCATTCGCGTAATCGCACCCCGGCCTCTTGGGGCGTGATCTCGCCTTCGTCGAGTCGAATCTCCATGAGGAACTCGAGCGCTCGCCCGACCGCCGGGCTCGGTGGAATGTCCAACAACTCCATGACTGCGACGCCATCGAGCGCGGGCCGAAGCCGTTCAAGGTCTTCGCGCTCACGTAGATCGGCGATACGGATCTCGAGTTCGTCCATACGGTCGGCGAGTTCGGCGGCTTTGCGCGCGTTGCGCGTCGTGCAGTCACACCTCGTGAGTTCATTCAACTCCTCGAGCAGTGGTCCGGCGTCGCGCACATAGCGTCGCACCGCTTTGTCGGACCACCCGAGCTTGTAGGTGTGGAAGCGCAGGTGCAGCTCCACGAGCGCGCTGACGTCCTCGATCATCTCTTGGGAGTAGCGAAGCGCCGTCATGCGCTTGCGCGTCATCTTCGCGCCGACGACCTCATGGAACCGGAACGTCACGCCGTCATCGGTGATGGCGCGCGTGGTCGGCTTTCCGATGTCGTGGAACAGCGCCGCAAGACGCAGCACCAGGTCCGGTGAGGTCTTGTCGACGACGGCCCAGGTGTGGGCCAGCACGTCCTTGTGACGGTGAATCGGATCCTGTTCGAGCTGCAACTTCGGCAGCTCGGGGAAGAACACCTCGGCCAGCCCGGTGCGCACGATGTAGTCGAGTCCGATCGACGGCCTCACGGTCATCATCAGCAGGTCGAGTTCGCCGCGGATGCGCTCGGGTGAGACCTTCGTAAGGCGATCGGCCATCTTTACCGTCGCCGCCTCGATCGCGGGATCGATGGCGAGTGAGAAGCGCGCGGCGAACCTCGCGGCGCGCAACATGCGCAGCGGATCGTCACTGAAGAGGATCTCGGGATCGATCGGGGTACGCAGCACCCGCTCGTGCAGGTCGTTGAACCCGTCGTAGAAGTCGAAGAGGGTCTGGACGTCGGGCGTCGCGGCCTCGAGGGCGACCACGTCCAAGGCGAGGGCGTTCATCGTGAAGTCGCGTCGGCCGAGGTCGGCCTCAAGTGAGTCGCCCCACTCCACTGCGGGCTTCCGGGAGTGATCGACGTAGGCCTCGGAGCGGAACGTCGTGATCTCCACCTTGATGCCGCTGTCGCGCAGCAACCCGCCGACCGTCCCGAAATCGCGTCCCTGCTCCCACAGTGTCGAACACAGCGGCGTCATCAGCGCCACGATGTCGTCCGGACGCGCGTTGGTCGTGAAGTCGATCTCAAAGTCCTCGCGACGCTCCTCGCCCAAAATGGCGTCGCGAACCGAGCCCCCCACGGCGTAGAGGGAGAAGCCCGCGTCGGCGAACGCGCGGGCCACGGGACTCGATAAATGCGCCAAATCACTTAGTCGGTCGTGAACTTGATCGAAGGAAGTCACTGCGAACGAGGGTAGTTGGCGTCGAAGTTCGCGGTGGCACGAAGGTACGCTGTGGATGCATGTTCCACCGATTTTCGACCTGGTGGCGGGCACTCAGCGTTGTACTCCTCTGCCTCGCAACGATGGCGTGGCCCACGGTCGCGCGCGCTGACACGACGCCCGCGTTCACCTTGTTGCACCAAGATGCCGTGGCGACCGTGTCGGACAAGGGAACGTCGCACTTCTCGGTGACACTCGCTACGCGTGCTTCATCGCGAGTCCGGATCGCCATCTACCCCCGTGTCGTCGACCGTTCCCAGTTGGCGCCCATCGTCGCCGACACGGGCGTCACGGGCACGGCACTGGGCACGACCAGCACTTTTAGTCTGAAGTGCGAGACCCACGGCAAGTACAAGATCACGATCAACCTCTACTCGCGCCGCCCAGCGTCCCAGCGGCGCAGTTGCTCACCAACCCCCCGCCTGCACTTCCCCTGCCCCGCGAGGCGCTGCGACGGGGTCTATCCCATTCGCATTCAGGTGATCACCGGCGGCGCGATCGCCACCGAGTGGTCGCTGCTCGCGGTCCAGTCGACCAGGGTCGAGCAAGCCCTGCGAGTCGATGTCGTCGAAACCATGGATCCGAACGCGTTCGTGCACGCGCAACGCTCGATTGCTGTTCTTCACCTGTTATCGCAACACCCTTCGTCGGCCATCACTCTCAGCGCTGACTACCGACTGCTCAACACGCTCTTGCACCCCGGAGCGAACAACACGCTCTTTCACACCGCGCTGCGAAAAGCACTCGTCAGTCCGCTGCATGAGGCGGTGAACGCGCCCCCGGCCAACATCGATTTTGGCGGATTGGCCCTCCACGGCTTCGGGGACGAGGTGCGTCAGCAACTCTCACTCTCGGCGACGTTGCTCAAGTCGCTGACCGGTCGCGACGTCACGACACCGGTCTTGATCAACGGCACGCCATCGCTCGAGAGCCTGCGCGCGCTCAAGCGCGCGGGCGTCGATGAAGTCGTGCTACCTGAGGCGGACCTCAAGGTGGCTCCTTCGACGACGCTCAACTGGGGGGCGCCGTTTCGCGTCGTCGGTGCCGGATCGCTGACCGCATTGAGTACGGACGGACCGCTCTCCACCCTCTACGCGGACACGGCCATCAGCGCGGGCCGCCGGGCCGCTCTCACACTGGGGACGCTGGCGTTCTTGCACTTCGAAGCACCGAACGCCCCAGCGCCGCGCACGGTCGTCATCGAAGCACCGATCTCCGAGAGTCCTGTCGGCTTCTTGAAGGACATCCTGAACGGATTTGCGAGTAATCCGTTCATCACGCTCGCCACGCTGACGCCATCGTTCGAGAGCTCTCTCGTCGCCACGAACGGTGCACCGACCACTCGTCCAGTGCTCGATCCCCATGTCGACATGAGGTGGTCGCAACACAATGTCACCTCACTCAGCGACCTCGTCGTCGACGTGAACTCATACGCGCCCGCCGTGCGTTCAACCGACCTCGGCAACGACCTCGAGGTCGCATTGAAAGCCGCGGAGATCACCGGACCGCCGGGGCCCCGACAGGCGGGCATCGACGCGGCCGCCGCGGCGCTGCGCGGACAGCTGAGCAACTTCTCGGTCGATCCCAGCACGATCACGCTCGCCGGGTCGGGCACGTCGATCCCGATCACGTTGACCAACCACGCGTCGTACACGGTGATGGCCGACGTGCACCTCTTGACCGACCAGCTCACGTTCCCCAAGGGCAACGACGTGCCGGTCTCGCTCGACCAGCCCACCAAGTCGGTGCGCGTCGCGACGTCCAGTAGCAAGGGCAACAGCTTGACGTTGCAGGTCATCGTCACCACACCGAACAATCGACTGGTGCTCGCACGCGCGGCCATCCAGGTCCGTATCGCGAGTACGTCGATCGTCGGCTACGTCTTGACGATCGCGTCGCTCCTCGTGCTCGCGTACTGGTGGCTGCGCACCTATCGCAAACGACCCAAGGGCCGTCACGCTCGATGAGTTCGACCTCGACGCACAGCTCGCGCGTCGTCTCCATGGCGAGCGGAACATTGGTGTCGCGACTCACGGGGCTGTTTCGCGTACTGGTGCTCGCGTGGGTCCTCGGCTTCACGCCGATCGCCGACTCCTTCAACCTCGCCAACACCGTGCCCAACATGCTCTTCGACCTCGTCCTGGGCGGTGTCGCCGGCGCCACGTTCATCCCGGTCTTCGTCGAACGACTCGCGAAGGACGGCGAGCGACGCGCGTGGAAATCGATCTCCAATGTCGTGACCGGCGCACTGATCCTGCTCACGGTCGCGTCGATCGTCGCGTGGTTCTGCGCGCCGTGGATCATCGACGGTTTCACGGCGTTTCGCCACACGAAGAGCACCGAGTCGTTGGCGGTGCTCGCGCAGCAGCGCACGGTGGCGACCGACCTGTTGCGCTGGTTCGTGCCGCAGATCTTTTTCTACGGCGTCATCGGCGTAGCGACAGCGCTGCTCAACATCCGAAACCGATTCGGAGTCGCGGCGTGGGTGCCCGTCGCGAACAACGTCGTGTGCATCGGTGTCTTGATCTGGTTCCACCTGGTCGACCCCACGCCGATGCTCTCGACCCTTGGAGGGACCACCGACCTGATGTGGTTGGGACTCGGCACGACGCTCGGCGTCGCCATCCAGTTCCTCTGTCTACTCCCCTCGCTCTTCCGCAGCGACCTCTGGCGACTCTCGTTCCGCTTCAACCTGCGAGGATCCCGCACTGCGCGCGGTCAGCCGACTGGGCAGTTGGACACTGCTCGTCGTCGTGTTGAATCAGCTCTCGCTCTTCGTCGTGTTGGCCTTCGCGTTCGGCATTGGCGGTGACGGACCGGTCAGTGCCTACACCTACGGCTGGTCGTTCATGCAGATGCCCTACGCCGTCGTCGTGGTCTCGGTGCTCGGTGTCCTCACACCGCAACTCGCCGGCATGTCGACCGCGCAGGACTACGCGGCACTGAGCGAACGACTTCGCTTCGGACTTCGTCAATCGCTCGTCATCATCATCCCGTGCACACTCGTCCTGCTCGTGCTCGCTCAACCCATCGTCGCGATATTGCTGAATCACTTGAACGCTCGACACGGCATCTTGGCCGGCACGGTGCTCGCGGTGCTCGCCGCAGGACTGCCGGGGTTCACCGTCTTCCAGCTCTGTGTGCGCGGACTGCAGTCGATGCAGCGCGCACGCGAGGTCTTCTATCTCTATGCGTTGCAGAACGGCCTCACCATCGTCTTGTGCGTGGCCATTGGTCGTCACTCAATCGCTGGGCTGACCGCGAGCGTCTCGATCGCCTACAGCGCCGCCGCCGTCGTGGCACTCGCCGCGCTGGCTCGCCACCACGTGACGATCGCGCCCGAGATCTGGTCGCGTCACGTCCGTCGAAGCCTGGGCGCGTCGCTGGTGGCGGCAGTCGTCATCGCACTCGCGTACTCCGCGCCGACCTGGAATCATGGCGTCGGACTCGTGACACGGTTCTTGTTCGCGGTCCTCGCTGGACTCGTGGCCTACACCCTGGTCGTCGTGATCCTTCAGCACCGCGTGACGCGCGTCGGGGCGAAAGATGCAAGGCTGAACTAGTTCAAAGGGGGGCCATGGCTCGTATTCGCGTAGTAACCGACAGTGCGTGTGACATTCCTGACGAGATCGCGCGCCGTCTCAACATCGACATCGTGTCCTTGACCATCCGATTCGGCGACGAGGAGTTCACCGACCGCGTCGATCTCTCCCCCGAAGAGTTCTGGGCGAAGTGCAAAGCGAGCAAGACACTTCCCGAGACCGCCGCTCCGTCACCGGGCGCATTCCAATCCGCGTACGAACGGGCCAAGAGCGACAACTGTGACGGCGTCATCGTCCTCACGCTGTCCGCACTGCTCTCGGCGACGAATCAATCCGCGGTGCTCGGATCGAGCGTCACTCGGTGACGCACTCCCCGTGCGAGTGGTCGACACCAAGGCGGTCTCTATGGCACAGGGACTGCTCGTCATCGATGTGGCAGAGTTCGCCGCGACCGGTGCCGGTCTCGATGAACTCGTCGCGCACGCCGAGTCCTTGGTGCCCAAGGTCGGTGTCGTGGCCATGCTCGACACCTTGGAACACCTCATCAAGGGCGGTCGCGTCGGCGGCGCACGGGCCCTGCTCGGTCAGGTCCTCTCCATCAAGCCGCTGCTGGAACTGAAAGACGGCGTCGTCGCCGAGGCCGGTCGTCAACGCACTCGTTCGAAGGCGCTCGTCGCCATCGCTGAAACCACCAAATCCCACGCTCCCCTGAAGCGACTCGCGCTGGTCCACGGGGCATCCAGCGAGGTCGCCACGCTGGAGAAGTTGGCCGCTGACATCGCGACCGATAACGCGATCATCGTGACCGACATGGGGCCGGTCGTCGGCACGCACGGCGGTCCCGGGATTATTGGACTGTGCTGGATCGAGAAGGCGTAGGAAAGCCGCTCGCCACTATGTTGGTCGGATGAACGAGGAGAGGAAACCCACCGACGGCGACTTCGTCGACAAGGCGCTCTTCCAATTCGATCACGTCCTGGACATCGTCCACGACAAGGTCCTTCGCCCGATTCTGCTGGCCGGTCGCGCCGTCGCCTACGGACTGATCATCCTCTTCGTCGGCTTCGTGCTCATCGGGGCCCTGCTCATCGGTCTCGTTCGTTTCATTGACGTCTACTGCTTCGCCGGTCGTGAGTACCTCAGCTACGTCTCGGTCGGGGCGATCTCGTTGCTCGCAGGACTGATCGTGTGGCGCAAGCGCCGACCCGTCAACCTGAGGAAGTAATGCCCGAACACACTCGTGTCTTGATCATCGGCTCGGGTCCGGCTGGGCTCACCGCCGCCATCTACAGTGCGCGCGCCCAACTCGGTCCGATCGTGATCGAGGGTGAACCATCCTCGACGACCGATCAGCCCGGCGGTCAATTGATGCTCACGACCGACGTCGAGAACTTCCCCGGCTTCCCCGAGGCCGTCTCCGGTCCCGAGTTGATGGCCAACATGCGCGCCCAGGCGCTTCGCTTCGGCGCCGATTTGCGCGTCAACAAGGTCCAAGTGCTCGATACCGATTCGCGACCATTTCGTGCGTGGCTCACCGACGACGAAGAGCCGAGCATCACTGCCGACACCGTGATCCTCGCGACCGGCGCGCGCTCGATGATGATGGACGTGCCCGGTGAACAGCGACTGCTGAGTCACGGCCTCTCGACGTGCGCGACGTGCGACGGCTTCTTCTTCCGCGGTCAGGACATCGCCGTGGTCGGCGGCGGCGACTCGGCGATGGAAGAGGCGCTGTTCCTCACGCGCTTCGCCTCGAGCGTCACGGTGCTCGTTCGCCGCGACGTCCTGCGCGCGTCCAAGATCATGCAAGAGCGCGCGCTCGCGAATGAGAAGATTCGTTTCGCCTGGAACACGAAGGTCACCGAGGTGCTCGGCGACGACAAGGTCTCAGGTCTGGCGGTCCAGGACACGGTGAGCGGCGAGGAACGGGTGCTGCACGTCACGGGTGTGTTCGTCGCCATTGGCCACATCCCGAACACGACACTGGTGATGGGTCAGGTCGACCTCGAAGAGAACGGCTACGTGCGCACCGGACTCGGTTCCTACACGAATATCGACGGCCTCTTCGCCGCCGGCGACGTCCAAGACCACGTCTATCGCCAGGCCGTCACGTCGGCAGGTTCCGGGTGTATCGCGGCGATCGACGCCGAACGCTGGCTCGAGGCGCAGGGTCACTAACGCAGATTCACCAGGTAAAGTGGATCACCTGGCGCACGAAAGCGCCACCTTATGGAGGTGCTGTATGAGTGAGCAGATCACGACCCTGACCGACGCAACGTTTGACGAGGTTGTCGGCGCGTCGGACAAGCCGATCCTGGTTGACTTCTGGGCCGAGTGGTGTGGTCCGTGCAAGATGATCGCTCCCATCCTCGAAGAGTTGGCCGTCGAGCAGTCCGACAAGTTCACGATCGGCAAGCTCGACGTCGACCTCAACGTCGCGACCGCCACCAAGTTCTCTGTCATGAGCATCCCCACGCTGTTGTTGTTCAAGGACGGCGAAGTCGTGGCCCGACTCGTGGGTGCCAAGCCCAAGGGCGCCATGCTCCAAGAGATCTCCGCGAACCTGTAGTCCGCGCTGTCGAACTTCGACCCGCTCCAACTCGGTGACACGGGTCCTCGTGTTCGAGAGCTACACGAGCGCCTCGCCTCCCTCGGCCACCTCTCGACGAACGACGCCGACGAGACCTTCGGGGACGGCACGTTAGCCCTGGTCGAAGCCTTCCAACGCTCGCGCGGGCTGCCGCTCACGGGCTCCGTGGATGCGATCACTTGGGAGCGGCTGATCGAAGCCGGCTGGCACCTCGGTCATCGCCTGTTGTACTTGACGAATCCCAACCTGCGCGGCGACGACGTCGCGGAATTACAGGTGCGCCTCGCCCAATTCGGCTTCAATCCCGGTCGCATCGACGGCATCTTCGGCGTGCTCACCGAAGAGGCGCTGAAGGATTTCCAACGAAATTGCGCACTCGAGGTGAGTGGCACGTTGACGCGCGCAACGTTGGTCGAGCTCGTGCGCATGACCTCTACGCACACGTCGCGCAGTCTCGTCACCGAGGCACGTGACCGCGCAGGATTCAACGAAGTCCTCACCGGTCCGCTCGTCATCGCTGGCCAGAGTCACCTCGCTCCCCTACTCGCGAGAACCTGCGAGCGGATCTTGAAGGTTGAAGTCCTCGGTGACGAGAGTCCTGAGATCGTGGCCGCCTACGCGAACGACAATGCCGCTGCGTTCGTGATCTCGCTCCAAACGCTCAAGCACATCGACGGCGTTCACCTTCACTATTGGGCGAGCTACCGGTCGCACTCACGGCGCGGCGAACAACTGGCGAGTCAGATAGCCGCGGCGTTGACCGGCGCGGCCGACCTTCCAAGGGTCGAAGTCACCGGCATGGCCCTACCGATATTGCGTGAAACGAAGATGATCACCTTGCACATTGAGCATGCCGAGGACAAAAGCGGAACCCTCAACGTGCTCGCGGACGTCATCGCCGGAGTTTTGGACGAAGTTATCCACAGGTAGGGGTGAAATCGCACCCTGAACTAGGGAATTTGGTCCCCCAAATCCCTTTGTTTAAAGCAAAACCTGAGAAACCCACAACTTCATCCACAAGTTGGGGATAACTTCAACTTGAGGTTTAGATTGAGGGTTTAGGGTTTACTTCGGGTTCGAGATCGCGATGTAGAGGCGCTCGAGGTCGTCCAGGTCCGCGAAGTCAATGATTATGCGGCCATTGCGACCTTTTAGGTCGACATGCACACGCGTATCGAGATAGTCCTCGAGTAGATGTTCCAATTCGGCCACGCTCGCATCGGGCACCGGTCGCAGTCGAGCTGTCCCGAGACCCGGCTTCGCGACGGGCTCCACCTCAACCGCGGCCTTAGGTTCGAGGAACGTCTTCACGGCCTCTTCGGTTGCGCGTACTGACATCTCGTTCTTTATGACCCGCGCCACCATCGTCGCTTGGGCGTTAGCGTCCGTGATCGCGAGGAGTGACCTGGCATGCCCGGCGCTGATCAGGGACGATGCGAGTGCGGACTGCGCCGCTTCTCCCAACTGCAGAAGTCGTAACGTATTCGTAATATTTGCTCGACTCTTTCCGACGCGCTGCGCGACCTGCTCATGGGTGAGGTCGAACTCATCGATTAACTGCTGATAAGCCGCCGCCTCTTCCAGGGGATGGAGGTCGACGCGGTGCAGGTTCTCCACCACGGCCTGTTCAAGTGAGAGTCGGTCATTCACATCGACCTGCACGAGGACGGGCATGAACTCCAGTTCGGCGAGAATCGCTGCCCGCCAACGGCGCTCACCCGCGATCAACTCGTAGTGACCGTCTTCCCCGTCGACCGGACGAACGATGATGGGTTGAAGGACGCCCAATTCCTTGACCGATGATGCCAATGCCGACAGGCTGTCGTCGTTGATGGCTTTGCGGGGCTGATACGGATTGGGGCGGATCGATGCGATGGGCACTCGCCGAAGTGGCCCGGTGGACTCCTCGGTCGTCAGAGAAACTTCAGCCGCAATTTCATTGTCCGGAATAAGGGCGCCCAGGCCCTTGCCCAACCCTGGTTTCCTAGCCATTCATGATCTCCTCTGCTAGAGCGCGATACGCAATTGCGCCTTTTGATGTTGGATCGAATACGGTGATCGGCTGACCAAACGACGGCGCCTCAGCCAACCTGACGGTGCGTGGGATAACCGTTCGACACAGCTCATTTTCGAAGTGACGTCGAACCTCTTTCGCCACATCCCCAGAGAGCGTGATCCTCGAGTCGTACATCGTCAACACGACCTTCGAAATACGCAGCGTGGGGTTGAGATTCTTCTGGACCAGGTCGACGATTCGCTGGAGCTGCGTCAAACCCTCAAGGGCATAGAACTCAGTCTGAACCGGGACCATAATCTCGGTCGCCGCCGCAAAGGCATTGATCGTAATGAGTCCGAGCGACGGGGGACAGTCGATGAAGATGTAGTCAAAATCGCCCTCCACGGACGTCAGCGCCCTCTTCAGCCGAAGTTCGCGGGAAATCACCGACGTGAGCTCTTGTTCGACACCGGCAAGGTCCAGCGTTGCTGGGGCCACGAAGAGGTTGTTGTACCCCGTCGGTTCGACGATGTCAACCATCGGCACATCATTCAGGAGGACGTCGTAGACGGAGCGTTCGAATTGGCGACCGTCAACGCCGAGGCCTGTCGTGGCGTTTCCTTGGGGATCCAGGTCGACAATGAGGACCCGCTTGTCCCTCTCGGCAAGTGCTGCGCCCAATGAGGTTGTGGTTGTGGTCTTGCCAACGCCGCCCTTTTGGTTGGCTACAGCAAAAATCCTCATTGTTGTGGCATCCGCCATGAGCCTCTTCCCGACTTAAGGAAACCCGACACTGCATCGAACTCCTGCTATTCAACTCGCTTTTCGGCAATTCGTCAAGTACCGATGTTTCACGTGAAACATCGGGCGCCTTTACGCCAGGATTGTTTCACGTGAAACATTCCTCAATTCGCAAACACGGACATCACAAGAGTTTCGGGCGCACACACGGATTCTGCGGACGAACGTCGCCACTATGTTTCACGTGAAACATCAGAACAGCGGTCTCTTTCGGGGTGTCCCGATACCTCTGGGGAACTCGTGAGGAGTCGCGTGTGTCTTGAGAAGTACTTGATAGGCGGCACCGTGGCGAACTCGACCTCTGGCTTCGAGGCCTAGTTCCTCCAGTTTCTCTGTATTCCAGCGTGTTGGGTCGAAGTCATCCGGGGGTTCAGAGACGATTAGGACTCCCCCGACCTTCATGAACCGCGCCGCGCACTCTGCTGTAACCGCCGGTGGCCCAAAGGACCGGGCAGTCACGAGGTCAAAGGCTTCGGCCAGTCCTGGTATCCGTGCGGTTTCTTCGACACGACCCTCAATCACCGTGCCATTGTCAGGAGCACCGTCCCATTCCAGAACTTCAGCCAGGAATTTCGCCCGCTTCACCATGGAATCAGTAAAGACCGCTTGACAGCGCCAGCGATCCAGGAGGAAGAGTCCGGGCAAGCCTCCACCACTCCCCAGATCGAGAAAAGACGCCGGGGGAGAGGCTTCGAGCTCTTCCCAGCAAAGTGCGAACCCGAGCGAGTGGGTGAAGTGCGGTTCAATCGCGTTGGGTCCTAAAAAACCCCGCGCCCTCGATTCCTCGAGAACGCGGGGTAGCCAATCGTTGCTCACCGTTTAACTATGCCGGCGCGACCACCACAAAGCGGCGTGGGTCGTCCCCTTCAGATCGAGTTACGACGTCCGGGTTCTCGGACAGTGCGTCATGCACCGCCTTGCGGTCCGCGGCTGACATGGGTTCAAGCGCACGTTCCTCACCGGTGTCCACCACCTCGGTCGCCACCTGCTGCGCGAAGCGACCCAGCGCCGCCACACGACGTTCCCGGTATTGGGCGACGTCAACCAGGATTCGGTCCGTTCGACTTGGGCTCTTGGCTTGCACGACCGTTCGCGTGACTTCCTGTAGGGCTTGCAGCGTGGTGCCACGCGGTCCAACGAGAACTCCGAGCTCCGTCGGTGGGTTCGCGTTGACGGAGAGTTCGACTGTCTCCTCATCGAGCTCTTTGACGGTGATCTCAGCTTGAATGTTCATCGATGCCAATAGGCCCGTGAGGAACTCCTTCGCAATTGATCCCTGTTCGGCCAGCGAAATTCCTTCGGCCATGGTGTCCTCCTTTGATGGACTCTTTGCAGATCGTGGCGCCGCCTTCACGGCGCCCTCTGGTTGGCGACGTGCCGCAGTCTTCTCGCGGTCTCGTCGAGGTTCGGATTCGGCTCGAGGAGCTCGCGGAGGTCGCTCGTTGCGTGGTCCGCCTGCCCGCGGTCGCTCCTCACGGGCGCCGGTTCGGCGAGAGCGCTTCGGTCGCGGACCGCTCGGACGCACGCGTGCTCGCACTCGAGCTTCGCCTCGAACGCGACCAAAGAGGCCAGCCTTGGGTTCTTCGATTACTTCGACCTCCGCGTCGTCGCGGTGCACGCCCAAGTGGGCGAGGGCACGGTCGGTTGCCTCTTCGACAGATTTTCCAGTGGTTTCTACCCAATCCATGGGTTAACGCGCCTTTCTTTTACGCTTCGCTTTGGAGCGAGACTGTACTTGCGGCTTCGGGGTTGAAGGTTTGGTCGCCGGTCGATTCTGAGGTTGAGGCTTACTCGGGTCCGGTTTCTTGACTGGCGTGTTCGGCTTCTTGCCGTTCGAAGGAGCGGCACCCGGGATCTCTTCGACGTGAGGTCGATTCGCTCCGTCCTTGTGTTCCTCTTCGATCTCGGCGCGATGCGTCGACTGTTTCACGCCTTGTTTGGTGGGGTCCGACACACCGGTGATGAACATGAGGTGTTGAGTTAATATACGGATAGATGTTGAAATAATCATGTACAACACCACAGCTGCGGGAATAATCATGTAGAAGTATGCAAAAATAAGCGGCAAGAAGCGCTGCATCGCCAATTGCTGCGCAGGCATCGCCTGGCCGGTCTTGCGGTTGCGGTTGTTCAATCTGCGCCATCTGGAAGTACTGCAAGCCCACCGCGGCCAACACGAAGGCGATGAATGGGATCTGGGCCAGGAACGAACTGTGAACACTGAACAACTTGAGGTTGAGGTCCATGCCAAAGGCTTTGATCTGCCCGCCGGAGTGGACCAGGTCCCGGTACATCTTGGAACTTGAAGGTATGTAGCGGGGGAGCGAGACCAGCTTGCCGTGGAGCATCACCTTGTTCGCGAGGCCCTTGATGACGCCGTAGAGCATGATGAGGAACGGCGTTTGGAGCAACATCGGGAGGCAGCCCCCCAGGGGGTTCACGCCTTCTTCCTTGTAGAGGCGCATCATCTCTTCGTTGAGGAGCTGACGATTCTCGGGACCCTTGTACTTCTGTTGGAGTTTCTTCAGCTCCGGCTGGAGCTTCTGCATCGAGATCATCGACTTGGTGCTCTTGATGGTGAACGGGGTCAAGACACCCATGATCACCACGGTCAGCAGGGCGATCGCGATGGCGTAGTTGGGGATGATTCCGTAGAAAAATGCCAGGATTCGGCCAAGGAGGTCGTAGATCGGCTGGAAGATCGATCCAATGTCGTGAGCGAATGACTTCATCGCGCACTCCTCACGCGCGCGGGGACCAAGTCGACGCCGTGGGGGCCGAGCGGGCGACAGCGCAACACCCGACGAATCGCCAACACACCCCCGCGCCACGCGCCGTGCACCTGTAGCGCTTCACGGGCGTAGTGCGAACACGAAGGATAGAAACGACAGGCCGAGACGCGACCCGAGGTGGCGCGTTGATAGAACGTGATCGCTGCGATGAGGGGCCGGGCGAGCGGCGTGACCTCAGAACGCTCCGGCTCGGTCGAGGGATTCACGCAGGTGATGCTGGAGTTGGTCATAGGAGAGCTTTCCTGTCTCATTTCCACACCTGATCAGGTAGTTACCAGGTTTGGGTTGGGGGTCGAGTCCATCGATGAGTGCCCGCAAGCGCCGGCGGATCCGGTTGCGAACAACCGCATTGCCGACCTTTCGACTGATCGCGTACGCCACGCGGACCTTGGGCGCGTCAGATGTCTCAACGACGAAACTGATTCGAAGTGAGCCACTCTGTCCCCGTCCAGTCGGTGTGGCGAACAAGGCGAACTGCCGTCGGGTGTGAACCCGATCGGGCACGTTGCGCTTAGACCGTCAACTGGTGACGGCCCTTGTTGCGACGGGCTTTCAGGACGGCACGGCCGGCGCGGGTTCGCATGCGCGCGCGAAAACCGTGCGTTTTAGCCCTTTTGCGCTGGTTGGGCTGGTAGGTACGCTTCACAAAATCCTCTTCTCAAATGTCTCAATACGCTTCGCGGTACCCCCTGGGGGTCGCTGGCGTGATACTGGGAGCAATCTTACCTGACCGGACCGGGGCCCCCGGCGAGACATTTCAAATAGGTGTATGGTGACTTCCCCGACGGGCCAAACGCGAGCTCCGAGGAGCAGTGGCCTGTGGATAATGTGAAGTTCGATCTGTGGAGGAAGCGCGTGCAAGGTGGCGAGGAGATATGGGTAGCTCTCCGAGACTCCTTACGTGGCAACGCTTCTGAGGCGGTATGGGCCGCCGGACTTAACACACTGCGCCTTGTGGATTACCACGACAATCAAATTGTGATTGGTGCGCCGAACCAAATCCAACTCCTTCGAGTGCAACAGCGCTACCTACCCTTCATCACCGAGCAGGCACAGTTGTTAGTCGGTCCCGAAGTGCAGGTTTCGCTCACCATCACCGATCCGACGAGCGACGACGGCACGGCCGCCAGTAGTTCCGACGAGGAGGTGGACGCGACTCCCGCTACCGTCGCGTTCGCGCCGAGCGTCGATCGACCGGCCCGTCTCGACCCACGTATGACCTTTGACTCCTTCGTGCCGGGATCGTCGAATCGCCTCGCGTTCGCCGCCGCCCAGTCTGTCGCTGAAACTCCTGGTCGTGCCTACAATCCGCTGATGATCTATGGGAACTCCGGACTCGGCAAGACCCACTTGCTCCACGCGATCGGCAACTACGTCCAGGAGAACTATCCCGGCCGCAAAGTCCTCTACGTCTCGACCGAGACATTCCTCAATGACTTCATCCGAGCCATTCAAACGAGGACACAACTCGCCTTGCATGAGCGCTACCGCGAGAACGACGTGTTGTTGATCGACGACATCCAGTTCATGGAGACGCGTGGCGAGACGTTCCACGAAGAGATCTTCCACACCTACAACGCACTGCACGGCGAAGGCAAGCAAATCGTGCTCACGTCGGACCGGTCGCCCCGCGACCTCGCGGGTCTGCAGGAGCGGTTCCGCAGCCGTCTGCTGCAGGGTCTCGTCACCGAGATCGACCAGCCCGACCTCGAGACACGCATCGCGATCCTTCGCTCGAAGTCCGAGCGCGAAGGCATCGCACTTCCCAACGACGTCGCGGAGTGGATCGCGCACCGCGTACGTGACAACATTCGTGAGTTGGAAGGTTCGATCACGATGCTGCGCGCCTTCGCCAACCTGCGTCAAGAGCCGATCTCGCTCGAGCTCGCTAAGGCGCACCTCACCAATCTCGGTCAAGAACAGGTCGTCCTCAAACCCGAGACGATCCTCTCGGTCGTCGCCGACTTTTATGGGCTCTCGGTCGAAGACGTTCGCGGCTCGAAGCGACTGCGACCGTTGGTACACGCCCGACACATCGCGATGTACTTGATTCGCGATCTCTTGAACAACTACTCGTATCCGATGATCGCCCGAATCTTCGATGGACGCAACCACACCACCGTCATCAGCGGCGTTGAGAAGATCAAAGAACAGATCACGGTGAATCCCGAAGTGCTCGCGCAAGTCAACCAACTGAAGCGTCGGCTTCAGGGAGAGAGCAGGGAATAGTTTGTGTGCAACCTTGGGTCAACCCTGTTGATTTCGGGTTGACAACTAACTGGTCGTGCACATCACTTCAAGGTTGAGCGCGCAAGGTTGAGAGAGTTAGCCACAGCGCTGTGTGTAGTGTCACACCGAGAAAATATCCTCTTATCAGGTTTGACGTAGCGCCATCCACATATCCACAGACCTACTACTACTAACCCCTCTACACACATAAAAAACACACCGTAATCTCAGTAGCAACGAAAGGCAGTCGAATGAAGTTCAAGTCAGAGCGCGACATTCTCGTCGAAGCACTCAGTGCTGCGAGCCGTGTTGTCGCCACACGTCTCATCGGGGCTTCGTCGGGTGTCCTGCTCTCACTCACCGGTAACCAACTCGTCGTCACCGGCACCGATCTCGACATCACCGTGCGCACGACCGTCGACGTCATCGGGATCGAAGACGGTTCATCGGTCGTCCCGGCCCGACTCATCGTGGACGCCGTTCGCTCACTCGAAGCCGGCGCGGTGACGGTATCGAGTACCGAAGAGACAGTCGAGGTCTCCCTCGCACGCGCGAAATTCTCGCTGCGAACGTTTGCCGTGGTCGATTACCCGAAGCTGCCGCCGGTCACCGGACCACTGACGTCAATCGCCGCATCCGATCTCATCGCAGGACTCAATCAGGTCGTGCGCGCCGCGGCCAACGATGACGCACGCCCGCTGCTGACGGGCGTGCTCTTCACGACCGACAACGGCGTGCTGCGACTCATCGCGACCGACTCGTACCGGCTCGCCGTTCGCGATGTTCCGGAGGTCGAGAGCATCGGTGGCTCACACGACCTGCTGGTTCCTGCGAGGGCACTCCAGGAACTGCAGCGCGCGGCCGCGTCACTCGATGCCGAGGCGACGATCGGTGTGACCTTGACCGACGCGGAGATCTGTTTCGTCGTCGGCGGCACCAGCATCGCCTCACGTTTGATTGACGGCAACTACCCCTCGGTGCTCCAATTGATCCCCGCGAGCTACCCGAACCAACTGCGAGTCGCGAAGGACACCCTGTTGACGTCGCTCAAGCGCGCCAAACTGCTCGCCAAGGATTCCACGTCGTCAGTCCGTCTCACCATGAAGGACCGTTCAGTCGAGATTCGTACGCAGAGTCATGACGCTGGTGACGTAGAAGACAACGTTGACGCTGACTACGGCGGTGAGGAGATGACCATCGCCTTCAACCCGAGTTTCCTGATCGATGGTATCGAGGCCGTTCCAGGCGACGAGGTCGTCTTGGAGATGTCCGATTCGGTGCGTCCGGCAATGGTGCACGGCGTTGAGGACACGCGATTCCGCTACCTTCTCATGCCGGTGCGCGTCCAGTAGTCCAGGCCGAACGTCGTGGGCCTCCACGAACTGCGACTGGTGAATTTCCGGATCTTCGAAGAGCTCTCCTTTCACCCCGACACCGAAGCGATCACCGTGCTGTTGTCACCCAACGGCACCGGCAAGACCACCGTGCTCGAAGCGGTCTACGCCCTCGCGACGGCGTCATCGTTTCGCACGGGCTCCGCGAGCGACCTGATCCGCACGGGGGAGGGTGCGAGTGAGGTGCACGGAGTGCTCTTCGCGCGTGAACGTCGTGTCCAAGTCGACCTGACCCTGACGCGAGGGGCGCGTAACACGACGAAGCGGATGCTGGTGAATGGTCAACGGCCGCGCTCGCGCGCCGACGTCGCCGAGGCGCTGCCGCTGACGATCTTCACTCCCGAGGGCGTCGACGTCGTGCGCCAGGGACCGGAGCACCGTCGCGAGTTCCTCACGAACCTCCTCACCGACGTCGATCTGACCACCGGTGACGTCATCGAACGATTCACGCGAATCCTTAGTCAGCGAAACGCGCTGCTACGCCAACTCCAAGGGGAACGTCCGTCGCCGCTGCAATACGGTGAACTCGAGGTCTGGACCAGCGACTTCTGCACGGTCAGCGATGAACTGATCATGCTGAGAAGAGCACTGCTCGAAGAGCTCGCGCCGCTCGTGTCGCACTACTACCACGAGCTCGCCGAAGACGACTCGACCGTCGGAGTTGCCTACGAGCAGTCGTGGAGTGGTGACCTCGAACACGCACTCCGCGACGTCTTCGATGACGATCGATTTCGTGGCCATACGACGATCGGCCCGCAGCGAGATGACATCGCACTGACACTGGACGGACGCGACACTCGCCGCCAGGCCTCTCAAGGCGAACAGCGCTCGTTGGCCCTCGCGATCCGACTCGCGGGTCATGAGTTGGTGCAACGACGCCGCGGCGTCGACCCACTGCTGCTACTCGACGACGTCTTCAGTGAGCTCGATCCTCACCGAAGTGATCGGCTATTAAACCTACTCCCAACAGGACAAACGCTGGTGACGACCGCCTCGCCACTGCCGAGCGGCATGAGTCCCGCCGCCGTCATCGATCTCACCGAGTTGACGTCATGAAGTGGCGCGACGAGCAGCCCGCGACGCTCGGAGAACTGCTCGATACTCTCGCCGGCCGACTGCGCAAAGTTGACCTTCGCGATATCGATGAGATTCGACGACTGTGGCCGAGCATCGTCGAACCGGTGATCGCCGAACACTGTCGACCCGAGTTCGTGAAGAATGGCGTACTACTCGTGAGTGTCCCATCGGGGGCGTTCGCACAGCGCGTGATGAGCGACTCGACGACGATTCTCGATGGTTTCGCGCCACTCGGAACACGCGCACCGACGTCACTTCGCACGGTGCTCGCAAAGCCCTAAAAACAGTGCGAATTAGTCGTCGAAATGGGCCGTCGAACGACCGAAAGTAACACCGTTTCGGGTAGGATGGAACAGTCGAAAATATGTCTTCGACCGCGCGAAAAGCGCCTCAATTTTGTTGCCGAAAGGATGCCTTCGTGGCCCAGAAGACCAAGGGACCTCCCGGGTATGACGCCCGTGACATCACAGTTCTCGAAGGTCTAGAACCAGTCAGGGTCCGACCGGGCATGTACATCGGCTCGACCGGCCCCTCGGGGCTGCACCACCTGATTCGTGAGCTCGTCGACAACTCCGTCGACGAGGCAATGGCCGGTGTGTGCACGCGAATTGACGTCACGATACTTCCCGACGGCAGCTGTCGTGTCGCTGACGACGGCCGCGGTATTCCCGTCGATGAACACCCCCAATACCCTGGCAAGTCGGCGGCCGAGATCGTCTATACGACGTTGCACGCCGGCGGCAAGTTCGGCGGCGCGGGCTACAAGGTCTCCGGCGGACTGCACGGCGTCGGCGCTTCGATCGTGAACGCACTCTCGACGCATCTGTTGCTCGAGGTCGACCGCAACGGCGAGCACTACCAGATGTCGTTCAAAGACGGTGGAAAGCCGCAAGGCAAGTTGAAGGTCACCGGACCGGCGCCGCGCGGGCGAACCGGCACCACCGTGACGTTCTCGCCCGACCCGACGATCTTCGACGACATCGAGTTTCGCGCGCAGACGATCACCGAACGACTCCAGATCATGGCGTTCCTCAATCGCGGTCTCGAGATCCGCTTCGTCGACGAGCGAGCCGGCCGCCAGAGCAAAGAGACGTACAAGTACAACGGCGGCATCGTCGACTACGTGCGACACCTCAACAACACGAAGGAGTCGCTCTTTCGCAAGGTTGGCTTCTATGAACAGGCCGAGCCGAACCAAGAGGTCGAGATCGCCTTCCAGTGGAACACCGGCTACTACGAGAGCATTCACTCCTTCGCCAACGGCATCGCCACCATCGAGGGCGGCATGCACGAAGAGGGATTCCGCAAGGCGATCACGAACGTCGTCAATCGCTACGCGCGCAAGCGCAATCTCCTCAAGGAGAAGGACGAGAACTTGGCCGGCGAGGACATTCGCGAGGGACTCACGGCGATCGTCTCGGTGCGCCTCGCCGAACCGCAGTTCGAAGGCCAGACCAAGGGCAAACTCGGCAACGTCTCGATTCGCTCGCTCGTAGAGAAGGCGACGAACGAGAAACTGGCGGACTGGCTCGAAGAGAATCCCAAAGAGGGCGGCCAGATCGTCGCGAAATCCTTGCAGGCCCAGCGTGCGCGGCTCGCGGCACGCCAAGCCCGCGACCTCACGCGCCGCAAGAGCGCGCTCGACGGCGCCGGCTTACCCGGCAAGCTCGTCGACTGTTCGTCGAACGAACCGCGCGAGTGCGAACTCTTCATCGTCGAAGGCAACTCGGCGGGGGGATCGGCGAAGGACGCGCGCGACCCGCGCATTCAGGCGATCCTTGCCGATCCGCGGCAAGATCTTGAACGTCGAGAAGGCGCGCTCCGACAAAATCTTGAAGAACACTGAGATCCAGGCATTGATCTCGGCGATCGGCGCGGGCGTCGAGGGCGACTTCGACGTGACAAAGGTCCGCTACGACAAGATCATCTTGTTGGCCGACGCTGACGTGGACGGCAGCCACATCCGCACACTGCTCCTCACGTTCTTCTTCCGTCAGATGACCGAGCTCGTCAACAACGGGCACGTCTACGTGGGGCAACCGCCGCTCTACTCGACGCTCGTGGGCAAGGAGAAGGTCTACCTGCACGACGACGTCGCCAAGGCGACGTTCCTCGCCGAACACCCAGACCACAAGAACGACTTCCAGCGACTGAAGGGACTCGGCGAGATGGACTTCGACGAGTTGCGCGACACGACGATGGACCCGACCAAGCGCGCCTTGTTGCAGATCACAGTGGAGCAGGCCGCACTCGCTGACGAGGTCTGTTCGATCTTGATGGGCGACGACGTACCCCAGCGCCGACACTTCATCCAGACCAACGCGAAAGACGTTCGCTTCCTAGACATCTAGGCGGAGAGGGACCATGGCACGCACCACCGACAATTCCGGCGCCGGATCGCCGCCACCCGAGGACGAAGTCGTCGGCTACATCGAACCGATCGAGATCAACCTCGAGATGGAGCGCTCCTTCCTCGAGTACTCCATGTCGGTCATCGTCTCGCGCGCCCTACCTGACGTGCGTGACGGCCTCAAGCCCGTGCACCGACGGATCCTCTACTCGATGTTCGACCAGGGACTGCGCCCGGACCGACCGCACGCCAAGTGCGCCAAGGTCGTCGGCGAGGTCATGGGCACGTACCACCCGCACGGCGACTCGGCGATCTACGACGCACTCGTGCGCATGGTGCAGGACTTCTCGATGCGCCACCCCCTCATCAGTGGCCACGGCAATTTCGGTGGCACCGGCCCGGACGAGGGCGCGGCGGCCATGCGCTACACGGAGTGCCGACTGGCGCCACTCGCACTCGAGCTGCTCGACTCGATCGACGAAGAGACCGTCGACTTCGAGCCCAACTACGACAACTCGACCCAGCAGCCGACGGTGCTGCCCGCCAGGTTCCCGAACCTCTTGGTGAACGGCTCCCAGGGCATCGCCGTGGGCATGGCGACCAAGATCCCGCCGCACAACTTGGGCGAAGTCATCGACGCCACGCTGCACCTGCTCGCGAACCCCGACGCCTCGCCCGATGACCTGATGGGCTTCGTCAAGGGACCGGATTTCCCGACCGGCGCACAGATCCTCGGACGACAGGGGATCCTCGACGCCTATCGCAGCGGTCGCGGTTCGATCAAGATGCGCGCCGTCGCCGAGATCGAAGAGACGAGCAAGGACGTTCGCATCCTGATCACCGAGTTCCCCTATGAAGTGTCGGTCGAGTCGATCGAAGAGAAGATCTACGACCTCGTGAAGAACGGCGACATCGACGGCATCTCGGCGGTGCAGAACGACTCGGCCGGTCGCAAGGCCCGACTCGTGGTGAAGCTCAAGCGCGACGCCAACGCCAACGTCGTGTTGAACAAGCTCTACAAGAACACGTCACTGCAGACGACCTTCGCGGTGAACATGCTGGCCCTGGTGGACGGCGTGCCGCGCACGTTGAACCTCGCCCAGGTGCTGACGCACTACATCGCACACCAGGTCGAGGTCCTCACCCGGCGCACGCAGTTCCGTCTGCGCAAGGCCGAGGCGCGCGCGCACATCGTCGAAGGACTGCTCAAGGCGATCGACATGCTCGATCTCGTCATCGCGGCGATTCGCGGATCGGACGACCGCGGCGCGGCGCGCATCGCGTTGATGGCTGCGCCCTTCGAGTTCTCCGAAGAGCAGGCGAATCACATCCTCGACATGACGCTCGGTCGACTCACGCGACTTGGGCGCACCGAACTGGAAGAGGAGATGGCGAAGCTGCGCGAGACCATCGCTGAACTCCAGTCGATCCTCGCGAGCGACGTCAAGCTCCGCGGCGTCATCGCGACCGAGATGACCGCCATCCGCGACAAGTTCGCCAACGACCGCCTCACGCAGATCGTCAATGACCCGGGCGAACTCGGTATGGAAGACCTCATCGACGACGAGGACATCGTCATCACGATGACCCAGGCCGGCTACGTGAAGTCCGTCGCCGCAGACGCCTTCAAGGTGCAGGGCCGCGGCGGCCGCGGCGTCCAGGGCGCGAAGTTGCGCGACGAGGACTTCGTCCAACAGATCGTGCACACCACGACGCACGCCTACCTCCTCTTGTTCTCCAACCGCGGACGGGTGTTCCGCCTGCGTGGTCACGAGATCCCGATGAAGGAGCGCACGGCCAAGGGCACGGCCGTCGTCAACCTCTTGAATCTTCAGCCGAACGAGTCGATCCAAGCGATCGTCACGACCGATGACTTCCCGAAGGACAAGTTTCTGGTCTTCGCGACCGCGAACGGCACGGTGAAGAAGACCGCCTTCAGTGAGTACGACAAGTCGCGCCGCGAGGGATGGATCGCGATCAACCTGCGCGACGGCGACGAGGTCGTGCGCGTGGTCGCGACGAGCGGCGATGAGGACCTCATGGTCGTGACGTACCGGGGTATGGCGATCCGCTTCCAAGAGGCCGAGGTGCGCGAGGTCGGGCGCGACTCCATGGGCGTTCGCGGCATCAAGTTGCGCGGCGACGACAAAGCCATCTCGCTCGACGTCGTGCGTGACGACGCCGATCTGTTCGTGGTCACCGACACCGGTTTCGGCAAGCGCGTCAAGGTCGAACGATTCAATCGACAGGGCCGCGGGGGACAGGGCGTGCGCGCCATCAAGCTGACCGCGGCGCGCGGCTTCCTGGTCGCGGCATTCATGACCCGACTGGACGACGAGGTACTACTCGCCTCAACTGGCGGCGTGCTCATCCGAACACCGGTGCGAGAGGTTTCCTCCCAGGGTCGCGACGCCACCGGTGTGCGCGTGATGAACCTTGACGAAGGCCACTCCGTCGCGACCGCAGCGGTCGTGCCGGCCGACGAGGATTAGGCGGCCCGTCGGGACCAGGCCCGCTGCAACACGTCGAGGATCTGTTCGGTGCCTTGAGCTCCGGACACCATGAACTTCGAGTCCACCACGAACGCCGGGACGCCCGAGATCCCGAGCTCCTGTGCCGCCATCTCATCACCGCGGACCTCGTCACTGAATGCGTCGCCGTCCCAGAGGGCGTCGACGTCACGCACGCCGACCTCGCCGGCCAGCGCACTCAGACGTCCGTGATCGCTGACGAGTTCGCCCTCGCTGAAATAGGCGCGGAACAGTCGCTCGCTCGCCTCGTCACCGAGTCCCTGTGACGAGGCGAGCGCGATGACGCGGTGCGCGTCGAACGTATTCGTCGGTTGGGCGATCTCGAGCGACCACGTCATGCCGAAGGACTGTGCACTGTGCACGAGGCGGTCATGCATGGCGTGAACCTGCGAGAGCGGTATCTGATATTTCGCGGCGACCAGTTCGGCGAGCGGTCGGTCGTAGGAGGGTTTCGCGTGCGGGTCGAGTTCGAAGGCACGGTGGCGCAGCACGACGTCGTCGCGGTGTTCGAACTGCTCGATCGCGGCGTGCAGCTGACGTGTGCCGAGGTAGCAGAAGGGGCACACGACGTCACTCCAGACGTCGATGACGAAGGTCTCACTCATTCCTAAATCGTCGCACAGCCACTCGCGTGGTGCAGAATGATTCGATGAAAGCCCGAGAACTGAGTGTCGAGGACGCCGCGGCGCTCGTCCGTCCTCGCGACACGATCGGCTTCGGCATCATCACCGGCACGCCGGTCGCGCTCTTTCGGGCGCTCGGGCAGCGCACCGACTGGGAGGACCTGACCTTCAGCGGCGGCCTTTCGCTGGGTTCACCCGAGGTGTTCCTACACCCCAACGTGCACTACCGCGTCAACTTCTTCGGCGGCAACGAACGGGCATTGATGGCCAAGGGCGCTGACGTCCAACATGTGCCGTCGTTCTTCCGGCACTACGGCATCCTGATCCAACATCTGCGTCCCCGGGTGATGATGGCGCCGGTCTCGATGCCCGATGAGCGTGGCCGGGTCAGTCTGTCGCTCTACAACGGCGCGACCCTCGATGAGCTCATTCGCGCCGGGCGAGACCCGCAGCGGCTCCTTATCGTCGAGGCCTCACCGCACTTCCCACGCACGCACGCCCTGGTCGGTCATGAGAATCATCTGGACGTGGAGGACATCGACGTCATCGTCTACACCGACGAGCCGCCGACGATCTTCGCGAATGACGCCGGATCACCGGAGGACCTGAAGATCGCGGAATTCGCGGCCGAGCACATCCCCGACGGCGCGACGCTGCAGACGGGCATCGGCGCCGTGCCGAACCTCGTCGCGCGCATGCTCGCCCAGGGTGACGGCGGTGAGTACGGCGTGCACTCCGAGATGTTCACTGACGGCCTGTACGAACTGATGGCGTCAGGGAAGGCGACGAACTCGAGGAAGTCCATCAACCGCGGCACCTCGGTCATCACCTTCGCCGCCGGGACGCGCGCGATGTATGACTTCATGGACGACAACCCCGACATCGGCGTGGCACCGGTCTTCTACACCAACGACCCGCACGTCATTGCCCAGAACCATCGGATGGTCTCGATCAACTCGGCGCTCGAAGTCGACCTGCAGGGCCAGATCGTCGCCGACACGATCGGCGCGCGTCAGTACTCGGGCGTGGGCGGGCACATGGACTTCACCGAAGGGACGAGTCTGTCGCTCGAGCACGTCTCACTCATCTGTCTGGCGTCGACCGCGACGGTCGGCGGCGTTCTGAAGAGCCGTATCATTGGTGACATGACCCCGCATTCGGCAGTGACTTCGCCACGCCAGTTGGCCGGAGTCATCGTCACCGAATACGGATCGGCCGACCTGCGAGGTCTGACTGTGCGCGAGCGCGCCGCCGCCCTCACGGGGATCGCCCATCCGCAGTTTCGAGACGAACTCACTGCAGCGGCTGAGTTGCTAGGGCGCTAAATGCTCATAGTTCGAGATTTAGGTATAGAGATCGGTGCTCGGCGTATCCTCAACCCCGTCTCGTTCACCGTCGGCAACTCTGAGAAGGTCGGCATCGTCGGACGAAACGGCGCCGGCAAGTCGACCTTGCTGTCGGTTCTGCTCGGCGAACACCCCGAGCACCTGCGCATCGAGGGATCCGTCACGCACCAAGGGACGATGAGCCATCTGCCCCAGGAGCCGGTGCCGGGCGGCTTGGGCGTCGAACCCATCGGGTTGAGCCACGTGCTGTCGGCGCGCGGACTCGACCAACTCGACGCCGACATGCAGCACGCCCGTCACGAACTGGCGGCAGACCCGACTGACGCGACGATCGAACGCTTCACGGCGCTCGAGGAGAAATTCCGCGAGCGTGGTGGCTACGAGGCCGAGTCCGAGGTGTCGCGCTTGGCGGCCGGACTGGGCCTCAAGGAGGACCTGCTCCTCGAGGACCTCGACTCGCTCTCGGGTGGTCAGCGACGCCGCGTCGACTTGATGCGCGTGCTCTATGAGGAGCCCACGACGATGGTGCTCGACGAACCGACCAACCACCTCGACAAGGCCGCCAAGCGCTGGCTCTTCGAAGAACTCGATCGCTTTCGCGGCACGGTCTTGGTCATCAGCCACGACCTGCCGCTGTTGGACAAGTCGATCGACCGCGTCCTGGCGCTGCGCGAAGGCCAGCTGCGTGAGTACAAGGGGAACTACACGAAGTTCCTCCAACTCGAAGAGGAACGGCGACTGAGCGAGGAGAAGCTGGCGTCGCACCAGGACGAGCAGATTGACCGGCTCTCCAAACTCGCCGACTCGATGCGCGGCCAGACCGAGAAACGAGCGCGCCTCGCCAAGGTCCTCGACCGCAAGGTCGAGAAGCTGCAGGACAACCGCGTCGAGGTCACCAAGAAGGAGCGCAAGGTGACCTTCAAGCTGCCGATCCCTCCGCGCAGCGGCGATGTCCCGATGACCGTCGAGCACGTCGCGGTGAGCTACGGCTCGCTCAAAGTCCTGAAGGATGTCAACTTCATCACGCGTCGCGGCGACCGTATCGTCATCGTCGGCAAGAACGGCGCGGGCAAGTCTTCGATGCTGCGCTGTCTCGCCGGCACCCAGCAACAGCAAAAGGGCGTCGTGAAGTTCGGCGCGAACGTGACGGTCGGCTACTTCGCCCAAGAGAACGAGCAACTCGACTTCGACAAGACGGTCCTCGGCAACCTCGAGAACGCGACGGTCGTCACCGAGGTCCAGCGCCGATCTCTGCTGGGCGCCTTCGGCATCAAAGGTTCCGCGGCGCACCAGATGCCCTCGACGCTCTCGGGTGGCGAACGCGCGAAACTCGCACTCGCGATACTCGCCTCGTCGGACGCGAACCTCTTGTTGTTGGACGAACCGACGAACAACCTCGACCCGGCGAGTGTCGTCGCACTGGGCGACATGATGCACAAATGGAAGGGCACGATCGTCGCGGTGAGTCACGAGCGCGGATTCGTCGAGACGTTGGAGCCGACCCACGCGGTCTTGTTGCCCGAGGAGTACTTCGACCTCTGGAACGATGACTACATGGACCTCATCGAGCAGCGCTAGCCGTTCGTCCATGGCACCCACCGGGATAGGGTGCGCTATGCGTGACGTCGACTACCTCAGACCTCGCCGATTCAGTCGACGAGAGTTCGTGAGCGACCATGTGTTTCTCGCCTGAAGGTGACCTCATCGGCGGCCTGGTCGTCACCGCGATCGGCGTGGATGCCTGCCTGCACCTGCGCGGTCGACCCGAGTACCGACTCATCGCACCGTTTCCGATTCTCCTGGGACTCCACCAGATCGACGAGACCTTCGTGTGGTGGCAGCTCCAGGGACACGTGGCGCACGCCGTCGGCGTCGTCGCGATGTGGATCTACCTCCTGTTCGCTTTCGTGGTGCTGCCGATACTGGTGCCGACGATGGTCCTGTTGCTCGAGCCGAAGCGCCGCAGACGTTTCATCGCGCCGTTCCTCGCGTTGGGCGTCGTCACGTCCGCCCTCTTGCTCGAGACGATGCTGAACGGGCACCCGAGCGCGACACTCGGTTCGTATCACGTGGCCTACACGATCGGGCTGCAGCACGGCATGGTGGTCATCGGTCTGTACATCCTCGCGACGTGCGGGTCGATGTTGGCGTCGGGGCTGCGCAACGTCGTGTGGTTCGGCCTGGTGAACCTGGTGGCGGTGATCGTGTTGGCACGGCTCTGCGCGAACGGCTTCGCGTCGCTCTGGTGTTTCTACGCCGCACTCGCAAGTGGTGCAATCGCGCTGCATCTGCGTTTGGCGAAGAGCTCGAAACAGACGGTCGCGCTTTAGCGAAGGCGGGCCTCGAGTCGCTCCCGCACGTCGGGCCACTCGGTGTCGAGGATGGAGTACATCGCGGAGTTCCTCGTCATACCTTGTTCACCGTCGACTTGCGCGGCCTGCCAGTTGCGCAGCACACCTTCGAACTGACCGCCGATGCGCTCGATCGCTCGACGCGATCGCACGTTGCGCTCGTCGGTCTTCAGGTCGACGCGCCGCACCCCCCAGACGTCGAAGGCGTGGGTCATCATGAGCAGTTTCGCCTCAGTGTTCGCGACGGTCCGTTGCGCGTCGGCGGTCAGGAACGTACCGCCGATCTCGACGGCGTCCGGTACGTCGCGATCGAAGAACCAGCGCAGCGTGAGGAACCTCGTCATGCCGATGATCTCATGCGTGTCGCTGCGCCGCGTGACAAAGGGCACCGCCGTGCGCTCTTCGGCCTCGGTGACCAGTCGTCGCACCACGTCGGTCGCCTCCTCGATCGTGGCCGGCACGATCGACCACCCGTACGTCGAACGGTCGCCTGACGCGGCGTGCACCAGGCCCGGTACGTCCTCGATCGAGAGCGGGGTCAACGTGACGTGGCGTCCGGTGAGTGTGACAGAGAGCACGGACGTCATCGTTCAACTGTAGGAGAGAGCCGCGAGAACGCCCTTGGCTTACGCTTAACTATTCGGCGACGTCGACGTGGTTCGTCGCCAGGGGAGAGGAGGCCAGGTGTATGTGTTCGAATACGTCATAGGCCTCGTCATCAACCTGGTGACCGTGGTCAGCGTGCTGTTCATCCTGGTCTTGCCTCGACAGCCCCAGGGCCTCGAGAAGTTGACACTGGTCGTGAACAAGAGCGTGCATTTCTCGTTCGTCTTCATCGCGCGCATGGCCCGCACCTACGAGGTCAAGGACTCGATCCTCGCGCCGACCGCGCCGGTGGCCCTCATCGCGCAACTCCTGTTCTGGGCCGTGAGCCTGGTGCTCGGCTTCGCGTTGATGCTGATGCACACGACCCACTCGTTCTGGCACGGGCTGACACAGTCGGTGACGGCCCTGTTCACGGTCGGGGCCATCCATATCGGCGGCGCGCCCAACACGGCCCTCGACATCGCCGCCGGCGCCACGTGGGTCGTGATCGTAGCCCTCCAAATCGCCTACCTACCGTCGCTCTATGCCTCGTTCAGCCGGCGTGAGGCATTGGTCACGATGCTCGAGAGCCGCGCCGGCGCGCCCGCGTGGGGTCCGGAGTTGTTGGCGCGCCACCAGCTGGTCGGAATCAATGACGCGCTCCCGATGCTCTACGCGGATTGGGAGCAGTGGGCTGCTGAGGTGACCGAGAGTCACACCACCTATCCGGTGTTGCTGCTCTTTCGCTCGCCCGAGCCGTGGCTCAACTGGATCGTCGGCCTGCTCGCCGTGCTCGACGCCGGCGCGATGCAACTGGCGCTGTGCCCCACGACCGCACCGAGCCAGACCCGGCTCTGTCTTCGGATGGGGTTCACGCTCTTCAACCGACTCGCGAAGTCCCTCGGCTATCCCGTCGATGACGACCCGGACCCGGACGCCGACATCATCTTGACCTTCGAGGAGTTCTCGAGTGCCGTCGACAAGCTGGCGCTCGTCGGCTTTCCGATGGAGCGCAGCGCCGCAGAGGCGTGGCCGCACTTTCGGGGATGGCGCATCAACTACGAAGCCTCGGCCTACCGTCTCGCGGACGCCTTCACGGCGCCGCTCGCGCCGTGGTCGGGGACGCGCCGCAACCTGAGGGCTGGCATCGTCGAGCCGAAACGTCCGCCGCACCGGGCGCCGGCGATCGCCAAGAAGTTCGCTGACGCGCGACCGACGGTCGTGAATCCACCGCGCACCCACCAGACCCGCACCTTCAAACCAACGCGCAAGAAGTCAAATGACTGAACCCCGCACCACAGTGGTGCGGGGTTCAGTTGTGCGCTGACGTCTGTGCGGTTCGAAGCTGCGTCGGCCTCGCCGCCAGACTGTTCAGATGTTGTTAGTAGAGAATGGGTCCGCCTGGATTGATACCTCCCGAAGATGATGTGGGTACTTGGATATAGGTCGGGTCAACGGCGATGGTGGACCAGGTCCCGGTGTAGGACGATCCGTCGGCGTTGGTGACGAGGCCGGTGTAGTTGTAGATGGGCAACATCCACACGGAGCCGTCGGTCAGTTGGAACGTGGCGTAGGACACCGTCTCGGCGTCGAGCGTGACATCGACGACCGGGATGGTGGTCGATGTCGTGGGGTCACTCGTCGTGGTCGTGTCATTCACACCGGGTGTCGAGGCCGGCGGTGACGCCGGTCCCGTGGTGTTTGTCGGGGCCACTGACGAACCTGAGCCCGATCCGGTGCCCGTCGAGTCGCCGTTGCCGGAGAACTCCGCCTGCTGTTGGGCCTCGAGCACTCCCACGCCCGCGGCCGCACTCTGGAGCGGGTAGTTGACTGCCGGTGCCGCTGTAAAGGCCGGACCGTCGGCGGACACGACGTTGTTGTTCTGATCGACCGTGAAGTCCAAGTACTGGTCAGTCAGTTGTCCGTCGACGGTGACGCTGAACGTCGCCTGCTCCTCATTCGTGGTGACCGTCGGTTGACCGGGTGAGGTCACGACGTTGTTCGACGTCGTGAACTGGGGGTCCGTCACCTGGTAGTTGTAGCCGAGCTGGCTGAGGTAGCCCTGCACGTCGGCTTCGACGGTTGCCTGGCTCGGCATCGCGACCGTGACACCATCTGTCGTCGTGGAGTCGGTCCCGGGGGCACTTGGGATCGCGACAGAGTACGACCACTGCGGCACGGTGTCGTAGGTCTCGTACTCCACGAAGTTGCCCGAGGGGTCGGTGACGGTGAAGTCCTGGCCGTCGCTGTTGACGTCGACGGGCGAGCCCGAGACATTGAAGATCCCGGCGATCCGCGACGCTTCCGCCGACGCGCTCGTCGGCAGCGTCAGCTCATAGGCCGCGCCGCTACCCGGCGTCGTGCTCAGGTCCGGGCCGGCACTGAAGTCGTAGTCCAACAGCAGGCGCATCGGCCCGCCACGAAAGCGTGACGGCGTCGTGGTGGCGATGCTGTAGGACGCGTGGGGGCTCGACTTCGCGGCCGCGAGTGCGAACACCGACAGCGATGGCGCGGCCCCGTCGAGTGCAGCGATGCCGCCGACCGTGAGCGCGGCCGCGATGGCGACAGAGCCGGCCATCCGGAGCTGGAAACTCCGCAGTACGTGGCGTCGAGCCCGGGGGGCCGTGGTCATGATGCGCGAGATCATCGCGTTCGCATCGGGGTGGTCGTAGCTGCTCGCCGCGGCCGGATCGGCCGCGCGTAAGCGTTCGTCAAATTCGTTCATGAAAGCTCCTCCGCCTGCATACCTAGTTCTTGTCGCGACGCGCCCGAATCTTTCAGATGACTTGGGCCGCCGAGAAGTGTTCGCGAAAACGGGCCTGTGCCCTGGAAAGTCGCACGGCGGCCGCGTTCGTCGTGATCGAGAGCGCGACACCCAAGGCGTGCGTGTCCAGACCGTCCCAGGCGTTCAACATCAGGACCTCGCGGTCGTCCTCGTTCAGCGCCACGAGCGCGTCGCGCACGCTGGCGTCGGCGATCACGAGGTCCTCGGCCGACGGATCGTCGGGTGCCGAGGCAAGCGTCGCCTCGAAGTTGGTCTTGCGATACTGGCTCCGGCGCGCGTTTCGCAACACGTTGCGCGCGACGCCGATCATCCAGGGCAACTCCGCGTCAGTCGGCACACTGTCGATTCGACGCCAGACGACGAGCAAGGTCTCTTCGACGAGATCATCCAGGTCCGCCAATGTCAACGGGTACAGGCGACGACGGATGTAGTTGCCGATCGCCGGCGTGTGTTCGTGAACGAGACGTCGGAAACGGTCATCTTCAGGTGCGCCCATTATTCGATTCTGTCCGACATCCTCGGATTCTTACCGGCGAGGAAGGAATCTTCGAGATTCTCGAACTACGGATTGGTGCGAACGAGCATGGCCTCTTGTTCGCGGGTCAGCCACCACGAGGGCGACTCGCGGTCGTCCCACCAGTCCATGACATCGACCACGCTGTCGCGCAAGTCGCGAAAGGTCAGGCCCGCGGCGACGGCCTTGGCGGGGTCGACCGCCATGACGGTCTCGTTCGTCGATCCTGACCAAAGGGGGAATCTCGTTTCGAGATGGTGACTCTTTATATGGCGGGGCGAGATCTCAACGAGACGCGTGTCGTTCGGTGCGACTTGGTCGCTGATCTGCTGGACGACGTCAAAGAAGCGTCCCGGGGGGTAGGGCCCCGCGGCGTGGAACGCGCCGAGTGTCGTATTGGCCGCGATGGTGACGACGAACTCACCCAAGTCCCGTGCGTCGATGTACTGCAGGGCGTTATCGCGCGGACCCGGCACGGCGACATTGCCGCCGCGGCGAAGTCGTTCGACCCAGTAGGGGAATCGCAAGGTCGCGTCGTGCGAGCCGATCACGAAGGTCGGCCGCACGATCGAGAGCTGGTCGCCGAAGTGCTCTTCGGCCGAACGCTCGCAGGCGGCCTTGAGCGGACCGTAGGTCTCGCCGGTCACTTCGGCGTCAGGGGCCAACGAGGCGTCATCGCGGAGCGTGAGCGTCTCTTCGGTGGCGCCTTCGCTCGCGGGATCCTCATAGGCCGAGACCGAGGAGATCTGGATGTGGTGGCCACCTCGAGCACCAAGCGCGGCTGCCAGGACGTCCACGTCGACCGGGCGATAGGCGATTGCGTCAACGGTGACATCGAACGAGAGGCCCTCGAGTGCCGAGAGATTGTCCTTGCGATCACCGACGAGTCGCGTGACGGACTCGGGGAGGTCGCTCGGCGTCTCACCGCGGTTTATGACCGTCACCTCGTGGCCGGCGTTCAGCGCGGCCCAGGCGACGCCCCTCCCGACAAATGACGTTCCGCCGACGATGAGAATGCGCATGCGACTTCCTCCCTTGCGATACACGTCATGCTACGAGACGCGCACTTCGGGCAGGTGACGCGGGGGCGCTAGTTGAGGTTCCGCTCGCTCGCCCAGTGTGAGAGTTGATAGCGGCTCGAGAGTTGCAGCTTGCGAAGGACGGACGAGACATGGCTCTCCACGGTCTTGGTCGAGATGGTGAGCTCCTTCGCGATGTCTTTATACGAGTAGCCGCGCGCGATGAGCCGCAGCACCTGGCGCTCGCGGGCCGTCAGTTGATCGAGATCGGGGTCGGCGATGACCACTGGTCGGTCCTCGGTGCCGGTGCTGAAGGCGTCGAGCACGAAGCCAGCGAGGCGCGGCGAGAAGACGACGTCACCGGCCGAGATCCGGTAGATCGCATCGATGAGGTCAGGTCCGGAGATGTTCTTCGTGACGTAACCGCGTGCACCGGCCCGGATCACGCTAATGACGTCATTGGCGGCGTCCGAGACGGAGAGTGCGAGGAAACGCGTCGTCGTGGTGTGTTCGGTGACCGCGTGCAGGACCGCCTGGCCCCCGCCGTCGGGCATGTGGACGTCGAGCAACACGACGTCGGGCGTTCGTTCGAGGATCATCTCGATGGCCGCCTCGACCTCGTCGGCTTCGCCCACGATCTCGACCGATCCCGCGATCTCGGCCTTGATGCCCGCGCGGATGAGTTCATGGTCGTCGACGAGGAAGACTCGAGGTCGAGCGGACTCGGTCACAGTGAACGCGGCATCACGAGCTGTACTTCGGTGCCGGAACCGACGGTGGTGTTGATGGACGCTTCGCCGCCCAGCTGACTCATGCGCTGACGGATGGAGAGCGCGATGCCTTGACGATCGGCCGGTACCGCGTCGAGGTCGAATCCAACACCGCGGTCGCGCACGAAGATCGAGATCGTCGTGGACTCGACCTCGGTATAGATCGAGACGCTCTCGGCCTGCGACCACTTGGCTGCGTTGATCGCGGCTTCTCGTCCGGCGGCGACCAACGTGGCGACGCGCTCGTCGGGCACGCAGTCACCGACCGTCACCAATTCCACGCGCACGCCGTAGTCGTTCTCCACGTCGTGTTCGATCGCGCCGACGAGACCGACGAACGAAGTTGAGGCGTCGGTCACGGTCTCGGGGCTGAAGAGCCACTGGCGAAGCTCGCGTTCCTGATTGCGCGCGAGGCGAACGACGTCGCTCTCGTTGCCTGCGGCTCGCTCGATCAACGTCAGCGTCTGCAAGACCGAGTCGTGGAGGTGGGCGACCATGCTCGCTCGCTCTTCGATACGCACACGCTCGCGCCGCTCACTTGAGAGCTCGCGGACGTTCTGCAGCCACCACGGGGCGAAGAGCACGAGTACGCCGATGACCAGCAAGACCGTACCGAAGATCCCGGACCCGGCCGAACCCCACACACCGCGGATGTGGCGGAACTGGTGCAATCCGATGAACACGAGCGCAGCACCCACGACGACGCGCAGCACGATGCCCTTGCGACTCTTGGAGAAGGCACCGCCGATGATCGGCGCCGTGTTGAAGAACTCGGTGAGGTGATTGCGTTCGTCGCTCGAGGCGCCTTGCCACACGGCGAAGGCCGCAAACCCGCTCAGGAGAAGTGGCCAGCCGAACCCGCCGGAAGACTGCGTGCCGGTCAACTGCAGCGCCACGATCAATACCAACGTACCGAGGAACGCAAGCAGCACGACCTGTGCTTCGCGCCGATTCTGAAAAATGTTCTGAATGATGGCGTGGTCTTCACCTGAGCGCGTGATGACGAGCCAGAACGTCATGTAGAGAAGTATGCCGAGACCGAAGACCAAGGTGAGGAGCGCGAAGATGACGCGGATGTTGCGCTCCTTGATACCGAGGCGCGTCGCGAATCCGCCGCACACGCCACCGAGGATGCAATTCTCGCGACCACGACGAAGCGGTCGTAGCGGAGTGCCGACCACTGCATGACTCGAGGTAGTGATCGACATTCGGCTCTTCCTTCGTCGCTGTTCGAACGGTACTAATTCTGGCACGGCATTCTCAGTGTGTATCTAAGGGGAAACCCTGAACGTCGGTGCGCGCTGAGGGTTCATCCCCATAGTCCTTGATCAGCGGGACTCCTACATTGGAGTCATGACCGACGAACACGAGCCGACCACCGAAACCATGCCACCCGTCCCCGACGTCGATAAAGAGACCACGCTGCACCGCAGCACGAAGCGGCGGATGATCGGCGGGGTCGCAGGTGGGATCGGCGAGCGCTTCGACATCGATCCCAACATCGTGCGCGTCATCTTCGTCGTCCTGACCGTTCTCTACGGTCTGGGCGCGGCGATCTATCTCGCCATGTGGGTCTTGATCCCCCAATCGGGGCGCCGCGGCGGCGGCCCGGCCGAGTCTGAGGACGCGCCCCCCGCGTCCAACATGCGACTCTTGAGCTACGTGCTCTTGGCCGGCGTCGTCGTTGCGGTCGTCATCGTCATCGCGACGCTGGGCGCCGCACCGAGGGTGGGGAACGGACTGGCCGCGCTGTGGCTCGCCTTCTTGGCCGTGTTGGCGATCTTGTCGCTGCGCTCTTCTGCGCGCCAACACATGCTGCGCCGATTCATCGCACTGGTATTCCTCTCGTTGCTCACCGTGTTCATCCTCATAGCGGGGGCGTTCCTCGGGTTTCTTGCCTCCACGGGCGTCTCTCTTTCAGGCGGCAGTGGTCAACGCATCGACCAGCCGACGACGCTGTCACAGGTGCAGCACACCTATCGCACCGAGTTCGGTGCGATGAACGTCGACCTTCGAGAGGTGCACTTCAGTCCGACCACGACGACGGTCACCGCGAGCGTCGCGGCCGGCATACTGAACGTCGAGGTCCCGGCCGACGCGATCGTGTACCTCAAGACGCACATCGGGATCGGCAATATTGAATACGTCGGACGCCAGGGTTACTCGATAGGACCGTTCATTTCGGTGCCCTCCTCCCTGACGACGCCCGCCAGTCAGCGCGACGCACCGCATCTGACGCTCAACCTCCAGGTAGGTGTGGGGCAGATCGTCATCCAGCGCGGCACCCTTCCACGAGTGTTCAACCCGATGACGCCGAGGACACCGAAGACCCAGGTGACGCCGAGCGTTCCCGCCAATTGACGCAGCGATAAAGATGTGTCGATGAGCGTGACGCCCACGACGATCAGCGCGTCGTCGATCGGTGCAGCGTGGATCGCCATCGCTCGTCACATCATGGAATGTGGTGTCGCGAGTAAGTACGACGGGCTCGCGATGCGTGAGGTATTGATGGTCTCACTCGTCGTGGACGAGCCGCGTACGACCGACGACATCATCGACCGCTACGCCGACCCGGAGCGTCTGGCGTGGATGCGCGCCAACTTCGTCGATCACCGCGACGTACCCGAACTCGGTGACGCGTCGAGCTACGCCGCACGGCTGCACAACTACGGCGACGCTGGCCTCGATCAGCTGCGGTGGGTGAGCGAGCGACTCCGCCGTGATCCCTTGAGCCGCTCTGCCACGATCACGACCTTCCAGCCATTGAGCGACACCTCGTACATCCCCTGCGTCAGCCTGCTCGATTTCTACCTGGATGACGACGGCGTGCAACTCGTGGTCTACGCCCACAGCATTGACTTCGGAGCGAAGGGCTACGCCAACTTGCTCGAGCTCGCGGTCATCCACGACCAGGTCGCGTCAGAGCTGGGATGTCCCGCCGGCTCGCTCACGATGATCGTCAAGTCGGCCCACGTCTATGACAGCGACGCTGCGTACGTGATGTCGGTACTGGAGAATTTCCCTTAGGCCTCGCGCGCAGTCTTCAGTGCGCTCGCCCACCACACCAGGTCGTTGGCGAGCAGCGTGAGCCGCTGGTCCAATGACTCGAAGAGTGCTGGCGTGAACTCCTCGGCCTTCATGGCCGGCAGCATGAGGTCCGGGAAGATGTGCACCGCGTGACGCAAGGGCGCCATCTCGAACTCGACGCACACCAGTCGAAGCTGCTCGACGGCCCGGGCGCCGCCGGCGTTGCCGTATCCCACGTAGGACATCGGCTTGTGATTGAACTCGGGAAAGACCCAGTCCATCGCGTTCTTGAGTGACGCGGGGTAGCCGTGGTTGTACTCACTGGTGAGCGCGATGTAGCCATCGGCCTCGTCGAAACGGCGCCCGAGTGCGGCGACTGCCTCATTGGGGTAGTCGCGCTGGCTCCTCGCCGGCGACATCGGGCTGTTGAACAGCGGCAACTGATAGTCACGCAGGTCGAGCACGTCGAGTTCGAGGTCATCGCGCGCAGCGAGTCGGTCTTGGATCCACGCGGCCGGTTTGTCGGCGAATCGGTTCTCTCGGACCGAGGCGATGATGAGCTGCAGTCGCAGGGCCATGGTCTAGAAACCGGGGAAGACGCGACGTAGTTCGTCGAGGTGGGTGGGATCGATGCCCGCGGGCGTGTGTTCGGCGTCCAAGCGACCGTAGGCGAGTCGCAGGAACGCCTCGGCCGGGAGTTCGAGATCGACCTTCTCGTGCTCGTCGACCTCGCCCAGACTCACGCTGTCGTTCGTCAGGACCAACTCGTAGTCCTTTCGCGGTTCGGTCGTGCGAATGTGCAACGTGTGTTCGTTGCCGGATGGCTTCGCGGCGAAGCGCATCAGCAGTTCCAGGTTGGCGAAGAGAAACGGGACCGCCTCAGGCTGCAGTGTCGCCTCCTTGTTGAAGGCCTCTTCGATGTCCCACGTATGAAAGACGTGCTCGCCCAGTCGCAGTCCCACCGCGCGATCGAAGTCAAAGACCATCGGTCCCAGATTCAACTTGTAGTGGTCGCGCTCGTCCGGTGTCAGCTCGTGGAGCCGGGCGAGCAGGGCCTTATCGGCCTCGAGTGCGTCGGTGACCTGGGCATGGGGCGTCTTTGCGTTCCACACGTCCCACACGGACTGATTGAACTCCGGCGGCGTTTCTCGGTCGGCGAGCGAGTTCTCGATACCGTGCTTGAAGATGATCGCTGCGGAGCCGATGTGGCTCATGACGTCGGCCACGGTCCACTCCGTCGGGTGGGCCGAGGCGACGTAGTCGCTTTCGCTCAGGCCATCGATGACCGATTGCAATCGTGCGACGGATTGATCGAGTGCGTCAAGGCGTGTGGACATGGGACTCTGCTTTCGTGTGGGCACCCGGGGTGCTTAGTGTTCCTCCACGACTGTACGGTCGAGATCGCGCACGTCATTCACCCCGGTGAGCCCGAGCGTCACCATCATCTCTGACTGAAGTATCCGCAAGACATGGTCCACGCCCCGTTCGCCGCGCGCCGCGACGGCGTAGGCCCACGCCCGACCGATGAGACAGGCCCGCGCCCCCATTGACATCGCCTTGACCACGTCGAGGCCGCTGCGGATGCCGCCGTCCATCAAGACCTCGCACTCGTCGCCGACCGCTTCGGCGATTCCTGGCAGCGCACGGATCGTGGAGCGCACGTCGTCGAGCTGTCGACCACCGTGATTCGAGACGATGACGGCGTCGGCGCCGTGGTCGAGTGCGGCGCGCGCGTCATCCGGGTCCAAGATGCCCTTCAGCGCGATCTTCCCGCGCCAGTGCTCGCGCAGCCACGCGAGGTCGTCCCAGGTGACGCTGGGGTCGAACTGACCGGCGACCCAGGCCTGGAAGTCACCGGGGACGTTCGCGTCCGGCAGCGCCTTCTCGAGATTGCCGAACGTCAATGGTCGCCCACCGAGCGCGACGTCGCGGACCCACCCGGTGTGGGTGAAGAGGTCGGCGCCCCGCCGAGCTCGATTGGTGCGCGAGATCTTGCCGCTGATGCCGTTTCGCCCGTCGCGATAGCGCTGTCCGACGACGGCGAGGTCGACGGTCAGGACCAACGTCGTGCAGCCGACGGCCTGGGCCCGGGCCATGAGGTCCTCGGCGTAGCTCCGGTCGCGCATGACGTAGAGCTGGAACCAGATCGGTCGTTCGATGGCGGCGGCCACCTCTTCGAGTCCGCAGATCGAAAGCGTCGACTCACAGAAGGGAATGCCGGCGCGCTGCGCGGCCCTGGCCGCCTGCACCTCGGCCCGTCGAGCGAGCATGCCGCCAAAGCCCACGGGCGCCAGGATCACCGGCAGCGCGATCTCCTCGCCGAGCACGGTCGTGGCGAGGGACCTCGTCGAGACGTCGCGCAGGACGCGTTGGCGAAACTGGATGCGTCGGAGGTCCTCGCGGTTCGCCGTCATCGTGACCTCGCCAAAGGCGCCGCCGTCGACGTAGTCGAAGATCTGACGCGGGAGCCGGCGTCGCGCCAACTCGCGGTAGTCGTCGATTGACGCCGGAGCGAGGTTGAGGCTGTGATCACGTCTGCTCTGGGGCACACCTCATTATGCATGAACCCTCGTCGACCCTCGAGGGCCAGTTGACGCGGGGAGTGCGCTGGGCCATGCTCGTTCGATGTTCGAGACGCCCGATGAACTCACCGCAGTGGATGAACTGCTCGACGCATCGTTCCTCGGTGCGGGCTCCCACTTGGTCGGGATCATCACGCCCAAGCGGCGGCTGTCGGCGACAGACCTCTCGCGCTACCTCGTCGGCGTGCGACACCTCGTCGTGGCCTCGGTCACCGAGAACGCCGAACCCCGATGCTCCGCGGTCGACGGACTGTTCATCCACGGCCGGTTCTGGTTCACCACGAGTGGCGAGTCATTCAAGGCTCGACACCTCGAACGCCGGCCAGCGCTCAGTGCCGCGCACGTGGTCGGTGACGACGTGGGGGTCTTCGTCCATGGACGTGCGCGCGTCGTACGCGGCGGCCCCGGCGAGGCCGACGCACTTCGTCACTACTGGCACGAGGTCTATGACGGCAGCGCGCCTGAGGAGTGGGTCGATCGACCCGAAGACTCGCGCTACATCGAGATCATTCCCAGTTCGATGTACTCCTACGCCTTCTCACGCGAACGATTCGAGGCGTTATGTGATCGGCCCGTCCCGCGCGTCGACGGCGCCTAACGTCGACGCCGCCACGAGCGTGACGGATATTCTCTTGCCAAGGTAATTCGAGGGGGGTCCACATGGGTCGCAAATTCGCGGCAGAACTACTGGGAACGGCGCTACTGGTGTTCATCGCGGTTGGCGTGGCGACACTGACGTTCGGCTTCGGCGCCGACGGGAGTTCATTCATCGCCGGTGTCGTCGCGACGGCGCTCGCGTTCGGTTTGACGTTGCTCGCCCTCGCCTACGTGCTCGGTCCGATCTCGGGTTGCCACGTCAATCCCGCGGTCACGCTCGGCGCGGTCGTGGCCGGCCGACTTTCGTTGCACGACGCGGTGCTCTACTGGGTTGCGCAGTTCATCGGCGGCTTCGTCGGCGCCCTCGCGCTTTGGGGCATGCTGGCGACGTCACCGCTCTATCACCGCACGACGACGGGACTCGGCACCGACGGATGGGGCGCCGCGAGTCACATCCACATCGGCGCCGGCGGAGCCTTCATCGCCGAAGTCGTCCTGACGGCGCTGTTCGTCTTCGTGATCCTCGGCGTGACGACCTCAACGGCCAATCCCTCGACGGCTGGACTCGTGATCGGCCTCACGCTGACCGTCGTCCACCTCATCGGCATTCCGATCACCGGGACCTCGGTGAACCCGGCGCGTGCGCTCGGACCGGCCCTGATCGTGGGGGGAACCTCCTTGAGCCAGGTCTGGCTCTTCATCGTGGCACCCTTGGTCGGAGGGGTCGTCGCGGCGCTGGCGCACAAGGCGTTGTTCTCCACCAAGTCCTCGCCGATCGGCTTCGCCTCCGCGCAGGGCTGAACCTCCCGTCACACAGCGGTGGCTGTGCCTGGCAAACTTGCGACGCGATGCGACTTCTCCTTTGTTCGACCGGGCTCGCCGGGCACTTCAACCCCCTGGTGCCCTTCATCGACGCCGCGCGAGCACGCGGCGACGAGGTCTTCGTGGTCGTGCCGCCGAGTCTCGCCTCAGAAGTTCAGACGCTCGGTGTCGCGCACTATGTGAGTGACCCGCCGGATCCAACGAAGTCCAAGGAGCTCTGGCGCCGAGCGGCCCGGCTGCCGCACGCGCAGGCCACGCGTCTCTTGGACGGTGAGTTCTTCGGACGACTTTCGACCGAGGCGATGCTCGAGACGGTGGACGCCGCGTGTGACGCCTTCGCGCCCGACCTCATCATTCGAGAGCCCTGCGCCTACGCGGGCGCCGTCATCGCCCAGCGTCGCTCGATCGAACACGCCCAGGTCGCGATCTCCACCGCACGCACGGAGTGGAGCGTGATCGGGCTCGTGGGCTCGACGCTGGAGGACTTCGAGCCCGGCATGGAGAAGGTGCTTCGCCAGACGCGCTACGTCTCGCGCCTGCCCGTGAGTCTCGACCCCTCGCCGTTCCCCAAGACCTTTCGCTACCGCGAAGAGGTTGCGCCCGAGGTAGAGGAGCCGGGACGTTGGTCCGAGGGCAGCGGACCCTTGATTTACTTGACCTTTGGCTCGGTGGCCGGGGGGCTCGCCACGGCATATTCCGCCTTCCGCCTGGCGATTCAGGCCCTCGAGGGCCTCGAGGTCCGGGTCCTGGTCACGACCGGGCGGAGCTTCAATCGCCTCCTCCTGGGTGATCTCCCCCCGAACGTGGTTGTCGAGTCATGGGTGCCCCAGGCGACGGTCTTCCCGTATGCGTCGATGGTGTTGTGTCATGGTGGCTCGGGTACGACGTACGGCGCGCTCGCCGCGGGACTCCCGCTCGTCTTCGTGCCGATGTTCGCCGATCAACGAACGAACGCGCGCTTGATCGCGGTGGCGGGCGCGGGCATCGTCGTCGAAGTCGGTTCGAGGTCCGAGCCGGGCTTTCGCGCCATCGAAGCAGCGGACGTCCCGCGCATCCGTGCCGCCGTGACCGAAGTGCTCGCGAAGAGTTCGTATCCGATCGCCGCCCAAGTAATCGCCCAAGAGATCGCGTCGACGGGTTCGGCGCGCGACTGTTTGGAAGAACTCTTCACGCGCTAGACGATTCGACCGTCACGGTTAGCACACTTCGCGCAAAATGGTGAGGACACCCAAAAACTAAGAAGTTTTGTGATTACTTTTCACAATTTTTTACGCCACAGGCCTTTAAATGAGCGGAAATAGGCGCCGTTTATCCATTCAGCGGTGTTTTTTGGGACCGCCAGACCTAAAATGGGTCTTCCTCCGCTGATTCATCCAAGAGGGTGGCCGTTGTGCCATACCTCGGCGGCAGGTTTCGAACCGTGGACCGTGAGTCCCGATCGGTTCTCAAAGTGCCGTCGAGGGCGGACACCACATACAAGGCGGAGAAGAAAACATGTTGCAAGCGCGCAACCGAATAAAACGCGTCCAACGGCATTCGCAGTCACTGATTCGAGTGGGTGCGCTGGCACTCGTCATTTCACTCACTGCGTTGCCGACGGCG
Source organism: uncultured Acidimicrobiaceae bacterium (assembly GCA_963832925.1). Taxonomy (GTDB): domain Bacteria; phylum Actinomycetota; class Acidimicrobiia; order Acidimicrobiales; family RAAP-2; genus RAAP-2. The sequence continues at coordinate 88,627 of CAWHVY010000008.1, read as the reverse complement.
TCACCTGCGGCCATCACGATCGCACGACCGATTCGTGGCGTGCCCGCCGAGACGATCACTGCGCCACCGGCGCGTCACGTCGCACCGCTGGTGCACCACGCGCGCGTGGCGGGCGTGCGTGCGGAGCTCGCGGACTTCACACCGAACCCCACGCCGGCCGACGGCTACGTGGTCACCCTCATTCACCAGGACTTTCCCGCCCGCGCGTGGCACGACGCCGAGGCCGTGGCGTGGTGTGAGTCCAAGTTCCGCACGACCGACATCGGCTTTGACAGCAATGGCACGCACGACCGCGGCCTGTTCCAGCTCAATGACGGCGGTACCGAGCAGTACCTCATGGCCATGATCGGCCAGAACCCGAAGAATCTCAACCTGGCGTTCAACCCCGTGCTCAACGTGCGCGCGGCCGCCCTTCTCTACGCGCGCGACGGCTGGAGCCAGTGGTCGTGCGAGTCAGCGATCTAACGTCGCGCTGCTGGTGCGTGCAGCGGCGACGTCAGGAGCGACGCTTGATCCGACGCGCCGCCAACGACAGCGGTGCGGAGACGTCGCGCAGATGGATGTAGCCGGTCGGCACCGTGAAGGCGACCCAGGCGTTGGAGGTGTAGCCCTCGCTGTCGACGGCGTAGTTGTCTGAGACCAGGAAAACCGTGTGATTTGACCAGTTCACGCGCGCGACGTAGGCCACGTGGCCCATGCCCGGCCCGTCGTACCAAGCGATCGAACCGACCGCGGGCGTGTGGTTCGTGTCCGCGGCCAACGTGATGCCCCACTGATCGGCGTAGCCCCAGGCGTGCCCGGGGTCCGGCAGTCCGTTGTGCGCGAGCATCCACGCCGCGAACAGTGTGCAGTTGTGCGGCGGTGTGCCGATGCCGCCCTTGGTGTCAGCGCCGTAGTACTTCGCGGCCCAATTTTGATTCATCGTCGTCGCGTTGTAGCCGTCGATCGTGCAGGCATAGCCACTGCTCTTGCAGCCAGCGGTCGTCGCCGATGCGGCGCCACCTTGCGTGACGAAGAGTGTGAGGACGAAGGCCGCCGCGAGGGCAGCGCGAAGTGCCATGGTGCCCGACCCGACGAGGGGCGTTCGGCTGCGCAATCGTTCGGTGATCGCCAAGAGTCCCCCTCCGTGCCACCGGTGACCGTAGCATTGGTCACTTTCGTGCTTCAAATGACCCCGAAAAGGCCCAAAAAATGGGGCGAAGACGCACAAAAGATCACTAGGCCGTCGGAAAACGAGACGGCGAAGGATTCCACAGTCATCGACGTCGAGGGCGGCGTGCGACAACGGCTCGTCGAGTCCAACGATCCCTGACTGCGGGTGCAGGATCTTCCGCCATACTGAAAAAATGCCAATTCCAAGTGGGACCGTGACATTGCTCTTCACGGACGTCGAAGGCTCCACGCACCTTTGGGAAGACGCGCCCGATCAGATGGCTCGCGCCCTCGAACGCCACGAGCACGTGGTGCGCCACGCGATGGAGTCGAATGGGGGCTATATCTTCAAGACGATCGGCGATGCGTTCTGCGTCGCCTTCGCCACGGGGCACGAAGCCTTGCGCGCCGCCGCCGCGGCACAAACGGCACTGGCGGCCGAGTCGTGGCCCGAGCACGCGGTGATCAAGGTGCGCATGGCGCTCCACACCGGCGTCTGTCAGGAGCGCGATGGGGACTACTTCGGTCCGGTCGTCAACCGCACCGCGCGACTCATGGCCATCGCCCACGGTGGCCAGGTCGTGGTCTCGGGGGTGACCGCCGAGTTGCTCGCCGATTTCCCCCCTGATGAGGGCCTACTTCGTGACCTCGGAGAACATCGACTGCGCGACCTGGGTCGACCGGAGCGCGTGTGGCAACTCGACGCCGCGGGACTGGCGTCGACCTTCCCGCCGCTGAAATCCCTCGACAACCCTGAACTGCCGAACAACCTGCCCGAACTGCTGTCCTCCTTCGTCGGCCGCGACGAGGAGCTCGGAGAGGTGCGCGCGCTGATCAACGAGCATCGCCTCGTGACACTCACCGGCGCAGGAGGCTCGGGCAAGACCCGGCTCGCGATGCAAGCGGCCGCGGAACTTCTCGACGGCCAAGGTGAAGGCGTCTGGCTCGTCGAGTTGGCGTCGGTGAACGACGAGGAGCACGTGCCGCTCGCGGTCGCGTCGGTCCTCGGGATCCAAGAGATGCTGGACGTCTCACCGTTGGAGACGCTGGTGGCCGCGTTGAGCAACCAGGACGTGCTGCTCATCCTCGACAACTGCGAGCACCTCATCGGGGCCTGTTCGAAGTTCGCCGACGAGGTCCTGCGCAACTGCGCGCGAGTGCGGGTGCTGGCCACCTCGCGTGAACCACTGGGAATAGAAGGTGAGCGCGTCTATCGTGTCCCGTCCATGACCCTCCCTGGTGAAGAGGTGGAAACGCTCGCCGACGTCAGCGCGTCCGACGCGGTCGCACTCTTCCTCGGCCGCGCGCGCGAGGTCGATTTCGTGGCGACCAACGATGACGCGGCGCTGGTGTCGTCGATCTGCGTGCGCCTTGACGGCATTCCCCTGGCGCTGGAGCTCGCCGCGGCCCGGCTCTCCTCGATGTCGCTCGTGCAGCTGCACGAACGCCTCGACCAACGCTTCCGACTGCTGACGGGCGGCAGCCGCAATGTGATGGCGCGCCAGCAGACCCTCCAGGCACTGGTCGACTGGTCCTACGGTCTGCTCTCGCGCGCCGAACAGAGCGTGCTGCGACGGCTTTCGGTCTTCGTCGGCGGCTTCAGTCTCGAAGCGGCCGAGTCGATCGGCGCCAATGAACTCGTCGACGAGTTCGACGTCGCGAACGTGCTGCACTCGCTCGTGGCGAAGAGCCTCGTCGTCGCCGACCGCGGTGGCGGATCGGTGCGCTTCCGCTCCCTCGAGACGATTCGCCAGTACAGCGCCCAGAAGTTGCTCGACACCGACGGCGACGAGGCCACGCTCGAAGTGCGTGATCGCCACGCCGACTTCTACGTGGCTCTAGCGATCTCGGTCGGGGAGGCCTACTACGGTCCCCAACACGTGCACTTGGCGAGAACATTGGATATCGAGAGCGAGAACCTTCGCGCGACCTTGACCCACTGTTCCCAGACCCCCGAGCGCAGCGAGGACGTGCTGCGGGTCTTCATCGCGCTGGAGTGGTACCTCGTCTCGCGATCGTCGTGGGACTTGTTGCCGATCCTCGCCAAGGCCATGAAGTCCGTCGGCGACGCGCCGACGAAACTCTTCGCCGGTGCGCTCATCATCCAGGGCCAACTCGAGATCGCCTTCGCGATGCTCGACGACGACCTGGTGGCCCGAGCGGCCGCCCAGGCCGAGCGGGGACTCGCCATCGCGCGCGACCTCGGTGAGGACGCACTGGAGTCGCGCGCGCTGGGCATCCTCGCCTACTACGCCGGTCGTCGCCACGACATCGAGGCCGCCGTGGCACTCGCGCGCGAGTCGATCGAGGCGGCGCGCCGCTCCGGTCAGAGTTGGGAGATATCGGTCGCACTCTTTTCCGCCATTGGCGGACGCATCGGCGACGTCTTGTTCACACCGGACGAGACCGTGCAGGTGATCGAAGAGGTCAAAGCGATCTGGACGGCCGCGGGTTTCAGTTCGGGACTGGCGGCGATCGGATCACGAACGGCGGGCGAGGCCCTCGGTCGCGGGGACATCGAACTCGCGGTCCGTGAGTGGCGTGACGCGATGAACCTGCTCGATGAGAACGGCGCAGCGTGGTGGGCCCGGTCACCGCGCGTGAATCTCGCCATCGGACTCGGGGCGCTCGGTCAGTTCGAAGAGGCCGCGCCGTTGTTGCGCCGCAGTCTGCGCGAGGCGCGACGAGCGGGCTTTCGCACCGACGTCGGACCACTGGTCGAGATGGTGGGATCGATCGCCGAAGCCGACGGCGACCCGATTCGCGGCGCGCAACTACTCGGCGCCGGTCAGGCGCTCAACCAGCACGGACTGGATATCGGAACCCTGAGTCCCAATACGCCCTTCGAAGATGACTTCGAGCGGGGCCTCGAAGAACGACTGCGGGTGACGCTCGGTGACGAGGCCTTCGAGCGCGAGTACGCCTACGGCGCGACGTTGTCGGTCTACGCGGCCACTGACCTGGCGCTCGGGCAGACTCCGCGACGGGGCGAGGAGAAGCGCCGCGACCGTTGAGCGGAACTGAACCGGCTGTCGGGCCAGTGAGCGGATTCGTTACGCTGATGCATACTTCAAGCGGCAACAACAGGAGAGAACATGGACAGCGACAATCAGTGCCCGGTCTCGGATGGATTTGACGCCACTCCGGCGGGTCGACACCCCCACCAAGACTGGTGGCCCAACCAGCTGAAGCTCGGCCCACTCGAGCGACGACCGGCCGTCGGCAATCCGATGGGGGAGTCGTTCAACTACGCCGAGGAGTTCAACAGTCTCGATCTCGACGCGCTGAAGAAGGACGTCCTGGCGTTGATGACGTCGTCCCAAGAGTGGTGGCCCGCGGACTTCGGCCACTACGGCCCGTTCTTCATCCGCATGGCCTGGCACAGTGCGGGGACGTACCGCATCCACGACGGTCGCGGTGGTGGCGAGTCGGGCACGCAGCGGTTCGCGCCGCTCAACAGTTGGCCCGACAACGTCAATCTCGACAAGGCGCGCATGTTGCTGTGGCCGATCAAGCAGAAGTACGGCCGCAAGATCTCCTGGGCCGACCTGATGATCCTCGCGGGCACCCTGGCGCTCGAGTCCATGGGGATGAAGACCTACGGATTCGCTGGTGGTCGCGTCGACGTCTTCGTCGGCGACGAGGACATCTACTGGGGTCCCGAAGACGTCTGGCTCGATGACCACCGCTACAGCGGTGATCGTGAGTTGCAGCGTCCGCTCGGCGCGGTGCAGATGGGTCTCATCTACGTGAACCCTGAAGGCCCCAATGGCACGCCTGACCCGCTCGCCTCGGCGCGTGACATCCGTGAGACCTTCGGTCGAATGGCGATGAACGACGAAGAGACCGTCGCGCTGATCGCCGGCGGACACACCTTCGGCAAGGCGCACGGTGCGGCCGACGGCGCGCAGTACAACGGCCCCGAGCCCGAGGGTGCTCCCCTGGCCCAGCAGGGACTCGGCTGGAAGAACAGCTACGGCACCGGCCATGGGGCCGACGCGATCTCGAGTGGCCTCGAGGGTGCGTGGACGCCGACACCGATCACGTGGGACAACAGTTACTTCGACACGCTCTTCGGCCACGAGTGGGTGCAGACGAAGAGCCCGGCCGGCGCCACCCAGTGGACGCCGAAAGACGGCGCGGGCGCTGACACGGTGCCCGACGCGCACGATCCTTCGAAGAAGCACCCGCCGGTCATGTTCACCTCGGACCTGGCGCTGCGCATGGATCCGATCTACGAAGCGATCTCACGACGCTTCCACGAGAACCCCGAGGAGTTCGAACTCGCGTTCGCCAAGGCGTGGTACAAGTTGACGCACCGCGACATGGGTCCACGCACCCGACTCCTCGGTCCGTGGGTCCCGGCCGAGGTCCAGATCTGGCAAGACCCGGTACCTGCGGCGACGGGTGCGCTCATCAACGCCGCGCAGATCGACGAACTCAAAGCGACGATCCTCGCGTCGGGGCTGACGACCGCGCAACTGGTCGCGACGGCCTGGGCATCGGCCGCCACGTTCCGCGGCACCGACAAGCGCGGCGGCGCCAACGGCGCTCGCATCCGACTGGCGCCGCAGAAGGACTGGGAGGTGAATGACTCGGCCGATGTCTCGATGGTGCTGCGCACCCTCGAGGGCATCCAGAGTGACTTCAACCGATCACATACTGGGACCTCGGTGTCGCTGGCTGACTTGATCGTCCTCGGTGGCTCGGCCGCGGTGGAGCGCGCGGCGAAGAACGCCGGACATGAGGTGCAGGTCCCCTTCGCGCCCGGTCGCACCGACGCGACCCAAGAGGACACCGACGTCGAGTCCTTCGCGGTGTTGGAGCCCACGTTCGATGGGTTCCGCAACTATCTGCGTGAAGGTCACCGTCGAACGGCCGAAGAGTTGCTCATCGAACGCGCGCAACGCTTGACGTTGAGCGCGCCGGAGATGACGGTGCTCGTGGGCGGTCTCCGTGTGCTGAACGCGAACGTCCGCGGATCGCAGTCGGGCGTCTTCACCAATCGTCCCGAGATCCTGACGACGGACTTCTTCGTCAACCTGCTCGACATGGGCACGACGTGGGAGGCGACCTCTGAGGCTGAGGACACGTTCGAGGGACGCGATCGTCGTTCGAACGAGTTGAAGTGGACCGGGACCCGCGTCGACATCGTGTTCGGATCGAACTCACAACTTCGCGCACTCGCCGAGGTCTACGCGAGCGACGACGCCCAGGCGAAGTTCGTGGACGACTTCGTGGCAGCGTGGACCAAGGTCATGAACCTCGATCGGTTCGACCTGCACTGATCGGTCGTTACAGGTCGAAGGCCTTGTTGGGTCGGATCACGATATCGGTGACGTCGACCGTGCCGGGTGCACCGAGTAGGTACATCACGGCGTCGGCGATGTCATCGGGCGTGATGATCCACTCACTCAACACGGCCTGACCGCGTTCGAGGACCGCGTCGGGCAGGCGCTCGCCCTTCTTTATGTCGTGTTCGATGCCGGACATCGCGACGATGCCGGCGACGATCTCGGGGTTCTCGCGTCCGAGGTTCGTCGCGACCAGTCCCGGCATCACTGAGGAGATCTGGATCGGATCATCGGCGAGTTCGTTGCGCAGTGAGTTCGTGATGACGTTGACGGCGTGCTTCGTCGCGCCGTAGACGCCGGAGTCGGGGCTGAGCGCGGCGACCGACGACGTATTGATGATGTGGCCCGGATGGCCGGTGGCGCGCATCGCCTTGACGGCCGCTTGGCAGCCGACGAGTAGTGCGAGCACGTTCGTCTCGAGCATCGAGCGCCACGCGTCGACTTCGCCGTCCAAGACGGTACCCAGGACGCTGTAGCCCGCGTTGTTGACGAAGATGTCGAGTCGCCCGTCGGCGTCGACGGCGCGGTCCACCAGCGCACGCACCACTGCGGGGTCGCGAACGTCACCGACGTCGACACTCGCCCGACCGCCGGCGGCCGTGATCTTCGTCGCGCTCTCGTGCATTGGTGCCTCGGTGCGGCCACTCAAAATGACGTGTGCGCCGTTCGCTCCGATTCGCTCGGCGATCGCCCGACCGATGCCACTCGAGGCCCCGGTGACGACCGCGGTCTGTCCCTTCAAATCAACCTGCACTGACACACTCGCTCCATTTCGTCATTTCAGGCGAAGCCTAACGTTGCACGCTCGAGCGGACAAAGTGCGGTTCACTCATTGTTCGGGCGAGATGACCTTTCACGCAAATCATCGAGCGCACCTTGCGAGTCTCCTTAATCGTTCGTGAGTTCTCCCTGTGAGGCGAAAAACCTCTCGTAGGTTTTTGCTGCGGGGCGAAATGTTCTCGCATACGAAGTGCCCACCGCACGTCATGTGCACGTCAAAGGAGATGTCATGGGCTTGTCAGGAATGGTGTTAAGTGCGATTTCGACGGTGGCCGGAGCGGTCATGTACTGGGCCACCACCGCGCAGAGTTCGGCGGTCGCGCAGCAGCATGGATTTCGTCTATCGACGCTGGGAGTGATCTTGATGATCGCGGGGGCGATTGGCTTCGTAATCTCGACCATCGTGTTCACGGCGTCGCGTCACGCACCGGCGGCACCCTCGCGTTCACTCGACCGAGAGGTCGTGGACAGCTCAGGTAACCGTACCGAAGTGCACGAACGCCAGACGTCCTAACGCAGAACCTCGGGGACGATTCGAGTCAGGTCACTCGAATCGTCCCGAGGGTCGCTCAGATGCGCGATGACGTCGCGCGCGCTGTAATGCTCCCGTCCGATGAGGAGCGCGCGAATGTCGTTGATGTCGTCACCGCTCGTCACGATGGGGGGCTCTCGCTGAGCGTCGGCGCGGTACTGACCGAGACCACAGGTCGACATCAGTCCGTTGCAGAGGCACGTCGATCCTTCGGTCGCCGCCGCGCCACCTTTACGGCGGTAGGCATCGACCGGTTCCGCGGCACAGCGATAACCCGTCGAACCGTTGGGCGTGACGTAGGCCTCGCGCAGGTAGCCCAGGTCACACCTTCGCGCACGTTGGTCATAGACGCGAGGTTCAGCAATCGTGCCGCCGACCGACACCACCTTGAAGGGGTAGCCCGTCGACGAGGCGCGCAGTGACGTCGTGACGGTCACCGACGAGCGCCGTACGTCGGTGAGTACGCGACGTCGCAGTGCGTCGTCCATCCCCGACTCGTCGCAGTACGCGAAGAGGGTGCCGACTTGGACGCCATTCGCGCCCAGCTCGAAGGCATCGCGCACGTCCGCCGACGACGTGATGCCCCCTCCGATCCAAAAGGGCAGGCCGAGGCCGACGAGGACGCTGAAGTCGACGACGTCGCGCTCCCCGTAGAGCGGATTGCCCTCGCCGTCGACACCGAAGACTCCGCGCGGCGGGGCGTTGTGTCCACCCGCCGAGGGCCGTTCGACGACGAAACCGTCGACCGGACCGTTGCTGCGCTTGGCGAGCGCCGACGCGAGCACGTGGGACGACACGATGCCGACGAAACGCGGTCGAGACAACGCCGCGGTCCCCAGATACGGCGCGGGGTCGAAGCGGAGCGTGGATGCCGGTGCATCGCTCGACGCGCCCGTCACACTCAGCGGCAGCTCGACGGGCTCGCCACGCGTGAGTTGTTCGAGGACCCCGGGGATATGTGTGGGTACGCCCGCGCCCATCATGACGTAGTCGACACCGGCGAGGATCGCCCCGCACAGCGTGGCGGCGCTCGGGAGCTGCACTTTGGTGAGAAGGTTGATGCCGACGACGCCGTCGTGACCCATCTTGGCGAGCGTGACCTCGACGAAGGACGCGAGGACGATGGCATCGATCGAGCGGCTCGCACTGCGGTGGGTGAGCGCCGGAAGCGAGCGATACGGCGTCGAACCGGTTCGGCGTTTCGACCCGTACGTGGCGACGATGTCCTCGACGACGCGTTGGGCGGGAAATCGGTCGAGTGCCCGCTGCAACTGGTCGTCGATGCCGTTGTCTTGCAACCGGCGAACGAAGACGTTGTCAATGGCCGTGCCGGAGACGACACCGAGTTGACCCGTGCTCGAGACCGCGCGCGCGAGCGGCCATCCGGAGATGGCGATGCCCATGCCGCCCTGGATGAGCCACGGGACATCAACTGTCGATGGTTTCGCCGTCATTCGTCACCTCCGTGAGCCGTCGCGCAACCGCAATGACGGGTGCCACTCCAAACTACGAGCGCATGTGCTGGTCCTTTGAAGGACTTTGGTCCCAACAATGCAATGGCATTTTCTCGTCAACGTTCAATGGAGGACCACGAATTACGAGCCGCTGCAGTGAGGACCGCGAGAATCGGGAGTACCTTGGCCCCAATGCCAAGTGGACGATTCCGACGCCCCTTCGCTCGCGCAGGATCGTTCCAACGATCACGACTTTGGGTAAGTGCGCTCATCGTGGCGACCGGTGTGGCCATCCCGATCGCGTCGGTCGTCGCGTCGACGAGCGCCCATGCCAATACGTTGCAGATGTCCTCTGATGATTCTTCGACGGGTTGGTATCCCAACGAGCCATTGCTCTCGCCCGCCAACGTGACCGGCGGCGACTTCGGCGAACTCTTCGACACGCAGTTGAATGGCGCGGTCTACGCCCAGCCACTGGTGAGCCAACCGACGGTCCTTGCCGTCACCGAGAACGACTACGCCTACGGACTCAACTCGACGACCGGCGCGGTTGAGTGGCAGGACAACTTCGGTCCGCAGGCCGACCCGCTCGCACAGATCGGCTGCGCCGACATCGGGAGTTCCTTGGGCATCACCGGCACGCCCGTCATCGATCCCTCGACCGGCATCGCCTACTTCGTCGCGGCGAAGGACTCGGGCGCCGGTGGGGCCACGCAATGGTTCATGGAGGCCGTCAACGTGCAGACCGGTGCGCAAGCTCCGGGCTGGCCGACCGGCGGGGTGCCAATTCAGGGATCGGCCGACAACAACTCCGGGACGGTGTTCAACGGCGAGTGGCAGACCCAGCGCCCCGGACTCGTGCTCATCAATGGCGTCGTCTACGCGGCCTTCGGCTCGCAGTGTGACTTCGGCAGTTGGGAGGGGTGGCTCGTTGGTGTGAGCGAATCGACCGCGAGCATCACGTCGATGTGGTCGACCGAGGAGTGCGGCACCAGCCAGTGCCCCGGCAATCCCGGGGGCGGCATCTGGCAATCGGGTTCGCCACCGGTCGTCGACGCCGCCGGCGACATGTTCGTCGCGACCGGCAACGGGGACATACCGAGTGGTCCCGAACCGGGCACGGACGCGACGGCCGATCTCTACAGCGAAGCGGTCATCGAATTGAGCACGTCCGGCGGCATCATCCATCCGATTGACTTCTTCATCCCGGCCGACGCGACGGCGCTCAACAACCAAGACGGCGACCTCGGCTCCGGCGGACCGGTGTCGCTGCCCGCAAGCATGGGCACCGCGACCGAACCTGACGTGCTCCTCGAAGTCGGTAAACAGGGCATCATGTACGTCCTGAACCAGGACGACCTCGGTGGCTACGAACAGGGAACGAATCAGAGCGACGATGTGCCCCAAGAGGTGCAGGCGTCCGGAGGAGTGTGGGCCAAACCGGCGGTGTGGCCCGGCGACGGGGGTTACGTCTACGTGCCGACGGCGGGCACGGCGGGCTTTCAGACCAATGGCGGCTCACTCGACGTCTTCTCGCGCAGCGTCGTGAACAACGACGTGAACTTCACGCTCGCGGGCGCCACGGCCAACACCGGCAACACGTTCGGCTACGGCTCCGGGACGCCGATCGTGACGTCGAATGGGACGACATCGGGTTCGGCATTGGTGTGGATCATTCATGCGAACAGTCCGGCCGGCCAGGACTCCCAGCTAGAAGCCTTCGATCCGATCCCGGTGAACAACTCACTCGAAGAGGTCTGGAGTTCGGCCCCGTTCACCTCGACGGTGTTCTCCCAGCCGAGCGTCGACAACGGCATCGTCTACGTGGGCACGAAGGATGACACGTTGCTCGGCTTTGGCGCGTTGGCGACGCCGACGCCGGCAATCAGTGGTCCGAACGTGAACTTTCCCGCGACGACCGTCTCGCAGTCCGTCACGCAGAACGTTACGTTCACCGCGACCTCGTCCACGGAGTTGTCGTCGTTCACCTTGTCCGGATCTGCGTACACGATGGGAACACCGAGCTTGACGCTGCCGAACGGGATGTCCCAGGGCATCTCGGTCACCGTCCCGGTCACGTTCACGCCGACGGCACTGGGCGCGAATCCCGGCACGCTCACCGCCAACATCTCCGGTGCGACGTCCACGATCGATTTGAGCGGTCAGGGCGAAACCGCGTCGGCGTCGTTCACGATCGCGCCGACGTCCGTCGACTTTGCGCCGCAGCCCATCGGTGGCAGCGACGTGACGTTGCCCGTCACCTTCACGAACGTCTCGTCGAACCCCATCAACGTCACCGGGTTCGTCTCACCCGTGTTGCCGTTCACGGTGACGAGTCCGCCGGCCAATCAGACGGTCGCGCCGAACGGCGGGACGGTCACGTTCGACGTCCAGTTCGCACCACCGAGTTCGTCGGGTGACTTCGTGCACGTCTTTAACGCTGACGCGACGCTCCAAACGTCGGTCGGAAACTTCGGTGTGGCGATCACGGGCACCGCGGATCCTCCCGCCCAGATCAGCACCGCGCCCGACGTACTCAACTTCGGCAGCATCGCGGTCGGATCGAGCGCGACGCTGAGCTTCGACCTCGGGGACCAGGGCGGGTTTCCCTTGCAAATCACGGAGTCGACCCCACCCACCACGAATGGTTTCAGCGCCTTGACGGACCCGTTCACACAGTTGGCGAATACCAACCCGGTTGACACGCTCGCCCCGAACACCTCGATTCAAGAGACGGTCGAGTTCGCGCCCACGGGTGATGGCATGGTCTCGGCGACGTGGCTCCTTGAGGGCAACGATGGCAACGGCGTGCAAACCGTGACCCTGACCGGGACCGGCTACACACCGGCACCACAGCCACCGCCGACACCGGCGCCAACGACGACGACGTCCACCACGACGACAACGACGACGACCACGACCACGACGACCACGACGACGACCACCACGATCCCAAAACCAACACTGAGCGTGGTGGCTAAAACGGCCCACGTGGGGACGTCGCTGAAGTTGGCGACGAGGGGGGATCCGGCCGGCGGGAAGTTGAGCTTTCGAGTGCGCAACGGCACGGCGAGGGGTTGTGCAGTGAAGGGTGATGTGCTGATAGCCAGGAGCGTTGGCACGTGTCTGGTGTCGGCGAAGCGGCTGGCTCGCGGATCGATACCGGCGGTCTCGTCGCGGACGGTCGCAATTCGCTTCACGAAGAAGCCACCTGTCGCGAAACACTGATCAGCTTCGTTGGTTGGACCAGGGCGCTCGAATTTCCGGTGGCGCCTGCGCGCGGCGGCCAGTGTCGATGCCGCGTACGAAGGCCTAGTGAAGACTCACCGAGTGACGCCGACCGCTATCTTTGACTCGTGTTCCCAGCCAAACGACGCGAGATTCGCACGTCGAACGCCCCAACACCGGCATTCTCATATTCGCAAGGTGTGGTCGTGGGCGACCTTCTCTTCATATCAGGACAGGTGCCGAAGGATCCGTTCACTGGGGAAGTGCCTTCGACCTTCGAGGATCAGGCGCGAAGGACACTCGACAATCTCGCGGCCGTCGCCGCGGCTGCTCAGAGTTCTCTTGCGAACGCGGTACGCGTCAATGTCTATCTCCACGACATCGATTCGGTCCACGACTTAGAGCCGATCTATCGCGAGTACTTCAGCGCCCCGTTCCCCGCGCGAACGACCGTCGCAGCCGGCTTGCGCGGATTTTTGGTGGAGATCGACGCCATCGTGGCCGTCGGAACGGAGACTGACCTATGACCATCAACATCGTCGTTGGTTCCTATCTCGAACCTGAGCTCGTCGATCGGATCGCATCGTCGTCTGACGAGTTTCGCGTTCTCTATCGTCCTGATCTCCTTCCGGTGCCCCGCTACCGATGCGACCACTCGGCGCCGGCAAGGGAGTTGACACCTGGTCAACTGGATGAGTGGCGTTCTGTCGCGGCGCAAGCCGATGTGTTCTTCGACTTCGATTGGCTTGATCCCTCCACGATGCCCGAGCGGTGTCCAAACTTGAAGTGGGTCCAGGCGACGAGTGCGGGGATAGGTGGTCTGATGCAGCGCACGGGCCTTGATCAGAGCGGCATCGTCGCGACGACCGCGGGTGGCATTCACGCCGTGCCGCTCGCCGAGTTCGCCCTGATGGGCGCCTTGTATTTCGTGAAGGGACTGCCGCATCTTACTCAGTGCAAGCGCGATCATCACTGGGAGCGCTACACGACCCGACAACTCCGAGGGATGCGCGCCCTCGTGGTCGGTCTCGGAGGCATGGGGCGAGAGATCGTGCGTCAATTCGCTGCGCACGGCGTGGTGGTGACAGGTCTCGGGCGAACAGGCGCGTCCTATGACGTCGAGGGCCTGAGCGCGTTCATCGATCGGCCGCGTCTTGACGAGGTCCTCACTGACACCGACATTCTGGTCCTCTCGTGTCCGCTGACCAAGGAGACGGAGGGCATCATTGGCGTGGACCAACTCAACCTCTTGCCCTCTCACGCGATCGTCGTGAACGTGTCGCGCGGTCAACTCGTGGATCAAGACGCGTTGCTCCACTCACTGTCAACCGGCACACTTGGCGGGGCGTGTCTTGACGTATTCGTCGAAGAGCCATTACCAGCAGACAATCCCTTGTGGGAACTCGACAACGTCATAATCTCTCCGCATTCCGCCTCCACCGTCAGCACGGAGAACGAGTCCTTGGTCGATCTGTTCTTGGAGAATCTGGGGCATTGGCGCCTCGGGGAGCCGATGCGGAACCTCTACGACCCGGTGGCGGGCTACTAAAAACGCCAGAATTCAAGGTTTCGAATTTCCTGCTTGACGTCCGACCCGACGGGTGCTAGAAACTGTCGATTGTCTACAATCGACAACAAAAGGGGGATTCGTGAAATTATTTTCAGGTGGGGGACGACGCTTGGCAATTGTTGCCAGTGTTGCGTGCCTCATAAGCGGTCTGGGTATTACTGCCGAATCAGGTATTTCGGCAGCTGCCGGTTCTGGGACCCACGGCGGCACGTTGCAGACGGCGTTCCAATCGTCGCCCACGACGTTTGACCCGCAGGTCTGTTATGACGCAACGTGCTGGGACAACATGGAGATGATTTTCAACCGTCTCTATGACTACCAGCCCGACGAGACGACGTTGGTGCCCGAAGGCGCGGCCAGCATGCCCAAGATCTCGTCGAACGGCGAGGTGTACACGATCGCGATCCGTCCCGGGATGGAGTTCTCGAACGGCAAGCCGGTGACCGCAGCGGACTTTGCGTATTCCTTCTCTCGCATCTGCAACCCCGCGACGAAGTCACCCGTCGTGGGATTCTGGGAGACCGTGTCGGGTTGTGCGGCCTACGCCAAGGACCCCAAGGGCTACGTGTCGGGCATCAAGGTGCTCTCACCGCTCTCCCTGCAGATCACACTCACCCAGCCTGACGCCGCGTTCGTCTACGTGATGGCCATGCCACACGCGTCGGTGATCCCCACCGGAACGGGTGCGCAGCAGGCTCAACACCCGTTGGGATCAGGCCCCTATGAGTTGGTCAGCTACGTACCAGGTCAGTCCATCATCTTGAAGCGCAACCCGCATTACTGGAACAAGTCGCTTCCTTACACCAACGGTGTCGACGAGAAGCTCGGCGTGAGTCCACAGGTTCAGTTGCTGGAACTCGAAAAGGGTCAACTCGACCTCATGGGCGACACCTTGCCGAACTCGGACTACCTGAGCGTGGTTAACAACGCGTCCCTGAAGAAGCAGCTCGTGACGATTCCCGCGCTCGACACCTACTTCTTGACGTTGAATACCAAGTTGAAGCCGTTCAACAACCCGTTGGTCCGTGAGGCCCTGTCCTACGCGATCAATCGAAAGTCACTGCTCAAGTACGTGAACAACCAAGGTTCGGTGGCGACCGGATTCATCCCGCCAGACGTGAAGGGCTACACGTCACAGGATCTCGTGAACCCCTTTGACATCAAGAAGGCGAAGGCGCTTTTGAAGGAGGCCGGCTACCCCAAGGGCTTCACCACGAGTATGTACAGCTGGAACACCCAGCCGTGGACGAACCTGGACGCCGCGATTCAACAGCAACTCGCGAGTGTCGGGATTACCCTCCAGGTGCACGCGATTCAACAAAGCACGTTCTTCACCCTCGCGGCCACGCCCGGCAAGGCGCCGATGACGCTGACCTTCTGGGTGGCTGACTTCCCCGACGGGAGTGACTTCTTCAACGCACTCGTGTCGTGTGCGTCGGACATCCCGGGCGGTCAGAACTACGCGTTCTACTGCAACAAGTCCGTTGACGCGACGGTCGCCAAGGGCCTGGCCAATCCCAGTCAAGCGGTGGGCGACTACGTGACGGCCACGAAGAAGCTGTTGGCCGACAACCCGATCGTGCCGCTGTACTTCGGGACCGTGACGACGGTCTTCGGCTCCAACGTCGGTGGGTTCGTTCAGAATCCGATCTGGGCCTACATGATCGATCACTACTGGCTGAAGAACACGTCGAAGTAGGGACCAATGACGACGGTCACCCAAAGATTGCTGGACGGATCGCGTGTCCACGGAGTCACCTGAATCGGTGACGGCGAGCGACGCAGTGGTCGTCGTCGAGGAGTTGTCAGTCGCCTTCCCGAGCAGGAGCGGCAGCGGAGAAGTCGTCCGCTCCGTCTCCTTCTCGGTGAAGGCGGGGCAACGCGTCGGGTTGGTCGGTGAGTCCGGCTCGGGAAAGTCGCTGACCGCGAGGGCCATCATGCAACTCATACCTTCACCGGGTCGTGTGAGTGCAGGGCGCGTCTTGGTTGGCGACGCACTCGAGCTCGCCACTGAGCAGAACGCTCGACGGTGGCGCGGCACGGCCGTCGCGATGATCACCCAAGACCCACTGTCGAGCCTCAATCCGCTGGTTCGCGTCGGCGTCCAGGTCACGGAGATGTTGCGGCATCATCGCCACCTCTCTCGTGCCGACGCACGAGCTCGCGCGATGGAACTGCTGAACGCCGTAGGCCTGCCGAATCCGAAGCGCACGATGCGCCAGTTCCCGAGCGCACTCTCGGGTGGCATGCGTCAGCGCGTCGCACTCGCGATCGCGATCAGCTGTAATCCCCGTCTCCTGATCGCCGACGAACCGACCACCGCGCTGGACGTGACGATCCAAGCGCAGGTCCTGGACCTGCTCGAGAAGATGTCGGGCGAGAACAACAGTGCCGTGCTTCTCATCAGCCACGACCTCGGGGTCGTCGCGAACTTCTGCGATGAGATCCTGGTGATGTACGCGGGCCGAATCGTCGAGTCGGGACCGACAGACCGTCTGCTCGACCATCCGCTTCATCCCTACACGACGGCACTGTTGACGTCCGTGCCCTCTATGACCGAGGAGTTGCCGGAACGACTCATGTCCATCGCGGGAAGTCCCCCGGTCGGTGGTCTTGACGTCGTCGGTTGTCCCTTCGCCCCCCGATGCCCCCTCACCCAGGCGTTGTGTTCCCAAGTCGAGCCGGAGTTGCGCGCGTTGGACGATTCATCCCAGCGAGTCGCGTGCCACGCCGCGGGCGACACCCAATGGCCTACCCGGCGAGTGAGCGCGGGCGTGTCATGACGTCCACGAGCGCCCTGGTCGACGTGCGCGATCTCAGCGTGCACTTTCGAGTACGGCGCGGACTCGCGGCGTCGCGCTCGATCAAGGCCGTCGATGGCGTGTCCTTCGAACTACACGCCGGCCAAACCCTCGGCATCGCTGGCGAGTCCGGTTCAGGCAAGAGCACCGTCGCGCGCACACTCGTCCAGATCATCCGACTGACCGGGGGCACGATCGCGCTCGACGGCGAGGTCGTCTCCAATCTGAAGGGCGCTCGTCTTCGTCAGTATCGACGCCGGATGCAGATGGTCTATCAGGACCCCTACGACTCACTCGATCCTCGAATGACGGTTCGCGAGGCAATCGGCGAGGCGCTCGCCGTGCGCGGTCTGGCCAAGAGTCGGCACAAGGACGAGGTCAACCTACTGCTCGAACGCGTCAACTTACCTACGACGCTCGCCACGAGATTCCCCGGCCAGCTATCGGGTGGACAGCGCCAGCGCGTCTCGATCGCGCGCGCCCTCGCCGTCAATCCGGAGGTCATCATCTGTGACGAAGCTGTCGCGGCGCTTGACGTCTCGATTCGCGCGCAGGTGCTCAATCTCTTGAAGGACATCCAGCGCGACACCGGCGTGGGATTTCTCTTCATCTCCCACGACCTCTCGACACTGCGCTTCATGGCAGACCAGGTCGCCGTCATGTACGTCGGGCGGATCGTCGAACACGGCACCAGCGATCAGGTCTTCTCGAATCCTCAGCATCCCTATACCAAGGCGCTGATTTCGGCGGTGCCGAGCGTGACCTCGCGCGGTCATCTGCGACTCAAGTTGAGCGGCGAACCGCCAGACCCGGGGAACCCACCATCGGGCTGTCCCTTCCACCCTCGGTGCCCCGAAGCCGTCGACGAATGCAGCAGGGTGCGTCCTGAACTGGTGAAGACCGACGAAGGGCAGTTGGTCGCCTGTCACGTCGTGCTGTCGCGCCAGCGTGGCATGAGCGCGAAGGAGTCGGCGTGATTAATCTGCCCGAGAGCGAGTTGAACGCGGCGCTGGGCGAATCAGAGCCCACGGTGCTCGCCGAGCCGAATTTCTGGCGTCGCGCTCGGCGTAGTCTCCTGCACGACCCCATCGCGCTCTGTTCGTTCGCCTTCATCGCGCTGCTGGCGATCGTGGCGATCTTCGCGCCGCTGATCGCGCCGTTCAATCCCCTTCACGAGTTCTCCAACGGACTCTCGATCCAGGGTGCGCCGGTGGCGCCCAATGGCCACTTCTTATTGGGCACGGATGCCAGTGGTCGTGACGTGCTGTCACGACTCATTTACGGTGCGCGGGTGTCGCTCATGGTCGGCGTGGTCGCCACCGGCCTCGCGTCGCTAATCGGTGTGTTGATCGGCACGGTGTCCGGTTACGTGGGCGGCGTCACCGAGTCGATCTTGATGCGATTCACCGACATGGTGCTTTCGTTCCCGATTCTCCTTTTCTGCGTTGCATTGATCGCGGTGACCGGGCCGAGCACTCGCAACGTGGTGCTCGTCATCGCCTTCGCGTACTGGACGTATCTCGCGCGCGTCGTGCGCGGTCAAGTGCTGTCGCTCAAGGAGCGCGAGTTCGTGACCGCGGCGCGCACGTTGGGCGTTGGTCACGTCAAGATCATCCGCAAGCACATCATGCCCCATCTCTTGCCGACGATCATCGTCTACGGCACGCTCGGCGTCGCCACGTCAATCCTCATCGAGGCCTCGCTCTCGTTCCTCGGCATCGGCGTTCCCCTCCCGCAGGCCTCGTGGGGCGAGATGATCTCCGAAGGCCAGCAGTACTTCCAGATCGCGCCATGGCTGCTCATCGCGCCTGGCGTGGCACTGATCTTGACGGTGCTCGCGTTCAATCTTGCCGGAGACTGGCTTACCGACCTACTGGACCCCGCCACGAGGGACATGGGCCGATGACCGGATGGCTCGTGCGTCGCACACTCCAGATGCTATTGGTCGTCTTCGGCGTGGTGACGTTGGCCTTCGTGTTCGCCTACATCGTCCCGGCTAATCCGGCGCGCATGGTCGCTGGTCCCCAGGCCAGTCCCGCGGCGGTCGCGTCAATCGCGCACCAACTCGGACTCGACCGCTCAGTGTGGTCACAGTACGTCAGCTTCCTCGGTCGTCTCGCCCACGGGAATCTCGGGGTCTCGTTCGCCCTCGAAGGTCGCAGCGTTGGCAGCGAGATCTGGAGCGCCCTCCCGTACACCGCCGTCTTGGCGCTCGGCGGCATCTTCTGGGAGATCATCCTCGGGATTCCGGCCGGAATTATCGCTGCCTATCGCCCGAAGAGTCTCGTGGACCGCTTCGCGACGATCGGTGCGTTGTTCGGACTTTCGGCCCCGCCCTTCTGGCTGGGCTTGATGTTGATCTACTTCCTCGCCTACAAGTTCTCGATCTTTCCGATTAACGGCGTCGGTCATCCGCTGATCTGGTACATGATTTTGCCGAGTTTCACACTCGGCGTGGGTGGCGCCGCCTTCTACTCGAGGATGGTGCGAACGACGGTCCTGCAAGTCCTGCGCTCGCCCTTCGTCGAGTTCGCTCGCCTCAAGGGTATGCCGGAACGAACCATCCTCTTTCGCCACGTCATGCGTCACGCGTTGACGCCGGTGATCACGATGCTCGGCATGGACCTCGGCTACTTCCTGGGAGGGGTCCTCATCATCGAGTCCATCTTCGGCATCCCGGGAGTGGGCCAACTTGCGTACAACTCGATCTCGACGCTCGACATCCCCATGATCACCGGCACGGTCTTGGTCGCCGCGGTCTTCATGGTCTTCATGAGTTTTGTGGTCGACGTGACCTACACATTTATCGATCCGCGCGTGAGGTTGAACCGTGGAAAGTAGTCGTCCGATGCGATCTGTTCATATCAGCGACCGAGGTCGTCCGTCAGGGTTCGAAAACAAAACTGTCCACGCAGGTGGTGCAGAAAGGAGCAGTAACAATGAGTAACAAGGAACTTCGAGTCGCCGTCGTCGGAGCGGGGCGGTGGGCCGAGCGTGCCCACATCCCCGGCTGGCAGCGCGACCCCCGCGTGGAAGTCGCCGCCATCGTCGACCTGGACCCGGCGGTCGGCAAAGAGGTCGCCGATCGATTCAACATCGAACGGGCGGTGACCGATTACCGCGAGGTACTCGATGACCCGACGATCGACGTCATCGACGTCGCGGCCGGCAACGATGCGCACTTCGAGGTCTCGTGGGCCTCACTCGAAGCGGGCAAGCACGTACTGTGCGAGAAGCCGGTGCACCACGACGCTCGAGAGACGTCACGGGCGGCCGCGCTGTCGGTGGAGAAGGGTCTGAAGACCAAGCTCGGATTCACGTTCCGCTACGCGCCCGCAGTCCAGTACGCGAAGTACCTCATCGACCAGGGCTTCGTCGGTGAACCGTACGTCTTCAACGGCTACGAGCAGAACAGTCAATGGATCGACCCGTCGACCCCGCTGCGTCAGGCGGAGCAGACGCCGACCGGCGAGAACGAGATCGCGGTGTCATCGATCGAAGGCTACGGCGCGCCGATCATCGACATCATGCACTGGTGGGCCAACAGCAAGATCACGAACGTAGTGGGTACGATGCGTAACTTCGTCCCGGAACGTGTGCTGCGTGCCACCGGGAAGATGGAGCGCATGAACATCGATGACGGTGACATGTGGATCTGCGAGTTCGAGGCGAACGTCATGGCGTCCATTCAGTCCTCGTACGTGACGGTCGGCAACTACCCGGGCATCGAGGCGCGGCTCTATGGCTCCGAAGGTGCGATCATCGTGCGTCTCGTCGAAGAGAATGGCATCTGTCAGACGATCAAGACCGCGACGAAGGACTCCGTCGAGTTTGTCGAACGAGAGATCCCGGAGGAGTACTTCCCGGTCGGCGGGACGAGCCGCGAGGCGTGGCCGTCGTTGTTCTACTCCAACCTGATCAAGAATTACGTCGACGAGATCCTCGGTGATGCCGCAGAGACCCAGGGTGACTTCGCCCAGGGCGCACTCGTCCAGCGGACCATCAACGCCTTCGAGCACTCGGCCCGTGAGCGCCGATGGGTGAGTTTCGATGAGGTGGAGGGTGTCTGAATCGACGCTGTTGAAGGCGCATCAATGGGGATCGCTCGACCGAGCACGAGCTGAGACCTTGATGAACCAAGTCATCGACGTGTCGCGCAGCGCGGGCGCGCAGTACTGCGACGTGCGTCTGTCTGAGACCGAGGAGCTGCGCCTCTACGCCGTCACGCGCCAAGCGCCGGACGAACGGGTTGAGGGGCACGCCGGGCTGGGCGTGCGCGTCCTGGTCGATGGTGTCTGGGGATTTGCGTCACAGCCGCTGCGCGACGACAGTGACGCCCAGCGCGTGACGCTGGCCGCGTTGGCGAACGCGCGCGCGGCGTCCGTCAGCTCGAAGGGCCGCGTCTCGTGGTCGCCGCGCGACGCGGAGATCGGTTTCTACCAAACCGACGCCACCATCGATCCCTTCAGCGTCAGTCCGGCGGAGCGCGAGTCGCTCGTGCTCTCCACATTGCTCGCCGCCAGTGAGGAGGCGAGCGTCGCGCGTGCTCAGGCCGGCGTGAACGCAAAGCGTCAGCATCGATTCTTCGCCAACAGTGAAGGTTCGGTGCAAGAACAGCACTTCGTCGAGTCCGGCGGTATGGTGCTGGCGGTCGCGACCAATGATCGAGTCGTACAGCGACGCAGTTATCCGAACTCATTTCACGGCAACACGGCGGCCGCTGGCTGGGAGTTCGTCCTGGGGCTCGACCTGGTCAACGAGGCGCGGCGCGTCGGTTCCGAGGCCGTGCAGCTCTTGAGCGCGCCCGTCGTCGCGTCGGGCTTCTCCTCACTCGTGATCGGGCCAGCCCAAATGGCGTTGCAGATCCACGAATCGACGGGTCACGCGATCGAGCTCGACCGCATCCTCGGCGACGAAGCGAACTTCGCCGGACGCTCCTTTATCAATCGCGACGCGATTGGCAAGCTTCAATACGGTTCGAAAGCCGTCAACATAATTTCCGACGCCACCGTACGTGGCACGCGGGGCAGTTTCATGTTCGACGACGAAGGCACGCGTACCGTGCCGACGCACCTCATCAAAGAAGGTGTGGTCCACAACTTCCTTTCAAGCCGTGACAGCGCGGCACGTCAGGGCCTCGCGTCGACAGGCGCGGCGCGCTCCGATGGTTGGGCGTACCTACCACTGTGTTTCGCGACCAACGTATTCCTCGCACCGGGCGAAGGCTCGACCGACGAGCTGCTGGAGCGAATGGGGGACGGGTACTACATCGATGACAACCGGAGCTGGTCGATTGACTCCATGCGTTGGAACTTCCAATTCGGTACCGAGGTCGCGTGGGAGGTGCGAAACGGTCGACGCACGCGATTAGTCCGCGACTTCTCCTACGGCGGTCTGACGCCGAAGTTCTGGGGATCCGTCGAGGCGTCGGCCGGCCCCGAGGAGTTCCGCACCTTCGGCATGCCCTGCGGCAAGGGAGAACCCAAGCAGTGGGGATTCTTGTCACACGGTGCGTCGCCGACGCTGGTTCGCAACGTCAAGATCGGGGTCTCGTGATGGGTGACATGACGCCTTGGTTCGGCAACGATGAGTCGCTCAGTGCACTGGAGTCGGCACTGGCGTCCGCGGACGCCGATCAGGTCGAGATTTCGGCGACCAGTCGCGTAGCGCACCACACTCGATTCGCGGCCGATCGGATCCACCAGGCGCAGTCCATCACCGAGTGCCAGATTATGGTGCGCGCCGTGGTGGGAACGGGCAGCGCGCGCGTCGCGGTCAATTCGCTCGCGGACGTTCGTCGCGCGGTGGTCGAAGCCAGTGCACTTGCGCGGGCGCGTGACGGCGTGGTCGGCGCCGCGCCACCGTACGGCGTGGCCGATCGCCACTTCGTCCCCGATCGTTCAGGTCTGTGGTTCGAGTCCAGCGAACAGTGGGACGTCGCGACCCGGTCGCGCCAGGCTGGCGCGGTCATGGACGCGGCGAACGCCGTCGGCTGCACCGCAAACGGTACGTTGCACGCCGCAGTGACCGAACTTGCGGTCGTGACGAGTCGAGGCGTGCGATGCCACGCGACGGCGACAGAAGCTGGCTTCACGATGACGATCCGCTGCGGCGACGCGTCGTCCTATATCGGTGACCTCGGCCGCGACGCCAGTACCCTCGACGTCGAGGCGCGTGCGTCCGAGGCGATTGCATCGACGTCGCGGGTGCGTGAGATCGTGCCGGTACCTGACGGTGTCCACGACGTCGTCTTCGGTGGACTTGCGACGGGCGAGTTGATCGGGTTCATCCCCGACTTCGGCTTCACCGCTCCGTCACTTCGCGCGGGCATCGGTCTCGTCGCACAGCGCCACGACGACGTGGTCGCGCCCGATGATGTCACGATCGCCGACGACGCACGGAACGAGGTGGGCTTGCCATTCCCGTTCGACTTCGAGGCCAGTCCGAAGCAGCGCGTCGAACTGGTGCGCGCCGGACGCGTGGGCGACGCCGTGAGCGATCGGGCGAGTGCCTCGGAATCAGCTGGCGTATCGACCGGTCACGCCTCCATCGGACGCGAGCAGTCGCCCGAACCGGCGTGCGCCAACGTGGTGATGGCGGAAGGCTCGCGCAGTGAAGAGGAGTTGATCGCGGGCATCGAGCGGGGCCTCTACGTGCAACGTCTCTGGTACAACCGACTCGTCGACGTCGAAACCGGCACCGTGGTGGGCACAAGTCGCGACGCCTGTTTCTTGATCGAGGACGGTCGACGCACGAAGGGTCTCGGTGGGGGGCGATTCAATGAGAGCGTGATTGCGGCGTTGGGACGCATTGACGGCGTCGGGCGCCAACGCGTGAGCCAGCCGATTCCCAACATTTGGAACAGCTGCATCACGGCGCCCGCGATTCGCGTGCGCGGCTTTCGCTTCGGCACTCGCTCTAGGGATGAGGAGACTTCATGAAGGTGACGAGCAACGTCGAACGGCTGCTCACCCAGGTACTGGCCGGTGAGGTTTGGCCCCCGCTCGGGGATCGACACGGGTACCGGGTCGATCCCAACGGGCGCGCGTTCCTGTTGCCGGGCATGGGTGGCGTGACGCTCGACGTGCACTGCGGCGACCCTGCCACTGGCTACGCCGGTGACCACGTCGAGCCAGGTCTGTCAGTTCGCCACCGCGAAGGGGCGGCGAACTACGCGCTGCAGTACCTCACGTGCATCGGCAATCGGGTGGTGGTGAGTTCGGGTCCGGCGAAGGGTTCCCGTGGTTTCGTCATCGGTCAGCACGCCTACGTGCTCGTCGACATGGAGGGTGAGGAGATGCGCAACGTAACCACGGGCGACCAGGTCACGGTATTCGCGCAGGGCCAGGGCCTGTCTCTCTTCGACCATCCTCAGATAGTGGCGAAGAACCTGTCACCCGCTCTGCTCGCTGCATTGGCGGGCGGGACGCTGGCCGACGGCCGCCTCGAAGTACACGTCAGTGCAGTCGTGCCGCCCGAAGCCGTGGGCGCCGGCGCCGGTATGGCGTCGGAGTACGCGAACACTGACCTCATGGGTGCCTACGACCTCGATGATCCGGACCTTTCGCTTGGTCTTGATTCGCTGCGAATCGGTGACGTCGTCGCGCTTCTGGATCAAGATCATCGATTCGGACGCGGCTATCGCATTGGCTGGACGACGATCGGCGTGATCTCAACCGGCAGCTGTCTGCTCTTCGGCCATGGTCCAGGGCCCTCGAGCATCCTGAGCGGCCCCAGCGACCAGTTTCACGTGGTCGTGGATAGCGACGCGAACCTCAAGAACTTCGAACTTAACGCCGCAAAGGTCCGCTCGTGAACTCGCGCGCTGTGAAGGTCAACCTGCTCGGATTCGTGGATCAGGGCAATTTCAGCGACGATCCCTACCGAATCGATCACGACGGTCGACCCTACGTGCCCGTCGGGGATGGTGGCGTCGTCCTGGGACTGCGGCTGGGCGACAGCGTCTTCGCACCGATTGGTGACCACGCCGCACCTGGGGTGTGTTTGGTGCATCCAGCCGATGACGCGAGTCACGCGCTCGTCGCCCTCAGTTGCCTTGGCAATGTCGCAACCGTCCGCACCGGGGATGCGACCGGGAGCCGCGGCGTCGTGCTCGGCAAGCGAGGCGGCGGCAGCCGCGTCATCGCGGTGTTCGGCCAAGACGTCCTGGCGCGCCTGCGTCCCGGCGATCAGGTGGCTGTCGAGAGCCACGGGCAGGGAACCTCGTCGCCACTCGAAGGCGTCACGCAATTGAACGTCGCGCCCGAGGCGCTGGCTCTCTTGCCGGTCGTTGCCCGAGACGGGCGACTCGACGTTGGTGTTCGAGCACTCGTCGCCAGCCGCATCGTCGGAAATGGCATAGGTCGGCCAATGGCGATGTGGGACGTGGATGTGCAGGTATCGCACGCCACCGCCGCGTCACCCGAACTTCGCCTCGGTGACCTCGTTGCCATCAGTGATCTCGACGCCCGTTTCAATGCGGGCTACCGCAAGCATTGGCTGAGCATCGGTCTGGTCGTGCATGGGAACAGCCCACAACCCGGCCACGGGCCCGGCGTGACCATACTCTTGAGTGGTCGCGCGGACGCATTCTCGGTTCGTGTCGAAGGTGAAGCTCATCGAGGATTGAGCGAGGATCGACTCCTCGCGCTCGTCGAGGGCCAGGAGGAGGACTAGGCAATGACGCACGACACGGACCGCGCGCTCGCCGCCGCAGCGCTCGTCTCAGACAGCGGGGAGATCTCCCATACGTCGCTGCCCGAAGCCGTGTACGGGCTACTGAGAAGGCGGATCCTCAACAACGAGTACGGCGCGGGCGAACGACTTGTGGAAGCGAAGATCGCCGAAGAGTTAGGCGTCAGTCGCACCACGATCCGCTCAGCCCTCCGGGACCTGGCGAGTGAGAACCTGGTGGAGATCAACAAACGACGTGGATGTTTCGTCGCCCGCATGGATCCCCAGGACGTCGGCGACTCTTGCTTCGCCCGATACCTCTTGGAGGCGGGCGTCGCCAGTGAGAATCTGGACTGGATAACACCCGCGGTGCTGGAACAACTCGAAGAACAGATCGAGAGGATGAAGGTCGCGGCACTCGACGCCGACATGGCGGCGATCGTCGATGCCGACACGGCGTTCCACGGGATCATCATGGCCGCCGGTGGCCGCTCGCGCGTGACCGAACTTTGGCACATGCTTGACGGGCAGATGGGTTCGCTGATGCGCTCGTCGATGGATCAACAAGGTATCGACATGGGCGAGATAGTCCAGCGTCACCGCGAGGTCATCGCCTCGCTCGAGACTCGTCAGGCATCGGTGGTCCAACAGGCGATCAAGGAGCACTACGTACGCGCGCCGATCACGCACCCCGGCCACCACTGATGCGACCGTCTCAGTCACCACCCTTCTTGCGGCGCGCGTCGGTTGACTTGCTCGAGGAGTTCGTATGAGTGACTTTCGAAAGCCCCCCGCGCTCGAGGCCGCCGAACTCGCCCAGTACGCGCAGCGCTATGGAGCGTCGGTGCGCGCGATGGACCGAGCGATCGCTGCGACCCCAGGACCGGGGGACCTGATCGACCTGACCCACGGCGACACCCGCGCCTTCCTCCCTCCTGCGCTCGCCGAATCGGACTTGCTGGCAGCGGTGCACGACAATTCCGAGGCCTACTCTCCCTACCGGGGGAGCGTCGCGGTGCGCTCACTCGTCGCTGAACACGCCGGGGACCTGCTCGGACGCCCCGTCGACGCCACCGCCGAGTTGATCATCACGCCGGGGACCCAGGGCGGTCTGTTCACGTCACTGTCCTCACTAGTGTCGCCCGGGGACGTCGTCGCGGTTCCGTCAACCGAGTACTTCATGGACGAACGGATCCTGGCGTACTTAGGGGCGCGCGTCCACCGCATCCCCGTTCATCAGAACGCGTGTGGCATCATCACCGTCCTCCAAGACGATCTGGACACTGCGTCACGCAGTGGTGTCCGTGGCATCGTGCTGTCGCATCCGAACAACCCCACCGGGGGTGTCTACGACCACGCGTCGGCCCAGCGACTCTCGCGGTGGGCCGTGCAACACGACCTCTGGGCCGTCATCGATCAGCTGTACTGTCGACTGATCTTTGACGACAATGAGTACGTGCATATGGGTTCGTTGCCCGGCATGGCCGAACGGACCGTGACGCTGATCGGACCGTCGAAGACCGAGTCGATGAGTGGGTACCGCGTCGGCGCCGCCGTCGGACCCGCATCGATCGTTGAGTCGATGGAGCAGGTGGTCTCGATGGGATCCCTGCGCGCCGCGGGTTACACCCAGCACACCTTGCGTCATTGGATGGTCGATGACGGGAAGTGGCTGGCGGAGCGTACGCAGGCGCATCAAGTGGTCCGCGACGTCGTGGTGGACCGCTTACGATCCATTCCCGGTGTGACCGTGTCGGTACCCGCCGGAAGTTCGTACGTCTTTCCCGACGCTTCTGCGACGCCATGGTCCATGGTGAACGGCAACGATGACCATCGAATGGCGACGGAGTTCAAGGTGAACGGGGTGCTCGTGAGTCCGGGCTATCAGTTCGGATTGGATGGTCGTGGTCACTTCCGGATCAACTTCTCCCAAGATTTGGCCCGGCTCACGCGCGCCTGTGACCGGATCGAAGAGGTACTGACGCGCCCTTGACTAGTACGTACGACGTAGTAACGTGTGACCATGAAGAAGGACACACAACGATTCCTGCGCCGTCCAAACGACCCACCGTTCCTGATCTTGACGAGCCTCGCTGCTGGTCCGAAACACGGGTACGCCCTCTCCAAGGACATCGAAGAGTTCTCCGGTGCCGTCTTGAGTCCGGGCACGCTGTACGGCGCGATCACTCGACTCGAGGAGTCAGGACTGATTGAGCCATTGAGCGAAGTCGATCGACGCCATCCCTATCGCCTCACGGCCAGCGGTGCCCACGTCCTGCGCGAGGTCACCCTCGAGATGCGACGACTGGCCGACGTCGGCGCCGCGCGACTGCGTCTCGCGAGTGGTGGCGCGCAATGAGAGCCCACCACGACAGAGACCGGGTGCTCCGTTGGTACCCGACGCGCTGGCGTTCGCGATACGAAGAGGAGTTCCTCGCCTACTTGGACGATCGCTACGGTCAGTCGCGACTCCCACGCAGCGCACGGTTCTCAATCGCCTTCGCGGGAGTGCGCGAGCGAGGCCGTGAGTCGGGTTTGATCGGGGACCGTGTGCCAGCTGCCACACAGAGGAAGACCGGAGCGCTGGTGGTATTGGTCGCGTGGTCGATCATGATCATCGGCGGCGCCGTCCTACAAAAGTCGTCGGAGCATTTCAACTCTTCATTGCCGACCCACTCGCAGTTCTTCGCGCGCCTGGCGTTCGACACGACGGCCGCGGCAGGCATCGTCGGCTGCCTCTTCGTCCTGGCCGGCGCCGCCGCGGCGATACCCGCCTTCGCACGACATCTTCGAGTCGCGACGTGGTCCGGCGTGCGAAGGGGTACCACCGTGCCAGTGGTGGCGACCGCGATACTGATCGCGGCGATCGGCGGGCTCAGCGTCTGGGCTCACCAGCTGAACGCAGCGCAGCGCAACGGATCCAACGACTGGTACTCGAGCGCGTTCGTCGCGTGCGTCTTCCTGGTGGTGGTGATCGTTGCACTCTGGACGAAGGTCCTTGTCAGCGTCGCGGTCCGATGTGACTTCACCGCTCGCGAGCTTCAGCGTGAGTCGTTCCTTGCTTTGGGCGTGAGCCTCTCGACGGTGTGCGTGCTGGCGGGCACCCTGGCGTGGTGGATACAAATGGCTCAGCACGCGCCGTGGTTCTTCGACGGGACGGTCTATGGCGTCTCGTCGTCGCCGTGGCCACCGAACCTCATCGTTGCGGGGTCGGTCATGGTGCTCGGCACGGTGGTTGCCTTGTGCGGCGCGACACGCATACTCATGAGTTATGTGCCTGCGCGTCGTGGCGTGTGATCATCCGGAACGGAGGAGGCAGCGACAGATGTTGCCCGTGCACGCTGCAACTCGGTTCAGTATGCTCCGGCGAGTCGTTCGAACTCCTCTACGGGCGAGGATCGCATGCAAGCAAGTACCTCCCACATCACGACGCTGGAGAGTCTCCGCAAGCACGTACACGGCGCTCTTGAACTCGAACACTCGACACTGCCTCCGTATCTCTGCGCGCTCTTTTCGATCCATCCGGGAACGAACCTCAAGAGTGTCGAAGTCATCAGGTCCGTCTTCATCGAGGAGATGTTGCACTTGGCGCTCGCGGCGAACGTCCTCAACGCCATCGGCGGCACGCCGACGCTGAACGACCTGGGCTTCGTTCCCGTCTATCCCGCTCCGTTGCCCCACAGCGATCAGTCCTTCACAGTGTCACTGGCTCCCTTCACGCCCGCGACCATTGAGAACTTCATGCAAATCGAGCGTCCCGGTGAACGTCACGCCGATTCCGAGGCCGACAACTTCGAGACGATCGGGCAGTTCTACCGGGCCATTGAAGAAGGGCTCAAGAACCTATGCGCGTCGATGGGTCATGACGCCGTGTTCTCAGGAGATCCCAGTCGTCAGATCACGCCCGGAATGCTCGGGTTCATTGGAGAGCGTCGGGTCGTCGCCGTGCACAATCTCAAGACGGCCCTCGAGGCAATCGCTGAGATCGAGGAGCAGGGTGAGGGACTCAAACATCGTCAGGTCTGGGACGGTGACCGCGACATGTTTCACCCCGAACGCGAAGAGGTCGCGCACTACTTTCGCTTCAGCCAGATACTCCAGGGCCGCTCCTATGTCCGCGGCGACTCGCCGCGCACGGGACCGAGTGGCGAGTCGATCGACGTCGATTGGTCCTGCGTCTATCCGATGCGGCCCAACCCCAAGGTCGACGACTATCCCCTCGGGAGTCCGGTTCGGTCAAAGATGGTGGAATTCAACACGAAATACTGCGAGATGCTCGCGACGCTTCACCGGACGTTCAACGCCGAGACGGAGTGTCTCTCGCCGGCGATCTCGATGATGTTCGAACTCCAGTCCATCGCCAGCGAGTTGATGACGATGCCAACTGGTGACGGCGTCACGACCGCGGGACCGTCATTCGAGTTCGTCAAGAATAAGACAATGACGCTCTCCGATTAAATCGGAGCCTTCTGCGGCAGCCTTGCCTGAGTTCTGTGAGACCCTTAACTGGCAGAAGGAATCGTGTGCGTAAAGTGACCCGACCTCGAATGTCTAACTTCCACTTATTTCCCACCTAATCACAAGGGCAGTGAAGCTAAGGCGCTGATTGGCTCTTCCGACGGACTCGTCTTTCTCCCCAATCGGCAAGTTGCGAGAAGTCAACGACTTTCATATCTGCCCGTTTTCGTGATCGTCTCGCTTCATCTGCGACTCGCAATGCTTCAATATCGATTGACTCTGCCTTCGCCTCAACATCCTTAGTTGCTTTGACCATCATGTCTTCGAGACTGAGGACCGTTGGAGCAAGCACTCGTTGACCGGGCTGTTTGATCATCGATTGCACATCAGACCAATTAGCTATTAGGAGAACGTCTTGTCCGTCCCAAACCAGCACTCGATTGTTGAAGTCGCCACCTTCTTCTTTGAGTCTCGCTCGTACCCTTCGAACTATTTGAAGCGAACAGCCCTTTTTCCGAAGTTGCTTTATTGCTCGGACTGCTACGAGATCAGTTTTTGACCAATAGCGCGTTGCTCTGCGCCCAGAGGGTCCGCGGAGTTCCGGTTTGATCAAGCCAATTGACACCCAATGGTTCAAAGTTGAAGGCGGTATACCCGTGAGCCTCGAAACCACCGGCGTGGAAAAGCCCATTTCCGAAGCGTTTTCAGTATTACTAGTCATTAGGATTAGAAAGGTTATGACAATATTCGCACGATTGCCTAATTTTGTGTCACATTGTGTGCCTACGATTTCTATGTCGGAGGGGGTGTGACTGTGAATAGGGCCATAAACGCCACTGTTTCGGGTAGCTTTCGAAGAGCCATGCCGCAAGTGCGCGACGCCGTATTTGAACTCACCGACATGGGTGTCAATGTTCTGTCTCCAGCCGATCCACGAATTGTTGATCAATACGGAGAGTTCGTGTTCGTCGCGAGCGATCGACTGAGGTCGATCAGTCTTGTTCAGAAGCGACACCTGGCGGCAATTCAGGCCTCCGACTTCCTTTGGCTAGTGGATCCGGAAGGTTACGTCGGAACATCCTCGAGTTTCGAAGTCGGATGCGCGACTACGTCAGGTATACCCGTCTTTGCGAACGAGGTTCCAGCAGATTTAACGCTACGCCACTTTGTTCGAGTCGTAAACAAAATCGCAGACGTTCTACCTCTTCTAGTTTCGCACAAGCCAGAACTGCTTGGACACCACATTCTTTTGGACCCTGCGAGCGCTGTCTCAAAGGGACACGCGATGCTCGATTCGATCGAGGAGCACCTTTCGCAACGTCCAGATTTAGTGGTGGAGAGCGAACTAGAGCACTCGACACGGGCGGTCCAACAGCTCTTTAAGATTTCCTGAACGCCGAGTCGCGTGTCGGAACCATTATCGCCCACTCAACCGAGTAACACCAACTACTTAGAGCTGAATGACTTCGCAAAGTTTCTGCAGCAATTTCTGAGTCGTGCCGTTAAGACGCTCGAATTGTATTGGGATGGAGAGCACGGTGGATTCGTCCACCTAATCGGGCACAAAAAGGTATGGGACGGATTCTCAAAGGCGAGTACAGCAACTGCGATATCGTTCCTCGCGGCAAGTGGCCAGCTAGGACTGCCGAACTCACCTTGGCCGGCTCAAACACTCGAAGCTATCGAGCAAGACATCCTTGACGCAGATTGGAACAGCGCTGGCTTACTCTCCGACAATCCATTTACATCATCCTTCCTCATGGAAGCACTTGCCGCGCTCTTGAAGATCCGTGGCAAGTCGCTCTTGAGCGGAAGGCCGACGAAGGTTGCCGAACAATTGAGGAGGCTCGAGCAAGAACTTGCTCGCGGTGAAGGAATTCGAATCGCAACGTATCCGTCCACAGCATTCTTGACGCAGAAGGTCGTGAGTGTGTTGTCTGTTTGGGGCGCTCTCACGCCTAGGGCGCGAATAAATACTGCTGAGTGGGCGTTTGCGCGAATGTTCGAAGAGAGCGTCAACGTTGCGGCGAAAGGTCCCGACGCCGATGTTTTTGAATTGGCCTACGCGGTACTTACCGCATGTAAGTGCAAGAAGATGCAGGATATGTCGCCAAGGCAACGAGAAGCGATTGAATTCTCAGTTGGGCAATTCTTTGATGCGCAAACAGAACGTGGGACTTGGCCAAGAAGCCGGCCACTCTTCCTTTATCCGGATTACGGCAACGCGTACTGCTACGACTTCGAACTTCTAGCGCAGCTCTGCTCAGAGGAGCAGTTGGGTCATCTGCTTCACATGCGCATGAGAAATTTACGTGACGCTGTGGACTCGCTCGATGACTCAAAGATTCGCATAGATGACGGGGACGGAGAGCATCTGTACGGTTGGTCGACCGGACACCTAAAACAGGATTTGACGAGCCCAGAATCGTGGTCAACTGCGTCAGTGTTTCACGCTTGCTACGGGCTTAACAAGATTGTGCAGGAGGGAATCAGACGCGTCGTATTTGCAAACACGGCCAATGTCTATTCGCCACCTCGCCCTCGGAAGATCGATGGTTTTTCAGGTTTCCTGGACTCAGAGTTTCGGGACGAAAATCAGAACGTAAAGAGTTTGCAGGAAGCGATTACTTCCTATCTGATCAAGCCAATACAAGAGAACTTGGCATTCGCCGAACACGGTATGGCGTTCCCGAAGTCTCCCGTCCGCGTTCCAACAGGAGCAATTCTCTATGGTCCGCCGGGTACATCAAAGACCACATTGGCTCAGATTATCGCCGACGAGATTGGATGGCCGCTACTCAAACTTGATCCATCGCATTTGACTCGCAAGGGGATGGAGAGTCTGCACGCTGAGACGAACGACCTGTTTTCAATGCTGCTTTCATCGCAACAGATCGTGATATTGCTCGACGAATTCGACGAACTCGTTCGTGAAAGAGAGACCGACGGAATAGAGTCCTCGTCCCGGTTCCTAACGACGGCAATGCTGCCGAAACTGGCCGCATTGGGTGACGCCCACCGAATCATTTACGTCTTGACCACTAACCACATTGAGCACTTCGACACAGCAATTCGCCGCCCCGGTCGTTTTGACTTGATTTTGCCAGTGTTGCCGCCGACTTACGCAGAAAAAGTGAAGAAGTGGCCGACCATAGGAAAGATGATGCGAAAGGTAGGAACACCGAGAGAAGATATTACGTTTGAACGAGTGAAAGCCAGATCTCGGCTCTCACATACGCGGAGTGTGAATCACTTTCCATAGGCGTAAATGGCGTTAGTTCGAAGAGGGATTACGTTGCGCTCGTCGACGGCGCGTGGAATCGAAGCGTATTAAGGGAGTGGACTGAGCGGCTCCCCAAGACCTCTACTGTGACCGCGGCAGCCGCCACTGGATGGGAAGACCGAATTCCAACCCACGTCCTACTGCCGACTTTGTAACTCCAGCTTTTTGATAGATCGCAAGCCGCGCTCGCATATTCGTCGAGTTGACGGTGTTTCGTCCATGAGCCACCTATCGCACGTAAGTCGAACCCAGTCGGGCCTTGACTTCGAAGCATCGTTGAGCCAGTTACCCACAGAGAGTTGCACGTAATGGCTTTCGTCACTTCGGAGCCTATCGAGGAGATTTACTCCGACCTCTGGGGACTCCTTGAGTTGAACGATGTGCTTACACCAGACACCCCGAGGTCTAGTCACTTCTGAAGCGAATCTTCGTACGTATGAAGAAGAGTCATCGCACCATTCGCCGAGCATTGAAAGGGATGCAATAAGTTCGCACGCAACGAACGGACGAACTGAGATCCATGCCCATTCCCTTACTGAGAAGTGTGAATCCCTGGCGAACAATCTGGCCAACTCGAGTCGATCCTGCAGAGTCATGCCCGGGACCAGACCTACTGCCATCGCAGCCCAACCCCGAGCGGTGTCGCTTTTCCATTCGCCGGCACTATGGAGTTCGTTTGGGCTCATCACACTTAGTACCGCGTTGGCACCGGAGGTCATCCGATCCTTCAACTTCGGCGCTCTCATTGCTTCCGAATATTGGCTCGCGGTTGGCATGACATTTCTCAAAAGTCGAGATTGATCTATGGCGATCTGTTCCATGAAGTTACGTGACTCTGAATCTCCACTCTCAAGTTCGAGACAGCGGTCATTGCTGATGTCTCTTGGTTTCAGACCCTGCCGGAGACGAGCCATGTAAATACCTTTCCCCAGTCCGCCTAATTCCATACGTAACTCACTGGTGGGCGAGGGGGGACTTGAACCCCCACATCCTTTCGAATACAGGCACCTGAAGCCTGCGCGTCTGCCAATTTCGCCACTCGCCCGAGGACCTTGCAACAATAGTCGACCCACCTGAGGACGTCGCCGCCTGCGATTATGCGCGGTCGCCGGTACAGTTGATGTTGATATGGTCCTGAAGAGCGTAGAAAATCGCCTCGAGCGGATCTTCGAAAAGACGTTCTCACGTACTTTCAAGAGCACGCTGCAACCGATTGAGATTGGCACGCGAATCGTTCGCGAAGTCGACCTCACTCGACGACTCTCGAGCCAGGGTCCGATCTCGCCGAATCAGATTCGCGTGT
The DNA here is from genome assembly GCA_963832925.1 of uncultured Acidimicrobiaceae bacterium. Taxonomy (GTDB): domain Bacteria; phylum Actinomycetota; class Acidimicrobiia; order Acidimicrobiales; family RAAP-2; genus RAAP-2. The sequence goes on along the minus strand of CAWHVY010000008.1, from coordinate 54,039 downwards.
GGCTCGGCCCCGTCGACGCCGCACGGTTCGATGGTTTTCAAAAGGCACTGGTGAGTGAGCTCGAAGAGACGGTTCGACAGCACGCGATCAGCGAGGGCTTCAGTTTCGTCGGGCCGGTCAAGGTCGAGGTCTTCATCGATGACGACATCAAACCGGGCAACCTCGAGGTAAAGGCCGAGTTCCTGGGCGGCGAGAGCCAGCCCCGACTCATCTCGAACGACGGCCGATCCTTCAACGTGGGAGAGCGGCCACTCGTAATAGGTCGCAGCCCCGACGTCGAGGTCGTCATCAACGACTCCAACGTGTCACGACGACACGCCGAAGTGTGGCGCACCGGCGACGGCGTGGCGATTCGAGACCTCCAATCAACCAATGGCACGTACGTGAACGGGCACCGGGTGACCGCCGTCTCACTCTCGCCACGTGACGACGTCACGATCGGCACGCTGCACTTTCGGATTGAGCTCGCTTGAGTCTTGGGGCCACGACGTCGAATTACGCGGCGATCGTTCGGCCGCTGCAGGTGTTGGTCATGGTTGTCGCCGTACTGTTCTTCCTTCGCATCACGCGTGTCGCAGCGGTCCAGGCGCGACCCCTCGACTATGAGAAGCGGTCCAAGCGTCGCCGCACGGGCCGGCTCGCGCTCAAGTTCGTCGAACCGACTGACCGCTCCGGTGAGCGGGTCGACGTCGACGTGGCGGTGACGATCGGCCGCAGCGCCGACTGCGACCTCAGCCTCAGCGATACGTACCTCTCGTCACGTCACGCACGCCTCTCGAATGATGAGGGCGACCTCTCGATCGAGGACCTCGGGTCGACGAACGGCACGTACGTGAATCAAGAACTCGTCGACGGTCGTGTTCACCTCGAACGAGGGGACATCGTGCAAGTTGGAGGCGTGCTCTTCGAGGTGGTTCGTTGACGCATTGGCGTCACGCCGAGGCGACCGACACTGGACTGGTACGTCAATCGAATCAGGACGCGGTCTACGTCGACGACACGCTAGCCATCGTCGCTGACGGGATGGGCGGACACGCGGCCGGCGAGGTCGCCTCGGAGATGACCATTGAGATGCTTCACGCCGGGTTCGACGAGGACCAAACCGTTGAGGGCCTCTACAACGCGATCAACGCCGCCAATATCACGGTGTTGAACGACGCCCGCGAGAACCCGAATCACTTTGGCATGGGCACGACGGTCATCGCCCTCGGGCTCACCGTGGACGACAACGGTGTCACGTCGCCGACGCTGTGTCACGTCGGTGACTCGCGGGCCTATCAGCTTCGCGACGGGGCGCTTCGCCAACTGACCGAAGATCACAGCGTGGCCGAGGAGTGGGTGCGCATGGGCCGCCTCACGCCAGAAGAGGCGGCGGTGCATCCGCGGCGTCACCAACTCACCCGAGGCATCGGTGTGGAAGAGACGATCGCGGTGGACGTGATGTCGGTGCACGCGCTCGCGGGGGACCGTCTCTTGCTCTGCAGTGATGGACTCTCCAACGAACTCGACAGCGACACACTGGCACGTCTCGCGAGCGCGCCCTTCACGTTGGAAGAGGCCGTCGTCCAATTGGTCGAGGCTGCCAAGGAGGCTGGCGGCCACGACAACATCACGGCCGTGCTTTTGGAGTTCGACGACGTCTCGGTCGCGGCGTCTCCGATCAAGCGAACCATCTCGTCGATCACGCCTCCGGTCGCACGCGCCGCGACGCCGGCGGCGCAGAAACGTCGCAAGCGTCATCGGATGACGTGGCGCACACCGGCGGCGTTACTGATCTTCATCGGCGTGTTCGTCGGTGCGTACTTCATCGTGCACTGGTACGCCTACTCGACCTACTACTTGGGCAACGACGGCGGAACGGTCGCGGTGTACCAAGGACAACCAGGCGGCGTCCTGTGGTTCAAACCGCAGAAGGTCTTTGATACGAACTACAAGGTGAGCACGTTGCACCCCACGGACCAGAGTCAGTTAGCCCAGACGATCGCGGAACCGACACTGACCGACGCGCTCGACTACATGACGAGTCTTTGCAACAGGACGCCGACCTGTGAGGACACGACCATCGGCTCCACGACCACGACGTCCACCACGACCACGACGCTGAAGGGCTGATCGATGTCACGACGTCTCCGCATCCTGGCCACGATCATCCTCGTGCTCTTCGCGGTGATCGTCGCGCAGTCGGCGAATATCCAGTTCTTCCGATCAAAGTCCCTGGACGCGAATCCGAACAATCCGTCGAACACGAATCCCTCCGCGCAGTATCCGCGCGGCGAGATTCTCGCGGCCAACGGCGACGTGCTGGCGTACTCAGTGAAGCAGAACGACCCGAGCTTCCCCTATCGACGGATCTACCCTGACGGCTCGCTGACTTCGGGCGTCGTGGGCTACGTCTCGCAGTACTACGGCGTCGATGGCATCGAAGAGGAGTACAACGGCTATCTCGCAGCGCACTCACAGCCGCCACAGAGCTTCGAGCAACTCCTCGCTCCGACGAGTGCCGCCGACTCTGTGACGCTCACGCTCAATCCCACGCTGCAGGCCGTTGCGCGCGCCGCAATGAAAGGGACGGACGGTGCCGCGGTGGCGCTCGACCCGAAGACGGGTGCGGTGCTCGTGATGTACTCCAACCCGAACTACAACCCGGTGCCGTTGACGTCGCCCATAGAGTCAGTGGAAACCGCGGCACGACACCTGTACCTCAAGCCCGATAGCAACGGATTCGAACCCCTCGGATTGGTGGCGACCGGTGCAACGTTCCCGCCGGGCTCGACCTTCAAGGTCATCACCACCGCGGCCGCGGTCGTCTCCAAGCCCGCCGATCTCACCAAGGACTTCAACAGCACACTTGAGGGCGGAGCCTGCGCGAAGCTGCCGGACTCGAACGTTCCGCTCTGCAACAGTGGTCACGTACCGTGCGGCGGCGACGTCACGGAGATGCTGCCACCTTCGTGCGACCCAGGCTTCGCGTTGCTCGGTATCGACCTCGGCGCGGACTACATGTTCAAAGCGGCGACGTCCTTCGGCTACGACTCGGTCCCACCCCTCGACCTACCGGGCACGGCGGCGAGTTACTTCCCGACGGCGGCATCGTTCGCGAACAACATTCCCTTCTTGGCGTACTCCTCGATCGGTCAGGGGAACGTGCGGGCCACGGCCCTGCAAGACGCGTTGGAGGCCGCGGCGGTCGGCAACGGCGGCGTCGAGATGACGCCGCACCTCATGGACTACATCACGGCGCCCGACGGTCAGATCGTGAAGCGCTACAAGGACTCCGTGTGGAAGACGCCACTCACCGCGACGCAGGCCGCGTTCATCGTCCCCTTGATGGAGAAGGTCGTCTCCGCGCCTGACGGCACGGCGGCCGGAGTTGGGTTCCCCGCGCAGTACGACGTCGCCGCGAAGACCGGTACCGCCCAGACCGGCAACGCGAAGAAGAACACCGACGACTGGTTGATCGCCTTCGCGCCGGCGACCGATCCCACGATCGCCATTGCCGTCGTCGTGCCGTACCAGCCGACGCCGGACTTCGGCGCGACGATTGCCGGCCCCATCGTGAAGGCGCTCGTGGATGCCTACTTCGCGCAGCTCAACGGGACCTCACCGTCGGGCACGACCACGACGACCGTGCACAAATGAGAATTGCCCCGAATCTCAACGGCGTAGGCTAGGCGCCATATGGAGCCTGTAGATGACCCCCGACTGTATTCCGGTCGCTATCAGGTAACGCACCTCATCGCCCGAGGGGGAATGGCCATTGTCTACCGGGCCCAGGACATCCTTCTCAACCGACCGGTAGCGATCAAGACGCTCTATCCAGAGCTCAGCGCCGATCCTTTGTTCGTCGAGGGCTTCCGGCGCGAAGCGCAGGCCGCGGCGAACCTCTCACATCCCAATATCGTCCCGGTCTTCGACTGGGGCGAGGACAACGGGACGTATTTCATCGTCATGGAGTTGGTCGACGGGACCTCGCTCGCCGATATGTTGCGCGGTGGCCGAACACTCACCGCCTCGCACTCGGCCGGGCTGATCTCACAGGTTGCGGCCGCGCTCGGCTACGCGCATCGCAACGGTGTGGTCCACCGCGACGTGAAGCCGGGCAACATCCTCATTGCGAGCGACGGCCAGGTGAAAGTCACCGACTTCGGTATCGCCCAAGCCATGTCCGTTGAGGACCAGTTGGCCGAAGAGGGCTCGGTCATGGGGACCGCGACGTATTTCTCGCCCGAGCAGGCCGAAGGCGCGGCGGTCGACGGTCGAAGCGACATCTATTCACTTGGCGTCGTGCTCTACGAGATGCTCGCCGGGCGTCCCCCATTCATCGGCGACTCACCGGTCGAGGTGTCCAGCCAACACGTGCACGGTACCGTCCCGCCACCTTCGGAGTTCAACCCCACGATTCCTCCAGAGATCCAAGCCATCGTGATGGAGGCTCTCGCGAAGTCACCGGATCGCCGCTATCAGTCGGCCGAAGACCTCCGCTCGGACCTCATGCGTTTCAGCGAAGGCCAACCCGTTCGTGCGGCCCAGCGCGACGTCGCGTTCTTCGGCAGTGACGCGACCCGCGCGGTCTCCAAGGTCGCGCCTGGCGAACGCACGCAGGCAGTGCCGATGATGACTGGGCCCCGTACGGACATCCGCAAGCGACGAAGCGCCAACGGCGGCATCATCGTGGCCGTCATACTCCTGCTTCTCGTGGTCGGCGGTCTTGCGTACTTCCTTGCCCAGAAGACGACGCCGTCGACGATCATGCCCAATCTCGTCGGCAAGTCCGAGATCAACGCCTTTAAGAAACTCAACTCCGACGGAATCAAGGTCAAGTACGTAAGTCATATCCACTCCACGGTGGCCATCGGCGACGTCATCTCGACGGATCCGAAGGCCGGCGTCACCTTGAAGAAGGGACAGAAGGTCAATCTTCAGTTGAGTCTTGGCGTGCAGGCGGCCCCGATCGTCATCCCGCCTGTGAAGGGCCAGTCATTGGTCTCAGCGACGAACGAACTCGAAAATCCGCCCTATGACTTGACCGTGCACACTGGCTTCTTGCAGCACGCACCGCCCGGGACGACGACGGCCCCGAACATCGTGATATCGCAGGTTCCCGCCGCCACGACCCACGCGCATCAAGGTGATTCGATCACGATTTACGTCCTGTCACCGAACGCGGACTTCACGGTGCCGCCGCTCGCAGGCGACACGACGAATCAAGCCGCCGCCGTCCTCGGTCAGAACAACTTGACGTTGGGCCCCACCACGACGAAAGCCTGTTCGAACACCATCGGAATCGGCCTCGTCGTCGGTTCGAATCCAGCCGAAGGTGCGTTCGTCAACGCCGGCGATCAGATAACGCTGATTACATCGACCGGCTACTGCAAGGTGCAGGTGCCGAGCGTGATCGGCGAATCACAGTCACAGGCGACCGCCACGCTCGATCACACTCCCTTGATCGTCAACGTGAGTCCGACGCCGCCGTCCACGTGCTCGCCCTCCCAGGTCAATACCGTGACCGACGAGAGCCTCACCATTGGCAGTTACGTGCCCTATAACTCGCAGATCACCATCTCGGTCTGTGAAGCGTCGACAGAAACGACGTCGACGACGTTGCCGACGACCACAACCACGTAGCCAACGCGTTCACTAGCATTACGCCATGGCGACTTCGTCCTCAAAGTCCGGCAACCGCAAGACCGTAGGCCGCTACGTCGCGCCTGAAGCGCGTGGCAAGGTCACCGCCAAGCGCCCGGTCAGTGACGATCACAGCCCTCGTTGGTACGGATGGCTGATCGTCGCGTTGCTCGCCGTCGGCATGTTGACGATTGTCTTGAACTACCTGTCGGTCCTGCCCGGCTCGGTGTCCTCGTGGTACCTCGTCGGCGGACTGGTGGTCATGTTCGCCGGCTTCTACCTCGCGACGCGGTACAAATAACGCTCGGACCTAGCCCAGTCGTTCGATGATCGTCGCGTTGGCGAGCCCGCCGCCCTCGCACATCGTAAGCAGTCCGTAGCGACCGCCGGTGCGCTCGAGTTCATTGACCAACGTCGCGCACAGTTTCGCACCGGACGCACCGAGCGGGTGGCCCAACGCGATGGCCCCGCCGTTGACGTTGACCTTCGAGAGATCGACGTTCAGTTCCTTCTGCCAGGCGAGCACGACCGAGGCGAAGGCCTCGTTGATCTCGATCAGGTCGATGTCGTCGAGCGTGAGTCCGGCACGCTCGAGCACCTTCTTCGTCGCCGGGATCGGACCGGTCAGCATCGTCACGGGGTCGACGCCCGCCAGCGCGAAGGTGTGGAACCTGGCGCGCGGCGTGTAGCCGAGCTCCTTGGCCTTTTCTTCGCTCATGATCAGCACGGCCGACGCGCCGTCGGTGATCTGTGACGAGTTGCCTGCGGTGACCTTGCCGTCCTCTTTGAAGGCGGGCTTCAGATTGGCCAGTGTCGCCACCGAGGAGTCGGCACGGATGCCCTCGTCGGACTTCATGAGTTCGTCCGTCGCGTGACCTTCGTCGTCACGGATGAAGACCGGGACGATCTCATTGTCGAATCGACCTTCGGCGGTCGCTTGAGCGGCGCGCCGGTGACTCTCGGCCGAGAAGGCGTCAAGGTCCTCGCGCGAGACGTCCCACTGGTCGGCGATCATCTCGGCGCCGATGCCCTGGTTCTTGAGACCCCCGACCGGTTCGTAGCGCGCGGTGACGCTCGGGCCGAAGGGCCAGCCGGCGTCCTTGCCGATCGATGAACCCATCGCGACGCGCGACATCGCCTCGACGCCGGCGGCGATCACGATGTCATAGGCCCCGGACATGACTCCCTGGGCGGCGAAGTGCAACGCCTGCTGTGAGGAACCGCACTGGCGGTCGATCGTCGTGGCCGGGACCGACTCGGGCCAGCCGGCGGCGAGCACGGCACTGCGCCCGACGTTGAAGGCCTGCTCGCCAACCTGGGAGACACAGCCCATGATCACGTCGTCGACCAACGCGGGGTCGAGGTTGTTGCGACTCGCGATGGCCTTGAGCGCCTCGGCGGCGAGGTCGACGGGGTGCCAGTTCTTCAGTTTTCCGTTGCGCTTGCCCCCTGGGGTGCGTACGGCGTCCACGATTACGGCTGTTGGCATTGTCCAACCTTTCTCCTGGCGAGCAGCGCCCGCTCGGCGAATCTTACTGGTGAGTACGGCTAGCGTCGCTGGCGTGAGCGAACGAAAGAGCATGGATCGCTGGCTCGGTGATGGGGGAATGGCGATCATCGGCGCGATCGGCGGAGATTTTTCGAGTTACGGCGTCGACGGCGAGGACCTTGGCTGGGTGAGCGGCTCGTTCACCCCGACGCAGTTGGCGTGCAACCCCCACGGCGCGGTCCAGGCGGGGGTCCACTCGGTGATCTTGGACGCCGCGATGAACTTCGCCATCAACGCCGCGCTGCTCGGGCGTGATCGCACGGAGGCGACGATCGAGATGACGACCGAACTGATGCGACCGGCCTTACTGAACACTCACTACACGGTGCGCGGCGAGGTCGTTCGACTCACGCGCCAGATCGCCTACGCCGAAGCGACCATCACGAGCGAAGAGGGCAAACTCGTCAGTCGTTCGACGGGCACGTTCCTCGTGCACCGATCGAAGTCCGACTAGATGTGCTCGGCCGGGATCTGTCCGAGTCGACCAGCCTCGTAGTCCTCGAAGGCCTGTTGCAACTCGGCGCGGGTGTTCATCACGAACGGACCGTAGGTCGCGACCGGTTCGCGGATCGGTTCACCACCGAGGATCAGTACTTCGAAACCGTGGGTCCGCGAGTCCTGGGTCTCGTTGGCCGACAGCATCAGGTAGTCGCCCTCGACGTGCACGGCCATCTGACCCTCGGCGATCGCGGCACGCTCGAGGCCGACGGTGCCCTGACCGGCGAGTACGTAGGTCAGTGCGTTGTACGAAGGATTCCACGGCAGGGAGAGCTGCGCGCCGGGCAGCAGCGTCACGTGCGAGATCGCGATCGGCGTGTGGGTCGAACCTGGTCCGTCGATGCCGCCCAGTGAGCCGGCGATGACCCGGATGATGGCGTCGCCGTTCTCGTTGGTCAACAGCGATACCGACTCGGCCTCGATGTCCTGATAACGAGGGTTCGTCATCTTTAACTTGGCGGGCAGGTTGACCCAGAGCTGGATCCCGTGAAAGAGCCCACCCGAGTCGATGAGGGCATCCGGTGGTCGCTCGATGTGCAAGATCCCTGCACCGGCGGTCATCCACTGGGTCGCGCCGTTTTGGATGACGCCGCCCCCGCCGATCGAGTCTTGGTGCAAGAAGGTGCCGTCGATCATGTACGTCACGGTCTCAAAGCCGCGGTGCGGATGCCACGGCGTGCCCTTGGGCTCACCGGGGCCGTAGTCGACCTCGCCCATCTGATCCATGTGCACGAAGGGGTCGAGGTCGGCCATGTCGATACCGGCAAAGGCCCGGCGTACCGGGAAGCCCTCGCCTTCGAGACCTCGCGGGGCCGACGTGATGGACTTCACGCGGCGTGGTCGGTCGGTCGTCGCAGGCGTGACGGCCTTGGCGAGTTCGAGTGGGTTCTCTACTGAGATGGCTGGCATTGGACCATATTACGGACGAACATCGCGGTTCGAACGCCGCTCGACGACGGCCACGATGCCGACCGCGACCACGATGACGCTCGACAAGGCGAGCGACACATCGCCCGAACCCCACCCGAGTCCGCCGACGATTTTCGGCTTGCCCATCCAGTCGGCGAAGGAGGCACCGAGCGGTCGCGTCAGCACGTAGGCGGTCCAGAACATCAAGACCGCGTTCAGTCGAATCGTCCACGCGCCGAGCGCCGGGAGCAAGATCAGGCCGGTGAAGAGCAGACCGGAACTGAAGTACCCGAGCTTCGCGACCGACGCCGAGAAGTCACCGACCGCGGTCCCGAGCGCGAAGGCGACCGTGACGGTCGCCCAGTAGAACAGCTCGCGCCGGGTCGTCGTGATGCTGTGGATCGAGAGCGTGCCTTCGACGCGGAACCACGACCAGAAGACGATGGCGAGCACGAGCGCGAACGCAACGGCCGATACGAGGTAGGGGACGCCGAACTCCACGTGCACGACGTCGGCGCACATCGTGCCAAAGACGCTCACCATCACGACCGCCGCCCAGTAGGTGACGGCCCGATAGGTCGGCGCTCGCAGTTGCCACCAGAGCACGGCGAAGAAGACGACGGCCGTGCACACGACTGCGATGCGGGGATCGAATCGGTTCACGAAGTAGTCCGACGTCGCTTCGCCCATCGCAGTGGTGAGGATCTTGAGTCCCCAGAACGAGGGCGTGATCGCCGGAGGGACCTTGCTCGAGGAGAATCCGTGGCCGAGCGAGAGCGCCACGTCTAGTCCTTCGGTGTCAGCAACTGTTCGAGCAGCGCCGCTCGGTCGACGGTGATGAAGAGTCCTTTGGCGCTCGCCACCTGGAGGTCATCGGCGAACAGCGTTGACTCCACGTAGCGCTTTCGACCGTCCTGTCGCGCGAGCCACGCGCGCGCGATGATCGGCTCGCCGAAGGGCGTCGGCGCGTGATACGTGATGTCGAGTTGGACGGTGTAGGCCAACGTGCCGTGCAGGGCGTTGACGGCGCCCATCACCTCGTCGAGGATCGCCGCGACGACGCCCCCGTGTGCGCGACCCGGGGCGCCCTCGAAGGCCTTGCCGAGTGTGACGTGCATGCAGGTGTCATCACCCTCTCGCCACAACTGCGCGCCAATGCCCATCGGATTTGCCGAGCCGGTCACGACGGAGTCACCGAAGAGCTGCCGCTCGCCGATTTCGTCCTTGGTCGGTATCGCAAAGGAGAATTCCGCGAGACGATCGCTCGAGAGTTCTCGCGCGCGTAGTGGTGCGTCGCGAAGGTTGTCGAGGTGCGCTCGGGTGTCCGCGCTCAACCGTTCGAGCTGTTCGTCGTCAAGGACACGTCCGACGAACTCGTGTCCCAACTCGCGCAGCATCGAGGCGGCCACGACTCGCGCCTCGTCGTTCGTCACGCGCCCGAGTAGGAGGTGTCGGCGACGCGTAACGCGCGGTCCAGCCGTGCGAGACCGTCGCGCGCCTCGTCGGGCGTGATCGTGCACGGCGGGACTACGTGGATGCGGTTGTAGTTCGTGAAGATCAGAAGTCCCTCGTTGCGACTGGCGGCCACGATGTCATTCATCGCGGGCGAACTCGCCCCGTACGGGGCGAGGGGCTCTTTGGTCGCTCGGTCGGTGACGAGCTCGAGGGCGAAGAAGACGCCGAGTCCGCGGACCTCGCCGATGACGCGGTGCTCGTGCGCCAACGCCTCGAGTCCCGGTCGCAGGACCTCGTCGCCGATACGCTTGCGCGTTCTCGATGATGCCCTCGTTGTGCATTGTTTCGATGGTCGCCACGGCCGCGGCGCAGGCGAGTGGATGGCCCGAGTACGTGAGGCCCCCGGGATAGACCCGGTCGTTGAACGACGCGCTGATCGCCTCGTTCAAGATGACGCCACCGAGCGGCACGTAGCCGGAGTTCACGCCCTTGGCGAATACCACGAGGTCGGGCTTCACGTCGTGCTGTTGGAACGCGAACCATGAACCGGTGCGACCGAAGCCGCACATGACCTCGTCGGCGATGTAGACGATGCCGTAGCGATCACAGATCGCGCGAACCCCCGCGAGGAATCCCTTTGGCGGTACCATGATGCCCGCCGTCCCCGGCACCGTCTCGAGCACGATCGCGGCGATTGACGACGGACCTTCGAATTGAATCGTCGTCTCGAGGTTTTCGAGCGCGCGTTGACACTCCTCTGTCTCGGACGCCGCGTGGAACGCCGAACGGTAGAGGAAAGGTCCGAAGAAGTGCACGACGCCGGCCGAACCGGTGTCGTTCGGCCAACGCCGCGGATCGCCCGTGAGGTTGATCGAGGTGGCTGTCGCGCCGTGGTAGCTGCGATAGGCCGACAGGACCTTGTGGCGTCCGGTGAACAGGCGTGCCATGCGGATGGCGTGTTCCATTGCCTCGGTGCCGCCGTTGGTGAAGAAGACCTTCGCCGCGCCTTCGAAGGATCGGTCCAGAATGAGCTCGGCCGCGCGGTAGCGCGCGACGTACCCGTGCTGGGGCGCGATGGTGCACAACGTGGCCGCCTGCTCTTGGATCGCGCGCACGACCGACGGGTGCTGGTGGCCGATATTCGTATTGACCAACTGCGACGAGAGGTCGAGGAACGTCGTGCCGTCTTCGGCCGTCACGTAGACGCCGTGCGCGTCCTTCACCATCAATGGGTTGATGGTCGCCTGGGCCGACCACGAGTGGAAGACTGAGGCCTTCTCGCGCTCCGCGCTCGTCAACGTTGATCGATCGTTCGCCATGACCATCCTTTGCTCACTTCAGACGGTAACGCACGTCGGATTGCTGACTTCGACGGCGCAGGTCTAGAGGCCACCGTCCCACAGCGCCATCTCGGCCGCGAAGTCATCCAAGCCCAACGGACCGAGCACGAGAGCGTGCGCGTGGAAGGCCTTCAGGTTGAACCGGTCGCCGAGTCGCTTCTTCGCGCCTTCGCGTGACTCGAGCCAGATTCGCTCACCGACCTTGTAGGAGATGGCCTGGGCGGGCAATCCGAGGTACCGATTGACCTCCGAGACCGACATCGGGTGGTCCTGAATGGCCCAGTCCTCGAGCAGCGCCACCGCCATCTCGGCGGTCCAGCGCTTGTTGGAGCAGTCACCGAGGTCACCCAAGACGCCAAGGTCCGACGGCGCGTCGAGTTCGAGGTGCAGACCGACGTCGACGACGATGCGCGCCGCGCGCAGTGCCTGGTTGGCGAGATACCCGAGTTCGTCGCCGAGGTCCGTGAAGTACTCGAGCTCGTCCATGAGGCGCTCGGCGTAGAGGGCCCACCCCTCGGCGTAGCCGCTGGTGTTGCCGACGAGCCGATGGAAGCGACTCTGTCGGTCCGAGGCCAAGAGCGCCGTCGCGATCTGGAGGTGATGCCCGGGGATCGATTCGTGATACCACGTCGAGGCAAATCGCCACCACGAGAACGTCGTCTTGCCCAGAGTGGGGAACCAGGTCGTGCCGGGCCGGCTGAGGTCCTCACTGGGATTGATGTAATACGGCGCGGCGGCCGATCCTTCGGGCGCGAGTCGGGCGTCACAGAAACGAATCCGCTCGTCGATGTCGAAGTGCACGCCGTCCAGCTCGTCCGTCGTTCGCGCCGTGAACGCCTTCAGCATCGTGAGGAGCGCGTCGGTGCCGTCGATGGCGCGCGCCGGGTCGTTGTCGAGGTGCTCGGCGACCTCGACGAGACTCTTCGCGCCGGGGAGTAGTTCGTTCGCGATTTCCCACATGCGCGTGTTGATGCGCCGCAGGTCCTGATAGCCCCACTCGTAGAGCTCGTGAAGGTCGAGGGTCGCGCCCGACCAGTACGCGGACCATCGCTGGTAGCGCTCTTCGCCACAGGCCTCCTTGGTCGACGCCTTCGGTGCCAGGTCTGATCGCAGCCATGCCGCGAGGTCGGCGTACGCGGACTCCGCCTCTTTCGCGGCGGCCCGGAGGCCAGACGCGTCGACGTCGACGCCGGTTGCCGCGGCGCAGCGCTCCGCGAACTCGCTGAAGGCCCCGCCCGCAACGGTGTCGGCCTGATCGGCGACGCCGAGCACATGTCGCGTCGCCGGCAGCTCGTGCTCTGCGGCGGTGATGAGGAGTGCGCCACGCCACGTCTCCAGTGACGCGCGCACGGCCTTGAATCGTCGCACGACGTTCCTGGCGTTCTCTTCGCTGGTGAGCGGCATCAACTCGAATGACTGGCGAATCGCCGAGACCGGAGAGACGAGCACCGAGAAAGTCCGGCGCCACTCGTCGTTCTCTTCGAGCGCGAGCGTCGCTGAGAGCCGCTCACGGATGACCGCCGCGGCGATGCGATCGACGTCGCTGTGCGCGTCGAGCGTCTCGAGGTGCTGCAGGTTGTGTACCGTCTGCTCTTGGTCGCGGCGCTGCTTGGCAACGGAGAAGTCGGGCAGCAGGTGGTCGTAACCCGGGATACCCGCTTCGGTCGCGAAGAGCGGATCGCTCTCGGCGAGTTGATTCACGATCTCGTCCGCGAAAGCGAAGATCGCCGATTGGGGAGTCTGCTCGGACATGGTGGATCCTTTGGATTGCGCGATTACCCGCGAATTCGAAATTTACACCGTGGGCCAAGAATCGTGACGTGTCGTCTCGCGCGCAAGGGACTGCTCAGTGTTGGTCGAAGGAAACGAACCAGTGCTCGTCGACGCTCGACGTGCAATCGGGATCGTCGGAGCAGACGTGGTGCTCGTCGAGGTCCACGAGTGCAGTCCCGTGACAGTGCGCGAGATTCTCGTCACACGACGTACACACGATCTGCGGCGCTGCGTGCAGTGGAAGGGACATGATTTCAAGTTAAAACACCGTTGTGACATCAACGGGGACGCAACAAATCAATGACCCGCAACAAAACACGAAGTTTTCTTTGAATTGAATGGTGGCGATGGTAAATTTGTAGGTTCTCTCGCAACAACGCAACGAGGAGCGGTGTCATGGCACGAGCCACGTGGTCAGGGTTTCTGAGTTTCGGGCTGGTAAATGTTCCGGTCGGACTCTTCAGTGCGACGGCCGACCAGACGATTCACTTCAACCAATTGCACAAGGACACGTCCCATCGCGTCCGTTACAAGAAGGTGGACGAAGAGACCGGCGAAGAACTCTCGACCGAGGACATCGTCAATGGCTATCCCCTTGGCGGTGGCGAGTACGTGGTCGTCACCCGCGAAGAGATGGCCGAAGCCGCGCCCGGCAAGTCCGAGTTGATCGAGATTCAGGACTTCGTCGATCTCGAGGACATCGACCCGATCTTCTTCCGTTCGTCGTACTACCTCGCGCCCAAGGGCAAAGGGTCGGACCGCGCCTACGCGCTCTTGCTCCAAGCAATGCTCGAGACCAAGAAGGTCGGTATCGCGACGTTGGTGCTGCGCGATAAGGAGCACCTCGTCGCCGTGCGACCGGCGGAGAAAGTACTCATGCTCGAGACGATGTACTTCGAAGACGAGATCCGCGACCCCGAAGAAGAGCTTGACACCCTCCCGCCCGTGGGCAACGCCAATGAGAAGGAGCTCTCCATCGCCAAGAAGCTCGTCGAGTCGCTGACCGACGAGTGGGACCCCAGTCGTTACAAGAACACGTACCGCGTGCGGGTGGAAGAACTCATCGAACGGAAGCGCGCGGGCCAGGCCGTCGTTCACGGCTCCGAGGACCGCCCGAAGTCGAACGTCATCGACTTGATGTCCGCGCTGCAGGCATCCATTGAGCGCACGTCGACGAAGCGTCCGTCACGTTCGGCCGCCAAGGCCTCGACCGCCACGAAGAGCTCCCGATTGAAAGTCGCCGAACACCGCGAGCGACAAGGACTCGACGCGATGACCAAGGGCGACTTGCTGGACCGCGCCAAGCAACTGAAGATCACGGTGAACTCGAAGATGACCAAGGACGAGCTCATTGCCGCGGTCGGTGCCGCCAAGGCCGCGAAGAAGAAAACCGGCCGCTAAGTATCGTGACGCGTGACACCGGCGCCCGGGCGACCCGCTCCGACGCGCCACCGAAACTCAACGCGTATCGAGCCAAACGAGATCCGAAGAAGACGCCCGAGCCGATGGGCCAGAAGTCCGTCTCGAAGAGGAAGCCCGCGGACCCAACCTTCGTCATCCAAGAGCACCACGCTCGCGCGCTCCACTGGGACTTTCGTCTCGAACGAGACGGTGTCCTCGTGTCGTGGGCGCTGCCCAAGGGGCTCCCGATGGATCCAACGACCAATCATCTCGCGGTGCACGTCGAAGATCATCCGCTCGAATACGGCACGTTCGACGGAGTGATCCCTAAGGGAGAGTACGGCGCGGGCCAGGTCTCGATCTGGGACCACGGCACCTACGAGACAATCAAGTGGCGACCGAAGGAAGTGATGGTCGTGCTCCACGGGGTACACGTCTCGGGCAAGTATGTGCTCTTCCCGACCGGTGACGACGACAAGAACTGGATGATCCACCGCATGGACCCGCCACCTGAAAAAGTCGACCCCATGCCCGAACACGTCAGACCGATGCTGGCCTTGGCCGCGGGACTCCCAAAGAAAGACGCTGGCTGGGCCTATGAGTTCAAGTGGGACGGCGTGCGGGCCCTGGTCTATGTCGACGCCGGACGCGTCCGAGCGTTCACCCGCAACGACAAGAGCCTCATGTCGACGTTTCCCGAACTTCGTGAGATTGGACTCTTCCTGGGATCGCGTTCAGCGATCCTGGACGGTGAGATCGTCTCGCTCGATAAGGACAACCGTCCGAGCTTCTCAACACTCGCCAAGCGCCTCCACGTGGTGTCCAAGACCGAGGTCGATCGGTTACGGGTGTCGATTCCGGCGAGCTTCTTCGCCTTCGATCTCTTGTACCTCGAAGGACACTCGCTCATGTCCCAGTCCTACGACGAGCGCCGCGCCGCGCTCGAGTCGTTGAAACTGACGGGCGAGACGTTCGCGACGCCGCCGTCGATCACGAATGTCCCTGGACCGAAGTTGCTCGACGTCTCACGCGAGCGCGGCTTGGAAGGCGTCGTGATCAAGCGTCGGGCCTCGACGTACTCGCCGGGTTCGCGTGCGGGTGACTGGATCAAGGTGAAGAACTTCTTCACCCAGGAGGTCGTGATCGGTGGATGGACCGAGGGTAAGGGTGAGCGTGACGGTAGCCTCGGCGCCCTCCTGCTCGGCATCCCGAGCGAAGAAGGACTGGACTACGTCGGCAAAGTGGGAACCGGGTTTACCGCGACGACGCGCAAGGATCTGCTCGCTCGACTGAAGCCACTGGCCCGCAAGTCCACGCCGTTCTCGAAGCCCCTGAGCCGTGCGGAGTCTTTGCTCGCGCACTTCGTACGTCCCGCACTCGTCGGTGAGGTCCAGTTCGCCGAGTGGACCCCCGACGGGAACCTGCGTCAACCGTCGTGGCGCGGCCTGCGAACAGACAAAGGTCCCACAGAGGTCGTCCGTGAGTCCTGAGCGAGTCCTCACCGAGATCGACGGGCGTGAACTCTCGCTGTCGAATCTCGACAAGGTGCTCTATCCCGACACGGGCTTCACCAAGAGCCAGGTCCTGGACTACTACGCGAAGATCGCCGACGTGATGCTGCCGCACCTGCGCGCTCGCCCCACCACGTTGCGTCGTTACCCCAACGGCGTCGAAGGCATGTCGTTCTTCGAGAAACACGCGTCGGACCGTCAGCCCGAGTGGATCAAGACGATTGAAGTGCCGTCCAAGGGTGGCGAACACAAGCCGATCACGTACACCGCGGTCAGTGATCGCCCCACACTGTTGTGGGCGGCGAATCTGGCGGCGATCGAGTTCCACGTGCCCCTCTGGCACGTTGCGAAGGGAAAGCCCGTCCCCGCGCCTCCGGACTATCTGGTCTTCGATCTCGATCCAGGACCCGGCACGACGATCGCTGAATGTTGCCGAGTCGCCCAGTGGGTCGCCCTGCGGCTCGACCGCGACACGCTCTTCGCGAAGACCAGCGGCTCCAAGGGCCTGCAGCTCTATACGCGCGTGCAGCGCACGACGTGGGAGAAACTCAGTGAGCGCGCGCATGAGATCGCCCAGTCGATCGAACGTGATCATCGCTCCCATGTCGTGTCGATGATGCGAAAGAACCTGCGCGAGGGCAAGGTGCTGATCGACTGGAGCCAGAACAGCTCGTCGAAGACGACGGTGTGCGTGTACTCGTTGCGCGCACGACCCGAACCGACCGCGTCAACGCCGGTGACCTGGGACGAGGTCGATAGGTGTGCAAAGTCAGGAAACCCGGAGCGACTTCGTTTCGAGGCGACCGACGTGTTGAAGCGCATTGATAAGTTCGGAGACCTGATGGCACCGCTCGTCACCTCCGCGCCTCGCGTCACGAAGAAGGCGACGTGACTCCGCGCGTACCCGGCGGAGTGGTGCACAAGTTGCCCAGCGACCTGCGCGAGACGCTCGTTGCCAACCCCCAAGCGATGGACGCATGGAAGGACATCACACCGTTGGCCCGTAACGAATTCATATGTTGGGTGGAGGACGCGAAGCAGAAGGCCACGAGAGAGCGTCGCATCCGGCGAACGAAAGAGGAGCTGGAAGAGGGACAGCGCCGCCCGTGTTGTTGGCCCGGATGTGCGCATCGCGAGCGAAACGGCACGTAGAGACTTTCGCAGCGCGCATGGCGTGATCGGAGATCGACTGCGTCGCTAACACGCGAGCGCGGTGAAAGCCTCGTAGTGCTCGTGGATGTGGCCGGAAAACGTCATGCAGATGTCGACGGTGTACGACGACTCGGTGATCGCCACCTTCGCCGATCGAAGCGGACCAGTCTTCGAGCTCACGTTGAGTATTTTGACGGTGACGAGGCCGCCGTAACCATGGCTCTCTTGCACAAGGTCGGCATCGGTCGCGACGTCGTTCGGCCCGTCGCCCGGCAGCGGGCCATCCTGAGCGAGGCCGACGGTGAACTCCGCCATCACGAAGCCGTGGATTAGTTGCTGCGCCCAGACGAGACAGCTCTTGTTTGCGTCGACCGCCACGTCGACGTTGGCCAACTTGAGAGGGTGGGCGTTCTTCGCAGCGATCATGCGCTCTATTGCCGTGCTGTAGGCCCGGACGCGCGTGGTCTCCTCCTGTAATTCGGGGATCGTGGCACGGAGTAGTGCCTTGCGCCTGGAGGAACGGGCGCTCGTGACGTCACCGTTGAAGATTCGGATCTCATCGTTGATGTCGCTGAGCAGATTCGTCAGGTACGTGTCCATCCGAGGGCCGTTCGCAACAGTGGCCGTGAGAGGCACGTTGGCCATGATGCTGATTGTCCTCAGCGTCTCGAGGTTGTTCACCAACGGGAGGCAGAACGACCTGTCCGGAGGTTCGTGGTGGGTCGCGGCTGACGCAGGAGCGCTGCTCAACGTGAGCGACGAGAGACCGAAGGTAAGGACCGTACCCAGCACCAGGATGGTCTTCCTCACGTTTATGGTGATCTCCTGGTAGCGAGTCCTAGCGGTGGCACTGGTGGGGCTAGTAAGAATCGAACTTACGACCTCGTCATTATCAGTGACGCGCTCTAACCGACTGAGCTATAGCCCCGCAGGGGTACCAATCTAGCCGACGGTCGACTCGAACTTAGATGGGCGACTGGTCCCACACACGCGCCGCAATGGACTGACTGGCGGTCGCCAGTAGCGTTCCCGACTCACTCCACATGTACGCGGTGCCCTGCGCGAAGCCGCCGGCCAGTGCGTGCATGTGGATCTCGGTGAGCACCCACTCCGTTGGCTCCAGTGTGACGATGCGGATCGTGTTGTCGAGGCTCCGCCCCATGACGGGAAAGCCAAGCGGTTGCGAGAGACCGCCGGCCACGTAGTCACCGAAGATCGCCAAGGTCGCGGCGGAGAGTTCGAAATGTCCTGGGATGCGAGACCACAGTGCCGAGACGGGGGAGCCGGGCGTGCCGTCGATCTGCTCGAACGGTCGACCCAACGCGATTCGCGCGTCGAGATGATGGAAGATCGATCGATTGAAACGCTCTGGCATTACGCGCTCCGGGCAAGCCAACGGCGGCCGTACGTCGGGCATCGTCACCCACGGCGTTGCCGCTTCCAGTTCGCCGGTGCCGAAGGCCCCGTTCACGGTCAAGATCTCGCGGTCGTCGGCGTAGGTCGTGGCGCGCGCTTGGGTCACGTGACCACCGATCACCGCCAGGTCGGTCGTGACGGTGACCGTCGATCCGAGTGGTGCGTAGGAGAGGTACTGCGCCGTCGACCAAATCGTCGGTCGTGCACTCGCCTCTTCGAGCGCGACGAGCGCCGACGCCAGTCCGCATCCCCCAAAGAGGAAGTTGCCGGGCGTGACAACGCGCTCGGTGACGTCAAAGGACCAGGTCGTCTCTCCGATGCGTTCCATGCCAAGGAAAGTTCGCGCGTCCACGAGGGCCGAGGTTAACCCAGCGTTGCAACAGGCAAACTTGTACGGTGATCGATCCACACTTCGTGTACTTGGCCGCGGCGCTCTCGCTCCTCGGTGCCTACGGCTACATCCGCGACACGTTGCGCGGCGTCACGTCGCCCAATCGGCTGACGTGGTCGCTCTGGGGTGTCGAAGGCGTGCTCGCGTTCTTCGTGGAGATCCAACAACACGTTGGTCTGGCGTCACTGATGACGTTGATGCTCGGTCTCGTGCCGTGCGCCGTCGTCGTCGCGTCGTTTCGCAACCGCAACGCCGTGTGGAAGCTCGGCGCGTTCGACGCCGTCTGCGGAGCGGTCTCCGTCGCCGGTTTGGTCTTTTGGGCATTGATCAATGAACCGACGGTCGCCTTGGTCTCCTTCGTCGCCGCCGATCAGATGGCGGCACTCCCCACGGTGCGAAAGTCGTGGCTCGCCCCGAGCACCGAGTCGCCACGACTCTTCTTCTTGGGGTCGGCGAACTGCGCTATCACGGTGTTGACGCTCACGAAGGTGACGACGGCCGGTGCCCTCTTTCCAGGCTGTATTTTGATTACTGACCTGATTATGGGCCTGCTCATCGTGAGCAATGTCGGGCCGCGACTGCGCGGCGGATCCTACGGCGCAACCAAACCAAAGATGGCGTGACTATGGCCCCAACGACACCTCCGACACCGCATGAGGGCAAGAGCCGCGGTCAGGCGCAGCGCGACGCGGTACCCCGCAGCGCCCTGGCCAAACTCAGCGATCGCCCCGCCGACTACGACCCGGTCGCTCGCCTCATATGGCAGGGGGAGTCCCGTCGCCCTGATCTGTTGCCGCTTCGCTACTCGCGCATGCTCGAGAATCCACTGTCGTTCTACCGTGGGAACGCGTTGTTGATGGCCGAAGACCTGGCGCGCGGCGCGAGCACGTCACTCGACGTGCAGATCTGTGGTGACGCGCATCTCTCGAATTTCAATCTCTTCTCGTCGCCGGAGCGCCACCTCGTCTTCGACGTCAATGATTTCGACGAGACCGATCAGGGGCCCTTCGAGTGGGACCTCAAACGACTCGTCGCCTCGCTCGCGATCGCCTCTTCGCACCTGAATCACAGTGACGCCCAACAAGAGCGCATCGCGCTCTGTGCGGCCCAGGAGTATCGCGAGTCGATTCGACGCTTCGCCGGCGAGGACCGACTTGCCACCTGGTACGCGACGTTGGACATCGACGCGGTCATGTCGGACCTCGGCGGATTCTTCACGGTGAACACGATCCATAAGGTCGATCACGTTGTCGCGTACGCCACTGGTCGCGACACGCGCAAGGCGTACGCCAAGTTGATCGTCGACTCCAAGGACGGTCCGCGCATCGTCGCGAAACCGCCGCTACTCGTGCCACTTCGCGAACTCGAGGAGAGCGGCTACTTGAGTACCCGCGATCTTGAACAGCTCATCGCTGGCTACGCCTCGTCGCTGACGTTCGATCGCCAACAACTGCTCGCCCAGTTCACACCAGTGGACGCCGCGCGAAAGGTCGTCGGCGTCGGATCGGTCGGCACGGAGTGCTACGTCGTGTTGCTCTTCGGGCGAGATGAGTTCGACCCGTTCTTCTTGCAGGTGAAACAGGCCGGCGCGTCGGTCATCGCGACCGCGCTCGGGCGCGACGCGACGATCGCGCCGGGCGAGCGCGTGATCCGTGGTCAGCGACTGATGCAAGCGACGCCCGACGTCTTCCTGGGCTTCCATGCCACGAAGAAAGGCTCGTCGACGCGCCACTATTACGTCCGTCAGCTCTACGACAACAAAGCGGCGATCGCCATCGACCAACTCGACGAATCGCTCCTGGTGACCTATGGACGAATCTGCGCGTGGACGCTCGCGCGAGCCCACGCCCGCGGCGGCCACGGACCCGAGATCGCGGGCTACCTCGGCAAGTCCGACGTGGCCGACGAGGCGTGTGCTGCCTTTGCGATGGCGTACCGTGACCGAACGTTGAGTGACTTCACAGCCCTCCAGAGCGCGGCAAAGGAAGGTCGGATTACGTTAGCGACGTGACCTCGTTGTTGCCGTTCCGCTGGCACATCGCTGAAGTGTTGCTCATCATCGCGGTCGGCGTCGCCCATCACGTCGTCGTGACGACCAAACGTGAGCGGCGACTCGCGCTCTACGCCTTGCTCGCGCTCTTGGTCATGACGGTGTGGCCGGTGGGCGACCTCGCCGCCTCGGTGTCCTTGACGGTCGCCACGGTGCAGCGTCTCGTCATCATGCTCTTTGTCGCACCGTTGCTATTGATGGCGACGCCCACCAACGTGCTCGCGCGACTCACGCGACCACGTCCGGTCGACGCGGTGACGCGATGGCTCGCGCACCCCGGATTCGCCGTCGTCATCGTCACGGTGCTCGGCACTGCGACGCTCGTCTCGCCGGTCGTTGACTGGGGGGCGCGCTCGTCACTGGGCCGCGACCTGGTCCTGCTCGCGGTCCTCTCCATCGGCTTCGTGCTCTGGTTGCCCGCGCTCGGCGTCCTGCCCGGTGCCAAGCGACTTTCGCCGGCGGCGCGCGCCGGCTATATCTTCGCGTCAGCACTCGTCGTCACCAGTCTCTCCTTCGTCTGGATCTTCTCGCTGCATCCGCTCTATCCCGCCCTCCATCATCAGTACGCGCTCTTGCACATCACGCCACTCTTCGACCAACAGCTCGCGGGCTTCGTCGCCAAGTTGGGTTGCTATATCCCGATGTGGGCAGTCGCGTTCACGATCTTCTTTCATGCCGAGGAGCGCGGTACACCGATTGAGGAGACGCCGTTGCACTGGGCCGACGTTGAACGTCAATTACTTCGTGTGGACCGTCAGCGCGAGCGAGCGGTCCGTCGCCATCAGCCCGAATAGTGGCACTTGGTAGGATGAGGACCCCGGGGACGTAGCTCAGTTGGTAGAGCGCGGGCTTTGCAAGCCTGAGGTCGTGGGTTCGATCCCCATCGTCTCCACTTCAGCGATGTCGCTGCTGAGCGATCCACGCGTCCTCAGCGGCGTAGTCGAATCGCCCGTCAAAATACCCGTCATCGATCTGGGCTCGCCGCGGCGTCAGCCACTCCAGTTCACGGCGCACGGTCTCGGCGTAGTCGCCGACGGGCTGCCAACCGAGCGCGCGGGCCGCCGTCACGTCGAGCACGACCGGCGGTCGCCTGTCCCAGGGGTGCCAGCCGAGGCCACTGGGTGCGTCGTCGTCGAGTAGTACCTCACGCCACTCGTGATCGAAGTGATTCGCGATCGTCCGCGAGATTTCGAGCCCGGTCGGCGCGTCGGGATCGGCGCTGTTGAGTACGCGCCGTCCCGGTTGCGCGGCGCATGTCTCGATGAGCGACGCGATATTGACCGCAGCGCTCGGATGGTCGGTGCCCTCACCATGGCCGGCGAGCACGACGTCACGCCGTCCGTCGAGTACTCGTTTGACGAAGTGCCACTCGCGAGGGGGACTGGCACCGACCCCGTGAACCTTCGACGGTCGCAGCACGCTCACCGGTGCACCGCTTTCGAGCAGGACGTGTTCGGCCGCGACTTTGTTGGGGCCGTAGCCGCCGGGTGCGTGGTAGTCCATCGTGCCCGGCGCCAGGGTCGGCTGTGATTCTTTGACCGGCCCGTCAAAGCGTGGAGGCCGCGTCGAGTTGGAGTGGCTCCCATCTGCGTCGACGTACACCGCCTTGCTCGAGATCATGACCGTCGAGGTCGCGTCGCGCACCATCGGCAACGTCAACGCGGCGTCCGCGGCGCTGAAGCAGATGCAGTCAACGAGCAGGTCCGCCCCCGCACCGTAGGCGACGGCGAGTTCGTGTGCGTGGTGGCGCTCAGCCGAAATGAACCGACCCCCGGCGTCGACAAGCTCACTCGGCATGTGTGAGGCGTCGCGACCAGTGACGTCGACGTGCCAACCCGCGGCGAGGAGGCGTTGCGCCGTGGCGCGCCCGATGGCTCCGGTGCCGCCGATGATCAACGCGCGAGGCACGGCGCGACGTTAGTCGACCGTGCCTGTCGCAAGTGTCCTCAGTCGACCGTCGACTCGCGGAAGTAGTAGCCCGCCCGCAGGTCGTCAAGGAGACCTGGATGCGTTGGATCCCAGCCGAGTAGTTCGCGAGTGATGGTATTCGAGGCGGTCGCGTTGGCGCCGAAGAAGCGACCCATCCAGCCGAAGTGCTCACTCGCGTTCTCGCGCGCCACCGATTGCACCGGTAGTCCCAGTCCTTCGCCGATGGCCTCAGCTATTGCCTTGGTCGGTATGCCGGATTCGCCAACTGCGTGCACCGAGGACCCCGCCGGCGCACCTTCGAGGGCGAGACGCACGAGCAGTGCGGCGTCGGCGCGGTGCACCGCCGGCCAGCAGTTCATCCCGTCATCGACGTAGCCAGACGATCCCTGCTGACGGGCAATGGCGACCAAGGTGGCAATGAAACCGTGGTCGCCGTCGCCGTGGACTGTCGGCGCGAAGCGCACGCACGATGAGCGAACGCCCTCGTTCGACAGCGACAGCACGTAGTCGACGTTTGCGGTGCGCGGATGAAGACCCGGTTCCGGCTGATCGTTCTCCGTTGCCACGCGCCCCGGGGCGATGCCGATCACGCCGCCGGCGACCACGAAGGGGCGGTCGCTGTGTCGCAGGGCCGATCCGATGGCTTCGACGACGGCGCGGTCGGTGTCGGCCGCCGCTTGCATCTGGGAGAAGTCGTGGTTGTAGGCGAGGTGGATAACGCCGTCGCTCGTCGCGACCGCGTCAGACAGACCCGATGGGTCATCGAGCGATCCTCGGAACGCCTCGGCGCCCAAGGCTTCTATGGCGGCGGCGGACGCGTCGGAGCGGGCGAGACCGACGACTTGGTGGCCCGCGCCGAGGAGTTCAGGAACAACGGCCGAGCCGATCCAGCCCGAGGCTCCGGTCACGAATACACGCATACATATCTCCTTTGGATTGCTGACATCGTCGACGCGAGTCGCAGGTGATGTCAGGTACTGTCATCACTATAGCGGTGATGTCAGAGACTGTCAACACCGAATACACTTGCCGGATGGTGCGTTGGGAACCGGACAGCAAGGGGAGGCTTGCCCAGGCCGCCCTCACCCTCTACGGCGAACAAGGATTCGACAAGACGACCGTCGCCGAGATCGCGGAGCGTGCCGGCCTCACCGAACGCACCTTCTTTCGCCACTTCACGGACAAGAAAGAGGTGTTGTTCGCCGGGGCCCAGGGATTGCATGATCTCTTCGTCACCTCCGTACTCGAGGCGCCCGCGTCGGCCACGCCGATCGAGGCCGTCGCCATCGCGCTGGAGGCGGCGGGGAGTCGCTTCAACCCGAATCACGCCTTCTCGCTGCAGCGTCAACGGATCATCGACGGGAGCGCGGAGCTGCAGGAACGCGAACTCATCAAGTTGGCGTCACTCGCGGCGGCACTCGGGGAGGCCCTTCGCCAGCGCGGTGTCGCCGATCCGACGGCGGGATTGTTGGGTGAAGTCGCCATCGCGATCTTCAAGATCTCATTCGAACGCTGGGTGTCGTCCTCAGAGACGCGCGACCTTTCGGTATTGATGCGCGATTCACTCGATCAACTGCGCGTGGTTACCGGATCGCCGTTTTAGAGCGCTGAACCGGCGGGCACGACCTCGCGGTCGGCGCGTCGAGTGCCGGGCTCGCGGTCATGAGCGCTCTGGCGCAAGTGGAACTGCGTGACACCGATCGTGAGAGAGACCGCGCCCACGATATGCAGCTCGACCAGGAGCGGTGGTACGTGCGTCAGGTACTGGGTCACGCCAATCACCGCCTGGATCAGGGAGATGATCACGAGACGTCGCACGCCCAGGCGTAGTGCGTTCGGCGCGTCGCTCGACCAAATGGCGAACAACAGCCCCGTGATGAGTCCGATGAACAACACCGCGGCGAGTGAGTGCACCCAGGCCGCCGAGGAGAAGGCGAAGGGCAGTCGACGGGCCACGAGCTGTCCCTGTGACGCGCCCGCGTGCGGGCCCGAACCGGTCGTCAAGGTGCCGGTGATCAGCAAGACGACGAACGGAATCCAGAGCAGTCGAGCGATCACGAGGAAGTGCCGGTCACGAATGTCGCTGCGCGCGCCCGGTCCGTAGACGTACTTGGAGCGGTGGTAGAGCACGGCACTGATGACGACCATCGAAAGCGACAACAACATGTGCAGCGAGACGAGCCAGGGGTTCAGTTTGCTGTAGACGACAAAGGCCCCAAGGATGGCGTCCGCCACCACGCCGGCGATGAGCATTCCTGAGAGGATTATCAGGTCTTGCCGGCGCACCTCGCGCAGGAGTGCCGCGACCAACGTCGCCACCGTGACGCAGATCAGCGTCACGGTGACGACGCGATTCCCGTATTCGATCAAGGGATGAATGCTCCACGAGCCAGTGATTCGCCCTTGGAAACAGGTCGGCCAGTCGGGACAACCCAGTCCGGAGCCGGTGAGTCGCACGGCCGCGCCCGAGAGCACGATGACGATCATCGAGATGAACGAGGCCAGGGCGAACCATCGAAAGGTCGGGCCCGGCACGATGCGGCGGGTCGGAGTCGTCACCTCTTCAGACTAGGTAATTCAACGTCTCGTAGAATTTCGCCATGACGCTCACGGCCCCGGCCCGCCATTCTTTGGCCGACGTGTTGAAGGGCTACCTCGCGCTGACCAAGCCGCGCATCATCGAACTGCTGCTCGTGACCACGATCCCGACCATGGTGGTCGCCGCGAAAGGTATTCCCGGACTGTGGTTGGTGGTCGCCACCCTCTGTGGTGGGACGCTCGCGGCCGGCGGGGCCAACACCTTCAACATGGTGATCGACCGCGACATCGACGCGATCATGGAGCGCACGAAGCGCCGTCCACTGGTCACCGGCGTCATGAGCGCTCGCGACGCCACGCTCTTCGCCGTCGCGCTCGAGATACTCGCCTTCGCTGTCTTGGCGATATGGGTGAACCAACTGTCGGCGTGGCTCGCGATGTCCGCGACGGCGTTTTACGTCGTGATCTACACCCTCTGGCTGAAGCGTCGCAGCAAGCAGAACATCGTGATCGGCGGTGCGGCCGGTGCCGTGCCGGTGCTGATCGGGTGGTCCGCGGTCACCAACTCACTCACCTGGACGCCGGTGTTGTTGTTCTTGGTGATCTTCATCTGGACGCCGCCGCATTTCTGGGCACTCGCGGTGCGCTACCGCGATGACTACCAGGCTGCCAATGTCCCGATGATGCCGGTCGTGACGTCACTTCGCCACACGACCCTCGAGATACTGATCTACTCGGTGCTGATGTGGGCGTTGACGATACTCATCGGCCCCACGGCCCACCTCGGTGTCATCTACGCGGTGTCAGCGACCGTCCTCGGCGGACTGTTCACCTTCTACGCCGCGCGACTCTATCGCCACGCGCGCGCCGACAAGGCCGACGTGGGCGAGGCGATGCGTCTTTTCCACTTCTCGATCACGTACTTGACGGCGCTCTTCGTATTGATGGCGGTCGACGTTCTTGTCCGACACCACTAGTCCGTCCCGACGACGACCGTCGTCCAAGACGCTTTACATCAGCGCGGCGTCGGCGGTGGCGGTGATCGCCATCGTCGTGGTATCGATCCTCACCGGTTCCTCGGTCACGAACAACGGCGATGAGCCCACGAGTGCACTGGTGGGTAAGTCCGTCGCGACGTTCTCGCTGAGCGCACTGGAACACGGCACGATCGAGGCGCCGTGGAAGAGCCATCACGCCGCGGTGCTCATCTTCTTCGCAAGCACCTGTCCGCCGTGTCAAGGGGAGATGCCCAAGGTGGCGCGTTACCTGCGAGATCACAACGAGGGTTCGATTCGGGTCCTCGGCATCGACGCCAACGACCTGTCACGCGCGGCGGCGGAGCGATTCGTGAAGAAAGACGGCGTCACGTTTCCGATCGCGTGGGATCCGAACGACACCGTGACGACTGGGATCTTCAAATTTGCCACGATCCCCGAGACGGCCTTCGTGAGCGCCAAGGGCGTGGTCACCCAGATCTACTTCGGTGCCATTCCCAAGGACACGCTGGCGAAGGGTATCGCGGCGCTGCGCGCTTAATCGAAACGGAACGTGCGCGCCGCGACGAGTGGCGCGAGGAGTGCCCAGACTCCGAGGACGATCCAGTCGGTTCCGGTCGCGCCGATGCCCTGTCCGAGTACGCGGTGCAGTCCTTCGGCCATCGCGCCAGGGGGCAGTGCGACGGCGACACGGCGAATGACGCTCGGCAGTGACGTCAGCGGCACCACGATGCCCGAGAGCAGTAACAACACGAGATAGAGACCGTTGCTCGCCGCGAGATTCACTTCGGCGCGAAGTCGACCGGCCAACGCCAACCCGATGCCCGCACACCCGATCGATCCGAGGACCAGGAGCGCGGCGACCTCAAGGCCGCCACCCACCCCGCCGCGGGGTCGCCACGTCATCGTGAGGGCCACGAGCGAGAGGATGACGACCTGCAACGCCTCGGTGACCAGGACGCCGGCGACCTTCGCGCCGATGAGGCGACGGGTGCCGAGCGGCGTGACGTGGAGTCGGCGCAGTACGCCGTAGCTCCGCTCGAAGCCCGTCGAGATGGAGACCGCGACGAGCGACGTCGAGAGCACGCAGAGCGCGAGGACGCCCGGCGCGATGAAGTCGATGCGGCTCGTCGTGGGCGTCTTCACGACCTTGGTGAGCGAGAAGAAGATGAGCAAGAGGACGGGGATGCCGACGGTCAAGAGCAGGGTCTCGCCGCGTCGAAGCGTCATCCGAACCTCGGCGCGGCTCTGCGCCCACCACGCGTTCACGAGCGAACCTCCCGCCGAT
Organism: uncultured Acidimicrobiaceae bacterium; assembly: GCA_963832925.1. Lineage (GTDB taxonomy): Bacteria > Actinomycetota > Acidimicrobiia > Acidimicrobiales > RAAP-2 > RAAP-2. The sequence continues at coordinate 26,219 of CAWHVY010000008.1, read as the reverse complement.
CGTGTTCGATCAGTTCGAGGTATCGCTCTTCGAGCGAGGCGCGGGTGCGAAGCGACAACAGGGTCACGCCCGCGTTCGCGAGGAACGTGTTGAGTATCGCCATTCGTTGCGGCGTCGACTCGATCGCACAGCGCAGTCGCGTCGGGGCGTCCGCGGTGACGGCACAGTCGAGCAATGACGCCAAGTGCGACGAATCGACCGAGTCCGAGAGCTCGATGATCATCTCGGGTGCGCCGGCGAGTTCATCGAGGGTCCCGTGAATGACGACGGCTCCGCGGTTCATGATGATGACGCGGTCCGACGATCGTTCGGCCTCGGTCAACTCATGTGTCGTCACCAACAGTGCACAACCTCGATCGCGTTCTGAGGCGATCAGTCGTCGGATCACTTGGCGGCCTTCGGGGTCGACGGCGGTGGTCGGCTCGTCCAGTACGAGGACGCGAGGTCGGCCGAGCAACGCGAGCGCCAGCAGTGTTCGCTGTTGCTCACCGCCGCTCAAGCGACGCCACGGCGTTCGCGCGCAGCGTGCGAGGTCCAGCAACTCGAGGAGCTCCTCGGGATCCCTCGGCGCGTCGTAGTACGTCGCGGTCAGCTCGAGTACCTGACGCGGTGTCATGGGGAACCACACGCCGCCGCGTTGTAGTAACGCGCCAGTACGCACGACGACCTCGCGATGGTCGCGCACAGGATTGAGCCCGTGCACTCGCACGGTGCCAGAGGTCGGGGCGCGAAAGCCGAGCAAGGTCTCGACGACGGTCGTCTTGCCCGCACCGTTTGGTCCGAGCAACGTCACGACCTCGCCGTAGGCGACGTGAAGTGACACCGCGTTGACGGCGCTCAGCGCGCCAAAGTTGACCGTCAGATCATTGACCTCAACCGCGTAGCTCACGACCCTCGAACATAGACGGTTCCATCCGTCGGCTTTCACGTGCTCACTAGGCTTGGCGTCATGATTGACCTCCTTCAACTACGTCGTGAACCGGACATCGTGAAGGCCGCGCTGGCCCGTCGTGGCGTCTCGTCAGCGACGATGGACTCGATCATCGCCCTCGACGTCGAACACCGAGAGCTGCTCCAGGAGGCCGAGCGACTGCGCGCCGAAGTGAAGTTCCTCTCTCGACTGGTGGGCGAGGCGCGTCGTGACAAGGACACCGAGACCGCGGAGACCCTCACCGAGAAAAGTCGGGCCCTGGGCGAAGAAGAACGCGCCGCGACCGAGGCGATGGAACGGGTCGGGACGACCTTGCACGACGAACTCCTGATGATTCCGAACCTCCCTGACCCCGCCGTCCCGGACGGCCTGGACGAAAGCGGCAACGTCGAGTTGCGCCGCTGGTGGCCGGGGATGGACGAGGGCAGGGCGTTCCCCGAGTTCGCCGACCACCAGAAGGTCCCGCACTGGGACGCCGCGCTCGAGCTTGGCATCCTCGATCTGGAGGCGGGCGCACGAATCGCCGGGTCGATGTTCCCACTTTTTCGTGGCGCGGGGTCGCGCCTCATCCGCGCGTTGAGTTCGTTGTCACTGGACCGAAACGCCGGCGATTACGAAGAGATCCATCCGCCGACGTTCGCTCTCACCGCGACGATGATGACCACTGGTCACTTGCCCAAGTCCGTGGACGAGATGTACGGGATGGAGCGCGACGGTCTGTGGGCGATTCCGACGGCCGAGGTGCCGCTCACGTCGATGCACGCGAATGAGATCTTGGACGAGGCGAGCCTGCCGATCAGACTGACCGCCGAGACGGCGTGTTTTCGACGCGAGGCGGGAGCGGCGGGTCGCGACACGCGCGGTGTTCTGCGGGTGCACGAGTTCGACAAGGTCGAGCTCTTCGCGTATTGCACACCCGACCAGGGTCAGGCGGCGTTCGATGACATCCTCGCGCGCGCCGAGAGTCTGTTGCGCGAACTCGGTCTGACGTATCGACTCTTGGACCTCTGTGCCGGTGACATGGGATCGGCTTCGGCGCACACGATCGACCTCGAAGTCTTCAGTCCCGGCGTCGATCGCTGGCTCGAGGTCTCGTCGGTGAGTTGGTTCCGTGACTACCAGGCTCGTCGTGCGCACGTGCGGTACCGCACGAGTGAGGGTACGACGGCTTTGGTGCACACGGTGAACGGATCGTGCCTTGGGTGGGCGCGCATCTGGGCGGCCCTGATCGAGACGTACCGTCAAGCAGACGGTTCAGTGGTGTTGCCCGAGGTCCTCGCGCCCTACATGGGCGAACAGCGAACGATCAGGCCGAAGGCTTCGTAGCCTCGTAGCGGTAACCGACGCCGCGCACCGTCGTGATGTGTTCGGGGTTCTTCGGGTCGTCTTCGATCAACGTGCGAAGCCGCTTGATGTGCACGTCGAGCGTCTTGGTGTCGCCGACGTAGTCACTGCCCCAAATTCGGTCGATGAGGACTTCGCGTGTCAGGACCCGGCCGGGGTTCTCGAGCAGGAGTCGCAGGAGTGCGAACTCCTTCTTGCGCAGTTTGATCTCCTTGCCGTTGACGTAGCAGCGGCGCGCGTCGATGTCCATGCGGATCGGTCCGAGTCTGATCTCGTCGTCCGTCACGAGTTCGGTCTCGTGTGACTCCCGGCGACGCAGCACCGCGCGGATGCGCGCGACGAGCTCTCGCAGGCGGTAGGGCTTCGTGACGTAGTCGTCGGCGCCGATCTCGAGCATGAGCACCATGTCGACCTCTTCACCCTTGGCGCTCACGATGATGATGGGGACCTCGCTGCTCGCGCGGATCTGACGACAGACGTCGAGCCCCGACATCTTGGGCAACATCAGGTCGAGCAAGATGATGTCGAAGGTCTCCGTGCCGAAGAGCGCCATCGCCTGCTGTCCGTCCCGGGCGATCGCGACGTCAAAGCCTTCACGGTCGAGTCCGATCGTCAAGGCGTCGACGAAGGACTCCTCGTCTTCGACGAGCAAGACGCTGACGCGTTTGTCGTGGGAGATCTTCTTGGGCATCAGTGGTTCATCGGAAGCTCGAGGGTGAACGTCGAACCTTCGCCCTCGCGTGACTCCACGAGCACGTTGCCCCCGTGGTTTTGCGCCACGTGGCGAACGATGCTGAGTCCGAGGCCGGTGCCGCCGGTCTCACGCGCGCGACCGGGATCGACGCGGTAGAAGCGCTCGAAGATCCGTTCCAGGTCCTTGGCCGGAATCCCTACCCCTTGGTCCTTGATCGCGATCAACGCGAGCGGTCCGACGCTCTCGCCGTCCTCGGTCGTCGTCGCCTCGATGCGGTCAATCGTGATACTCACGAGGCCGCCGCGCGGAGAGTAGACGACGGCGTTCTCCAAGAGCGCGTGAATGGCGGAGATGAGCTGTCGTCGGTCGCCGACGACGACGAGGTTGGCCTCGGGCTCCACGAAGTCGACTTTGACGTCGTGCTGCTCCGCGGCGGTGCGGATGCGCTCTATCGCGTCGGCCACGATCAAGACGACGGGAATGGGTTCGCGGGTGGGCGACCCTTCGCCTTCGATACGCGAGAGGTCGAGCAGGTCTTCGATGATGCGATTGACCCGGAACGCCTCGTTATTGATGCGTTCGGCGAGCCGGTGGGCGACCGCGGGGTCGGTCTCGAACAACAGCGTCTCGGCCAACAGCCCGAGCGCACCCATCGGCGTCTTCAGCTCGTGCGAGACGTTGGCGATGAAGTCGCGGCGAATGTCCTCGAGGCGACGGCGTTCCGAGACGTCCTCGATGATGGCGAGTACCCCCAACGGGCGACGGCCGTCGTCGATGACGGCGGCGCGGATCGTGAGGGTCCGACGCGGCGGCCCGTAGATGTCGACCGTTCGCTCGGCGACACCGTTGGACCAGCCTTCGGCCAACACGTCGGTCACGGCCTGGGCGGCGATGGCGTCACCGTAGCGACTGGTCATCAGTGACTCGGCCTGCGTGTTGCGAAAGATGACGCCGCCGCTTTCGTCGCACAGGACCAGTCCGAGGGGGAGCGAGTTCATCGACTGGCGCAGGCGCGAGGAGTCGGCGCTGGACTCCGACACCGCGGTGCTGGCGACGCCGGTCGCCTCTTCGAGGAAACTGAGCGCCGTCTCGACCTTGCCCTTGTCGTCGTGGGGCTCGACGCCGAGTCGCGAGGCCAGCGCCATGAGACGCTGCGCAATCGCTCGGTGGCCGCGTTGGCGGTTGACGAGCACGCCGATGAGGAGCCCCACGATGAGCACGCCGGCGCCGGCGCCGTAGAGGGCGACCGGGGGCCACTTGGAGATCACATTGTTTGCGACTGCGACGAACACGGGTCCATTCTCGCAGACGACGGCACCGTGGTCGCGCCAGCGACCGTTGGGCGCTCCCTACTGAAAGCGAGAACGCCATGCTGTTCGCCTCCGTCACTCTCACTCCTTCGACGAGCGCGCTGCCGGGCAGTGCAGCACTGCAATCGATCGCCAACGGCATCGCGGCGTGGGCGCTCATCGGCGCGTTGGTCTCGTTACTGCTAGGCGCGGCGTTCTGGGCCGTGGGCAGTCATACCCAGAACATGCACCAATCCTCCCAAGGTCGCCGCGCGGTGCTGACGTCACTCATCGCCGCGGTCTTGATCGGGGCGGCCCCGACGTTGATCAACTTCTTCTTCAACACCGGGCTCAGCGTCCGCTAGTGAGTCATCTGTTGTGTCTGATCCATCCTTTGAGTTGCGTGACGCACGCCGTCACCTCGACCGTCGTTGGCGGCTTCTTCGACACGTTGACCACGTGGATACTCAACAGCGTCGGCTGGTTCCTCTCATCGGTGGGGGCCGTGTTGACTTCGGCGAGCGAATCGTCGACGATCATCCGCTCGGCGACGGACGAGTTCAACGTCTTGCTCGACCTCTCGCCGATCTTGCTGATGGTGGGACTGTTGGTCGCGACGTTGCAGGCGCTGCGTCACGGCGACGCGGCATCGCTCTGGCGCGTGTATCTCGGTGTCGCCCCCGCGTGTGTGATGGCGATCTTCCTCGCGCGACCTTTCGCCACGCTGATACTCGATGCCGTCAATCAACTCTCCTCGAGTGCCTCGAACGTCATCGTGGAACGCCAGGCTGAGCTCTCGAGCGCCTTGACCACGGTCGCCACGGCCGTGCCAGCGTTCGCCCTGTTCGTGATCGCCGTCGCGGTCGTCATCGGGTCATGGCTGTTGTGGTGCGAACTGATCGTGCGCGCGGTCGTGTTGACGCTGTTGTTGGTCCTCGTGCCCGTCATCGTGCCGCTCTCGACGTTTCCGGCTGGGCGTCGCTTGGGGTGGCGATTGGCCGAGACGTTTCTCGCCGTCGCGGTCAGCAAACTGCTGATCGTCATCACGTTGACCCTGGGCTTCGATGAACTATTGGGCTCGTCGGCGACCCAAGTGATCACCGGTGCTCTCACGTTGATCCTTGCGACCACGTCGCCGTTTCTCCTGTTGAAAGTGATCCCGTTTGTTGAGACGGCAGCGCTGCACAATCTCGAAGGCGTCCGGGCCCGGCTCACGAGGAACGTCACCGACCTCCCATCCTCGCCCGTGGCCCAGGCGGCTCGTGCACTCACGCCCGACGAACCCATGACCGGACCGGCCGAGCGCCCCGACGACCTCGGACTCGCGATGTGGGAGGGCGCTGCGCAGACGCCGATGCCCGAAGTGACCGGCAACAAGCTGGCGCCGCCGATCGGTACGCCCAGACCACGCGGCGGCCACGTGGCGTACCGGACCGATGACATCGGCCCGGTCGTCGGGTGGCACTTCGATGAGTGAGTCACTCGGTCTCGGCGCACCAGACGGGGAGAGCCGGTGGATCGGGATACGACGACATCAGGCCGTGCTCGTCATCATCGGCGTGGGTCTGATCGGTGAGTGGTTGACGCAATCGCACGGCGCTCTCGTCGAACTCGTCGTGGGTTGCGCGCTGCTCACGTGCGCGATGCCCACGAGTGACGGTCTCACGGTCGCTGAGCGAGCGCGAATCGCCCAGTCATTCGTGCTGCGTTCGCGTTGGACGCCGATCAGGGTGTCAAGCGACGACGGAGCCGTATGGATCAACGCGCGCGGCGAGGCGACTGTTCGCAGCTTCGAGTTGCAACATCGCGGGCGACTTGACCTTTCGGGACGCGACCTCCAGAACTCAGCGGTGCTCGCCGACTTCGCCGACGCCCTGGCGACCTTGGACCAGTCGCGACACTTCTCACTGCACGTGCGCTCGTCGCCGGAGCACGTCACGACATTGTTGGCGACGCCGACCGACGTGAGCGCGCCGAGCGGATGGCTGGCGAGTGGAGACGTCGAACTGCTCGGTGTCGCGCCTGGCGAGACACAGCTTCTCGAGCGATGGGGCTACGTGCGTGACGAACGTGAGGTGATGCGCGTGTTGCGCGTGCGAGACTTCAGCGGCGTACCCGACGGTCGCGCGCTCCTCGAACGACTCCAGTTCGCGTCATCCTCACTGGACGTCGTGGTGCACGTCGACGTCGTCGGCGGTGCGCGGGCTCATCGGCTCGCCGCGCGCGCCGTGCATCAGATGGGCAGTGACGCCGTCACCTCGCAGGCCGCAGGCTTTCGTCGCACGGCGAGGTCGACGCGCTCGCTCGAACGACTTCGTCAGCGCGAGACGTTGGTGGTCGAGGGCACCGCGCTGCTGCGTATCGCAGTCTTCGTGGTCATCCGCGCCGCCTCGTTGGCGACGCTTCGTCGCGACGTGCGCGAGGTCACGAGATCCGCCTTCGAGTCAGGACTTCGTTGTGAACCGGGACTCGGACGACAGTCGTTGTGGTACTGCGCGCAACTGCCCGGAGCGCCGGGCTGGTGAGTCGTTCCTGGACGCACTGGGCGACCTCGCGTGATCTCAGGAGTTTGATGGTTCCTTCCCACGACGCGGGGACCGGCCTCGGCGGTCGGACGCTTGGCGAGGCCCAACGAGGGGGACCGTTCGCTCTCGATCCCTTCGACGCCTACGCCGCGAGTCTGGTGTCGAACCCGAACGTGATCGTCGCCGGCTCGATCGGCGCAGGCAAGAGCACGGTGGTGAAGATGATGGTGGACCGCGCGCTCGAACGTTCGCGGCGCGCGGTCATCATCGATCCCAAAGGCGAGTACGCGGCGTTGGCGCGGTCTTATGACGTGGACGTGGTCGCGCTCGGTCGTGACGGCTGGTGCGATCCCTTCCCCTCGAACGATCGAGAGAGTAAGGACTTGTTGCGTGCGCTCGTCGCGAGTGCACAGGGCGCGACGCTCACGAGCGACCAGCACTACGCCATCGAAGAGACGTGGCAGCGGCTCGACTCGCCGCGCCCGCGTCGAGTGTTGCGGGCACTCTTCGAGCTCCTGGGTGAGCATCTGACGTCGGTCACCACGACCCCGGAGAGAGGTCTGGCCCTGACGCTGTACCGATTCATCCACGGTGACCTCGCCGGTCTCTTTGATGGCGACGACGAACCCATGGTCTTCGAAGGTCGCCTCGTCGTCTTGGACCTCTCGGCGCAGTGGTCATCGACGTCCTTTCCGGTCGCCGCATTGAGCGCCGTCGCCGCCGCGCAACAGGTCGTGGCGACAGAGCAAGGGTTGGGCTATCTCGTGCTGGACGAGGCGTGGTCGCTCTTGGTCGATCCGCACGCGCTGCGGTGGCTGCAGGGTTCGTGGAAGTTGGCTCGAGCGAGGGGACTGAGTCACGTGCTCGTCTTGCATCGATGGAGTGACGTCGCGGCTGCCGGCGACGCCGGCTCGGCACACCGCGAGCGAGCCCAAGGTCTGCTGCGAGAGTGCGAGACACAGTGGCTCTTTCGCCAACCGCCCGACGAGGCGCGCGAGATGGCGGTCGCGTTGGGGTTGCACCGTCGAGAGGAGCGCTACCTCGCGGCGCTCCCCAAGGGCACCGCACTCGTGCGCTACGGCACCTCTCGATCGATCGTTCGCGTGCGCCCGGACCTGCGAGACCGGGGCTTCGTCGATACCGATGGCGCCATGAGGTCGGCGCAGTGAACGATCGCCCGTCGATGGGACGTCGAACGTTCCACGGTGTGAGCTACGGCCCGCGAGTACGTCTCGCGCCACGCAGTTCGTTGTTGATCGTCGGTCCGACGCAGGTGGGCAAGACGTCGTCACTCGTGATTCCGGCGATATTGCGCTGGAGCGACGCCTTGATCGTGACGAGCGTGAAGAACGACGTCATCACGACCACGAAGGACTGGCGTGCGACACTCGGCGACGTGCAGATCCTCGAACCGGGCCGTGACGGCGGGTTGACCTGGAACCCCCTCGAGGGAGTACGCACGTTGCGCCACGCCTTTCGCGTCGCGCGCGATCTCACGAGCGGTCCGGCCGAACGGGGCGAGACGGAGTTCTGGAATTCGCTCGCCACCAAAGTCGTGGGCTCACTGCTGATGCTGGCGTTCCAGCGATCACGCGACGTCTTTGACGTCGCGCGCGCCATCGAGACCCGCGACTTCGATCAGTGGCTGGGCGCCAGCGGCCAGAGCGAGGCCGCTGACGTCTTGGAGTCCTTCCTCACGCACGATCGCAAGACGATCGACGGCGTACTGACCACGGCCGAGACGATGTTGATGCCGTGGCGGTTTCGACAGCCCCTCGCCAGCGTCCGCGCGGTCGTCGCAGGTCCGAACACGCTGTATCTCTGCAGTCCGCGTGGGGAGCAGCGGCACTACGAAGCGCTCTTTCGCGGTGCCCTGCGAATGGTCTTGGAAGAGCAACAGCGGCTCGTCGACCTCAGGAGCCAGCGACGACTGCTGCTCGTGCTCGATGAAGCGGCGACCGTCGCCTCGCTCGACGAACTCGATCAAATGGCCTCGACGGTCAGCGGACTCGACGTCACGTTGGTGACGGTACTGCAGGACTTCTCTCAGTTGAAGGCCCGCTGGGGTCCGCGGGCTTCGACCATCGTGAACAACCACACGACGCGAGTGGTCCTGGGGGGACTCGCCGACCCCTCGGCGTCGCAGTTCTTGCCGGAACTCTTCGAGACGCGAAAGGACGCACCGCCGTTGGTGCCGCTTCGCCAACGTCCGCCCGGCACGGCGACCGTGATCGCCGGTCATCGGCCCGCCTACGCGGTGCGCTTGCGACCGTGGTGGCGAGTGCGGCGACTTCGTGTCCGAGGGGTGCGAGAGGTTTCACTAGCATTTCGTGATGGCGCCGACACGAACACCCGTTGAAGATCAGATCTTGGCGGTCGATATCGGTGCTACGAACGTCAAGTTTTGCCACGTGGATATCCACGGCGAGATGCTCGAGACGCCCCGCCGGCGCCCTACGCCCTATCCGTGCTCACCGGAACGGTTGATCGAGGCGCTGGACGAACGCATCGAGAGCACCGCGTGTCCGCGCGTCGGCATCGGCTTTCCCGGTGAGTTCATCGACGGCCACGTGGTGCGCCCCGGCAATCTGTCACGTCCCGGTGGCGTGACGACCGAGGTCGACCCCGATCTCGAGGCGCAGTGGCGCGGCTACGACCTCCAGGACCAACTGCGCAAGGTGACGGGTCGCGACGTGCGCATCGTGAACGACGCCACGTTGGCCGCGCTGGGCTCGATCGACGGTCACGGCGTCGAGCTCGTGCTCACCCTCGGCACCGGCCTGGGCATCGCGCTCGCCATCGACGGCACGTTGCGCAAGATCCGCGACGTCGGCGCCGAAGTGTTCGTGCGTGGCAAGACCTACGACCAGACCATTGGCGAGCACTCCCGCGCGATGGACGAAGCCCACTGGGGCGAACTGCTGGTGATGGCCGTTGACGGCTTCGTTCGCGAGTTCGGCGCGACGACGGTACATCTCGCCGGAGGGAACGCTCGACGCGTCGCCCCGACGCTCTTCGCCGATACTCAGTACCGGGTCGTGATCAACGGCAATCAGGCGTCGATCCGCGGCGCGGCCAAACTCTTCTACAGCTGAGCGAGGTCGACCGCACTCTGCGCGAGCACACCCGCGAGAATCCGGCACGCGTCGTCGTGCACCTGGAAATCGGGGCTGTGGTGCATACCGCTCGATCCGTCGTCGTTCGCACCGCCCACGAACATGTAGCAACCCGGCACGAGATTCATGAACTCCGAGACGTCGTCGCTAGGCGTGAACGGGGGAATAGTGACGGCACCGCTCGTGCCGACGACCTTGGCCGCAGACTTCATCACCTGTTCGTAGATGTCGGCGTTGTTCATCACGGCGGGGGCGCGGTCGATGAGTTCGAGCGAACACGAGACCGTGAACGTCGCCTCGACCTCTCGCAGCAGTGAACGCATCCGCTCGAGCGCTTCGACCTGCTGTTCGGCCGTGAACGTCCGAAGCGTGCCGCGAAGTACGGCGTGACGCGGCACGACGTTCATCGCGGTGCCCGCTTGGATGACGCCCGCGGAACAGGCGCAGTTCGTTCCCTCATAGGAGAGACCGGCGACAACCTCGCCGAGTCGCGGTGCGAGATGACTCACCGCGAGGATGACGTTGCCCTCCACGGTCGCCATCGCGCCGTGTCCGCCTTTGCCCTTGATCTGGATGAGGAGTGACGCGGCCTCGCTCATCATCACACCGGGCTTGGTCCCCACGAAGCCGAGCGGCGCGAGCGAGGACACGTGGGCTCCGATGATGACGTCCACCGGGTTGTCGCGCAATACACCACCCTCAATCATCGCGGTTGCGCCGCCCAAGGCCTCTTCGGCGGGTTGGAACAGCAGCGTGAACTCACCGGCGAGATCGTCCTGGCGTCGGGCCAGCACGTCAGCGATGCCGAGCAATCCCGCGGTGTGCACGTCGTGCCCGCACGCGTGCATCACGCCGTCATTCACCGACGCGTACGAGATCTGGTTCTCTTCGACGACGGGCAGTCCGTCGATGTCGCCGCGGATCATGACGCGTCGGCCCGGCTCGGCGCCGCGAAGGACGGCTACCGCTCCGGTCTCAGTCGGACACGAAGCCAACTCCCACCCGAGCTCAACGAGGCGCGCACGCACCACGTCGGTCGTGCGGTGCTCTTGAAACGCGAGTTCCGGATGCGCGTGGAGGTCGTGTCGAAGTTCGATCATCGAGCTCTCGGCGGCGTCAAGCAGTTGGGGAAGATCGTCGGAGAACGAAGCAGTCATCCAGGCATGGTACCGAGGACAGCGAGAAGGAGTCGGAGAGTGTTCGGCTACGATGGAAGGTCTGCAACAACGCGGCTGTAGCTCAGCGGATTAGAGCATCGGTCTACGGAACCGAGGGTCGGGAGTTCGAATCTCTCCAGCCGCACCAACTGGCCTAGTGGAGTGAGTCTCATCGGACCACGATCGAGCCGAGTCGTCGAGTCAATTCAGGCGTTACCCCGCTTAAATCCGATGAGCCCTTAAACCTATTTCTCGGACAGCTTCGTGGTAGATGCGCAGCGCGAGAGATAGATAGTGAGTTTTATGTGCCAACGTTGATGGTTTATTTCATGCTCGGTGCCTACGATTGTGATTCATTCCACGGCGAGACACGAACCCAAAGCCGCGTACGTTCATCCTTTGTCTCAGGGAGTTGATATAGGGAGAGAATCGTGAAGCGCTTCAACATCGGTTCAATTGTAATTTTGTCGAGTCTGCTCAGTGTTGGCTTGACCGCAATTCCGGCGACTGCGGCGGTCACGAAGTCATCTGGACCCACAGGCGCGACCTCAAATGCACTCCGTGTCACCGACCACCTGTCGACTCCGTTCGGCGGATTGAATTGCGCCGACCTTTTGGCGAAGGGAAATCGCTATATTACGACCTCGGCATTGGTGTTCGGCGTTAAAACCCAGGCACTGAGTACAAGTGTCTTCAACAATATTGCCGCTGGCTACATAAACGGCGGCGGCTTCTATGCCACGACCTATGGGGGGATCGTGTGCGGTGAGATTTTGCAAGAAGGACTAGAACCCAAGTCGGCCCAAGTCACCAAGGCGATGGAATTTCTCTATGGCAATTTAGAAGACGTGTGGGCGTTCGTCGTTCAAGACCCTACGACGCAGAGTTTTTTCGCCGGCCAAGCGGGAGTCCAGACAGCTATTTTTCAGACGTACGGAAGCAAAATCGTTGCCATTCGTGCGATCGCTGGAAGTTACGACAGTTAACGACGCATCGAACTCGATTCGCCCTTGACTGTCGGCGAAGGAACTCACTAGTCCGGAACCGAAGTCATCGACGCGGCTCGTGTGCACTAAGAGTTCCTAAGGGTACGACAAGGCATTCCCCCGTTTTCCATTCAAATCGATGGCGTTGGTGACGGAGTGTGGACATGCGTACGGAACCGAGGGTCGGGAGTTCGAATCCCCCAGCCGCCCTAACGAGGAATATACATAAGTGGAGCAAATTGATGACGAAAGTCTGTCATGCTGCCAATGAAGACTCGCCCAGGCCATGAATCGGCGAGGGGCGACAACACTGAAGTGCCAACAGCGACTTAGGGTGCGAGTGAGGGCACGCGGTACGGTACGAATTCTGCGCCCACACGAGGAGAAGCGATGACCAGCCGTACCCGTCCAGCATTCAGAGTCTCGCTCGCCCTTGGACCAGTGCTGCAGCCCTAGGCGCATAAGGGCTTTGACTTATGTATGTGCTTCCCAACCACATCTTCAGCCAGGCGCGACGATTCGGCCCGACTGACTCTCTTCGACTACGTAAGGTGCCCCGCAATTGTCGCGATAGCGCCAACCCCAATGAGGACGCCGAACGTCTGCGCCCACGTCGTCCACCCGCCAGTGCGTGCATGAGCGATGAATCCAACAAAGAGGAGTGCAATGGCGCAAGAACCCACCGCGGCAGCGTTGCCTGACGCAAAGGTCCACGGCACCGCTGGCACGATGATCGTGATGGATGTAGCGACACCCATGATCGTTGCCAGTCGGAGATTGCGTTTCGGATCGGAGAGGAACTGACTCGCCGCCATCCCGAGACCTTCGGCGATCAGCAGGCCGATGACGGCGGCGATGACCACCCTTCTTCCATGAGACATGGTCGCGAGTATCAACGCAATGCTGGCGACGAGTCCATCCGACGCTCCGAAGATGGTGGTCGTGAGAGTCGCTGAGTCCGCGTCAGTCAACGGCTGTCGCTTGATCACAGTGACAAGATATCGCCTTCATTTCTGAACCTCTACGCCGCGACGAGCATCGCAATCGCGGGAAACGTCTAAAAGCATCGAATCGTGTGGCGAATCGCGACGTGCGTTATTTCACGTCGTGCCGGGCTGACGTCGCGACGTCTTCCACCGCAGCGATGACGGTGTCAGCATCCGAACCCGACCATCGGTCGGCGCCGAGGGTGTGTGCCACGCGTTCGCTTGGGACAGCGGCACCCCCAAAGAAGATTGGCGCGCCGATCGATTCGTCGCGCAGGTGTTGAGCAATCTGGGTGAGGCTCGTCACCGACTCATGCGCAGTGGCGCCGACCAGTACCGCGACGAGACGATTCGCGCCGCGCGCGCACTCGACGAACGAAGTGGCGGGCGTGTTCGCCCCTAGGTCGAGTACCTCGAATCCGCGGCCGCGCAGCAGATCCGCGATGATGGCACTGGGGAGTGCGTGGAGGTCTCCCTCGGGCGCCCCCACGACGACCGTCCCGCGCGACAACCCCCGCCTTGCGAACATCGGTCCGAGTCGCCCGACCAGTCGTGTGGCAATTGCGCTCGCGCGGTGTTCGCCCGCGATCGAGAGTTCACCGACTTCCCACCGTTCGCCAATCGTGCGCAGCGCGGGGATGAGTACGTCGGTGTATATCTCATGGGCCGAAGCGCCAGACGCCAGCGCTTCCTCGACGATTTTCCAGGCGCCCGGCTCATCGCCAGCGACCAATCGGTCGACGAACCACTCAGGCCGGCGCTCTCGTGACGACCGTGACCTTGAGGGCCTGGGCTCTGGCGTTCGAAGACGTTCGACGTCGTTGAGAGCGACGCGCCACGTCGCACCGTCGCGCTGAGCCGGAAGCCGTCCGACGCGCACGTATCGATACACCGTCATGTAGTGGACCCCGAGCATGTCCGCGGCTCGGCGAAGCCCAACGAAGGACTCGGTCTCGTCGGACATCACGTGCGCCCGCTGCTTCGCACTGATGACGTGTCATTCTCGGCGTCCGCCACAACTCCTTCGAGCATTCGTGGGAAGACCCATCGATGGAACGGTGCGATCGCATACCAGTAGGCGAGGCCGAGGAATCCACGTGGATGGAACTCAGCGCATTGCCGGATGTTCGTTCGGCCACCGAGTTCGACGAGGTCCCAGGTCAACCACGCGTCGCCCGGCATTCGCATCTCTGCCCGAAGGCGCAGCCGCCGCGGACCGTCGAGCTCTTCGACTCGCCAGAAGTCGAGTGGTTCTCCCTCGACGAGCGACGCCGCACGCCCGCGGCGCAGCCCGGGCCCACCGAACAACTGATCGAGCAGCCCTCGGATCGACCAGAGCCAACTTGAGCCATACCACCCGTGCGCTCCGCCGAGGCGTTCGAGTGCGGTGAAGACCACGGCCGGAGCGGCCGTCGACGTGGCGGACCGTGTGTCACGTAGCACTGTCGTGCCCGACCACTCAGGGTCCGTGTCGAGTGGCGCGAAGGCGTCGCGACCGTTCGTGTCGTCGCTCTCGCGGGTGCTCGACAGCGCACGCTCCATGGCGTCACGAATGCCCAGCGGAGTGACCCCTAACAGTGCGCACGCCGAGTTGGCGTCGACCACGACCTCGTTCACGAGCGACTCGACGAGCTCTCGTGCGAGCGGCACCGGCAGTGGCGTCACGAGTCCCACCCAGAGCGATGAAAGTCGCGGCGTGAGCAGCGGGACCTTGAGCAGCCAGCGCCGTGGAAGACCGGCGACGTCGGCGAACATCGTGATCATCTGGCTATAGGTGATGACGTCGGGACCGCCGGCGTCATAGATACCGGGTGCCAGGTCCTTCGTTGTTGCCGCTCGAACGAGCAGTTCGATCATGTCAGTGATCGCGATCGGCTGACATCGGGTCTCGACCCACTTCGGCGTGACCATGCACGGCAGTGCCTCGACCAGCTTTCGCAGCATCTCGAAACTCGCCGAACCTCCACCGACGATGACGCCCGCGCGCAGTTCGACGACGTCGACAGCCGTCGAGGCGAGAATGCGCCCGACGTCATGACGAGTCTGGAGATGAAGACTGAGCGTGTCGTCGTCGCGGCCGAGCCCACCTAGGAAGATGATCTTGGAGACCCCTGCGGCGTTCGCCGCCCGAGCGAAGTTTGCCGCGTCGCGTTTCTCGGTCGCTGCCCAGTTGGGTCCCGCTCCGATCGAGTGGACCAAGTAGTACGCGACGTCGACATCGTCCATGGCGTCGGTGAGATCGCCCCCGACGTCGCCTTCGACGACCTCGACGCTGTCGCGCCACCACGCCGCGTCGAGTTTCGATGGGGTTCGGGCCACACAGCGCACCGCCAGGCCGTGGGCGAGCAATGAAGGCACGAGACGGCTTCCCACGAAGCCGGTGGCGCCAGTGACGAGGACCCGGTCCGGCGTCATCGGCTGGAACCGTCCATGTCGTGGGAGCGACGCGCCGTCTTCTCGTGCGCGGGACTCGTCTGGTCCGACTGCAACCGGCGGCACTCTTCACATCGAGCGGCGAGTTCTTGCAACGCCGTCGCGACATCAACATCGCCCGCCGCCGCGCTGGCGTCGAAGTCACGTGGCAATGGTGAGGCGTGGAGGTAGCCACGACGGTTCAACTCCTTCGCCAGCTGATCGTGACGGCGCGCGAGCACTCGCGAGTCCAAGAGGCCGCTCGCAAGGAAGCCCTGTAGCGACCGCCCCTTGAGCAACGAGCCGCGGAACATGTGACACTCCACGTGCTCGCCGAGTAAGTGCTTTCGACAGAGCAGTGTCGGATCCACCATCCACATTCTCATGGCGAGTGTGCCCCGTCGACCTCGAGGCCACTTCGATCACGGCAGAAGCGCATGAGGCGTTCACGTTCCTTCGTGCTGTCGCTCGTACGCGTGCGCGTGAGCCGATGGGGACTGCGGACACGGCGATCCAACCACAACGTGCCCGGTGGCGTCTGATCTGTCGACGTCGTCGCGAGCCAGAGAATCGTGTCGACGCCCTGTGCCGGGGAGCGAAGGAGGGGCCGCATCAGTCGAGCGAACGTCGGCAGTGATCGACGAAGTCCGGGTGTGTCCACCCATCCCGGATGCATTGCGGTCATCGTGATCCCGACCCGCTCGAGATCCGGGGCCCACGCCGCGTTCAGCGAAACCTGGGCACGCTTGATCTTGGCGTAGGTACGCACACCGTCGTAGTCGCGATCGGGCGATTCCAGCCAATCGACGTTGAGCGCTTCGGTGTACATGCCGCCAGACGTGACCCATACGACTCGGCCCAATCCGGATTCAAGTTGGCCGCGAATAAGACTCGTGAGTAAGTACGGACCTATCAGCTGGACGGCAGTGGTGAGTTCGAGACCCTCAGCAGTCACGACAAAGGTCTTGGATACCGTGCCGGCGTTGTGGATGACGATGTCGACGGCAGTGAAACCACCCAACGCCCGTGCCGCGTTTCGGACGCTCTCTAGGTCGCCCAAGTCAGCGACGATCAATGAGACCTCATGGTTACCGGTCGACGCCGATATTTGCGCGCAGACCTCTGCACCGAGATCGGCGTTGCGCGCGAGGAGAACGACCCGCGCTCCCAAGCGAGCGAGCGCCGTTGCACACTCGAGACCGAGGCCCGATGTCGCGCCAGTGACGACCGCGACTTTGCCGTGGATGGCATCTCCATCGATTGGCTGCCACGCGAACAAGCGGCGGCGAACTGTGGGACCGATGCGCGAGAAACTGCCTACGACCGACGCCTCGAGGACACCGTCGGCGACCGTACAAACGGCGTCACGCAGTTGCACGGGGACCGTCGAGAATTGCTCGCAGGGAGTCTCGAGCGCGATCGCCGAGACGGCGAAACAACAGACCGAGGAGTGGGTTGGCCACTGCGGCCAGACCTTGGAAACGAAGTTCGGCACTGTAGGTCATCTCACACCCGCCAGCCCGGGGCTCGAAGGTCAAGGTGTCCGCCGACAAGAGCGTCGACGTGGACGACGTGAACGTGACACTTCGGGATGGTTCGAGGGACGTGATTCGATAGCGCAGGACCTTGGCGCGTCCCGCGAAACGCACGGTCAACTCGAACGTCGAGTCCACGCCCAGTGCGCCATCATCCAGTCGCGTTGCCGACACGACGCTCGGATCCCACAACTGCGCGTTCCGAAAGTCACTCATGTACGCGAACGCATCATCGACGCTCCACGTGCAGGGGATTGCGGTGGAATATCTGGGCATGTGACGACCTTTTTCGTGTTCGGACTTCCTCGCTATAGTTTAGTACTAAATCAACGGCCTCGGGGCTAACGGAGCGGAAATGGAACGAATCGCCATCATTGGCAGCGGGGTATCCGGTCTCGTCGCGGCGCGACACCTGGACCCACGTTCGGATCTGGTGCTCTTTGAGAGCGACGCCCGTATCGGCGGCCACGTCAATACGGTCGAGGTCCACGAGGCCGACCAGACCCTCGGCATCGACACCGGCTTCATCGTGTTCAACGCGCCCAACTATCCGGGATTCACCGCCCTTTTGGACGAGCTGGGCGTTGACACGAAGCCGAGCGACATGAGCTTCAGCGTCTCGTCATCCGTCACCGGACTTGAGTACCGAGGAACGAACGTCAACACGATGCTGGCCCGTCGAAGCAACCTCGTTCGGCCGTCCTTCATTCGCATGGTGGCCGACATCCCCCGGTTCAATCGCGCCGCCCGTTCCCTGCTCGATCACGACGACATCGGTCTCTCGCTCGATGACTTCGTCCGCCGCGAAGGACTCTCGCGACCTTTTGTCGATGACTATCTCGTCCCCTTAGGCGCCGCGATCTGGTCGGCGAATCCTCAGGAGTTCTGCGCGTTTCCCGCGGTGTCGTTGGCCCGTTTCCTCGATCAACACGGACTCCTCACACTCGGACATCGACCACCGTGGCGAACCGTCGTCGGCGGGGCGCGACGCTATGTGGAGGCGCTGACAGCGCCGATCAATGGTCACGTTCGCGTGGGTTGCGCGGTACGTCTGGTCGAACGCGACGACAGTGGCGTCCTCGTGCGAAGTGACGCCAGGCCTGAAGGGGAGCACTTCGATCGAGTCGTCTTCGCGACGCACGCCGATACGGCGCTCTCACTGCTCGCGTCGCCGACGCCTCAAGAGTGCGCGATCCTGGGCTCATTCCGCTTCCAGCGAAATCGTGCGACACTCCATACCGACGAGCGTCTCTTGCCGCAGCGACGGCGTGCGTGGGCGAGTTGGAACTACCGCCGCACCGGCGTCGATCAGTGCGTTCCAGTGCTCACCTACTACGCCAATCGCCTTCAAGATCTCACGTCGAGCACCAATTACTGCATCACGCTCAACGCCGACGAGGCCATCGACGCGTCGAAGATCATCGCGTCATTTGACTACGCACACCCGACCTTCAACGAGGCCGCGCTCCGCGCGCAGCGCCGTCACGGCGAGATCGATGGGCAGCACAAGACGCACTTCGTGGGCGCGTACTGGGGCTACGGCTTTCACGAGGACGGCGTCCAGAGCGCACTTCGAGTGGTGGAGAGGATGCGCGACGCCGACGACGTCGTGATGGCACGGCGATGAGTCCGTCGATCTACGAAGGGACCGTGCTGCACGAGCGCACGGGCGAACACCAACGACGACTCACCACCCGTATCGCGATGCCGATGGTGGATATCGACAGGCTCGAGTCCCTCGATGCGTTGACGCCGCTATGTCGTGTGGAGCGGGCCGCGCCGATGACCTTTCGTCGTCGTGACTACATGGGCGACCCGACTCGAGCGTTGTCCTCGGTCGTGCGCGACACCGTCGCCGACGAGGCCGGTTTTCGACCTGAGGGACCGATCCATCTCTTGGCGCACCACCGAACATGGGGCTGGTGCTTCAACCCGATTGCTCTCTACTATTGCTACGCGACTGATGGTATGACGCTGCAGGCCGTCGTGGCAGATGTCACGAATACCCCATGGGGAGAGAGACATGCGTACGTACTCGACACACGAGGAGGCCAGCGCCACGTCGAGCTGCAAAAACAGATGCACGTCTCGCCATTTCTGCCGATGGACCTCACCTACCGGTTTCACGTCGCACCGCCCGGCGATCGCTGTGGGTTCTCGATCGTGGTCGTGCGCGGCGACGACGTCGTCTTTCGCGCGGTGCTCTCCTTGGCACGCCGCGACATGACACGCCGCGAACTGGCTCGGGCTCTACTACGCCATCCGTTCTTGACGCATCGTGTGTCACTCAGTATCTATCTCCACGCGTTACGGCTCTGGGCCTCGCGCGTCCCGTTCGTTCCACATCCCGCCCCGGTGTCGTGAAGCGCGCCAAAGTCCTCCTCGGTCGCTGGACGCCAGTGCGAACCGTCGTGTCGCGCAAAGTGCTGACGACCCTTGCGCGCCGAGTGCAACACGGTTCACTGGTCATCTCCGAACACGGTCGAGCGAGGACGTACGGACGTAGCGACGCGTCGGGTTTCAGCGCCGACCTCGAGGTCCTCGACGACGCCGTCTGGCGTCGCGTCGTCGGCGGCGGAGGTGTCGGTTTAGGACAGTCCTATTTCCTCGGCGAGTGGGAGAGTACTGACCTCGTCGCGCTGCTGCGCCTCCTGACGCTCAACCTCGACCGCATCAACCGTGCCCCGCGGCTGCTCGCGCCACTCGTTCACGCCATTGGTCGGCCGTTTCGAAATCTCGGGCGACCATCGAAGTCTCAGGACCGCGCGAACATCGCGTCGCACTACGACTTGGGTGATGAGTTCTTCAGTCTCTTCCTCGACCCGACGATGGCCTACTCCTGCGCGGTGTTCTCGAAGGCCTCGAGCACGCTCGTGGAAGCGTCGAAGGAGAAGTTCGACCGCATCTGTCGCAAGTTGGAACTCGGCCCCGACGACCACGTCGTCGAGATCGGCACGGGATGGGGTGGCTTCGCGATCCACGCGGCCGCAGGTTACGGATGTCGAGTCACGACCACTACGATCTCCCAGAAGCAGTTCGCGTACGCGACACGCGCTGTCGCCGAGGCCGGACTGAGTGATCGTGTCACCGTCTTGAACGTTGACTATCGCGACCTCGAAGGTCAGTTCTCGCACCTGGTGTCAATCGAGATGATCGAGGCGGTCGATTGGCGCCACTACGAGACATATTTCGCCACGTGCAGCCGACTGTTGAAGCCCGATGGTCGAGCAGCGTTCCAGTGCATCGTGATCGATGACCACGAGTTCGAGCGCTACAAGACACGCCAGGACTACATCCGACGTTTCATCTTCCCGGGTGGCGGCCTGCCATCGATTACGGCGATATCGAACGCCGTGACGAAGGCCACGGACTTACGAGTTACCGACTTGGAGGATCTTGGCCCGCACTACGTGCGTACGCTGCATGAGTGGAGTGACCGTCTGGACGCCCGCTGGTCCGATGCCCTCGCGCTGGGATTCGACGATCAGTTCCTGAGGATGTGGCGCTTCTACTTTGCCTACTGCATGGCCGGTTTCGCCGAGCGCCACGTCTCGGTGATCCAACTCGTCATGGCGCGTTCGAAGTGGCGAGGCGACACCACACTGCGCGACGCGTGAAGCGAGCCGAGTTCACCGGCGGCGGTACCGAGGGAACCGAACGTCGCTGGTTCGGCAAGGTTGTACAGACGCTGGACTGAAGTGCGTCACCTCACGCGGCGAAACATCCGGATTTAGGAGCACTCGTGCCATCGGATCCGTGCGAAGGCGCGCCCCGCACGGGTACGACGCTCAACGTCGCTCCGTTCCAGGAGATCGAGTAATAGAGCGTACTTTGGGGCCAACTTTGTAGGTATGGTCCGCCACCTGTCGTCGCCGTCGCCCATGCGGTTCCGGCGGGAGGCGAGGACCCGTTGAGTGAGCGGTACTCGGTGAGTGCGCTCTCGATGGCTTGATAGTTCGCCTGACAGGCCGAGACCGCAGCTTCTTGACCCGCACCCTCGGGCGTCGACGGTGCCGTCGTCGTGGTCGCGCCCGGCATCGTGGTCGTCGTGCCGGTGCCTGTCGGTGAACCGCTCAGGAAGTTGAACATGACCACCACCATCACGCCCAAGATGATGACGGTGATGAGCGTGGCGATTATCGCGATGCCCTCTTCGCAAGATCCGTGAAGACTGCGACGACTGCGCCGTGCGGCGTCCATCGGGCCAATAGTAACGGTGGCGTCGAGGGGCGTGGAGTCTCCCTCGACGCTCTCGCACCGGCGCACGTCCACGTCGATACTTCTGGGCGGAATCCATGCAATGTTTGCCCTGGCGCAGATGACCGGCCGGCTGGTACGTTACAACCAGGACGCCAAGACCCCGCTTCCTTCTCGCCTGACAGTTCGTCAGGTCGTCGAGAAGAGAGTGCGATGTGGGATTACCAGGAATTGTCTTCGGCGCGATTTTGATTTCGCTAAGCGCGATGACGTGTTGGACGTCCACTTGTCAGCGCATCGGAACCCGTCACCCCCCGGTGCGGATCATCCGATCGCTAGGCGGAGGGGTCGGCATCCAACTGTCGGCAGACGTCTTCAGCATGTCTCGTAGTTCCGAGCACACACATCACACTCTTGACCGTCAGGTCATGGTCTCCAATGGTGGCTTCCGTACGAGTCCGCCGCGAGCCATCTCTGATGATGAGGGTGCTGTCGTCCGCGACCTCTCGTCCCCCGCGCTAGATACTCCCGGCGCGGGGGACGAGCGATCGTCAACGTCCGACCTCACACGTCGTTAGCGATCACGTAGTACATCCCACGCCCGAGGGTCCGTGGAGGAGGAAGCGATGCGAGTTCTGCGAAAGAGAGTTGACGAGAGAAGCCTTGGAGAGGCGGTGCCGCGAGTCCAGGTCGACGTCAACAACGAGGTCGAGGCACTGGAGCCAGAACCATCCGTGCCGGTTCGCGAGCCCTGGAAGATCGAGCAACTGCACGCGATGGGTCCGATGACCGGGCCGAGTCATCGGACATTTGTACCGATCGTGCGTGCGCAGAAGGAGGGTGTGCCCACTGAGGTGACCGGCGCAACCATTCCAACGGAGCAGCTCTGATCGTTCGTTGCATTGATATTAGGTACCAAGGTTGTGCACTACTAGGAGGCATTGTGATTGTTTTCGGATTGATTCTTCTCCTCATCGGGTTCGTGACGGGCATTCCGTTCGTGTGGACGATCGGAATGATCGTGCTCATCGTCGGTTTGGTGCTGTGGGCCCTCGGAGCGTCGGGACGCGCCGTGGGAGGTCGAAAGCACTACTGGTAGGTCAACGGCATCAATGTCGTTGCAGCGACGGGGTGCGTCAACGCGGCCGCAACTCGTCGAGGTCAGTGGCGATGCGTCGAGTCGTCGTATCATCCACCTCGGCGCGGGCCGCGAACTCGGGCCACCGCTCGAGGGTGCCTCGGACGTCGGCGAGGATTCGCTCGATACCCGGCACCTCGTGACGTTCGCCCATCGTTCGAAGGTCGTCGAGCGAGATGCCGACGAAGCGGCCGTTGACGCTCATCTTCTGACTCTCGGTCCATGACGCGCCCCAATTCGAATGGGTCACGTCGTAGGCGGGCGCCAGTTGCCACGAACCGCCGTGGGCCAACAAGAAGGAGAAGTTCTTGGCGTGGTCGTCGCGGTTGACGCCCATGACGTTGAACACCGCGCGTCGAAAGATCTGAGCCATCGCGTCACCGTCGAGGCCGAGTTGCTTGGCCGTGAGAAAGTAACTCGAGTACGAGTGCGCGTTCAGCGCGTTGTAGTCCAGGTGGGCCAATGCGCAGAGGGTCTGTGAGTGGATCCGTTCATCACCAGGACCTCGGTCGAAGCGTCGCGTCAAGAAATGCCGTCGAGAACCTTCGGCAAGCAGCTGCGACTCACTCATCGTGATGCCCGCGGACGTGGCCATCAAGTAGTACGCGTACTCGACGCGACAGTACTCCTGACTCGACACGAGCGGGTCGTGTTGCCCGGCGGGGTCGCCGACGCCGTCGAGTTTCAAGAGCCAGTGTTCGTAGCCCTCGGGAGCGTTCAATTGCCCCGACAGCATCTGTCCAGTTGACGGGTTGTAGGCAATGACAGCCTTGGCTCTGGCGCCGCCCGCGGTCGAACCGACGGTGATCAGCTCAGCGAGGGCACGGTGGATGTCGTCGCTGTCGCCCAGGTTGCCCGTGATCTGCGCTCGAGCGGCGGTGACCAGATCGGCCAGTTGGACGGCGCTTTGGTCCGCGCTGTTGGGCCCGACGGGCGGTCTGAACGTCAGTGCACCCATCGCGCGATTGCTGGCGTAGGCGAGGCGGTCCAGTGGCGTGATCAGGCTGGCCTCGATGCCGTGTTCGGCCATCCAGGCGTCGACCAGAGAGTTCCCGAATCGGTCCGGCAACGCATCGGCCAACATCGCCGGCAGTCGATAGAACGTCGCCGTCGGCAGTTCTGGGAAGAGGTAGACCTGGGAGCTCAGCGGCATGTGGATCGGCGCAAGTTCGACGCCGCCCTCGATCCAGTCCCGGTCATATTCAAAGGCGAAGAACCCCGTCGTCGGGTCGCGCGCCACCGCACCGACGACCTGTCCCCACGCGGAGACTTCAATGACCTGCGTCGGCACGTAGGTCACTGCGTCTCAATCTTCTTGCGAACACGCGAGCGCTCCGCGCTGGCCTTGCGATTCTGCTCACGCAGC
Organism: uncultured Acidimicrobiaceae bacterium; assembly: GCA_963832925.1. GTDB lineage: Bacteria > Actinomycetota > Acidimicrobiia > Acidimicrobiales > RAAP-2 > RAAP-2. The sequence continues at coordinate 2,543 of CAWHVY010000008.1, read as the reverse complement.
AGTTGTATGGGACTGATGGATGGTGCGGTCGGTGCGAACGATGAGAGCCACTGTGAGCGATCGAGTACTTTGGCCACCCGAATGAGGGTGGCCAGGGAGGAGCCCCTGCCTGCTTCGAGGTACCGAATCGTCGAAATCGAGACGTTGGCTTGCTCGGCGAGGTCAAGTTGGGTGAGGCCGCGAGCAACACGAAGGCGCCGCACTTCCGCTCCCAGGCGCTTCTCCCACTCTGAAGTGGTCATTGAAAGCTCATATTCCATTCGTTACGCCTCCAAGCCGATATAAACAACTATATTCTAGTGACTGGTAATGCAGAGTTGGTCTGTACTCGCAGTAATCATTGAAATATCATAGATTATCGTACGCTAGCCCTGTAACCAATGACATTTAAGTGTTTCGCCTCGTCACTAGTCTGGTGGAAAGCGGCACCCACGAATTGAGTGAAAGGGTTCAAGATGAGAGTTCGGCTCGGTCCACTCCTGGTCGCCGTCGCGGCATTGCTGGTGGGAGCGATGACCCCTGCGGTCGCGAACGCGAGTACGACGCGCACGTACAGCGCGACCACGCGTCAAAGTGAAGTCGCGGCCGTTCGCCGCGTGAAGTGGACGTCCAATGTCGCAGTGAGCGTGGGCAAGGGTTCGTGGACGTTTACCTCCGATGGTTTGCCGGCCTCGTCATTTGTGGCGACGAACTATGCCGTCCCGTCGAACCCCTTCAACGTGAGTGCCTCCGGGGCCAACGTGATTTCGTCGGCCTCGGTGCTGCGCGACCAGAACTACGACTACACACTCCCGATCACGCCCATCTACTCAAAGACGGTCACCGAGGCGAACCAGGGGCCGATCGGCTTCTTGCTCGACGGTGCGGCGCTGTTCAATCCCTACGAAGCCAATCACTCGACGGTGGCCACCAGCGACAACTTCATCGCGACCGTGAACGGTGTCTCGGCCTCCTTCCTCGACTCATGCGATGGACACCCGGGGCCCGGAGGGCAGTACCACTATCACGGCCTTCCGGCGTGCCTGGTGTCGTACGCGACGGGCGGGGCGGTGGCGGTCACGTCGGTCACGTCCCTGACGAGCAAGACCACGAGCGCCGTCCGTGAAGTGAACGCGGCGTCGCGACGCCCGGTGATCCTCGGCTTCGCCTTTGACGGCTACGGCATCTACGACAACGTCGCGATGAACGGAAAGACCGTTCCCGTGTCATCACTGGATTCGTGCAACGGACTCTTTTCGCCAGTCCCGGGCTATCCGCACGGTGTGTACCACTACGTCCTCGAGAACGTGAAGGGAGCCCGGTCGTCGATCGGCTGCTATCACGGCGTGGTGTCCTCGGCCTATACCCAGGCACTTGAGAGCGTGCTTGGTGGATCGAGCTCTGTCACGACGAGGTCTGTGGATGCACGCGAACCGGCGACGGCGTACACACTCGCGGCGAACAAGAGTGAGGACACACTGCTGCTCACGATGTTGCGACTAAGCCGTCTCGATCACTACTGCTAACGAATCGCCGGCCCGCACACCACAATGGCGGCTGATGGCCGAAGCCACCAGCCGCCATGTCAGGCGTTGACGACTCAAGAACCGGTGTAGCCGCCGGTCGCGAGTCCGATGATGCTGGCGTCATATCCGGCGTAGGCCAAGGCGATGTTCGCGTTCAGAATGTTGTGGTTCTGGTTGACGAAGACCTTGGTGTTGCCCGGGTAGCCCTGCGGCGTCTGGGCGAGCACGGTGGCCTCGACGCTCACAATTCGCGTTGACCAGTTCGAAAGACGGGCCACGTAGTTGTTGTAGTGATTGAGGGCGTTCTTGTAACCCGGCAGACCGACAATCGAGTTGACCTCTGACTGCAGTGTCGTCTCGTTGCCCTGCATCGTCGTCACTTGACCGGCGACCACCGAAGCCTCGATCATCTCGAAGACCTGTGGGGACATCACGGCGTAGACGCGATTGTCCTTCAACATCGCCGCGCGGTCCGCGTTCAACTCGGCCCGTGTGGTGTCGTTGGGAACTTTGGCAATCAAGGCGTTGATGCTGGTCTCTTCGGTCAAGAGGCGAGCCTGGAGTACGGCCGAGGTGCTGGCGTTCAGCGATACCGCTGCTGTCACGTCAGCGGTGAGGTGCGTGAGCTGCGTCGAACGGTTGGCCAACTGGACCTCCAGCGCCTTTTGCGCCGTGATGAAACTGGCGCTCGGCACGGTGGTGGTCGTGGTGGTCGTCGAATCGGCACTGGCAATTGTTGGAATTCCGATACCCATGGCGGCGGCGAGCGCCAGTGCCACGAATGATCGGGTGGTTAGGTTCTTCATGATTTCTCCCCTTTCAAAGGAACACTCTTCAAAGTAGAGAAGGCGTTTGTGAGAGGCATGTGAGGGTTCTGTCAGTCGGCTGAGAGATAGTTCCGAAATCGCTGAGAAGTATCGGACAGCGATCGCAGTCGCCGGAAGTCACTCCGTCGCGAAGCGTTGTACTCTTGAGTCTCGAACGTGACGAACGTCGAGAATTCAGATGTACGCAGTTACGCGCGGCTGTAGCTCAGCG